>CALANV010000036.1 GCA_937926175.1 uncultured Rhodospirillales bacterium | reverse complement strand
GCGCCGATTTCACCCCCAGCCCACCGCCCCGGTCAAGGCACTTTCTTGCGTGATCTCAGACCGGAGCCTATCCGGGCACGAACTGGGCCATTGCCGCCCGTCCGTGGTATCCATGGTAAAGGCGTGACGCGAGTCGCCCCCTTTCCGATTCGGGCGTTAGAGGCATCATTCCGGCCGGCAGCGTCTCGATCAGCATCGGAGTCGACCCATTCCCAAGCGCGCCAAGACCATCCCCACCCTGCCGTCCAAGGAAGAGGTGCTCGAGTTCATCCGCGAGAGCCCCGGCAAGGTCGGCAAGCGCGAGATCGCCCGCGCCTTCAACATCAAGGGGCCGGCGAAGATCGCGCTCAAATCGATACTGAAGGAGCTGGCCCGCGACGGCGCGATCGAACGGTCGGTCGGCCGGCGCTACGGGGCACGCGGTGCGCTACCCGAGGTCCTGATGGTCGAGGTGACCGGCTTCGACCGCGAGGAAGCCGAGGCGCTGGCCCGGCCGCTCGACTGGGCCGAGGCGAGCGAGCCGCCGGTGATCCGGCTTCGCACCGACCGGCGCGGCGGCGACCTCGAGCGCGGCGACCGTGCGCTGGTCCGTCTCGAACGCCGCGACGGCGCCTTCGTCGGCCGCGTCCTGCGCCGGATCGAAGGCGCGCCGGAAAAGGTGCTGGGCGTGTACAACCACGGACCGGCGGGCGGCCGCCTGCAGCCGACGGAAAAGCGGGTGCGCACCGAATTCGTCGTCGCCCCCGGCAACGCCGGCGACGCGCGACCGGGCGAGTTGGTGCTGGCCGAAGTTCTGCCAGGGCGCCGGCTGGGCCTGCCGCAGGCGCGCATCGTCGAGCGGCTGGGCAGCATGGCGAGCCCGAAGGCCGCGAGCCTGATCGCGATACACACTCACGATATTCCCGTCGAATTTCCCGAAGCGGCCCTCCGCCAGGCCGAACGCGCACGACCGGCGCCGATCGAGGGACGCGAGGACCTTCGCCACATTCCGCTCGTCACCATCGACGGCGAGGATGCGCGCGACTTCGACGATGCGGTGTTCGCCGAGCCGGACGATGATCCCGCCAATCCCGGCGGCTTTCACCTCATCGTCGCGATCGCCGACGTCGCCTGGTATGTGCGCCCCAACGACGCGCTCGATCGCGCCGCGCAGCTCCGCGGCAATTCAGTCTATTTTCCGGACCGCGTCGTCCCGATGCTGCCCGAGCGGCTGTCGAACGATCTGTGCTCGCTGCGGCCCAACGAGGACCGGCCGGTGCTCGCCGTCCACATCTGGATCGACGCGCAGGGTCGCAAGCGCCGCCACCGCTTCGTCCGCGGCATGATCCGCTCGGCCGCGCGCCTCACCTACGACGAGGCGCAGGCGGCCGCGGACGGCATCAAGGGCCGCGTCCCGTCGGCGCTCAAGACGGACGTCATCGATCCGCTGTTCGCGGCCTATCGCGCCCTCGCCCGGGCGCGGCGCGAGCGCGGGACACTCGACCTCGACCTCGAGGAACTCAAGATCGTGCTCGGCAAGGACGGCAAGGTGGAGCGCATCGAGCCGCGGCCACGCTATGACAGCCATCGCCTGATCGAGGAATTCATGATCGCCGCCAACGTCTGCGCGGCGGAAAGCCTCGAGGCGCTGCGCATGCCCTGCATGTACCGCGTCCATGCCGAGCCGGCGCCGGAGAAGGTCGACGCGCTGCGCGACGTGCTTGCCGGTCTCGGCTACCGCCTCGCCCGCGGCCAGGTCATGCTGCCCCGGCACTTCATGAAGATTCTCGACTGGGCCGCCGACAAGCCGTTCCGGCACCTGATCAACGAGCTCGTCCTGCGCACGCAGTCGCTCGCCGTCTACAGCCCCGACAATGTCGGCCATTTCGGGCTCGCGCTGACGCGCTATGCCCATTTCACCTCGCCCATCCGGCGCTACAGCGATCTTCTGGTGCATCGCGCGCTGATCGCCGGCTTCGGCCTCGGCGAGGGCGGCATCTTCGAGGCCGGTCCGGTCGACTTCCACGGCATCGCCGAGCACATCTCCGCGACCGAGCGGCGCGCCGCCGCCGCCGAGCGCGATGCGCGCGAACGCTACATCGCGGCGTATCTATCCGGCCGCATCGGCGCCCAGTTCATCGGCCGGATCTCCGGCGTGCAGAAATTCGGCCTCTTCGTCACGCTCGACGGCATCGGCGCCGACGGCCTGATTCCCATCAACACGCTGCCGCCCGATTTCTGGCAGCATGATCCCGACCGCCATCTTCTCGAAGGCCGTCACAGCGGCCATACGTTCACCCTGGGCGACCCGGTCACGGTGCGCCTGAAAGAGGCGAGCCCCGTCACCGGCGGCCTCGTCTTCGAACTGCTCGCCGGCGGCCGCGCCCGCGGCGAGCGCGCGGGCCATGCCGCCGCGCGACGGCACAGCAAGACCGCCGGCCGCCGCCCGCGCATGCTCAGCAAACGTCCCCGCACGCGCCGGTGATGGCCGCCTCAGACGCCGCCGCCCGCGGAACGGGCCAGCCCGTCTCCCCTGATGGATGAGCGCGGCTCATCCATAATATGACGCATTCTCGCTTGCGCGCAGTTCTGCGCTGCGGCATTTCATTCGAGTACAAATGAATGCCGCCGGCCCCGGTTCGCCGGCGGCGGCAGGGAAACGGGTAACCGGCGCAGGCCACGAGCGGCCGCGCGGCATCCCAAAGGCGCATCACTTCAAGCGCGACAGCCGGAACGCAAACGGCGACGGGCCGAGCCAGCCCCGCCCTTGCGCACGGCCCAAACGTGGGGACGAAAGCCGCAATGGGTTCAGTTCTTGCCGAGCGCACCAGCCGCGGGCCCGCGTGTCAACAGTCGGACGCAAGCCGCCGTGGCGCATACGTCAAGGCTGGGACGGCATCGCCGACCCGGCCCGAAGTCAAGGTTGCCTCTCCCGCCGAGCCAGCGGTCGCCGCGTTTATGCCGCCGCATCAGGCCGCAGCGAGCACGCAGCCCCAAAGCGCCGGGACCATGGCCATCGCGCAGGTGCTGGAGCACGTCGACCATGGCATCGCTGTCTTCGACGCCGATCTGATCTTGCGCTTCTGCAACCGGCGGTTCGTCGAGCGGCTGGTCCTGCCGCCCGAGCTTCTGTCGGTCGGCCGCACCGCCCTGCCGGAAATGCTGGTGCACATGGCCCGGCGCGGCGATTACGGGCCCGGCGACCCGCAGGCGATCACCGAGGCAATCCTGGCCAAGATCCGCAAGGGACCGCACGCCCGGTTCGAATGCCTGAAGCCCAACGGCATCTGGTTGCAGGGCGACTGGAACCGGCTGCCGGATGGCGGGTTCGTCACGGTGCTCACCGATGTCACGGCCCTCAAGAAGGCCGAGGCGGCCGCGCGCGAGTCCCGCGACGACGCGATGCGGGCGCGGACGCAGCTCGTCACCGCCATCGAGTCGATCTCCGAAGGATTCGTTCTTTGGGACGCGGATGACCGTCTGGTCGCGTTCAACAGCCGCTATCGCGACGAATATTCATTCGCCCCCGAACAGCTGAGGCCGGGCATTTCGTTCGAGGAGCTGCTGCGAGCGGGAGTCGCGCGCGGCGTCGTGCCGGTCGGATACGATCCCGAGCAGTGGCTGCAGGAGCGCCTGCGGCAGCACCGCAATCCTCAGGCACCCTACGTCGTCGAGCGGCCCGACGGCCGCTCGGTCCTGATCACCGAATACCGGACGAGCGACGGCGGCATCGTCGGCATCCGCACCGACGTCACGCAGCTGCGCCTCCGTGAACAGGCGGCGCAGGAAGCGCGTCAGCGGCTGGTCGAGGCGATCGAGGCCATTCCCCAGGGCTTCGCCATCTTCGACCCCGAGGACCGCCTCGTCCTGTTCAACCAGCGCTACAAGGACAAGTACTCGCTTGCCCCGGATTTCATTCGGCCGGGCGTAAGCTACGAAGAGCTGCTGCACGAAATCGTCCGGCGCGGCCTCGTCGACGTTCCGCCCGAGCGGCGCGAGGCGTGGATCCGGGAGCGGATCGCGCTCCACCGCGCAGGCAAGCGCAATCTGATCACCAATCGCTGGGGGCGCTGGGTGTCGATCGAGGAGTGCCGGACCGAAAGCGGTCACGTGGTCGTCATCCACACCGACATCACCGACCTGGTGCAGCGCGAACAGGAGGCAAAGCGCAACCGGCAGCTCCTGCGCGACGTGATCGATGCGGTTCCGGCGGTGATCAACGTGAAGGACCGGCAGTCGCGCTACGTCCTGATGAACAAGTTCCAGGGCAAGGTCTACGGCGTCGATCCCGACCGGGCGATCGGACGGACCAGCGACGACTTCGTCGGGCCGCATTACGGCGGCTATTCCAACGCCATGGACCAGATCGTGATCCGGACCGGCAAGCCGCTGCCGTGGTGCGAGCGCGAGTTCGCCGGCAAGGACGGGCGGCCCTATATCTGGCTCAGCACCAAGGTGCCGCTCAAGAACGAGGCCGGCGAAACGGAGAACGTGCTGACGGTCGCGCTCGACATGACAGATCTCAAGGCGACGCAGCGCGCGCGGAGCAATCTTGCGCGCTATCTACCGCCCAACCTGATCGAGGTCCTGGCATCCGAGGACGAACCGTTCGGGCCGCCGCGCCTGCAGAACATCGGCATCCTGTTCGTCGACATGATCGGGTTCACGCGGATCGCCGCGACGTATCCGCCCGAGACGGTGTTCGCGCTTCTGCGCGAGTTCCAGAGCCGGCTGGCGAAAGTCGTGCTCGCCTGCGGCGGCACGCTCGACGAATTCACGGGCGACGGCCTGATGGCGACCTTCGGCACGCCTTACGGCACGGGACGCGACGCGGCGAACGCGCTCGAATGCGCGCGGCGGATCGCGCACGAGGTCAGGGAATTGTGGAAGGAGCGCCGGCAGCGCGGCGAGCCGGCGGTCGAGGCGCGCGTGGGCGTGCATTGGGGCGCGGCACTCGTCGGCAATATCGGCGACGAGTCACGCCTGAAGTTCTCGGTGGTCGGCGACACGGTGAACGTGGCGAGCCGGCTGGAGCGGCTGACGCGCAAGCTCGACGTCGTCGTCGCCGCGAGCGAGTCGGTCGTCTCGCAGGCGGGCCGCGAAGGCGCGCGCACGGACGATTTCGTCTGGCGCGGCAAGCACCGCCTGCGCGGGCGCAAGATGCCGATCAGCGTCTGGGGCCTGAAATTCGACGAGGGCCTGTCGTCGCAGCGCCGCGCCGCGTGCGGGCGGTGAATTCGCCCGCAATTAGGCGGATGACGCCGGTCGCGAGAGGCATTACTGCGGTCCACACTCATGACCAACGAGGCGAAGCGGTATTGCCCCATCGGCAAAGAGTTCGCCCGTCACCGCGCGGTCAATCACATCAAGGGCGAGCACGCCCGTGGCAAGAGGTCTACACCAACACGCTCGAAGGCTTCTTCCCGATCTTCAAAGCGGGATGCGCGGCGTCTGCCAGCATCGCGGCGAGCAGCACCTACAGCGCTATCTGACCGAATTTGGCTTCCGCTACAATCATCGGGCTGCGCTGAGTGTCACCGACAAGGAACGCGTGGACGCCGCAATGATGGGTATCAACCGGTAAGCGTCTTAACCTATCGGCGGCCTCGCCTCTGAGCGAACCTCTAAGCCGCATCTGACCCGTAAGCAGTTTTTGGGCGTTGCTGCGCCGCGTCTTGGCTACAACCAACGGATGAAAGCGACTCGCCAAGCTGCGTAGAAAACTGCTAAGATTGGTTTAATTTCGAGGTAGTAAATTCGACCATTGACATTCGCCCCCGAGAATGCCAAATTTATTATCGCACTTATTCCCCGCTGGACATGCCGAAAGGCCCCGGCGGGGTTTTGCTTTTGGGGCTAGGCATGGCGCCTGATACAGCCCCAGCGCCAGCGCAAAGAAGCGTTATCGAGCCTGCAGACAAGCGGGCCTTTGCCTTTGTTGACGGGCAGAACCTTTACCGGCATGCCATTCCGGCCTTTGGTGTCACACACCCCAACTACGACGTTTTGGCGTTGTCACGGAAGGTGTGCGAGCTAGGCGGCTGGTCGCTCAAGCAGGTGCGATTTTACACGGGTGTCCCTGCCCCTAATGAGGATCCCTTTTGGCACAACTTTTGGTCGAAGAAGCTTTTAACCCTCAAGAGGCAAGGGGTTCACGTATTCTCGCGCCGACTGCGATACCGGAACCGAAAAATCCGCCTGAAAGATGGTACTGAACACGAAATCCGCGTTGCGGAGGAAAAGGGTATAGACGTTCGGATCGCACTGGACATCCTTAGACTGGCGCTGAATAACGATCTCGATGTCGCGGTTGTGTTTAGCCAAGATCAAGACATGTCTGAGGTCGCTGACGAACTAAAGCAGATTTCAAGAAGAGAGAATCGCTGGATTAAAATGGTGTCAGCGTTTCCTGATTCAGCAACTTCGAGCAACCGCCGCGGCATCAACAACACCGAGTGGATTCGGATTGATCTTGCCACGTATAACGAGTGCGTTGATCCAAGGGATTATCGATAGCCGCTATTTGCACCCAGGCTTTGGCGCGGCCTTCGGTTCGCTCTTCGGCTGCGGCGGCGTGCCGAACAGCTTCTTCAGCACCTGATCGCGCTTCGCGTCGTCGCCGCAGGTCAGGTCTTTCTCAGGGGACTTCGTCGCCATGGTGGGCAAATTACCCTTCCGGCCAGACGAACACCATTATGCCATCGCCTGAAACACGCGGGCTGCCAGTTCCCCAGCCCAATTCGGCTTCGCCATCAGCCGAGGGGCCGTGATACCCCTCGCCATCATCTTGCCGCCGATCTCGGCCACACCCAAACGATCGCAATGTCGCCGGCCTGACGGCCCGGCGGCCGGCCGCCGCACGCCCGAGCGCGGACGCACCAACCCCTGAGACGCAAGGCAGCGCCCGATTCGCGCGACGGGTGGCTGCGGCCGGCCCGAGTGCCACCGCATGGGGTCGCACGGCTGTCCCCAAGCCTTCGCGTCCTGATGCGAAGGTCCAACCATATCTTGAAACCTGTTGATATCTCTGTGGAAAAATCCACTGCCCCGTTCGGAGGAATTTGACAGGGCTTGGCCGGGTGGTAGCATGGAACAAAACACGAACATTCACGACCGTAACGAGTCAGGTCCGGTGCCGGGCAACCATGGCGAGTCCGAAGTCCGCGGCCATTGCCGCACTCCGCCGACAACTCATGATGGGGGATGGCCTTTCCCCTTCCCCTGCGCCGCAGGTGACGCGTCTCGGGATCGCGGCGATCGACGCCGTCCTGCCCTGGGGCGGCCTTCCCGGCGGCGCGATCCACGAGGTGACGGGCCCCGAAAACGACGGTGCCGCTACCGGCTTCTGCACCACCTTGCTCGCACGCCTGTCCGCCGGCACGCGGCCGGTCCTGTGGGTCACGGCGCATGACGATCTCTACGCGCCCGGGCTTGCCGCCTTCGGCCTTTCGCCCGAACGGCTGATCGTCGTGCGCGCGCGGCGCGCGGCCGAGACGTTCTGGACGATCGAGGAGGCGCTGCGCTGCAGAAGCCTTGCCGCGGTGCTGGGCGAGGTCCGCGGCCCTTCGCGCACGGTTGCCCGCCGTCTCCAGCTCGTCGCCCGGAGCTCCGGCGTCACGGCCGTTCTGCTGCGGCATGACGAGGACGACGCCTTCGCCAACGCGATCACGCGCTGGCACGTCGTCTCCGCCCGCCGGGACGACGCGGCCGAGGACGACAGCGATGCGCGCTGGCGCGTCGATCTCGTCCGCTGCCGCGGCCGCATCCATGGAGAGGAAGGATATGTCGCGCGCTGGTTCGTCGAATGGCGTGCCGCGACGGGTGATTTCGGTGTGGTTGCCGACCTTCGCGACCGACCGGATCGTCCGGCGCCGGCCCGAATGGCACGCTAAACCCCTCGCCACGACCACGGCCGCGGCCGGCGCCTGCCGCATCGCCGCCGTCAATCGTGCGGGCCAAGCCTGCGGCATCGCGCCGGGCATGACGCTCGCGGATGCACGGGCGCTCGTCCCCGATCTCGTCGCCGTCGCCGCCACGCCGGCGGAGGACGGCCACGCCCTCACCCGCCTCGCGGAATGGTGCATGCGCTACACGCCGTGGGTCGCGGTCGACCCGACGGATCAGGACGGCAGCGCGCTGTGGCTCGACGTCACCGGCTGCACCCATCTGTTCGGCGGCGAAGGCCGGCTCCTGCGCGATCTCGAGGCCCGTCTCGCCAGGTTCGGCTTCGCCGCCCGGGCCGCCGTCGCCGACACGCCCGGCGCCGCCTGGGCCTGGGCCCGTTTCGCCGCCCTGCGCACGGCGGATGACGGCATCGTGCCGTCCGGCATGCACCGCACCCGGATCGCCGCGCTGCCGGTCGCCGGCCTGCGCCTTGCGCCCGACCTCGTCGAAACCCTGCACGGCCTCGGCCTGCGCCGGATCGGCGATCTCTATCCCATTCCCCGTGCGGCCCTTGCCGCGCGCTTCGGACGGCTCGTGCTGTACCGTCTCGACCAGGCGTTGGGGACGATGCCCGAACCGATCTCGCCGCTGGCCGAGCCGCCCGCACAGCGGGCCGTTCTCGCCTTTCCGGAACCGGTCATGACGGCGGCCGGCATCGCCGCCGCGGTTCAGCACCTCGTCGAGAACCTGTGCGACACGCTCGCGCAGCAGGCGCTCGGCGCACGCCGGCTGATGCTGTCGTGCTACCGCAGCGACGGCCGCATCGCCACGCGCGCGATCGGCACGAGCGCGCCGTCGCGCGATCCGGCACATCTCTTTCGCCTGTTCCGCGAGCATCTCGATGCGATCGATCCGGGCTTCGGCCTCGACGTCATGGCGCTCGCCGCGACCGAGGTCGCCCCGCTCGCGCCGAGCCAGGCTTCGCTCGCCCCCGCATCCGATGCGACCGCGCGCGAGCTTGCCCATCTGGTCGACGTGCTGGGCACGCGGCTCGGCCCCGCGCAGGTAAGGCGCCTTGCCGCGCGCGCGAGCCACATTCCCGAACGGGCCGTGGCGCGGGTTGCCGCCGGAACGGCGCCGGCCGCGCCGGCATGGCCGGTCGGCGAGCGTCCGCTGCGCCTGCTGCCGCATCCCGAGCCGATCGACGTGACGGCCCCCGTGCCCGACGGACCGCCGATGCAGTTCGTGTGGCGCCGATGCACGCACCGCGTCGCGCGCGCCATGGGCCCCGAACGCATTTGCGGCGAATGGTGGCGCGACGACGCGAAGCCGCGGGACTACTACCACGTCGAAGACAATGCCGGGCGCCGCTTCTGGGTCTATCGCGAGGACCTGTACCGCCCTGATGCGCCCGCGCGCTGGTACCTGCACGGCCTGTTCGCCTGACACCATCCCGCGCGTGCCATGAGCGGTTATGCCGAACTCCAGGTCACCAGCAATTTCAGCTTCCTGCGCGGCGCCTCGCATCCCTTCGAGCTGGTCGGGCAGGCCGAGCGGCTCGGCCATCGCGCGATCGCGCTCACCGACCGCAACACGCTCGCCGGCATCGTGCGCGCGCACGCGGAAATCAAAAGGCAGAACTACAAGGTCCGCCTGATCGTCGGCGCGCGGCTCGACCTCGACGACGGGCCGAGCCTGCTGTGCCTGCCCACCGACCGGGCCGCCTATGGACGGCTCACGAAACTCCTCACCATCGGCAAGCGCCGCGCCGCCAAGGGCGAATGCCGGCTTCATACGGCCGACGTCCTCGCCCATGGCGAGGGACAGATCATGATCGTGGTGCCGCCGGAGCGCCCCGACGACGGCTTCGCGGCGACGCTCGCGCATCTCGGCCGGCACTTCGCGGGACGCTGCTACCTTGCGGCGCATTACCTCTACCGCGGCGACGACGAGCGCCGCCTACGCCGCCTGGCGCAGCTCGCACCCCGATGCGGAACGCCGCTCGTCGCGACCAACGACGTCCACTTCCACGTTCCCGAACGCCGCCCGTTGCAGGACGTGCTGACCTGCATCCGGGAGAAATGCACGATCCACGAGGCGGGATTCCGCCTCTTCGCCAACGCGGAACGGCACCTGAAGCCGCCCGAAGAAATGGCGCGGCTGTTCCGCCACCATCCGGAAGCGATCGCCCGCACCGTCGAGATCGCCGCGCGCTGCCGCTTCAGCCTCGACGAGCTTCGCTACGAATATCCCGCCGAGATGCCCGCGGACGGCCGCACGCCGCAGGAAGAACTCGTCCGGCTGACCTGGGAAGGGGCCGCCCGGCGCTATCCCGACGGCATTCCCGAAAAAGTGCGCCGCGCCCTCGAGCAGGAACTCGCGCTGATCGCCGAGAAGAACTACGCACCGTATTTCCTCACCGTCAATCACATCGTCGAATACGCGCGCCGCCGCGACATCTACTGCCAGGGGCGCGGCTCGGCCGCCAACTCGGCGGTCTGCTACTGCCTCCACATCACCGAGGTGGATCCGGCGAAGAACGAGCTGCTGTTCGCGCGCTTCATCAGCGCCGCGCGCAACGAGCCGCCGGACATCGACGTCGATTTCGAGCACGAGCGACGCGAGGAGGTCATCCAGTACATCTACGAGAAGTACGGCCGCGACCACGCCGCCCTCACCGCGACGGTTGTGCATTACCGCGCGCGCGCCGCGGTCCGCGACGTCGGCAAGGCGATGGGGCTGTCGCCCGACACCATCGCAGCACTGGCCGAAACCATGTGGGGCCGGAGTGACGAGGAACCGAACGAGGCGCGCGTCAGCGAAATCGGCCTCGATCCCAGGGATCGAACGTTGACGCTCACGCTCGAGCTCGCGCGCACGCTGATCGGTTTCCCGCGCCATCTGTCGCAGCATGTCGGCGGGTTCGTCATCAGCCGCACGCCGCTCGACGAGCTGGTCCCGATCGAGAACGCGGCGATGGAAAACCGCACCGTCATCGAGTGGGACAAGGACGACCTCAACGATCTCGACATGCTGAAGGTCGACGTGCTGTCGCTCGGCATGCTGACCTGCATCCACAAGGCCTTCGATCTGGTCGAACGCCATTACGGCCGGCGCTGCGATCTGAGCATGCCGACCGACGACCCCGCCGTCTACGCGATGCTCGGCAAGGCCGATTCGATCGGCGTGTTCCAGGTCGAGAGCCGCGCGCAGATGAGCATGCTGCCGCGGCTCAGGCCGAAGGATTTCTACGACCTCGTCATCCAGGTCGCGATCGTGCGGCCGGGACCGATCCAGGGCGACATGGTGCATCCCTATCTGCGCCGCCGCGAGGGAAAGGAACCGGTCGTGTATCCGAGCAAAGAGCTGCGCGACGTGCTCGGGAGAACGCTGGGCGTGCCGCTGTTCCAGGAACAGGCCATGCAGATCGCGATGGTCGCCGCCGGCTTCACCGCCGACGAGGCGGATCAGCTGCGCCGCTCGATGGCGACGTTCAAGCGCAACGGCGACATTCCGAAGTTCCGCACGAAGATGATCGAAGGCATGGTCGCGAACGGTTACGATCGCGATTTCGCGACGCGCTGCTTCAAGCAGATCGAAGGGTTCGGCACCTACGGGTTCCCCGAATCCCACGCCGCGAGTTTCGCCAGGCTCGTCTACATCTCGGCCTGGCTCAAGTGCCATTATCCGGCGGCGTTCGCCTGCGCGCTGCTGAACAGCCAGCCCATGGGCTTCTACGCGCCAGCGCAGATCGTGCGCGATGCCCGCGAGCACGGCGTCGAGGTGCGCCCCGTCGATGTCAACCACAGCGAATGGGACTGCACGCTGGAGCCGGGAGCCAACGGCGCCTTCGCGCTTCGCCTCGGCTTCCGCCAGATCAAGGGCTTCGCCGAAGCCGATGCCCGGCGGCTCGTGAAGGCACGCGGCGACGGCTATGCCGGGCCGCTCGACCTCGCGCGGCGGGCCGGCCTCGCCCCCGCCGCGATCGCGCGCCTGGCGCAGGCCGATGCGTTCACCTCGCTCGGCCTCCGTCGCCGCCCCGCCCAGTGGGCGGCGCAGGCGGTGCCGCCGCCACCGCCGCCGCTCCTTGCAGCCGCCTTACGACCGGACGACACGGCCGAGACGGATGCGCCGCTTCCCGCGATGACGCTGGGCGAGGAGGTCATCGAGGACTACAAGACGCTGTTCCTGTCGCTCAAAGCGCATCCCATCGCCATTCTGCGCGCAGAGCTCGCCGCGAACGGCGCCAGACCCGCGTGCGATCTTGCGGTCGCTGCGTCCGGCGAACGGCTGCGCGTCGCGGGCCTGACCATCATCCGCCAGCGTCCGGGAACGGCGAACGGCGTCATCTTCGTCACCATCGAGGACGAGACCGGCGTCGCCAACCTGGTGGTCTGGCCCGACGTGTTCGAGCGGTATCGCCGAACGGTGCTGGGGGCGAAGCTGCTGTGCGCCGACGGCAAGGTCCAGCGCGAAGGCGACGTGATCCACGTCGTCGCGCAGCGGCTCACCGACTGGTCCGACCGGCTATACGCCTTGAGCCAAGCGGATCCCTCGCGTTTCGGCGTCCCTGCCCGTGCCGGCGCCCACGCCGGCGCCGGGGGCGGCGGCCCGCCTTCCCTTCCTTTCACCTCGCGCGACTTCCGTTGACCGGGGACCCGTTCGACCCGGCCGGCCGATGGCCTCGGCCACAAATCCGCCCGATTCCAGGCCCTCGGCCCGCAAGTCCCTAGCCGCGCGCGACAGCTTGGCTTAAGCAAACCGCGGCCGGTCAACTACCCGCGCGCAGCATGACTGCCCTGCCAAAAGTCCGGTAGTTTTAAGCCCGGCGCAAATCTAGCTTTCTTCAACTTGGCCCTCTAAGGTTCCATACACTTCCATACATTTCGTCGCATGCCTATCACGCCCACGCCGTCCACTCCCGAAGCTGATCCGCGCCGCTGGCTCAACGCCCTTCGGTTCGGGTTCCGCCGCCTTTGCCCGCGCTGCGGCCGCGGCAACATGTTCGTCCGCTACCTGAAGGTCGAACCCCACTGCTCCGACTGCGGCCTCGCCCTGTCGAGCTTCCGTTCCGACGACGCGCCGCCCTATTTCACCATCATGCTCGTCGGGCACGTGGTCGTGCCGGCGATGCTCATGCTGGAGCAGATGTTCCACCCACCCGAATGGGTGCACGTCGTGCTGTGGCTGCCGCTGACGCTCGCCATGACCTTGCTGCTGCTGCCGCGCATCAAGGGGGCGCTCATCGGCTGGCACTGGGCCGCCGCCGTCAAGGGATGATGACGGGGCTGTCGTCGCTTCTCCGCGCCACCCGCCGCGCCGCACCGGCCCGGACGAGCGTCCGCGCGCTGGCCGTCGCCCTGTTCCTGGCCCTGTCGGCCTGCGGCGGTCACCGCGAGACCGCGACGACCGTCTCCTCCGACGTCAGCCTGCCGCCGGTCGCGACCCGCGTCTTCACCGTGGCGTACGACCAGATCAACGAGCGCTACGTCAGACCCGTCTCCCTTCCGGCGCTGACGAACGCGGGCTTACGCAATCTCAAGAAGCTCGACGCCGACTTCGACGTGCGGCCCCATGGCAACAAGCTGGAGCTGTGGCAAGGCGATACGCTGATCGGCGCGCTCGACCTGCCGGCACGCGAGGACGATCCTCGGCGCTGGGCCATGCTGACGGTCGCGGCACTGGATACCGGCCGCGCCCATTCCCCCGCCCTTCGCAACGCGACGCCCGAGACGCTCTATCAGACCGTGCTCGACGGCGTGCTGTCGCAGCTCGACCCGTATTCGCGCTATGCGGGCCAGGAAGCGGCGCGCGAAAGCCGCGCGAACCGCGACGGCTTCGGCGGCATCGGCATCACCATCGACACGCAGAACGGCGGCATCCGGATCGCCAACGTTCTGAACGGCTCACCCGCCGCCCGCAGCGGCCTGCGTATCGACGACGAAATCACCCACATCGACAACACCCCGACCACGGGCCTGGAGCCGCGCGACGTCGTGCGCCGCCTGCGCGGCCCCATCGGCAAGCCGGTCGACGTCACCGTCATGCGTCCCGGCCAGGCACGGCCTTTCACCGTGACGCTCACGCGCGCGCTGATCGTCGTTCCGACGGTCACGTACCGGCGCGACGGCAACATCGCCTATATCAAGGTGTCCGGCTTCAATCACCGCACGACCGACGCGCTATCCAGCCAGATCAAGGCGGCCATTGCCGAGATCGGCCCCGATCTGGCCGGCATCGTCCTCGACCTGCGCGGCAATCTCGGCGGATTACTCGATCAGGCGATCTCGGTTGCCGACCTCTTCCTTTCCGGCGGACAGATCGTGTCGACCCGCGGCCGCCACCGCGCGAGCGCGCAGTCGAGCGATGCCGGCCCCGGTGACGTCGGCGAGAACATCCCGCTCGTCGTGCTGGTCAACGGCAGTTCCGCATCGGCCTCCGAGATCGTCGCCGCCGCCCTGCAGGACAACAGCCGGGCGGTGGTCGTCGGCTCGACGTCGTTCGGCAAAGGCTCGGTGCAGACCGTCATCGCGCTGCCGAACGACGGCGAACTCGTGCTGACCTGGGCGCGTTTCCACGCGCCCTCGGGCTATCCGCTGCAGGACCTCGGCGTGCTGCCCGCCGTGTGCACGAGCGGCGAAGCGACGACGGCCGGCGAGATCGTCGAGCGCGTGCGCTCGGGCCGGATAACCCCGCCCGACATGATGGCCCGCTGGCGGGCGGCCAATCATGACGATCTCGAAGGCCTCAAGCGGCTTCGCGAAACGTGCGCGCCGGAAAACCGGGAGCGCGACATCGACCTCGAGGTGGCACGCCGGCTGCTCGGCGACCGGGTGCTCTATACCCGCACGCTCCAGTCGGTTCAGCTCGCGGCGAAAGCACGATAGGTCAAGCACTTGACAGGAGAAACAGCGCCTGTATGTTCGCGCCCCTGATCCGCTAGAGGCATGCCATGGCGAAATCCAAACCTATGCTGATCAAGATGGTCAGCACGGCTGACACGGGTTACTTCTACGTCACCAAGAAGAACCCGCGGAAGAACACCGAGAAGCTCGAGCTGCGCAAGTACGACCCGGTCGCGCGCAAGCACGTCATCTTCAAGGAAGCCAAGATCAAGTAACGGTCACGAGTTCGCCGCCGCCGAAGGCGGCGACAGATCGTCAGCGGTCGCAACGCGGTTGCGACCGCTTCGCTTTGCCAGATACATGGCCGCATCGGCGACCCGGATCAGGCCGTCCGCCGTGTCGACGACGGGACCGGTCGCGGCCGCGCCGATGGAGACCGTGACCAGCACCTCGCCGGTGCCGTCCGACAACACGATCGGGCCGCCGGCGACCTTCCGGCGCAACCGCTCGGCGACATTGTTCGCGATCTCCTGCGTCGCCTCGGGCATGATGACGACGAACTCCTCGCCGCCCCAGCGGGCGACGGTATCGAAGCCGCGCACATGGCTCGACAGCCGGTTGGCGACGGCCCGCAGCACCTCGTCGCCGGCCACGTGGCCGTAGGTGTCGTTGATGCGCTTGAAATTGTCGATATCGACCATCAGCAGGCCGATCGAACGGCGGCCGGCATGCGCCTGCTCGATCTGCGTCGCGAGATGGCTGGTCGCATAACGGCGGTTGTACAGACCGGTCACGGGGTCGATGAGCGCGAGCGACATGCTGCGCTCGTAGTTCGCCCGAAGCTTCTCCTGATAGCGGCGGCGGCGCACCTGGATGCGCACGCGGGCGATGAGTTCGTTGCGGTCGATCGGCCTGACGAGATAATCGTTCACGCCGAGATCGAGGGCACGCACCAGCCGCTCGTGGTCGCCGTCCTCGACCAGAACGAGGATCGGCACGTGGCGCGTCTTGTCCTGCGAGCGTAGCGCGGCGCACAGCCGGAGCCCGTCGGTATGCCGCATGAGCAGGCTGACGACGATCAGGTCGAAGTTGGCTTCGGCAGCGCGCCCGAGCACCGCCGCCCCGTCGCCGAGGATCTCGACCGTGTGCCGGTCGACCTCGAGCGCGCGCGCGATCCGCTCGGCCATCGGCGCGCTCTCCTCGACCACCAGAATGCGGGCCTCCTCCGCCGTTTCGTCGGCCGGATCGGCGGCATCGGTCATGCCGAACTGCGCCCCGGTCGACATCCTGAGGCGCCACTCGTCGGCGAGCAGCTTGAGGCGGACGAGCGAGCGGATGCGCGCAAAGAGCGCGACGTCGTTGACCGGCTTGGTCAGAAAATCGTCGGCGCCGGCCTCGAGCCCGCGCACGCGATCCTCCATATCCGAAAGCGCGGTCACCATGACGACCGGCACATGACGGGTGCGCGGATCGGCCTTCAGGCGGCGGCAGACCTCGAACCCGTCCATGCCCGGCATCATGACGTCGAGCAGAACGATGTCGGGCGGATTCGACGTCGCGCTTTCGATCGCCTCGGGACCACTGAACGCGGTCACGACATTGAAATACTCGGCGGTGAGCCGCG
Source organism: uncultured Rhodospirillales bacterium (assembly GCA_937926175.1). Lineage (GTDB taxonomy): Bacteria > Pseudomonadota > Alphaproteobacteria > CACIAM-22H2 > CACIAM-22H2 > CALANV01. The sequence goes on along the minus strand of CALANV010000036.1, from coordinate 43,626 downwards.
CCTCGAGCAGCTTTACGTTCGGCAGCAGATCGTCGACGACCAGGACGCGTGCCGACATTACATACGCTCGCGCATCGAGAGGATCAGTTGAGGAAACGCTCGACGGTCTCGAGGAACTTCGTGACCGAGATCGGCTTGGCGATGTAGGCCTCGCAACCGCCCTGGCGGATCTTTTCCTCGTCGCCCTTCATCGCGAACGCGGTCACCGCGATGATGGGGATCGAGCGCAGCTCGGGATCCTCCTTGAGCCACTTCGTCACTTCGAGCCCGGAGATCTCGGGCAACTGGATATCCATGAGAATCAGGTCCGGGCGGTGCTCGCGCGCAATCCGCATCGCGTCGAGACCGTCCTTGGTCTGGAGCGTGCCATACCCGTGCGCCTCCAGCAGGTCATGGAACAGCTTCATGTTCAGGTCGTTGTCCTCAACGATCAGGACGGTCTTCGGCATTACTCCACCTTTTGCCCCAAAAGAGGCCGCTTCTTCTGCACCCCTACCGGCGGCTCTACCATAAGATGCGACATCTTTCAGCCCGGCCCCGACGGCTGGCGGAACGCCAACCTTCGGAACCGGCCAAGATTACTGATCAGCTAACGCCATTTTGCGTTAATATTCGGTAACCAGAACGAGAAAGTCGGATCGTATACGGAGCGTCAGCGTTGCGCATCGGCGTTGATCTCGGCGGCACCAAGATCGAGGCCGTTGCGCTCGCCCGCGACGGCCGCGAGCTCGCCCGGCGGCGCATTCCGACGCCGGATGGCCCCTATGAGGACACGGTCGCGGCGATCGCCAGCCTAGTGCACGAAATCGAACGGCTGGCGGGCGCGCGCGGCACCGTCGGCGTCGGCATTCCCGGCGCCATTTCCCCGGCCACGGGCCTGGTCAAGAACGCCAACTCGGTCCGGCTGATCGGCCATGCCCTCGACAAGGATCTGGCGCGCGCGCTCGGCCGGCCGGTCCGGCTCGCCAACGATGCGGACTGCTTCGCGCTGTCAGAGGCCACCGACGGCGCCGGGGCCGGCGCGCGCGGCGTTTTCGGCGTCATCCTCGGCACGGGCGTGGGCGGCGGCCTCGTCTATGGCGGGCGGCTGATCGAGGGCCCCAACCGGATCGCCGGCGAGTGGGGCCACAATCCCCTGCCCTGGCCGCGCGTCTGGCCACACGGCGACGAGCGCCCTGGCCCGGACTGCTATTGCGGCCGGCACGGCTGCATCGAGACGTTCCTGTCCGGCCCCGGCTTCGCCAGGGATCACGCGGCGGCAACCGGACAGACCCTGAAGCCGGAAGCGATCGTCGCTGCGGCCGAGAACGGCGACGCGGGTGCCGCCGCCTCGCTCGACCGCTATATCGACCGGCTCGCCCGCGCGCTTGCGACGATCATCAACGTCTTCGATCCGGACGTCATCGTTCTCGGCGGCGGCATGTCGACGATCCGCCGGCTCTACGACGAGGTACCGCGCCGCTGGAACGACTGGGTCTTCTCCGACCGGGTCGACACCAAGCTTCTGCCGCCCAGGCACGGCCCGTCGAGCGGCGTGCGCGGCGCCGCGTGGCTGTGGCCCGCCGACGCACGGGCCGAATGAGAAACGCCCCGGATCCGGCCGGATCCGGGGCGTTTCCGCGGGGAGGATTCCGCTCTTACTTCACCCGCACGAAACGCAGCGGGAAGAAGTTGTCGGCGAGCTGGACCACTTCGACGTTGTCCCGGACCGCCCAGACGACGAACTGCTGGTGCAGCGGGATGTGGCCGACATCCTCGTGATGGATGCGCAGGCCCTCGGCAATCAGCTCGTTGCGCTTCTTGTCGTCGATCTCCGAGGCGATCGCCTCGGTAATCTCGTCGATGCGCTTGTTCGAGTAGCGGCCGAGATTGAACTGGCCCCGGTTGCCCTCGCGCGTCGCCATGAGGTTGAAGAAGACGTTGTGGGCGTCATAGCTCGAGGGCGCCCAGCCCAGCATGTAGAAACTGGTGTTGAGCCCCAGGATCTCGGCAAAGTACTTGGCGCGCGTCTGGGCGTTGAGCTCCACCTTCACGCCGATGCGCGCAAGCATCGCCGCGACCGCCTGGCAGATCGCCTCATCGTTGACGTAGCGGTCGTTCGGGCAGTCCATGCCGACGGTGAAGCCGTCGGGATAGCCGGCCTCGGCCAGCAGCTGCTTCGCGGCCGCCGGATCGTACGGGTGGCGCTTGTTCACCGACTCGTCATAGCCGCGGATCATGGTGCCGATAAGCAACGCCGTCGGCAGCGCCTGACCGCGCATGACGCGGTTCCTGATCGCCTCGATATCGATGGCCTGGTAGAAGGCCTTGCGCACCCGCACGTCCTTGAACGGGTTCTTGCCCTTGACGTTCGACTTGAGCAGCTCGTCCCGGTACTGGTCGAAGCCCAGGAAGACGACGCGGGTTTCGGGCTTCTGCAGAATGCGCACACCCGCGGTCTGGCTGATCCGCTGCGTATCCTGCGGCGGCACCGTATAAACCATGTCGACCTGGCCCGAGAGCAGCGCCGCGACGCGGGTGGCGTCGTTGGCGATCACGACGAACTCGACCTCGGTCAGATTGTGCTTCGGCGTGTCCCACCAGTTGGGATTGGGCTTGAGGACGGTGCGGCGATCCGGCTCGCGGGCGACCAGCATGAACGGCCCGGTGCCGTTGGCGTTGCGGGTCGCGTAGTTCTCTTCCCGCTTGGTCAGGTCGGCCGAGCGGACGGCATTGTGCTTCTCCGCCCAGGCCTTCGACATGATGTAGAGGTCTGTAATCTCCTCGATCAGGATCGGGTTCGGCACGCTGGTGATGAAATCGACGGTCAGGTCGTCGATCTTCCGCACCTCCTTCACCGACGCGACCTTGGTGCCGACGTTCGATCCCGGCGCCTGCGCGCGCTGGACCGAGAACACGACGTCATCGGCCGTGAACGGCGTCCCGTCGTGGAACTTCACGTTGGGCCGCAGCTTGAAACGCCACGTCTCGGGGGTCGGATTGGACCAGCTGACGGCGAGCGCCGGCTCGACCTTGAGGTTCTCGTCGCGGCGCACCAGCGGCTCGTAGATGTTGCCGAGGAACGAGAGCAGGAACGTCTCGTTGCGCGCATACGGGTCCATCGAGTTGACGTCGCCGTCGTTCGCCCAACGGAATGTCTTCGCTTCCGCCGTCGCCGACATCGCGAGCGCAACGGCCGTCGCCAGGGCCATCAGCCTGATCTTCGCGCGCATGTTCTCCCCTTTTTCCGTGAAAGTTGTACCCCGGAATCTCCGAAATTCGTCACAGCATGCCGCAAACAGGGCACGCGGCTCAAGCCTCGGCGCGGGGCCGGGCCGCCCCGGGCTCAGCGGGTGCCGATCAGACGATGGGCGAAACGGGCGCGGTCGACGGGGTCGAGGCTGACCTTGAGATGGGTGGAAAGCCCCTCGTCGGCGCGTTCCAGAACCTCGCCGTGACGGTAGAGCCAAGCGATCGTGGCTCCGTCACGCGCATCGAGCGTCACATCGATGATCTCGCGGCATCCGGCCAACCGCCGGTCGAGCGTCTGCAGCAGGGTCGGAAGTCCCTCGCCGGTGACCGCGGACACGGGGATCACGTCGGTGCCGCGCGCGGCCTGGTTGTGCACGACCTCGCGCTGTTCGGGCGACAGGACGTCGATCTTGTTGAGGACCTCGATGAGGCCGCGGTCCACCACATGGCCGAGGCCGAGCTCCCGCAGCACCTGATGAACGTCGTCGCGCTGCGCCTCGGCCTCGGGGTGCGAGATGTCGCGCACATGCACGATGACGTCCGCCGCCCGCACCTCTTCGAGCGTGGCCCGGAAGGCCGCGACGAGGTCGGTCGGCAGGTCGGAGATGAAGCCGACCGTGTCGGACAGGATCACCTTGCGCCCGGACGGCAGGGCGAGCGCCCGCATGGTCGGGTCGAGCGTCGCAAACAGCATGTCGGCCGCGAGGACGTCGCCCCGGACCAAGCGGTTGAACAGCGTGGATTTGCCGGCGTTGGTGTAGCCGACGAGAGCGACGACGGGATACGGCACGCGCGCCCGCGCCTTGCGATGCAGGGCGCGCGTCCGCTTCACGTCCTCGAGTTCCCGCTGCAGCTTCGCGATGCGGTCCGAGATGATCCGGCGGTCGGACTCGAGCTGGGTTTCACCCGGCCCGGCCAGGAAGCCGAAGCCGCCGCGCTGCCGCTCCAGGTGGGTCCAGGTGCGGACCAGCCGGCTGCGCTGATAGGTCAGCGAGGCGAGCTCGACCTGAAGGCGACCTTCGGCGGTGCGGGCCCGCTTGCCGAAGATCTCGAGGATCAGGCCGGTCCGGTCGATGACCTTGCATTTCCACGCCCGCTCGAGGTTGCGCTGCTGAATCGGCGACAGCGTCCCGTCGACGACGGCGACGCCGATCGCCTCCGCCTCCACGAGCGCGCGGAACCGCTCGACCGCGCCCTGGCCGAAGAGCGTCCCCGGACGGAATTCCGAAAGACGCACCACCTCGGCATGCACGACCGTCAGGTCAACCGCTTCGGCAAGGCCGATGGCCTCCTTGAGGCGCGCTTCCGGACTGCGCGGCCCGAGCCGCGCCGTCCGCAGGACCGGATGAAGAATCAGTGCGCGGCCGCTGCCGTTTCGATCAGCCTGCCCGTTACCGTTCCGCAGAGTACTTGAGGTGTCGTTCAAGTCAGCTATCGGCTCCGTTCTTGTCGCCCTCGAACAGAGAGATAGGCGCGGTGGGCATCACCGTCGAGATGGCGTGCTTGTAGACGAGCTGCGAGTGGCCGTCGCGACGCAGCAGCACCGAGAAATTGTCGAACCACGTAATGATCCCCTGCAGCTTGACGCCGTTGACGAGAAAGATCGTCACAGGCGTCTTGTTCTTCCGGATGTGGTTCAGGAAGACGTCTTGGACGTTCTGAGATTTCTCGGCCGTCATCGCAATATATCCTTATCTTCGAAGCCCTTATTGGAGCCGTATTTGAGGCTCGGGATCGGCCGGTTGACCCGGACATCGATCACGAACAGACCTACAGTCTAACATTGCTCATAGATAAGCTGTTCCAGGAGAATTTACAGGGCTGCCACGCGTTCCCGTCCGCCCTCCTTTTGGCACTGGACTTAAGGCCACAGGCGAATCTTCCTGTGATTTCAGTGTCTTGTAGGCGACATCTAGGATCGGCGCCAAAGGCCCGGACGCCCCATGTTACCCGGCGGGCCGGCGCCAGCATACCGGCGGGCGGATGCGGGAATCCGACCGCCTCAGGCCGCCGCCGATCGCGAACGATGTCCGGGCACCTCGCCCGCCATGTAGCGCTGGTAACGCTCGCGCAGGGCAAGCGTAAGGTTGCCGGGATAGCCGTTGGCGATGACCTGATCGTCGATGCGGGTCACCGGCGTCACGTACGACGTCGTCGAGGTGAGGAAGGCCTCGCGGGCCGCCTTTGCCTCGGCGACCGAGAACGGCCGCTCGACGATCTCGAGCCCGGCCTCGCGCGCGAGATCGATCACCGCCGCGCGGGTGATGCCGGCCAGAATCGCATTCTCGAGCGAGCGCGTGACCAGCTTGCCGTCCGACGTGACGATCCAGGCATTGGTCGAGCTGCCCTCCGTCACCATGCCGTTGCGGTCGACCAGCCATGCCTCGTAGGCGCCGGCCTCCTTGGCCTGCTGCTTGGCCAGCACGTTCGGCAGAAGCGAAACCGACTTGATGTCGCAGCGCTGCCAACGGATGTCGGGCAGCGTGATGACGAACACGCCCTCCTCGACGAGCTTCGCCGGCTGCGGCCGGCTGCGGCGAGCGGTCATCACGACCTGGGTGCGCGACGCCGCCGGAAAGGCATGGTCGCGCGGCGCCACGCCGCGCGTCATCTGGATGTAGATGATTCCGTCGCGGACGTGATTGCGACGGACGACCTCGCGCATCACCATCTCGAGCGCGCGCCGCGACATCGGGGCGGCGATGCGCAGTTCGCGCAGGCTCCGCTCGAGGCGGTCCAGGTGGGGCCCCGCGTCGACGAAATTCCCCCCTGCGACGGCGATCACCTCGTAGACGCCGTCGGCGAACTGGTAGCCGCGGTCCTCGATGTGAACCATCGCCGCCCGGTGCGGAACATACCGGCCGTTGACGTAGGCGATCCGCGACATCACTCCCCTCCTGACTTCTAGAAATACTCCAGCCGGACCGAGAACATCTTCTCGACCGCCTTGATCGCGGACGCGGTCGCCATCAACACCACCCGATCGCCGGGTTTCGGCACCGTGTCGGCGCGCGGAATGATCACCTTGTCCTGGCGCACGAGCGCGCCGAGAATGACCCCGTCCGGCAGCTGCGCCTCGCGCAGCGGCTTGTTGACGATACCGGACGTCTCCAGGGCCTCGGCCTCGATCAGCTCGCCGAAGCCTTCGCGCAGGCTGTGCACCGACCGGATCCGGCCGCGCCGAACCTGCTGCAGGATGGTCGACACCGTGATGGCGCGCGGGCTGACGACCACGTCGATGCCGAGCGACGATACCAGCGCCGAGTACGTGGTCTTGTTGATGAGCGTGACCGAACGCCGGCAACCGGCGCGCTTGGCCAGAAGCGAGGCGAGAATGTTGGTCTCGTCGTCGTTGGTGACGGCGATGACGGACTCCGCCGCGCGGATATTGGCCTCCTCGAGCATGTCCGGGTCGAGCGCGTCGCCGTTGAGCACGATCGTCCGCCCGAGGCGCTCGGCGATCATCTCTGCCCGCGCCTTGTCCACCTCGATGATCTTGGCGGTCATCGCCGGCTCATTCTGCTCGATCTGCTGCGCGAGGAACAAGCCGATATTGCCGCCGCCCAGGATCACGACGCGACGGTGCGCCTCCTCCTCATGGCCGAAAAGAGACAGGGCGCGCTTCACATGGCTCGTCTCGGCGACGAAGTAGACCTCGTCGCCGACGAGCATGGCGTCCTCGCCGGTCGGCACGAAGGCGCGCGTGCCGCGAACGATGCCGACCACGACGATGTTGAGGTCAGGAAAGAGCGACGTCAGCTGCCGCAGCGGCGTGTTGGTGATTGGGCAGTCCGGCTCGCAGCGGACGCCGATCAGCCGGACGAGATCGTCAGCAAGCGGGATCATGTCGAATGCACCTGGCACCCGCAGCCGCCGGCCGATGGCCCGCGCCACCTCGATCTCGGGCGAGATGATGATGTCGATCGGGAGTCCTTCCCGGGCGAACAGATTCGCCCAGGACGGCTCGAGATAGCTCTGGGCACGGACGCGCGCGATCTTGGTCGGCACCTCGAACAGCGAATGCGCGACCTGGCAGGCGACCATGTTGACTTCGTCGGCATAGGTCACCGCGATCAGCAGGTCGGCGCTTGCGGCACCGGCGCGCTCGAGCACGTCGGGGTGCGATGCGTGCCCGATGATGCCCTTCACGTCGATCGAATTGGAGATCTTCTCGACCAGCGCCTCGTTCTGGTCGATGACGGTGACGTCGTTGTCCTCCGCCGCGAGCGTGCGCGCAATGTGGTAGCCGACCTGGCCGGCCCCGCAGACGATCACTCTCATGGGAGGCCCCGTACGATCTCAGGAGTCGAGCATGGAAGATCGCTCGACCCCGTGCACGCCCAGCGACTTCAGCTTGCGGTGCAGCGCCGACCGCTCCATGCCGACGAAATTCGCGGTTCGCGAAATATTGCCCCCGAAACGCGTGACCTGGGCGAGGAGATACTGCCGCTCGAAAAGCTCGCGCGCCTCGCGCAGCGGCAGGGCCATGATCTCGGCGCTGTATTCGCCCTTGAGGCTCGGCGGGACGATCGCCCCGACCTCGGGCGGCAGCATGTCGGACCGGATCGGCGTCGAGGGGTCGCCGGGCGCCATGATGAGCAGCCATTCGACCACGTTGCGAAGCTGACGGACGTTGCCGGGCCAGTCATAGGCCTGCAACGTCGCGATCGCATCCTCGGCGAGGGTCCGCTGCACCATACCCGAGGCGCTCGCCGCCCGGGCCATGAAGTACTGCACGAGTTCGGGGATGTCCTCGCGCCGCTCGCGCAGCGGCGGCACCCGGATCGGGACGACGTTCAGACGGTAATAGAGGTCCTCCCGGAAGCGGCCCGCGGCGATCTCCGCCGTAAGATCCCGGGTCGTCGTCGCCATCACCCGGACGTCGACGCTCACCCGCGACCGGCCGCCGACGCGCTCGAACGTCTGTTCCTGCAGGACGCGGACGATCTTGCCCTGGGTCTCGAGCGGCATGTCCGCGACCTCGTCGAGCAGGAGCGTGCCGCCATGCGCCTGCTCGAACGTGCCGACCTTGGGCAGGGAGTCGGGCCCTTGCGCGCCCGCCTCCGCCCCGAACAGCTCCACCTCCATACGGTCGGGCCGCATGCTGGCGCAATTGAGGATGATGAACGGTCCGTCGCGTCGCCGCGACCGCGCGTGGATCTGGCGGGCCACCGCTTCCTTGCCCACGCCCGCGGGCCCCGTGATCATGACCCGGCTGCCGGTCGGCGCCACGCGCTCGATCGCCTGCCGGACCGCATTCATGGCCGGCGACGAGCCGATCAGCTCCGACGGGTCGCCGGCGCGGATGCGGAGCTCCTCGTTCTCGCGCTTGAGGCGCGCCGCCTCGATCGCCCGTGCGACGACGAGCAGCAGGCGATCGGCCTTGAACGGCTTCTCGATGAAGTCGTAGGCGCCGCGTTTAATCGCCGCGACGGCCGTTTCGATGTTGCCGTGGCCACTGATGACGACCACGGGCAGATCCGGATGCTCGCGCTTGATGACGTCGAGGAGCTCAAGCCCGTCCATCCGGCTGCCCTGGAGCCAGATGTCGAGAATGACGAGCGTCGGCCGCCGCGTGTGAATGGCTTCGAGAGCCGACGTCGAATCCGCAGCCCCCCGCGTCTGATATCCGTCGTCCTCGAGGATACCCCCGATCAGCATCCGGATGTCAGCTTCGTCATCAACGATCAGAATGTCATGAGCCATGCGCAGCCGCCTTCACTGAGTCGGGTGCGTCCGCGGCCCAACCCTCGGTCGACGCCGCGGAGAACACGAGCTTGACGACCGCACCGCCACCCGGCCGGTCGCCAAGTACCAATTCGCCGCCGTGATCTTCCATTATTTTCTTCACGATTGCCAGCCCGAGCCCGGTGCCCTTGGCGCGCGTCGTCACATAGGGCTCCGTCAGCCGATCCCGCATGTCCGACGGCAGCCCCTTGCCATTGTCCTCGACGGCGAGCACGACGCGGCCGGCCTCTTCCGCGACGCGGACGACGATCCGCCCCGGCGGCAACGGCTCGCTGTCGGACGGGGGCCGTCCCTGAATCGCGTCGATCGCATTCTGCAACAGATTGGTCAGCGCCTGACCGATCTGGTGCTGGTCGAGCAACAGGCGCACCGGATGCGCCGGCAGAATCGTATCGAAGGCGATATCGGCGTGCGCGTTCCGCTGCAGGAAGACGGTCTGGCGGACGATTTCGACGAGATCCTCGGGCCGCATCACCGGTGCCGGCATGCGCGCGAAGGCCGAAAACTCGTCGACCATCCGCCCGATGTCGCCGACCTGGCGCACGATGGTCTCGGTGCAGATCCGGAAGGTTTCGGGATCGCTCGTGATCTCGGCCAGATATTTCCGCTTGAGACGCTCGGCCGAGAGCTGGATCGGCGTCAGCGGGTTCTTGATCTCGTGGGCGATGCGGCGGGCGACGTCGGCCCACGCCGCCTTGCGCTGCGCCGCCTCGAGCTCCGTGATGTCGTCGAACGTGACGACGAAGCCGATCGTGCCGCCCGCGACGCGCTCGCCGGTGATGCGGACGAGCAGCCGGCGGCGCCGGCCGTCGCGCTGGATCACGACTTCCTCCTGGGCCAGCCGGTCGGGTGCCGCCCGCGCCGCGTCGAAGAGGCCGGCCATCTCCGGCACGACCTCGCGGAAGTCGCGGCCGATCATGCGATCGAGATCGGTCGACAGAAGGACGGTCGCCGACCGGTTCGGCAGATTGATGCGCCCTTCGGCATCGAGACCGATCACGCCGGCCGAAACGCCGGAGAGCACCGCCTCGGTGAACCGCCGCCGGTCGTCGATCTGGCGGTTGGCCTCGATCAGCTCGCGCCGCTGCGATTCGAGCTGGCTCGTCATCCGGTTGAAGGCGCGTGCCAAGGAATCGAGCTCGTCGTCGCTGCCGGCCTCGGTCACCCTTACAGACAGATCGCCCGAGCGTACGCGTTCGGCCGCGGCACTCATCGCCGCGATGGGCCGCACCAGCCGCGTTGCGATCACGAGCCCGATCCACACGGCCGCCATGAGCAGCAGAAGAGCGACCAGGACGAAAATCATCGCGAAGGTGATCTGCAGGCCGGATCGGCGTCCCTCGAGCGATTCGTACGCCGCGACCGCCTCGCGCGTCCGTTCCACATGCGCGACGACGCGCTGTTCGACGAATCGGCCGACCATCAGAAAGACATCGTCGAAGTGCTCGAGGCGAACGATCGCGCGGACGCGATCGCCCAAGGCGCCCGTCGCGTCGTCGTCATCGGGGGTGATCACCACGACCTCGCCCTCGCGGGCCTTCTGAATCACCCAGGCCGGGATCACCTCGAACGCCAGCGACAGCGTCAGACCGCTGCGCGCCAGGACCTGCCCCTGGGCATTGAACAGGACCACCTCGGACAGCGAGCGCAGCGTCGTCTGCGCCGACACGATCTGCGCGAGGCGACGCGGATTGGCGAGCAGCATCGGTCCCTCGGCATTGAGATCGGTCGCCATTGCGAGGATGTCGGCCCGAAGCGTGTTGCGATGCTCCTCGAGATAGGATTCGGCAACGGCCAAGGATTCGCGGATCGCGCTGCGAACGCGCTCGCTGAACCAGCTTTGTATGCCGATATTGAAGAACAGGACCGAGAAGACCGCGACGATCACGGCCGGCGCGGCCGCAAGCGCGCTGAACAGAACCACCAGGCGGACGTGCAGCTTGGAGCCGGCCGAGCCGCGCCGGCGCTCGGCCCAGAGCTGCACGATGCGCCGTGCGACCACCGCGCCCAGCGCCAGCAGTAGAACCAGATTCAGATTGAGCAGCAGCAGGACCGTGCGCGGATCGGGCGAAAGCCCCTCGCCGGTCAATGCGGCGTAGGTCGCGAAGCACGAGGCGACGGCTGCAACCGTCAGACCGATCGCGAGCTTGTTGGCAAGCCCGACGCGGTCGGCCCACAGACGCAGCCGCTGGATCCAGGTCTGCGTCATGCCAGCGGTTTCCACGCTCATGCGATCCCTATATAGAGGAATCCGCCCCGTGCATCGAGACGCTTGCCGCCACGGTGCGCCCGGCGCCGTGGCGGCAACAAACAGTCGTCCGATTCGCTCTCGGGCCGCGCGGGCCGGCTCAAGCCGCCTTGGCGTGCGCGGCGACTGCCGACCTGATGGCGGACAGCGCCGCCTGCGCCCGGCTCGCATCAGGGCCGCCGCCCTGGGCCATGTCGGGCCGTCCGCCGCCGCCCTTGCCGCCGAGTTGAGCGACGCCGACCCGCACGAGGTCGACCGCGCTCACCTTGCCGGTCAGATCCGGCGTCACGCCGACGACGACGCTGGCCTTGCCGTCCTCGGTCGCGACCAGCGCGACGATGCCCGATCCGATCTTCTTCTTCAGATCGTCGGCCATGGCCTTGAGTTCGCGCGCCGGCACGTTCTCGAGGTGGCGCCCGGCAAACCGCAATCCGCCGATGTCCTCGGCGAGCGATCCGCCGCCGGCGCTCGCGCCACCGGTGACCAGCGCGCGGCGCGCCTCGGCGAGCTCCCGTTCCAGGCGCCGCTTCTCCTCGAGCAGATTGGCGATCCGCGCCGGCACCTCCTGGGGCGTGGCCTTCAGGACCGAGGCCGCCTCGAGAAGCCAGTTCTCTTCCTTCCGGAGGTAATCGCGCGCCGCCTTGCCCGTCAGCGCCTCGATGCGGCGCACGCCGGCCGCGACCGCGCTTTCGGAGACGATCTTGAACAAACCGATGTCGCCCGTCCGACGCACATGCGTTCCGCCGCACAGCTCGGTCGAGAAGAAGCGATCATCGTCGCGTCCCATCGACACGACCCGGACTTCCTCGCCGTACTTCTCGCCGAACAGCGCCAGCGCGCCCTCGGCGACGGCGGCGTCCGGACTCATCAGCCGCGTGGTGACCTCGTCGTTGGCGACGATGCGGCGGTTGACCTCCTCCTCGACGACGCGCAGATCCTCCGGCGTCAGGGCCGTCGGGTGAGAGAAATCGAAACGCAGGCGATCGGGCGCGACGAGCGAACCTTTCTGCGTCACGTGCGTGCCCAGCCGCCGGCGCAGCGCCTCGTGCAAGAGATGGGTCGCCGAATGGTTGGCCCTGAGCTGGGCGCGACGCTCGCCGTCGACGCGAAGCTCGACGATATCGCCGATCCTGATCGTTCCGCGCCTGACGGCGCCGATATGAACGAACAGGTCGCCCAGCTTGCGCTGCGTGTCCTCGACCGCGATCTCGGTGCCGCCGGCGTTGAACATGACACCGGTGTCGCCGATCTGTCCGCCGGATTCGCCGTAGAACGGGGTCTGGTTGACGATGACCATCACCGATTGGCCGGCGGACGCCTCGTTCACCTCCTGCCCGTCGACGACGAGGGCGACGACCTTGCCTTCCGCCACCTCCGTGTCGTAGCCGAGGAACTCGGTGGCGCCGACCCGTTCCCGGAGGCTGAACCAGATCCGCTCGGTTCCGACTTCGCCGGACCCCGCCCAGCTCCGCCGCGCCTCCTCGCGCGCCTTTTCCATCGCGCGATTGAAGCCCTCGACGTCGACCTTGCGGCCACGCGCCCGCAGCACGTCCTGCGTGAGGTCGAGCGGGAAGCCGTACGTGTCATAGAGCTTGAACGCCACGTCGCCGCTCAGGAGTTCGCCCGGGCCGAGGCTCGCGGTCGCCTCGTCGAGCAGCCGGAGGCCACGGTCGAGCGTCTGCTTGAACCGCGTCTCCTCGAGCTTGAGCGTTTCGACGATGAGCGGTTGGGCACGCACGAGCTCGGGATACGCCGTGCCCATGATCTCGACGAGCGACGGGACCAGCCGGTGCATCAGCGGATCCTTGCAGCCCAGCATGTGGGCGTGCCGCATGGCGCGGCGCATGATCCGACGCAACACGTAGCCGCGCCCTTCGTTCGAGGGCAGCACGCCGTCCGCGATCAGAAAGGCCGACGCGCGAAGATGGTCGGCGATCACGCGATGCGACACGGCGTGCGGGCCGTCCGGCGCGACCCCGCTGGCATGCGCCGACGCGAGAATCAGGTGGCGCAGCAAATCGGTGTCGTAGTTGTCGTGCTTGCCCTGCAGCACGGCGGCGATGCGCTCGAGCCCCATGCCCGTGTCGATCGACGGCTTCGGCAGGTTGACCCGCCGATCGGGCGTCACCTGCTCGAACTGCATGAAGACGAGGTTCCAGATCTCGATGAACCGGTCGCCGTCCGCATCCGGGCTGCCCGGCGGACCGCCGGGGATATGCGGTCCGTGGTCGTAGAAGATCTCCGAGCAGGGGCCGCACGGCCCGGTATCGCCCATCGCCCAGAAATTGTCCGAGGTCGGAATGCGGATGATCTTCGAGTCCGGCAGGCCGGCGATCCGCTTCCAGTAGGACGCCGCCTCCTCGTCCTCGGCATAGACGGTCACGAGCAGCCGGTCCTTGGGCAGGCCGTACTCCTTGGTGACGAGATTCCAGGCAAGTTCGATCGCGACGTCCTTGAAGTAGTCGCCGAACGAGAAATTGCCGAGCATCTCGAAGAACGTGTGGTGACGCGCCGTGTAGCCGACGTTCTCGAGGTCGTTATGCTTGCCGCCGGCCCGCACGCATTTCTGCGCCGTCGCCGCACGCTTGTAGGGTCGCGTCTCCTGCCCGGTGAACACGTTCTTGAACTGAACCATGCCGGCATTGGTGAACAGCAACGTCGGATCGTTGCGCGGCACCAGGGGCGAGGACGGCACGACCTGATGGCCATGACGGGCGAAATAGTCGAGAAAGGCGCTGCGAATCTCGTTGGCGCTGGCCATTGCTGATGAACCCCGTTCTGGGCGGCACCGCGGCGCCAGCCCGCTACATGAAATGCCGTCCGCGCTGCCCGGCCGGATGGCCAGACCGTCAGCAGGGTTCGGCATGGCAATGATTTTGCTTGATTAGATGTAGCGTCGCTCCCCCGCCCTGTCCAGATTCGGCGCCGACCAAATCCGTCCCGTCAAAGCCGAACACCCAGGCCAAGGCGAACGACGGCGAAGATCCACTCACACGAAGAGGGCGGACCGCCCGGCACCGTAGGGGCGTGCCCGGCGATCCGCCTCTCTTACCCCGCCGCAGGCAGCGAAGGCGGCGGGAAGCGTGTCCTTTGGACCCGCGCGGCCGGCTCAGTCGGAGGCGATCGAGTCGGCCGCGGCCATCATCGCATTGGCGACGAGGCCGGCATTGGCGCGGATGGCGCTCTCGATCGCATTGGCGATCTCGGGATGCTCCTTGAGGAACGTCCGCGCATTCTCGCGGCCCTGGCCGATACGCTGGCCATCATAGGAGAACCACGCGCCGGACTTCTCGATCACGCCGGCCTTGACGCCCAGGTCGATGAGCTCGCCCATCTTCGAGATGCCTTCGCCGTACATGATGTCGAATTCGACCACCTTGAACGGCGGCGCCATCTTGTTCTTGACGACCTTGACTCGCGTCTGATTGCCGATGACCTGGTCCTTCTCCTTGATCGCGCCGATGCGCCGGATGTCGAGCCGCACCGAGGCATAGAACTTGAGCGCGTTGCCGCCCGTCGTCGTCTCGGGGTTGCCGAACATCACGCCGATCTTCATGCGGATCTGGTTGATGAAGATCACCATGCAGCGCGAGCGCGAAATCGAGCCCGTAAGCTTGCGCAACGCCTGGCTCATCAGCCGCGCGTGGAGACCGACATGGGAATCGCCCATCTCGCCCTCGAGCTCGGCGCGCGGCACGAGGGCCGCCACGCTATCGATGACCAGCACGTCGATCGCACCAGACCGCACCAGCGTGTCGGCGATCTCCAGCGCCTGCTCGCCGGCGTCGGGCTGTGAAATCAGCAGATTGTCGACATCGACGCCGAGCTTCTTGGCGTAAATCGGGTCGAGCGCATGTTCCGCGTCGATGAAGGCACAGGTGCCGCCGGCCTTCTGCGCCTCGGCGATAACATGGAGCGCGAGCGTCGTCTTGCCGGAACTCTCCGGCCCATAGACCTCGATGATGCGGCCCCGCGGCAGCCCGCCGATGCCGAGCGCGATGTCGAGCGAGAGCGACCCCGTCGAGATCACGTCGCCCGCCTCGACCGGATCGCGCTGGCCGAGCTTCATGATCGAGCCCTTGCCGAACGCGCGTTCGATCTGGCCGAGGGCCGCCTCCAAAGCCTTGTTCTTGTCCATAGAGTCCCGGAGATCCTTATCCGTGTTGTCCCTCACCAGAGGGCGAATAGATGTGACCGACATCGACGATCTCTCCTCTTATTCCACAGGGGGTCCCGGGATTGCAAATCCTGCCCGGGTCCGCTGCCCACGACCCGTCCGCGCCGACGAGTACTCGACCGAGTACTCTATTTGTTCCCCCATCATCTGCGGCGCAGGGACTTTGCCGCGCCTGCACCGTCGTCCCAATTGTACACATTTTGTTCTCCTATACAAGCCCGGCGCGCTGCCACATCTGTTACCGGAATAAAGCGGCTGTTACCGGAATAAAGTGGCATAGCCCGCTCTTCCGCCCTGCCGTACCGCAACAGAGGAGGCGCCCATGCGTGCAGTCGCGACCGTCGTGATCGCCACCTTGCTCTGTCTCGCAACCGCCCCCTTGGCCCAAGCCGATATCGAGATCCGCGCCTACGATCTGCCGTCCGGTTCCGGTCCGCATGACGTCGCCCCGAGTCCGGAGCCGAACGGTCCCGTCTGGTACACGGCGCAGCGCCAGGGTGCGCTCGGCCGACTCGACCCCGGTTCAGGCAGGGTCGAACAGATCCCGCTCGGCACCGGCTCCGCGCCGCATGGCGTGATTGTCGGCCCCGACGGCGCGCCGTGGATCACCGACGGCGGCCTCAACGCCATCGTCCGCGTCGACCCGAAGACGCAGGAGATGCAGCGCTTTCCCCTGCCGGAAGGAACCGGCTATGCCAATCTCAACACCGCGACCTTCGACCGCGACGGCATCCTCTGGTTTACCGGACAGAGCGGAATCTACGGACGTCTCGATCCGCGGACTGGCGAGCTGAAGGTGTGGGCGGCGCCGCGCGGCCGCGGCCCCTATGGCATCACGACGACGCCCGAGGGCGACGTCTACTACGCTTCTCTCGCCGGCAACCACATCGCGCTGATCGACCGTCAGACCGGTACGGCGACCGTCATCGAGCCGCCGACCGCCGGGCAAGGCGCCCGCCGCGTCTGGTCCGACTCGAAGGGCAACATCTGGGTCAGCGAGTGGAACGCGGGACAGGTCAGCCGCTACGATCCCAAAACGAAGACATGGCGGGCGTGGCGGCTCCCGGGTGAGCGGCCGCGGGCCTATGCGGTCTATGTCGACGAGAACGACATCGTGTGGCTCAGCGACTTCGGCGCGAATGCGGTGGTCCGGTTCGACCCCGAAACCGAACGCTTCGAGACATTCCCGAGCGACCGCCGGAGCGCAAACGTCCGCCAGATTCTGGGACGCCCCGGCGAAGTATGGACGCCCGAATCCGGGGCCGACCGGCTGGTCGTCTACCGCACGAAGTAGATGAACTTACGCACCGTCGTCGTCGCGCTTACGCTCGCGCTCGGCGGCGTGTCGGCTGCCGATGCCGGCGATCCGGTCCGGGGTCAAAAACTGTTCGAGCGATGCACCGCCTGTCACTCGGTCGACCCGGCGCAGCGGCAGCTTCCGGGGCCTAACCTCCACGGCATCGTCGACCGGCCGGCTGGCACGTCGCCCGAGTTCGACTACTCCCCGTCCATGATCGAGGCCGGCCGCGCCGGTCTCGTCTGGACCGAGCAGGCGCTCGATGCGTTTCTCGCGGACAGCGAAGCGTATGTTCCGGGAAACTGGATGGGCGCGATGCGGATATCGGATGCCGGCGACCGGGACGATCTGATCGCGTTCCTGAAGCATGCGGCGCGGCGGCGCGACCGCTAGCGCATGAGTTCTTTGACCTTGCCGGCGAGCTGATCGAGGCTGAACGGCTTCGGCAGGAAGTGCACGCCATCCGTCCCGTCGAGACGGTTGCGGAATGCCTCCTCCGCATATCCCGAAATGCAGATGACCTTGATGTCCGGCCGCATTTCCCGCACGTGCTTTATCAGCGTCGTGCCGTCCATCTGCGGCATGACGACGTCGGTGACGAGGAGATCGATGTTGTTGGCACTCGTCGACACCAGTTCGAGGGCCGCCTCGCCGCTCTTGGCCTCGATCACCTTGTAGCCCTTGTTGCGCAAAGCACGGGCACTGAAGAGCCGAACTGCATCCTCGTCCTCGACCAGCAGGATCGTGCCGACGCCGGTGAGATCGCGCCGACGCTCCTCCCCGCCTGAGTCCGCCGCGCCTTTGCCGGTCCCCCCCTTCCAGCGCGGCAGGTAGATCGAAAACTTGGTCCCGACGCCGACCGTCGATTCGACGAAGACGAATCCGCCGGTCTGCTTGACGATGCCATAGACGGTCGAAAGGCCCAGGCCGGTACCCGAGCCGACCTCCTTCGTCGAGAAGAACGGCTCGAATATGCGGCTGAGGTTCTGCTTGGGAATGCCGATCCCGGTATCCTCGACGTCGATCAGGATGTAATCGCCAGCGGGCATCAGCTCGACGCCCCGCTGCTCGGCCTCGGCGAGCGTGACATTGCTCGTGCGGATCGACAGCTTTCCGCCGTTCGGCATCGCATCGCGGGCATTCACGGCAAGGTTGATGATGACCTGTTCGAGCTGTCCCTGGTCGACACGCACGAGGTGCAGGTCGCGTCCGTGATGGATCTGCAGCTCGATATTCTCGCCGATCAGACGCCGCAGAAGATGCGAAATCTCCGTAAGGGCATCGGTCACGTCGAGCACGCGCGGCTGAAGCGTCTGCTGGCGCGAGAAGGCGAGCAGCTGCCGCACCAGATTGGCCGCCCGGTTCGCGTTCTGCTTGACCTGCATGATGTCGGCGAAAGACGGATCGCCGGGCTGATGGCGCAGCAACAGCAGATCGCAAAAGCCAATCATCGCCGTGAGGAGATTGTTGAAGTCGTGCGCGATCCCGCCGGCCAGCTGGCCGACGGCCTGCATCTTCTGCGACTGGGCGAACTGGAGCTCGAGCTTCTTCTGATCGGTCACGTCGATGAAGTGCAGGATGAGGGCCGACGGATTGGTCCCGCCCCGCTCGAGCCGGCGCGCGAAGACGGATGCGATGACCTCCTTCCCGCCATGGTCGAGCCTGACCTCGGCAGGCCCGAGGTTCTCGACCCCACCCATGACGCGCCGCAACCGGTCGGAAAGCTCGGCACGCTGCTCGGCCGGCGCCAGCTCGACCAGGGCCCGCCCGATCGCGGTGTCGCGGTCGAGACCGACCATGCGCTGGAAGGCGCGGTTGGCCTCGGTGATCCGGCCGGCGGCATCGATCAGCGCGATCCCGACCGGCGCTTCCTCGAAGAACCGCTGGAACCCCTGCTCGGAACGCTCGAGCGCCTTGGCCATCTCGCGCTCCGACGTCAGATCGCGGACGATCGTCCGCGTCCGCAGCCGCCCGTCGTCGCCGCGCATCACGGTCTGATTGATGTAGACGTGACGCTCGCTCGCGTCGCTGCCGCGCAGGACGGCGTTGACCTCCTGCGGACCGGTCGCACCGAGGGCGGGCACCAGCTTCGCCCTCGTCTCCGCGTCGGTCACGAAGGCCTGGATCTGCAGCCGACCCTTGACCAGCTGCTCCGGCGAAACGCCGAGCCATCGGCCCAGCGTCTGGTTCGCATAAAGGAAGACGCCGTCCTCGTCGATGGAATAGAAACCGACCGGTGCGTCCTCGACATAGTCCGCGACCTTCGCCCGCTCGTCGCGAACGAGCCGCTCCAGCCGCGCCACGTCCGCGGCGTATGCGGTCGCGGCGGCGCGCCATGACGCCGCGGCGAGATATGCGCCGACGGCCGCAATCGCGCCGATCGCCACGATCAGCAGGATGGTACCCGGCGCCTCGACCGGATCGGTTCCGGCGACCAGCATGAGAACCCATGCCAAGACACCAGCAAACACGGCCGTCCCGAGGACGATCACAGCGGATCTGAAGGCTATCCGCGAATCGGTTGCACTGCTCATCGTCGCGAAACCTATCACACGCAATATGCCGACTCACGCGTTGGGACGTCCTCGTCCCCGGCGAAGCCGCATGACGTAGCTGATCACTTCGGCGACGGCCTTGTAGTGCTCGGGAGGGATCTCTTCGTCAAGCTCGACGGTTTGATACAGCGCCCTCGCCAGCGGCGGGTTCTCGACGATCGGGATCTTGTGTTCCTCGGCGATCTGACGGATGCGATGGGCGACCAGATCGACGCCCTTGGCCACGACCTTCGGCGCGGCCATCGTCGCCTGATCGTATCTGAGCGCAACGGCAAAATGCGTCGGGTTCGTGATGACGACGTCCGCCTTGGGCACTTCCTGCATCATGCGCCGCCGTGCGCGCTCCATACGGATCTGCCGCAGCCGGCTCTTGACGGTCGGGTCACCTTCCAACTGCTTGAACTCGTCGCGGATCTCCTCGCGCGACATGCGCATGCGGCGGCGATAGACGATCTTCTGGTAGAAGAAGTCCAGCCCGGCGACCACCGACATCACGGCGAGGACCGCCGCCAGCAGCTTCAGCGCCAGCCGATGCAGCTCGGCCAGCAGACCCGTCGCGTCCAGCATCGCAAAGCGGTCGAGCCCGTCGAATTCCGGCTGCAGCAGCATCCAGGCGGTGACCGCAACGATGGTGATCTTGGCGAGGCCCTTGACGAATTCGACCGCGGACTGAAGCGAGAAAATGCGTTTCAGCCCGCGCATGGGCGAAATCTTTTCGAGCTTCGGCTTTATGGGCTCCACCGTCAGGAGCGGCCCGTTCTGAATCAGCGTCGCGCCAAGCCCGACAACAATGAAAATGACGAGGACCGGCAGCAGCGCCACGGCGAGATCGCCCATAAGCCGGGTGAACCATGCCTGAATGCCGGTAACGTCGGTGGCGATCGCATGCGGCGCCTCGAGAAAGACGGTCAGCAGCCGCACGACGGACCGCATCATGTCCGGCAGGAAGACGCCGACGGCGACCGCCGCCCCGAACAGCATGAACCAATGGTTGATCTCGCGCGAGATCGCGACCTGGCCCTGCTTGCGCGCATCCTCCAGGCGTTTTTGTGTCGGCTCTTCGGTTTTCTTCGAGTCGTCTTCCTCGGCCATCGCTGCCTCACCGGCCGACAATGAACGGCATCACGACCTCTTCGAAGCCGCCGAGGAATACCGTCATGCCGATCCCCATGCCGAGCCCGAACACCAGCAGTCCGAGCATGATCTGAAGCGGCATGGCGACGAAAAAGATCTGGATCTGGGGCATGAGGCGCGCGAGCAGACCAAGGGACAGCGTGAAGATGAAGCCGAACATGAGAAACGGCGCCGCGATCTGCATGCCCAGCCTGAAGCTCGCCGCGACGAGCCGGGTTACGGCATCGGCCAGATCGCCGACCGGCGGCATACCGCCCGGCGGAAACAGCACATAGGAGTCCGCCACCGCCTGCAGCATCAGATGGTGAAGGTCGGTCACGAAGATGAGGACGAGGGCGACCATGCTGAGCCAGGCCCCCGTCACCACCCCCTGCTGAGCCGACGACGGATCGAACGCGACGGCGTTGGCGAGGCTGGTCTGGAAGCCGATGACCATGCCGGCCATCTGCACGGCGGAGAGCGCAATGCGCGCCGCAAGCCCGATGAATATGCCGACGGCAATTTCGGCCGCGAGCATGAGGAACAATGCGATCGGCGCATCAGGGAGCGCCGGTACGCTCGCCTCGACGACCGGTGCAAGAACGGCGCTGATCGCGCCGGCCAGGAGCAGGCGGATGCGCATGGCAACGAAGGCGTCGCCGATACCCGGTAGCACCGCGCAGGCGCTGCCGACGCGCACGAAGACGAAGAACAGCGTGAAAATCGACGCCGAAAGGAACTGCTCCAGCATGTCCGGCCCTGTCCCGGCCCCTTCACCCGAGGCCGGCGATGCGCCCGATGAGCTGGTGCGTGAATCCCACGAGCGTCGCGACCATGAACGGCAGGAACAGTATGAAGACCACGAAGATGACAATCACCTTCGGGACGAAGGTCAGCGTCATCTCCTGGATCTGCGTGAGTGCCTGAAAAATCGAGATCGCCAGGCCGACGACGAGGCCGGCCAGCATGATCGGCGCAGCGATCTTCAGCGCGACGAGAACCGACTCGCGCGCGATCTCGAGGACGTCGGCGACTTCCATGGGCGGAGCCGCCTAGATCGGCATGCGAATGATGTCGAGATAGGCCTGGATCACGCGATCCCGGACCGCGACCGCCGTCTGCAGCGTCACTTCCGCATTCGACACGGCCGTGATCACCTGGCCGAGGTCGGCCTTGCCGATCGCCGCCTGCAGGGTTGCGGCCTCGCCCTGCTTCAGGGCCTCCACCGTCGACCGGGCGGCCGCCTTCACCATGTCGGCGAAGTCGCTCCCGGCCTTGGTCGGCGCCTCGAGGCCCGGCCCCGTCGCCTTTCGAGCGGCCGCCGCGTAAGCCGCCGCAGCCTTAGCGAAACTTACCTCCATGGGAACACCCCATTCGTGTCAGTTCAGCCGCGCAGGATGTCGATCGCGCGCTGGATCATCGATCTCGCCACCTCGATCACCTGGAGGTTGGCTTCGTAGCTCCGCTGCGCCTGCCGCATGTCCATCACTTCGATCAGCGGATTGACATTCGGCACACGCACATAACCTTCCGCATCCGCCGCCGGATGGTTCGGGTCGAATTTCTTCTGAAACTCCGACTGATCGGTCACGACCCGTCCCGGCTGGACGATCCGCGCGCCCGTCTCGCGGTCCAGCACGCTCTTGAACGTCAGCATCTTGCGGCGATACGGATCGCCGCCCGGCGTTTCCGATACCGAATCCGCGTTGGCAAGATTCTCGGCGATGGTGCGCATGCGCGCACTCTGGGCCTGCATGCCCGCGGCCGAGATCTTCAAACTTTTCACGAGGTCCATGAATTCAGCCCCTCATCCGGCCGTCACGACGGCCCGCGCGCGATGACCGCCTTCAACATGCCGATCTGCTTGCGGTAGAGATTGGTAACCAGCTGATAATCCGTTGCCGTCTCGGCGACCTTCATCAGTTCCGTCTCGAGCGACACGGTGTTCCCCGAGAGCGTGACTTCCGGCGCCTTGCTCTCGACCACCTCGGCCTTCCCACCGCTCCTCATGCCGCCGGCGATATGTCGCGCGTCGGTCACCGCCGGACGCAGCCGCGCCATTACCGTCGCGAAGCCGTGCGGGCTCATCGGCTTGAGATCGCGCGCCTGATAGTTCGGCGTATCGGCGTTGGCGATGTTCTCCGCGATGACCTTCTGACGTTCCGTCAGCCATGTCATGCGCCGGGACATCAGCTCGAACAGCGGCAGCTTGCCCAGATCCATGTCGCGACCGACGGCTCCCTTCACACGCGGTTTTCGGCTTCAGGCCAACCTCGACTGTCTCCGGAAACTACTTAAAAATCTGTAAAACTTTTACGAGCATTCCGGATCCGTCCGGATGGCCTGCCGCGATGAGACCGCCGCCGCCCGGGCGCTCTGCCGCGCCGATCCGGCGCGATCTGCCCTGCATCCGAGGGCCGGGCCGCCCGACAACTTTTAATCTAACTTTAAGCATAATCTTCGAAGCTGAGCGGCATGCGGAGCGCCGGGGCGGTTCCCTGCCCGACGGCGCTCCGCGAAGTATTGGAGCATCCGAAACGTGCCGCCTCGTCCGACCATCGCGCCCCAGCGAGATGCATCGGGGGAATCCCGTCCGCTGGCGGTCGCCCTCAAATACGACCGCGCCGTGGATGAGGCGCCGCGAGTCGTCGCGAAAGGCGAAGGGTACCATGCCGAACAGATCATCGACCTCGCCCGCGCGCACGGCGTGACCATCAAGCAGGATTCGGACCTCGCGAATCTCCTCGCCGCCGTCCCCCTTGATGCGCCGATACCGGTCGAGGCCTATATCGCCGTCACCGAGATCCTCGCCTACATCTATAGCCGGCGATTCGCCGGCAACCAGCAGGACACGCCATGACGATACCGCCCTCACAACTTCGACAGGAACTTGCGGCCGTCTTCGGCGAGATCACGGCCGCCCGCCGCCTTGCGGCCGCCGGGCGCGACGTCGAACTCGGAAACCTCGATGACCGCATCGGCGCCCTTTGCACCGCGATTCTCGATCTGCCCCGCGACGAGGGACGCGATCTGCTGCCGCTGCTCGAGGATCTGCGCAATTCCCTGAATCAGCTTGCCGCCACCATCAAAGTGGGTCTTTCCGGCGCTGCGACGTGAACGGCACAGACGATGATCGATACAGATCTCCTCCTCCGTTTCGTCGTCGCCCTTGCGCTGGTGCTCGCGCTCATCGCCGGCATGGCCTGGATCGGCCGCCTCTACATGACCGGCAGATCGCGGGTGGGCCTCGGCTTGAAGCGTCGACGCCTCGGCGTCATCGAGGTCCTGCCCCTCGACGGACGTGCCCGCCTGGTCCTCTTACGGCGCGACGACGTGGAGCACCTCGTCCTGCTCGGCCCGAACGGTGCGACGGTCATCGAACGCGACATCCGCCACCAGGGTGAATTCGGCCGTCATCTCATGTCCCAGACCGAGTCCGACAAATGAGCGTCATGTCCGTGCCACTTCGAAAGGCCGCCGCGGCGCTGCTCGCAGCGGCAATGCCCTTGATCTTCGCGGGCTCCGCGGCGGCACAGAGCTTTACCCTCGACCTCGGCGACGGCGGCACGACGACCGGCCGTATCATCCAGCTGATGGCGCTGCTCACGGTCCTGAGCCTGGCGCCGTCGATCCTCATCATGGTGACGTCGTTCACGCGCATCGTGGTCGTGCTGTCGTTCCTGCGCAACGCGCTCGGACTGCAGCAGACGCCACCCAACACGGTACTGATCAGCCTCGCCCTGTTCCTGACCGCGTTCATCATGGCGCCGACCGCGGAAACGGCATATCGGGAGGGCCTGGCGCCACTGATGGAAAACCGAATCAGCGAGGCCGAAGCCTTCGACCGGACCATGCGTCCCATCCATGAATTCATGATGAACCACACGCGCGATCAGGACCTGAAGCTCTTCATCGACCTCGCCAACCTGCCCGAGATCGAGTCGCCCGATCAGACGCCGCTGCGCGTGCTCATCCCGGCGTTCATGATCAGCGAGCTGCGTCGCGCGTTCGAAATCGGGTTTCTCCTGTTCGTGCCGTTCCTGATCATCGACATGGTGGTCGCATCCATCCTGATGTCCATGGGCATGATGATGCTGCCACCCGTCATCATTTCCCTGCCGTTCAAGTTGATCTTCTTCGTGCTGGTCGACGGCTGGCACCTCGTCGCCGGTTCATTGATCCAGAGCTTCGGACCGGTCTGATCCGGCCGGCCACCGGTCCATAGATCGCGACACCGGCATGAGGGTATCGGCGCGGAACGAGGTTCCGGCCCGGATGACGCGCAGGCCGTACCCGATCGCCGCGACCCGGCCAGCCGCGGCCGCCTTCGGCGGCATCCTTCAGCTTCCTGTCTCCGGCGCGGACAGGAGACGCTCTCGGTAGCTGGCGAGGAACGATTGGAAGGGTGCCGCCGCCGCAGCCCGGCGTGCGGCGTCCTGCACGTCGGCGGCCGGCCCGCCCGTTTCGCTAACGACGACCTTGTAGATGTCCGCGTAAGGCCCCTGCCGCATTGCCGTGCCGATCCTGGCGTCGAGCTGCTTCAATCCTTCGCGATCGTCGGCGAGCGACAAGGCGACGGCAAGATGGATGGCGCGCCGTGCATCTTCGTCCGGAAGGCCTGCGTCCGTCGGCGCACCGACGAGTCGGCTCAGGACCTTCGCCGCGCCGGCCCAATCCTGCGCCCGCCACAGGATGTCGGCCCGCAATTCGTCTGCCTCGCGCGCGCCGTCGCCTTCGAGGCGCTGGAGCGCCTCCGCCGTTCGCCCGAGATCCGCCAGCGCACGGGCCTCGAGGCGGGCGCGCTCCAGGACCAACGGCGCAGCCATGCCGGCATCGGCACTCAACTTCAGTGCTTCCAGCGCGGCTTCGGGCTTGCGGTCGAGAAGCCGGACCAGCGCGAGTTTGGTGCCGGCCTTCGCCTTCTCCTCGCCGCTGAGGCGGAACTTGATCTGATGCTCGAGCAGATCGCCCGCCCGGTCGAGAAGATCGACGGAAATCAGACGGTCGATGAGGCGTTGCGCCATTTCGTCGCCCCGCTGCCCCACCGGCACCAGTTCGCGGAATTCCTCGAACATGGCGATCGCCGTCACGGGCGACATTTCCTCGCCGGCACTTTCGAAGGCGGCCGTGAAGGCCGCCGACATGTCGGCAATGATGCTTTTCGCCTCGCGGTGGTTGGGGAACAGCCTCAGCGCGTTGCGCAACGTGGCAAGACCCGCGCGATAGTCCTTGGCCGCGAGCTGAAGGCGCCCGAGGCGGGTCAGAATCCGGAACTCGAGCTCGTCGCCGCGCCAGGAAAAGCGAAGACGGTCGAGCGCCGCGATCGCTTCGGCCTGCGACATCTTACTGTCTTCGACGAGCAGCTCGATCCGGTCGAGCGCGGCCGCGGTACGCGCCGGCGTCAGGGGAGCCCGTTCCAAATCGCCCCAGATCTGCAGCGCCTTCTCGCGATCGCCCTGCGCCAACGCCAGACGGCCGCGGAGATACATCGCCTGCGCATGCTCCGAGGCGGTCGGCTGATTCGCGAGAACCGCGTCGATCAGGCTTTCGGCACCGGGATAGTCCCCGGTGAATACGCGGGCCTCCGCGTTCAGAAGGTTCAGCCGGTTCGCGAACGGTGCCGGATAGTTGCGATAGAGATCGGCGCTGCGACCAAGCTGCACGCGTGCGGTCCGCGCGTCGCCCTGGACCATGGCCAGCGCGCCGCGCCACAGCGCGGCTTCGGGCTGGGAATCGAGACTCGGGTGCTTGAGATGGCGTTCCGCCTCATCAACATCCCCCACGAGCAAGGCGGCCACGCCCCACATCGCCCGCACCTGCGTCGTCGCGACGAGGCCAGGATCCTCCTGCTCGATCAGGCGCAGCAGGCCGAGGACGTCCCTCATGTTGCCGTACGCGAACATGAAGCGCGCCAATTCGAGCCGCGCCCGATTGCGTTCGGTTTCGCCCGCGGTCGCGATCGCACGACGCAGGATCTGCTGATCCTCGATGAACCGTTCCGGACCTCGACGCCGCCAAGCCGCGAAGTCGAACAGATACGGCGCCCGGACGTCACGGGTGGTCCGGGCATAACTCGGATGGCGAACATGGGACAGGAAGAGGCCCGACGTACTGCCGATCTCGATTCCAGTCCCAATCGGCCGGACTGAAAGCGCATCGGCGCGCTTCTGAACGGCGACCCCTTGTGCCGTCGACAACAGTCTGAACTGCAGATAGTCACGCGCGCGTTCAAAGCCGGTTCCGGCCGCCGAGGTCGGCGCCACGATCAGCTCGTCGCCCGCGTCGGGATCGCGGACCTGAATGATCGAGCGTACGTCCGGCACTTCGACGACGAGCCGCGCCGCCATCGGATCTTCCGTTCTTCGGGCCGCGACGGCGATGGGCACATCGGGCGGCCGCGGCAGGCGACCGATCTCGACTACCCAGGCATCCCCCTCCCGCCGCACGACGCTGGACGAACCGCCCGCCGGCGCCAGACGAACGACCGTCCCCTCGCCCGCCTGCGGCTCCAGGATCTCGACCGGGCCCAGCAGCTCCTCGCGACCGCGCAGCATGGCGAGATCGAGACTGGCGGGACGGTCGAACACAATCCACAGATGCGTGCCGCGTCCGAACACGGCCGCCCCGACCGGCTGCGACCACCCGAATCGCAACCCCTCGCCATCCGCCGTCCGCACGACCTCGACGGGGACCGAAACCGGCGCCGCCGCGGGCGCCGTCGCGTCCTTGGCCGGCGTCGCAACCGCCGCCGGCTGCGGCGGCGCAACGGCGAGCTGAGGTGCGTCCGCGCCGGCGGCCGGCGCCGTCCGGGACGGCCGCAGAGAGATCGGCCGCTGTGGCGCGGCGGTCTTTTCCTGAGATGCCGTCTTTTCTTGAGGTGTCGCCTTTTCTTGAGGCACCGCTTTTTCCTGTGGTGCCGCGGCCGCCCGCTTCGGCGCGGCCGCTGCCGCCGGCGTCGTCCCGCCCGCGCCCGGCCCGGTCGCCACGACCGGCGTGGGCGTGGATGCCTCGGGCGCATCGCGCCGGCGCGCAAAGTCGAGCACGACCTTCGTGCCCGAACGGAAATGCTTCAGCTGCATGGATGCCGGCAGCGTCACGCGAAGCTTCAGCTGCGTCGCACCGGCATCGAGTTCGACGGTCGCCCCCAGTCGCGCCAATCCTTTCGTGATCGCCGACACATCGACGCGCGCGGCGCGATCAAATGAAAGGACGGTTACGGGGCCATCGGTTTCCACGCGGTACTCGACCGGCTCGCGCCAGTCAAACACCATGCGTTCAAAGGTCGGGTGCGTACCGAACCGCACCGGCACATCGGGAACTTCCGCCGCGGCCAAGCCGATCTGCATCGCCACGGCAAGCGCCCCCGAGACGACAGCCCCCCAGCGCCTGCCGTACCGCGTGGCGCGAAGCCCATCGGGCGCAGACGCGATCGCCGATGGCAATGCCGGTCGTCGTGATCGCGCACGCGCCATCCGGCTCTCACGAATTGAAGAGCGCGTCGATGTCCGCCTGGGTGTTGCCGCGCCCGGGCAACTGGGGCCCGTTCAGAAGTTCGGCCTCGGCGAGATCGCCCGTCTCCGCCGCGGCCTCCGTCCAGGTCGCGTCCGCCACCGGACCGATCTCGTGTCCGAAGGCCGCGATGAGCTCGGCGATCTTCTTCTCGATGAGCTTCAGCGTCTTGACGACCTTGGTCACGCGCTGACCGGTTATGTCCTGGAAGTTGCAGGCCTCGTAAATGCGCGTGATGGCCTCGTCGATGGCCCGACGCGCCGTTCCCGAAAGGTCGGCCACGGCCCCCTCGATTTTCTCGACGGAATCCAGAATCGCATGCGTCGCCTCTTCCGTCGCGCCGACGATCGCGTCCAGCTCGTCCGTGGCGACCGGAAGATGACGCTCCCGGATCTCGTCGGGCCGCAAAGCCGCGATTTCCGCCTTTGCATGCTCGATGAACCGCGCCAAGCCCTCGAGCTCGTTGTAAAGCGCGAGCTCTGCCGCCGTCATGTCCCCGCGCAGGGTCGACACGATACTCCGGACGACGGCTGCAATCTCCTCCCGATCGGGGACACCACCCTCGCCGGGTGATGGCGCCTGCAACGACGAGATCCCTTTGACCGCCGCCCCGTTGCCGTTCGACATGATCGTGTCCTCTCGATCAGAAGTCTCCGAGGACACTGGCGATCTTCTGCTTCAACGTCGCCGCGTTGAACGGCTTCACGATGTAGTTGTTGACACCCGCCTCCTTGGCGGCAACGACGTTCTCGGTCTTGCTTTCGGCCGTCACCATGATGAACGGCGTGTTCTTCAGCTTCATGTCGGCGCGGACTTCCTTCAGCAGCTGAAGACCGGTCATGGGCTCCATGTTCCAGTCCGAGATGACGAGCCCGAAATGCTTCTCGCGCAGCTTCTGCAGGGCCATGCTGCCATCCGTCGCCTCGTCGACGTTGTGGAAGCCGAGCTGATTGAGAAGATTCCGCACGATACGCAACATCGTCTTGTAGTCGTCGACGATCAGGATCGGGGTGGACATGTCGACGGCCATGATTCTCTCCTTAACGTCGTGGCACCTCGCCGCCGGCGAGGCCAACTAATTGCCGAAAATCAAACGATATATGTGGTGTTTGCCGTTAAAGCCGAGTTAACCCGAGCAAACACCGTGTTTCACCCGTTGGGTGCGGCAGCCGCCGGTCCGCCGGGCTGGCGGCGCCGCGCCAGTTCGGCCGTAAGCTGCTTGGCGCGTGCCGGATGCATCTGCGCCAGGACCGGCGCCGCATTCCTTTCCTTCATGCGCTCGATGAGCTCGACGACGACCGGCAGCTCCATCTGCTCCAGGATCTGCGCGGCCTCGGCCGGCTTCATCGATTCGAAGATGCGGACCAGGCTCTTCTTGCGGGCGTCCTCCTGTTCGTCGTAGCGACGCACGATCGCCTCGATGCTCGCCTGCAGCTTCTTGAGCTCGTCGAGCTTGGCCTCGATGCGCTGTTCCGCGGCCTTCAGGAGCGCCTCGCGGCGGACGATCTCCGCCTCGCGGCTGTCCAGCTGCTCGCGACGTTCCGCGAGTTCCTGGAGCACGGCAAGCTCCTTGTCCGTGTACTCGGTCACCGGCAACGATGCGGCGGGCGACGGCGCTGCCGGCGCAGCCGCGTCCGCATTCTTGGTCTGAGCAGCCGGTGGCTCGGCCGTCGCAGGTCCGGCCTTCGCCGGTCCGGCTGGCGCCGGCGACTGCGCGAAGGCAGCCCCCGCGTCGTGCAACAGTTCCGTGGCCCGCAGCGCAAGAACCAGAGCGGCTGCGGTGATCGTCACATGGAGGAGTCGAACGCGCATGGTCGAACCGCTCATCGCATTGCGGCGAGCGCACGCAGCAGCTCGCGCTTCGTCCGCTCCCGATCCGTCGCTTGGGCAGCGCCCGGCTGTTCGCGGGCAGCCGTCGCCGTCGGCGAGCCCTGGCTGCGCGCGCCGGGATCAGCTGCGGCCGCCGACCGCCCTAGCTGGACGACGCCCGTCAATCTGTCGGCAAGCGGTTCGGCGCGCTCGAGCAGGTATGAAAGATCGTCGCGAAGCCCCTGCCCCTTCGTCAGCGCCTGCTGCAGCGCCTTGCCGGTCTCCTCGCTCGCCATCCTCAGGCGCTCGATTCCCGCCTCGGCCCGTTCGGCGGCACGATTGAATTCCGCAACCAGGCGTTCGAGATCAGCCTTTCCCTGCCGCCACGCGGC
This sequence comes from uncultured Rhodospirillales bacterium, assembly GCA_937926175.1. Classification (GTDB taxonomy): domain Bacteria; phylum Pseudomonadota; class Alphaproteobacteria; order CACIAM-22H2; family CACIAM-22H2; genus CALANV01. The sequence goes on along the minus strand of CALANV010000036.1, from coordinate 13,547 downwards.
CAGCCGGCGGTTGAGAATCGCGGCATAGACGATCACCGTTCCGAGCAGGACGATGATCGTCAGGTCCAGGACGAAACCGAGATTGAACGACATGGAATCCGCGACCGATCAGTCCGTCTTTTCAATCTTGTTTTCAATCCGGATGGCGACGTGGCTCCCTTTCCGTCCCATCCGACCGGAGAACATCGGCACGTCGCCGCAGCGCAGTTCGACCAGGGAATTCGGCGTCGCATTGAGCATCAGGCGCGTACCGACCTTGAAGTTCAGGACGTCCTGCAGCTTCATCACCTGTTCGTCGAGAACGGCGCTGATGCTCACCTCCGTGTGCCAGAGCTCGCTTGCAAGGTGGCTCTCCCAGATCGAGTCGCGACCGAACTTCTCGCCCATGAACATCTGCAGCAGCAGCTCGCGCACGGGCTCCAGTGTCGCGTACGGAAGTAGTAGCTCCATCCTGCCGCCACGGTCATCCATGTCGATCCGAAGGCGTGCCACGACGGCTGCGTTCGCGGGACGGGCGATCGTGGCGAAACGCGGATTCGTCTCGAGCCGCTCATAGTGGAAGTTGACCTTCGCCAGGGGCTCGAAAGCGGCGTTCATGTCGGACAGGACGACCGCGACGAGACGCTCCACGAGGTTCCGTTCGATGGTCGTGTACGGCCGCCCTTCGATGCGCATCGCAGCGGTGCCGCGCCGCCCCCCGAGCAGCACGTCCACGATCGAATAGATGAGTGCGCTGTCGATCGTCAGAAGGCCGTAGTTGTCCCATTCCTCGGCCTTGAACACGGCGAGCATCGCCGGCAACGGCACGGAGTTGAGGTAATCGCCGAAACGCGTCGACGTGATGCTGTCGAGGGAAACCTCGACGTTGTCCGACGTGAAGTTGCGCAGGCTGGTCGTGAGCAGGCGGACGAGCCGGTCGTAGACGACCTCGAGCATCGGCAGGCGCTCGTACGATACGAGCGCGCTGTTGATGATCGCCTGCAGGCCCGTGGTGCCACCGCCGTTGTTCGCGACGCCATCGAATCCGAGCAGCGAGTCGATCTCGTCCTGGCTGAGGGCACGGGCCGAGATCGTACTGCCGGCGGTCGTATCGTTCGCCTCTTCGGCCGGCGCATCGCCCGCCATCGCCGCCCATTCCGCGGCCAGCTTATCTTCGTCGGACTGCGTCGCTTCAGCCATGATCCTCGTCGCCCGCCCCGTTACTGCACGAGCATTTCCTTGAACAGGATGTCTCTGACCTTCGCCGGCTGCACCGCATAGTTGACGCGCGCCAGAAGCTCCTCGCGGAGCCGGTACATGCCAGCCGAGCCACGCAGATCCTCAATGCGGAGCTCACGCAGATAGATCTGGAAGTTGTCGATGATGCGCGGAAGCACCGCTTCGACCTTCGGAATGTCCAGCGGATCGTCCAACTCCAGACTGATGGTGATCTTCAGAAAGTTCGCGCGACGACCGCCGGTGTTGAGGTTCACCAGCATCTCGGGCAGGTTGTAGAACACCGCGGGCTTGGGCGTCTCCGCCACCTCCGCTTCCTCGTCGCCGCCGAAAAGCATATCGGTCAGGCCGGCAAAATGCGCACCCGCCCCGGCCGCCAGCAGCACGACGACCGGCAGGATCACGAACAGAACCAGCTTCTTGCCCGGGAATCGACGCCGTGGGGCTTCCTCCTGGCTCGCGCCGCCCTCCTCCTGCTCGGGATCGTCCTCGGTCGCCAAATTGTCCTTCTTGGCGTCTTTTGCACTCTTCATCCGTCGTCCTCGCTCGCGGTCCGACAGACCCCGATACCGACGGTTTTAGGGATTGACGGTTAACAACGCGTTGACATTACCGGTTGCACCGGACGGCAAAAGAAACTCGGCAAAGTTTTCCCGACGCACGGCGTCGACGCGGGCGAACACCGCTAAAACCGCGCAATTTCCGCCCTTTCCGTTCTGGCACGCCGCCTGCAACCCCGGGGCCAGGCTCAATATCGACGGCTAGAACGGCCCGACGGTTGGAACATGGAGAACCCATCCTACATCGCGCTCTCGCAGCAGGTTGCGCTGCGCCGGCAAATGGACGTGATCGCCAACAATCTGGCGAATGTCTCGACGCCCGGCTTCAAGGCCGAGCGCATCGTCTTCTCGGAATATCTCGTGAATCCCCCCCGGACTGGCACCGGAGCCGGTAGCGGCAGGATGTCGTTCGTGCGGGAGATCGGCATGCTCCGCGACACGACGGAAGGCGCATTCATCCAAACCGGAAACGCGCTCGATCTCGCCATACACGGCCGCGGCTATTTCGTCGTCGAGACGCCGGACGGCCTGCGCTACACGCGCCAGAGCAGCTTCCAACTCGATCCGGACGGCCGGATCGTCACGAGCCAGGGATTCCCGCTGCTCGACGAGAACAATCGCCCGCTCATCGTTCCGCCCGAAAGCGGGCCCATCGAGGTCACGCCGCAGGGCGTCGTCGGGACCAGCGAGGGCGAGATCGGCCGCATCCGCCTGGTGACGTTCACCGACGAGCAGACGATGCGCAAGATCGGCGGCGGCCTCTACGAGAGCGACGAAGAACCCATGGACGCCGACGGCACCGCGGAAATCCATCAGGGTGCGGTCGAGGGATCGAATGTCCAGGCCATCCTCGAGGTCACCAACATGATCGAGATCATGCGCCGCTACCAGTCGGCGCAGAAGATCCTCGACACGGAACACGAGCTGGAGCGGCGGGCGATCGAGAAGCTCGCTCGCGCCGTCTGACGAACCGAAGACGAGAGACGTGCCATGAGATCGTTGAACATCGCCGCGACCGGCATGTTGGCGCAGCAGCTGAACGTAGAGATCATCTCCAACAACATCGCCAACATGAACACGACCGCGTTCAAGCGGCAACGTGCCGAGTTCCAGGATCTGCTGTACCAGAACCAGCGTCGTGCCGGCACCAGTTCCGGCGAAGACGGGTCGATCGTGCCGTCCGGCGTGCAGATCGGCCTCGGGGTCAAGACGGCGGCGGTCTACCGCATCACCGAGCAGGGCAACCTGACCACGACCGGCAACACGCTGGACCTTGCGCTTCAGGGCAAAGGCTACTTCCAGATCGAGCTGCCAAACGGCGAGACGGGGTATACGCGCGCCGGATCGTTCCAGCTGAGTGCGGACGGCAGGATCGTCACCGCCGACGGATATCCGGTGAAGGGCGGCGGCACGATTCCCAAGGATGCGCTCGACGTCACCATCAACGCGATCGGCGAGGTTCTGATCAAGAGGACCGGCCAGGCCGACGTGCAACGCGTCGGACAACTCGAACTCGCGACCTTCGCCAACGATGCTGGTCTGCAGTCCATCGGCGGAAACCTTTTCCTGCAAACGGCCGCCTCGGGCGACCCGGTGACCGGACCGCCCGGCAGGGACGGCTTCGGGACGGTGCTCCAGGGATTCCTGGAGACGTCAAACGTCAATACCGTGGCCGAGGTCACCAACCTGATCACCGCGCAACGCGCCTACGAAATGAACTCCAAGGTGATCCAGGCCTCCGACGAGATGCTCAGCACGCTCAACCAGCTCCGCTAGAGGCTAGCCAATGAAAACCTTCGCGTTCGTGCTTTCTCTCGGCGCTGCCCTGATGCAGAGCGACCTGGCCGCCGCCGCCGCGCTGCGCCCGCACGCGACGGTGACCGACGGGTTCGTGCGCCTCGGCGACCTGTTCGAAGGTCTCGATGCCGGCGCCGACATCGTCGTCGCGCGCGCCCCCGCCCCCGGCCGCCAGATGACGTTCGACGCGGCGACGCTCTATCGCCTGGCGCAGGCCTACCGGATCGATTGGCGTCCGCAGAGCCGGTTCGACCGCACGCTCGTCCAGCGCGTCGGCCGCCTCGTTCCCGTTTCCGACATCGTCGCCCGGCTCGACGAGGCGATCACGGCCGAGGCCAACCGGCCCGATATCGAGGTCGAGCTGAGCCAGCGCCAGGCCGACGTCATCCTGCCGATCGATGCCGTGCCTTCGGTCGAGGTACGCGACCTTTCGCTCGATCCAGAGACCGGACGCTTCACGGCGATGCTGGTGGTCGGCGGCGACCATCCCGCCGCCCGGCACCTGATGCTGTCCGGCCGCGTGCACGCCACGGTGCAGGTGCCCGTGCTTCGACGCACCCTCGACGCCGGCGAAATAATCCACAAGAACGACATCAAGTGGATCCGGGTTCGGGAAAACCGCGTCGGCGGCGATGTCATCACGGATCCGGCGCGCCTGATCGGCACAACGCCGCGCCGTCGAGTCAAGGCCGGCGAGCTCATCCGGGACGGGGAAACGCGTGCCCCCGTCGTCGTCGATCGCAACAGCACGGTCACGATCCTGCTTCAAGCCGGCAACATGACGCTCACCGCCCAGGGCCGGGCGACGCAAGACGGCGCCAAGGGCGACATGATCCGCGTCGTCAACCTGCAAAGCAAGCGCACCATCGAGGCCACCGTCGAAGGCCCCGACCTGGTCACCGTCTCGCTCGGCACGCCGCGCGCCCTGAACTGAGGACATGCCTATGCACCGCAACAAGATCCGTCCTGCCCTTCGTTGGGGCGTCATGGCCCTGGCCGCAGTCAGTCTCGGCGCCTGCAACACCCTGACGCGCCTGTCGCAGGTGGGCCAGGAACCCCCGCTGACGCAGATCCAGAACCCGGCGGAATACCAGCCGAAGGTCGTCATGCCGATGCCGACGCCGACGCCGGTCGAGCGTCAGCCCAACTCGCTGTGGCGCCCGGGCGCCCGCGCCTTCTTCAAGGACCAGCGCGCCAACCAAGTCGGCGACATCCTGACGGTCACGATCAATATCGCCGACGCCGCCACCATCTCGAACAGCACGTCGCGCTCCCGCGACAACTCGGAGAGCGCCAATACCGCCGCCCTGCTCGGTTACGAATCGAAGCTGTGGAAACGTCTGCCGGGCAACAACAAGACGGTCGATCCGACGAACCTGATCGATCTCGGCTCCACGTCGAGCAGTACGGGAACGGGCGAAATCTCGCGGACCGACAACATCACGCTGCGCATCGCGGCGGTCGTCACGCAGATTCTTCCCAACGGAAATCTCGTCGTTCAGGGCACCCAGGAGGTCCGCGTCAATTTCGAGACCCGGGTGCTCCAGATCGCCGGCGTCATCCGGCCTCAGGACATCCTCTCCAACAACGAGATCCCGTACGACCGGATCGCCGAGGCACGCATCTCGTACGGCGGCCGCGGTCAGCTCACGGACGTCCAGCAGCCGCGCTGGGGCCAGCAGATCTACGACATCATCTTCCCGTTCTGATCCCCGGCATCGGTGATGCGCCGGCCGCGCGGATCGCACAAAAAACCCCGCCCGGGCTCCCGGGCGGGGGCCTCACGCCATATCCCGTTCGGCCTCAATCGTCACGCTGGGTGCGCTCCAGGCGCTCATGGCGCTCCTGGGCCTCGATGCTGAGGGTCGCGATCGGGCGCGCCTCGAGCCTCTTGATGCTGATCGGCTCCGCGGTTTCCTCGCAGTACCCGTACGTTCCGTCCTCGATCCGGCGCAAGGCCTCGTCGATCTTGATGATCAGCTTGCGCTCGCGATCCCGGGTGCGGAGCTCGGTGAACCGGTCGGTCTCCAGGGAGGCGCGATCGGTGATGTCCGGCTCGTGGAGACTTTCCTGTTGCAGGTGGTTGAGAGTCTCCGTCGACTCACGCAGCAATTCCGCCCGCCAGCGCAGGAGCTTCTGCCGGAAATACTCCCGCATGACGGGGTTCATGAAGGGTTCGTCCTCGGATGGCCGGTAGTCCGGCGGCAGCAATGGGTACGACATTGACCTCGGTCGGCAACGCGTCGGTTAAGGAAGCCGCGCCGGAGTATATGAATCCGCCCCCGCCCCATCAAGGCGGGGCCCCCCGTGCCACCGGCGGCTACCCGATTTTTTCGAGTTTGGCGAGCTCGACCTCTGCCCTCAGCTCGATCTCGTCGAGCACTTCGGCCAGCCGCGGGTCGTCGACGTGGGGGCGCTGTGTCCGAACGAGGGCCGCTAGTCGGATAATTGACTCGCGGGACAACAGGCCGGCCAACAGTCCGTCGCGCAGCTCGTCCAGCCGGTCGAGGATCTCCTCGGCGCGCTTCATCGCGCGTTTGGGCGCGGTCAGCGCATCCTCGACCTCCTGCAACGACAGGATCGCCCCAACCCCCCCGAGCGGGTTGCTGCCGCTGACGCCCGCGGTCGTCGTGGCGCCATCGAGGTGACGCGCGAACTCGCCGGAACGTGTACCGCCGACGCGCTCCCCGCGCCGGACGGACGTGGTCGAACGCGCCGGCCCGGTCGGATCGATCTTCATCGTTCGCGCCTCAAGAATGGCTCCGAGATATCTGTCTGGATCCCGACTCGCTAATGCAACCGAGCGTCGCGCCTCCGACTTAAAATCCCGTTAAGCAAGCCCGAACCCGGCAGAATTTGCCGGCGCACGGCCGGCAAGTTTTCCCCACGGGCTGTGCGCGGCGTCGCCGTAAACGAACAACTATTTGAAATATATAAATATTTTAGGGAATCGGCCGTGGCACGGCGTTCGCATCGCGAGGGCCGACCGCTTTCCTGTCGACGGCAGAACGCCTGAATGGAACGATGACGAACAACCGTCCCGCCACCCTTTTCCGCACCATTTGCCGCCTTCGCGCCGCCGCGCTTGTGGCCTTGCTGTGCTGGTGCGCATTCGTCCCGGCAGCCGAAGCGCAGGTCCGCATCAAGGACATCGCCGACTTCGAGGGCGTGCGCCAGAACATGCTGATCGGCTACGGCCTGGTCATCGGCCTGAACGGTACCGGCGACACGATCAACAACTCGCCGTTCACGCAGCAAAGCCTGATCGGCATGCTCGAGCGGCTCGGCGTCAACACGCGCGACATCGCCAACACCCTGCGGACCCGCAACGTCGCCGCCGTCATGGTCACGGCGACGCTTCCCCCCTTTGCGCGCCAGGGTACCCGGATCGACGTCAATGTCGGTGCCCTAGGCGACGCGACGAGCCTGCTTGGCGGTACCCTGCTGGTGACGCCGCTCCTCGGGGCCGACGGCGAGGTCTATGCCGTCGCCCAGGGGCCGATCGCCGTCTCCGGCTTCCAGGCGACGGGGGCCGCGGCCAGCATCAGCAAGGGGACGCCGACGAACGGCCGCATCGCCAATGGCGCGATCGTCGAACGCGAACTGGGCTTCCAGCTGGCATCGTTGCAGTCGGTCAACATCTCGCTGCGCAATCCCGACCTGACCACCGCCCGCCGCATCGCCCAGGCGATCAACGCGTTTCTCGGGACCGCGGCGGCCCGTCCGCTGGATCCCGCCACCGTCATGCTGACCGTGCCGCCCGGCCGCAGCGGCGACGCCGTCAGCCTTCTGACCGATATCGAGCAGCTCAAGGTCGAGCCGGACCAGGTTGCCAAGGTCGTGATCGACGAACGGTCGGGAACGATCGTCATGGGCGAGAACGTCCGCATCAGCACGGTCGCGATCGCCCAAGGCAGTCTGACCATCCGCATCACGGAAACGCCGCAGGTCTCGCAGCCCAACCCGTTCTCGAATACGGGTAACACCACCGTCGTCGACCGGACGACGATCGAGGTCGACGAGAACGACGAACGTCGCCTCGCCGTGCTGCCCGGGAGCGTGACGCTTCAGGAGCTCGTCAATGGCCTCAATGCACTCGGCATCGGGCCGCGCGACATGATCACGATCCTGCAGGCGATCAAGGCCGCCGGCGCCCTGCAGGCCGAGATCGAGGTGCTGTGATGACGCCCCTCGACTCCCTGCCCGTCGCCCTGGATCCGGCCAGCCTCCGGTCGATGCCGCGCCCGAGCGGGCGCACGCCCGAAGACGCCCGCAAGGCCGGTCTGGAATTCGAGCAGATGTTTCTTGCCCAGATGCTGACCCCCATCTTCGACGCAATCCCGGCCGATGGTCCGTTCGGCGGCGGGACCGGCGAAAAGATGTTCCGGTCCTTCCAGGTCGACACCTATGCGCAAGCCATCGTCCGTCAGGGTGGGATCGGCATTGCCGACGCGGTGACGCGCGAGATTCTCACGCTTCAGGAGAAAGCCAATGGATAGCACGGCACGCATGCGCGACCTGATCACGGTCGCAGGCCAGCTCATCACCGTGATCAGGGAGGAAACACGGCTGCTCACATCCTTTCAGACGAGCCGGATCGGCTCCCTGCTGGACGAGAAGAGACGCCTCGCGACGGCCTATGTCGAGCTCGTCCATCAACTGCGGCGGGAGCCGGAAGTCCTTGCGGCGGTCGACAAGGCCGTCCGCGACGAACTCGCGGACGTCCTGCGGCAGTTCAACGAGGCTGCCGTGGCGAATGAGCGTGCGCTCAACGTGGCAAGGGCGGCAAACGAATGCGTGATCCGCGCCATCGCCGATGCCGTCGCGGCCCAGCAGCCGACCACGGGCGCGTATTCCCGGACCGGCACGGTCGCGGCACCCAAGCGGGCGACGGCAAGTCCGGTCTCGGTGGCCCTGGACGCGCGTCTTTGAAGCAAACGTGGGATAACGCACCATGTCCGGCGGTCTGACGACAGCCCTCCTTGCCGCCACCAGCGGATTGCGCGCGGCCCAAGCCGGTCTGGACGTCGTCTCGCGCAACATCGCCAATGCGACGACCGTCGGCTACACCCGCAAGATCCTGCCGCAGACGCCCCTGATCGTCGGCGGTCAGGGCCAGGGCGTGCGTGTCGGCGAAGTTGAACGCTACGTCGATTCGCGGATGCAGCGCGAGGCGCGCACGTACATCTCGGCGACCGAGGTCTATCGCGTCATGGACGACTTTCTCGGTCAGCTCGAACTGGCAATGGGGCAGCCGGGCGACAACGCATCGTTCGCCTATCAACTCAACAGCCTCGGCGACGCATTCCGGGCCCTGGCCGCCATGCCAAGCTCGTCGTCGGCCCAGGCGACGGTCATCTCGCGCGCCCGAAGCTTCGCGACCGGAATCAACGATGTCGCGAACCTGATCCAGAACCTGCGGACGGATGCCGATGCGGCGATTGCGATTGCCGTCGACACGGTGAACTCCACGCTCGCCGCCATCAAGGACCTGAATCAACAGATCGGCCTGGCCCAGGCGATGGGCCAAAGCACGGCCGACCTGGAAGACCGTCGCGACGTTCTACTCGACCGGCTGTCTGAGCTGATCGACATCCGCTACTTCAAGCGCGACAGCGGAGAAATCTGGATCACGACCAATGGTGGCCGTCCGCTTCTCGACACGTCGCTTCATACGTTGAGCTTCACCAACTCGCCCGCCGTGAATGCGGGCATGACCTACGAGCCACCGCCTGCCGTCAGCGCGTTGAGCGGCGTGATGCTCGACGGGACGATCGACATCACGTCAGAGATCGGCGGCGGCCGGATCCGCGGCCTGCTCAATCTTCGCGACGACGCGCTCGTCACTGCGCAGAAGCAGCTCGATGAACTTGCGGCCCGCGTTGCCGTGAACTTCGCGCTGCGCGGTCTCGACCTCTTCGATATCGAAGCCGAATCAGCCCTCATCACCGGCAATTCGCCCGGCGCGGCAGCGGCTGTGGGCGCCACCTCGTTCACCGACCCAGGTGCCGGCAGCGTCGCGGTTGGAATGCTGCTCAAGTTCAGCAATCACGATACCATCTACACGGTCACGAACATCATCGGCACCACGATCGAGATCGCACCGGTCAACGGCGGCACCGGATTGCAGGCTTCCATCGGACCGGCCGACAGCATCATCTATGTCGCAATGCCGACGATCCCCGGCTATGCCAGCCGGATCTCGGTCAACGACGCTGTCGTCAACGAGCCATGGCGCGTACGCGACGGCACGGTCGTGCCGTCCGAGAACCCCAATCTAGGCGATACCACGCTGGTCCAGGACGTGATCAACATGTTCGACCGCGTCCAGGCCTTCACGCCGAGCATCGGTTTGGGATCGAGCGCGACGCTGGTCGGCTATGCAAACTCGATCATTGCGTACCAGGCCAGCGAACGGGCGAACAACAAGGACCTCTTCGAAAACAAGAACGCGCTGACCGATGCGCTGAAAGACCGCATCGCGAACGACAGCGGCGTCAACGTCGACCGCGAACTCGCGCTCATGATCGAGCTGCAGAATTCGTACGCCGCCAACGCCAAGGTCATCCAGGCTGCCCGCGAGATGCTCGACGCGCTGCTGAATATCGTCTGACGACTGAGCCGGGAGTTCCGCCATGGTTTCCAACATCTCCACCCTTGCCCAAAGCACGATCCTCATTCGGCGCATGATGGAGATGCAGGCCGAGATGGCGCGGGTGCAGAAGCAGATCGCCTCGGGAAAGAAGGCCGAGACCTACAGCGAGCTCGGTACGGAAGCCCGTACTTCACTGTATCTTCAGGCGTCCCGCGCTTCGATCGAGACGATCTCCAATGCCAATGCCGTCACCAAGGTCCGGATGGACGCGATCCAGGCCGCACTGCTTCGCCTGTCGGAAATCGCATCGGAGCTTCGAGACAAGGCCCGCGTCGCGACGACCGGCGTCGGACAGCCCGCGGACAGCGGAAACGAAGTGCTGCGCGCGATCGCCGCCTCGCGCCTCAACGAAGTCACCACGATCCTGAACACGCAGGTCGACGGCGTATACCTCTTCGCCGGCCGCAAGTTCGACACTCCGCCGATGCCGCCTCCCGGCGCGGTCGGCGAAGCGAACACCCCGCTCGACAACGTCGCCCTGCTCGACACCGACTATCCTCTCGACAACACGAGCGCTTCCGGCGTCAACCGCTATGCGGCGATCACGAAGCATCTCGACGCCTCGGCGACAGCCCCCCCGGGCTGGCCGCCGACAGCACCGAGTCCGGCGAGCGCCGCGACGCCGTACTATTATCAGGGCGAAATCGGCCCGGATGCTCGTCTGTCCGCCACCATCGACATCGGCTTCACGATCGAATACGGCATCAATGCCATTGATTCGGCTGTGCAGGCCCTGCTGCGCGGCCTATACGCCCTTGCGACGACGGACCTGACGACGGCGACCGACGCCGGTTTTCGTGCGCTCGCGGATCTTGCGGCCGACGATCTCGACAAGGCCTTCAAGGAGCTCAATGCCGAGTCCGCCAATCTCGGCGTGCAGCAGGCGACGCTGCGCGATGTGACGACAAAGCACTACAATACGCTCACGCTGCTCACCGAGCAGATCATCGGCGTCGAAGACCTCGGCGAGGCCGGCATGGCCGAGGCCGTCGCCCGGATGACCCAGATGCAAACCAATCTCGAGGCATCCTACCGGTTGATCGCCAGCCTCAAGTCGCTGACGCTCGCGACGCTGCTGTGAGCCCGACGTGGATGCGCCGCCGCGATATACGCGACGTCTCCGGGTGCGGTAGCGGGGTCGCCCTCTACGGCGACGCGGTTTGCGTCGCTACCGTCTTCCGCCCCTACCTGTCGAGCAAGAGCCGATGAACGCGATACCCCTGACAACTCTATCGGCAGAATCACGCATGGACGTCGTCGAGGCAGCCGACCGGCAACGGCTTGCCGGCAATCATGTCGGCGCCCTGGCGCTGTGCCGTCAAATCCTGTCGCAGAATCCGCGCAGCGCGGCCGCCCTTGTCCGCATCGCGATCATCGCGGCCGAGGCCGGCGATACCGAACTGGCGAAAAGAATGCTGGGCGCCCTGCCGCCCGGGTCGGACGATGATTACGATCTTCAGCTCGCATCGGCGGAAGCGTTTCTGAGGCTCGGACGTCCGCTCGAGGCCTTGCGCTTCCTGGAATGGGCTTTGGTCTCTGCCGCCCGCGAGGGGTACCCGACCTTCGCCCACGGCGACTCCGTTTTCGCCCGCCGTATCGCCGCGACGGTCGGCGCCGTTCGCACGACGCTGGACCGCGACGCGCCCCCGGAAGCATGGACACGTCTCATCCGCTGCCTATTCCGCTGCGAGCTCAAGGCCGAAGCCGTTGCCGAGTGCCTGAAGGCCATCGATCTTGTGCCTCCGGAGCAGGATCTGGCGCTCGACGTCGCCTATCCGCTCATCCAGCACGGGCACTACGACGCCGCCCGCACCGTCCTCGAGCACGTGCGGAGACGCCGCGGCACGGTCGGCACCCTGAAGCTGATGGAGGCGATCCTCTTCCTTGCCGACCGGCGGCTCGGCGACGGATACAATCTTCTGCTCGAGCATTTCGGCATGTCGAAACTCGATCCGGCGGAACCCATCGAGCCGTGGCCGCGACGCGCGGCCACCGCCCCGCGAGCCGATGGGCCGATCGTGATCGCGACGTCCTTGATGCAGCGGCGCCTCGAAATCCAGCGCCGGGCCGTTGCCTCGTGGCGGGCCGCCGGCTTAGAAGTCGTATCGCTGAACGTCCCGGAGGAGGCCGCTGCCCTCCGCCCCGCGTTTCCCGATGTCCGGTTCGTAACGCCGCCGCGAACGGCCATCGAGACGCTGGGCCGGCCGTATGTCTACGTCATCGATCTCCTCCGGACAGCCCGCGACGCCGGTGCCACGATCGTGGGTGTGATCAACAGCGATATCGTTCTGGAGCAAAGCGATCTCGTCGAGGTCGTGCGTGCCAATGTCGGGGGCAACCTGCTGCTCGGCAATCGCCTTGACGTACCAGCCCTGGAGCACGGGCACCGTACCCCATATGAAGCCGGTTTCGACCTGTTCTTCATGGATGCAGCGTCGGTCGACCGCATTCCGTCCTCGGACATGCTGCTGGGCATGCCCTGGTGGGACTACTGGCTGCCGCTGACCGCGCAAGCAGCAGGATTGGGGCTGATACGTCTCGATGGGCATTTCGCGGTCCACGAGATGCACCCGGCAAGCTGGATGAACGAAACGTTCACTCGAACCGGGCTCGAATGGCTGAACGCCATGGTGCGCGGCACGACCGGCCGGACGAGGGCGTTCTACAAAGCCCTCTTCGATCTCTTCTTGTCCGAGGCACAAAGCGGCGCGAACGAGGCATCGCTACGCCAGCGTTTCAGGGAGCTTGCGACGTTCACCATCGAGCTGATCAACAAGAGCTCGGTCAAACTTTCTGTCTCGTCAGACATTGGCGGGTCTTCTTCCCGGCATGACAAAGCCTCCGCCGCGCCGCACGGCACGGATCTCGATCGCATTCTTTAGGCCGGAGACAGGCTCCGCCTTCGCGGCAATCATGCGGATGCGTTCGCGCTGTATTGCCAGGCAAGCGATCTTGCTCCGATGATCCGGCCGTTTGACTGAGGCTGGCCATCATGGCCGGCCTCAGCCAACGCCACGCCGTTGCCCAGAAGCTCCTCGAATCCATGCCGGTGCTACCGCCGGACCGCCTCGATCTTCATCTTGCACGCGGCGAAGGCGAGCTTGCCCTCGGCAGATACGACGTCGCACTCGACCTGTTCGATGCGGCCACGGCCTCTCCGGAACTGCGTGGAAAGGCCTATTACGGCGCCGGCAATGCCCTATGCGGCCTCAAACGCGACGCCGAGGCAGTTTGCCGATATCGGGCGTCAATAGCCGAAGGCTACGACCCGGTACAGGCACACAAGCAGCTCGCAGCATGCCTGACCCGCCTGGGCCGGA
>CALANV010000035.1 GCA_937926175.1 uncultured Rhodospirillales bacterium | reverse complement strand
TGGTAGCGGCGGAGGGATTTGAACCCCCGACCAAGGGATTATGATTCCCCTGCTCTACCACTGAGCTACGCCGCCACAGGGTCCAAAGGAAGGCCCTGCGTATATGCTTCGCGGACACCCGGTGTCAAGGGTGGCCTGCGCCGGCCCGACCCCTGCTTAGTGCTTGATTCTTCAAGCCGCGCGGCGTGCCTCACGCACGATCCAGCCGCCGCCCAAAACGCGGTCGCCCTGGTAGAAGACGCAGGCCTGCCCCGGGGCCACGCCATATTCGGGCCGGTGCAGCCGCACCTCGGCACGTCCGTCGGCGCCGGCGACGAGGGTGGCCGGGACGGTTGCGGCCATCGAGCGCAGCTTGACCTCCACCTCGATGCCGTCGGCCGGAATCGTCCCCGTGCCCAGCCAATTGACACCGGTCAGCGGCACCCGCTGCGTGGCCAGCGCCTCCTTCGGCCCGACCACGACGCGGCGGCTTTCGGGCTCGAGCCGCACGACATAGAGCGGCGCGCCCGTGCCGTCGGTCACGCCGAGACCGCGCCGCTGCCCGATCGTAAAATTGATGATGCCGTCATGCCGGCCGAGCGTGGTGCCGTCGACGTGAACGATCTCGCCGGGCTCGGCCGCTTCGGGTCGCAGCTTTTCGACGAGCTGCGCATACCGGCCCTGCGGCACGAAGCAGATGTCCTGGCTGTCGGGCTTGGCGGCCACGGCCAGCCCATAGCGTCGCGCCAGCGCACGCGTCTCGTCCTTGGGTATGCCGCCGAGGGGAAAGCGCAGAAAGGCCAATTGCTCGCGCGTGGTGGCAAACAGGAAATAGCTCTGGTCGCGCGCCGGATCGGCGGCGCGGTGGAGTTCCGGTCCCTCGCTGCCGTCGACGCGCCGGACATAGTGGCCGGTCGCAAGCGCATCCGCCCCGAGGTCGCGTGCCGTCGCCACCAGGTCCCGGAACTTGATCGTGCGGTTGCACTCGACGCACGGGATCGGCGTCTCGCCCCGCGCATAGGAGTCCGCAAATGCGTCAATGACCTCCTGACGGAAGCGGCTTTCGTAGTCGAGCACGTAATGCGGAATCCCCAGCCGGTCGGCGACGTCGCGCGCGTCGTGAATGTCCTGTCCGGCACAGCACGCGCCCTTCCGCCCCACGGCGGCACCGTGGTCGTAGAGCTGGAGCGTGATGCCGACGACGTCATAACCCTGCTCGACGAGCAGGGCCGCGGTCACAGACGAGTCGACGCCGCCGGACATCGCCACGACGATGCGGGTGTCGGCCGGACGCTTGTCAATTCCGAGCGAATTCATGGGCGCCAATATAGGGCCTGGTGAAGGTCGATCAACCGCGCCCGCGAAGGAGTGCCGCAAGCCGCCGCAGCGGCGCATCCTCCCCGATCAGGCCCAGCGATACGCTGAAATGCCCCTGCGGGCGGTGGAACTGGTTGGCCGCCGGAACGTGCCAATGGCGGGCAAGCTCCACGCCGCCGTCGAAGGGCGTCACGTCGTCGACGGTTCCGAGCACCATGAGGATTCGCGCCGGATCGACGACCGGCGTCCCAACCGGGCTGGCGAGCGCGCCAAGACCGGTCAGGGCCTCGCGGGTCCAGCCGCGCGCGTGCAAGGCACGATCGAGCCCGAGCACCCGGGCGAGCGCGCCGTCGAACGCGATGCGATCGAGCCGGTCGCTGGTGCCGATCAGCAGCAGCGCATCGGGCCAACAGGTCTTCGGCCAAGCCCGAAGACGGACAGCCGCGAGCTGGGCCGTCAGCGCACCGAGGCTCACGCCGCTCAACGCCACGCGACCGCGGCTGGTCGAACGGGCCCAGCCGACGAGCACGCCCAGCTCGCGCACGGCCGTCTCGAACAGTGCCCCGCAACTGAGCGGCGCCTGGGCGAGGAACGGCTCGCCGCTCCAGGTGCCGGGGCGCCGACGGCGGCCGTGCCACGGCAGGATCATGCGTACGACCCGCACGCCAGCCGAGACCAGCGGCCGCATCTCGTCGAACATGCGGTCGAGATGCTCGGCCTCCACGCCGAAGCCGTGGCAATGGATGACGGTCGGGGGATCAGCGATGCCGGGCGGCTCCGACACGCGCGCAAACGCCATCGCGCCGTCGACGGCACCCGGCAGCGCAAAACGCAGGGCATATTCGATCGCCCCCCGCCGCCGGACGCGCGCGGAAACCTCGATCGGCGGCCATGGATCAGGCGGGCGAAACATCGCATCCGCACGAGCAATCGCGCCGGCCGAAGCCGCCGCGGGCGGAATGTCCCACGCGACCGGCTCCACCCGCGCCGTCCGCGCCGCCAGCGCGAACAGGAACCGCGATCCCAGGAACATGCGCCCGGAACGGAGGCGCCGTGCCTCGGCCGCGATGAGATCCGCCTCCGGGCAAGCCTTGTGGCCGAAGAAGAGCTCGTCCCACCGACGCTCCGCCTCGACGGCCCGCAGCCGCAACGTCCGCAGGCTGCCCAGGACATGCGGCAGCCAGACGAGATGCGTGACGCCGCGGCACAGGTCGGGGTTGTCCGCACAGAACCGCGACAGGTCGTAGTCCGCTGCCTCGGCCGCCGCCCACAGCCGTGACGCCGGAAAGATCCAGTCCCCCAGGGCGGCAAGCGCGGCGCGGTCGAAACACGACCGGAACAGCAGCCGGGCGACGGCGGAACGGATGCCCTGCCCGAAATCCGTATCCATGCCCGACAGACCGCCAGGCTATGATTTCGACACCGGCCGCGAGCGAGACAGCCAGCGATGCGACGCCGGCCGCGTCAACCGCGTTCCTCGAGCCATGCTATCTGGATGGCTTCGAGGATCTTCTCGTTCGACCTGTTGGGATCGTCGTCGAACTCGGGCAGCTGCTGAACCCATTTCCAAAGGTCGGTGAACCGCAGGTTCACCACGTCGACGTCGGGGTGGGCGTCTTCGAGTGCAATCGCAATATCGCGCACGTCGGTCCAACGCAGCTTCTTCATGTTTGCCTCCCCCGTCGCCGACCGGCATTCAGCCCTTGTCGACCATCATGTTGCGGGTGGCCGCCGGCAACGTGACCGTCAGGCCATCGAGTTCCTCGGTCATGATGATCTGGCAGCCCAGACGCGAGGTATGCGTCAGGCCGAAGGCGAGATCGAGCATGTCTTCTTCGTCCTCGGTCGGCTCGTTCAGCCGCTCGTAATCCTCCGGATCCACGATCACGTGGCAGGTCGAGCAGGCGAGCGAGCCCTCACAGGCCCCCTCGAGGTCGATGTTGTTGCGGTGCGCGATCTCCAGCACCGACAGGCCGACCGGCGCCTCCACTTCGTGACGCTTACCGTTCGGCTCGATGAAGGTCATCTTCGGCATTCTGACTCTAACTCCGTTCCAAAACGTGTGACGTATGGCATGGCATTCCCTTCCCTACAAGCCGAGCTCGTCGATCCGGTGCCCGGCGAGAGCCGCCCGAATGCCGCGGTCCATGCGCCGCTCGGCGAACGGACGGGTGATCTTCTCGAGCTCTGCGGCCGCCGCATTGACGGCGTCCCGGTCATGCCCCGAGAGCGCGGTCTCGACCCGCGCGATCGCCGCCTCGATTTCGGCCAGCTCCTCCCGGGACAGCAGGTCGGCGTCAGCAGCGAGCGCCGAGCGGACCGCACCGATGCCCCGGCGTGCTTCGACCTTCGCCTCGACGAGAAGCCGCCGCTCCATGTCTTCCCGCGCGTGCTCAATGCTCTCGCGCAGCATGCGAGCCATCTCGTCCTCGCTCAGGCCGTAGCTGGGCTTGACCTCGACATGGGCCTCCACACCGGTCGTCTTTTCCCTGGCGCTGACCGTCAGCAGGCCGTCGGCGTCGACCGCGAACGTGACACGGATGCGCGGCGCGCCTGCGACCATCGGCGGGATGCCGCGCAGCTCGAAGCGCGCCAGCGATCGACACTGGTCGACCATCTCGCGCTCGCCCTGCACGACATGAATCATCATCGCCGACTGGCCGTCCTGGAAGGTTGTGAATTCCTGCGCCTTGGCAACCGGGATCGGCGTGTTGCGCTCGATGATCTTCTCGACGAGACCGCCCATTGTCTCGATGCCGAGCGACAGCGGCGTCACATCGAGCAGCAACGTATCCGAACCAGCGGTGAGGGCCTCGGCCTGCAACGCCGCGCCCACTGCGACGACCTCGTCCGGATCGATGTCGGCAAGCGGCTCGCGGCCGATCAGCGCCGCCACCTTGCGGCGCACGAGCGGCACGCGCGTCGACCCGCCGACGAGCACGAGCCCACCGAGTGATTTCGGATCGACACCTGCGTCCTCGAGCACGCCGCGCGAAATCGCGATCGTGCGATCGACGAACGGCTCGATCAGCCCTTCGAAGGTGACGCGATCCAGACGATGGTGGGAGAGACGCCCGCCGAGATCGAGCGTCCCTTGCCACTCGTCCTGGGTCGTCAAGCACTCCTTGGCGAGACGGGCCGTCGCGAGTGCGAGCTTCACGTCGCCCCCGTCCACGAACCCGCCGCGTTCCGCAAGGAAGCGCGCGGCGATCGCATGGTCGAAATCGTCCCCGCCCAGCGCCGCATCGCCGCCGGTCGCCAACACCTGGAACACGCCCTTCTCGAGGCGCAGCAGCGAGAAATCGAAGGTTCCCCCACCCAGGTCATAGACCGCGTAGATGCCTTCGGCCGCCTTGTCGAGGCCGTAGGCGAGTGCTGCGGCCGTCGGCTCGTTGACGAGGCGCAGCACCTCGAGCCCGGCAAGACGCGCGGCGTCGCGGGTCGCCGTGCGTGCCGCGTCGTCGAAATAGGCCGGCACCGTGATGACGGCACGATCGACGTTGCGCCCGAGCGCCGCCTCGGCACGGGATTTCGCCGCGCGCAGGATGTCCGCCGATACCTCGACCGGCGTCAGCACGCGATCGCCCAGCTTGAGACGAACCATGCCACCCTCGGCCGCGGGGGCAAGCTCGTAGGGAAGCACGCCCGCCAGCGCCTTCACGTCCTCGACACCGCGTCCCATCAGCCGCTTGATCGAACTGACGACGGTCCCGGGATTCTCCAGGAGTTCGCGCCGCGCCGGCTCGCCGACGAGCACGCCATCGTCACGATAGGCGACGATGGAGGGCAACAACGCGCGGCCGGTGGCATCGCGGATGACCTCGGCCTTCTGGTTCGTCGCAATGGCAACGACCGTATTCGTCGTACCGAGGTCGATGCCGATGGCGAGGCCGCGCTCGTCCTCGTGGGGAAGCGGTGTCTCGCCGGGCTCGTGAATCTGCAGCAGCTTCATCGTGGCATCGTCTTCAGGATTGGCGCCTCCGGTCGTCCGCCGAGCCGCGCCCGGCGGGCGCGCGCCTCCTCGACCAGCTTGGTAAGGTACTTGAGCCGCGTCGTTTCGCGTCTCGCCGCCGTCAGGTCGCCACGGCCGAAGGCGACGGCGATCGTGGCGAGGCTCGCCGCGACGTCACGACCGGCCGCATCGAGAAATGCCTCGGCCGCCTCGCGCGTGTCGATCTCGCTGAGCGCCTCACGTCGCTCCATCTGCTCCATGAGGAGCTCAGGATCGCTGATGGTCTGGCATGCCTCGGTGGCAACGCCGTGGAGCTGTAGCAGATATTCGGCCCGCGCCAAGGGATCCTTCAGCGTCTCGTACGCCTCGTTCACCGCGACGGCCTGGCTCTGGGATACCGCGCGCTCGCGCGCCGTGCGCGTCGCGAAGCGATCAGGATGAAGCTGGCGCTGGACCGCGAAATAGCGCCGGTCCAGCTCGTTCTCGTCGAGATCGAAGGCAACCGGCAGTCCGAAACGCGCAAAATGATCGACCGGGGCGGGCGGCTGCACGGCCCGGCAGGTCGGACAGAACAGCGCGCCAGCAGCGACCGGACCGCGGCACAGCCAGCATGCGACGGGCGCGGTCGTACCGTCCGCTTTCGCGGTGTCCATGTTCCGACTTGCTTCGTTCATCCCCGACACTTCCATCCGGTGCCGACGCACCCGACCCGTTTCATCGACCCTTTAAAATGACACGGCCGGCGTAGCGCCGGCCGCGCGAACGCCGGCACGCCCGACGGTCAGACGTGGAAGGACTCGCCGCAGCCGCAACGGCCCTTCTCGTTCGGATTCCTGAACACGAACCCGGACTGCAGCGTCTCCTCGACGAAGTCCATCTCGGTGCCGAAAATGAACATCGACGCCTTCGGGTCGATCAGAATCGTCACGTCCTCGACCTTGACGACTTCGTCGCCCGGGTTGATCGCATCCGCGTATTCCAGCGTGTAGCTCAGACCCGAGCAGCCGCGCGTCCGCACACCGACGCGCACGCCGACCGAGGGCTTGCCGCGCTTCTCGAGCAGTTGACGCACCCGCCGCACCGCGCTGGGCGTAACCGTGATCGGCGGTGGTCGCGGACGCAGTGGCCGCTTCGGCGGTGATGTCGTTGCGGCCTGTCCCGTTGTTTCGCTCACGTCGTGCTCCCTCTCGGCAAAATACGTTGCGGCTCGATCAGGCCTGCGCCTTGGCCGGGGCCTGCTGGCCGCCATGCTTGCGGCGATAGTCCTCGATCGCCGCCTTGATCGCGTCCTCGGCCAGAACCGAGCAATGGATCTTCACCGGCGGCAGCGCGAGGTGCTGTGCGATGTCGGTGTTCTTGATCGCCGCAGCCTCTTCCAGCGTCTTGCCCTTGACCCACTCGGTCACGAGCGAGCTCGACGCGATCGCCGAGCCGCAGCCGAAGGTCTTGAACTTGGCGTCCTCGATCACGCCATTGGGGCCGACCTTGATCTGCAGCTTCATGACGTCGCCGCAGGCCGGCGCACCGACCAGTCCGGTCCCGACATTCGGGTCGTTCTTATCGAGCGACCCGACATTGCGCGGGTTCTCGTAATGGTCGATCACCTTGTCGCTATACATTCATCGTCTCCCGTACATCACGTACCGATATAGTCTCCGGCCGCCGCCGATTGAACCGCTCAATGGGCCGCCCATTGGATCGACTTCAGGTCGATGCCTTCCTGCGCGAGTTCCCACAGCGGGCTCATCTCCCGCAGCTTCTGCACCGCCTCGATGATCCGGTCGGCGGCATAGTCGACCTCCGCCTCGGTCGTGAAGCGGCCGAAGCCGATGCGCAGGCTGGTGTGGGCCAGTTCCTCGTCGACGCCCAGCGCACGCAGCACGTAGGACGGCTCGAGCGAGGCCGACGTGCATGCCGAGCCGGACGACACCGACAGGTCCTTGATCCCCATCATCAGTCCTTCGCCCTCGACATACGCGAAGCTGAGATTGAGATTGCCCGGAATGCGGTTCTCGAGGTCGCCGTTCAGATAGACCTCGGGCAGCCGGCTCATGATCCGCTCGTAGAACCGGTCGCGCAGCTTCTTCAGGCGTTCGGCTTCTGCCGTCATTTCCCGCTTGGCAATCGCGGCCGCCTCACCCAGACCGACGCAGAGCGGCGTCGGCAGCGTGCCGGAACGGAAGCCGCGCTCCTGGCCACCGCCGTGGATGAGCGGAACCAGCCGCACGCGCGGCTTGCGCCGCACGAAGAGCGCCCCGATGCCTTTCGGTCCGTAGATCTTGTGACCCGAGATGCTCATCAGATCGATGTTCATCCGGTTCACGTCGAGCGGGATCTTGCCGAAGGCCTGTGCCGCATCGGTGTGGAAGAAAACCCCGTGCTCGCGGCAGATGCGGCCGATCTCCTCCAGCGGCTGGATCACGCCGATCTCGTTGTTCACCGCCATGACCGACACCATCACGGTCTTCGGCGTGATCGCCTGTTTCAGCACATCGAGATCGATGAGCCCGTTCTGCCGGACCGGCAGATACGTGACCTCGAAGCCCTCCATCTCCAGATGCCGGCAGGTATCGAGCACGCATTTGTGCTCGG
Organism: uncultured Rhodospirillales bacterium; assembly: GCA_937926175.1. Taxonomy (GTDB): domain Bacteria; phylum Pseudomonadota; class Alphaproteobacteria; order CACIAM-22H2; family CACIAM-22H2; genus CALANV01. The sequence goes on along the minus strand of CALANV010000035.1, from coordinate 74,512 downwards.
TCACCACGGTCACGATGTGATTCTTCCGGTCCTTGTAGAACCGGGCGACGCCGGTGAGGGCCAGATTGTTCGACTCCGTCGCGCCCGAAGTGAAGATGATCTCGCGCTCGTCCGCGCCGATGAGATCGGCCACCTGCTTGCGCGCCTTTTCGACCGCCTCCTCCGCTTCCCAGCCGTAGGCGTGATTGCGCGAGTGCGGATTGCCGAACTTCTCGACGAAGTACGGCAGCATCGCATCCAGCACGCGCGGATCCATCGGCGTGGTGGCCTGGTAATCGAGATAGATCGGCTTCTTCGGCTCGTTGGCGCCGGCCCGCCCCGCCGGGGCCGCAGAACTGCCGTTACCGACGTTGAGGGCTGGGCTGCTCATCGTCACTTCGTCACTCCTTCGTCATTATGCGGCCGGGGCCACACGCTCGGCCCGACCGAGGCGCGTCCACAGCGATATCCACGTCTCGACGAATCGATCGAAATCCGCCGGCGTCGAGCGCCATCCCGCGCTGACACGGATGGCACTGTTGGCAATACTCGGCGGCACCCCCATGGCGGCCAGCACGTGCGACGTCGCGACCTTGCCCGACGAGCACGCCGCACCGGCGCTGACGGCAACGCCGGCAAGGTCGAACGCCATGACCTGCGTCTCGGCCGGAACGCCGGGCATCGCCAGACAGCTCGTGTTCGGAAGACGCCGCACGTCGCGCCCGAACACGGGCAAGCCCGGCAGGATGCGTTCCAGCCGCGTCTCCATGTCGTCGCGCAGTGCCGCGATTTCGGCCATCCGGTCGAGATCCTTCGCCGCAAGCGCCGCCGCGACGCCGAAACCGGCGATCGCGGCCACGTTCTCCGTACCCGCGCGCCGGCCGCGTTCCTGCCCGCCGCCGCGCAGCAGCGGCGTAAGCACCGGCTCGTCGGCAACGACCAGGGCGCCCACGCCCTGCGGTCCGCCCAGCTTGTGCGCCGACAGCGCAAGCGTATCGACGCCGAGGGCGGTGAAATCCACCCGAATCTTCCCCGCTGCCTGAACCGCGTCGCAATGAACGCGGGCCTTGTACGCATGCGCGATCCGGACGACCTCCTCGACCGGCTGGATCACGCCCGTCTCGTTGTTCGCGAGCATGACCGCGACGAGAGCCGGTCCGTCGATGCCGGCGAGCATCCGGTCGAGTGCCGCCAGATCGACGATCCCGTTGCGATCCACCGGAATCCGCAGGGCCTCACGCGCCGGCCGCAGCACCGATTCATGTTCCACGGCGGAGACCAGAACGGTCCGTCCCGGCACGTTGAGCGCGAGATTGTTTGCCTCGGTGCCGCCGGACGTGAGGACGACCTGCGCCGGCGCCGCGCCGACCAGCGCCGCGATTTCGGCGCGCGCCGTCTCGACCGTTCGCCGGGCAAGCCGACCGAAACGGTGCACCGAAGACGGATTCCCGACCTCGGCAAGCGCGGCCGTGACGGCATCGATCACCGCCGGCTTCAGCGGGGCCGTTGCGTTGTAGTCGAGATAGACCGGCACAAGCATCGTCCCGTTTTCCGACCGCCGCCTACTGCGCCGCCACCGCCGACTCTGACCTCGTCTCGGATGACTGCGTGCCGCACGGCATCACATGGCTGGTGCCGAGCACGCGACGATTGCAGACGTCGGCAAGCGAGACGGAACTCAGATACAGGTGGATCTGGTTGCCGAGCTCCTCCCACAGATCGTGGGTGAGACACCGGCTCTTGTTGCTGCGGCAGCCGTTCGGCGAGCCGGGCACACAGCGCGTGGCGCGGATCGGTTCATCGACCGCAAGGATGATGTCGGAGATTCGGGTGTCTTCCATGCGGTGCGCGAGCAGATAACCGCCACCCGGACCGCGCACGCTCTTGACCAGCCCGCCCCTGCGCAGCTTGGCGAAGAGCTGCTCCAGATACGAGAGCGAAATCTCCTGACGCTCGGCAATATCGGCCAGCGCCACGGGCCTGCCACCACTGTGACTGGCCAGGTCGACCATCGCCATGACGGCGTAGCGGCCCTTGGTGCTGAGCTTCACCGTTCGTCTCCCTTGATCGCAAACAGCCGGCCCCGCTCGCCGACCACGGCGGCAGAGACCGTCGGCACGCCGGCAGCCCTGTCGTCGCGCGCCGCGAGTGCGGCTTCCAGTTCTTCGACGCGCTTGCGCAGCGCGACGACATCGGCACACACGCTGTCGAGCGCGCGCGCAATCGGGTCGGGCAGATCGCCCGACGATCCATAGGCACAGAACTCGCTCGGCTTGGCGCGCGCCGTGCCGACCTCGCGCGCCGGAATGCCGACGACCGTCGCCCCTGCCGGTACGTCCTTGAGAACGACCGCGTTCGCGCCGACGCGCGCCCCATCGCCGACTGTGATCGGGCCGAGGATACTCGCGCCGGAGCCGACGATGACGCCGTTACCGAGCGTGGGGTGCCGCTTCCCCTTGTTGAGGGAAATGCCGCCGAGCGTCACATCATGGTAAAGCGTGACGTCGTCGCCGATCTCGGCCGTTTCGCCGATCACCAGCCCCATGCCGTGGTCGATGAAGACACGCCGGCCGATGCGCGCGCCCGGATGAATTTCGATACCCGTCAGAAAACGGCCGAGATGCGAGAGAAACCGGCCAAGTACATACCAGCCGCGCTCCCAGGCGCGATGGGCCACACGATAAATCAGCAGGGCGTGGAGTCCCGGATAGCACAACGCAACCTCGAGACGTGATCGCGCTGCCGGATCGCGCGCCATTACTGCCTCGATATCCTCGCGGAAACGCTTGAAAATCATAAGCGTAGCTTCCTATTATGCGCCCCCACCGCCGCGGGAAGACGGTCCTCGAGGGTTTGCGCTATCCCAGCACATGAGGTTTGATCCTACGGCCGCACGAACACGGGTACATTTTGTGATATAGTATACCCGACTAAAGGGGTCAAGTTTTGGGTCTTGAAGCCTTCCGTTTCGAAGGCAGAAAGTCCTACTTAACAGATAGGATATTCGGCCGGCCGATCGGCGAAAACCCGGAGCAGACATGCCTGAAGTGATCATCAATGGCGCCGAAGGGCGCTTGGAAGGGCGCTATCTGCCGAGCAAGAACGAACGTGCCCCCATTGCGGTCATCCTGCACCCGCACCCGCAGCACGGCGGCACGATGCACAACAAGGTCGTCTACACGCTGAACCAGTGCTTCGTCCAGCACGGCTTTGCGACGCTTCGGTTCAACTTCCGCGGAGTCGGGCGGTCGCAGGGCAGCTTCTCACGGGGCGAAGGCGAGCTGACGGATGCGGCCTCGGCGCTCGACTGGCTGCAGACCTACAATCCCAACGCAAGTGCCTGCTGGGTCGCCGGCTTTTCGTTCGGCGCGTGGATCGCGATGCAGCTGCTGATGCGTCGGCCGGAAATCGACCGATTCATCGCCGTGGCTCCTCCGGCCAATATTTACGATTTCGGCTTCCTGGCTCCCTGCCCAGCATCGGGCCTGATCCTGCAGGGCGACAAGGACGACGTTGTTACCGAGGAGTCGGTGCGCAAACTGGTCGAGAAGCTGAGCAAGCAGCGCGATATCCAGATCGACTACCGCGTCATCAAGGGAGCCAATCACTTCTTCACGGACCGGCTGGACAAGCTGGCGCAGCACGTCGACGAGTACATTGCGGCAGCCTTGAAACCGCAGCGTCCGGCGAAGGAGAAGGAAAAGGACAAGCCGGCGGCGCGCTGAGCGCCCCTCAGCGGGCCGGCGGCCGCTTGAACAGCCGGCCACCCGTCATCGGCTGCCTGACGCCCGTCGTGGTCGGCAGGCTCAAGGCCAACCCTTTCAGCGAGCGAACCGCCAGATAGGCGAAGGCCTGCGCCTCGAGGGCGTCGCCGTCCCAGCCGACCTGCTCGGCGGTCGCGACGACGCCGCTCGTCGCCTGCGCGATCATGGCGAGCAGCGTCGGATTGCGGCGGCCGCCACCCGTGACGATCCAGCGGGAGACCGGCTCAGGGAAGTGACGCCGGGCAAGCGCCGCCGCTTCGGCCGTGAACGCGGTAAGCGTGGCGGCGCCGTCCGCAGGCGAAAGACCGGCGACGGGCGCCGGATCGAATTCGTTACGGTCGAGAGACTTGGGCGGCCGCCGATCGAAGTATGGATGATCGAGCAGCTTGGCCAGCGCGGCACGGGAGACCCGGCCCCTCGCCGCGAGCGCGCCATCGACGTCGCAGGCCTGTCCGGTCCTGGCCAGCATCCAGTCGTCGATCAGGGCGTTTCCCGGCCCCGTATCGAAGGCGAGGACATCGTCCGGCCCCGGCCCCAACCACGTCACGTTCGCGACGCCGCCGATGTTCAGAACGGCGACCGGGCGATCCAGCCGGCTCGCCAGCGCCGCATGGAAGAGCGGCACGAGCGGAGCTCCCTCACCCCCCGCCGCGACATCCGCACTTCGGAAATCGCAGACGACATCGATGCCGGTGCGTTCGGCGAGGAGCGCCCCATCCCCGATCTGCCACGTGATACCCTCGTGCGGCCGGTGGACGATGGTCTGACCGTGAAAGCCGATGACGTCGACTTCCCGTGGCGTCAGGCCGGCCTTTTCCATCAGCGCGTGTACGGCGTGCACGTGGGCGAGAGTCATGTCCCGCTCCACGGCTTTCACGGGAACGCGCCCGCCGAGCGAACGGCGCAGGCGTTCGCGCAACGACGCCTCGTAGGGCACCGTCAGCGCCGGGCCCGGCACGACGACGCCCTCGCCATCCGTCTCGATCACCGCCGCGTCGATGCCGTCGAGCGAGGTTCCGCTCATGAGGCCGAGCGCGCGCCACGTCTGTTTTGCCATGGGTCAAGGGGCGCGGGTTGCGCCCGGAAGACTGCCTCGGAATTGTCGCGACGGGCACGATTGTGCTAAACGCTGCGCCTTTCAGCAAGCATCCCCGCTCGAACCCGGATCTCGCATGCATCAGGCACGTTCCGATTTCCTGCGCGTCATGGTCGAACGCGGCTTTCTCCACCAGTGCACCGACTTCGAGGGACTGGACGCACTCGCCGCCACGAACCGCGTCACGGCCTATATCGGTTTCGATGCGACCGCCGACTCGCTCCACGTCGGCAGCCTGATGCAGATCATGATCCTGCGCTGGCTGCAGAAGACCGGTCACAAGCCGATCGTCCTCATGGGCGGCGGCACGACGAAGATCGGCGATCCGTCCGGACGAGACGAGGCACGCCAGCTCCTCACCGAAGAGACCATCGAGCGCAATATCGCCGGCATCCGCCGCGTGTTCGACCGGTTCCTGCGGTTCGGCGACGGTCCGGACGACGCCATCATGGTGAACAACGCCGAGTGGCTCGACGAGCTGCGGTACATTCCGCTCCTGCGCGACGTCGGACGGCATTTCTCGGTGAACCGCATGCTGACCATGGATTCGGTGCGGCTGCGGCTCGAACGCGAGCAGCCATTGTCGTTCCTGGAATTCAACTACATGGTCCTGCAGGCCTACGACTTCGTCGAACTGGCACGGCGGTACGGCTGCCGGCTGCAGATGGGCGGCTCGGACCAATGGGGCAACATCGTGATGGGGATCGAGCTCGGGCGGCGCATTGCCGATCTCGAGCTTTTCGGCCTGACCACACCGCTCATCACGACGTCGTCGGGCGCCAAGATGGGCAAGACGGCCCAGGGCGCCGTCTGGCTGAATCCCGAACGCCTGTCGCCCTACGACTACTATCAGTTCTGGCGCAATACCGAGGATCCCGACGTCGGCCGTTTCCTGCGATTGTTCACCGAACTGCCGCTCGACGAGATCGCGCGCCTCGAACGTCTGGAAGGCGCCGAGATCAACGAGGCAAAGAAGATCCTCGCGTTCGAGGCCACGCGGCTCTGTCACGGGGATGCCGCCGCGCAGGCGGCAGCGGAAACCGCACGCCGTACCTTCGAGGAAGGCGCGCTCGGCGCGGACCTGCCCACCTTGGTCATCACGCGCGCCGAACTTGCGGCGCGCGTTCCGCTCTACGCGCTGCTGCAGCGCACCGGCCTGGCGACGAGCAACAGCGAGGCGCGGCGCCTCATTCAGCAGGGTGGCGCCCGCGTCAACGATACGGTCGTATCGGACGCGACGGCGACGCTGGGCGAGGAATCGCTCACGAGCGAAGGCGTCATCAAGCTGTCGGCAGGCAAGAAACGTCACGCGCTGGTGCGCGTGACCTGAAATCTCCTGCGTCCGCTCACGGCGGATTCGATGGCGAACCGTCCGGCTGCCCGAGCTCCGGGTGCGGGTCAGAGCTGCCGGGTGTGGCGGTTCCGTCAAAGATGCCGAAGAGGTTGCGCAGGAATCCCGGCGCCAGCGTCGAGAGCGGATTGATCGACACGTTCGCGTCGGCGATCGGGCCGGACACGCGATAGTTCGCAGCGAAAATGCCGCCGCCCTTGCCTCCGACAAGAATGTCGCCGACGACGGGGATGTTGCCGAGAAGCGAGTTGATCGCGTAGGCCGGGACGATGGTGCCGTTGAGGTCGATGGTCTCGGCCGCCGTGTCGATCGCTCCGTTCGCGGTGATTCCGATGGCGGCCCCGCTTGCACGCGCGTTCCTGACCTCGATCATGGGATCCCTGAACGCGAAATCGGCATCCAGGCGGTTGAAGTGGATTCCTTCCCCGCGCAGCGCGTCGAGAATTCCCGTCAGCAATGCGACACTCAGAATGCGGGCCAGGACCGGCGCGTTGACGACGCGAAAATTCGTCATCTGTCCTTTTCCGACAAGCGGATTGCCGGGTTGAGTGGCGTCGGAAGCGCCGTTGATCTCGAGCTTGCCGCCGACCACGTTGGGCGTGACGTCGAGCGCCTTCAGCAGGGCCCCTGCATCATCGGCGCTGACGTCGAGGCGCTGCTGTCCGCCCTCCATGCGAAGCGAAACACCGACATTGCGCACAGCTTCGGCGTCCCCGCCGGCACGCGCCTGGAGCATGAAGGTCGCCCACCGCTCCGCGTCGCGGGTCGCCTGGAGATTGACGCGCTCCAGGTACCGATCCTTCGCGAAGTAGACGCGATCGAGAGCGGCCGTGATCTTGAGCCGCGGACGGGACGACGGATCCGATGATCGGCTGCGGAGCATGGCGCCGACGTTCAGGCTGCGCCCGGTGACCTTGATGGTAATGCCGTCCGCCTCGCGCACATACGATCCGCTCGCGTCCGTGAGCCCCGCTTTGAGTTCGCTCACTTCGAGCTGACGGAGCGTCTTGCCGTCGCGCTCGAATCGGCCGCGCCCCCGAACGACAAGGTCGCCCGCGGTGACCCGGAAAGCGCTCAACTCCGCGAGCCGCTCGTCGACCAGGATGAGGCGTACCTGCCCGGTGCCGGGCGTCTCCGCCTCCTTGCGCCAATCGAGTTCGGGCACCGCGAGCGTCGTGCGGGCGAGCGCAAGATCCAGGACGAGCTCGTTGCGGCGGTTGCGCTGCTCCACGTACGTCACGCTGACGTCCAAGGGACCGTCGACATACGGGGCAAAATCGAGCCCGAGGTGGCGTCGGGCCGCGGCGTCGAGCGTCGCTTTCGCACGCGTCCGGGCGACGACCGGCGTTCCTGCAAGAAAGCTGCGGGCCATCTGCACCTCGGCCGAGACGCCGGCCACCACGATGCGCCCGGCGATGTCCATGCCCCGCTGGTCCAGGCGCAGCGTCAACGTCCCATCCGTTGCGTCCTGGCCCAGAACGGCGCGTCGCTGGCTGAAATGCGCAATGTTGGCGGCAGCCGAGATTTGGATCTCGTCGATCTTCAGGCGCTGGATCAGCGGGAAGCGGAACCGAAGCCGGGTTGCGGATTCGCCGCCGAAATCCGCCGGCGACAATCCGATCTTCTTGACGAAGCCAAGCGGCGGCGAGTCGACGAGCTGAAGCGCGCTGCGCACCGGGCCGCGCACGACGAGCTCGATGTCGATCCATTCCTCCGATTTGCCGAGACCGGTGATGGCGATGGTCCCCTCGCCGACGCGCAGATCGCCGACGCTGCCACTGCTGATGTCCAGGTCGATGCGCGTGTGCCCGAGGCGTCCGGTGCCGCTTACCTTGCGGACCTTCGGCATCGGCGACAGATAATTCACCTCGATGTCGGCGAACCGGATCGTCGCATCGACGTGCTCCGGCTCGACCGACGAGAACGACGGGTCGACACTCGCCACGGCGATCTCGAAACGCGTCTCCTCGATCGTTCCGCCGCTCAGGTTCTCGGTAATCCAGTGACGCGCATTCTCGCCGATACCGCGCGGCCACATGCGCCGCAGCTCGTCGGTCGGCAGCTTGTGGACGACACCTTCGACCGCGATGCGCGGCTGCGTCCCGACGCCGGTCACCTCGCCCGATATTTCGATCACCGGACCGTCGAGATCGAGGGTCGCCTCGGCGATCGCCACGTGCTGAAGTTCTTCCGCCACCCGACCGCGTACGCGCAGACGTCGGATCGGCACCTCTTCGGGAAAATATTCTTGATCACTGAGCGTTCCGTCGGCCCCGGCGAAGTCGAAATCCAGGCCGAGAAAGCGTCCCCTGCCGTCGAACTGCGCCTGGAGAACGCCGCTGATCGGCAGTCTCAATGCCTGGAGTCGCGCAAGCGTCGGATCGATGGCACCGAGCAGCTTGGGCTGAAACGCCGTGGTCCTCGCCGTCACCTCGACGCGATCCGTCGCCGGCGTATAGAAGCCGGTTGCCGCCAGGCGCATCAGCTCCCCCGCGATGTCGACCAGCAGGCTTGCCTCGGCGCGCACGCCGGCCTGATCGCGGAACAGGACGAACTCGGCCGACGGTGCGTGCCAGACGCGGCCATCGACGAGGTCGGCATACGTGACTTCGGCCTCCGCGACGCGAACCTGCGTCAGATAGCCCATTGCCCGCCCCTCGTCCGGCGGCGTGAGGAGCTCTTCGAGCAGAATGGCGAGCACCGACGTCGAATCGCCCGTCGCCTCGGTGCTGGGCAGTGCCAAGACGCCATCCGCTGTGCGGGTCAGCGTCAGCCTAGCGCCGATGACCTCGAGGCTGGTCGGCGCGATCATGCCATGGAGCAGCGCCCGGCCCGACAGGCTGATCTCGACCTCGGGCAGGTCCGCGATGCGCGTCCCGTCCGGCCGCCGGACATGCACCCCCTGGGCACGGATGTCGAGGGTATGTCCCCATCCCTGCCAAGTGAGTACCGTATCCTCGATGTCGACCAATGCCGAACGGCTGCCGGCATTGATCGTCTCCTCGATCAGCGGCGTGAGAAAGCCGAGCGAAATCGGGCCCGATGACAAGCGCCATGCGCCGACGGCGACCACGGCGGTCGCAATGACGATGAGCGCCCCCAGCACTTCCAGGAACAGTTTGACGGACCGATCAATCAACCGCGGACGCTCGCCTATAGAGGAGGTCGGAGAAGGTGCCGAAGTTTAGCACGAACGCGGGCCGCCGCGCGGCGAAGACCGCATCCAAACGCCTGACTACCGGAACAACGGCCACGCCGCACCGTTATTCTGGCGCATTGCCCATGGCTGCGTCGCGGGTAGGTCGCGCCCTGATCTGGCTGCGCCGATTCATCGTCGCCGATGTTTGGCCGGCCCTCGTCTCGCTGAGCAATCGGGGCGGCTTCGAGCTCGCCGGCCACATGGCTTTCACGGCGCTGCTATCGCTGTTCCCCTTCCTGATCTTCCTTGCCGCGCTTGCCGGCTTTCTCGGTGACCCGACATCGGCGGACGATTTCGTCGACCTCATGTTCGACTTCCTGCCGCAGGACGTAACGCTGGTGCTCGCCCCCGCCGTGCGCGAGGTCCTGACCAACCGCCAGGGAGGTCTCTTGACGTTCGGCCTGATCGGTTCGCTCTGGGCCGCGTCGAGCGGGATCGAAGCGCTGCGAACCGCCCTGAACCAGGCCTATGAGATCGTCGAGCCGCGGCCGATCTGGCAGTTGCGTCTTCAGAGCATCGCCATCGTCTTTCTCGCCGTGTTCGCGATCATGGGCCTGTCCGTCACGGTCATCCTCGGACCGGTCCTATGGGACATGCTGGAGCTGTTCGTGCCCGTGCCGAGCGCCTATCGCGTCATCTGGGCCGTCGTACGCTACACGGTCGGTGCCGTGATCGTGACGGGGATCGTCCTGCTTCTTCATCGCTGGTTGCCGCGCCCGCGGCAGCGTTGGCGTGACATCGTTCCGGGCGCGCTCGCCACCACCGTCCTATGGCTCATCGTTGCCAGTGCATTCTCGATCTATATCGGCACGCTCGGCAACTACAGCGCCACCTACGGCAGCCTCGGCGGCATCGTCATCACGCTCATGTTTCTCTACGTGAGCTCCCTCGTCTTCATCTTCGGCGCCGAGTTGAACGCCGTCCTGCGCCGACGGCGTAGCCAGGAGGCCCGCGTCATCCCTCTTGACGCCATGCATCACGGCCCTTGAAGCTGCAGCGGCGACAAGGGCAGCAACCCGGATGCACGACCTCTATGATGGATTTGGCCGTTCGGCATGGCCGTCGGCGGCCGACCGCCGACGCGCCGAGCGCGAACGCGAGCACTGGCTCGCAGCGGCGAGCGACATCGCGGATCCGGAGAGCCGGCGATTTGCCGCCGACGTCGCGGCGAGCCCCGCGGGCGAGCGGATCCTCGACGCGGTGTTCGGCAACAGTCCGTATCTTTCGCACTGCCTGATCCGGGATCCGGAGTTCGCCGTCCGATTGTTGCGCGAAGGTCCCGATCCGGTGATTCGCGACGTCCTGCGCGACATCCGCGCGCTCAATCGCCCGGATACCGATATGCGCGGCCTGATGACCGCCTTGCGGCAGGCGAAAAGGCGCGTGGCGCTCGCGGTCGGACTTGCCGATATCGGCGGCCAGTGGTCTCTCCATCAGATTACCGGCGCCCTCAGCGACTTCGCCGATGCGGCTGTGGACGTGGCTGCGGCCCATCTGCTTCGCGAGGCTGCCGCCAACGGCGGCATACGTCTCGCGTACCCGGATGATCCGTGCCGCGATTCGGGTCTGGTCGTTCTCGGCATGGGCAAGCTCGGCGGGCGCGAGCTGAACTACTCGAGCGACATCGATCTGATCATTCTCTACGACGTCGAACGGGTCGCGACCGACGATCCCGATGCGCTCCAGAAAACGTTCGTGCGGCTCGCACGCAACCTCGTCAAGATTCTCGACGAGCGGAATGCCGAAGGCTATGTCCTGCGCACCGATCTGCGCCTGCGCCCCGATCCCGCCTCGACGCCGCTCGCCATCTCGATAGACGCCGCCGAACTCTATTACGAGAGCCTGGGCCAGAACTGGGAACGTGCCGCGATGATCAAGGCACGACCCGTTGCGGGCGACCTCGCGGCCGGCGCCGAATTTCTGCGCCGGCTGACCCCTTATGTGTGGCGCAAGCACCTCGACTTTGCCGCAATCCAGGACATCCACTCGATCAAACGCCAGATAAACGCGCATCGCGGGGGCGGTACCGTCACGCTCGCCGGGCACAACATCAAGATCGGCCGCGGCGGCATTCGCGAGATCGAGTTCTTCGCGCAGACGCAGCAACTCATCTGGGGCGGCCGCGATCCTTCGCTGCGCCCGTCAGGTACCTGCGCCGCGCTCAGAGCGCTCGCCGCCGCCGGACGCGTCGAGCCGCAGGTCGCGACCGAACTCGTCGACGCCTATGAATTCCTGCGCCGCGTCGAGCACCGGCTGCAGATGATCAACGACGAGCAAACGCACACGCTGCCCGCGGACGGGGCCGCCATGGAAGCGCTCGCGGTTTTCCTCGGCTATGCTGACGCGGCGACGTTCGGTGATGCGATGCTCGCGACGTTGCGCCGGGTCGAGCGACACTATGCGGAGCTGTTCGAGGAAGCGCCGACGCTGTCTGGACCGGGCAATCTCGTCTTCACCGGCACCGACGACGACCCGGCGACGCTGGAGACATTGGCGAGCATGGGATATCGCGACGCCAAGAAGGTCGCTGCGACCGTGCGCGGCTGGCATCACGGCCGCTATCGGGCCATGCGCAGCGTACGCGCACGCGAGCTGCTAACCGAATTGATGCCGAGTTTGCTGCGCGCCTTTGCCGGCGCGTATCAGCCGGACGCGGCCTTCCTGCGCTTCGACCAGTTCCTCGGACGGCTGCCGGCCGGCGTCCAGCTATTCTCGCTGTTCCATGCCAACCCTGCGCTCCTCGATTTCGTGGCCGAGCTGATGGGCTCGGCGCCGCGCCTCGCCGAGGCCCTCAGCCGTCACCCGCAGATCCTCGACAGCGTCCTCACATCCGGGTTTTTCGACATGCTGCCCGGCCGGGACGCTCTTGCCGACGATCTCGCGGCGGCACTGGCGCTTGCCCGCGATTTCCAGGACGTGCTCGACATCTGCCGGCGCTGGAAGAACGAGCGGCAGTTCCAGGTCGGCGTCCACCTGCTCCGCGGTCGTGCGAGTGCCGAGGTGGCGGGGGCGGCGCTCGCCGACATCGCCGACGTCGTCCTCGGCGCGCTCCAGCAGGCGGTCGAAACCGAATTCGCGCGGTCACACGGCCGTGTGCCGGGCGGCGAGATGGTCGTCATCGCCCTCGGCAAGCACGGCAGCCGCGAGATGACGGTCACGTCCGATCTGGACCTGATCCTGCTCTATGACGCGCCCCCCTCGGTCGAGGCATCGGACGGCGACCGTCCCCTTCCCGTCAGTCACTACTACACGCGGCTCAGCAACCGGTTCATCAACGCCGTTACGGCGCTTACCGGCGAGGGACGGCTTTACGACGTCGATATGCGCCTGAGGCCGTCCGGCACCAAGGGGCCGATCGCGACCAGTCTCGAGGCCTTTGCCATGTATCATCGCGAGTCGGCGTGGACGTGGGAGCATATGGCATTGACGCGCGCCCGGACGGTCTGCGGACCGCCCGACCTGCAACGCCGCGTCGGACAGCTGATACGGGAAGTCCTGACGCGCAAACGCGATCCGACGTCGCTCGTTGCCGACATCGCGAACATGCGCGCACGCATGAGCCGCGAGCATCCGGCACCGACGCCATGGAACATCAAGCACTGGCGCGGGGGGCTGATCGACGTGGAGTTCATCGCGCAGTACCTGCAGCTTCGTCATGCGCACGAGCACCCGGAAATCCTCGCGACGAACACGCGGGAAGCGCTGGAAAAGGCCCGTCAGGCGGGCCTGCTGCCGGGCGATGACGCCGCGCTGCTCATCGACGCGCTTCACCTGTGGCAGACACTGCAGGCCGTGCTGCGCCTCATTCACGAAGGGGAGTTCGACCCCGATGCGGCGCCGACCGAGATCCGCCCGTTGCTCGCGCGCGCCATCGGGGCGGTTGACTTCGACGCGCTCCAATCCACAATCCTGGCGCGTGCCGCGGCCGTACAGGCACTGTTCGACAGGATGCTGCCGGTGCCGCCGGACTCGGCCCAGGCACGTGCTGCATCACAATGAACTGACCACAGGAGCAGGCGAGATGGCCGCGAGAGGAAAGAAAACCCCCGCGCGAAAGACGGCCGCGCGGACGGCGCCCGCAAGGCGTAAGACCGTCAGGCGGGCCGCGACGAAGGCTGCGGCGAAAAAAGCCGCAACGACCAAGAAAGCCGCAAAGAAGAAAGTTGTAAGAAAGAAAGCCGCGCCCAAGGCCACCCGCCGGCCCGGTGCCAAGGCCGCTGCGGTGTCTAAGCCCGTCACGAGCCGGACAGCGGGTCCAGGCGTCGGCGATCCGGCGCCGGATTTCACCCTTCCCGCCGACGGCGGACAGACCGTTCGCCTGTCGGATTTCAGGGGCCGGAACGTCGTGCTTTATTTCTACCCGAAGGACGACACGCCGGGTTGCACGAAGGAGGCCTGCGGCTTCAACGACATGCTGCCGGATTTCGCCCGACTGGACGCCGAGGTGATCGGGATCTCGCGCGACAGTCCAGCGAGCCACGACCGGTTCAAGCAGAAGTACGGACTCAAGTTCCGGCTGGCCTCCGACAGCGAGGCGAAGGTCGCGCAGGCCTACGGAACCTGGATCGAGAAGAGCAATTACGGCCGGACCTACATGGGCATGGACCGCGCCACGTTCCTGATCGACCGCAATGGCGTGATCCGGGGCGTATGGCGACGCGTGAAGGTACCGGGCCACGTCGACAAGGTCCTCGAAGCGGCCAAAGCCCTGTAATGCGAAACGCCCGGGTCGCGGAACGCGGCCCGGGCGTCGGATTGCGGCCGGCTCCCGCCCGACGGGATCGGCACCACGCTATCGGGCTGCGCGGCGGCCGCGTACGCCCGCCTTTGCCAGCGACTTTACCATCGTCCGCTCGTCGAAAGCGGGCAATGACTGGATGCGACCATACCCCTGCTGGCCGTACCAGACGGAGAACGCGAGAACCGCCTCGGGCGTCGGGGCGTCGACGACATCGACGAAATCGTAGGGTCCCTGCGTGTAGTACACGCTGTCCAGCTTGATCCCGAGTTCCTTCAGCTTGGCACGCGCCGTCGTCGTGCGCTTTTCCTGTTTGGTCATCGTCGCCGCATTGAGCGTACCGAGCAGGACGTACTTCATCGCGTTGTCTCCTCCCGTCTCCGAAATCGCCACTCCTTGCTTCGGTGCTACTCCGCCGCCGCCTCGGTGCGTCCGACACCGCCTTTGAGACGCGCCGCAAGAGACGCTTCGAGGAACTGGTCGATGTCGCCGTCCAGCACGCCGCTCGTGTCGCTGGTTTCGACGCCGGTGCGAAGGTCCTTGACCAGCTGATAGGGCTGCAGCACGTACGAACGGATCTGGTGCCCCCAGCCGATTTCGCTCTTGGATTCGTGCTCGGCTCGAGCCGCCGCCTCGCGTTTCTGCAGCTCGAGCTCATAGAGCCGCGCCTTGAGCATCTTCCAGGCACGCTCCCGATTCTTGTGCTGCGAACGCTCGCTCTGGCAGGCAACGACGATGCCGGTCGGTATGTGCGTCAGACGCACGGCGCTTTCGGTCTTGTTGACGTGCTGCCCCCCTGCCCCCGACGCACGGTACACGTCGGTGCGGACGTCGGCCTCGTTGATCTGGATATCAATGGTGTCGTCCACCACCGGATAGACCCAGACCGAGGCAAAGCTCGTGTGCCGACGTGCATTCGCATCGAACGGCGAGATGCGCACGAGACGGTGAACGCCCGACTCGGTCTTCAGCCAGCCATAGGCGTTCGGTCCAATGATCTTGATCGTCGCGGACTTGATCCCGGCCTCTTCGCCCGGGCTCTCCTCCTCGAACTCGACCTTGTATCCGTGCGCGTCCGCCCAGCGCATGTAGAGCCGCAGCAGCATCTGCGCCCAGTCCTGGCTCTCGGTCCCGCCGGCGCCCGCGTGAATCTCCAGATAGGCGTCGTTCGCGTCGGCCTCGCCCGACAGCAATGCCTCGAGGCTGCGCTTGGCGGCACTGTCCTTGAGCCGGCGCAGCGCCTCCTCGGCATCGGCAAGCACGGCCTGGTCACCTTCGGCCTCGGCGAGTTCGATCAGGCCTACGGTGTCGTTGAGTTCCGCCTCGAGGGTCCGGACGCTGTTCAGCGCCTTGTCCAGATGCGCACGCTCGCGCAGAACGGCTTGCGCCTTGGTCGGATCATTCCACAACGCGGGATCTTCCGCCCGCGCGTTCAGTTCGGCGAGTCGTTTTACGGCGTTATCGTAGTCAAAGATGCCTCCTCAGCAGTCCCAACGACTGCTTGATCTCGGCGGCAATCTCGGCGATTTCAGCGCGCATTTGTCCCTATTGCGTGTTGCGTTCAAACCAAAAGCCCGACACCCGGAATATGTCGAGTGTCGAACGGAATATGTCGAGTGTCGAAGCTCGGGGGGCAATTTACCCCTTTCCGCCCCCTCCCGCGCAAGGGGGCGCATGCTGCGCGCCGCTGCCACTACGCGGGCGAGGTAGACCAAGCACACCCCGTGCAACCATTACGGGTAGCTGCCCCTGCCGCAACCGACAGTAGCGAGAGACCAACGGTCTGCGCGACACTGCGGCGTCAGCCGAGGCGAGCGATGGCGACCATCGTGCCCTTTCCTGCCGCATCGCATCCGCGCATCCCTGCCAGCGCGAAGGTGCCATGGATTCCGCGTCGCCGATTGGCGGTCTCGGTGCGGGCGGCGACGGCGCGCGCCATCGCGATGTTTGCGCTCGAGGAAAGACACGACCGCACGATTTCGCGCATCGCGGCCGCGCGCCGGGCAGCGCACGAGGCTCGCAGCTACGCCGAGGCCGTCTCGGCCAGCGTCGGCGCAATGTCGTTGCCCGACATCCAGCGCATCAAACGCATGCTGTCCAGTTGATCCGGCCATTACCCGGACGCCTCCCACGGCTAGTAGAGCCCACCCGTGCCGCTCGCGGGAATGGGATGGGTGGACGGTGCTTCAGCTGCGCTGTCATCGAGCACGGGCCCCGCCACGGTCGGCTCGGTTCCCGGCTTGAACGCCTCCCAGATCGCACTGCGATCACCGGGATGCGCGACAAGTCCGGTGGCGGGGTTCACACGCACGAGGCGAATGCCGGGCGGAATGCGGAACGGCACGGCCGGTCGATCCTTGAGGGCCTCGGCCATCAGGTCCTTGAAGATCGGCACGGCGACGCTTGAGCCCGATTCGTTCGGCCCCAGCGTGCGCGGCGTGTCGAAACCGACGAATACGCCGGCGACCAGATCCGGTGAAAACCCGATGAACCAGGCATCGAAGCTGTCGTTCGTCGTTCCGGTCTTGCCGGCGAGCGGCTTGCCGATCTCCCGAATCCGCCGCCCCGTGCCGCGTTCCACCACGCCTTGCAGCATGCTGACCATCTGATATGCTGTCGCGGCGTCGATGACCTGCTCCCGCAGGTCCGGCAGTGTCGGCACCGGCTGATTCGCCCAATACTCGACCCGGCACTCTTCGCATGGCCGCGTATCGTGCTTGAAGATCGTGCGGCCGTTGCGGTCCTGAACGCGATCGATCAGCGTCGGCCGGATGCGCTTGCCGCCGTTGACGATCATCGCGTAGGCCGTCGTCATGCGCAGCAACGTGGTCTCGCCCGCGCCCAGCGCCATCGACAGATGCTCGGGCAGATCGTCGTAGATCCCGAAACGCTCCGCGTATTCGGCGACCTTGTCCATGCCGACATACTGTGCAAGACGGACCGTCATCAGGTTGCGGGACTGTTCGATGCCGACGCGCAACGGGCTTGGCCCGAAGAAGTTCCGCGTGTAGTTGGCCGGCTTCCAGCGGCCAAGACCCGGTCCCTGATCGATGACGATCGGCGCGTCGAGGACAAGGCTCGACGGCGTAAAGCCGTTGTCGAGCGCCGCCAGATAAACAAAAGGTTTGAACGAAGAACCGGGCTGACGCTGCGCCTGGGTCGCGCGGTTGAACTGGCTCGCCTCGAAGCGCCAGCCGCCGACCATCGCCAGCACGCGACCGGTATGCGGATCGAGCACGACGACCGCCCCGCCGACATTCGGGATCTGCCTGAGGGTGTAAAGCGCACGGTCGTCCCGCCCGTCTTGAGCGAGCTGCTCGACCGCAACGACGTCGCCGGCCGCGAGTGCATCCGAAGGGTGCCGCAACGGCGGCCCGAGGCGCTGCTCCTCGAGCGGCTGGCGCGCCCACTGGATCTCCGAGAACGGGATGAAGCCGCGCGTGCCGTCGGCAAGTCCGATCTCGGCCCCCGCATCGTTGATGTCGAGGACGACCGCGAGCTGCCACTCCGGCAGCAGGCCTGCCGGCCGCGCCGTTGCCTGCACGCGACGTTCCCAGCCGATACCCGGATCGATGCGCGCGATCGGCCCGCGCCAGCCATGGCGCCGGTCATAGGCGATCAGGCCGTTGCGGAGGGCGCTGACGGCGATTTCCTGCAGCTTCGGATCAAGAGTGGTGCGAACCGACAGTCCGCCGCCGTAAAGACCCCGCTCGCCAAAGCGCTGCAAAAGCTCGCGGCGTACTTCTTCGGTGAAATAATCGGCACGAACGGTTTCGATCTCGCTGCGCGAGCGGACCTGAAGCGGCGTTTGGCGCGCCATCTCAGCTTCGGCTTTGGTGATGGCCCCGTCTTCGAGCATGCGCCCGATGACCCAGTCGCGCCGCGCCTTTGCCGTCTCGGGATAGCGGATCGGATTATAGTT
The DNA here is from genome assembly GCA_937926175.1 of uncultured Rhodospirillales bacterium. Classification (GTDB taxonomy): domain Bacteria; phylum Pseudomonadota; class Alphaproteobacteria; order CACIAM-22H2; family CACIAM-22H2; genus CALANV01. The sequence continues at coordinate 56,463 of CALANV010000035.1, read as the reverse complement.
GCTGGGCGCCTTCGGCAACGCCGCCAGAAACGCTGCTTCCGCGATCGTCAATTCATCCAGTGACTTGTTGAAATAGTTCAGGGCCGCCGCAGCGACGCCGTAGGCCCCGAAACCGAGATAGATCTCGTTTAGATAGAGTTCGAGGATGCGCTCCTTGCTCAGCGCCTGCTCGATGCGGAAGGCAAGGATCGCCTCCTTCACCTTGCGCTCCAGCGATACCTCGTTCGTCAGCAGGAAATTCTTGGCGACCTGCTGCGTGATCGTGGAGGCACCGACCGGCCGCCGATCGCGGTGCAGAAGATTGAAGACGGCCGCGCGCAAAATGTCGGGAATGCTGATCCCCGGATGCGTCCAGAAGTTCTTGTCCTCGGCTGAGATGAAGGCCTGGATGACGTGGCGCGGCATCGCGCTCACAGGGACGAACAGCCGGCGTTCGATTGCGAACTCGGCCAGGATGCGGCCATCGCCTGCGTGGACGCGTGTGAGCACCGGGGGCTCATAGTCGGCGAGCTGCTGATAATCGGGCAACCCGCGCGCGAAGTACCACAGCACGGCAAGCCCGCCGCCGGCCCCGAGCATGGCCGCGAGCACAAGAAGAATAAGCAATCTTATCAACAGCTTGCGCATCTTCCATCGGTCCGCCGGCCAACAGGCGCCGGAAATCGGGCAAACCCGCCTTTATTGTAGCCGGTCGACAGTTAACGTAGCCCTATAACTGTGGCCAGGTTATGACCGGCCCTTGCTTGCGAAGTACCGGTCGATGGCCCGGACGATGGCCGCCGCCACCTTGGAGCGGTGTTGCGGGCGGACAAGGAGCTTCTCGTCATTCGGGTTCGACAGATATCCAAGCTCGATCAGCACCGACGGCACATCGGGCGCACGCAGGACAGTAAACCCCGCAAACCGGTGCGGCCGGTTGGGCAGAAGCTGGATATCGCGCCCGAGCTCATCGACCAATATCGAGGCAAACGCGGCCGAAAGGTTCATGGTTTCACGCTGCGCAAGGTCGATGAGAATGCTGACGACTTCCTTGTTCTCGGCGGAGAGATCCACCCCCGCAATGATGTCAGCGTAGTTCTCACGAGCGGCCAGGGCCTCTGCCTCCGCGTCCGACGCGGTCTCCGAGAGGGTATAGACACTCGCGCCGCGCGTGCTCGACGAAGCGATCGAATCCGCGTGGATCGACACGAAAAGCTCCGCATTCGCCGCTCTCGCCCGGGCGACGCGGTCACGCAGTCGCACGAATATGTCGTCGTCACGCGTCATCACGACGCGATAACGGCCCGTTCTTTCGAGCTGTCGTCGCAGCTCGCGGGCGACGGCGAGCGTGATGTCCTTTTCATAGGTTCCGCGTGTCCCGATTGCCCCCGGGTCGACACCGCCATGGCCGGCGTCGACGGCGACCACCCGTTTGCCGGCGGCACGCTGCCCTCCTGATCTTGCCGCACCGGTCGCCGAAGCCGCAGCCGGCGCAATCGTCGCACGCGGCGCCGGTGGCGGCGGCCCCGGCAGCGCGGCCAAGCTCGATACCCCGGCCTGATCGGCGGATGTGGACGGTCCCGCCGCGCGCGGCGACGACACGGTCGACGCCTTGAGCATCGCGCCCGATGCCGTCCAAGGCTGCACGTCCGCCAGGAAAGCTTCCATGCTGACACGCTCGAGCTCGAACACGAGGCGCTGACGCCCGACGGACAATTCGTAACCGGAACGCCGGACGCGGGCCGGTTCGGCAAGATCCAGCACCAAACGACTGGTGGTGGCATCGAACTGACCGAACCGGTAGCCGGCGATGAAGCCATGTGCCACACCCTGCCCGCCGCGGAGCCGCCAGTCGAGCGGCGGCAGATCAATGACCAGCCGCATCGGCTCACTCAGCACAAAAACGCGGTATTCTGCTCTGTCGGTAAGCTCGACCACGAGGTGGGTGAAGCCACCCTTGTCGGCGAAGCTCACCGACGTGACCGCGGGGCGTGCGTCAGCCTTGAAAACAGTTCCGAGGACGACGGCACCGACGAGGATCCCCCATGCCAGCCGTCCGAAGAAACGCCACATTGGCTTCAGTTTTAGTTGCGGATCGATACGCATACCACTGATTTCAAATGGATTTCAACCCCGTTCCGGCCACGCTTCGGCGACGGGTCATTATGTCATTGTGGTTGATTGATCCGCTGACTATTTTATTTCCGTTCGCATATGGCAGCCCCATTCCGGACCGGAACGGTGGCGCCCGGCGCGCCCGCAAGGGGCGCTTCCGCGGACGAGAGAGAAACGAAACGGATACGCCGGGATCGGCCGCCGACCGTGACCAACCTGACCAACGGTTTGCTACTGGACCTGCAGGAAGGACTGAGGATGGCCGTGGGCCACCCAGGTCGGGCTGTCGATCCGCAGGGATTCGAACATTGGCGCCGCGCGCCCAAGCGCAACCGCTGGACCCGCCGACGGGTTCGCGCCTGCCGTTTATGCGCGCCGTGGCGCGGCTACTGGAGATATCGCAAGAATGGTCAAACGTATGCTCATCGACGCGACGCACCCGGAGGAGACCCGGGTGGTCGTGCTCAACGGCAACCGGATTGAAGAATTCGACTTCGAAACATCGACCAAGAAACAGCTCAAAGGAAACATCTACCTCGCCAAAGTCACCCGGGTTGAACCGTCGCTACAGGCAGCCTTCGTCGAATACGGCGGAAACCGGCACGGCTTTCTCGCCTTCAGCGAGATACACCCGGACTATTGGCGGATTCCCGTCGCCGACCGGGAGGCATTGCTCGCCGCGCAGAGAGCCGAGGAGGAGGACGAGGCGCTTGACGAGTCGCGTCCGCCGGACCGGGAGGAGACGGACGAAGGCGCGACCGCTGCGCCATTGGAGGATGGTGGCACCGGCAGCCCCGACGCTAGCATAGCGCCTTCTGCCGAAGGCGCCGAAACGGCCCCGTCAGCTGCGTCGGAGCCAACGGATTCGACAGCGGCAACGGATTCGGGGTCGGATAATTACACGGTCCCGCTCGAGCACAGGCCGTGGTTCACGGTCGGGGCGGCTCCCCAGGAAATGCATGAGTCGCTCGGTGCGCCCGGACCTGCCGAATCGGAACACGATTCGGTCGAGCGCCCGGCTGTCGAGACGGCCGGGACTGTCGAGAGTGCTGGGGCTGCCGAGACTGTTGGAACTGCCGAGACGGTTGAGACGACCGAGACGATCGCTCGGCCGGACGAGGCTGCACCCGACCTCGCGCAGGAGCCTTCTCCGATCGGGGCCGTCGAGGACGAGGCCGCGGCGGCGGAAACGCCGTCGGACGATGCGGCGTCCGTGGCAGACGCAGTTGAAACCCTTGAGACGCCCGAGTCCGAACCCCCTCCCGTCGAGTCCGTGGGAGGTGACGATGCGGATGTGGAGGCCGTGGAAACGCGCAAGCGGTTCCGTCCGCTGCGGCACTACAAGATCCAAGAGGTCATCAAGCGGCGTCAGGTGCTGCTGGTCCAGGTCGTGAAGGAGGAGCGCGGCAACAAGGGCGCCGCTCTCACGACCTATCTGTCCCTTGCGGGCCGCTACTGCGTCCTCATGCCGAACACGGCGCGCGGCGGCGGCATCTCCCGCCGCATCACCAACGCCCAGGACCGCAAGCGGCTGAAGGCCATCATGGAGGAGCTTGATGTCCCCGAGGGCATGGCGGTGATCCTCCGCACCGCGGGCATGGAGCGTACGAAGGCCGAGATCAAGCGGGACTACGAATATCTCCTGCGTCAATGGGACGAGATCCGCGAAACGACGCTGAATTCGACCGCGCCGGCGCTCATCTACGAGGAAGGCAATCTGATCAAGCGGGCGATCCGGGATCTCTACACACGTGACATCGACGAGATTCTGGTCGAAGGCGAGGCCGGATACAGGGCGGCGAAAGCGTTCATGAAGACGCTGATGCCGAGCCATGTCGACCGGATCCATCTGTACAACGACCCGACGGTGCCGCTTTTCCAGCGCTTCCAGGTCGAATCGCAGCTCGAGGAAATTCATGCGCCGACCGTCCGCCTGAAGTCCGGCGGCTACATCGTGATCAATCCGACGGAGGCGCTGGTTTCGATCGACGTCAACTCCGGGCGGGCGACGCGCGAGCGCCACATCGAGGAGACGGCGCTCAAGACGAATCTCGAGGCGGCCGACGAGATCGCCAGGCAGCTGCGCCTGCGCGACCTTGCTGGCCTCATCGTGATCGACTTCATCGACATGGAGGACGTGCGCAACCAGCATGCGGTCGAGCGACGCCTCAAGGAGGCGATGAAGAGCGATCGTGCGCGGATCCAGATCGGACGAATCTCGCCGTTCGGCCTGCTCGAACTGTCGCGACAGCGCCTCCGTCCCAGCCTGCTCGAGGTGTCGTCGGAGCGCTGTCCGCATTGCGCCGGCACCGGCTTCATCCGCTCGACGGAATCCGCCGCGCTTCATGTGCTTCGTGCGATCGAGGAGGAAGGCGTCAAGATGCGCACGGCCGAGGCCGTCGTGCACGTGCCGACCAACGTGGCGCTTTACGTCCTCAACCAGAAGCGCGAAGCGCTTGCCGGCATCGAGGCCCGCTTCGGTCTGCGGGTGACGTTCAGTCGGGACGACACGCTCATTCCGCCGGCCTACCGGCTGGAACGGGTTCGGACGCGCCAGGCGGGAGAACCGCTGCCGGGGCAGGCCTCCCTCCCCGCACCGGCAGTGGACGTCGAGGCGGCAGATGAGAGCGAGCCGGTTCACGAAACCACCGAAACGAGCGCCGCCGATGGGGGCGAGGTGACCACCGGCGACGTGACGGCCGAGGCCGCACGCGATGCCGGCGATGGTGACGGTCACCGCCGCCGCCGTCGGCGCCGTCGGCGCCGCGGCCGTGGCGGTGAGGAGCGGAGCGCCGAGGCCGTGCAGGCCGCGTCTGCAGATTCGGAAACGCCACCGTCTGAGGCGACTGCCGCGCCGTCGGAGGACATGAGCCAAGCGGACGGCGAAGTCGAAGAAGCAGTCGCAGAGCCGGACCAGGCCGCGGCAGGCCCTGACGAGCATGGCACCGGCGAGGGGCAACCGCGCCGGCGGCGTCGCGGCCGGCGGGGCGGCCGTCGTCGTGGGCGCCGCGTCATCGAAGGGCAGGCCGCGGAAGGGCATGACGATCCGTTCGCGGACCCGCGCCATCGCCATCAGGAAGAAGTCGCCCACGAACAGGCGCCCGGCCAGGAGAGCCACGAGGAATGGCCCCGGCCGCATCCCGTCGTCGAAGGTCCGGGCGATGCTTACGACTGGCCGTGGAATCGACGTGCCGAGCGTTTTCCGGAGGAACAGCAGACCGGACACGAACATCAGGCTCGACCTGCGGAAGGCATCGTGACGGAAGCACCGCGGCCATCGCCCGAGCATCGGGCCGAACCGGTTCCGGCCGAATCGCAAAGCGAGTCGCACGCGGCCGAGAGTCCGGCGTCGGAGAACGTGCCGGCAGTCGAGACCGGCGCGGCCGACAGCCCCGCGCCCGAAAACGCGCCGATAGTCGAGACGAGCGCGCCCGAGACGCCGGCACCGTCGGAGGAACCGCCACCGCCGCCGCGCCGTGGCTGGTGGCGACGTCTCACGCGCTGAGCTTCTGCAGGCGAAACCTCGCAACGCATATGCGGTCTCCCAGCATCCCCGATGGGATGCTGGGAACTCGCCTGTAACGGAAAATCGATCGCTGGCGCATCCGCCCCGAGCCTGCCGCTGATCGGGATCGTTGCGGGACTTCAGGTCGACCGTCGCCGGCATCCGGCCTGCAGGAATTGCGGCATGCCGGGACCGAACCGCGGGCGTGCCGGCATTTGTACGGCGAGCGGCGACGGAGGCGCGACGCGAGTCTTTATTCGACGCCCCGTCGAAACGGTTCGGTCACGCGCCCTGCCCTTCTTCGTTTCAGCTCTTCGTTTTCAACGCCGCCAGGCGCGAAGGCGGCGCGTGGCCTCGATCATGTCGTCCGTGGTCCCGGCATAGGAGAATCTCACATAGGCACGCCCGCGCGCCGGATCGAAATCGGTGCCCGGCGTCGCCGCAACGCCTGCCTCGGCAAGCATGCGCCGACAGAACGCCTCGCTGTCATTGGTCAGGTGCGCGACATCGGCGTATAGATAGAACGCGCCGTCGGCCGGTGCGAAACGGTCGAAGCCGGCCTTCGGCAGTTCCGCGAGCAGAAGATCGCGGTTCGCGCGATAACGTGCGACGTTCGCATCGAGCTCGGCGCGCGCATCGAACGCCGCAAGTGCTGCGAGCTGGGGCAGCGTCGGTGCCGAGATGAAGAGGTTTTGGGCGAGCACCTCGACCGCACGCACCAGGTCCGGCGGCACGATCATCCAGCCGAGCCGCCACCCCGTCATCGCGTAGTATTTCGAGAAGCTGTTGATGACGATCGCCTCGTCGCTGTAGGCGAGCGCCGTCGCCGCCGGCATGCCGTAGGTGATGCCGTGATAGATTTCGTCCGATACGAGGCGGACGCCGTGCCGGCGGCACCAGCCGGCAATCTCGGCGAGTTCGTCCGGCGACATCATGCTGCCGGTCGGATTCGCCGGGCTTGCGACGATCAAGCCATCGATTCGCCCGGCGCGATCGAGAAGCGCCGGGGTCGGCTGAAATCGGCTCGCCGCCTCTGTCGGCAGGCCGACGGGCGTGATGTCGAGAGCGGTCAGAATGTTGCGATAGGCCGGATAGCCCGGCTCGGCCAGCGCCACCCGGTCGCCGTGATCGAATGCGGCGAGAAACGCCAGAAGGAAACCGCCCGACGAGCCGGTCGTGATGACGACCCGCTCCGGCGCGACGTGGGTTCCATAGTACTCGCGATAGTGCTGCGCGATGCGCTCGCGCAGGGCCGGTACGCCCAGCGCCTCGGTATAGCCCAGCCTTTCGCTCCGAAGCGCGCGGGCGGCGGCTTCGACGACCGCCTGCGGCGCCGAGGTTCCGGGCTGTCCGACCTCAAGGTGGACGACGCGCTCCGCCGCCGAACGCGCGGAACGATCGCGCGCATTCGCCTCACGCATCACGTCCATCACGATAAACGGCGCGATTCCGCTGCGCCGCGCGACTTTGATCGTCACGACGTCACCCTCGAGCCGCGAGACCGTCGCCGCGCCGGTCGGCGCTGAAATCGCACCGGCCCGGCGCATCAAATGCCTCCGGACAATAGAGGGCATTGACGCGACCGAGCGACGGGCCCGTCGTCACATTGTAGCCGCGGGATGCAAGCCCGGGGACGGGCCCTTGGGCCGTCGGTTCGGCGAAGACGTGATCGGAGTTGCCGGCGGCGTGAACACGCGGCGCGCGCATGGCCTGGTCGAGCGGCCGGTCATCGACGATCGTCTGAAGCGCCACCTGGATCAGGGCACTCGCCCCCGCCCAGCCGCCCGAGGCCGCGCCGGCGAACACGGGGCCCGCGCTCCGCGCACGTACCGCGAGCATCGGACCGAAGGTCTGCACGCTGCGCGCGTCTCCGTCGGGTGCAGCGGCAAGGAACACGCCGGTTCCGGGCGCGATGCGACCGATACCGAACGGCGCATGCAGGCTTACGGCGCAGACGACGGTGTTGCCGCGGCGGTCCACCGCGACGAATGTCGTCGCGGGCGCCAGATCCGCCGCAGCGCTCGCTAACGATTCGCTTGCCGATGCCGGTACGGGTGCGTTGCGTTGATCGGCCCGGTAGGTTGCCATCAGCTCGTCGATGTGCTGTGCGCCCACGATATCCGCGATCGCCCGCGTCGAGGACAGATCCGGCGCGAGCCAGTTCTGCCGGTCGGCGATGGCCCGCAGGTTCGCCTGGATGAACAGGTGAGCCCGCTCCTCCGCCGGTGCGCGACGCCAGCGCGGTGCCAGCATCGCGAAAGTCTGCGCCTCGACGACGCCGGCAACGGCCGGCGGCGGCGCAAAATGGACGATGACGTTCTCGTGCCGGACCGCGACCGTGCCGCGCCAGCTCGGTGCATTCGCGCCGATCTCGTCGGGCGTGAACGTGGCGCCCACGGCGGCGGCAGCACTGGCGAACTGACTCGCCAACGGACCGTTCTCCAGTGCCGCCGGACCGTAGGTGCGCAGCGCGCCCAGCACTGTCGCCAGATCCGGCTGCACGAGCCTGTCGCCCTCGCGAAGCGGCGTGCCATCGGGGCGGAAGAAGATGCGCTTTGCTTCCGGATCCTGTGCGAGGACATCGGGCGCGGCGGCCAGTTCCTTGGCGAGCGCACGGGAGACCGACACGCCGAAACGGGCCAACCCTTCGGCCGGCGCGACAACCTGGCTCCAGCGCAGACGTCCGTCGCGCGCCTGCAGACTGAACATACCGCGCGCGACGGCCGGCACGGCGGCGGCGCCCGGCGTCGCTGACGGGCGCGCGACGAAGTCGAGCGCTTCGATGCGACCGCCGTCGACCCGATAGCTCAGGCACATGCCCCCGCCCCCGAGTGCGGCGCTCGACGGCATGGTCGCGGCGAGCGCGAAGTACGTCGCCGCCGCCGCGTCGGCGGCCGTGCCACCTGCAACCAGGATGTCCCGGCCGATCATCGCCGCCTGCGGCTCGTCGGCAATTACCGTGCCCACGAAACTGTCGACGGCCAATACGTCGTCCGGTTGCGACTGCGTCCCGCAACCGGAGAGAAGCGCGGCCGCTATCAGAGAAAATACAGCGGACGTGCGTTGACGCAGTCGCGCGACGTGCTTACGTTTAGACTTCAAACTAGGAACCTTCACCTTTGATCAGGCGCATTTTTTTCCGTTTGACCGGCGCGCTTGCCGCGATCGGGCTATTGGGGTTGGCGCCGGTCGCCGCGCAGCAGCGAATCTCCATGATTCGCGACGCGGAGATAGAAAGTATCATCCGCGCTTATGCAACGCCACTTTTCAGCGCGGCCGGACTGGACCCGCAGGCGATTCGCGTTCATCTGGTTAACGACCGGTCGCTGAACGCCTTCGTCGCGAACGGCCTCAACATGTTCATCAACACCGGTCTCTTGATGCGCGCCGAGCATGCGGGCCAGGTCATCGGCGTGATCGCGCACGAGACCGGCCACATTTCCGGCGGGCATCTTGCCCGCCTGCGTGAAGGTCTGGCCAACGCTTCGGCCGAGAGCATCATTGCCATGGTGCTCGGCGCAGCCGCTGCCGTCGCGACCGGCCGGCCGGATGCCGGTGCTGCGATCATGATGGGCGGCCAGCATATGAGCGAGCGCGGGCTGCTCGCCTATACCCGCGACATGGAGCGCCAGGCGGACCAGGCGGCCGTCAACCTGCTCGAACGGTCGGGACAGTCGGCACGTGGCCTGATGGAGTTCCTGGACATCCTTGCGGATCAGGAACTGCTGACCGTCGGCCGTCAGGATCCCTACGTCCGAACCCATCCGATCAGCCGCGACCGCGTCGAGTTCGTGCGCGACTTCCTGACCCGGTCCAAGTACGCCGGCGCCCCGCTGCCGCCGGAGTTCGCGGAAATGCATCGGCGCATGCGGGCCAAGCTGATCGGCTTCATCGAGCCCGGCCGCGCACTGCAGATTTACAAGGAGAACGATCCGGCCATCGACGCGCGCTACGCGCGCGCGATCGCCTATTCGCGCCGTCCCGACTACCCGCGCGCCCTCGCGTTGATCGACGGCCTGATCGCCGAGCGACCGGACGATGGCTACTTCCACGAGCTCAAGGGACAGATCCTGTTCGAAAGCGGCAAGGCGGCGGAAGCACTTCCGCCGTACCAGCGCGCCGTCGAACTTCTGCCGGACGAGCCGCTGCTCCGCATCGACCTCGCCCGCGTCCAGATCGAGCGCGACGATCCGCAACTCCTGAAGGCGGCGATCGCCAATCTGGAGCATGCCCGGCGCCGGGAGAACGAGAGCCCGGAGCTGTGGCGCCTCCTCGCGGTTGCCTATGGCCGCGACGGCCAGCTCGGCATGGCATCGCTCGCCCAGGCCGAGCGCGCCCTGCTGCAGCGCCGCTACGGCGAGGCCCGCGCCTTCGCCGAACGCGCCGAGCGCCAGCTTCCCAACGGATCGTCGGGATGGCTGCGCGCCCAGGATATCCGTCAGGCGGCGGAGCGGGCCGCCGACAAGGAAAACTGACCGGACGCCGGCGCACACGGGTGGGCGCATGGGGGGAAAGCACGTCGGATGGCACCGCCCCAACGGTCCGGCCATGGCGTTTGTCCTGTCGCTGCTTGCGGCCGGATTGGTTGCCGCCTGCAGCAGTGCCTCCACGCCCCTGCCGGCGTTCGGCAACGGCGGCGCCCTCGTCATCGGACCTGATCGCGACTTTCGGCCGGCCACGGCGTCGACCGACTGGTTTTTCGTGCCGACGGATGCGCCGAATGCGACGGCCGTAGTCGACGTCTCGGGCATGCCGGTGCTGCGGATCGAATCGCCGGGCGCCCTGCTCGGCCGGCGTCTCGATGTCCCGCTTCTGGCGACGCCGCATCTGAGCTGGCGCTGGTTCCTCGAACCTACCCTCCTCGGCGGCGGCGCCGGCGACGGGCTGCCGCGTGGCCTGCGCATCGTCGTCGGATTCAGCGACGGTCCGTCGCGAGGTGCCCAGCTCGTCGACCGCCTCGTCGGTGCGATCGCGACCGACTATCCGCCGCATGACCGCATCATCGAATTGCATTTCGGCGGAATCGGAACGATGCGGCCGAAAGAGGCACTCGTCGAGTTCATCGCCATCGACGAGCGCAGCCTCCGCCGGTCCCTGCGTCCGCCGACGCGCGACGCGGCGGGCCGCTGGCATTCGGAAACCGTCGATCTCGCCGCACTTTATGCCGCGTTCTGGCCGCGCGATCCCGTCGCGCGCGTCCGGATCGGTTTCATCGCCGTCGGCGGTCTCCGGTACCAGCCGCCACCGTCGCCTGACGGCAAGTTGCCCCATCTCGGCTACGTCGCCGAGGTCGTGCTCAGGCGTTGACGCGCTCGTTACTTGTTCGCGCGGCGCTCCTCGTCGACAATGGCGCAAACGGCACAGGAGAAAGTTTCGTGATACTTCGTTCCGCAGCATTCGCGGCGATGCTCGTCGGCTCGGTCGCGATTGCGCCGCAGGCGATCGCGCAGACGGCTCCTTCGTCCATGTCGCGCGAAGAGATCGAGCAGATCGTGCGCGAGTATCTGCTGAACAATCCGGAGGTGATCCTCGAAGCCATCGAGGGGCTCGAGGAAAAGCGCCGCGCCGAGGCCGAGGCGGCGCAGCGTCGCGCGCTTTCATCGCGGCGCGAGGCGATCTTCAACGATCCGACCTCTCCGGTGGCCGGCAATCCCAGGGGCGACGTCACCGTCGTCGAATTCTTCGACTACCGGTGCCCCTACTGCAAGCAGGTGGCAGGCGCGCTCGCGCGGTTGCTCAAGGAAGACGGCAACGTCCGGTTCGTGTTCAAGGAGCTGCCGATCCTCGGCCCGGACTCGGTCGTCGCCGCCCGCGCCGCCCTCGCCGCGAAGGCGCAGGGCCGATACGTCGACATGCATCAGGCCCTGATGCGCGCCCGCGGTACGCTGGACGAGGCGACGGTACTGCGGATCGCCGGCGACATCGGCCTCGATACGGCGCGGCTCAAGGCCGACATGGGACGAAGCGAGATCGACGACGTTTTCGAGCGGAACCGTCAGCTCGCCCGGGAACTGTCGATCTCCGGCACCCCCGCTTTCGTCATCGGCAACCAGATCATCCCCGGCGCCGTCGATTTCGAGACGCTCAAGAAGCTGGTCGCCGACGCGCGGCGCCGCTAGTTCTCAAGGTTCGGCGTCCGGCTGCTTCGACGGCTGCGCATGGTCGAAGGCCGGCAGCTTCATGCATTCGCCGAAGATGCGCATGATCGTCGGCCAGGCCGCGAGCTCGTCGTCCTTGAAGAAGCGTTTGGCGTTGAACACCTGCGGGACGAGGCAGATATCGGCGAGTGTCGGCGCGTCGCCGTGGCAGAACCGTCCCGTGCCGCCCGACTGCAGCATCCCCTCGATGCCGTTGAACCCTTCCCTTACCCAGTGGCGATACCACTCGTCGTGCTGCTGGTCGCTCACCTTCAGCACGTTCTTGAGATAGAGCAGCGTCCGCAGGTTGTTGAGCGGATGGATTTCGCACGCCACCGCCAGCCCCAGCGCGCGCACCCGCGCGCGTTCGACCGGAGACGTCGGAAGAAGCGGCGGCTCCGGGTGCGTCTCCTCGAGGTACTCGATGATCGCCAGCGACTGTGTCAGGACGTGCGGCCCGTCCTCGAAGGCCGGCACGAGTCCCATCGGATTGAGCTTCAGAAAGTCCGGCGAGCGCTGTTCCCCTTTGCGCAGATGCCGAAACGCGTTTTCGTATGCCAAGCCCTTGAGGTTGAGCGCGATACGCACGCGAAACGCGGCTGATGAACGGAAATAGCCGTGAAGCTTCATATCCGGACGCTTCCCCTGAACGCCTTCCTGCGCGGGCGAATGTAACAGCGCGCCCTGCGCATGCCAACCATGCGCCGTGAACGCGGCGGCGACGACCGCTTCATACGCACGCGTCACGGCCGCCGCCCTACGGCTGCGACAGACTTTCCTTGCGACCGACGTTCCGACAGGGCTGCGATCAACCGATCCGGGCGGCGTCCCATCGTCACAGCGCTCGTCAAAAACAGTCCCCATCCGTCCCGCCAACTCGGGCGAGCGCGGCCATGAGTTATCCCGCCGGTCAAATCGGGTGCGGGCACCGTCAGCGCGGTTTCTCCAGTAGCCAAGTCAGGTGCGAGCGCACGGTGGGCCACTCGGGCGCCGTGATGCTGTAGACGCAGGTGTCGCGGATGGTTCCGTCCTTCATGCGCTGATGGTGGCGAAGTATGCCATCGAGCTTGGCTCCCAGACGCTCGATCGCGCGCCGACTCGCATGGTTCATGAAATGCGTACGGAACTCGACGGCGAGGCAACCGAGCCGGTCGAAAGCATGCGACAACAGCAGGAACTTCGCCTCGGTGTTAAGCGCCGTACGCTGGACGCGAGCCGCGTACCAGGTTGAGCCGATCTCCACGCGTGGTCCGGCGATGTCGATGTTCATGTAGGTGGTCATACCCACGGGCCGGCCACCCGGACCGTCCAGGACCGTGAAAGGAAGCATGGAGCCGGCCGCCTGGAGGCTGAGACGCCGTTCGATCTCCGCGGCCATGGCCTCTGGGGGCGGGATGTTGGTGTACCATAGACGCCAGAGCTCACCGTCACGCACGGCCTCGGCGAGAGCATCGCGATGCTCCCTCGACAACGGGACGAGTTCAACATGCCGCCCGGTAAGGGTAACGGGCTCCAATACCATGGATCCGACCTCGCAAATGCGCCGACGGGGACTACCTATCACACGGTCGCCCGGCCACCAGTCCGTTGTTCGCGGGGCGCCTATGCTTTGACCGCAATTTCCGGAGGCATCCCTATCGGGGCTGCGCATCCCCTCAGGGGATCGGCTGCTGTCGCGAGGCGAGCAGCGCGCCCCTGAGGCGACGACGTTCGTGCCGGCGGATTGAGCTCCCGCAACCGTACCTGCAGCGGGGTCCGCACAGACCGCCCTTCGCCTAAGTCGACGCCCTACGCGGCGGCGCCGACTTGGCGCGGGACGTACTTCACGATCTTCTGGTCGATCGCGCCGAAGATCGAGCGCCCCTGGCTGTCGAACATCTCGATCCGGACACGATCACCGAACTTCATGAACGGCGTGATCGGCTTTCCGTGGTCGATAGTTTCGATCGTGCGCTTTTCGGCCAGGCAAGACGACCCGGTCGAGCGGTCCCGGTTGGAGACGGTGCCGGAGCCGATGATGGTGCCGGCACAAAGCCGGCGCGTGCGCGCTGCATGCGCAATCAGCTGCCCGAAATCGAAATTCATGTCGACGCCGGCATTGGGCCTGCCGAACAGTTCGCCGTTGAGATGCGTGACGAGCGGTAGGTTGACCTTCCCGCCATCCCAGGCCGTCCCCAGCTCGTCCGGGGTGACCGCCACCGGCGAACAGCTCGATGCCGGCTTCGACTGGAAGAAGCCGAAGCCCTTGGCAAGCTCGCCCGGAATCAGATTGCGCAGGCTGACGTCGTTCACGAGCATCAGCAGCTTGATATGCCGTCTCGCCTGCTCGGGCGTGACGCCCATCGGCACGTCGTCGGTGATGACGGCGACCTCCGCCTCGAAATCGATTCCATGCGCCTCGTCGATGGCCTCGATATCGTCGAACGGCCCGAGAAACCCGTCCGAGGCGCCCTGATACATGAGCGGATCGGTAAGGAAGGACGGCGGCATTTCCGCTCCCCGCGCCCGGCGGACGAGCTCGACATGGTTCAGGTATGCACTGCCGTCGGCGAACTGATAGGCGCGCGGCAGCGGCGCCATCAATGCCCGCTGATCCAGCTTGAACGCACGCTCGTCGCCGCAGCATTCGAGGTGATTCTCGTTGAGCAAGCGGTAGACGGATGCGAGCTCGGCATGAACCTCGCTCCAGTTATCCAGTGCCGCCTGCAATGTCGGCGCAATGCTGGGCACCCTGACGGCGTGCGTGAGATCCCGTGACACGACCACGAGCGTGCCGTCACGCCCGCCTTCCCTCAGCGTTGCGAGTTTCATCACTCGATTCCTTTCTCAGATGGCGCGGTCGCGGCCCGCCCGCGACCAGAACGACGGACTACTCGGCAGCGGCCTGTTTCGGCTTCCAGCTGTCGACATAGCCGTGCCACTCGACGCCCTCCGGAAGCCTCGCGACCTCGACCGCATCGCGTGTGTCGATCATCACCGCAACCTCGTCCAGGATATGGCCGCCCTTCGACTGCTGCGCGAGCGCGAATGCCTTTGGATGCGGCCCGTGCGTAAAGCCGCAGGGATGCAGGGTCACCATCCCGGGATGGATGTTGTCGCGCGAGAAGAACTTGCCGTGGTGATAGAAGATGATCTCGTCGTAGTCGTCGTTGTTGTGGAAGAACGGCAGCTTCAGCGCGTCCGGATCGCTCTCGGCCGGCCGCGGTGCGAACGTGCACACGACGAAGCGTCCGGCGACGAAGGTCGTATGTGCCGACGGCGGCAGGTGATAGCGATGGCTCATCAGCGGCCGGATGTCGCGCCAGTTGACCCGCACCGGACAGAGATCGCCCTGCCAGCCGACTGCATCGAGCGGATTGAACGGGTACGTCACGGTCGACAGCTTGCCGCCCCGTTTGATGACCACGCGGGTCTCGGTCTCGCTCTTCTGCGCCGCGAACGCCTCGTCCAGCGACGGCACGTCGAGCACGCCCGGATCGAAGATCGCGTGTCTTCCGACGATGCCCTTCTCCGGCAGACGGTAGCTGTCGTTCGTCGCTTCGATCAGCAGCGCTGTCACCGGCTCCGTCGCTTCGATCCGCCACATCGTGGACCGCGGCAACATGATGTAGTCGCCGTCCCGGAAGCTCAGGTGGCCGTAGTCGCAGAACAGATCGCCTGCGCCCTCGTGAATGAAGATGAGCTCGTCACCATCGGCGTTGCGGGCGAGGTGATCCATGCGCCCTTCCATCCGCCACCAGCGGAACTTCATGGCGGCGTTGGACAGAATCGTCGGTGCGTCCCACGGCGAGGCGGACGTCGAATTGATCTTGTTCAGATCGAAGGCGCGCGGCCGCAGGTCGCCCTCCCATTTGATCCAGCCCGTCGGCGGGTGGGCGTGATACATCTGCGTCGCAGGACCGAAAAAACCTTCCTTGCCGAGTTCCCGCTCGTACGTGCCTTCGGGAATCCGCGTATGGGCCTGACGCGATGCATTGCCCTCGCGGCGAGGAAAGCTGATCCAGTTCTTCATGCTTGAAGGACTCCTCTGCGGATCTGGTCAAGTTCAATCGATTCGAACAGGGCGCGGAAATTGCCCTCGCCGAACCCCTCATTGCCCTTGCGCTGGATGATCTCGAAGAAGATCGGTCCGATGACGGTCTTGGTGAAGATCTGCAGCAGCAGACCGCGATCGTCGCTGTCGGGGCTGAGTTTCGGCGCTCCGTCGATCAGGATGCGATTGCGCTGTAGCCGGGCGAGATCCTCGCCATGGCCCGGCAGGCGCTTGTCGACCATTTCGTAATACGTGTCCGGCGTATCGAGAAACTCCACCCCACGCCGGCGCAGTTCTTCCACCGTCGCGTAGATGTCGTCGGTGCCGAGCGCGATGTGCTGAATCCCCTCGCCGCGATAGGCCTCGAGAAACTCCTCGATCTGCGACCTGTCGTCGGCCGACTCGTTGATCGGAATGCGGATCTTGCCGCACGGACTCGTCATCGCCTTCGACCTGAGGCCGGTCAGCTTGCCTTCGATGTCGAAGTAGCGCATCTCCCGGAAGTTGAAGATCTTTTCGTAGAAGCGCGCCCATTCTTCCATCCGGCCGCGATGAACGTTGTGCGTCAGATGGTCGATATAGACGAGGCCCACGCCCATGGGGTTCTGATCGACACCCGGCAACGGCCGGAAGTCGACATCGTAGATCGTGCCACGGGTCCCATAACGATCGACGAGATAGATCAGGCTGCCGCCAATGCCTTCGATCGCGGGGATGTTGAGTTCCATGGGGCCGATCCGGCCCTCGACAGGCTTGGCGCCGAGCTCGATCGCGCGCCGATAGGCATAAGCGGCATCGGCGACCCGGAACGCCATCGCGCAGGCCGACGGACCGTGCACGCGCGCGAAGGCCTGGGCGAAGCTGTCGGGCTCCGCATTGACGATGAAGTTGACGTCGCCCTGGCGGTAGAGCGTCACATCCTTCGAACGGTGCCGCGCCACGGCCGTGAAGCCCATCGATTCGAACAATCGGCCGAGCGCCTTGGGATCCAGTGCGGTGTATTCGACGAACTCGAAGCCGTCCGTGCCCATGGGGTTTTGCGTCGTCACCCCTTCCGGGGCGTCGATGACGTCATGCAGACCCGCAGCCATGAGCCCTCCGTTGCTGGCGGCACAAAAAGATTGCTCAGCGCGTGCCGTCGTTGCAGTCGTTTAGGACACGTCTATAATAGTTTCAAATGAAACCAATGCAACCCGTTTCGGTTCCCCGCCCGTCGCCCTCGGCCGATGACATGCCGGGAGAGGATGAGCCGTTTGCCCTTGAGCGGTTCCTCCCCTATCGGCTATCGGTGCTAACCAATACGATGAGCCGCGCCTTCGCCCGGATGTATGGTGAGAGATTTGGCCTGAGCATTCCGGAATGGCGCGTGATGGCCGTGCTCGGACGCTTTGCGCCGCTGTCAGCGAACGAGGTCGCCGAACGAACGGCGATGGACAAGGTACGGGTCAGCCGTGCAGTTGCGCGTCTCATCAAGACGAATGTGGTCGACCGTACCACCGACGCCACTGACCGGCGACGTTCGGCGCTGCGCCTGTCGCGAACCGGGCGCCGGATGCACGATGCGATCGTGCCGATGGCGCGCGAGATCGAGGCGGCGCTTCTGGCAGGACTTACCCCGGCCGAGCGCGAGACGCTCGACCGCCTCGTGACCAAGCTGATGGATCAGGCGGTCCAGCTCTATCGCACGAAAGCGAAGAAAGCAGAAGACTGACTGGCGCGCGACTCTAGCCGGAAGCCGGTGCCGGCTGCCGCGCCGGCCAGTTCGCGATCGTGATCCCGGCGACGATCCCCGCTAGGCCGACTGCCATGCGCCAGGTCAACGGCTCTCCCAGAACGAGAGCGCCGAGCAGCGTCGCCGAAACCGGATTGAACGTGACGGTCACGGCAACGCGCGACGGTGCGATCCGTTCGAGCGCCCAGATCCACAGATAGAACGACGCGGCACCGCCGAGCGTCGCGACGTAGATGGCCGCCCCCCATTCGATGGCATCGAGCGCGAAGAGTTCGGAAAGATCGCCGCTCACCGCAAATACGGCGAGCAGCACGGCGGCCCCGACCGGCAGCTGTATCGCCATCATGCCGAGAGCCGGCATGTTCCGCAGATAGATGCCGGACAGAACGTTGTAGGTCGACCCCGCGAGCGCAGCGCCGAACATCATCAGATCGCCCTTCCACACCTCCGGTCCCGTCACGAGCGCGCCTTCGCCGAGCGCGAACGCAACCCCGCCGCAAGCGAGGGCCGCCCCCACGGTCTTCGCCACGGTCAACCGTTCCCGACCAAGCAGCACCGACAGCCCCAGTGTCAGGATGGGCATCGTGGCGAAGATGAGCCCGCCCCGCGCCGCCGGCATATAGTGCGATGAGGCCGTGAACAGCCACCCGAAGAGGGCGTACTGAAGGACGCCCAATGCCATGACCGGTACCAGGCCCGGTCCGATGATCCGAAAGCGCCGCCCCAGCGTGGCGAACGCGATCGCGACCATCACGATACTGGCACCGACGTACCGAAGCACGGAGAAGACCAAGGCATCGGGCTCACCGTCGCCCAGGGCAAGTCGCGTCGCGACGATGGCGGAACCGCCAAGCACGGTCGCCAGGACGGCGGCAAGCGTCGGCAGAAGCTGCGGGCGGTCTGACATGCGCACACTCTAGCGGCGCCTCTACGCCCGCAAGCATAGATAAGACTGCCGGAAAGGGTTGCTGCAAATGCAAGCCTGCCGCAATTCGGCACCGAGGCCCCGTGAAGCCGGGTCATCGAGGGCGCGGCCCGCAAAGCAAAAGGCCCGGGCGTCGCCGTCCGGGCCTGTCTCAGGTGACGGTCGCAGACCGTCAGACGTAATAGCTCTTGAGCGGCGGGAAGCCGTTGAAGCCGACCGACGCATAGGTCGTCGTATACGCGCCGGTGGCCAGGATCTGAACCTTGTCGCCGACCGCGAGGTCGATCGGCAGCTTGTAGCCGGCCTTCTCGTACAGCATGTCCATCTCGTCGCAGGTCGGCCCGGCGATCACGACGGGGCCAACCGGCTTGCCGTCATGGGGCGTCTTGATCCGGTACTGGATCGCTTCGCCCATGGTCTCCGGCAGCCCGCCGAACTTGCCGATATCGAGATAGATCCAGCGCCGGTCGTCGTCGTCGCCCTTGGTCGAAATGAGGACGACCTCGGACTGGATCACGCCCGCATCGCCGGCGATGCCGCGGCCCGGCTCGATGATCATCTGCGGCAGGTTGTTGCCGAAGTGCTTCGTCATCGCATCCATGATCGCGGCCGCATAGGCGTCGATGGTCGGAATGCGCTGCCGGTAGCGGGCCGGGAAACCGCCGCCCAGATTGATCAGCTTGAGCTCGATGCCGGCCTCGTTCAGCGCCGTGAACAGCATCTTGGTCTTGCCGACCGCGACATCCCATTGCGACAGGTCGCGCTGCTGCGAGCCGACGTGGAACGACACCCCGTGCGGGTCGAGCCCCAGGTCGCGGGCGCGGATCAGCAGGTCCTTGGCCATTTCGACCGAGCAGCCGAACTTGCGCGAAAGCGGCCAGTCGGCTCCTTCACCCGTCATGAAGATGCGGCAGAACACGCGCGCGCCCGGCGCGGCACGGGCCAGCTTCTCCAGTTCGGCTGGCGAATCGAACGCATACAGGTTGACGCCGGCCTCGAAGGCGCGGCGGATGTGGTCCTCCTTCTTGATCGTGCTGCCGAACGACAGGCGATCGGCGCTGATGCCGAGCGCGAGGCAGTCCTCGATCTCGTAGATGGAGGCCGTGTCGAAATTGGAGCCAAGCGAGTCGAGAACGCGCAGGATCTCGGGCGCCGGATTTGCCTTCACGGCGTAAAAGATCTGCGCGAGCGGCAGCGCCTTCTTGAGCCGCTTGTAGTTGTGCGCAATGACGTCGAGATCGACGACAAGGCACGGGGTCGGCGGATTGTGCTCGGCAAGGAAGCGGGCAATCTTTGGGGTCATCTAAGTCAACAGTCCTTTCCGGCAAAAAATCACCGGCCAGTCACGCCCAGGGCGTTTAGGCCGACAACCAAACGCGGTGTCGCCCGCGTGGCTGCGGCAAGGCATTCGGGAAAGAACTGGATGTCGGGTATGGGGGCGGCGACGCGCTCGCTGCGCCCCAGCTTGGATACAACCATGGTCCGAACAACCAGGACTCCCAACCTCTTGCACTCACCGCCCACTCGGTCGGCACGAGGGAAGGACGCCTAACGTCGTTGCTTAAACCACCCCGGACAGATGAGCCCGGGAGCCAGAGGCACGTGCGGGTGCGTCAAGGTCCGTATATATATCGATTCGCCTGGATGAAAAGTGAAAATTGCACCCGCGGCCAAATTTTTGAGCAGCCCGGGCGCGGGGGCCACGGATGCGCGGCACGGTTGCGCCCCGGGACGACCATGCTATAAGGGCCACGCCGACTCGGCGCTGCCGGCCAAATGGATTTCCCGTGGCAGAACCCCCGATCATCCTGATCCTGAACGGTCCGAATCTGAACATGCTTGGCGTCCGCCAGCCCGAGATCTACGGGCGCGAGACGCTCGGCGACATCGAGGCTGCCTGCCGCGAACGCGCGGCGGATCTCGGCGTCACCGTCGACTTCCGCCAGACCAACTATGAGGGCCAGCTGGTCGAGTGGATTCACGAGGCCCGCGACACGGCCGACGGGATCATCATCAACGCCGGCGCACTGTCCCACACCTCGATCGCGGTGCTCGATGCGCTGCTGCTTTGCGAGCTGCCGGTCGTCGAGGTCCACCTTTCCAACATCTACGCCCGCGAGTCCTTCCGCCATCATTCGCATATCAGCCCGGTCGCGCGCGGCGTGATCTGCGGGTTCGGCGGCCAGGGCTATCTCTACGCGCTCGATGCGCTCGCCCGCCTAATTGCCGAGACCAGAGACTGATGCCGAACAAGTTCTCCGTCGACCCGGATCTGATCCGCAAACTCGCCGACATTCTCAACGAAACCGGTCTCGGCGAGATCGAGTACGCCGAAGGCGAACGCCGCATCCGGGTTGCCCGGCCGGCCGCCCCCATGGTGCAGGCCATCGCGACACCCCCGGCCCCGGCGCCTACAGGCCCTGCCCCGACGGCGGGAGCTGCCGCCTCCCCCGACGCACCGCCACCGGGCACGATCACGGCACCGATGGTCGGCACGGCCTACGTTGCCCCCGAACCGGGAGCACCGCCGTTCGTCAAGGTCGGCGACCGCGTGACGGAGGGCCAGACGCTGCTGATCATCGAAGCGATGAAGGTGATGAACCAGATCCGCAGCCCGCGGAACGGAACCGTGACGCAGATCTTCGTCCGCGACGGCGCTCCGGTCGAATACGGCGAACCGTTGATGGTGGTCGAGTAAGCCGGGATGGCCGGCGCGCGCCCCGACCCGTCAACGCGGACACAAGCGGACTGAGGCGATGTTCGAAAAGGTCCTGATCGCCAATCGAGGCGAGATTGCGCTGCGCATCCACCGCGCCTGCCGCGAGCTGGGCATCTCCACCGTGGCCGTGCACTCGACCGCCGATGCCGATGCCATGCACGTGCGTCTCGCCGACGAAAGCGTCTGCATCGGGCCGCCGCCGGCGCGCGAGAGCTATCTGAACATTCCCGCCATCCTGTCAGCCGCCACGATCACCGGCGCCGACGCCATTCACCCCGGTTATGGCTTCCTGTCGGAAAATGCCGACTTCGCGGCCATGGTCGAGGAACACGGCTTCACGTTCATCGGCCCCTCTCCCGACCACATCCGCATGATGGGCGACAAGATCGCGGCGAAGGCCGCGATGAAATCGCTCGGCATCCCCTGCGTGCCGGGTTCCGACGGACCGGTGCCGGATGCGGAGTCCGCGTTGAAGCTCGCCGAGGACATCGGCTACCCGGTGCTGATCAAGGCTGCCGGCGGCGGTGGCGGCAAGGGAATGAAGGTGGCGCGCACGCCGAACGAGCTGAAGGACGCGTTCAGGCTCGCCCGGAGCGAGGCGCAGGCCAATTTCGGCGACCCCACGGTCTATATCGAGAAGTACTTGGCCCATCCCCGCCACATCGAAATCCAGGTCCTCGCCGACTCCCATGGCAATGTCGTGCATCTGGGCGAACGCGACTGCTCCCTGCAACGCTTCCACCAGAAGCTCGTCGAGGAAAGCCCGTCACCCGCCCTCAATGACGAGCAGCGCCACGAGATCGGCGAGATCGTGCGCAATGCTCTCCAGAAACTCGGCTATCGCAACGCCGGCACGCTGGAGTTCCTCTACGAGGACGGGCAATTCTACTTCATCGAAATGAACACGCGGCTGCAGGTCGAGCACCCCGTGACGGAAATGATCACGGGCTTGGACCTCGTCCGCGAGCAGATCCGCATCGCCGCCGGAGCCCCGTTGCCGTTCCGACAGGAGAACGTGAAGTTCCTCGGCCACGCGATCGAGTGCCGAGTCACCGCCGAAGATCCGGAGACGTTCCGTCCTTCGCCCGGCCGGATCACCGACTACCATCCGCCCGGCGGTCTCGGCGTGCGCGTCGATTCGGCGCTCTATGCCGGCTATAACGTGCCGCCGCACTACGACAGCATGGTGGCGAAGCTGATCGTCCACGGGACGAGCCGCAACGAAGCCCTGATGCGGCTGCGTCGGGCACTCGACGAATATGTCATCGGGGGCATCGAGACCACGCTGCCGCTCCACCGCCGGATCGTCCAGGCGCCGGACTTCATCAACGGCAGCTACGACATTCACTGGCTCGAGAAATTCGTCGGTCTCAAGAAGGATTGACCGGTATCCGGGCCGGCTGAGTCAACCCTTGGCTGTGGCCGGCGCGCCGACGGGGTACACGGGGCTGTGACGCGGACCCGACCGATCCGCTACCCCACAGACCGGCGCGGCTGCGTTAATATAGCGCCACGCGATGACAGAACTGACCCCCGACCTGTTGCTCCGCGCCTATACGATCGGCCTTTTCCCGATGGCCGAGACAGCCGACGACCCGGAGCTGTTCTGGGTCGATCCGGAGCGCCGGGGTATCCTCCCCCTCGACGCATTCCACGTGCCGCGAAGCCTCCGCAAGGTCATCCGCCGCGGCGTGTTCGAGGTTCATGTCGACAGGGACTTCCGCGGGGTCCTGGAGGGCTGTGCCGAGCTTACCCCCAAGCGCCGCGCGACCTGGATCAACAGCGAGATCGTCCGTCTCTATTCCGAGCTGCACCGTCGCGGCTTCGCCCATAGCGTCGAATGCTGGCAGGATGGCCAGCTCGTCGGCGGCCTCTACGGCGTGGCGCTCGGGGGCGCCTTTTTCGGCGAAAGCATGTTCAGCCGCCGAACCGACGCGAGCAAGGTCGCGCTCGTGCACCTCGTGGTTCGACTGTTGCGCGGCGGCTTCACGCTGCTGGACACCCAGTTCGTCACGCCGCATCTCGCGCGTTTCGGGGCGATCGAAATCTCACGCGCGAACTACCGCCGGCAGCTCGCACGCGCGCTCGAGATCCAGGCGCGCTTCTACCGCGAGCTCGACGACCGGGGGCACGAGATCCTCCGCGAACTGATCGGCGCGCGTAACGCTGGCTAGGATCAGCGTCGCGGCGCGCGCCGGCTGCCGCGGTCGGCCGGCTCGGGGCTCGGCTTCGGACTTTCCGCTGCACCGGCCGCCGGCTCTTCCTGGCCGGCCTTGCAATCGACCACCCACACGTCATAGACCGCATGCTCGAGAGCCGAGACGGCCGGCGAGGAGGCGAACATCCAGCCGATGAAGAGCGTGCGTGGCGTTTCACCGGGTTTGGTCTCGCGCACCTCCAGGAAGGCGGCACTTTCGGGCGTCTCTTCGGGCGGCCGCTTGCGACAGGTCCGGACCATGATGTCGAGCGTGCCGAAACGGACCGTCTGTTCGACCGGGGCCTCCAACGTTCGAACCCGGCCGGTCACCTTGTCGAGCGTCTGCAGGACGGCGATCGGATAGGCCGGTGGACCGGCGACCGCCGGCCCCTGGGCGTGCGCCGCGACCGGAACGAGCGCCACGACGGCGGCAAGCAAGCGCATCATGGCCGTCCCTTTAGCCCTGGAATGTGGCGCTCCCATGTCGACGTACCGGGTGGCGCCTTTTGAACTCAACGGGCCGGCCCCGGCGTGCCGAGGCCGCTGCCGCCCTGCCCTCCGCCCTGGCCCTGCCCTTCGGCTCCGCCGAAGATGAACTTCCCCAGCATTTGAACGAGGTTGATCGGTGCCTGCGTGAAGCGGATCTCGCCTCCCGGCGGAATGAACTTCTCATCCGCGCCCGGAACCAGGGCGATGAAATTGCCGCCGAGAAGCCCCTCGCTCGCCACCTGGGCGACCGTGTCGGTCGGCAGCTTCACGTTGGCGTCAATGCTCATCCGTACGATCGCCAGATAGGTCTCGGGCTCGAGCCACTGCTCGGTCACCGTTCCGACCTTGATGCCCGAGAGCCGCACGTCGCTGCCGACCGCTAAGCCGTCCACGCGCTCGAACTTCGCCGTGAGCTCATAACCACGCACGGGCCGCAAGTTCGTCGACGAATACGCGAAGATCAGGAACAGGCCGGCCACGACCAGTACGACCGCCCCCATCAAGGTCTCGATCAGGTTTCTGCGCATGGCCCCTCCGTGGCCGCTTCCCGACCGCCGACAGATCCGCTCAATTGGGCACCCAGGGCTCGTAGTCGCCGGTCGCGCGCGGCCGGCGGCCCCCCTTGTAGTCGTGTCCCGGTGGACGGTACGCCTCGGGCGTACCGGTCAGGTTCGGCAGGTGCTCCTTCTGCCACGGCCGTTTCGGCAGCCCCCCTGGCGGCGGTGGATCCTTGGCGATGTGATGCAGCCAGGCGTGCCATTCGGGCGGCACCTTCGACGCCTCGGGCTCTCCGCTGTAGATCACCCAGCGTTTCTCGCGTCGGCCATCGCACCGCCGCGCCCCGCGCTTGTCGCGATAGTAGCGGTTGCCGAACGCATCGGTCCCGACGTGCTCGCCGCGCAGCCAAGTGTAAAGTCTGGTGCCAAGGGGTATCGTCATCTCGGGTATCAAGGGTCTTTGAGGCGCGCGGGACTATTGCATGCCCCGCCCCGCCCGTCCAGATTTCGCCCGGGCCGGCCGTCGCCGCGCCGCCCGTTCGGAGGACGATGGTCCGATGCCCGATTTCTGGCGCGCTTCCGGTTATCACCTGCTCGAGCCGTCGGCCGACGGCCGGCTCAGGGTCACGAACGCGTTTCTGCGCGCCTATCTGATGCGGCCCGAAATCCGTCCGGTGGCCGAATCATGCACGGCGGAGCGCCGCCTGCATGCGGCCCTGCTCGATGATCCGCGCCGTACGGTCACGGCGTCCGAACTCGACGCGCTGACCGACCCGGATGTCCGCGAGAACTATCAGGTGCTGCTGAACTTTCGCGACCGGCTGATCGCAGCCGGCACGGTCGAGGACTGCTATCTGGGCCTCTTCACGAATCCACCCGACACGCCGGTACCGCCGCTCTTCATCGACCAGCTCGCCCACGTGATCGTGCGCCATATCCTCGGCACCGCCGCGGACCCGTTCCGTGCCCGGGCCGGCGAGCTGTTCTTCCGGACGCAGAAGGTCGCGCTCAGCGACGGAGCCGTGATGCTGGCCGACGAGGAGGTCGTCGAGACGTATGCCGCGGCCGGCGGCAAGGGCGCATTGGGCGGGCTTCTGGTCGAGGCGAACAGGCCGGCGCGTACGGTCGAGTTCGATGTCCTGAACGAGACAAATCAGGGCGCATATTGGCACCGGGACGAGCGCCACGACATGGCGCTCGACGTCACCTTCGGCCGCCCCGGACTCGACGCGCTCGCCCGCAACCTCGAGGCATGGATTGCACACTTCCTCGGTGTGCGTGTGTCGATCCAGCCGGTCGCGCGCATCCGCGATGATCGCTGGGTCTGGCACATCGGCTTGGACGCCCAGGCCACGAGCATCATGAACGACCTGTACAACGGGCTTGAGGTCGACGAGCCGCTGATGGCCCGGATACTGACCCTGTTCCGGTTGGAATTCGCCGATCCCCGGATCATGCGGCCGGATATCGCCGGACGCCCGGTTTATCTGGGTATGGCGCAGGACGAAACCGGCCGCCTCAGACTTAAGCCTCAGAACTTGCTCGTTAATCTGCCGCTCGCCGAACGCACTTGAAATAAAATTTCACGCCGTTGCTGCGTCGCAATATTTAGTGTCTCACATGGCGTGGCGAGGACAAGCTGTTGATTTGGCAATACAGTTTGTGGCTCGGTGGCGCTAAGCCGCAAAATCTTGAAAAGCTACCTTCGCTTTATACGGCAACGCTTTGATTTCCCTATCTATTGTGTGGCACGGGAACGAATGCCACAAAATCCAGTTGCTCATTGGGAATCGATCAGTTCAAGATGTTGTAACGAGCCGCGCACGTCGCCACCGGATCTAGTTCGATCGGCGAGCAACCTCCGGGCGGGTGACGGAGCGGGGCCGGGCGGCCCCACCCCAAAGGGTGAGACCGCTGACACGCAACGTCGAAGCCGGGAGTAAGTCGTATGCGGATCGAAAGGCGTTTCACACGGGCGGGTGAAGACGCGTACCAGGGAATCGAATTCACAACCACGAACAGCGAGATCCGCAATCCGGACGGATCCGTGGTCTTTCAGGCCAAGAACATCGAGGTCCCGAAGGACTGGTCGCAGGTGGCCTGCGACGTGCTGGCGCAGAAGTACTTCCGCAAGCGCGGGGTGCCGACCCGGCTGAAGACGGTCGAAGAGAACGATGTCCCCTCCTTCCTGTGGCGCAAGGTCGCCGACGAGGCGGCGCTCGCGTCGTTGCCCGAGACGGCGCGCTACACGGGCGAAACGTCGGCAAAACAGGTGTTCGATCGCCTTGCCGGCACATGGGCCTACTGGGGTTGGAAGGGCGGCTATTTCGACACCGAGGAGGACGCGCGCGCCTACTACGACGAGATGCGGTACATGCTGGCAAAGCAGCTTGCCGCACCGAACTCGCCGCAGTGGTTCAACACGGGCCTGCACTGGGCATACGGCATCGACGGCCCCAGCCAGGGCCATTGGTATGTTGACTACAAGACCGGCCAGCTCTGCGCCTCGGCGTCGGCCTACGAGCATCCGCAGCCGCACGCCTGCTTCATCCAGTCGGTCGAGGACGACCTCGTGAACGAGGGCGGAATCATGGACCTGTGGGTCCGTGAGGCGCGCCTGTTCAAGTACGGCTCGGGCACGGGGTCCAACTTCTCCAAGCTCCGCGGCGAGGGCGAGAAGCTGTCGGGCGGCGGCAAGTCGTCCGGCCTCATGAGCTTCCTCAAGATCGGCGACCGTGCCGCCGGCGCGATCAAGTCGGGGGGCACCACCCGCCGCGCGGCGAAGATGGTCGTCGTCGACATCGACCACCCCGACATCGAGCAGTTCATCGACTGGAAGGTCGTCGAGGAACAGAAGGTAGCGGCGCTCGTCACCGGCTCGAAGCTCGCCAACAAGCACCTCAACGCGATCATGCAGGCCTGCGACCGCAATGCAGGCGATGCCGGCTTCGATCCGAAGCAGAACAAGGCGCTCAAGGCGGCGATCTCGGCCGCGCGCAAGGCGATGATCCCCGAGAACTACATTCAGCGGGTGATCCAATTCGCCAAACAGGGCTACACGTCGATCGAGTTCCCCGTCTACAACACCGACTGGGATTCCGAGGCCTACCTCACCGTTTCGGGCCAGAACTCGAATAATTCGGTGCGCGTGCCGAATGCGTTCCTCGAGGCCGTCATCAACGACGGCGACTGGCATCTGACGAATCGCGTCGACGGCAAGGTAAAGAAGACGGTAAAGGCGCGCGAACTGTGGGAGCGCATCGGCGCCGCGGCATGGGCCTGCGCCGACCCGGGCATCCAGTTCGATACCACCATCAACGAGTGGCACACCTGCCCGGCGAGCGGGCGCATCAACGCGTCCAACCCGTGCTCGGAATACATGTTCCTCGACGACACGGCGTGCAATCTCGCGTCGATCAATCTCCTTGCCTTCCGACGCGAGGACGGCACCTTCGACGTGCCAGCGTTCGAGCATGCATGCCGTCTGTGGACCATCACGCTCGAGATCTCGGTGATGATGGCACAGTTCCCGTCGCGGCAGATCGCGAAGCTCTCCTACGAGTTCCGCACGCTCGGCCTCGGCTTCGCCAACATCGGCGGCCTCCTGATGGCGATGGGCCTGCCTTATGACAGCAAGCAGGGGCGCGCCATCTGCGGTGCCATCTCGGCGATCATGACGGGCGTCGCCTATGCGACGTCGGCGGAGATGGCGCAGGAGCTCGGGCCCTTCCCCGGTTTCGCCAAGAACCGGGATCACATGCTGCGCGTTATCCGCAACCATCGCCGCGCAGCCTATGGCGAACGGGCCGGCTATGAGGGACTGTCGATCCTGCCGGTCCCGCTCGAGGCGATGGACTGCCCCGATCAGCGCCTGATCGAGGCGGCACGGCGCGCGTGGGACCGCGCGCTCGAGCTGGGCGAGAAATACGGCTACCGCAATGCCCAGGCGACGGTGATCGCGCCGACCGGCACGATCGGCCTTGTCATGGACTGCGACACCACCGGCATCGAACCCGACTTCGCGCTGGTGAAGTTCAAGAAGCTCGCGGGCGGCGGCTATTTCAAGATCATCAACCGGGTCGTCCCGCAGGCTCTCAAGACGCTCGGCTACACCGAGTCGGAGATCAACGACATCGTCGCCTATGCGGTGGGTCACGGCACGCTGCAGGGCGCACCGTTCATCAACCACGACTCGCTGCGGGCCAAGGGCTTCACTGAGGCCCAGCTGCAGGCACTCGAGAACGCGCTCAAGTCGGCCTTCGACATCAAGTTCGCGTTCAACAAGTGGACGCTCGGCGAGGAGTTCTGCACGCACGTGCTCGGCTTCACCAAGGAGCAGCTCGAGGACGTCACCTTCGACATGCTCTCGGCCCTCGGCTTCTCCAAGGCGGAGATCGAGGCAGCGAACACCTATTGCTGCGGCGCGATGACGCTCGAAGGTGCCCCGCACCTCAAGCCTGAGCATCTGCCGGTGTTCGACTGCGCCAATCCCTGCGGCCGCAACGGCAAGCGCTTCCTGTCGGTCGAGAGCCATATCCGCATGATGGCGGCCGCGCAGCCGTTCATCTCGGGTGCGATCTCCAAGACCATCAACATGCCGAACAGCGCCACGGTCGAGGAATGCAAGGAAGCGTACATGCTCTCCTGGCGCCTTGGCCTGAAGGCGAACGCGCTGTACCGCGACGGCTCCAAGCTGTCGCAGCCGCTCGCCGCGATCGTCGAGGACGAGGATCCGGCGGAACTCGCCGAAGAGATCGCCTCGCAGCCCACGGCCGCCAAGGCCGAGCGGATCGTGGAGAAAGTCGTCGAGCGCGTGGTGGTGCGGGAGCGTCAGCGGCTTCCCAACCGTCGCAAGGGCTACACCCAGAAGGCCATTGTCGGCGGCCACAAGGTGTACCTGCGCACCGGCGAGTACGAGGACGGCCGCCTCGGCGAACTGTTCATCGACATGCACAAGGAAGGTGCCGCCTTCCGCTCGCTGATGAACAACTTCGCGATCGCGGTGTCGATCGGCCTCCAGTACGGCGTGCCGCTCGAGGAGTTCGTCGAGGCCTTCACCTTCACCCGTTTCGAGCCGAACGGGCCGGTCCAGGGCAACGACTCGATCAAGAACGCGACGTCGATCCTCGACTACATCTTCCGCGAGCTGGCCGTGTCCTATCTCGGCCGCGACGACCTGGCCCACGTGCACCAGGACGACCTGGAGCCCGACAGCGTCGGCAAGGGCGAGAGCGACTCGACTCTGCCGGCGGCCGGTACGGCGGCGGCGAATGCCGCACTCGATGCGATGAAGAAGGTCACCTCGAGGGGCTTCGTGCGGGGCCGGCTCCATGTCGTGCCCGGCGGCCGCATCGAGCAGCGCCCGACCGCCCTCGCCGCTTCGTCGTCGACCACCAAGGCGCTCGTCGAAGGCGACGTGGCTCTTGCCGAGCCGATGGTGGACGACACCGAGGAAGAGCGCGAGCCGATCGGCTTCGCCATCGAGGCGGTGTCGAAGGCGGATCGGGGCGACGCCACAGCCGCCCGCGACTCCGCCGTCACCAAGTACCAGCAGGCGCGCATGATGGGCTACACGGGCGATGCCTGCGGCGAATGCGGATCGATGAAGGTTGTCCGCAACGGCACCTGCACCAAGTGCCTGGACTGCGGTTCGACGAGCGGGTGCTCTTGAGTACGCTCCTCCTCTGACGATACCCGGCTTCGCGTCAGCGAAGCTTAACTTGGCGGGGGGCACGGAAACGTGCTCCCCGCAATTTCATTCTGACCCGCATCAAAAGGTACCGATGCCGTGCGCGGGAGCGCCCATGCGCCCACCGACGAACGAAGCGCGGGATCGACCGCGACTTGGCCATATTTCTGTCAATCTTGCTGCCGATGTTCTGCCGCGCTCGAGGGGGAACATCGTGATGCGCCGCGTCCTTTTGCCCGCCGCCCTGATCCTGTTGGTTGCCGCATGCTCCAACATGCGCGAGTCCGAGCCTGGACGCACAGCAGCCGAGCAGCTGCTGTTCTCCGTGGCCGCAGAGCGCGCCGCCGAACGGCTGGCGCTGAACTTTCCCGCCGGCACGAAGGTCTTCGTCGATCCGAGCTATGTCGAGGGCACGGACAGCAAATATCTGCTGAGTGTCATCCGCGACCGTATTCTGCGCCAAGGCGGCGTGCTCGTCGACGACAAGGCCGCTGCCGATCTCGTCGTCGAGCCGCGGGTTGGCGCCATTTCGATCGACCGCAGCGGAACCTTGTTCGGCATTCCCGATTTCGGCCTGCCGATCCCCCTCGCCGGCGAGCTGCGCACACCGGAGATCGCCTTCTTCAAGCGCGACACGCAGCAGGGCGTCATCAAGATCGCCGCCACGGGCTACGATCCCAAGACCGGCAAACTGATCCAGTCGCTCGATCCGGTCTACGGCTTCTCCCACAGGACGAAATGGGCCGCCTTCCTGTTCTTCTCCTGGACCACCAACGACCTGATGCCCGAGGCGCAGAAGTCGGAGTGGATCGGCGGCTGAGTCCCGGGCGCGAATCCACCTCGCGCCTTCGCGCCATCGTCACGGCCCCGTCACCTACCTGACGCGTCCGTGCTCGCGGAGACGATCGCTCCGTTCGTTACGGCACTTGCGTGTTTTGATCACTCCTTCTAAGCCTAGCGGCAATCTTGGCTACAATCTTACGTAGGAAATACGCTCTTGCCCAAGGAAGCCGTCAGGAAACGTTCCGTCGCCAAACCGGCTGTGCGCCGCCGCTATCCGCCCGCGGAGAGGAAACGGTTGATTCTGGAGGCCGCCGTTCGTTTCTTCGCCGAGTTCGGCTTCGTCGGACAGACGCGGCAGCTTGCCGAACGCCTGGGCATCACGCAGCCGCTCTTGTTCAATTACTTCCCGACCAAGGATGCCCTCATCGACGAAGTCTACCGGCGCGTCTATCTGGCCCGGTTCAATCCGGAATGGGAGCGGATTCTCGCCGACCGGTCGATCCCGCTCCGGGACCGTCTTGTCCGGGTGTACGTCGCCTACGCTAAGGCCATCGACCGTTATGAATGGATCCGCATCTTCATGTATTCGGGCCTGCGCGGCGAATCGATCAGCCGGCGCTACATGAAGCGCATGCACAACCGCGTCTTTACGCGGATCTGCATCGAGCTGCGCGCCCACTGCGGATATCCGCTTCCGCCGAACGGGCGTATATCGCCTTTGGAATACGAGCTCGTCTACATGCTGACCGGCTGCCTTACCTATCTGCTGATCCGGCGCTGGATCTACGATATGCCGGTCAAGGCTGATATCGAGGACATCATGGTCCAGAACGTCGAGACGTTCCTTGCCGGCGCCGAGGTGATGCTGCCCCGAATTCTCGCGTCCGCAAAGACGAAGCCGGCGCGTTCACGCAAACGCGCCGGCGCCTAGTCGCCCCGGCCGTATCGTCACCGGCCGGGCGTCGGGGTTATCAGTCGATCTGGTATTCGACCGGGAACGTGTACCCGAGCTTTTTCAGATTGGCGATATAGGCGCGGAAGACCTGCGTACCCGGCTCGCCGCGCCGATTGGCGTCCTGCGCCATCTCGTTCGGCAATCCTTTGACCGCCTCGGCCCACTTCGCCCGTTCGGCCGGCGAGAGTTCGCGGATCTCGACGCCCGCGGCGCGCAGGCGCTCCAACCCTTCGGCATCCGCCTTGGCCTGCATCTCCGCGTTCACGATGTCGTACTCGCGGCCGACTTCGACCAGGATGTCCTGAACCGCCTTCGGCAGTCGTTTCCAGGTATTCAGATTGATCGTCAGCGCGATCGCTGCCGGCGCGCCCAGACCGGCCCTCAGGTAATATGGTCCGACTTCGTGCAGCTTGAACCCGTAATACGAACCGGGAAAGACGACGTAGCCGTGATACACGCCGGTCTGGATCGCGTTGTAGGCCTCGTTGAGGCTCTGCTGCACGCCGACGATGCCGGTGTCCCGGAACCAGTTGAGATTGGGTCCGGCCGCCCCGAACTTCTTTCCTTTCAGGTCGTCGAAACTCGCGATCGGCGTCTTGCTGCCGATGCCGTAGTCACCGTTCTGGCCGATCCCGAGGTGTTTCTGCCCGAACTTCCGCTCGAACACCTCCTTCAGCCACGGCACCTCCTCGTACGTCATCCGCACGGCCTTGACGGCCAGTACGTGGTCCGACGGCTGGAACGGGAAGTGGAACGGAAAATTGTTCGTGAACAGATGCGCGCTATGGAACGGGAAATTGACGACGCCGATATCCAGGATCCCTGAACGGGTCGCTTCGAGCGTTTCGGACAGTTTCGCGACCGATCCGCCCCAGGCCTTCGTCCACTCGATCTTGTGTCCTGCCTTCTCGGCCCGCTTCGTCACCTCTGGAATGAAGAACTCTTCCACCGCGGTCACATGGGCGATGCCTTGCACCGGATGGCCAGCACCGATCCGCAGCCTGATATTGTCGGCGAGAGCTGGCCCCGGGATCGCGAGCGCGCCGATTGCGGCCGCCATGATGAATCCGAGTGCGCGCACGTAACCATTGGCCATAGGCGTTTCCTCCAGTCTTTTTAGGCGGTTCTTTCGGTAAACTTGCCGTATTCTAATTTATCAGTTGATCAGACTTTTCATCAAGACCGTTCGCCGACTGCGGTACCCACGCTCTTGCCGCGCGGGCAGCATCCGCTCACATGAGCGACGGAAGCGTTGTGGCAATGCCGGGAAACGCGTACACGGCGGCCGCGAGCCCGATGAGCATCACCCAATATGGTGCCGCCCCCCTGAAGATCTGCCCGAGCGTCACGTCCGGATCCGGAACGCAGGCTTTCACCGTAAAGACGGCCAGCCCGAACGGTGGCGTCAGTATGCCCGCCTCGATGGCGAGTATCCCGACGATGGCGAACGCGATCGGGTCGATCCCCATCTGTCCGGCAATGGGGGTGAAGATCGGCACCGTCAGCAGAATGATCGACACCGAGTCGACGAACATCCCGAGAAAAAGCCAGATCACCACCATCAGACACATTATCGCGACCGGACTGAACCCGAACCCGATGATCATGGATTGGATGTCGTCGACGATTCCGCCTAGCGCGAGCAGGCGCGAATACATCTGCGCGCAGAGCAGCAGGAACAGAATCGGCGCCGAAGTCCGCCCTGTCTCGGAGACCACCTCGAGGATTTCGTGCCTGCGCATTCCCTTCGCCAAGGCGATCGCGAGCGCCGCCAGCGCGCCGATGCCGGCCGCCTCGGTCGGCGTGAAAGCACCGAACCAGATTCCGCCGAGCACCACGATGATCAGGAGAGCCGTCCCTGCCGATCCGACGATCTCGCTCCGGCTCATCGGCGGTTCGCTCACCGTCGGGCTTCCACGCGCGACGGCCCCGGTATGCCCGAAGCGCGACGGAGCGATCATGGCAAGGACGACGCACCAGCCGGCATACATGACGGCCAGAATGATCCCCGGCAGGAAGCCGGCCATGAACAGCTTGCCGATCGACAGCTCGGTCAGGACGCCCCAGACGATCATGAGCACGCTGGGCGGTATGAGCATGCCGAGCGACGAGCTGCCGGCAATACAGCCGAGTGCCGTCGTCTTTTCGTAGCGAAGCGCAAGCATCTGCGGGTAAGCGATCCGCGAGAACGTGGCCGCCGAGGCGACGCTCACGCCGACCACCGCCGCGAACACGGCGTTGCCGAACACGGTCGCGACGGCGAGCCGCGCGGGCATATGGCGAAGCAGCCTGTTGATCGCCACGTACAGGTCCTTGGCCGCTCCGGACCGGGCGACGAACTCGCCCATGAGAACGAACAGGGGAATGACCGCAAAGACGTAGTCCCGCAGCGCCTCGAATGCGGTCGTCGACAGGATCGACAATGCGACATCGGGGTTTCCCGTCAGGATCCAGACGCCCAGCACGCTGGCAGCGCCCAGCGCCACCACGATGTGGAACCCCAGGCCGATCATGCCCAGAAGAAGCGCGAGCATCCCGAACGTGAAGTCGACCCCCGGCATTCACTCCTCCACGCTCACTCGCGCAGTGACGGCATCGTGCATGACGTCAGTGCGGTCTTTGCGTCCTGCGTGCCCCGAACTGCCCCGCCGCGAGCATCAGGTAGCAGATCGACGCAAGGGCACTCATCGCCACAATGATGGTTCGGACGGGATAGGTAGGCACGCGCAATGCCCCTTCGCCCGAGTACTCGCCGATCTCCCAAGCGGACAGCATGGGTTCCCACGAACTCCACGCCATCGCACCGAACAGCGCGGCCCC
The DNA here is from genome assembly GCA_937926175.1 of uncultured Rhodospirillales bacterium. Lineage (GTDB taxonomy): Bacteria > Pseudomonadota > Alphaproteobacteria > CACIAM-22H2 > CACIAM-22H2 > CALANV01. The sequence goes on along the minus strand of CALANV010000035.1, from coordinate 21,888 downwards.
GACCAGATATCCGATCGCGCGCAGAACGCGCACGCCTGCCTCGGGCAAGAACTGTTCGACAATGTCCGTCCGCAGCATGCCGCGCATGCGGATCGCATGCGTCAGTTGCAGGAATGCGATCGACACGATCGAGTTGCTGACGATCTCTGGCGTCCCGTGCAGCGGACTGCTGAACAGGCCCCGCCCGACGACATCGACCAGGATCACGAACGCCAGGCTGAACAGCCAGAGCGCGGCCAAAAGATGAAGCCCGAATGTAAGGCGGTCGAGAAATCCATCGCCTCGCACGGTTTCCTCCCTCCTCCGGCCGCCGGACGGCGCCGACGGGCTTCATATTTATCGTACGCTAGATTGCGAGATCGCATTTGCCTGTATAGAGCAAACGTGATCGAGGGGCAAGCGACCGCCTCGCCCATGTGCCTTCGCGTCCAGCGGACCATGACGTTTCGGCGATCCACCGCGTCGCGATCGCACATTCCGGTGCGTCGCCACTCTCGTTATTGATCAATTGGTCAATTAGATGGTATTTGATCGGACGGATCCCGGTCAGCGGAGATACGATGTCATGAAGCCGTCGACGCCGAAGTCTCAACGCAGCCTCGCTGAAGGTGCTGTCGCTCTGTCACCGGCGGAGGCGAAACGGCGGGCCGCGGCGCTCGTTCCGAAGCTGATCGAGCGCGCCAGGACGTGCGAGGAGATCGGCCGGTGTCCGGACGAGACGATCGCCGATCTGCGCGAATCCGGCCTCCTCAGGATGATGCAGCCGGCGCGGTTCGGCGGCGCGGAACTCTCGGCCGAACCGGTTCTCGAGGTCATGCTGGAGCTCTGCCGGGGTTGTCCGTCCACGGCGTGGGTGTTCGTCAATCTGGTCACGCATTCCTGGAACATCGGGCAGTTCCCGTTGCAGGCGCAGGAGGACGTGTGGGCGCACGATCCGGATGCGGTCGCGGCGACCGGCCTCGCCTTCCCCTGCGGCCGTGCGATCCCCGTCGAAGGCGGTTATCGCCTGACCGGCCGTTGGCCTTTCGCAAGCGGCGTCGACGCTTCGAGCTGGATGCTGGTCGGCGCGATGGTCCAGCGCGACGGCGAACCCGAACGTCGGATGTTCCTGATTCCGCAATCGGATTTTCGCAGCCTGGGCAACTGGCGTGCATACGGTCTTGCCGGCACCGGCAGTCACGACGTCGAAATCAAGGACGCCTTTGTCCCCGCCCATCGTACGCTCGCAGCCGATGTGTTCGCTTCGGGAATCACGCCTGGCGCCAAGGTGAATCCGGCGCCCGTCTTTCGGCTGCCGCCGTTTGCTTCGTTTCCCTTCTTTCTGGCGATGGTGCCGCTGGGCACGGCCCGCGCGGCGGTGGAAGAGTTTCTCGCCGCTGCCCGCAAGCGCGTTGCGACCTACTCGGGCGCGAGGGTCGCCGACCACGTGCCGGTTCAGATGCGCCTTGCCGAGGCGAGTGCCGCGGTCGATCTTGCCGAGCTCTCGCTGCGCACGGACCTTCGCGCCCTGGTATCGATCATCGAGTCGGGCGGCCAGCCGTCGCTCGAGGACAAGATAAGATGGCGCCGCAATCTCGCCTTCGTGGCTCAGCTCTGCGTCCGGGCGGTCGACTCGCTCATGGCCGCCAGCGGCGGCGGCGGCATTCTGCTGACGAATCCGATGCAGGCGCGGTTCCGCGACGTGCACGCGGCCGCAGCGCATATTTCGATGACCTGGGATGTCCAGGCCACGCTCTACGGCCAGAACGCGCTGGGCATTGCCATCGAGGGGCTTGTTATTTGACCGGCAGGCACACGAAAGTGCGATCGCCGGCAAAGATGAAGGAGCGATCATGTCCGACTTCGAGATATTGACGCCGGAATTTCGCAAGCTCGTCCTGCCGAACGGCTGGGTGGAGCGCCTCCACACCGGCATGCGATGGGCGGAGGGCCCCGTCTGGTTCGGTGACGGCGGCTATGTCGTCTGGAGCGACATTCCCAACGACCGGATGCTGCAGTGGGTGGACGGCCTTGGCGTGCGGACGTTCCGGCAGCCGTCCAATTACGCGAACGGCAATACGCGGGACCTGGAGGGACGGCTCATCACCTGCGAGCACGGCGCACGCCGCGTGACCAGAACCGAGATCGACGGACGGATCACGGTTCTGGCCGATAGATACAAGGGTAAGCGCCTCAATTCACCCAACGACGTCGTCGTCAAGTCGGACGGCACCATCTGGTTCACGGACCCGCCCTACGGAATCATGAACGACTATGAGGGACACAAGGCGGACATGGAGCTCGACGGTTGCTACGTGTTCCGGCTGGACCCCCGGGCCGGCGAGCTGACTGTCGTTGCCGACGACTTCGTGCGGCCGAACGGAATCGCCTTCTCGCCCGACGAGCGGCGGCTCTACGTGTCGGATACGAGCATCTCTCACGACCCGAACGGTAATCGTCATATACGGGTGTTCGATGTCGACGAGAAAGGACGGCTGTCGAACGGCCGCGTCTTCGCCGTGGTGACGCCGGGATGCTCCGACGGATTCCGGCTGGACACCGCCGGAAACGTGTGGACCAGTGCCGGCGACGGCGTGCATTGCTACGCGCCGGACGGTACGTTGCTCGGCAAGATCCGCATCCCGGAGGCCGTGTCCAACCTCTGCTTCGGCGGCCCGAAGCGCAACAGGCTGTTCATCACCGCGACGACCTCTCTTTATTCCGTCTACGTCGGCGTGAACGGTGCGGCACACGCATGAGCGGCCCTGACGGCGCCGGGTCGGCGCCTTCGTTCTCGTCGCGCGAGTTCCGTGACGCGTTGGGCCTGTTTCCGACCGGCGTCGTCGTCGTCACGACGACCGACGCCGTCGGCCGGCCGGTCGGCATCACCGTAAACTCGTTCGCCTCCGTATCGCTCACGCCGCCGTTGGTTCTTTTCAGCGTCGGCCGAACGCTGCGGAGCTTTGAGACCTTCGCGGCCGCGCCCGGGTTTACGATCAATCTGCTCGGCGAGGATCAGGCCGAGCTTTCGAACCGGTTCGCGCGCGCCGGCGAAGACAAATGGCGCGACGTCGACGGGCGTCCGGGTCGACTGGGCGGCCGGGTGATCGAGCCGAACCTCGCCGCTTTCGATTGCCGGACCCATGCGCGGTACGAGGGCGGTGACCATCTCATCATCGTTGGCGAAGTGCTGGCGATCGAGTACGGCACGAAAGACAGGCCGCTCGTCTTTTTCCGCGGTCGGTACCATGCCGTCGATACCGCCACGTCATGACGGCGCGGCGATCGGTTCCGATTGCACCCGAATTGATCTCTTCCTGACGGTCCCGGCTCGGCGCCCCGCGGCACGCAAGCAGCCGGTATCGACGACGGAGCGCCTTACGCCCTGGCGCGGCGCGCTCCTTGCAATCGCTGTATGCACGCAAGGAACGGCAGCGAGATCGCCTGTCGATCGGCGATCGCGGGCGCGCCGCAAGCTATTGCGGCGGCCGGATCCAGTCGACGAGAAGTGCGCCCAGGAAACCCGAGGCACCGCCCAGCACCGAGGCGAGGACGGCATCGAGATCAGGGGGAAGCCAGCTCGGCAGCAGGCCCAGCATGTCGCCGTCCGATCCCAGAAGAAGGCGCGCCGTCGTCGCCGCCACGCAGCCGATCACGCCCGCCCAGCAATTCACGTTGCTCCAGTCCCACCACGTCCTGCGCGCCATGACATCGCTCCCGAATTGGCGCGCGAGGGTGTCATTCCTTGGTTAAAAGCAAATTAACCGTAACCGCGGTCGGACGATGGGCATGATCGGCTGGCGTTGGCCGGATGTTCGCGAGCGAGATCGGACATCGTGCGCCAAGACGCGCGCCAAGCGACGACTCGCGCACGGGTCCGCGTGACGTGCCGCACGCTAACGGCCGGGTATCGGCAGGCGCCCCTGGCCCAATGCGCGCAGCTGCTCGAGTCCTGCGAGAAAAGTCTGAAGATCGACCCCGTTGAGGACCAGCCGGCGATAGCCGGTCGGCACCTCGAACAGCGCCGGATCCTGGCGTCCGGGCTGAATGTCCCGGAAGCTCACGTTGATGGCGCCGCGGCGGCCCTCATGCTCGCCGGTGCCGACGACCTTCATCACGATCCCTTCCGCGGTCGTCCAGACGAACCCTTCGAAGTGCGGCCCGCTTGTGCCGGGTTTGCGCTCGACCCGAACCTTCGTCGTCCGTCGTCCGGCGATCGTTTCCTGGCCGACGGGCGTCTGCTTCAGACCGTCGCCGGTCAGCAGTCCCATGGGCAGGCCGAAGCTCTCGAGTCCCATTTCGATGGCGAGCCGCTGGTCGGGCAGAAGCAGCCAGGCAAGCTTGCGATCGAGCCGCGCAATGGCGATCTGCTGCCGGCCGGCCTCGACCATTTCGTGCCGAAGGGCGTTCGGCGTCCGCCACAGCCTGCCCTCGCGGACATTGGCGCCGCTCCCGATCACGCTGGTCGCCGCATACTGGGTCTTGAGATCGAGGACGTTGATGGCCCAGGCAGGGACGAGGCCAGCCATCCCGAACACGACCACCCAAAGCCAACGCGAGATGCGCATTGAAGACGTCCTCCTTCGGCCGGCGACGATTTTTTCGCGCCGCCAAGGCAACATTGTGGCGGCCGCATGTCTCGCCACGCCCAAGACCCTGCCCTGGATCAGCAGGCAGCCGCCGGGCTATGCTCCCCATCCCGCAGGAATCAACAGGGATCGAAACAATGCCGGGGAAGATCGAAGCGCGTCTCAAGGAACTCGGAATCACCCTGCCCGCCGCGGCCACGCCGGCAGCCAACTATGTCCCGACCGTGCGCACGGGTAATCTCGTCTTCGTGGCGGGACAGGTCACGCTCAAGGACGGCAAGCTCGAATATGTGGGCAAGCTCGGCCGCGAATTTAGCGTCGAGGAGGGTCAGAAGGCGGCGCGCCTGTGCGCGCTCAATGTGCTTGCGCACCTGAAGAATGCCTGCGACGGTGACCTCGACCGCGTGCGCCGTTGCGTGCGGGTCGGGGGCTTCGTCAACGCCGTGCCGGAGTTCGGCGACCATCCGAAGGTCATCAACGGCGCCTCGGACCTCTTCGTCGAAGTGTTTGGCGAAGCTGGCAAGCACGCGCGCGCAGCCGTGGGGGTCGGCTCCCTGCCTTTCGGGGTCGCCGTCGAAGTGGAGGCGGTGTTTGAGGTCGAATGACGGCGATACGCAGTTCCGCCGCGTCGATCCTGCTTTTGATCGGCCTCGCCGTCGCGCCCGCATGGGCTGGCGAGGCCGACGTCGTCGCCGTGGTGGTCGACCACCGCATGGACGGCCGCTTCGACTTCCATGTGACGATACGCAGCAACGATCGCGGCTGGGATTCGTATGCCGATGCATTCGAGATCCTGACGCCGGACGGCGGCGTGCTCGGCCGGCGCGAGCTTCTCCATCCGCACGCGGACGAGCAGCCGTTCACGCGCGAGCTCCTCGGCGTCGCGGTCCCGCCCGGTATCGAGCAGGTCGTCGTGCGCGCGCACCACCGGCGGCACGGCTATGACGACACGACCGTGACCATACCCCTGCCGCGCTAGATGCGCGGGCGCCGTACCTCGCCATGCAGCTCCCGGCACACTACATGACGACACGAAGTCTGCGACGGACCGGAGCGTGACGATGCCCGACGGCAGCGATGCCATCAGCGTGAAACTGGTCGAACGGATCGCGGAGATCGATCCTGCCGCATGGGACGCGTGCGCCGGGACCGACAACCCGTTCGTCACGCATGCCTTCCTGCACGCGCTCGAGGCGAGCGGATCGGCAACGGCCGAGACCGGTTGGCTGCCGCAGCACGTCGTCGCCGAGGACGCCGACGGCCACATCGTCGGCGTCGTGCCGATGTATCTGAAGAGCCACTCCTACGGCGAGTACGTGTTCGACCACGGCTGGGCCGATGCGTATCGGCGCGCCGGCGGGCGCTATTATCCGAAGCTCCAGGTTGCCGTTCCCTTCACGCCCGTGACCGGGCCGCGCGTTCTCGTGCGCCCCCATCGCGCCCGCGCGGCGATACGCAACACCCTCATCGGTGCGCTCGCCCGGATCGCCGAGCGCCAGCGCGTCTCCTCGCTGCACGTCACGTTCTGCACCGCCGAGGAAAGATCGGCCTTCGAGTCGGCCGGCTTCCTGATCCGGACCGGCATGCAGTACCACTGGGAAAACCGGGGCTACGCGACATTCGACGACTTTCTTGCCGCGCTCAGCCACGACAAGCGCAAGTCGATCCGCCGGGAGCGGCGCGAGGTCGCCGCCCAGGGTTTCGAGATCCTCCCCCTCACGGGCCCCGAGATACGGCCGGAGCACTGGGATGCGTATCACGATCTGTACGTCAGCATCTTCGACCGCAAATGGGGTGCCCCCTATCTGACGCGCGACTTCTTCCACCGCCTCGGTGCCGTGATGGCGGACCGCGTGCTGCTGGTAATCGTGCGCCAGCAGGGCCGCTGGGTCGCCGGCGCGCTCAACCTGATCGGCACGGATACGCTCTACGGGCGGAACTGGGGCGCGCGCGGCGAGTTTCGCTTCCTTCACTTCGAGGCCTGCTATTACCGCGCGATCGAATTCGCCATCGGCCGCGGCCTGCGGCGCGTCGAGGCCGGCGCCCAAGGGGAGCACAAGATCCAGCGCGGCTATCTGCCGGTACCGACCTACAGCGCGCACTGGATCCGTGACGCCGGTTTCCGCGACGCCGTCGCGCATTTCCTCGCGCGTGAGACCGAACTGATCCGGAACGAGATGACGGCGCTCGCGGCGCACAGCCCGTTCAAGCAGGATCACACGCGCGGCTGCTGACGCGCCGGTAAAGCCAGGGCAGATCCGTCAGGCCGGCAAGACGGTAAAGCGCCTCAATGCACACGCGACCAGCGGGTGAGCACGGTTGCCGCATCGACCAAGGCTGGTGGGCGGCGGCCGGGCGGGGGCGCCCCGTCGACATGGGCGGGAAACAGCGCCTCGACGGCTGCATCCGGGCCGTCGCGGCGCGCAATCATCCCACGCGCCATGACCTGCGCATGGTCGGGAATTTCGCGCGGCTCGACGACGATGCCGAAGCAGCAGTCGACAGCGCCGAGGATTGCTTCCCATTGGGTCGCAGGCTTCGTCGCAAACAGCGTTGCGACGGCGGCGGTGAGCGCCGTTTGCGGCATCGGCTCCCACTGCCGCGCGATCCAGTCCGGACGGCCGACCGCTTCGCAGAAGTTGCGCCAGAACTTCTCCTCGATCGCGGCGAGCGTGACGAAGCGGCCATCCGCCGCCTGATAGATCTGATAGCAGGCCGCCCCGCCATTGAGCAGATTCGCCGCGCGCTCGGGCTCGAACCCCGGACGGAGCGCCGCCGTGAGATTGAGGCTCTGCCACGCGAGCACCGTTTCGGCGAGGCTGAGGTCGAGATAGGCCCCCTTCCCCGTTCGCCCGCGCCCGATCAGCGCCGCGCAAACGGCGAGCGCCGTCTGCACGCCGCTGGCGAAGTCGGCCGTCGGCGGCGCCGCCATGACCGGCTGCGATGGAATGCCAGACGCCGCCAGCCCGCCCGCGAGCGCCATGTAGTTGAGATCGTGTCCCGTGCGCAGGCGCCACGGACCGGTCTGACCATAGCCCGACAGCGCCGCGTGAACGAGACGCGGGTTGATCTCGTCCAGGCGTGACCGTCCGAACCCGAGCCGCTCCATCACGCCGGGCCGATAGGATTCGATCAGCACGTCGGCGGCGCTCAGCAGGCGGGTGAACGCGGCGCATCCGTCGCCCGTCTTCAGATCGAGCTCGATGACCGTCTTGCCGCCGTTCATCAACTTCCAGAACGGCGAAATGCCGTCGTGGTCGCGCGGGCCCAGTCTGCGCATCGGATCGCCGCCCGGCGGTTCCACCTTCACAACGTCGGCGCCGAGATCGGCCAGCATCAGGCCGGCATAAGGGCCCGGTATGTACTGCGACAGGTCGATGACGCGGACGCCGGCAAGGAACGGAAGCGACATGGGCCGACAATCGACGTCGGAGCGGGACGGGTCAAGGACCAAACCAAGCCAGTGAATGGCCCACGGACCGGCGTTGCTTGACCGATCCGGGTGGCCTTGCCCCGGCGCTCGTCGGTGCGCACGAGATCAAGGAAACGGTGAGCGCCCGTCGAACCGGGACGCCGCACACGTCCTACAACCCGGGTGACGGCGCCTGCCTCGCGTTCTTCGGGGCCGGCTCTCTTCGGGTCGGCGCCCGTTCCGGCGGCGATCGTCAGATCACGTCCGCGGCGGCGTGTAGCGTGCTTGCGCGCTCGTCAAGCACGTGCATCTCGGCCCCGCAATCGGGGCACGTTTCGGTCGCCGGTGCCGTGATGATCCGCGCAATGCCGCAATCCCGGCAGCCGGCCAATGCCGGCTTCAACGTTTCGCCGAGGAAACCGGCATCGCTCGCTTCGGCCAACGCCGAGCTCATCCGTAAGGCCAGGTCGAACATGGGCTGCCTCCCTTTCGCGTCCGCGGCGGCAGTTAAACGACCGCCACGGCCGCTTACGGTCGGCGCGGATCACTCATTTCATCGACGCTCACGTCGATGCCGGCGCGCTGATGTACGCAGCGGTGGCCGGGCCACCGGCCCCGCGCATGCTTTGTCTTTCGGCGTGACCGCCTCACTCGACCAGCGCCGGTACCTTCGGCTCGGGCCGCGTGGCCGGCGGCGCCGGATAGTCGAAGCCGAGCTTGCCGCCCTCGACCTTGACCCGCACGTGCCCGCCCTTCGACAGGCGACCGAACAGAAGTTCCTCCGCCAGCGGCTTCTTGATGTTCTCCTGGATGACGCGCGCCAGCGGGCGGGCGCCATAGAGCTCGTCATAGCCCTTCTCGGCGAGCCACGTCCGCGCCTCGTCGGTCACGGTGATCGTGACGTCGCGCTCGGCGAGCTGCTGCTCGAGCTGCAGGATGAACTTGTCGACGACCCGGCTGATCACCTCGGGCGACAGGCGCGAGAACGCGATGATCGCATCCAGGCGGTTGCGGAACTCGGGCGTGAACAGACGGTTGATCGCCTCCACGTCCTCGCCCACGCGCGTCTCCTGGCCGAAGCCGATGGCTGGCTTCGCCATGTCGGCCGCGCCCGCATTCGTGGTCATGATCAGGATGACGTTGCGGAAGTCGACCGTCTTGCCGTTGTGGTCCGTCAGTTTGCCGTGGTCCATGACCTGCAACAGGATGTTGAACAGGTCCGGATGCGCCTTCTCGATTTCGTCCAGCAGCAGCACGCAGTGCGGCGTCTGGTCGATGGCATCGGTGAGCAGGCCGCCCTGGTCGAACCCGACATAGCCCGGCGGGGCGCCGATCAGGCGCGACACGGTGTGCCGCTCCATGTACTCCGACATATCGAAGCGCTTGAGCTCGATGCCCAGCGTCGCGGCGAGCTGACGCGCGACCTCGGTCTTGCCGACGCCGGTCGGCCCCGAGAACAGATAGCAGCCGATCGGCTTCTCCGGTTCGCGCAGCCCGGCGCGGGACAGCTTGATGGCGCTGCACAGCGCTTCGATCGCCTTGTCCTGGCCGTAGACGACGCGCTTGAGGTCGCGCTCGAGATTCTTGAGCGTCTCCTTGTCGTCGGTCGACACGCTCTTGGGCGGGATGCGGGCGATCTTCGCGACCACCGCCTCCACGTCCTTGACCGAGATGACGCGCTTGCGCTTGCCCGGCGGCAGCAGCATTTGCGCTGCCCCCACCTCGTCGATCACGTCGATCGCCTTGTCGGGCAGCTTGCGGTCGTTGATGTAGCGCGCGGCGAGCTCGACGGCGGCGCGGATCGCCTCGTTGGTGTAGCGCACCCGGTGGTGCGCCTCGTAGTATGGCTTGATGCCTTTGAGGATCTTGATCGAATCCTCGATCGACGGCTCGTTGACGTCGATCTTCTGGAACCGGCGGACGAGCGCCCGGTCCTTCTCGAAGTAGTTCCGGTACTCCTTGTACGTCGTCGAGCCGATGCAGCGCAGCGTGCCGTTGGCGAGCGCCGGCTTGAGCAGGTTGGACGCGTCCATCGAGCCGCCGGAGGTGGCGCCCGCGCCGATCACCGTATGGATCTCGTCGATGAACAGGATCGCGCCCTCGTGCGCCTCGAGCTCGGCCAGCACGGCCTTGAGCCGCTCCTCGAAATCGCCGCGGTAGCGCGTGCCGGCGAGCAGCGTGCCCATGTCGAGCGCATAGATGGTGCAGTTGCGTAGGACCTCGGGCACCTCGCCCTTGACGATCTTGCGGGCGAGACCCTCGGCGATCGCGGTCTTGCCGACGCCCGGATCGCCGACATAAAGCGGGTTGTTCTTGTAGCGGCGGCAGAGGATCTGGATCGTCCGCTCCACCTCGGCCTCGCGGCCGATCAGCGGATCGATGCGGCCCTGCGACGCCTTCTTGTTCAGATTGACGCAGTAGGCGGCGAGCGCTTCCTGGCCGCGCTTGCTGCCCTTTTCGCCGGCATTGCCGGCGGTACCCGATCCGGCGCCCGCGTCTTCCTCCGCTCCGCGCACGCGCCGCGTCTCGCTGCGCCCGGGGACCTTCGCCACGCCGTGCGAGATGTAGTTGACGGCGTCGAGCCGCGACATGTCCTGCTCCTGCAGGAAGTAGACGGCGTGCGACTCGCGTTCCGAGAACATCGCGACCAGCACGTTGGCGCCGGTCACCTCCTCGCGGCCCGACGACTGGACATGGATCGCGGCACGCTGGAGGACCCGCTGGAAGCCGGCCGTCGGCTTGGCGTCGCCGGCGCGGTTGGTAACCAGTCCGGTCAGCTCGTTGTCGAGATAGTTGATGAGATCGCGCCGAAGCTTTTCGAGATCGACGCCGCAGGCGCGCATGACTGCCGCAGCGTCCTGGTCCTCGGTCAGGGCCAACAGAAGGTGCTCGAGCGTGGCATATTCGTGCCGGCGCTGATTTGCCTGGGCTAACGCCCGATGCAGGCTCTGCTCGAGGTTACGCGATAGCATGAAACGGGATACTCCCCTCGTTCGTGGGTCCTAGCTCAACGGCGCCGACAAAAAGCCGCGCGCCCGCACCTCGATGCCGATTGTGCCACTGATTGGTTAACGAGCGATATCGTGGCCTATTCCTTCTCGAGCGTGCAGCGCAGTGGGTGCTGGTTGCGCCGCGCAAACTCGGTCACTTGGGTGACCTTGGTCTCGGCCACCTCGTAGGTGAACACGCCGCACACCCCCACCCCCTTGCGGTGCACGTGCAACATGATCTGGGTCGCCTCTTCCCGGCTCTTGTTGAAGAAGCGCTCCAGGACATGAACGACGAACTCCATCGGCGTGTAGTCGTCGTTCAGCATCAACACCTTGTACATGGACGGCCGCTTCGTCTTGGTCCGCGTCTGGACCACGACACCGGTGGACGGCCCATCATCGTTCGATCTGTCGATCTCGCTCATGCCAGTCGCCAACCGGAACTACATCCACACAAGACACAGTAATGATATTGGATTCCGGCACGCCTCGAAAAGAGTCTTGATCATAAAAGTCCACGCCGGCGTCACCGAATGTCTTCCGTTTGATTACCTGACGCTGGCGACCGTGGCTGCGTTCCGTGCGTCGTCGAAAGAGAGCGCGCCCACACCCAAGCCGCCCGGCGGTCGCCCGACGGGCGGAGGTCGCAAAAACGAAAACGGGCCCGGTGCGGCTGCCGGGCCCGTTCGGATGCCCCTTTCTGGCCGGATCCGGCCGGGCGTCAGGCCGCGATCGGCTTCAGCAGGCGCTCGACCGCGACGTTGAGCCGCGCGCCGATCGGCTGAAAGGCCTCGGTCGCGACCTTGACGGTCATCTCCGACAGCTTCGTGCTTTCCGCGATCAGCTTGTCGAAGCTCGCCTTCGCGAAGTCGCTCTGAACGTCAACCGCCTCGCGCAGGGTCTTGGCGCCGAGCAGTGCCTTCGTCGCCTGGGCGAAATTTTCCCAGGACTCGTGCGCCAGCTCGGACCAGACCTTGCCCACCGTCTCCACGCCCTTGGCGAGGATCGTGGTGGATGCGACGTAGGCCTCGTAGTTTTCGCGCTGGAACTTGATCAGGTCCTCGTAGGCTTTGAGGGCCGATGCCCCGGCCTTCTCGAACTGCTCGCGCGTGCTGTTGATCAGCTGGTCGTAGCCCTTCTGCATGTCTGCAGCGCTACCGGCCGCCGTGTCGTCGAAATCCTTCTTCATGGTAGTCCCTTCCGTATCGTTGGCGTTACGAGGCTCAACGCCCCGGGTCTCGGTCGTCTCGTTTCGCCGTCCGCTGGACGGCGCGCTCGTACGCTTCGCCTTGGTTTGGCGAGCCATTCGCAATCTCCTGCCGACGAGAACTTGCGGCCCTGCCCGGCGTATCGTCGTCCTGCGCCGCAGCAGTTATGCTGCAACGCAGCAAAACTCGACCTCAATATGAGGAGCGTCAACCGGGGTGTCAACGCCTTTTTGTGCACTGCAGCATAAAAAGGCGCCCCACCTTGCTCAGGCCGGCTTCGCTCAGGCCAGATTTTCTTACCGAGATACCGCGTCAGAAAACTGTGCCATGCCCGGCCAGGCCGTTCCGCCCGACGCGCAGTTCGAAGTCCAACGTCGGATTATCCGTCTGGGGCTTGAGCCGCTGCTCGGCCCGGCTGATCGGCCGGGGCGGGTTCACCGGCACCCCGGTCCGGTCATGGGCGAACAGAAGTTGGGCAAACCGGATCTGATCGAACCGCTCCGACGGATAGAGCCAGGCATTGAAGTGGAATTGACCGTCGGCGCAGGCACTCGCGATCCAGTAGAAGGCGCCGGACGGCAGGATCATCCCCTCCGGCGCCGGCGTACCGAAGCCGCTGGCCTCGATCGCCCGGATCAGCTTGAGATACTGGGCTTCGTCCAGCCGCACGTTCGAAGCTTCGCCGCGCCACGGTCCCGTCGGATCGCGCGGATCGAACGTCGACACATTCCCCCCGCCGCCGAACACGTGGGCGAACAGCACGGCACCCGATCCGGTCGCACTGTGGCGAAGGTCGTAGGCCCTTACCTGCTCGTCGTAGACTGCATTGTAGACTAGGCGGTAGCGTGCCGGCATACCGCGCCGACAGTCTTGGCGGATGTCGTCCCCGTTGAGGTAGCTGAAGTACTGAAACTTCCGCTGGATCGGGTCACTGATCGCGCCCGGTCTGTAGGCGCAAGCGCCAAGAAGAACCGTAGCCGCCACAAGAACTGCCTTAGAAAAGAAGTTCATCTCGGGCCCACCCGCAAAGAAATCGTCGGCACCATACACCTGCCTCTCGCCGCCGGTTGAAGGAATCCTCCGGGTCGAAATCCACGGTCGGGGCCGCCACGACTCGCGCCGCCTCCGTTTTTGCGCCGATTTACGCTTCGTCAGGGTACGTCACTTATAATCCCAAAGAAATCGCGTAAGCCAATGGAATCGCGCGATTTTTGCTCGACAAGTGGCAACCTTCACCGTAGATTAACCACAATTGCGGCGACGATTTCTGGGGGGTCGGTTTGTCCGATAGGTTGCAGTCCAAATACGCGTCGGGCCGTTTCGCCGCCTCTCACGTCCTCACCATTCTCCTCCTGACGCTGGCCATCTGTCTCGGCTGGTCCGCGCCGGCGCGCGCTGCCCGCACGGCGGCGATCATCATCGACGCGGATTCGGGCGAGGTTCTTTACGAGGACCGCGCCGACGAGAAGCGCTATCCCGCCTCGCTCACCAAGATGATGACGGTCTATCTGCTGTTCGAGGCCGTGGATGCCAAGCGCCTCACGTTCCAGTCGCGCCTGCCCGTCTCGGCACGCGCCGCAGCACAGGCGCCGACCAAGCTCGGCCTTCGGGCGGGCGACACGATTTCCGTCCGCGACGTCATCTTGGCCCTGATCGTCAAGTCGGCCAACGATGCGGCCGTGGTCGCGGCCGAGGCGCTCGGCGGCAGCGAGGAGCGCTTCGCCCAGATGATGACGGCGAAGGCCCGCAAGCTGGGCATGACAAAGACCACGTTCCGCAACGCGTCGGGTCTACCCGACGGGCGACAGGTGACGACGGCGCGCGACCTAGCGGTTCTCGCCCGCGCCCTCATCCGCGACTTTCCGCACCACTACCACCTGTTCTCGGTCAACGAGTTCACATACGGCGGCCGCACGCATGTCAGCCATAACCGGCTGAACACCTGGTACGACGGTGCCGACGGCATCAAGACCGGATACATCCGTGCCTCCGGCTTCAATCTGGCGGCGTCGGCCAAGCGTGGCGACCGCCGCCTGATCGGCATCGTCATGGGCGGCATCTCGCCGTCGGCGCGCGATCAGAGAATGGCCCAACTGTTCGATGCCGCGTTCGCCGCGCCGGTCCCCGCGCCCGAGATCAGGCAGGCGCGCGTCACGAGCTCCGGCACCAAGACGGTGAAGGCGGTGAAGACCGTCAAGGTCGCGAACGCGCAGCCGGCCGCCCGCGCCGGGAGGCCGGCCCGCACGGCGACGCGTGAGGTCGACCGCAATGGCGACGATGCGTCCTGGGGCGTCCAGGTCGGCGCGTTCAGGGACGTCGACCCCGCGCGCCGGGCGACCGAGCAGGCGGTGAAGCTCGCTCCGACCTATCTGTCGGATGCGAAGGTCGAACTCGTGCCGGTCCAGCGGCGCCAGGAAATGCTCTATCGCGCCCGTTTCGTCGGCCTGACCGAGACCGCGGCGCGCAAGGCATGCAGCGCGCTCAAGAAGCGCCGGATGAGCTGCATCACGCTCAGTCCGGACGAGACGATCAACGCCAGCCAGATTGCCGCTCACAGCAACAGCTGAGCGGGCCGTCGTGCCGGCCGTTCAGGCGCACGCCCCCTCGACACGGATGGGCGCATGAACGCCCCGTCGCGCCGAGCGTGCGCGCAGGCCCGCGATCCAGCGGCGCTTGTGCACGCGCTGCCATTCCGCGAAGTCCCACGGGCCCGATACCCGGATCGGCCGATCGATGCGCGGCACGAAGACGAAGGCGCGAACGGTCTTGCCGCGGACCTCGATCGGCAGCCGCATCATGAAATACGAATCCCCTTCATACGCGATCAGACGCTCGCGGCCACGCGCATCGATGCCCCAGGCCAGCACGCCGTCGACCTGCGACGCGCGTCCGGCGCGCACGGCGACGGGATAGGTCGCGCCGACGAGACCGACGCGCCGCCAGCCACGCAGGACCGCCGGCTCCACGAAGGCGACGGCGGCCGGCCCCAGCACGGCACGCAGTACGTCCGGGTCCATCAGCGTGCCATAGAAGAAGAACTGCATCCGGTCGCGCCCTTCTCCGGGGCCGTCCAAGCTAAAGCGCCGGCGGCTCGATACCGCTCTGCCGCAACTGATCGGCAAGCGCGGCCTTGAGGCGCGCAAGCCCCGCCTCGTCGTGCGCCTCGCAGCGGGCGACGAGCACGTCCTGCGTGTTCGACGCGCGCAGCAGCCACCATCCGTCCGGCGACGTCACCCGTACGCCGTCGACGTCGTTGACCTGCGCGCCCGCCGATTTCAGCCGCGCCTTGACCTCATCGATCACGGCGAATTTCCGCTCCTCGCTCACGGGAAAGCGCAGCTCGGGCGTATTGACGACCTGCGGCAACCGGTCCCGCATGACGGCCAGGCTGTCGGGTGCCGTCGCAACGACGGCCAGCAGACGCAGCGCGGCATAGACCGCGTCGTCGAAGCCGTACCAGCGGTCGGCGAAGAAGATATGCCCGCTCATCTCGCCCGCGAGCGGCGATCCGGTCTCGGCCATCTTCGCCTTGATGATCGAATGCCCGGTGCGCCACATCAGCGGCTCGCCGCCGGCACGGCGGATCTCGTCGAACAGGACCTGGCTCGCCTTGACGTCGGCGATGATGGTGGCCCCCGGCCGCTCGCGCAGCACGTCGCGGGCGAGAATCACCAACAGCTGATCGCCCCACAGTACCCGCGCCTGTCCGTCGACCACGCCGATGCGGTCGCCGTCGCCGTCGAACGCAATGCCGAGATCGGCGCCGTTCTTCTGCACCGCCTCCTGCAGATCGACGAGGTTCTTGAGCACCGTCGGATCGGGGTGATGTGCGGGGAAGCGCCCGTCGATCGTCTCGTTCAGCAGGATGTGCCTGCCCGGCAGCCGGCGCGTCAGCTCGGCGACGACACGGCCGGCGGCACCATTGCCCGGGTCCCACGCAACCGTGAGCGGTCGCGGGTTGCGTTCCTGGGCGTGCGCCCACTCCTGCATCAGGCGGTCGACATAGGCGTCGAACACCGGATGCTCGCGGACTGCGCCCTTGCCGTTCGCGAATGCGCCATTCGCCGCGATCCACCCGAGCTCCTGGATATCCTTGCCCCAGAAGCTGCCCTTGCCCAGCATCATCTTGAAGCCGTTGTAGTCGGGCGGATTGTGCGATCCCGTGACCATCACGCCGCCGTCGAGCTCGAGCGCGCGGACGGCGAAGTAGAGCATCGGCGTCGGGCCGAGGCCGATGCGCAGGACCTCGAGCCCGCAGGCGGCGAGACCGTCGACCAGCGCCGCTTCCAGCTCCGGCGACGACAGTCTTCCATCGTAACCGACGGCGATACGGCGTCCGCCCTTCTCGGCCACCTTGGTGCCGAAGGCACGGCCGACGGCGCGCGCATCCTTGGGCGACAGCGTCTTGCCGACGATGCCGCGGACATCGTACTCGCGGAGAACGGTCGGATCGAAGCGATGGGCGTCTGTCATGATTTTGCTGCTTGGTTGGGAACTGGGCGGCCGATGCACACATAATGGAACCCGGCCGCGACCATGGCTGCGGGCTCGTAGATGTTGCGCAGATCTACGACGATCGGCGTCTTCAGCAGCGACTTGACGCGGTCGAGGTCGAGCGCGCGAAACTCGTTCCACTCCGTGGTCAGGACCAGCGCGTCGGCATTCTCCATCGTCTCGTAGGCGTTCTGGCAGTACGTGACGTTGGGCAGCAGCTTCGCCGCCTCTTTCATCCCTTCCGGATCGAAGGCGCGGACCTTGGCGCCGGCAGCCTCGAGCGCCGGCACGATATCGAGGCTGGGGGCATCGCGCATGTCGTCGGTGTTGGGCTTGAACGTGAGCCCGAGCATGGCGATCGTCTTGCCTTCCACACTGCCGCCGCAGGCGTCGATGATCTTCGTCGCCATCCGCTTCTTTCGCGCGTTGTTGATTTCGACCACGGTTTCGACGATGCGCAAAGGCGCACCGGCTTCCTGGGCCGTGCGGACCAGCGCCAACGTGTCCTTGGGAAAGCACGAACCGCCGTAGCCGGGACCGGGATGCAGGAACTTGCGGCCGATGCGGCCGTCGAGGCCGATGCCGCGCGCCACGTCGTGCACGTCGGCGCCGACCTTCTCGCACAGATCGGCGATCTCGTTGATGAACGTGATCTTGGTCGCAAGGAACGTGTTGGCCGCGTACTTGATCAGCTCCGACGTTTCGATGGTGGTGAAAACCATCGGCGTCTCGATCAGGTAGAGCGGCCGGTACAGCTCCCGCATCACCTGGCGGGCGCGTTCGCTGTCCGCGCCGATCACGACCCGGTCCGGCCGCATGAAATCGTTGATTGCCGAACCCTCGCGCAGGAATTCCGGGTTCGAGACGACGTCGAATTCGGCATCGGGACGGACGGCGCGGATGCGGCGTGCGACCTCGCGGCCGGTGCCCACCGGGACCGTGGATTTCGTGACCACGACGGTATAGCCGTCGAGCGCGCGGGCGATCTCCTCGGCCGCGCCGAACACGTAGCTCAGGTCGGCGTGGCCGTCGCCGCGTCGCGACGGCGTGCCGACCGCAATGAAGACGGCGTCCGCCCCCGGCACCGCCGCGGCAAGATCGGTGGTGAACCACAGGCGGCCAGCCTTGACGTTGTTCGCGACCAACACGTCGAGCCCGGGCTCGTAGATCGGGATTTCCCCCTGCTTCAGCCGCCGGATCTTGTTCTCGTCCTTGTCGACGCAGACGACCTCGACGCCGAACTCGGAGAAGCACGCGCCGGATACGAGGCCGACATATCCGGTGCCGATCATCGCGATGCGCATCTATTCCCTCATCCCGTGTTCTGCTGGCCCCCGCATCGGCGCGCGCCGGCCGACGTCGAGGCGTCGCGCCAACGAATCGTCTCAGCGATAGTTCTTCAGAATCTCGCGCACGTCCGCGCCGATGTCTTCGCGCGCGAGGGCGAAGGCGAGATTCGCTTCGAAGAACCCGACCTTGTCACCGCAATCGAAACGGCGGCCTTCGAAGCGGTAGCCATGGAACGGACTGCGCCCGATCAGCGTGGCCATCGCATCGGTCAGCTGAATCTCGCCGCCCGCGCCGCGGTTCTGCCGGTCGAGATGCTCGAACACTGCCGGTTCGAGAATGTAGCGGCCGATGACGGCGAGCGTCGACGGCGCCTTGTCCGGATCGGGTTTCTCGACCATGCCCTTCACCTGGACCAGCCGGCCGTCGTCGCGCCCGGCCTCGATGATGCCGTAGCGGCTGACGTGCTCGCGCGAGACGTCCATCACCGCGACCATGTTGCCGCGCACTTCGGGATAGACGTCGATCATCTGCTTCAGGCAGGGCGTCGTCGACAGGATCAGATCGTCGGCGAGCAGCACGGCGAACGGCTCATCGCCCACGAGCTGGCGGGCGCACCAGACGGCATGCCCCAGACCGAGCGGCTCCTGCTGACGCGTGTAGGCGATGCTACCGGGCTTCGGCACCCAGCGCCGCAACGCCTCGAGCTCCTTCAGTTTTCCCCGCGCCTCAAGCGTGTGCTCCAGCTCGAACGAATGATCGAAATGATCCTCGATCGCCGTCTTGCCGCGGCCGGTGACGAAAATGAACTCCTCGATCCCGGCCGCCTGCGCCTCCTCGAGCGCGTATTGGATCAACGGCTTGTCGACGACCGGAAGCATCTCCTTCGGCATCGCCTTGGTTGCGGGCAGAAAACGTGTGCCCAGGCCGCCAACTGGAAAAATGGCTTTACGCACGCGTACGGTCATAGGGCGTCACTTCGAAATTCGTCGTTGTGAAGGATTGTGTTCGTTGCAGCTCGCGGGTGTCGGGAAACGGTCCAGCTTTGCACTTTGTTCCCGCCCCGGCTTCCGAAAAATTGTGGCGGTTTTGCCACATGAGGCCGGAATTCGCAAGTACGCCAATAGCTTAAGTTGTGACATCGATCGGGTCGGGATGAGCGCGGGCTGGGACCTGCGACGACGAAACGGGACTAAAGCCGCGCATTCGAAACCGGTGCGGCATCCCGCCCGGGCACGGCTGGCCGGCCGTTCGGGACTCGTCGGGCCGCCCGATCAATCCATCGGTGGCACGCTCGCCGCGAAAAAGGCGCGGGCATCCTCGAACAGACGGGCGCGCTCGACCTTGTGGAGATACATCATATGCCCACCGTCATAGAGCCGGACCGTAAGGTCCTTGCGCCGCGCCGGATCGAGCCGGATCTGATTGGCCACATGAACCGACGCGAAGTACGGCGTGACGAGATCGAAGCGGCCATGCGCGATCAGCACGCGCAACGCCCGGTTGCCCGTCATCGCCGCGCGCAGATCGTCACCGGCCCCGACATTCGTTCCGCCTTGCTGCGCCGAGCCCCAGTTCCAATTGGCGCTCGTGCGTGAGTTGAGCAGGATGTAGGGCCTATCGGTGACGAATCCGAGCTCGTTGCGCAGGTACGCGTTCAGCGCCGTCAGGAACGGCGCCGTGAGTCCGCCGAGCGTCGGGTCCGTATCGCGGAAGCGAGGTTCGGCGGGATCCGGATCCGGAATGCTGACCGAGCCGTCATAGCGCCCGATGACGCGCAGGTCGCCCGCGAGAAGTTCCTTGATGAAGGTTTCGCGCGACACCCGTCCCTCGGCCCGTGCGACCACATCGAACGTCAGCCCGGTATACGCGGCAATGCGACGATAGATCGCCTCGCGCGCCTCCGCCGGCAGCATGCTACCCTGCGCCAGCGCCGGCAGCATCTCCTTGAGACTGAACGCCTCGACTTCAGCAAGGAAACGGTCGCGGGCCTCGGCGCTACGCTCGCCGGGGCCGGCGCGGCCGTGCCGCCAGGCCACCGCCGCCAGCGATGGAAGCCGCAGGACCGCCGGCCACAGCTCGAAGCGGTCGTCGCCGCGAAACAGGCCGAACTCCAGCGCGGGCGAGATCAGCACGATCCCGTTCAGGTCGATGCCGTAGCGTGTCGGCAGCCTGTTCGCGAGCTTGGCGACGCGAAAGCCGCCATAGCTTTCGCCAACGAGGAACTTCGGCGCGTGCCACCGTTTCGTGTCGCTGAGATAGCGGTGAATGAAGCGCGCCGACCATTCGACGTCCTCGTCGACGCCCCAGAATTCGTCGTTCGGCACCGGCTTTCCATCGACCGAGGCGGGCCGGCTGAACCCCGTGCCGACGGTATCGACGAACACGAGATCGGTGAACGACAGCCACGTCGACGGGGTGGTCGTCGTCGTCGCCGGCGGGACCGAGGCCGTGCCGTCGTCATTGAGAGTCACGCGCCGCGGCCCCAGCGCGCCCAGATGCAGATAGGCCGACGAAGCCCCCGGTCCGCCGTTGAACACGAACGTGACCGGCCGGCCGGCGCCGCCATCCTTGGCCACGTAGCTCGTGTAGTAGATGTGCGCCTTGGTCGTTCCATCGCGATCGGCGACGGGCAGTGCCGCGACGGTCGCCGTATAGGCGAGACTGACGCCGTCGATCTCGATCGTGTGCTCGGTGACGGCGGCGTTCGGCTGCGTCTCGGTGCGTGCTGATGTCGTGGCCGCCGGCTGGCCCGCCGTCCCTTCCTGGGCCAGCGCCGGCACAGGCGGCAGCGCCAGCAGCGTTGCGATCAGGATCCAGATCCAGCCGGTGAACCAGCGACTCATTGCGTCCTCTCCCGCCTGCGGCGTTGCGCATGATCGGCGACGATTCCGTCGATCTCGTGGCGACGCGGAAAAAACGCCCGAGACCCCGGTCAGGTCCCCAGCAGGACCTCCTTCGCCTGGTTGATCTTGGCCGCGAGATACGAGGACCCGCCCTTGTCCGGATGAAGTTTCAGCATGAGGCGGCGATGCGCTTCGCGGATGACCTCCGGCGGCGCATCCGGCGGAACGCCCAGGATCTCGGCGGCTTCGGCCCGGGTCATGCCACCGGCCGAAGCGCCGGCCCGCGCTGCGTCGTCGCGGTCATCGGCGGCGCGCGTCGTCCGCCAGTCTGTCCGCCAGTCTGGATGTATCCGGTCGAGATAGGCTTCGAGGAGCTGCGCCCCGTCCGGGTCGTTGGCCCGGCATTCCGCCAGGACGTCGAGCAGCGCCGACAGGTCCAGCTCTGCCAGCCGCCGCCCTTTCCACGCTCCCTGGAGAACGCTGCCGTCCATCGTCCCCGTGTCATGGTCGAGCGACATCCTGAGCCACGGGGTTTCGACGTCCGACGTCTGGCCGGGCCGCGGGCCCGTCGCGTTGCGCCACGTGTTGAGAAGCGACCGCCAACGCGCGAGAAGCGGTGCGAGCGCAAACGCCGTCATCAGCGCCTGCGCGAAACGCCCGCTTGCCACCAGCCATACGGCGAACGCCGCGAGGACGACAGCCGCCACCCAGCGCAGCACGCCCAGAATCTGCCGCGGCTCCGCCCGGACATAGGCCTGCGCCAGCGTATAGAGCGCCAGCAGAAGGACGAAGCCGATGAGAAGGTAGAACAGAAACACGGGTGGGCTAGCGTATCTGATGCGTCAGCTGCAGCACGATGCCGCCGCGCCGCCGCCCGAAATCCTCGAGCGCCGCGCGCCCGCCGGCGGCGAATGTCGCGACGGCGGCGAGCAGGTCACGCAGCGCATCGGCGCTGCGGCTGTCGAACGGACAATAGGCGCCGCCGGACAGCCGCGCGATCTCCTCGAAACAGCGGCGGGCGATCGGCTCGCCGCCCTCGTGAAACACGAACACCGGCACGCCGAGCAGGCCGAGCTTTCCCGC
>CALANV010000034.1 GCA_937926175.1 uncultured Rhodospirillales bacterium | reverse complement strand
CGCCAAGAAGTACACGAACCGCGGCCTGCAGTTCCTGGACCTGATCCAGGAGGGGAACATCGGCCTGATGAAGGCGGTCGACAAGTTCGAATACCGCCGGGGCTACAAGTTCTCCACCTACGCGACGTGGTGGATCCGGCAGGCGATCACGCGCTCGATCGCCGATCAGGCGCGTACGATCCGCATCCCGGTGCACATGATCGAGACCATCAACAAGCTGGTCCGCACCTCGCGCCAGATCCTGCACGAGATCGGCCGCGAGCCGACGCCGGAGGAGCTTGCCGAGAAGCTGGGCATGCCGCTCGAAAAGGTCCGCAAGGTGCTGAAGATCGCCAAGGAGCCGATCAGCCTCGAGACGCCGATCGGCGACGAGGAGGACAGCCATCTTGGGGACTTCATCGAGGACAAGAACGCGATCCTGCCGGTCGACGCGGCGATCCAGGCGAACCTGCGCGAGACGACGACGCGGGTTCTGGCGACGCTCACGCCGCGCGAGGAGCGCGTGCTGCGCATGCGCTTCGGCATCGGCATGAACACCGATCATACGCTCGAGGAGGTCGGTCAGCAGTTCAATGTCACGCGCGAGCGCATCCGGCAGATCGAGGCCAAGGCGCTGCGGAAACTGAAGCACCCGAGCCGGTCGCGGAAGTTGCGGAGCTTCCTCGACACCTGAGGCTGCCGGTTGGACGGGTCATCGCAGCGGGCCGGCGGATATACCCGCCGGCCCGTTCGATTCAGGGCGCCGTCCGCACGATTAATGCGCGGGTTGGCGACTAGTTTCTTGCGGGTCCAATGCCCCTACGAGTTTGAAAGGCGCCGACCCCGAACCGGCGCGGGCGACCACAGCGCGAGAGAGCCTGCCTGGCTTCCCATGACACTCATGTCCGCCGCCTGCTCGAAGCAGCCGGGTTCGACATTGTGGCCTCAAGCGGCACCCATTTCGTGGCGCCGACGATCTTTCGCTTCGGGAAGAACATCAATTGCGCGACCCGGTTTGCGATCTGGGACCGGATCCGCGTCCCGCATTCCGTTCTTGAATCGGCATTCGACCAACGTCATGTATCTCGGTCGACGCCGCCCGGCCAGCGCGTGAGGCGGCGTGGCCGGGCGGTGCGTTCGCCGCCGGCCCAGGTTAGTATCTGTGGTGTGCCGTCCGGTGGGGCGGTCATCGGGCCCGTAGCTCAATGGTCAGAGCTCGCCGCTCATAACGGTGTGGTTGCAGGTTCGAGTCCTGCCGGGCCCACCACTTAATCCAAGCCCATCAGCGAAGCGGCTGCTGCGGGTGTCTTGGCACCCCGTCCGGGGCGAACGACCTATGATCCGGACTGCCGCAAACCCGCGAACCGCGCGATTCCCGCCCAGTATTCGGGCTTCCAGTAACTGCATGCGGTGCCCGACGTGGACGGAAGCACGAAGATCGCGGACGTGCCGATGCGTTCGTCCCGCAGTCCAAAGCTGATGTCAGCGGTCTTGCGGCCGAAGAAGATCGCCACTGCCTCTTGCCATTGAAAGCCACGACTTTGGGTACGGCGGCCAGGATGCGCCGCGTGAACCCGTCGATGTCGTATGCGCCGGCGGGTATGCGGGAGTTCGGTGCCGGCATGCTTCTTGGCGAGGTCCGTCAGCCCGATGCCGAATGTCGGCAGCAATCTGAATTTCTCCGGCGCAAGACGCCGGGGCGTCAGCCCGACATCGGCGAGGACCTACCAGAACTTGTTGGTTTTCCCGGCGTAGTAGGCGCCGCGTGCGGCCGATTCCGCGCCAGCCGCGGTGCCACGGAACACGACGCGCATGCCAGGAGGAAGCAGGTCGGGGAGGACGAACATCGTTCAATACATGCGACGCGAAGAATGTTCGATTCTGCTTCAAGTGGCGCAGGAGACTGGTCGGCTTGGCGAGGTGACTGTCGTCGGCGTGATGATCACCTGAAGCCGCGCCGGTTTCAGATGATCTGACGAAGCGCCTCCTGCGCGCGTTTGAGGTGCGGCAGGAACTTGCGGACCATGTCCTCAAGCGTGATCCGCGCCGCCTGGGCACTTACGTTGATCGCGGCCACTGCCGTGCCGCGATTGTCGAAGATGGGCACGGCGATGGATCGCAGACCGAGCTCCAGTTCCTGATCGACCAAGGCATAGCCAAGGGTTTGGACCTCGGCCAGCGCGCGGCGGATGTCGCGCTGGCTGCGTTTGGTCCGGGGCGTTAGCGGAACGAGGTCGACCTTCCGGAAATAGTCGTCGAGCGCCTCGGCCGGCTGAAACGCCAAGAGCGCGCGGCCGAGCGACGTGCAGTACGCCGGCAGGCGACTGCCGACGCTGAGCCCGATCGACATGATGCGGCGGGTTGCCGCACGGGCGACATAGACGACCTCCATTTCCTCGAGGATCGCAGCGGAACTCGACTCGCCGACCGCCGCGGAGATTTCCTCGAGGAAGGGCTGTATGCGGAGGGGCAGCGTGGTCGAGGAGAGATAGGCATACCCCAACCGGAGGATCTTCGGCGTCAGGACGAAGAACTTACCATCATATCTGGCGTAACCTAGTTTCGTGAGCGTAAGCAGCGACCGGCGAGCAGCGGCCCGCGTGAGTCCCGTGATCCGTGCAACGTCGGTCAGGCTCAATTTCGGGCGCGATTCATCGAATGCTTCGATCACGGCAAGCCCTTTTTCGAGCCCGCGGACGATGTCCCGGTCGGCAATCTCCATTTTGACGACAGTCACGGCGTTCACCTCGTTATGTTGATCTGTTGTCGTTGCGCGCACACGCCGTGCGTTGCGTGTCGCTCCGTGCTTGACAGACGTCGTCTCCGCTGCACATCCTCTTGCATCTTAAAACATTGTGCGAAATTCGCACAAACTAGGAAAGCGCCCGTGTTCCCGTTACCCGTCTACACGACAGACGCAGATAGCCACGGCAGCGATACGGAGGCCGGCATCGTCCGCCATGACGAAACCGGCGCCGGGCGCTGTCTTCGCGCCGTCGCGTCCGAACCGTCATACCGGACCGTGTGATGCAGCCGTTCGTCTATACCGGCCTACCCGCACGCGTGGTGTTCGGTTTTGGCACCGTGACGCAGCTGAAGTCCGAGATCGAGCGCCTGGGTGCACGGCGTGCACTGGTGCTGGCGACGCCGCAGCAGGAGCAGCAGGCGCGGGAGGTGGCCGCCTCGCTCGGCGAGTTGGCCTGCGGCGTCTTTGCCGGCGCGGTCATGCATACGCCCGTGGAGGTGACGGAACGGGCGCTCGCCGTCGTGAACGACCTACGGGCCGACTGCCTCGTTGCGGTCGGCGGGGGGTCCACCATCGGCCTCGGCAAGGCCATCGCGCTCCGCACCGACCTGCCGCAGATCGCCGTGCCGACCACCTACGCGGGTTCCGAGATGACGCCGATCCTGGGCGAAACCCAGAATGGCGTGAAGACGACGCAGCGGACCCTCAAGGTCCTGCCGGAGGTCGTCATCTACGACGTGGATCTGACGCTGACGCTGCCGACGACGCTGTCCGCGACATCGGGCATGAACGCCATCGCCCATGCGGTCGAGGCTCTCTACGCCCAGGACAGGAACCCGATCGTCTCACTGATGGCCGAAGAGGGCATTGCCGCCCTAGGCCGCGCATTGCCGCGCATCGTACAAAACGCGCAGGATCGGGAGGCGCGGTCGGATGCGCTCTATGGCGCTTGGCTTTGCGGCACCTGCCTCGGCCTCGTCGGCATGGCCCTTCACCACAAACTGTGTCATACGCTGGGCGGGACGTTCGACCTGCCGCATGCTGAGACGCATACGATCGTTCTGCCGCATGCGGTGGCCTATAATGCGCCCGCCGTGCCGGACGCCATGGCGCGCATCGCCCGCGCGCTTGGCCAGTCCGACGCGGCTCAGGCACTCTATGAGTTGGCTGGCCGGCTCGGCGCGCCGCGTGCGCTGCGCGACATCGGCATGCCCGAGGACGGTATCGACCGCGCTGCCGATCTGGCCGTGAAGAATCCCTATTGGAATCCGCAGCCGATTGACCGCGACGGCATCCGCAATCTCATCGCCCGGGCGTGGGCCGGCGAGCCGCCTCTGTCGCCTGGAAGCGCAGGGCAGGCCGCTTCAGGTGCGGCAGGTCGGATGGGCTGAGGCAAGGGTGTGATGGCGCGGATTCTGATCAAAGGGGCACAGATCATCACGATGGATCCGTCGCTCGGCGACATCGCGCCGGGCGACATCCTCATCGAAGGCGAGCGCATCGCGGCCGTCGGCCACGCCATCGATGCGGACAACGCCGAGATCGTCGACGGCGCGTCGTTCATCGTCGTCCCGGGTTTCGTCAACGCCCACATGCATACGTGGCAGACGGGGCTTCGCACCGTTGCCGCCAACTGGACGTTGCTCGAATACTTTCGCTGGGTGCACGCCGGCCTTGCGACCCGCTTCCGCCCCGAGGACATCTACATTGCGACGCTTGCCGGCGCGCTCAACCAGATCAACTGCGGCACCACGACCCTGGTCGACTGGTGCCACAACAATCCGACCCCGGCCCATACGGATGCCGCGATCTCGGCGCTCTTCGAGAGCGGCATTCGTGCGGCGTTCTTCCACGGCTCGCCGAAGCCCGACCCGAAGCCGGGTGAACCGCACTTTTCGGAGATTCCCCATCCCCGGCACGAGGTGGAGCGGCTGCTGGCAGGTCCGTTCGCGACGCGCGATCAGCGCGTGACGCTCGGCCTCGCCATACTCGGTCCGCATTACTCGACGCTCGACGTCGCGCTCCACGACTTCAGGCTGGCGAAGGAATTCGGCTTGGTGGCGTCGATGCATCAGGGAGGTGGTCCGGCCAAAACGCCCAACGGCTGGGCGGTCCTCGAATCCGAAGGTCTCGTCGGCGACTTCGTCAACATCGTCCATGGCCATGGTCTGTCGGACGACCAGCTGAAGCGCTTCGTCGATCTCGGCGTCACGTTCTCGGTCGCACCCGAGAACGAGATGATCCAGGGGCATGGTCATCCGATCACCGGACAGCTGCTGCGGCTCGGTTCCGCGCCGTCGCTTGGCGTCGATCTGGAAAGCGTGCTGTCGGGCGACATGCCGACGGTCGCGCGCATGGCGCTGTCCCACCAGCGTGCGCTGGACAATGCGGCGCACCGCGCCGCGCACGGGACGATTCCCAACACGTCGACCATCACGACGCGCCAAGCGCTCGCATGGATCACGGTCGAAGGCGCGCGCATGCTGAAGATGGAGGATCGCATCGGGACGTTGACGCCCGGCAAGCAGGCGGACCTCGTCCTGATTCGCGCCGACGATCTGAATATGTGGCCGGTTCATGACCCCGTCTCGGCCGTCATCATGCAGGCGAGCGTCGCGAACGTGGATTCGGTGATGATCGCCGGTACGTGGCGGAAACGCGGCGGGCGGCTTCTGTTCGACGATCTTCAGCGCGTGAAGAACGAGTTGCAGGCCTCGGGGCAGCGCATCATCGAGGAACTCGGGCTCTCGCCGCGGGCGGCCTAAGGAGGAGACGGAATGGCAGACGGACAACGTGTGGGGTGGATCGGTCTCGGCAAGCTCGGGCTGCCGATGGCGGCGCGTATCGCGGCCGCGGGGTGCCGGGTCGTCGGCTATGACCGCGACCCGACGCGGATGACCGCGGCAACCAAGGCCGGCATCGCCGCCGCGAGCGGGCCGGAAGCGATGCTGGCGGACGTGACCCTGGTATTCACGTCGCTGCCGGACGACACGGCGCTCGAGGCTGCATTTCTCGGGACGAACGGGATCGTTGCCCTTGCCGCGCCCGGGACCATCATCGTCGAAACGAGTACGGTGAGTGCCGGTGCCTCGGCGCGCGTGGCCGCCGCCGCGTCGTCGAAAGGCATCGCCTATCTGCGCGGACCGGTATCCGGCAACCCGGTGCTGGCCGAACGGGGTGAACTCACCGCGCTCGTATCGGGGCCGAACGAGGCCTTCGAGAAGGCCCGGCCGCTGATCGCCAGCTATGCGAAGGCGCAGCATTATCTGGGGGATGCCGAGCAGGCCCGCTATGCGAAGCTCGCGATCAATCTCATGATCGCCGTCTCCGCCGGCATGATGGCCGAGGCCCTGACGCTTGCCCGGCGCGGCGGTCTCGATTGGGACAAGATGCTCGACCTGATGGGCGAGAGCGCGGTCGGATCGCCGATGGTCAAGTACAAGATCCCGCCGCTCAAGGCGCGGGACTTCTCATCGACGTTCTCCTGCCGGCAGATGGCGAAGGATCTGGACCTCATCCTTTCGACCGCCCGCGATGCGGGCGTGTCCGTACCGCTTGCCGCGCAGATGCGCGAAACCTATTCGGCGCTGGTCGCAATGGGAGATGCCGAGGCAGACTACATTGCGACGGTCAGGCATTCGGAACGTCTAGCCGGCCTCTCCGAGACGGTCCACGGCGCAAGCCAAGTGGGAGAAAAGCATGCGAAATCTTGACGAGAATACGATCACCGACGAGGTGATCTCCCGTATCGCGGAAGACACGAATCCGCGCCTCAAGCAGATCATGACGTCGCTGATCCGGCATGCCCATGCCTTCATCCGCGACGTGCAGCTGACCGAGGCGGAGTGGGCGTTCGCCATCGACTTCCTGACGCGCGTCGGCAAGACATGCACGGACAAGCGGCAGGAGTTCATTCTCCTCTCGGATACGCTCGGCATCTCGATGCTGGTCGATGCCATCAATCACCGCATGCCGGAAGGCGCCACCGAATCCTCGGTGCTCGGACCGTTCTATGTCGAGAACCCGCCCAAGGCGGAGAACGGCGCCGATATCGACCGCGGCATTCCCGGCGGCGGCGAGGCGCTTTATGTCGAGGGGACGGTGACGACCCCGGATGGCCGTCCGATCGCAGGTGCTGCGGTCGATGTCTGGCATTCGGACAAGGACGGCTTCTACGACGTGCAGTATTCCGGCGGTGACCTTTTCCGCCGTGCCCGCTTCGTCACGGATCAGGACGGGCGCTTCTCGTTCTGGACGACAATGCCGGCGCTCTATCCCATTCCGCACGACGGACCCGTCGGCGAGATGCTGAAGGCGACCGGACGGCACCCGTACCGGCCGGCCCATGTCCATTTCATGATCGAGGCCAGCGGCTACGACAAGCTCATCACCCAGCTGTTCGTGGACGGCGATCCGTATCTCGACAGCGACGCCGTGTTCGGCGTGAAGAACTCACTGATATGCGAGTACGTGCAGCGGCCGGCGGGACCGGCTCCCGACGGGAGCATCCGGGACAAGCCGTTCCGTCACCTCGTCTACCGGTTCGGCCTGCGGCCGACCGGCGCCCCGGCCAGCCGGACGGCGGCATAACCCATAACTGAGAGCAGAAAACGGAAGGAGAGAACGCGCATGACTGTCACCCGACGAAACGTTCTTGCCGCGGCCGTTGCCGCCGCGACACTCGCGGCCGCGCCAGCCCTGGCCGAGCCCAAGACGATCAACCTGACGATCGCCTCCAGCCATCCCACGACGATCGCGTGGGTCGGCTATATGCAGTCGGTCTTCCAGCCCGAGGTGAACAAACGCCTCGAGGCGGCGGGCAACAAGTATCGCATCCAGTGGAAGGAGGCGTACAACGGTCAGCTTTACAAGGCGAACGCGACCCTGACGTCGATCTCGGACGGGATCACCGACGTCGGCTGGGTCTTCATCGGCATGGAGCCGGCGAAGCTGCCGCTGATGCAGCTGGGCGCGGTCACGCCGTTCACGACCGACGACCTTCCGACCATGCTCGACGTCATCAACAAGATCCACGACCAGGTGCCCGCCCTGCGCAAGCAGTGGGAGGACAACAACGTCGTGTTCCTCGGCGCGTCGGGCAACGACACCTACGACCTGTTCCTGAAGCAGCCCATCAGCTCCGTCGCTGAGCTCCAGGGCCGCAAGCTCACGGCGCCGCAGTCGCTTTCGCTGTGGCTCCTCAACACGGGCGCGGCGCTGAAGGAAGGCGGGCTGACGACGTACTACACGGATATCCAGACCGGTCTTGCCGACGGAACCATCTCCATGGCCACCGGCATCCTGCCGGTGAAGGTCTACGAGGTCGCTCCGTACATCGTCCGCACCAATATCGGCGCGATCTGGAATGGCGCGATCGGCATCAACAAGGACAAGTGGGACGAACTGCCCCCGGAAGTGCAGCAGGCGATGAAGGAAGCCGGAGCGGTCTACACGCGTGCCCACGCCGAGGAGGTGATGCGCCGTGCCCAGACCGCGACGGAGAAGATGCTGGAGCTGGGGGCCAACCAGAACCCGAAGGTCCAGATCGTTCCGTTCCCGGACAGCGAGCGGGAGAAATGGGCGAAGATGCTGCCGAACATCGCGGGTGACTGGGTCAAGCGCAACGGCCCTGCTGCGCGCGAGGTTCTGGTGGCGTATATGGAAGCCCTGCGGGCGGCCGGCGCCAAGCCGCTGCGCGACTGGGACAAGGAAACGGTCGCGGGTAATTGATACCCGTGGAAACAGGACCCGGCCGGTATGATCCGGCCGGGTCTGCTCGCCGCCAGGCGTCGGTCGGAATGCCGGGCGCCCGGCCATAAGGGGGGATGTGAATGGCAACGGAGGCCGATCTCGACGACATCGGCGGCGTCGACGGCGCGGCAGAGAAGAGCGCCGACAGGGCGTCGACCGGCTTCGGCATTCTCGTCGACGGGTTGAATGCCGTCGGTTCGGTGATCATCGGGCTGATGATGCTGATGATCTGCGCCGACGTCGCTTCGCGAAATCTGCTCCAGCGTCCGATCTCCGGCGTTTCGGAGCTGACGGCGATGGCCATCGTGGTCATCGTGTTCCTGTCGCTGGCGTCGACCCTGCGGCACGGGCGCATGTCGCGCGCCGATCTGTTCATCGACGGCTTCACGCTGGTCAAGCCCAGGGCAGGCCGGTTCCTGCAGGCCATCTATCACCTTGCCGGCACCTTCGTGTGCGGCGTCATCGCGTGGTCCACGTGGCCATCCTTCGTCCGTGCCTGGGTCCGCGGCGATTTCGTGGGTACGGAGGGCGTGTTCACGGTTCCGACCTGGCCGATGCGGCTTGCCGTCATCGTCGGTGCGACGGTCGCCGCAATCCAGTATCTCGTCTTCGCGATCGGCTTCCTGCGCGACGCCGTGCGGTCCGATACCGCCGGGGTCAGCGCACGCGGAACCGATCAACGTTAGCCGGACGCCGGGGGAAGAAAATGGATGCCACCTATGTCGGCATTCTCGCCGTCGTGCTGATGCTGGGCCTGATCTATGTCGGCATGCATATCGGCATAGCGCTGGCCCTGGTCTCGTTCATCTGCGTGGCCATTCTCCGGTCGCCCGAGGTCGCAGGACGGATGGTCGCGGCCGCGGCGAACGATTCGGTTCGTGAGGATCTTTTCTCGGTCGTTCCGCTTTTTGTGCTTCTCGGGCTTCTCGTGTCGATGTCAGGCGTCGGTCGAGACACATTCGACGTCGCCGAAAGATTCATGCGGCGCATCAAGGCCGGGCTCGGTGTCGCCACGGTGCAGGCGAATGCGATATTTGCGGCAATCACCGGCGTGTCGGTGGCCTCGGCGACGATCTTCGCCAAGGTCGCGGTACCCGAAATGCGGCGGCATGGCTACTCGAAACGCTTCTCGGTCGGGGTCGTCGCAGGCTCGTCGGTGCTGGGTATGCTGATTCCGCCGAGTCTTCTCCTGATCATCTACGGCGTCGTCGCGGAGGAGTCGGTCGGCAAGCTTTTCATTGCCGGTATCCTGCCCGGCCTGCTGCTTGCCGCCATGTTCTCGTTGATGATCGTCGCCCTGGCATACCTGAAGCCGCCGATGATCTTCGAGCGCGTCGACGATGCCGGTCCAGGACGCCGCGACACGCTCCTCTCGGTGATGAGGAAGGCGCTGCCGATCGCCGTCCTGATCACTGTCGTCCTCGGGGGGCTTTACGCGGGCTTTTTCAACCCGACGGAAGCCGCGGCCGTCGGCGCCGCGGTCGCGTTCATCATCGCGCTGCTGCGCCGCAGCCTCGACGGGACCAAGATCTGGCAGGTTCTCGTCGCGACCGGTCATGTCGCAGTTTCCGTCCTGTTCCTGATTATGGCGGCGAGCCTCTACAGCCGCATGCTCGCTCTCGCCGGCCTGCCGGAGAACATCGCATCGACGTTGCGCGACCTCGGTCTCGGCGCAGAAGGGTTCCTCGGATGCTATGTTCTGGTCGTGGTGCTCCTCGGCTGCATCATCGACTCCGTCTCGATCATGCTGATCGTCCTTCCGATCGTGACCCCGATCGCCGAATCGTTCGGCTTCGACAAGATCTGGTTCGGCATCATTACCGTGATCGCCGTCGAAGTCGGTCTTCTCACGCCGCCGTTCGGCATCTCGGTCTATACCGTGAAGGCGTCGCTCGACGACCCGTCGATCACCGTCTGGGACGTGTTCGCCGGGACCTTTCCGTTCGTCCTGTGCATGCTGGCCTGTCTCGGAGTGATTATTGCCGTTCCCGAGATCGCCACGGTTCTGGTGAGATGATACCGACGAGAGCGAGGGCGACCTGTACGCTTCACTCTACCCACGCCAAGTCGATGCAGGGGCGCCGGCCCGAGCGTCGAAAAGGGATCGGAGCGTTCACATGAGAATGCCGCCGCTTGCCCTCAATCACGTCGGCATCACGGTGCCCGACATCTTTGCGGCCATCGACTGGTACGCCGACGTGTTCGGATTCTCCCATATCATGGGACCACGTCTGCTGGAGGCGACGTCGCCAGCGACTCACGAAACGCCATCGATCTTCGGGCGGCGGTTTCGCCGCGCCTATCAGGCGCATCTGCTCACGGCAAACGGCGTGGGGCTCGAGCTTTTCCAGTTCATAGAGCCGCCCGTCGGCGACCCCGATCCGGAAATGACCTATTGGCGCCCCGGGCCGTGGCACATCTGCTTTACGCATCCGGACGTCGATGCCATGGTGCGGCGGATCGTCGATGCGGGCGGGCGGCAGAAAATCCCGGTGACGGCCTTCGTGCCGGGGCGCCCCTGGCGGCTCGTCTACTGCGAAGACCCATGGCGCAACGCAATCGAGATCATCTCGCACAGCTATGCCGAGATCTTCTCGAACTGGCCGCAGCCGGGGATGACGCAGCCGCCCGTCATGATCGAACGCCCTCGTATCTCTGCCAGGGAGTGACGTTTCCGTGGAAGTCGGTTTCATCGGGCTCGGCAACATGGGAAAAGCCATGGCCGGGAATCTTCTCAAGGCGGGGCATCGCGTGCGGGTCTGGAACCGTTCGCGCGGTCCGGTGGATGACCTGGTCGCGCAGGGGGCCGAACCGGCGGACAGCCCGGCGCACGCCTTTCGCGGCGATGCCGTGATTTCGATGCTCGCGGACGATGCGGCCGTGCGCGCCGTCATGCTCGACGGACAGCTTCTGGCCAAGGCGCCCAAATCCACGATTCACGTGAACATGGCGACGATATCGGTCGCCCTGGCAAAGGAGCTGGCCGACATCCATGCGTCGCACGGCATCAGATACGTCGCCGCCCCGGTTTTCGGGCGGCCCGGTGTGGCGGCCGCAGGTAAACTCAACATTCTGGCGGCGGGCGAGGCTGCGGCAATCGACCGCGTACAGCCGCTGTTTGACGCCATGGGGCAGAGGACCTGGCGGCTCGGCGATGAGCCGCACCGGGCCAACGTCGTCAAGGTCGCGGGCAATTTCATGATCGCCTGCGCCATCGAAACGATGGCCGAAGCGGCGGCACTGGCCAGGGCCAACGGCGTGAGCGCCGCGGAGTTCTTGGAGGTGATGACCGGCACGCTTTTCGCGGCACCCATATATAAAGGTTACAGCGCACTGATCGTCGACGAGCGCTTCGAGCCGGCCGGCTTCAGGACGAAGCTTGGTCTCAAGGACGTCCGTCTGGCCCTTGCGGCGGGCGAGGGCGCGAACGTCCCGCTGCCGTTCGCCAGCGTGGTGCGCGACAATCTGATCGATGCCATCGCCCAGGGCGACGGTGACAAGGATTGGGTGGTCCTTGCCGATGTCGCCCTTCGGCGCGCGGGCCTGTCGTCATGAACCGGCGGCGCTCGACATTCCTGTCATCCTGAACCTTTTGCCCACATCAATTAGCGGGGACGAGAGAGAAATATGCTGTTCGTCATTCACGCCCTGGACAAAGCCGGTGCACTCGACAAGCGGCTGGCCAACTATGATGCGCACAAGGCCTTTCTGGCGGACACAAGCGGATACGGCGTGCGCATCGTCATGTCGGGCCCGCTCGTCGCCGACGACGGCACCACGATGATCGGAAGTCTTTTCATCATCGAGGCGCCGGATCGCGAAACGGTCGAACGATTCAACAAGGCCGATCCGTTCTATAATGCGGGGATCTGGGAACGGATCACCATTACGGGCTTCATCCGGCGCCAGGGATAGTCGGAGTTGCCATCGACAGCGTTTACACACAGGAGACGAAGGTAATGAGCTCGAACGTACGCAAGCTTCGGGTACTCGGGATTTCGGGAAGCCTGCGGCAGGGATCGTTCAACACGGCCGCCTTGCGCGCCGCCGCCGAGCTGGCGCCTGACTACATGACGATCGAGATCGCCGATATCTCGGCGCTGCCGCTCTACAACGACGATGTTCGCCAGGCCGGATACCCGGCGCCCGTCGAGGCTTTCCGCAGGCAGATTGCCGAGGTGGATGCCGTCCTCTTTGCTACTCCGGAGTACAATTATTCGATCTCCGGCGTGCTCAAGAACGCGATCGACTGGGCCTCGCGCCCGCCCGCACAGCCGTTCGAGGGCAAACCGGTGGCGATCATGGGGGCGTCGGGGAGTGTGCTGGGCACTGCGCGCGCGCAGTATCATCTGCGCCAGATGCTCGTGTTTCTGAACGCGTTCCCGGTGAACAAGCCGGAGGTGTTCATCGCCCAGGCGGCGCAGAAGTTCGATGCGGCGGGCAAGCTCACGGACGAGACCGCGCGCGATTTGATCAGCAAGCTGCTCGTGTCGCTGGCCGAATGGACTCTGCGGCTGAAGCAGCCGGCGCCTGAACTGCCGGTGGCGAAGTCGGCCTGACATATGCGTTTGCTTGCCGTCGAGGCGTTAGGCGATCGGCCTGAGCCTCGACGGCAGCAAGATCACCAAACAGCAGTCCGTTTCATTTTTTCATCTTTCGACGTCGGCTCGCCGCTGCTTTCGAGCCGCCCGCCTCTGCCGCAGCCTGTCCCAAGGGAAAGGTTTACCCGACTGGCCGGTGGCAACCGGCCGATTCACGCCTGGGAGGTCCGGCCCAAGATCTGCAGGGTAAAAGTCAGAAGCCACATGAACGTGGCCGCGCTTGCCACCAGCGTGGCGTGCCAGAAATAGCGATCCCGCAGGATATTGCCGAACACCTGCTGCGCCCGGGCCTCGGGCAGGCCGTGCCGTTTGTCGAGCAGGATCCACACTTCCGTGTCCTTGTAGGACCGTGTCGGTGCATGCAGACCCTTGAGGACAAGGATGGCGACCATCAGCGTCACCGAGGTCGCGCCCGTCTTCAGGGCGATGACGATGTCCGCCGAGAGGCCGACCATTGCCGTGGCGATGGCGAGAAAGCCGAAGCCACAGCCGCGACGAATGGAGATGTCGGCGAAATGCTGTATCCGCTCCATGGATTCGTTCCGGCGCGGGCACAACGGCCGTGCCAGACGCGACGTTCCGCGTACCGGGTCACGGGCCAAGTATTCGGTCCGCTATGATTCCGGAACAGTGCGTCGCCGGGCAAGATGTCCGGTTGATCGGTACGCGCGGCTGCAGGGGGTAAAGGGACGTCACAGCCGGGCAAGCGTCTCGAGCGCCGGGAGGGTCAACAGGATGGCGCCGCCGAGCCAGACGTACATCGGGACCGGGCTTTGCGGGTCGCGATCGATCAGCCGCTCGTAGAGCGCGGCGGGGACACCGCTGAAGAACAACGTCGCGGTTGAGACGAAGACCGAGCTGAAGAACAGGACCCAGTTGACGGTCCGCGGGAAGATCTCCGGCATCAATACCGCGACGATCGGTTTGGCGATCACAATATATGGCGAAAAAAGCCCGTTCACGACGCATACGCCGAGCACGATCGTCAGCAGAGTCTGTCGGTCCATGGCGGTTCGTCGGCTACTGGGCGGGAGCCATGCGCGGCGTCAGCCCCGCGCTGAACATCAGCATGAAGAAGACCACGCGCGCGATAACGATCCAGAACGCGGCGATCGGCGGCAGAAGGAACTTCGGCAGGATGCTCGGGGTAATGAAGGCGACCGGCCGGATCAGCCAGTTCGTCAAACGGCAGAACCAGCGGTAGATGTAGTTGTTGGAATTCGGCGGCAGGAAGAACCCCAGCATGAAGCGGCCGAACAGCGTGTAGAACAGCACCGAAAACGCGTAGTTCGGCAGGTGGAAGTACCAGTACGACCACCAGATGTCCTGACCCGCCATACCTCCTCCTCGCGTGTCAGATCCTTATACAAAAAAAAGGCAGGGCCCACGCAAGTGAGCCCTGCACGGAGTTGCGAGATTGCGTCTACTAGTGGTGTGCGCCGGCGGCGACTCCGTGCACCTCGCCCTTCGGGATGCGGATCGAGTCGACGAAGTCCTGCATCTCCTTGGACGGTTCCGGCGTCACCAGGCTGACCAGCCAGGTGACGATGAACGCCACCGGCAGGCCGAACACCGCGCTCGAGACGTTGCGGATCCCGAACCACAGCGGCATGCCGAAGTAGTGCGTGGCGATCAGGTAGTAGAGGCACACGCCGAAGCCCGCGATCATGCCGCAGATGGCGCCGATCGACGTCGTCCGCTTCCACCAGATGCCGAGCACCAGCGGCGCGAACAGGCCGGACGCCGCAAGCGAGAACGCCCACGCCACCATCTGGATGATGCCCGACGGGCGCGTGGCGGCCGTTGCCGCTGCGACCAGCGCGACGAGGATCAACAGCGTACGCGCGACGACGAGACGCTTCACCGTGCTCGCGTTCGGGTTGATCATCTTGTAGTAGATGTCGTGCGAGAGCGCATTGGCAATCGCAAGCAGCAGACCGTCCGCGGTCGACAGCGCGGCAGCGAGGCCACCGGCCGCGACCAGGCCCGAGATGACGTACGGCAGGCCTGCGATCTCCGGCATCGACAGGACGATGATGTCCTGGTGGATCTTAATCTCACCGAGGTCAAGCACCGCACCGGCCGCCGCGTACTTGGTGACTTCAAGCACGCCGTTGCCGTTGCCGTCCGCGATCGTCAGCAGACCACCGACCTGCGACCAGCTTTGCACCCAGGCCGGCAGGCTCGCGATCGGCTGACCGATCACGCTCTGATAGACCTCGAGCTTGGCGAAGGCCGCGTATGCGGGGGCGGTGAAGTAGAGCAGGAAGATGAAGAAGATGCTCCAGCCCACCGACTCGCGGGCCTGCCGGACGTTCGGCGTCGTGAAGTACCGCATCAGGATGTGCGGCAGCGACGCGGTGCCGATCATCAGGCACAGCACGAGGGCCCAGAAGTTGTGGAACTCGGTCCAGCTGAACTGTCCCTGAGCATCGGTGAACGGGGCAACGTGATGCTTGACGATGCCCAGCTGTTCCTCAAGCTCGGCGATCTGCTTGAGCGCTTGGCCGTAGGTCAGCTCGGGGATCGGAATCCCGTAGCGCTGCGTCGACAGCCAGATGACCGGGACGAGGTAGGCGATGATCAGGATGATGTACTGCGCCACCTGCGTCCATGTCACCGCGCGCATGCCGCCAAGCATGGAGCACACCAGGATGCCCACGAGACCGGCGAAGATCGCGATCTCGAAAGGAATGCCGAGGAAGCGCGAGGTGATGATGCCGATGCCGAAGGTCTGCGCGACGATGTAGGTGAACGACGCGCAGAACAGGACGACGACACCGCAGATGCGGGCGACGTTGCCTTCGTAACGGGTGCCCAGGAAGTCCGGCACGGTGAACTGGCCGAACTTGCGGAGATACGGTGCCAGCAGGATGGCCACCAGCACGTAGCCGCCGGTCCATCCAACCACGTACCCGAGCCCGTTATAGCCTGCGATGAACAGGCCACCCGCCATCGAGATGAACGAGGCGGCGCTCATCCAGTCGGCGCCCGTCGCCATGCCGTTGTAGAACGCCGGCACCACGCGCCCTGCCACGTAGTATTCGGAAAGCTCCGTCGTACGCGAAAGGATGCCGATATAGGCGTAGATGGCGATCGTCAGGAACATGAAGGCGTAGCCGATGATGTGGTTCGGCACGCCCAGCTGCTCAAGAATGGCGAGGAGGATGGTGAAAGCGATGAATCCCCCGGTATAGATCCCGTAGACTTTGCCGAGATTGGCGAGGAATCCACCGCGCCCGATTTCGTATGCCATGGTGCGTTCTCCCCTGGCTTAATCTTCGGCGACGCCGAACTCCTCGTCGATCCGGTTCTGGGCCTTTGCGTTCCAGAAGCACAGGACGACGAAGGCGATCAGCGATCCTTGGGCCGCCATGTAGAAGCCCAGCGGGAAACCGAAAATGACGATCTCGTTGAGCTGGACGGCGAAGAGATGGACGAGGAAGCTGAAGACGAACCACCAAGCCAGAATCACCCACATCAGCCTGCTGGTTCGTCGCCAATACTCTTCCATCCGATCGCGCGATAGGGAATTTGTAGCCATTCCTCCTGATCCCCTTTGTGGTTTAGACTGTACGGGCAGAACGCAAGATGCGCTTGGACGTACGCGCCGCACGCACGGGCGTACGTGGTCGCACGCAGGGGGCTGCGCCGACGCGACCGGTGTCGGGACTGGTGTTCTGATTGATCTGCGGACTCGACATGAAGCCCTAGTTTCCCCCCCGCAGGACCTTATGTTGTCTTTTATTTTTGCGGCACTATACCATCTGTTGTTGAACTGCACAACTGGCGGCACCCGGACGGGGTAGGGGGCTTGGTGGCATGCTGAAAGCGCTAATGCGGCGATGGCGGGGGGTGGCGTCCGTGGCCACCCCGGCCGCCTTGATCGAGTTCCTCGACCGCCGCGCCGCACTGGTGGCGCAGAAAAGCATCATCGGCTACTGCCATGTGAAGACCCGGCTGCCCCTGTCGGAGCTGACGATCGAGAAGCAGTTCGCCGATGCCTTCGAGATCGCGCGCTGGGAGGGCTATGCCGCGGTTCTGGCCGATCTGGTCGTCATGACGGAAGGTTATCTTCGGCCGTTTGCCGGTCCTCGCTCCAGGGATCTCGTGGACCCGCTGGCCGGCATTTACGAGCAGACGCTGGCGATTCACCCCCGACCGGGGCACCGGCCCGAGGGCTGGGCCGCTGACGTGGAGCGCCTGCGGCTGCGGCTGCAGACGGCCCAGGCCGGTCCCGTCCGCGGGCCGATGGAGGTGGCGCTGACATCGGCCGAACGCCTGTACGAGACGCTGCCGATCCACGCGACGTTGCGCGAACCGGACAAGCCCGCGATCATCGCCAACGTACAATTCCTGATTGTGGGGCTTGCCCACGAGTTCCGCAAGCAGTTGGACTGCGTGGCGCTGGTTGCGGAACTCCTGCCGGCCCGCGATACGGCCTGAGCCGTCGGGCAGCGCGGCACGGGTCTCGTGAGCTCTACCGCCATGACCGTCCGCTCCCAGACCGCGATCTTCACCAAGCTCGTGCGCGACTTCATGCGCCCGCCCCCGTTCCTGTGCCCCGTCGGGACCCGGATCGGCGACGTCGTCGCCGGGATGACGGCCGCTGGCGTATCGAGTGCCATCGTGACGGACAATGTCGGCCGGGTGGCCGGCATCGTCACCGAACAGGATGTCGCGCGGCGGGTTGCCTTTCAGGTGAGCGCCGATGTTCCTGTCGATGCCGTGATGACCCATCCGGTCGTCACGGTCGCGGCCGACGATTTCCTCTATCGAGCCGTCGCGCGCATGCGCCGGCTCGGGCTTCGGCACATGCCGGTCGTCGAGCCTGGTGACCGGCCGGTCGGCATGCTCGACCTCCACGAGGCGCTTGCCGCCGCCTGCGCGCGCATGGTCGCCCAGATCGACCGCCTGACCCAGGAAAGCTCGATCGAGGGTCTTGCGCGCACCAAGAAGGCCCAGGTCGAACTTGCCCGCGAACTGCTCGCCGACAATCTGCCGGCGCCCGACATCCAGGCCTTGATCACGGACATCAACCAGGACATCCACCGGCGCGTCCTGGACGGCGTGATCGCCGCGATGGCGAGGGAGGGGTGGGGCCCGCCGCCGGTACCGTTCACGCTGCTGATCATGGGATCGGGCGGGCGCGGGGAAAGCTTCCTGCGCCCCGACCAGGACAACGGCTTCATCCTCGCCGACTATCCTGACGACGAGCACAACCGGATCGATACGTTCTTCATCACGCTCGCGGAACGGTTCGTGCAGCAGCTCGATCAGATCGGTTTTCCGCTGTGCAAGGGCAACGTCATGGCGACGAACCCGCTGTGGCGCAAGACCGAGTCACAGTGGGCCCGGCAGTTCCGGCTTTGGGCCGAGCGGCGCAGCCCGGTTGCTGTCCTGTTCGCCGACATCTTCCTCGATTTCCGTGCCATCGCCGGACCGAGCGCGCCGGCTGACAACCTGCGCACATCGGTCATGGAAACGCTCGCGAAATATCCGGTCCTGCTGTCGATGATGTGTCGCGACGAGACGAGCCGGTCAGTGGCGCTCGGCTTCTTCGGGCGTATTCTCCGCGATACGCACGGCGATCAGCCGGGACGGGTCGATCTCAAGATGCGCGGAACGATGCCGCTCGTCGCATCGGCGCGGCTGTGGGCGTTCAAGTACGGCATCCCGGCCACGGGCACGCTCGCCCGCATCAACGGCCTCACCGCGGCCGGCATCCTCGACCGCAACGACTGTGACGAGCTGACGGCTGCGTTCACGCATGTCACGTTCCTTCTGCTGCGCCAGCAGCTTGCGGACGACGAAGCCGGCCGGCCGGTCGGCAACTTCATCGACCCCGATACGCTGTCGCGCCGCGAACGCGACCTTCTCGTCGACTCGTTGCGTGCGATCGAATCCCTTCGCAAACGCGTACGCGCGGATCTGGTCGGCGAAGTCTGGTAGCGTCCGTCACGGTGCCGCGGCCGACGGGGGGGCGGCGAAGGGTACGATGAACGCAAACGTCGCTCCGTGACCCGGCTCGCTTTCGACCCAGATGCGGCCGCCGAAATGCTCGACGATGCGCCGCGAGATGGCGAGGCCAAGTCCCGAGCCCGACGGCTTGCCGGTCATGAGGTCGCCGACCTGGCGGAACTTCTCGAAGATGATCTGCTGGTTCTCGCGCGATATCCCGGGGCCGTTGTCGGCGACCCGGACCTCCAGCCCGTAGTTTCGCTCGCGGATCGTCACGTTCACCAGACCGGTGCCGGCTGGCGAGAACTTGACGGCATTGGACAGCAGGTTGATGACCACCTGCATGAGCCGGTCGCGATCGGCATGCACCGGCGGCAGTTCGGGCGGCAGGTCCGCCTGGATCGTCACATTACGCTCGCGAAAAAGCTGCTTCGTCGCGGCCATCGCCTCGAGAACAAGCTCTCGGACGTCCACGGCGCTGATCTGCCAGTCGAAGCGGCCCGCCTCGATACGGGCGAGGTCGAGCACTTGGTTGATGAGCCGCGTCAGGCGCTCGCTTTCCTTGATGACGATTGCAAGGAACTCCTGCCGCTGGTCGGTCGGCAGGTTCGGGTTGTCGTGCAGGATCTCGGAGAACGAGCGGATGGAGGTCAGCGGCGTCCGCAGCTCGTGCGTGACGGTCGCAAGGAAATCGTCCTTCAGGCGGTCGAGCTCGCGCAGGCGCAGATTCGCTGCCCGCAGCTCGGCCGAGGCCGCCTCGAGCGCGCGGGACTTTTCCTCGAGCTGCCGGCTGTACTCGATGACCTGCGACGCTTCGTCCAGGATCTTCATGACCTCGTCGATGCTGACGTTCTCGCCCTTGACGACCGACGCCACCATGACCCGCGCCGACGCAGCGCCGATGGCGCCGGCGAGCAGGCGCTCCGTGAAGTGGACGAGTTCGGCGTCGGCACGGGCGAGCTTGGCGAGGTCGACTCCGTGGTCCGCGGCGTAGCCGGCGAAGCTTTGCTCCGCACGCTGCTTGCCGATGAAGCGCGCGACCAGCGAGAACAGGTCCTCGAACGAGGCGCTTCCCCGCCACAATCTGGCGCGGTCGCCGGCATCGGGTTGCTGGAATATCTCGACGAAGCGGGTCGCCTGGATCCGCTCGGTCAGGGTTTGTCCGGTCGCCAGCGAAAGTCCGACGTAAAGACCGACATTGGCGACCATGCTCCAGAAGAGGGCATGTGAGAGATTGTCCAGCCCCTCGAGACCGAACAGCGCCTCGGGCCGCAGCAGCGCGATACCCCACGGCCCGTCACTCAGGAACGATAGCGGCAACCAGCCGGAGCGGACGAAGGACGGCAGCAGCAGCGTATAGACCCACATCAGGAAGCCGGCCGTGAGCCCGCCGAGGGCCCCGATGCGGTTGCCGCCTTTCCAGTACATGCCACCGATAATGGCCGGTGCCAACTGCGCCACCGCAGCAAAGGACAGCAGGCCGATGCTGACGAGCGCGTAACTGCCGCCGATGAAATAAAAGTAGAGATAACCGAGGAAGAGAACGAACACGATGCTGCAGCGCCTTATCGTCAGCAGCAACCGCGTCAGATCGCCCCGTTCCGTCAACCGGAGCGCGCGCACGCGCAGCAGGATCGGCATGACGAGGTCGTTGCAGACCATCGTCGACAGCGCGATGGTCTCGACGATCACCATGCCGGTGGCCGCGGACAGGCCGCCGATGAAGGCGATCAGCGCGAGCCAGCCCTGCTGCCCGCTGATGGGCAGGGCAAGCACGAACATGTCGCCGTCGACCGTGCCCGGCGGGAACGTCAACAGTCCGGCAACGGCGATCGGAACGACGAAGACGTTGATCGCGACGAGGTAAAGCGGGAACAGCCAGGCAGCCTTCTCGAGGTGGCGTTCGTCAACGTTCTCGACGACCGACACCTGAAACTGCCGCGGCAGGAACAGGATCGCCGCCATCGACAGGAGCGTGAGCGTCACCCATCCGCCGAGGCCGCCGGCGCCCACGCTGGTGAACAGGTGTTTCACGTCGGGCCGTTCCGCCGCGCGCGCAAAAATATCATCGAACCCGCCGAACATGACGAACGTGACGAATGCGCCGAGACAGAGAAAGGCGATCAACTTCACGGTCGACTCGAAGGCGATCGCGGCGACCATGCCTTCGTGCCGTTCCGTGACGTCGATGTGGCGCGTACCGTAGAGCATCGCGAACACGGCCATCAGCACGGCCACGTAAAGCGCCGTGTCCTCGAAGATCGGCTGCCGCCCCACGGCCGAAGGCATGACGATATCCGGATAGCGAAGGAGAACGTTGAAGCTGGTCGACACGCCTTTGAGCTGGAGCGCGATGTAGGGCATGATCACGATGACCGCCACGACCGTCACGAGGCCCCCGAGCAGGTGGCTCTTGCCGTAACGCGAGGCGACGAAGTCGGCGATCGACGTGATGCGGTTGTTCTTGCTGATCCGCAGCATCTTGCGCAGCACGTGCCACCACAGAACGGCAGCGAGCGTGGGGCCCAGGTAGATTGGCAGGAAGTCGGCGCCGCTCGTCGCGGCGCGTCCCACGCTGCCGTAGAACGTCCACGCGGTGCAGTAGACGGCAATCGACAGCGCATAGATATAGGGGCTGGCGACGACGCTGCGGCCGGCGTCCGCCCGTTTGTCGGCCCAGTACGCCACCGCGAACAGCAGGCAAAGGTAGCCGAACGCGGCGGTGACGATGAGCCAGGGCTGCATCATGATGCGTCGCCTCCGCCCGGCGTTCGTCCATCCGGCGTTCGGTCGGTTTCGGGAAGTTCGGCGCGGCGCGACCGAAGGATGAACGCGAGGAGCGCGATCAGACCGATCCAGGCAGTAAAGAGATAGGCGTAAAGCACCGGAATTCCGGACACCGTCGCGTCGATGCTGAAGATCGCCAGTGCCGGTGGGCTGAACAGGAGCACGCCGAGCAGGAACAGCGCGATCAGACGGTCGCCGATACCGGAACTCCTCATGATCCCTGCGCCCTCCACACCGGCATCAGAAAGCGGCCTGCTTCATCCGGATGGCGAGTGTCATCTTTGAAGCCTCCAGCAGGTCTCCGATCGTGACGATGCCGCGCGCCTCGAGCAGATCGAGCATCCGCACGAAGATCGCGGCCGT
Source organism: uncultured Rhodospirillales bacterium (assembly GCA_937926175.1). Taxonomy (GTDB): domain Bacteria; phylum Pseudomonadota; class Alphaproteobacteria; order CACIAM-22H2; family CACIAM-22H2; genus CALANV01. The sequence goes on along the minus strand of CALANV010000034.1, from coordinate 103,468 downwards.
CGCCATTGCGTCGCCCAGCGCCGTGTGTCGTCCGGAAACGGCGATGCCGAGCCGGCCGGCGATCGCATCCAGGCTGTGATCATCGAATTCGGGAAACAGGAAGGCCGAAATCAGCAGCGTGTCGAGCGTGACGCCGTCGAAGCGGATACCGCTTGCCTCCTGTTTGCGCTGAAGAAACTTGAGATCGAATGCCGCATTGTGCGCGACGAGCACGGCATCGGCGACGAACGCCCTGAACTGCGGAAGCACGAGCTCGGCCGGTGGTGCGTCCTTCACCATCGCATCGGTGATGCCATGAAAACGGACCGAGGCCGGTGGAATCGGGCGACCCGGGTTGACCAGGCGATTGAACGTCTCGCCCGTAAGGATACGGCCATTCACGATGCGGACGGCCCCGATGGCAATCAGTTCGTCGCCTTGCGATGGTCTCAAACCGGTCGTCTCGGTGTCGAAGGCGACGTAGTCGGCCGAGCGCAACGGCGTACTCACGGCCGAGCGCGTTGCCGTGCCCGTCTGAAACAGATCGAAGTCGTAGAACTCGGGCCGTGACGGCATTTCCGGACGGCGTGTCGGGGCGAACTGGACCCGCGTCGGTGCCGGCAACGGGATCCGCAACGCTGCTCGGCCGGGTTGGTGTGCGTGGCTCCACATCTCGCTTCCGTGGCGGGTCAGCACGTCGCGAAGAGACGGCGCCCCCAGGACGGCTGGAAGCGGCTCGTCGCTCCAGTCGTCGAGCGTGGCCGACGAGATTGGGTCGCCCGTCCATGTGATCTGTACGTAGACGCGCCGGTCGCCGAGCAGGGCCTCGATGTCGAAGGTGTCTGCGCGCGTTGCGGCGGCTAGCTTGCGCAAAATGCACTCGAGCAAGTGCGACAGAGAATGGCTGTCTCCGTGAAGCCACAACGGAAGGCCGACCATGGTCACCTGCGGGCCGCCGGTCTCCCGCAGGTTGCGGGCCACCCAGCTGAAGAGATCCACCGAATGGATGTCGGTCATCGGCCAGTAGTTGGCGCCCAGGCTGCGATAATCGCGATCGAGCGCCTCGAGGCGTTCGCTCAGGACGTTGCCCTCGCGCAGGATGACGTCCTCGAAAGCGCGCCGCTGCTCGGGGCTGATGTCCGGAAAGAAAGAGATCATCTCAGCCGCCGCGCGAAGATTGGCGATCGGCGCCCGCAGGCCTTCGGTTGCACGCCGCAACAGTGCGTCGCAGCGGCTCAGCTCGGCAATCTCCCGTGTGACGTCGGCGAACGTCAGGACGTAGCCGGTGGGCGTACCCGCGGCGTCGAGCACGAGGCTCATGCGCCCCCGCAGCAGAGTCCTGCTGTCGGTCGTCGCGCAGACGACTGGGAGCGTGCCGTCTTCCGGGCCAGCTACGGACCGCTGCAGCAGACGCTCGAGCGCGTGGAGCACGGGGTCGCGCGAAATCAGGTTGAACAGCGATCGTCCGAGGCCGAGCTCGCCGGTTACGTGCAGGAGCGCCAGCGCCACGTGATTGTAGAGCAGGACCTGATGGTCGAGATTGCAGACCATCACGCCTTCGCTCAGGTCACGTAGAATCGCCTCCAGGCGCTCCTTCTGCTCCTCGACGCGGCGTGTCGCGCTGGCCACCGATTGCTGAACCTCGCGACGGGCTGCCAGATACCGGGATACAAGCTGATCGAGCGCATCGGGCAGCGGCGCCAGGGTCGGATAGGCAGCCGCGTCGATGCGCCCTTCCGCTGCGGCGGCGGCAAGCCGCGTGCGCGCGGCAAGCCGCCCGAGCGGCCGGAAGACCAGGTGATCCGCACCTAGCCAGATGAGCCCGGCTGTGACCAGGGCGGCGACGCCGGCAGCCCAGTAGGCGAGAATAACGGCCGTTTCCGGCCCGCTGCGCAGTGCGAACATCGCCGCAAACACGGCAAAGCCGAAGATCGCGGCGATGGCTGCAAGGACGGCGAATTGATGCCGCGGTGCGAGCTGTGCGACCCGCCCCGGTCCGGTCTGTCCTGTCCGATCAGGGATGCTCATCGGCCAAGAGCCGCCTGACGCGGTTGACGAGCTCGCGGGTCGAGAACGGCTTGGTGACGTAGTCGTCGGCGCCGAGTGCCAGCCCCTTCTCGCGCTCGACCTCGCGGCTCTTGGCCGTCAACATGACGATCTTGATGTCCTTCCAGGCCGGATTGGCGCGGATGGTCTGACACACCTCGTAGCCGTCGCGTCCCGGCGTCATGACGTCGAGTAGAATGAGATCAGGCGCACGCTCGGCGACCGCCTGCAGGGCCGCGTCGCCGTCGCGCGCGATGCGCACGTCGTAGCCCGCCTGCTTCATCAGGAACTCGAGGGACAGGACGATATTGGGCTCGTCGTCGACCAGTAATACCGAGGGTCTCATGGGCGTCTTCCTCCACCCCGCGCCGAGGGCCGGGCACCGCATGGTGCGGTTCTGTTTTTCGCTCAAGGATAGACTCGCTGCCGCCGCTTGTCATGGCCGGTTCCAACCGCCCGGGAGGCCGCGGGAAAGGCGGGATGCGGCGGAAGAGGGAGGCTGGTTCCGACGGGGATACGGGTGAACGCGTGCCCGTGCACCGCTCCGCCGACGGGTACGTATTCATGCGGCAAGGCGTATTGGTGACCGTGCCGTACGCAGGCGGACGTCATCGCCGCCATTTTCGATCATCGATGCTGCGGATGTCTGACAACGACGATCCATGACTCCGCCGGCATGCATAGCGGAAATGACGATTGCCGGTGGCCCCAACGGGGATGACTTGCGCAATGACGTTCGCCAACGGCCCAGCTCGGTCGAAAAAACGCCTGCCCGAGGTTGCCCGCACGGGGCTGATCGGCTAGAACCGCGCCACTTAGAATTCCCCACACAGATCCAGAGAAGCGAGAGCGCCGATGGCTGCCTATCAGTACATCTACGTGATGAAGGGATTGACCAAGATCTATCCAGGTGGCCGCAAGGTACTGGAAGACATCTGGCTGTCATTCCTTCCGGGCGCGAAGATCGGCGTACTGGGGCTGAACGGCGCCGGCAAGTCCACCCTGCTGCGTATCATGGCGGGGATCGACAAGGATTATGCGGGCGAGGCGTTCGTCGCCGAGGGCGCGACGGTCGGCTATCTCGAGCAGGAGCCGAAACTGGATCCGTCGAAGAACGTCCAGGAAAACATCCTTGAGGGGCTCGGCCATCTCAAGGCCATGGTCGATCGCTTCAACGAGGTGAGCAATCGCCTGGGCGAGGTCACGGACGAGGACGAAATGAACCAGCTGCTCGCCGAACAGGCGGAGCTGCAGGAGAAGATCGACGCAGCGAACGCGTGGGAGCTGGACCGCACGATTGAGATCGCCATGGATGCCCTGCGCTGTCCGCCCGGCGATGCGGACGTTACCAAGCTGTCGGGCGGCGAGCGGCGTCGCGTCGCGCTCTGCCGTTTGCTGCTTCAGAAGCCCGACCTGCTGCTGCTCGACGAGCCGACCAACCACCTCGACGCGGAGTCGGTCGCGTGGCTGGAGCGCTTTCTGCACGATTATCCCGGCACGGTCGTCGCCGTGACGCACGATCGCTACTTCCTCGACAACGTCGCCGGCTGGATCCTGGAGCTCGACCGCGGCCGCGGCATTCCCTGGGAAGGCAATTATTCGTCCTGGCTCGAGCAGAAGCAGAAGCGGCTCGCGCTCGAGGAGAAACAGGAGACGGCGCGCCAACGTACGTTGGAACGGGAGCTGGAGTGGATCCGGCAGAGCCCGCGCGCGCGTCAGGCCAAGAGCAAGGCCCGCATCAACGCCTACGAGGCCCTTCTCGCACAGTCGAAGGAGCGGGCTCCGGAACAGGTGCAGATCTCGATCGCGCCGGGCCCGCGGCTCGGCAATGTCGTGATCGAAGCCGAGCATCTCAGGAAGGGCTACGGTGACCGTCTCCTGATCGAGGACCTGTCGTTCCGGCTGCCGCCCGGCGGCATCGTCGGCGTGATCGGACCCAACGGCGCCGGCAAGACGACGCTGTTCCGCATGATCGTCGGACAGGAGAAGCCGGACGGCGGCACGCTTCGCATCGGCGATACCGTGAAGCTCGGCTACGTCGATCAGACGCGCGACACGCTCGATCCCAACAAGACCGTATGGGAGGAGATCTCGGACGGCCTGGACGTGATCGAGATCGGCAACAGGAAGGTGCAGAGCCGCGCCTATGTGGCGGGGTTCAATTTCAGAGGTTCCGATCAGCAGAAGAAGGTCGGTGTGCTCTCGGGCGGCGAACGCAACCGCGTTCATCTCGCCAAGATGCTCAAGAGCGGTGCCAACGTGCTGCTGCTCGACGAGCCGACCAACGACCTCGACGTCGACACGCTGCGCGCACTCGAGGAAGCGATCCTCGATTTTCCGGGCTGCGTCGTCGTCATCTCCCACGACCGCTGGTTCCTCGATCGCATCGCGACGCACATCCTCGCCTTCGAGGGCGACAGCCAGGTCGTGTGGTTCGAGGGCAACTACCAAGACTACGAGGCGGACCGCAGGCGGCGCCTGGGTGCCGAAGCCGATCAGCCGCATCGCATCAAGTACAAGCCGCTGACGCGCGACTGACCGTAACGCGACGGGCGGGGCCGGAGAGCTGCGGCCCCGCCTTCTTCGCGAAGATCACTGACGAGGACGCGTGCGCTGGCGCAAAGAGGCGAGCAGCCCCTCGACCTTGCCGCCGTTGCGCTGAATGACGGCGGCGAACTCGTCGCGTTGAGTGACGCTCATGCTGACGCCCTCGACGAGTATGTCGAAGATCTTGAAGCCGCCGTCGTTCCGGCGCATCCGCACGTCGAGGCGTGCGGGCGGCTTGCCCGGCAGCGTCGCCTCGACCGTCGCGACCACGTCGCCGTCCTGGCCTTCGCGCGTGCCGAGGACGCGAAGCTGGGCGCCGGCGAAGTCCTGAAACCGGTTGGCGTAGGTCTGAACGATCAGGTCCTCGAATAGCTTCAGGTATTCGGCCCGCTCGGCCTCGGTCGCGGTGCGCCAGTAACGGCCAAGGACGAAGCGGCCGATTCCCGGTACGTCGAACGCCTCGGTCAGCATCGCACGGAAACGCGCGGTCCGTTCCGGCGCGGGCAGGGCGTCCGTCGTGAGTTCGGCGATGGCACGGCTTGCGAGATCGGTGACGAACTGGCCGCCCTCGTGCAGCGCCGCCGACGAGCCCGGGGCCGGCGCAGCCGACGTCGCGGACTGCGCCGCGGCGCCGGTTGCGGCGCAACCCAGCGCGAGCGCAAGGGCAAGGATCAAATGACGTCGGGTCATGACGTCAGTTCTGCAGGACGCTGTCCGCAGGCGGAGACGGCTGCGCCGACAGGCGTGGTGTCGGCGTATCCGCTCCGGATTCGCTGTTGCGGATCTCGGCATCGCGCCGCTGGCGATAGATGCTGCGTATCGTGGCGTAGAAATCGAGCGAATTGCGCTCGAGATCGGCCAGGGTCTCGATGTTGCGCTCGCGCGTGTCGATTCCGGTCAAAGCCCCACGCCCGATGGTCGCCGCGTCGACGCCGCCCAATGCGATATTGACCGGATCGGCAAAAAAGCCGACCCCGAGACCCGCCGCATCGCGTACGTTCGACGGGCCGAGGACTGGCAGCACGAGATAGGGTCCTTCACCAGCGCCCCAGACGGCGAAGGTCTGGCCGGCGTCTTCCTCGTGATGCGGAAAGCCCATGTCGGTCGCGACATCGAAGATGCCGACGACGCCGAGCGTGGTGTTGATGGTGAAACGGGCAAGCGCCGTGTAGGCGCGCTCCAGCTCCCACTGGAAGACGTCGTTCACCGCGGTCCAGGGCAGCCGCAGGTTGGCGAGCACGTTGCGGATGCGGTCGCGCGCCGGCTCGGGCACACCGATCCGGTACCACCAGGCGACCGGCTTGATGGCCATCTCGTCGAGGAAGCGGTTGACCTCGAAGATGTAGCGGTTGGTCGGCTCGAGGGGATCGTTCGTCTCCTCGAGCTGCTCCTGCTCTTCCGGGGTGGTCGGAATGACACAGGCCGACAGCGAGAGCAGGGCCATGCCCATGCCGACGAGACATGCTTTCGGGCCAGCGAACTTGCGACGCATCATGGGGGATAGGCCTGGTTGGTTATGTTCGTTGTGCGATGCACGTGTCGCGGCTATCCGCTGGCGCCCCCGTCCCGCCATGACGTGGCAACAACAGGGGCCTCCAGTCCCCTTCCGGACGTCGGCATTTTCGGACGAAAGGCTAAAACTCCGGTTAACCGGCGATTCGCGCGCAATAACGGGCGATTAGCTACCACAGACGGGAAGGAGCGCCAACTCCTCCACCGCGGTGGAGGCGTTGAAACTGTCCATGTGTTGCATAGCTGCACCCAGATAGGTCTATAACCAGATGCCTATTGAAAGATATAAAGATATCATTATACAAACCACCCAATGAGCGGACTGGAAAGTGTCCTGACGGGCTTGCGCGCCGCCGCCGAGCCGACGCGGCTGCGGCTGATTGCTCTTTGCGCCGGCGGCGAGCTCACCGTCAGCGAGCTGACCCAGATCCTCGGCCAAAGCCAGCCGCGGGTCTCGCGACATCTGAAGCTGCTCTGCGATGCCGGGCTGCTCGAACGGCTGCCGGAGGGGAGCTGGGTGTTCTACCGACTCGCCCGCGAAGGCGAGGCGGGACGGCTCGCCCAGCAGATCGTCGCGTTGCTGGATGTGAATGATCCGATCCTGCGTCAGGATTTCGAGCGGCTCGCCGCCGTGCGGCAGGCGCGCGCAGCGGCGGCCGCAAACTATTTCCGCGCGAACGCGGCCCGTTGGGACGAGATCCGCTCGCTCCATGTCGACGACCGCGAGGTCGAGCGGCGCATGCTCGAACTCATCCCGCCCGAGCGCATCGAGACGCTGCTCGACATCGGCACCGGCACCGGACGCATCCTGGAGCTGTTCGGCAGCCGCGGCGTGCGCGCCGTCGGGATCGACCTGTCGCGCGAAATGCTTGCCGTCGCCCGTGCCAACCTTGCGCGCGCCGGTCTCAGCGACTGCTACGTGCGCCATGGCGATATGTATCGCCTGCCGTGGACGTCGCCTTCGTTCGACGCGGTCACGATCCATCAGGTCCTTCATTTCGCGGACGATCCGGCACTCGCCATTGCCGAGGCAGCACGGGTGCTCAAGCCCGGCGGACGCCTGCTGGTCGTCGATTTCGCCCCGCATGACCTTGAGCACCTGCGGCGCGACCACGCCCACCGGCGTCTGGGATTTGCCGATGGCGAAGTCGTCGACTGGATCCGCGAAGCGGGGCTCAAGCCGGGCCAGATCCTGCATCTTCCGGGCGACCGGCTGACCGTGACCCTGTGGACGGCCGACCGGCCGCAGATCACGGATCGTCCCGAAACGAAACCCCTGGATGGAGCGCAGGCATGGCCCACGCACTGAGGAACACGACGCTCATCGGTGGTGCGGCCGACAGCGACCGCCTGAAGCTGTCCTTCGAGTTCTTCCCGCCGAAGACCGAAGAGATGGAAAAGCAGCTCTGGGCGGCCGTGAAACGGCTGGAGCCGCTCGCGCCGCAGTTCGTGTCGGTCACCTACGGCGCCGGCGGTTCGACGCGCGAACGCACGCATGCCACGGTCCGGCGCATCCGTCTCGAAACGACGCTGAACCCGGCGGCGCATCTGACCTGCGTCGCGGCCACGCGTGAAGAAATCGATGAGATCGCACGCCAGTACTGGGAAGCGGGCATCCGGCACATCGTGGCGCTTCGCGGCGACATGCCCGGCGGCGGCAAGTTTGTGCCGCATCCGGGCGGCTATACGTGCGCGGCGGAGCTGGTCGAGGGCCTGCGCCGGATCGCACCTTTCGAGATCAGCGTCGCCGCGTATCCGGAAACTCACCCGGATGCCGTATCGCCGGCGGCCGATCTCGACAACCTGAAGCGCAAGGTGGACGCCGGCGCGACACGGGCGATCACCCAATATTTCTTCGACGTCGACTGTTTCCTGCGTTTCCGCGACCTGTGCGATGCGTTCCGGATCAACGTGCCGATCATTCCCGGCATCCTGCCGGTCACGAATTTCGCGCAGGTGGTCAAGTTCAGTGCTGCCTGCGGCGCATCGGTACCGGCCTGGCTGGCGCGGCTGTTCGAGGGACTCGACAACGATCCGGAGACGCGACGCCTCGTGGCCGCCACCGTCGCCGCCGAGCAGTGCCGGCGCCTGCAGGATCACGGCGTGACCGAATTCCATTTCTACACGCTCAATCGGGCGGATCTGACCTACGCGATCTGTCACATCCTCGGTGTGCGGCCGCGCCAACCGAATACGGCGCAGGCCGCCGTTGCCTGAGTCTCAAACAGCGGACGAACTGACATGGCGCATTTTCTCGACGTCCTGCGCGAGCGCGTTCTTCTTTGCGACGGTGCGATGGGCAGCCGCGTGCAGGCCATGTCGCTCGATGTCGAACGCGACTTTCTGGGCAAGGAGAACTGCACCGAGATCCTCACGCGGTCGCGGCCGGACGTCGTGCGCGCGATTCACATGGGCTACCTCGAAGCCGGCTCCGACGTCATCCAGACCAATACGTTCGGCGGCTCGCCGGTCACGCTCGGCGAGTTCGGGCTCGAGGACGAGGCATTCGAACTCAACAAGCGTGCCGCCGAACTCGCGCGCGAAGCGATCGATGCGTTCAGGCACGACGGCCGTACGCGCTTCGTGCTCGGCTCGATCGGCCCGGGCACGAAGCTGCCGAGCCTCGGCCATATCGACTATCAGACGCTGGAGGACGCCCTCACGATTCAATGTCGCGGCCTGATCGCGGGCGGCGTCGACGGACTTCTCATCGAAACCTGCCAGGACCCGCTGCAGATCAAGGCGGCCGTGAACGGCGCCAAGCGGGCACGGGCCGAAGCCGGTCGGGCCGAGGGGGCGGCCGAGATCCCGATCCTCGTCCAGGTCACGGTGGAGACGACCGGAACGCTGCTGGTCGGGACCGACATCGCCGCGGCGGCGACCGTGATCCATTCACTGGATGTGCCCGTGATCGGCCTCAACTGCGCCACGGGGCCCCAGGAAATGGCCGAGCACGTCCAGTGGCTGTCGGAGAACTGGCCCGGCCTGATTGCCGTGCAGCCCAATGCCGGACTGCCGGAACTCGTCGAGGGCAAGACGCGCTATCCCCTGTCGCCCGACGAGCTGGCCAAGTGGCAGGAGCGCTTCGTGCGCGAGGACGGCATCAACATGATCGGCGGTTGCTGCGGCACCGACGTGCGTCACATCGCTGCGCTTGATGCCATGCTGCGGAAGCTGTCGGGCACGGCGCATCGGCCGACTCCGTGGAAGCGCTCGTCGGTCTGGGTTCCGTCGGTCGCTTCGCTCTATCACCAGGTGCCGCTGCGGCAGGAGAACGCGTACTTCTCCATCGGCGAGCGCTGCAACGCGAACGGCAGCCGCCAGTGGCGGAAGCTGCAGGAAGAGGGGAACTGGGAGGGCTGCGTCGAGATGGGGCGCGAGCAGGTGCGCGAGGGCTCGCACGCGCTCGACATCTGCACCGCCTTCGTCGGTCGTGACGAGGTGAAGGAGATGTGCGAGGTGGTGAGCCGCATGCGCGGCGCCATTACCGCCCCGCTCGTGATCGACTCGACCGAATACGCCGTCCTTGAATCGGCGCTGAAGCTTTACGGCGGCAAGGCGATCATCAACTCGATCAATTTCGAGGACGGCGAGGAAGCGGCCGCGAAGCGCATGCAGCTCGCGCGGCGTTTCGGCTGCGCGGTGGTCGCGCTCACGATCGACGAACAGGGCATGGCCAAGGATGCCGAGCGCAAGGTTGCGATCGCCAAACGCCTCTACGAGTTCGCCTGCGGCCGCTTCGGCCTGCCGCCCTCCGACCTGCTGATTGATCCGCTCACTTTCACGATCGCCACCGGCAACGAGGACGACCGCAAGCTCGGCTTGTGGACGCTCGAGGGCATCGAACGCATCCGCGAGGCCTTGCCCGACGTTCAGATCATTCTGGGGCTGTCCAACATTTCATTCGGCCTCAACCCGGCCGCGCGGCACGTGCTGAACTCCGTATTCCTCGACCATGCGATCCGGCGCGGTCTCACCGGCGCGATCGTGCATCACAGCAAGATCATGCCGTTGCACAAGATCCCGGCGGAGGAGGTGCAGGTCGCCGAGGACCTGATCTTCGACCGTCGCCGCGACGGCTACGATCCGCTGCAGGCGTTCATCGCCCTGTTCCAGAACCGCAGCACCGGGGAGAAAACGGCCAAAAAGCGCGCCGAGCGCGTGGAGGATCGGCTCAAGGAGCGTATCATCGACGGCGACAAGCAGGGATTGACCGAGGATCTCGACGAGGCGCTCAAGCGATACAAGCCGCTGGAAATCATCAACACCTTCCTCCTCGACGGCATGAAGGTCGTGGGCGACCTGTTCGGCGCCGGCAAGATGCAGCTGCCCTTCGTCCTGCAGTCGGCCGAGACGATGAAGGCGGCGGTCGCCTATCTCGAGCCGTTCATGGAGCGGGTCGAGGGCCAGCACAAGGGCACGATCGTGCTGGCCACGGTGAAGGGCGACGTCCACGACATCGGCAAGAACCTGGTGGACATCATCCTGACCAATAACGGCTACCGAGTGATCAATCTCGGCATCAAGCAGCCGATCGCCAACATCATGGCGGCCGCGCGCGAGCACAAGGCGGATGCAATCGGCATGTCCGGTCTGCTGGTCAAGTCGACCGTGATCATGCGCGAGAACCTCGAGGAGATGACGCGCGAGGGATTCGACCTGCCGGTGCTGCTCGGCGGTGCGGCGCTCACGCGCAAATACGTCGAGGAGGACTGTCGCGCCGCTTATGGCGCCGGTCGCGTGGCCTATGCACGCGATGCATTCGATGGCCTCGACCTGATGGACAAGGTCGTGACCGGTCAGTTCGACGCATACGTGCAGAAGACGGCGGAGAAGCGCAAGGGAAGACCATCAAACCAGAAGCGGGTGCTGGGCCAAGCGGCCAAGCCGGCGCGACCGATCGATCTGGAGGAGATCAAGCTGCGTCGGGCCGAACTGGCGACGCAGGCGCCGGTGCCGACGCCTCCGTTCTGGGGCTCGCGCGTGATCGAGCACGTGCCGGTGAAGGCGCTCGTGCCCTATCTCAACGAGACCATGCTGTATCAGTTTCACTGGGGCTTCCGTAAGGCCGGCAAGAGGCTCGACGAGTACAAGGAATGGGCGCAACGCGAGGTCCGGCCGATCCTGCGGCGCCTTCTCGAGACGGTCGAACGCGACAACATCTTAGCGCCGTGCGCCGTCTACGGCTATTGGCGCTGCTTCTCGGACGGCGACGCCGTCGTCCTCCTCGGCGAGGACGGGATCACGGAGGTGGCGCGCTTCCAGTTCCCGCGGCAGGACCGCGAGGGCGGGTTGTGCATCGCGGACTTCTTCCGCGACCGCACCTCGAACGAACACGACGTGATTGGGCTTCAGGTCGTGACGATCGGCCAGCGCGCGTCAGAGGTTGCGCGCGAATGGTTCGCCGAGGGCCGCTATCAGGACTATCTCTACCTCCACGGCTTCGGCGTGGAGATGGCCGAGGCGCTGGCCGAATACGTCCATAAGCGCATCCGGGCGGAACTGGGCTTCGCCCACGAGGACGACCGCGACATAGAGAAGATGCTGAAGCAGGGCTACCGCGGATCGCGCTATTCGTTCGGCTACCCCGCCTGCCCGAATCTCGGCGACCAGCGCCAGCTTCTGAATCTGCTCGGCGCGGAGCGTATCGGCGTTACGCTGTCAGACGAGGATCAGCTTCACCCCGAGCAGTCGACCTCCGCGATCGTGGTCCACCACCCGCAGGCGAAGTATTTCAGCGTGTGAGGGATGTCTCCTCAGATGAGGAGGTTGAAACCGCCTGAGCCGATGGGCGTGAGCAGATCCAGGTACGGGTTTCCCGCGCTCGCCATGGATTCGGCATCCTTGAGCGCGAGATAGCGCAAGATGAACTGGCGCGTGTACTCGGTCATGCCGGACGTATTGTTCGTGCTGGCTGACGTATCCTGCTGAATCACGCGCTGAGCCTCGGCCATGGCGTTGCTCGCCTGGGCACGACCCGACTCGAGCGCCATGACCGCCTTGTTGGCAGCGATGATGGCGGCCTGCAGCTTTTCGTAGGCGCCGTCGGCCCCGAAGAGGCCCGACGGGACTTGCGCCGCTGCCGCGGTCACGACGTCCATAACCGACTCGTTCCAGTCGCGCAGGGCCGGAACGGTGATTACCTGGTTCAGGAGCCTCGAGAAGCCCCGGCCATCGCCGGCCGTGGGGTCGAGGAGGTTACGGTAGACGTTGTTTCCGTTCCTGTCGACATAGGCAAACTGCTTGGCGCTGTCGACAAGGCCCGGGAGATCTTCCGCCAGTTTGCGGAGCTCCTCGTCGACCTTGCCGCGCGGGTCGTACACGGTCGAGGCCTGGCGAAAGACGACGAGATCGGTCGTGAGTTCTTCGCGCACGCCATCGAGCAACGACTTGATGGTGCCGTCGAGTGCGGTGAGAACGTCGCGCGCCGAGGCCGCACTGTCGACGTCATTGTCCGACAGAAGCGTCGTGATCGACCGCAGGTCATGGCCTTGGGCGGTGATCGCCGCCGTGCCGTTCAGGTTGTAGGCGTGGTCCGTCCCGCTGGCGAGCAGATTGTCTGCGCCGTCCGCTGCCTGGTTGATCAGCGTATCGATTTCCGCGACGAGCGTCGCGTAGCGCTCCTGCAGGTCGGAGCGGTCGGCGTCGAGAAGGCGGCGTTCCGATTCCGCGGCGATGTCGCGAAGCTCCTGCAGCTTCGTCGTGATCTGCTGCAGGCGCGCATCCGCGTCCCTGACCGACAGCCAGCCGGTGCCGAGCGCGTTCGAATCGAGCGTCACGGCGAAGGCCTCCACCGTAGCGATTTTCTCGGCGAACGCATTCTTGTTCCGCGCCATGGTGTCGCGCGCCTCGCCCAGGAGCGGACCGGCGACCTGAAGCGCCGAACGTACCGCCGACAGATTTGCGGAGTCCGAAGGGCTCGTCGCGGCGGCAAATGCGGCGGCGGCCGCACTGATCTGGTTGCGGAATTCGCTCAGGTCGTGCGGATCGATCGTGAGCTTGTCGCCGGCGGCGTTGATCGTGATCGTTATCGGCCCGCCGGTGGAACCGTCGAGCAGACTATATTCGGCGCCGTTGAAGTAATAATCCCCGCCGGTATCGATCAGGTCATTGATGCTCTGCGCGAGGGTTGCAAACTCGGCCTTGTAGTCGTCGAACGATGCGCTGTTGGCGGGATCCGATGCAAGCCGTTGCAGCTCGAACATCCGGTTCACTGCGATCGCCATCTTTTCGGCGGCGTTCGCGCCCTTGGCGATCATGCCTTGGACGCGGACGAGTTCGGGTACGGCAGCTTCTTGGACCGGAATCTCGTCCGCGTAGGGTCCGGTCGGGCTTTGCAGATTGGCGAGGCGGTCATAGCCGGCCTTGATGTCCTGGAGCCGCCTGGCGGTCTCGCGCGCGACACTGGCGGCGCCGTCGACCAGCTCCAGCAATTTGCCGATCTCGTTGAGGTCGCTGCGCGCATCGGCGAGCCGCGCCTCGCTCACACTGCTCGTGCCGGCCGTGTTGTCGCGGAACTTCGCGATATCGACGCTGCGCGAGATCAGCTCGGCCTGACGCTCAACGCTCTGCACGGCGATTTCCTTCGGCAGCCTGAGGGTCTCCGTCACCACCTTGCGCAGCACGGGATCGCCCAGGATTTCGTAGACGTTGCTGACCTTTCCGATGTTGCGGGCGAAGTACAGCGCCTCGCGGAGCGCGGGATTGAGGTTGCCCTGATCCTTCTCGTACTCGTTGACGACGTAACGCTCGATCACCGACTCCATGACCGACTGAATCTTGATGCGCGCGACGCCGAATTCGGCCATCTTGAAGTCGGCAGCCAGTTCGCGGTAGCGCGCATCGCGCAGACGGTTGGCGAGCGAGTTCGGGTCGTCCAAGTCCGAATTCAGCACCGCCTTTATCCGGCCCATGTAATTGATGTCACTCTCGAGCCCGTAGGCCGAGAGTACGAACTTCATCAGCCGGTAGTTCTTGAAGAGATCGTCGGGGGTTTTGAGCTTGGCGACCTCCTGCTTGAAGTACTCGATCTCGCGCCTGATGTCCGCGCGGTTCTGGAACTTGGCCAGCGCCTGGGAAGAGTTTCCCTTGGTCAGGCTCTGAAACAGGCCGAGTGCAGGGATGGACGGCGCTCCGAGGAGCGATGCGGCGTCGAACATGGCTCTCCCACAAGGTCTTTGCGGACCAAGTGCCGAGCCTAAGGTTCTCCGCTTAAGGAGTTGTTAAGCGGAGAGCGCAGCAACCTGCGATAGACCGGCCCGAGGACGGCGGGGATCAGATACATCGGGAACTGCCCGATGGCGAGATAGAGCGTCAGATCCGGCCCTGCCGCCCCGCCCAGCACGGCGATCAGGATGGCGAGATTGCGGTTTCCGGAGGCGAGCCCGGCGGTCAACCCCTGGCGGATGTCGACGATGCCGAGGCGGGCGAGAGCGCAAAAGGCGAGAGCACCGGCGGCCTGGAGGCCGAAATTCGCGGCGAACGCGGCGGCGAGGAACAGCAGCACGTGACCGGGGCGGGCGAGCAGGGTGGCCGTGACGCCGTCCATGACCGCGATTCCGAACACGACCAGCATCACGACGGCGATGCCACCGATGGGACCTGCGGCCCGTTCGATGCGTTCGCGGCCGAGCTTCCACCGGACGAGGATCGCCAGCGCAAAGGCGCCCCCGATGAACACGCCCAGCCGCCCCATCAACGGCGCGATGCCGATATCGAGTTCGACGCCGAGGAGCGCCAGGGCCAAGGGGGGTTGTACGAGCGGCTGGAGAAGCGAGGTGGCCAGCATCGCCACCAAGGCCAGCGGCGCGTCGAGCCCCAGCATCAGCGCGAAGGTCGGCACCGAGATCAGCACCGGAGAGGAGGACATCAGGAGGAGCGCATGCCCGAGCGACTCCGGCAGGGGAACGAGCCGCAATGCCGCCCACATGACGAGCGGTGCGCCGAGCAGGAGCCACAGCACCACGAGGGCGGCGCGCCCGGGCTTGCGCGCGTAGGCGAGGGCCTGCGCCCAGTCGATCCGAAGCAGGGTCGCCGTCAGCAGGATGATCACGGACGGCGCGAGCAGGGGGCGCAGGGCGTGGGCGAGGTCAGGCAACAGGAGGCCGGCGAACAATGCGGCCGCGAGGAGCGGCGAGGCGCGCCGGTTGCAGAAATCGAGAAGCTGAGAAAGGGGGCTCATAACCGGGCAGCGCGAGGCGGGTAGACGCGACGTGGATGGAGTCGTTGACTTCGGTAGCCTGGAATCATGTCGGCCGGATGCGTGATTTTGCCGCGATGTGTATACGTTGCGCGTATGACCGCGCGGAATTAAGTTTTACATTCGATCGTTTTAGCCGTCAGTTTCCTCCCCCCGCTAGATCCCTGGATCCGATGTCCTTTCCTGCCCGGACCGACAGCCCGCAGTGGCATCTGTTTGTCCCGAAACTCTTTACCGTCCTCAGCCGGGGCTACACCCTGGATGATTTCCGCGCCGACATCATCGCCGGCCTCACTGTCGCGATCGTGGCACTGCCGCTTGCGATGGCCCTTGCCATCGCTTCCGGAACCACACCGGATCGCGGTCTCTATACGGCGATCGTTGCCGGCTTTCTCACTTCGTTTCTGGGGGGCAGCCGATATCAGATCGGCGGCCCGACCGGCGCCTTCGTCGTCGTCGTGTTCAATGTCATCGAACAGCACGGCTATGACGGTCTGGTCATCGCGACGATCATGGCCGGCCTGATGCTGCTGGTGTTCGGGTTCGCGCGGCTCGGGACGTTCATCAAGTATATTCCACACCCGGTCGTAACCGGCTTCACGGCCGGCATTGCGGTGATCATCTTCTCGAGCCAGGTGAAGGATCTCCTCGGCTTGAGCATGGAGACCGTTCCCGCCGACTTCATCCCGAAATGGACGGCGATATTCGCCAATATCGGCAGTATCGACCCGGCGGCGTTCGCCGTCGCGGCCGGAACGCTGGTGGTCATACTTCTCATCCGGCGTTACAAGCCGTCGCTGCCGGCTTTTCTGATCGGCGTCATCGTCGGCTCGGCGGCCGTTGCCGTCCTCGGGCTTCCGATCGAGACGATCGGGTCGCGCTTCGGCGGCATCCCGAGCACGTTGCCCACGCCGTCGCTTCCGGAATTCGGTATCGACCGCATCGTCGAGCTGGTACCGAGCGCATTCACGATCGCGCTTCTGTCGGCCATCGAGTCGCTGCTGTGTGCCGTCGTCGCCGACGGCATGACCGGCCGCAAACACCGTTCCAACTGCGAGCTCGTCGCGCAGGGGGTGGCCAACATCGCATCGGCGGTCATGGGCGGCATCCCGGCGACCGGGGCCATCGCGCGCACCGCGACGAACATCCGCTCAGGCGCGCGTTCGCCGGTGGCCGGCATGATGCACGCGGTATTCCTGCTTCTGTTCATGGTCGTGCTGGCGCCGCTTGCGGTCTACATCCCGCTGGCGAGCCTCGCCGCCGTCCTGGTCGTCGTCGCCTGGAACATGAGCGAGCACGAGCGCTTCCGCCACCTGATGTCGGCCCCCATCGGGGACCGCGTCGTCATGCTGTTGACCTTTGCGCTGACCGTGCTCGTCGACCTCACCGTCGCCATCCAGGTCGGCGTCCTGCTTGCGGCCGTTCTGTTCATGCATCGCATGGCCGAGGCCGTGGAAGTTCAGAACGACGTCAAGCTGATCATGCAGGACGAGGACGACTTCACCCGTCCGGCGACGCAGGATATGCGGCGCCAGATCCCGCCGGATGTCGAAGTGTTCCAGATGAACGGGCCGTTCTTCTTCGGCGCCGCCACCCGCCTCGGCGACGTCCTGAACCAGATCCGTCAGCCGCCCAAGGTGTTCATCCTGCGCATGCGCAACGTGCCGGTCATCGATGCGAGCGGCGTTGCAGCATTGAGCGAGTTCATTTCCCGCTGCCGGGCCCAGGGGACCCGGGTGATCCTCTCCGGCCTGCAGCCGGTCCCCAAGCGCGTCCTGGACCAGATGGGGGTGCGGCCCCGCCCCGACTCGTTCATGCTGGCGCCGGACTTTGAGGCCGCGCTGCGGATGGCACGCGAGATGGATGCCGGGATCGACCCGGCAGCAAAGGCGCCGGTCCCGGCAGCGACCTGAGACGGTGCGCATGACGATGATGTCGGCGATACCGGCACCGTTCGACGCGCACCGCGAGACCGTCCGGCCGGAGTGGATCGACTACAACGACCACATGAACGTCGCATTCTATGTCCTGGTGTTCGACCACGGCACGGATGCGTTCTTCGAATGGCTCGGGATGGGAGAGACATACCGGCAGCGGACGAACTGCTCGTCGATGGCTCTCGAGACCCACATCACGTATCAGGGCGAAGTCCGGCTGGGTGATCCGCTACGCGTCACGACACAGCTCGTTGGTTTCGATGTGAAGCGGATTCACTTCTTTCACCGGATGTACCATGCCGAGAAAGGTTATCTGGCGGCAACCTACGAGTGTCTGAGCATACATGTCGACCTTGGACAACGCCGTTCGGCGCCGTTTCCGGCCGACCTCCAGCGGCGCCTGTCCGACGTCGCTGCCGCGCATGCGTGCCTCCCTCGCCCGGCGGAGCTGGGGCGCAGCGTCGGACTTGGGCGCGGCCGTCCGGCCTAGCGCAACCGGTAACGCGGATCAGTAGGATCGCTTCAGGCGCAGATGGTCGCGCCTGTCCATGGATTTGACTTCGACGTTGCGTAGCTGCGCGCCCTGCAGCAGGTTGAGCGGAACCGTCACACCGGCATCCCCAAGCTGCCAGACCTTGCGATAGAAGTCGGCAAGGTTCTGCGGCGCCTCACCCGCGACGCCGACGATCAGGTCTCCGGCGCGGATTCCGGCGCGCTCGGCGGGACTGTCGGGCACGACCCGCGTTACGATCAGCCGCCCGCGAACCTCTTCAGTGTTGACCCCGAGCCACGGCTTGCCGGGTTCTGCGCGGCGCCCGGCAGCCAGGAGATCGCCCAGGATCGGCTTCAGGTGATCGATGGGCACGAACATGTTGCCCGGAAAGTGGGCGCCGGTGCCCGTCGCGTCGCCGACGATCAGCGAGCCGACGCCGATCAGACTGCCATTGCGATCGAGCAGCGCCGCGCCGCTCCAGGCCGGATGGGGCGGGGCAGTGAAGATCGCATCGTCCAGCAGATATTCCCAGGACCCGGCAAAGGTTCGTTTGGCGACGACAAAGGCCGGCGCGGCCATGTCCGAGCCGCCGTAGCTCGCGATCAGCACGGGATCATGTGCGGCGGTGTCCGCCGATCGGCCGAGGGGGATCGGCCGGACATTGAGCGGCGACATGGCACGCAGCAGACCGAATCCGCTTTCGTGATCGTAGCCGATGATCTGGGCGGGCACCGTCCGGCCATCTGATCCCGTGATCTCCGCACCGTCGGCCTCGACCATCAGATAGCCGATGGTGACCACCAGCCCTGCCTGGTCGATGACGATGCCGCTGCCTTCGCGCTCGCGACCAAGCGTGTCGGCCGTACGAGCATCGCTGGCCACGGTCGTCTTGATCCGGACCACGGCAGCAAGGATGTCCTGGATCGATTGCGCCGCCACCGGTGCGGGCGCGACGACCGCGAGCAGGATGACCGCCGCAACCAGCCGGCGGCCGAGCCAGGCGAAGCCGTCACGATGCCGTCTCATGCGGAACTCCGTTCCGGTTTGCATCCGCCCCCGCCGGAAACATAGCACAATCAGGCCTTCCGGGCAGACCGGTGGCGGGGGTGGCGGCATGGCCGTGACTGGCCAGTGTGAACCCGCGACGGGGTACTATATAAACCAGCACATGTCATCCGCTTCCGAATCGGCACGGGCGCTTACGCCCAGCTATCTCGATACGCTCAATCCGCCTCAGCGCGAGGCGGTTGAAACCACCGAGGGGCCGCTGCTCGTTCTTGCCGGCGCCGGGACCGGCAAGACCCGGGTGCTCACGACCCGTCTTGCGCATATCCTAGTGACGCGCCGCGCGTATCCCTCGCAGATTCTCGCCGTCACGTTCACGAACAAGGCGGCGCGCGAGATGCGCGACCGCGTGGGCGGGATGATCGGCGGGGCGGTCGAAGGGTTGTGGCTTGGAACGTTCCACGCCCTTGCCGCACGCATGCTGCGCCGCCATGCCGAACTCGTCGGGTTGAAGCCCAATTTCACGATCCTCGACACGGACGACCAGATCCGGTTGGTCAAGCAGGTCCTGTCCGCCGCCAATATCGACGACAAGAAATGGCCGGCGCGCGTCGTCCTGTCGGTGATCGAGCGCTGGAAGGACCGTGGGTTGACCCCCGATCGCGTTCCCGCGGATGCGGCCGGCGAGCTCGCCGCCGGCCGCATGATCGAGCTGTACCGGGAATATCAGGACCGATTGAAGACGTTGAATGCCGCCGATTTCGGCGACCTGCTCCTGCACGGTTTGACGATCTTCACGACCCGTCCGGACGTTCTCGAGGAATGGCAGAGCCGGTTCCGGTACATCTTGGTCGATGAGTACCAGGACACGAACGTCGCGCAGTACCTTTGGTTACGGCTGCTGGCACAGCGCCATCGCAACATCTGCTGCGTCGGCGACGACGACCAGTCGATCTACAGCTGGCGTGGCGCCGAGGTCGGCAACATTCTGCGATTCGAGCGCGATTTTCCCGGTGCACGGGTCGTCCGGCTGGAGCAGAACTATCGCTCCACACGCCATATCCTGGGGGCGGCGGCTGCGCTCATCGCGCGCAACAAGGGACGGCTCGGCAAGACCCTGTGGACCGCCGAACCCGGCGGCGAGAAGGTTGTCGTTCGCGGCGTCTGGGACGGCGAGGAAGAGGCGCGCTGGGTCGGTGAGGAAATCGAGGCGCTTCATCGCAAGGGCGAGCGGCTCGGCGGAATGGCCGTGCTCGTGCGCGCCGGCTTCCAGACGCGCGAGTTCGAAGAGCGCTTCATCACCCTGGGCATTCCCTATCGCGTCGTCGGCGGTCCCCGCTTCTACGAGCGGCAGGAGATCCGCGATGCGATCGCCTATTTGCGCGTGGTGGTGCAGCCGGACGACGATCTTGCGTTCGAGCGCATCGTGAACGTGCCACGGCGCGGTCTCGGCGAGGCGACGATCCAGGCCATTCACCGGCTGGCGCGGTCGCGGAAGCAGTCGCTCGTGGCGTCGGCTCGGGCCCTTGTCGAGACCGACGACCTTAAGCCACAGGCGCGCAACGCGCTGCGGCGCCTGCTCGACGATTTCGCCCGCTGGTCGGCGCAGCTCGAGACGATGCATCATGCCGAGCTCGCGCAGCTGATCCTTGACGAATCCGGCTACACGGCCATGTGGCAGGCCGACAAGTCGGCCGAAGCACCCGGCCGTCTCGAAAACCTCAAGGAACTGATCACGGCGATCGAGGAATTCGAGACGCTGCAGGGCTTTCTCGAACACGTCAGCCTGGTCATGGAGAATGCCGAAGGACCGCCGGGGGAGATGGTCAATCTTATGACGCTCCACAGCGCCAAGGGGCTCGAGTTCGACACGGTGTTCCTGCCTGGGTGGGAGGAGGGCCTGTTCCCGCATCCCCGCGCGCTCGAAGAGAACGGCGAACAGGCGCTGGAAGAGGAGCGGCGCCTGGCGCATGTCGGCCTCACGCGCGCCCGGACGCGCGCGTTCGTGTCGTTTGCCGCAAACCGGCGAATTCACAATATGTGGCAGTCGAGCGTGCCGTCCCGGTTCATCGCCGAGCTTCCCGCTGAACACATCGAGACGATCAGCGATCAGGGGCTGTGGGGGGCGACGGCGCATGGTTTCGGCGGCGTCAGTGCCGGGGGGCTGGGTTTCGGGCGCGGTGCGACAGACCGCTTCAAGGGGCCGATCATCGAAGGGCGCGCCGAACTTGTGCCGCCGCGGCAGTCACCGTCAAAGCCGTTCGAGAAGGGCTCGCGCGTGTTTCATCAGAAATTCGGTTACGGCAGGGTCATCGCCGTCGAGGCGGGCAAACTCGACATCGAGTTCGAGCATGCCGGGCGCAAGCGCGTGATGGACTCCTTCGTCGAGCCGGCCTGAGTGCGACATGAACACCGTTGATCTTTGGCGCGTTACGCTTGTCGCCGATGCCGTCAGCCAGGCGGCCTATGCGGCCGCGCTCGAGGAGGTTGCGGCGTCGCTGTCGGCATTCGAGACGGCGCCGGGCGGACCGTGGCGGATCGAGGCTCTCTTGACGGCGGAACCCGATCGCGGGGCGGTGGTTGCACGCCTTGCCGCCGCCGCTGCATCGATCGGCCGCACGGCACCGTCCCCTGTGATCGAGCGGATGCCGGACATCGACTGGGTTGCGGAGAACCGCCGTGCCTTTCCGCCGCTGCGCGTTGGCCGGTTCTTCGTCTACGGATCGCACTACCAGGGGCAGATTCCGGCCGGTGCCCGGGCGATTACGCTTGATGCGGGCATGGCCTTCGGCTCCGGCGAGCACGCGACGACGCGCGGCTGTCTGCTCGCCCTCGATACGGAGGCCAAGCGCCGTCGGATCGGTCGTGCGCTCGACGTGGGATGCGGATCGGGCATACTCGCGATCGCGATGGCCAAGACATGGCCGGCGGTGCGTCCGGCCGGCATCGTCGCCACCGACATCGATCCTGACTCGGTCAGGATCGCGCGCGAGAACGTTCAGCGAAACAGGGTGGCGCGCGCGGTCCGCGTGCACTGCAGTAACGGCTTGAGCCGGATTCGCCGACGCCGCGGCTATGATGCGGTCGTCGCGAATATTCTCGCCAACCCGCTCCGCCGGCTCGCCGGGGACATCAGCCGCGCTGCACGGCCAGGCGGTATCGTGGTGCTCTCAGGACTTCTGGGGAGTCAGGAAAACGAGGTACGAGCCGCCTATCGCGCCCGAGGACTCGTCTTCGTCGGACGTCTGGCGCTCGACGGATGGCACACGCTCGTCCTCAGAAGACCGAAACGAGGCCGGCATCAGACGGCGGCCGCTTCGCGCTAAGCGTCCCCGGCCGCTGTCTGTTGATGCGGTACACTGAGCCGTCAGGCCGCGACCTGCGGCCGATTGACGTTGGCGCTGCGCTGCGGCACCGGGCACTGCTGCACGACTTGCGCGGCGCGATTCTCGGGGACCCACAGACCGGCCGCGACGCGCGGGATGTCGGCACGGGTGATGCCGATATCCGCCAGCATCCGATCGTCAAGAGCGGAAAGCTCGCGATACGTCTCTTGGTACTCGCGCCAGACCCGGTAGGGCATGAGAACCGCGTTCAGCAGCTTAGCGATACCACGGCCGAGCTTGCGGACCAGCTTGGCAAACTCCTCGGCCTGCATGCGCCGTGCCGCTTGGTAGATTTCCACAGTGTCCACCGGCTGAAGCTTGAAGCTGACTTCCTTCCACCGGTTTTCCCGATCGTTACTTGCCCACATAATCAGTCTCCTGAACCATTGGCGGGGCGTTCTTGGTCGCCCCCGCATCGTCGGGCCGCGTCAGCCCGTATTGATATCTGCAAGATAGGGTATCGCTGGTTGCGTTGCAGCAGGGCATATTGCGTTGCAGCAATGCAAAAATCGCATGGCACTTTTATAAGTCAGATAAACCATTTAGAAAGAGCTCGCGGCGAAGCCAGGGCGATGTCGGAGAGCCGATTTGGTGCAGTGCAGAAAGGGTAGGAAATGATGCCGTCCACCACCTTTGCCCGGAATTATGCCGGGGACGAGACGCTGAACCGTCTGCTGCACCGTGCGGGAGCCCGCTACGACGCAGCCGGCGTACGGGCGCTGTTGGCCGGCGTGCTGGCCGCCCCGCCGGGGCTCGATCCGGATGCGTGGCTCGATCTGGTGACGGCGGATCCGGACCCTGAATTGAGATCGCAGCTTCGGGCGCTCAAGGCCGAGATGGCGGCAGCTTACGATGACGGCCTGGAGGCTCCGTGGGACCCCCGGCGGTTGGCGGATTTTCGGGCGCAGCTCGCTCGCATGGGACTTTCGGGGTTCATCCTGCCGCGCGGTGACGAGCACCAAGGCGAGTATGTGCCGACGCGGGCTGAACGGCTGGCTTGGCTTACCGGCTTCACCGGCTCGGCCGGCGTGGCAATCATTCTGGCAGACCGTGCGGCGATCTTCGTCGACGGCCGCTATACGCTGCAAGTTCGTCAGCAGGTCGATACTACCCTGTTCGACCCTCAGCATCTGATCGAGACGCCGCCGCACGAATGGTTGCGGACGAACGTCCCGGGTGGTGCACGGATCGGCTTCGATCCGTGGCTGCACACGCCGGATGGGATCGAAAAGCTCAGGGCTGCGGCAAGTCGGGCAGGTGCCGAGCTTGTCCCGGTCGAGTCCAATCCGGTGGATCTGGTCTGGACCAACCAGCCGCCGGCACCGCTGGCGCCGGTTCGTCCGCACGAAATCCGCTTCTCAGGCCGCTCGTCCGCCGACAAACGCAGCGAGATTGCCGGCAAGCTCAGGGCCGAAAACTTTACCGCCGCGGTTCTTACCGCGCCCGACTCGATCGCCTGGCTTCTCAACATACGCGGCGCCGACGTACCGCATACGCCGCTGCCTTTATCCTTCGCGATCCTTCACGCCGACGGCGGCGTCGATCTGTTCATCGATCCGCGAAAGCTGGTACCTGGCCTGATCCAGCACCTTGGAAACGAGGTGCGCGTCGCCGCCCCCGACGCGTTCGGCAAAGCGCTCGACGAGCTCGCCGGGACGAAAGCACGCGTCCTTCTCGATCAGGCGACGGCGTCGGTGTGGATCGCCGAGCGCCTGCAACGCGGCGGCGCCGAAGTGGTTCGTGGGCAGGATCCGTGCACGTTACCGAAATCGTGCAAGAACCCGGTCGAACTCGAGAACGCCCGGGTCGCGCATGTACGTGACGGCGTCGCCATGAGCCGGTTCCTTGCCTGGCTTTCGGTCGAGGGGCCGAAGGGCGTTCTGACCGAGATCGATGCGGCGGCGTATCTGCAGGATCTTCGCCGGCAGGGCGAGCATTTCCGCGACACAAGCTTCACGACGATTTCGGGTGCCGGCGCGAACGGGGCCATCGTGCACTATCGCGCGACCGCGGCGACCAACGCGCGTATCGCCCCGGACATGCTCTACCTCGTCGACTCTGGTGCGCAGTATCTTGACGGGACGACCGATGTCACGCGGACGGTCGCGATCGGCACGCCGTCGCCCGAACAGCGCGATCGCTTCACGCGCGTGCTCAAAGGGCACATCGCGCTCGCGACGGCGCGTTTTCCCAGGGGGACGACGGGGGCGCAGCTCGACACGCTCGCCCGCGTGGCCCTGTGGCAGGCGGGCCTCGACTACGATCATGGTACGGGGCACGGCGTGGGCAGCTATCTTTCGGTGCACGAGGGACCGCAGCGCATTTCGAAGATGCCGAACACCGTAGCGCTGCAGCCGGGAATGATCATCTCGAACGAGCCCGGCTACTACAAGGAAGGCGCGTATGGCATCCGCATCGAGAACCTTGTCGCGGTATGCGATGTCGGAACGCCCGAAGGCGGCGAGCGGCCCATGCTCGGATTCGAAACATTGACCCTCGCCCCGATTGACCGTGCTCTCGTCGAGCCTGCGCTGCTCACGCCGGCCGAACTCGCCTGGCTCAACGATTACCATGCGCGCGTCTATCGTACTCTTGCCCCGCTTCTTGATGCGGAAACGGCACGCTGGCTCGAGGCTGCAACGCGCCCGATCGAACACCGGGCGTGAAAGCCGTCGCTTCAGAAGTTTGCGATGAACGAATAGCGCTCGGCCGGATTCGCGATCGCGAAACGGTGGATGTCGAGGCACATCTCGATGAAGCCCTCGTCGTAATCGAACGAGAAGCCGTTGGCGAAAATCCGCAACTGCTCGATGTCCTTCATCGTCAGCACGAGAAGCGGGGCCCGATCGTCTGCCCCGGGTTCGAGCCGGCCCAGCTGGAAGAATTCGACGATGTCCTCGAGCAGATAGTCGCCGCCCATGAACGCGTGCACGAGTGTCGTCCGACCATCCCTCTCGAGCGCAAACACGCCCTCCGTCGCTACCGAGTTCTCCGACATCATGAACACCCCCATCGTATACTTAGGGTAGGCATGGGCGCCGTCCCGGGGCAATTCGGACGATCCGGGACATTACCTTGGCGAGTAGGCGCCGCGCCCGTCGGCGTCGTTTCACGACGTGAATATCCGGCGTAAGAGTAACGGGTGGCCGGCAATTGCGTCGGCTGCAACGTCGCTCACGTCCGCGACCCGCGGTCGCGAGCCATGGCCCAGGAGCAAAACAGCCGCCGGACAACCGAGCCGAGATGAAGCCGCCCCGCCGATCTATCGCGATACTGATCGCGGCTTTGGACATCCCATTGGCAGGTTGTCTGCGGGCTCCGGCCGTGTCGTCGCCTCCGGCCATCGACTCGGTGGTCGGGCACGCCGCCGACGCCGACTACCGCCTGGCGCTTCGCTACCTGGACGGCGACGGCGTCGAGGCGGACGAATATCAGGCGGTAAGACTACTGGCGCGCGCGGCCGGCACGGGGCACGCCGACGCACAATTCGAGCTTGGACGGGCCTACGCCTTGGGGCGCGGCGTGCAGCGTGAGCCCGCCTGGGCCGTGCTCTGGTATGGCCGCGCCGCCGAGCAGGGCCATGTCGAGGCACAATATCAGCTCGGCTTGGCGTATGCGATCGGCGAGGGCATCGCGCCCAACCTGATCGAATCCTACAAATGGCTGACGATTGCCGGAGCTTCGGGACATGAGCGCGCCGCCAGAAGCCGCGCAGCGCTCGCCGGGCGCATGATTCGCGAGGAGAGGATGCCTGCAGAGCGCGCTGCGGTCCACTGGGCACCGCGGCGCAGCACGGCCGATCCGGACCAACCCCTGGTCCGTTTCGTTCAATTCGCGCTCACCGAGCTCGGCTACGAGGCCGGCGGCGTCGACGGCGTACTCGGCCGCCGGACCCGGACGGCAATAGCGGCATTTGCCCGGCACAAGGGGGTGCGCGTCAACATTGTCGCCGACAATCCGATTACGCCCGAGCTGGTTCTCTACCTTCGGCAGAGTCTGCGTGAGCTGGCGACCGCGGCCGTAGACCGATAGGGCCGTCTGCTGATCCCATGCTCAAAAGAGAAAAGGCGCGGCCCGAAGGTGGGGCGAGCCGCGCCTTGAACCGAGAAGAGTAGGAGGGAGGCTGACTCCGCCGAACTCTCTCGCGCATCGGATGTGGGCGGGGTGCGGCCGATCCAATGCGGCACAAAGCGCACTGCGGTGCCAATGTGCAAGAGTAAGTTTCCGCCGTGGGGCACAAGAGGCCAAGAGATCGTTTTGTGACGGAAATTCCCGTTTCGGTCACAGCCCGGACGAGTGGAGCGGCAGGCGCACGCAACCGGTCGGGCGTTGCCGGATGAACGTTGGCCGCGGATTCATGGATCAGCGGATGACGATAACCACCGAGAACAGGCTCAGGATGGCGCCCACGACAGCCGCACCGACGCCGACGGCGTCCTTCACGCGCACCGGCGGGGACCGCCGACCTTCAGCAGGCGCCGTGGCCTCCGCTGCCGGCGGATCCGATGCAGATCGGGGAACCGGTGCGGTCGCACAACCCGCGACCGCCGCAACGACGAAGAGGTAGGCGAAACGGCGATACCGGCGCATGCCTGCGAGTCAAACTCAAGTGTGCCGCCGGATCAAAACTCCATTCGGAGATGGGAATCGTTTTCAATCGGGCGCGGGCCCGGGCTCAACCGTTCCCGATCAGCTTCAGCCATTCCTGTTCGGAAAGTATCCGGACGCCGAGCGCCTTGGCCTTCGTCGCCTTTGAGCCCGGATCACTGCCGACCACGACATAATCCGTTTTCTTCGACACGGACTCGGTGACGTTGCACCCCAGCGCTTCGGCCCGCGCCTTCGCTTCCGCCCGCGTCATGGTCTCGAGCGCCCCCGTGAAGACGACGGTTTTTCCGGCGACCGGCGAATTTGCCGTGCGTGCCTGCACGGTCAGTTCTTCGACATCGACCTCGCGTTCGAGGTCATCGAGCATCTCACGGTTATGCGGCTCGGCGAAGAAGGCGAGAATATCGGCGGCCACCGATGGCCCGATCTGGCTGATCGCGTCCAGTTCGTGCGCCGCATCGCCGTCGGGATCCTTCGCCGCTTCCTCCATGGCTCGCCGCCATTGTGCGAGGCTGCGGTAATGGCGGGCAAGAAGCCTGGCCGTCGCCTCGCCGACTTGACGGATGCCGAGGGCGAAAATGAAACGGTCGAGGGGAATTCGGCGCCGCGATTCGATTGCTTTGAGCAGGCGCTCGACCGACCGCTTGCCCCAGCCTTCGCGCGCTTCGATCGCGGCCGCGTGTTGCCTCAGGCGGAAGATATCGCCGGGGGTGCGAATGAAGCCATCGCGATAGAAGGCCTCGATATGTTTCTCACCGAGCCCCTCGATATCGAAAGCGTTGCGGGACACGAAGTGCCTTAGACGCTCGGTCACCTGGGCCGGGCAGATCAGTCCGCCCGTGCAACGTCGGGCCGCCTCCCCATCGATCCGCACGGCCTGGGAACCGCAAACCGGGCAGTGATCGGGAAAACGGAACGGCTCCGCATTTTTGGGCCGTTCCGACATCACGACGCCGACGATCTGCGGAATGACATCGCCCGCGCGCTGCACGATCACCGTGTCGCCGATGCGGATATCCTTCCGCTTGATCTCGTCCTCGTTGTGGAGCGTCGCGCGAGAGACGACGACGCCGCCCACGGTCACGGGCTCCAGTTCCGCGACGGGCGTCAGAACGCCGGTCCGGCCGACCTGGATCGTGATGTCCTTCAGCACCGTGCGCACCTGCTCGGCCGGGAATTTGTGTGCGATCGCCCAGCGCGGCGCACGGCTGACGGTGCCGAGGCGCTCTTGCCAGTCGAACCGGTTCACCTTGTAGACGACGCCATCGATGTCATAGCGCAGGCTCGCGCGGTGATCGGCGATCTCGCGATATACGGCCAACGCCGCATCGACATCGGCGCAAAGCCTTGACAGCGGGTTGACGGGAAAGCCCCAGTCGCGCAGCTGCTGGAGCAGCTCCCAATGGCTCCGCGCCACCGTCTCGCTGACCTGCCCGAGCGCATAGGCGAAGAAACACAGCGGTCGAGTCGCCGTAATCGAGGGGTCGAGCTGACGCAACGATCCGGCCGCAGCGTTGCGCGGATTCGCGAACAGCGGCTCGCCGGCGGCGGCGCGGCGCTCATTCAGGCGCAAGAAATCGCCGCGCTGCATGTAGATCTCGCCCCGCACTTCGAGAACGGCCGGAATCCACCGCCCCTTCAGGTAAGCGGGAACCTGATCAACGGTCCTGAGATTTGCAGTGACGTCTTCACCGACTTCGCCGTCGCCGCGTGTGGCGCCCAGGACGAACTTTCCGTTTTCATAGCGCAGTGAAATCGACAGTCCGTCGATCTTCGGTTCGGCGACCAGTTCGATCGGAGCGTTCTCTTTCAAGCCGAGAAACCGGCGGATCCGGTCGGCGAAGCTGCGAACGTCTTCTTCGGTAAACGCGTTGTCGAGCGACAGCATCGGCAACGCATGGCGCACCTTGCTGAAGGCGGCACTCGGGGCCGCGCCAACCCGCAACGAAGGACTGTCAGGTCGGATGAGGTCCGGAAACCGTGCCTCGATCGCCGCGTTGCGCCGGCGAAGCGCATCATACTCGGCGTCGGAAATCTCCGGCGCGTCCTTCTGGTAATAGAGTCGATCATGATGTGCGATTTCCGCAGCGAGCCGCGCCAGTTCCGCTTCCGCCTGCTCGTGCGTCAGTTCCTCGACCGGAATCTGGGCCAGTTTCTTCATGCGCGTGCGATCTTTTTCCGGCTCGAGGCAGGGCCGCCTTCGGCGGCGTCGCCACGCAGGAGACTGTCTGCCGCAGCACGTGCGGCCGCGGTGACCGACGCACCCGACAGCATTCGGGCGATTTCCTCGCGACGCGCTTCGGGGTCGAGCGCCGTGACGGTCGTCACGGTCGCGTTGCCACGGGACGACTTTGCGACGTGCCAATGGTGTTGACCACGTGCGGCGACCTGCGGCGAGTGCGTCACGACGAGCACCTGGACATCGCGCGCGAGCCGCGCGAGGCGCTCGCCCACCGCGGCCGCGGCGGCGCCGCCGATACCGGAATCGACCTCGTCGAAGATCAGCGTCGGTGCCGACGCGGAGCGGGCGAGCACGACCTTCAGCGCGAGCATGAAGCGCGCAAGCTCGCCACCCGAAGCGATGCGGTCGAGCGGGCCCGGATCGGTCCCGGGGTTGGTTGCGACTTCGAACACGACGCGGTCAATGCCGTCCGGTCCCCACGCGCTTTCGGTGAGCGGTTCGATGCGGGTACGGAAACGGGCCTTCTCGAGCTTGAGGGGCGGCAGCTCGCGTGCAATGGCGCGATCAAGCCGCTCGGCGGCCGCCCTGCGCGCTTGGCTCAGACTTTCGGCGGCAGCGACATAGGCGTTGCGGGCATCGGCCGTCGCCTTGGCCAGCTTGGCGAGATGGCCTTCGCGGTCATCGATGGCGGACAGGCGCCGGGCGATATCCGCGCGGAGAGAGGGAAGTGCGTCGACCTCCACGCGGTGCTTTCGCGCGAGCGCCCGCAGTGCGAACAATCGCTCCTCCGCGCGCTCGAGCGCCCGCGGGTTGAGATCGAGCGAGGCGCCGACGTGCTGGATCTGTGCGATTGCTTCGACCACCTCCGCGGTTGCACGCTCAAGCGACGCGATCGCGCCGTCGAGACGTCCGGCCATCTGCGCCGCAGCACGTTCCAGATGCCGTGCCGCCGTGCGGAGGCAGGCCTCGACGCCCTTGTGCGCGCCGAGCTCGGACAGTGCAGCATTGAGGGCATCGATGACCTTTTCGCGCGCGCTGAGGAGGGCCCGCTGCGACGCCAGTTCGGCTTCTTCGCCCGGTTTCGGGTTGAGCGCATCGATCTCGTCGAGCGCGTGGCGCAGAAATTCCGCGTCCTGAGCGCTGCGTGCTGCCTCTTCGCGCGCCGCGAGTTCGGCGTCGTTCGCGGTACGCCATGCCGCATACAGTTCGCCGACTTTCCGCGCATCAGCCGTCAGGCCGCCGAACGCATCGAGCGCCGCCAAATGCGTCGCGGCATCGAGCAGGCCCTGATTCTCGAACTGGCCGTGAATTTCGACTAGCAGTTCGCCGACCTGGCGCAGAAGGCCGACCGATGCCGGCTGGTCGTTTATGAAGGCGCGGCTTCGGCCGTCCGCCGTCAGCGTACGGCGCAGGATGATCGGCCCTTCCGCTTCGAACCCGTGCTCGGCGAGCAGCATTCGGGCGGCATGTCTGGGGCCGGGCTCGAAACTTGCGGTGACCGTCGCCGCCGTGGCGCCCTTGCGGATGAGGCCGGTATCGGCTCTCGCACCGAGCGCAAGGCCCAGTGCATCGAGCAGAATCGACTTGCCCGCGCCCGTCTCGCCGGTCAGCACCGATAGGCCGTTCTCGAACGTCAAGTCGAGACGGTCGATCAGCACAATGTCGCGGATGGCAAGACCCTGGAGCATCGAGTGATTCGGAAAGACTCGGATCCAGCTGACTTTATACACCAGCCGGCCCGAGTTTGAACCTGGGCGCACGGACTCATTCCGCGCGGCCGTCGGCAATCGTGACGGGGCCTTGTCGTCGGACCCGGCGCTTGGGCGATATGCGGGGTATGGTGATTCGTTCGCGCCCCGTTACGGTCTGCCGGTTCCTCCAGAAATCCAGGGCGGCCGGGGGGCTGTCCCCGTGGGTTGCCTTCCGCCGCGGCTAGAAGATCGAACGCAACGCGCGCGCGATGAAACCCGGCTCCTCGGTATCGGGCAGCTTGCCCGTTTCGACGAGGTAGTAGGTGTCTTTGTACCACTCGCTGCCCGGGAAATTGTGCCCGAGGACGGCGGCAACCTTGCGCGCTTCTTCGGTAAGACCGAGCGCGAGATAGCATTCGACGAGACGATGCAACGCCTCGGGCACGTGGCTCGTGGTCTGATACTTGTCGACCACGAGCTTGAATCGGTTCATGGCGCCGATGTAGTGGCCGCGCTTCAGATAGAAACGGCCGACCTCCATTTCCTTTCCGGCAAGATGGTCATAGGTCAGGTCGATCTTGAGCCTGGCATCGCGCGCATAGGCCGTGTCGGGGAAGCGCCGCACGACCTCCTCGAGCGCCCGCAGCGCGAGTTCGGTCATCTTTGCGTCGCGCTGAACGTCCGAGATCTGCTCGTAATAACACAGAGCCTTCAGGTAGTACGCGTATGGAGCGTCCCGATTGGACGGGTGCAGCTGGATGAAGCGATCGAGCGCGACGATCGCGTCGTCGTAGCGGTTGTTCTGGTAATGCGCGTAGGCCGCCATCAGCTGCGCCTTGGTGGCCCAGACGGAATAGGGGTGCTGCCGTTCGACTTCGTCGAATTCCCGGGCCGCGGTCGCGTAGCGCTGATCGAGCAGGGCGTCGACGGCACTGTTGTAGATGTCCTCGACGGGACGCTCGACATACTCGTCTTCCTTCTTGCCCGCACAAGCCGTCAGCATGACGGCGAGGGCAGCGACACAGGAAAGAGAGCGGAAGGAAACAGACACGTTCATGCGGCGGAATATACAGAAAACGGCGCAATTTCATAGCGGGCCGAAGGCGCCTGGGACCGGCCGTACCCATGGCCGGCCGGACCGGCATGATGCCTGCCGTCCGTTCACGTCGCGGGTCGGTCGGCGGGTCTGACCGGCACCAGCCGGAAGCCCTTGGCTCGCATGCAATAGTCGAACAGGTCGCGCTCCAGAAAGTATGTACTCCCGGGCTCGAAGCCCAACGGCGCCGGATAGAAGCGGCCGTCACGGCCGACGAGCACGCGCGGCCGGTGCAGCTCATAAAAGAATGCCTGGCGCTGGGCCTCGAGATAGGCGGCGCGCTGGCACTCGTCGATCTCGCCGGCGGTCGGCGCGGTGCCAAAGGATGCGTGTTGCCACTGCAGCGGCGTGCAGGCGGCAACAACGATCGTGCCGGACACAAGGAGAACGGCCAAGCTTCGGCGCATCGAATACCACCTCGACATATCAGAACGTGCCGGGGTGGTCACTTTTTCCAGGACGTGCCCGGCGGCCGGCAATCCGATGCCGGTCGCGTCGCGGGTCAGCCGCGGTCGGGGTCGGAGAACGTGGCCCGGCTAATCGCCGGCGGCGGCACGGATCCCGGCGGCTGGCAGGCGGCCGATCTGATGCGCCGGCGTCATGTCGACGTAGCGCCAGGCGTCCGGCTGCGCGAACAGGGTCCGCAGCAGCAGGTTGTTGTGCCGATGGCCTGAACGGACGCAATGCACGTGCCCGATGATCGGCGCGCCTGCCATGTAGAGGTCGCCGACGCAGTCGAGAATCTTGTGGCGGACGAATTCGTTCTGAAACCGCAGTCCGTCCTTGTTGAGGATACGGTCGGCGCCGATCACGACGGCGTTGTCGAGCGAGCCGCCACGTGCCAGACCGTTCGCCCGCAGATAGGCGACCTCGTGCTCGAAGCCGAATGTCCGCGCGCGACTCACCTCGGTGCGGAAGGTGTCGGGATCGAGCGTCAGTTGGATGCGCTGCGGGCGCAGGAACGAGCTTTCGAAGTCGATCTGGAAGTCGGCCGAGAATCCTTCGGACGGCTCGAGGACGATGCCGCGGTTCTCATCGCCGACACTGACCGGCTTGAGGATTTCGATGGCCCGTCGCGGTGCGTCCTGTTCGACGATGCCGGCACACTCGACCAGAAAAAGGAACGGCTCGGCGCTGCCGTCCATGACCGGCACTTCTGGCCCGTTGATTTCGATGATCGCATTGTCGATACGGCTGCCGTACAGCGCCGCCATCAGGTGTTCGACCGTGCCGACGCGCACGCCTTCAGCGGTGCCGATCGCGGTGCACAGACGCGTGTCGATGACGTGATCCCACCGTGCCGGAATTTCTGCGCCGGCGCCGCGAATGTCGGTACGGCGGAAGACGATGCCCGTCCCAGGAGGGGCAGGGTGCAGCGTCATGGATACCTTCACGCCCGAGTGCAGACCGGTGCCGCTGCAACTGATCGACGTCTTCAAGGTCTGCTGCTTCAGGATCTTTTGCGGGGGCGTGATGGCGTGCATCAATCGTAACTCTACCCGATCCGGTTTTCCGGCTTGTGAGCATCGGTCCGGCGAAACCGGTACCGACAAGGTGAATCAGGGGCAGTCGTTAACTAACAACCGCCCCTGAAGCCCTCAACTCACTTGTTGTTACGAATTGTTACAGTCTGGTCTCAACTCCTTGATTCAGTTCGCCTGACGCCGCAGGAACGCCGGGATGTCCAGCAGGTCGTCCTGGGGTGAAGGCGGTGCGACGCGATCGGCCGGGTCAAGCCCGCCGAGCCGCGGTTGCGGGGCCGGCTGGGGTTGAGGGGCTGGTGCCGGCTGGGGCGGGGCGGAGACGGAGGTCGATTGTGCCGCCTGCGCCCGGGCCCGCCCGGTGCCCGTCACCCGCTCGAACAGGCTCGGTCCACGCCGACGCTCCCGGGCCGGCTCGACCCGTGCTCCCCCATTTTCCATCGCGGCGGCCGCAAACGGATCCGCGGCGCGTTCAATGCGGGCCGCGTGAGCCTGTTGCGGCTCGACCGGGCGGGGTGGGATGAAGCTCGGCTCGGTCCGCGTGAGCTGGGGTTGGGGCGCCGGCTGGGCAGGCGCCGGGGACGCCTCCGCGACGATCGGCGCGACCGAGACCGTCTGGGGCTGAACCGCAAGCGTGGCCGTAGGCTCGGCTTTGATCGCGACGGCACTCTCGGGCCGCGGTGTCGCGTCCTGAGCAACGCCCGCCGGGCGGGCGGGGCGGCTCGTGGCCAGGCTGATCACGGTCGGCCGCGGCTGCGCCGCCGCCGCGTCGATCCCGGTCGCCACCACCGACACCCGCATCCGTCCGGTCATGGTCTCGTCGAAGGTGGAACCGAAGATGATGTTTGCCTCCGGATCAACCTCGTCGCGGATGCGATTTGCCGCTTCGTCGACCTCGAACAGGGTCATGTCCGGCCCGCCGGTGATATTGATCAGCACGCCCTTCGCGCCCTTCATCGAGACGTCATCGAGCAGCGGGTTGGAAATGGCCTTTTGCGCCGCGTCGAGCGCGCGGTTCTCGCCTTCCGCCTCGCCGGTACCCATCATGGCCTTGCCCATCTCGCTCATGACGGTGCGGATGTCGGCAAAGTCGAGATTGATCAGGCCCGGCATGACCATCAGGTCGGTGACACCACGGACGCCGGAGTAGAGGACGTCGTCGGCCATCTTGAACGCATCAGCGAAGGTCGTGCGCTCGTTCGCGATCCGGAACAGGTTCTGGTTCGGGATGATGATGAGCGTGTCGACGACGTGCTGGAGCTCCTCGATCCCGGCTTCGGCAAGGCGCATCCGGTGCTGCCCTTCGAAGTGGAAGGGTTTGGTCACGACGCCGACCGTCAGGATGCCCTGTTCCCGTGCTGCGCGCGCGATCACCGGCGCTGCGCCCGTGCCAGTGCCGCCGCCCATGCCGGCCGCGATGAACACCATGTGCG
Source organism: uncultured Rhodospirillales bacterium (assembly GCA_937926175.1). GTDB lineage: Bacteria > Pseudomonadota > Alphaproteobacteria > CACIAM-22H2 > CACIAM-22H2 > CALANV01. The sequence continues at coordinate 68,873 of CALANV010000034.1, read as the reverse complement.
AGCCCATGAGGTGCTCCATGATCTCGGGCAGCGCCTCCTCGGCCGCGCTGCGTCCGACATCCGGCCGGGCACCCGCGCCAAGTCCCTGCGTAAGCCCGACGCCGAGCTGGATGCGGCGGTCGGCCAGTGTCTGGGCGAGGGCCTGGGCGTCGGTATTGGCGACGACGAATTCCACCCCCTCGAGTTTGGAGCGGATCATGTTGTTGACGGCGTTGCCGCCGGCACCGCCGACGCCGACGACGGTAATCCGAGGTTTCAATTCTTGTCCGGTCTTGGGCATCGAAAGATTGATCGTCATATGCTGCCTCCAGTTGTGTCTCGGTTGTCGCGGCAGACCTCTCCACCGCGGGTTGAGGTTGCGTGGTGCGTCAGAAGTTCTCCCTCAGCCAGAGGCCGAAGCGGCCGAACCAGCCGCTGGCCTCGGTTTCCGAAGACGCTGCCGGCCGCAGCGCCTCGGCATTCTGGTGAAGCGCGTAGGTGATAAGCCCGGCACAGGTCGAAAAGGCCGGTCCGCCGGTCTGATCGGATAGGCCGGTCAGCCGGATCGGCCGGCCCATCCTGACTTGCTTGTCGAGTACGAGTGCTGCGAGTTCGCGCACGCCCTGAAGCTGACTTGCCCCGCCGGTGAGTACGACGCGCCGGCCGGCGACCTTGTCGAACCCGCTCGCCTCGAGCCGCGAGCGCACGAGTTCGAACGTCTCCTCAAGACGCGGCTGGATGATTCCGGTGAGGATCGACTTGGGCACGTGGTTGGCCTGTGCGTGCTCCTCTTCGCCCACGAGCGGCACATCGATGATCTCCCGTTCATCGGCCGGCGATGCGATGGCGCTGCCGTAAAGGGTCTTCATGCGCTCGGCATGGGCGAGGGGCGTCGAAAGCCCTCGCGCAATGTCGTTCGTCACGTGGCTGCCGCCGATCGGTACGACGTCCGTGTACACGACGTGGCCGTCGAAGAAGACGGCAAAGGACGTCGTTCCGCCGCCCATGTCGATGACGCAGACGCCGAGATCCGTTTCGTCTTCGACCAGGCTCGCAAGTCCGGCGGCGTAAGGACTGACGACGAAGGAATCGATGTCGAGATGGCAGCGGCCGACGACCGTCTCCAGGTTTCGCACTGCGCCGGCATTGGCCGTGACGATGTGCATATTGACGCCCAGCCGGTCGCCGCACATGCCGCGTGGATCGCGGATGCCGCGGCTACCGTCGATCGTGTAGCTGACGGGAATAGCGTGCAGCAGGCGCCGATCGGGCTGGGCATAGGCGTTGCGGCCCTGATCGATGACGCGCCGCAGGTCGGCATCGCCGATCTCGTGCCCCGCGATCGCCACTTCGACGGCGACGGTACGCGACGTCGGATATCCGCCGGTCACGTTGATGATGACCGATTGCAGGGTTTCCCCGGCCATTTGTTCGGCGGCGCTCACCGCGTTCAGGATCGAGTTCTCCGCCGCCTCCATGTCGACGATGGTACCGCTGCGAATACCCTGCGACACTTGGTGGCCGATCCCGACCACCCGCGCGACGCCGTCCTCGATCTTGGCGACGAAGCAGGCGACCTTCGTGGAGCCGACGTCAAGTGCAGCGACCAGACCGTTTCGCGGCTTCTTCTTGTTCCTTCTCACTTGGGACTCCTGTTTCACGTCGTCCGGCCATTTCCCCGCCCCGAGCGGGACGGCACTGACGGCTGCGTCTCGCGCACGACGCGAAGAATCAGCCGATCGGGAATCCGGAGATCGATCGTCGTGATGTTTCGGTCGAGCAGCTTGCTGGTCCGCTCGAGTTCGGCAAGGCGCATCCAGGCGGCACCTGGATTGACCTCGGGAAGCTGTACGTCGACGACAGCGCCATTGTCGGCATCCAGCCGCAGATTCCATCGCCGTCCGCCGACACGTATGGCGGCCGTCACACGACGTTCCAGTTCAGGTTCGGTCGCAAGCAGGGCCAGCAGCTGCGCTGCATGCTTGGGCGCATCGTCGCCGACGACGACCGGCAAATGGCTGAACCGTGCGGGATCAGCGGTCCTGATCTCCACGCCGTCGTGATCGATCAGCGTGAGCTGGCCGTGCCGTTGCCACAGCGCCAGCGGCTTGCGTTCGACGATCCGGACATGGACGGTGTCGGGCAGACGTCGTTCTACCGATGCCTCACGGACCCATGGAAGCCGTTCGAGCTCGCGCTTGGCCTCCGCCGGATCGAAGGCGAGGATCGGCGTGCCGCGCTCGAGACCAAGTGCGGCGAGAATGTCCGCGCCGGACGTCTCGTCGCGGCCCTCGACGAAGATTTCCTGCACCGACAGTCCTGCCGCGGCGGTGGTGCGAAGGGTCATCGCACGAAGTTCGGTGACGGCACGGGCGACACTATCGGGCAGACCGGCACGCCACAGATAGAGGCTTCCGCCCAAGGCGACAGTGACCGCAAGCGCCGTACCGGCGACCCGGAGCGTGTGCCTAGTCGGCGGCCAGGTGATGAAACCGATCCTGACGCGACGGCGAACGGGACGGCGCGACGGGGCGGCCTTCACGCGTGGCATCGGGCATTCTCCACAAGCCAGGTGCACAGCGCGGTGAACGAGATGCCTTCGCGCTGCGCCTGTTCGGGGACGAGCGACAGCGGCGTGAAGCCGGGTTGCGTGTTGATCTCGAGGAAATACAGCCCCTCGGTTCCCGGCTTACGGTCGTCGTAGCGGAAGTCGGTGCGGCTTACGCCGCTGCAGCCGATCGTGCGGTGCGCGACCAATGCGAGACGCATGGCCTCGTCATAGACGTCGCGCGGTATCGGGGCCGGGATCAGGTGCTCGGCATGACCCGGCGTGTACTTCGCCGTGTAGTCGAAGAAAGCGTTGTTGAAGCGGATCTCGGTGACGGCCAGGGGCCGGTCGCCCATCACGCCCACGGTCAGTTCGCGACCGGGCACGAACTCCTCGACCAGCACCTCGTCGCCGAAGGCCCAGTCGTCGCCGAGCGAGACGTTGTTCGTGCCTTCGGTCACGACCTTGACGCCGACGGTGGAACCTTCGGCGATCGGCTTGATGACATAAGGGCGGGGCAGCGGATCGCCGCTCTCGATCACGCGCCGCGCCACGACGACGCCCTTGGGCGTGCGTACACCCGCAGTCTCGACGACGCGCTTGGCGGCGGGCTTGTTCATCGCGATCGCCGACGCGCGCACGCCGGAATGGGTGTAGGGAATCCCCATCAGCTCGAGCAGGCCCTGCACACAGCCATCCTCGCCGAACCGACCGTGGAGCGCGTTGAACACCACATCAGGGGCGGGCTTGAGCGCATCGATTAGGGCGCCGACGTCGCGGCCCACGTCGACCATGCGGACGTCGTAACCTGCCTCCGCAAGCGCCTTGCCGACCGCCTTGCCGCTCACGAGCGATACCTCGCGTTCGGACGAGATTCCGCCCATCAGCACCACGACCCGTTTGCGCGCCTTCGTCATACCGTTCTGCCTTTCGGGAGCGGCACGCCGATCCGGCGGATCTCCCACGCCAGTTTCACCCCGAACTTGTCGAAGACGCGGGCACGCACCTCCTCGCCGAGCTCCTCGAGGTCGGCGGCGGTCGCGTTGCCCGTGTTGATCAGGAAGTTGCAGTGCTTTTCCGACACCATGGCGCCGCCGCGCCGGAGGCCGCGGCACCCGGCTGCGTCGATCAGCTCCCACGCCTTGCGGCCCTGGGCCAGCGCATCGGTCGGATTCGCGAAGGTGGAACCGCCGGTCCTCGTGCGGAGGGGCTGGCTTGCCTCGCGTGCCGCACTGATCTCGTTCATGCGCCGCTGGATCTCGGCGGCATCGGTCGGTTGGCCCTTGAGCTCGGCGGCGATGAAGATCCAGTCTTCCGGCACGTCGCAATGGCGATAGCCGAAACCGAGTGCACGATTGGTCAGGTACTGCCGCTGGCCCCGTGCATCGAGCGCTTCGGCGCCGAGGACGACGTCCTTCATCTCGCGCCCGTAGGCACCGGCGTTCATCCGCAAGGCGCCGCCGATCGTGCCGGGAATGCCCGACAGGAATTCGAGACCGCCGAGACCGGCGTCGCGCGCGACCAGGGCGACGTTGAGGTCGAGTGCCGCAGCACCCGCCCGCAGCAGGTGACCGTCGCGCGATATCTCCGCGAAGGCGCGTCCCAAGCGGATGACCACGCCAGGGACGCCGCCGTCGCGCACGAGAAGATTCGAGCCGACCCCAAGGACCGTGACGGGCACGTCGTCCGGCTTGCCGGCAAGGAAGGCGGCCAGGTCTTCGACATCGGCCGGTCGGAACATGACCTCGGCCGGTCCGCCGACGCGGAACCACGTGATGCCGGCAAGGGGCGCGTTCTCGGTCAGCCGCCCGCGCACGCTGGGCAGGCGATCGATGAGGCGGGTGCTGACAGCCCGTGCCGGCATCATCGTGCACCTCCGGATTGGGCTCTGCTGCCGCCGAGCCGCTCGAGCTCGGCGGGTAGCGCATGGGCCCAATTCGTGATGTTTCCGGCCCCGAGACAGACGACGAGGTCGCCCGGCTTGGCGATCTCCAGCACCGTTGCCGCGAGATCGGACGGCGAGCTCAGCGGCACGACGCGCCGGTGACCGTGCGCGCGCAGCCCCTCGACCAGCGCGTCCCGATTGATACCTTCGATCGGCGCCTCGCCCGCCGGATAGACGTCCGCCACGATCACGGCATCGGCATCGTTGAAGCAGGTGCAGAATTCCTCGAACAGGTTCTTGAGGCGCGTGTAGCGATGGGGCTGCACGACGGCGATGACGCCGTTCTTCGTGGCGCTGCGTGCGGCCCGCAATACGGCCGCAATCTCAACCGGGTGATGGCCGTAATCGTCGATGACGGTGAGGCCGGCGCCTTCGCCCGTGCGCGTGAAGCGCCGCTTGACGCCCTTGATGCCGGCGAGGGCCTTGCGGATCAGCTCGTCTTCGAGGCCCATCTCGGCCGCGACGGCGATCGCAGCGAGCGAGTTCTGCACGTTGTGCTGTCCGACGAGCGGCAGGTGCAGGTCCGTGATCATGCGCTCGCCACCCGCACGCTCGCTGATGAGCACGTCGAACTGACCGCCCGAGGCCGAGAGACGGACGTTGACGGCACGGACGTCAGCCTGCGGGCTCAGACCGTAGGTCACGATCTTGCGGTCCGAGACCTGCGGGATCAGCGCCTGGACCTCGGGATGGTCGATGCACAGGACGGCGAACCCGTAGAAGGGAATGTTGGCGACGAAGTTGCGGAATGCGCGGCGCAGCGAGTCGAAGTCGCCCCAGAAATCGAGATGTTCGGGGTCGATGTTGGTGACGACGGCGATGGTCGCCGGCAGTTTCACGAACGTGCCGTCGCTCTCATCCGCCTCGACCACCATCCAGTCGCCCGCGCCGAGGCGCGCGTTGGTGCCATAGGCGTTGATGATGCCGCCGTTGATCACCGTCGGGTCGATCTCGGCCTGCTCGAGCATGGCGGCGCAGAGCGAGGTGGTCGTCGTCTTGCCGTGCGTGCCGGCAACCGCGATCGCCCACTTCAGGCGCATGAGCTCGGCGAGCATTTCGGCGCGCCGGACGACAGGAATCAGTTTCGCCCGTGCGGCGACGATCTCGGGATTGTCGGGTTTGACGGCCGACGAGATGACGACGACCTCGGCGTTGCCGAGATTCTCGCCGGCATGTCCGACGGTCACCGGAATGCCCAGGGCGCGGAGCCGCTTTACGTTCGGGCTTTCGGTCAGATCCGAGCCCTGCACCGAATAGCCGAGGTTGTGCAGGATCTCGGCAATGCCGGACATGCCGATGCCGCCGATGCCGACGAAATGGATCGTGCCGATCGTCAGCGGAAGTGTCCTCATTCCGCGGCCTCCCGGATCGTGGTGCCCGAGCCGCCGTTGCGGTTGGTCGGGGCGAAGCGGGCGATGACGTCTGCAAGACGTTCAGCCGCATCAGGACGGCCGGCGCCGCGGGCGGCAGCCGCGGCACGGGCAAGTGGTGCGGGGTCGGCGAGGAATGCCGACAGCCGCTCGGCGAGGGACACGTCGTTGAACTCCGAATTGGCGATGACCCACCCGCCGCCGAGTGCCGCCAGCGCACGCGCATTGGCGCTCTGGTGATCGTCGGTCGCGTGCGGATAGGGAACGAGGATCGCCGGTCTGCCGGCCACGGCGAGTTCCGCCACGGTCGAGGCGCCGGCACGGCAGATGACGAGATGGGCGGCCGCAAGTCGCGCCGGCACGTCCGAGAAGAAGGTCTGCAGCTCGGCATCGACACCGGCGGCCGCGTAGGCGGCGCGCGCCGCTTCGATGTCTTCAGAGCGACATTGCTGGGCGATCTGCAGCCGCTCGCGCAGGTGCGGCGCAAGCTTGCCGACCGCCGCCGGAAGAACCTTGCTGAAGATCGATGCGCCCTGGCTGCCACCGATGATGAAGAGACGGAACTTCTCGTCGGCGGCCGGGAGCGCGTAGCCCATGGCGCGGGCCGTGATCATGCCGGGCCGAACCGGATTGCCGGTCAGGGTGACGCGCGACCGCAGCTCAGGCCCGAGGAATGCGACGTCGGGAAACGATGTGGCGATCGCATCGACTCGTTTGGCGAGCAGGCGGTTGGCGCGGCCGAGCACCGCGTTCTGCTCGTGCAGCACGGTCGGGATGCGCAGACGGGTCGCGGCGAGGACCGTCGGCAACGACGGATAGCCGCCGAAGCCGACGACGGCGTCGGGCGCCAGACGACGCAGCAGCGACCTGGCGCGGTAATAGCCCGCGGCGAGCGAAAGCATGCCTCGTGCCCGCGTCACAATCCCGCCGGACATCCTGGTGAGCGGAAGATGGTGCGTCTCGAGCGTGCCGAGCACGCCGCCATAGGATGTGCCGCGGCGGTCCGTGATCAACGCAAGACGATATCCGCGTACGCGCAGACTCTGGGCGAGCGCTTCGGCCGGGAAAACGTGGCCACCGGTGCCGCCGGCGGCGAGAACGATCAGCCTGTCGCGCGATCCGGTCACAATACCTCTCCTGTTCCGTAGCGCCGGCGGCTGAGGGCAAGCATGAAGCCCATGCCCAGCGACAATGCGAGAAGCGACGAGCCGCCATAGCTGATGAAGGGGAGCGTCATGCCCTTGGTCGGCATGAGATGCAGGGTCGAGCCCATGTTGACGAGCGCCTGCAGGCCGAACTGGACCAGGAGGCCGGCGACCGCCAGCAGAATGAACAGGTTCTGCTCCTGCAGCAGACGGATGAAGCCGCGCAGCACGACGAACGCGAACAGGCCGACGATCATCAGACAGGCGATCAGCCCGAGTTCTTCGCCGGCCACCGCGAACACGAAGTCGGCATGCGCGTCTGGCAGCACGGACTTGACCGTACCTTCGCCGGGGCCGCGCCCGAACAGGCCGCCATTGAGGAAGGCCTCGAGTGCGGTCGAGATCTGATAGGTGTCGCCCGAGTTCGGGTCCATGAACCGGTTGATGCGGCTTGCGACGTGCGGGAACACGAAATATGCGGCGACAATGCTGGCGAAGCCGAGGGCGCCCAGCGCCACGACCCAAAGCAGACGCAGCCCGGCCAGGAAGAACTGGGTGAACCAAACGGCCGAGACGACCAGCGCCATGCCGACGTCGGGCTGGCGAAGCAGCAGGCCGAGAACCACGAGATAGAGCACGATCGCGATGAGATCGCCCGGAAAGCCTTCCTGCTTGCGCTGCTGCGCGAACAGCCAGGCGGCAAGTACGGCGAAGGTCGGCTTCACGAACTCCGACGGCTGCAGCGAGAAGCCGGCGATGTTGATCCAGCGCCGGGCGCCCTTGATTTCCGCGCCGATCACGAACGTCAGGCAGAGAAGGACAACGGATATCACGAACCCGACCAGCGCGAGCCGGCGGACCTCGCGCGGCGACAGCATGGAAACCGCCAGCATCATGGCGAGCGCGAACGGAAGCAGACCGAGCTGCCGCTTCACGAAATAGAACGGCTCGAGTCCCAACCGCTCGGCGACCGCCGGCGTCGCGGCCATCGTCAGCAGCGCGCCGAAGGCAACGATGAGTCCGATCGCCATCAGGGTCCAGCGGTCGACCGTCCACCACCAGCGGCTCAGGACCGAATTGTCGGTACGTGCGAAGATCATGCCTCGCCCTCCGCAGCGGCGCGCGTGCGTGACAGGGCCTGAACCAGCGCACGGAACGAGTCGCCACGCGCCTCGAAATCGCGGAACTGGTCGAACGAAGCGCAGGCCGGTGACAGCAGAACGACCGGCGCCTTGCAGCCGTCGCGAATCGCGTCGCCGAATGCCTTCTCGACGGCAACGTCGAGCGTGCCGGCCATGACATAGGGCACATGGCCTTCGAGTGTCTGGGCAAAGGACGCGGCGGCCTCGCCGATCAGGTAGGCCCGACGGATCCGGCCGAAATAGGGCGCGAGTGCCGCGATTCCGCCCTCCTTGGGCCGGCCGCCCGCGATCCAGTAGATGTCGTCGTAGCAGCCGAGGGCCTTGGCCGCCGCGTCGGCATTGGTCGCCTTGCTGTCATTGACGAAGAGCACGCCGCCGATTTCGGTAACCCGTTCCTGCCGGTGCGGAAGGCCGGGATAGGTCTTGAGTGCGTCGACGATGATCTCGGTCTCGATGCCGATGGCCCGCGCGGCCGCATAGGCGGCGGCAGCGTTCTGCCAATTGTGCGCACCCGGCAGTGTGGCGATCGAACGCAGGTCACCGACCTGCACCGTCTTCGGGCCGGTGCTGTCGTAGAGCAGGCCGTCGACCACGTAGATGCCGTCGATGAGCTTGGTTCCCGACGAGATCGGCAGGATACGCTGGTCCGCCTGTCGCACGAGGTCGTCGTGGATCTGCCGGCAGATCGGATCGTCGAGGCCGATCACCGCCGCCCGCGGCCAGGTCTGCCGGTGGAAGATCTGCCGCTTGGCCGCGACGTAACCATTCATGTCGCCGTGGCGGTCGATATGATCCGGGCTCACGTTCAGCAGGACGCCGACGTCGAACGTGATCGAGAACGTGATCTCGAGCTGGTAGGACGACATCTCGAGCACATAGATGCCGCCCTCGCCGAGCGGGGCCAGCGAGAGGGCCGGCGTGCCGATGTTGCCGCCGACCTCGACACGGCGACCGGCGTGCCGAAGTACATGGCCGATGAGCGCCGTCGTCGTCGATTTGCCGTTGGTGCCGGTCACGCCGATATACGCCGCCGCGCGCTGCGATCGCGCCAGCAGCTCGATATCGCTGATGATCTCGACGCCGTTCGCCTTCGCCTTGGCGGCGACGGGGTGCGGCTTCGGGAAGGTGTGCGGGATGCCCGGGCTGATGACGAGCGTCGTCAGCGCCGACCAGTCGCAGGACTCGAGCTCGACCAGCTTGATGCCGGCCGCCTGTGCGGCGGCGCGCTTCTCCGCATTGTCGTCCCACGCCCACACGTCGGCGCCGCTTGCGGCGAGCGCGCGGGCGGCGGTCAGCCCGGACTTTCCGAGTCCGAGGACCGCGACGGGTAAACCGGCGAAGGCAAAGACGTCGATCACCGGCGTCACCTCAGCTTCAGGGTGGCGAGCCCGGCGAGCGCCAGGATCGACGCGATGATCCAGAACCGGATGACGATCGTCGGCTCCTGCCAGCCCTTCTTTTCGAAGTGGTGGTGGAGCGGCGCCATGCGGAACACGCGCTTGCCGGTCAGCTTGAACGAGACGACCTGGACGATGACCGACACCGTCTCGAGCACGAACAGGCCGCCGACGATCGCCAGTACGATCTCGTTCTTCGTGATGACGCTAATCGCGCCGAGCATGCCGCCCATCGAAAGCGAGCCGGTATCACCCATGAACACCATGGCCGGCGGCGCGTTGAACCAGAGAAAACCGAGCCCGGCGCCGATCAGGGCGGCGCAGATGACCGAGAGTTCGCCCGCGCCGGGCACGTGGTGGATCAACAGATAGTTCGCGAAGACGACGTTGCCGGTGAAGTAGGCGAACAGGGCAAAGCAGCCGGCGGCGATCATGACGGGCACGATCGCCAGACCGTCGAGGCCGTCCGTCAGGTTCACGGCGTTGGATGCGCCGACCATCACCAGCATCGCGAACGGAATGAACATCCAGCCGAGATCGATCAGGACCGACTTGAAGAACGGCACGGCCAGCGACATCGACAGCGGCTCGCGCGTGAGCGCGATGATCAGCAGCGTCGCCGCCAGCGCGACGGCGCTCTGCGTCAGCAGCTTCATGCGGCCCGACAGGCCCTTGCTGTTCTTCCTGGTGAGCTTGAGGTAGTCGTCGACGAATCCGACCGCGCCGAAGCCGATCGTCACGAGCAGAACCGCCCACACATAGCCGTTGGTAAGATCGGCCCACAGCAGGGTCGAGATGATCATGGCGATCAGGATGAGCATGCCGCCCATCGTCGGCGTGCCCTTCTTGGTCAGCGCGTGGCGCTCCGGCGTGTCTTCGCGGACCTGAACGTCGGGTTGCTTGCTCCGGAGCCAGGCGATCAGTGGTCGGCCGAGCGCGAAGCTGATGAGAAGCGCGGTCATCACGGCGCCGCCGGACCGGAACGTCAGATAACGGAAGACGTTCAGCAGCCCGATCTGGTCGGAGAGGGGAACGAGGAGGTGGAAGAGCATGAACGTTACCCCCTACTGACCGTTGGCGGCACGTGCGCGAGGATCGCCGTCGCCGGCGTCGGATGCGCCGCCAGCGAGCAGCGCCTCGACGATGCGGCCCATCCGGCTGCCGAATGAACCCTTCACCATCACCACGTCGCCCGGCCGGATGGCGGCACGCACCATCGGCGCCAATTGTTCGGAATTCGCCGCATGCCCGGCGCGAAGCGGCGCGGGCAACGCGTCATGAAGACAGGCCATGAACTGGCCGCAGGTGAAGACGAGATCGATCCTGTTCGCAACCAGTGACTCGGCAAGTCCGGCGTGGAGGCGGGGCGAATCGGGGCCAAGCTCCAGCATGTCGCCGAGCACGGCGATCCGGCGTCCGCCCGGTGCCGGCGCGGCGGCCGCCAGAACGTCGAAGGCCGCGCGCATCGAGACCGGACTCGCATTGTAGCTGTCGTCGATCAGCTCGAAGCTCCGGTCGCCGCTTCCGACGCGGTGGCGCTGACCGCGGCCTTTCGGCGGCGAAAGGCCGGCGAGCGATGCGGCCGCGGCATCGAGATCGGCCCCGGCGGCGGCCGCAGCCGCGAGGACTGCCAGACTGTTGATCGCCCAATGGCGGCCGGCCGCGCCGACGCGATAGGTGAGGGCGCGTCCGTCGATCACGGCCGACACGAGCGACCATGTCGGCTCGAGCTTGACCTCGACGAGGCGCGCATCGGCGTCCGCATGCGTGCCGAAGCCGATGACGCGCTCGGCCCCGGCGGCGCGGGCTCGATCGCTCAGGAATTCGAAATAGGCATTGTCGCGGTTGAGGACCGCGACGCCGCTCTTCAGGCCCTCGAAAATCTCGGCCTTGGCGGCGGCGACACCGTCGAGCCCGTTCGGAAAATGCGCGAGATGGACCGCCTCGACGGTCGTCACGACCGCGATGTGGGGCTGAACCAGACGGACGAGCGGCGAAATCTCGCCCGGATGATTCATGCCGATCTCGAACACGCCATAGGCGGTGTCCGCGGGCATGCGGGCGAGCGTCAGCGGCACGCCGATATGATTGTTGTAGCTGCCGGCACTTGCATGCGTCGGGCCCTGTGTCGCCAGGACGTGGCGGAGCGCCTCTTTCGTGCTGGTCTTGCCGACGCTGCCGGTCACGGCGATGAACCGGCCGCGCGCGCTGCGCATTCGGGCGGCACATCCCAGACGGCGGATCGCCTCGAGCGTGTCCGGTACGATCAACAGCCTGTCCGCCGGCATATCCGGAACGTGCCGTTCGACGATGGCGGCGACGGCCCCGGCGGCAAATGCACTGCGGACGTAGTCGTGCCCGTCGTGATTGGGACCTTTGAGGGCGACGAAGATGTCGCCCGCCTGCAGCGTGCGACTGTCGATCGACACGCCCGTCGCCTGCCATGAACCAGTTGGCTGAACGTCCAGCGCCGCCGCCGTATCGGCTGCTGTCCAAAGGGCCGTCATGCTTGGCCTCCATCGGCAGCCGCGACGGCGTCGCGTGCGACCGCGACGTCGTCGAAGGGATGGACCGTCGTGCCGACGATCTGCCCCTGCTCATGACCCTTGCCGGCGAGAACGAGTACATCGCCCGGCATCAGGTCGGCGACTGCACGGAAGATCGCTTCGCGTCGCGCGCCGATCTCGATCGCGCCCGGGCAGGTCGCGAGGATCTGACGCCGGATGAGCGCCGGATCCTCGGTGCGGGGATTGTCGTCCGTCACGATCACCCGGTCGGCAAGGCGCGCCGCGACGGCACCCATCATCGGACGCTTGCCCGGATCGCGGTCGCCACCGCAGCCGAATAGCACGACGAGCTTGCGCCGGGCATGCGGCCGCAGCGCGACCAGCACCGTCTCCAGTGCGTCCGGGGTATGGGCATAATCGACGTAGACGGCGGCGCCGTTGCGACGAACCGCGGCGAGCTGAATGCGGCCGGGGACTCCTTCGAGCCGCGACAGAAGCTCGGTCGCCTGCGCCGGTTCGGCTCCGCAGCCGATCACGAGCCCGAGTGCCGCAAGCGCGTTCATCGCCTGGAAGCCTGCGACCAGCGGCAGCGTTAGCTCGGTTGTGCGACCCATGACGTCGAGTTCCAGCCGCTGGCCGTTTGCCAGCGGCTCGAGACGGACGAGCCGGATCTCCGTGCCGTTGCGACCGTACGACAGCACGCGATGGCCTTGCTGGCGGCAGAGGGTCGCCAACTCGTCGAATTCAGGAATGTCGGCATTGAGAACGGCGGCACCGCCGGACGGCAGTAGATCGGCGAACAGCCGGCGCTTGGCGGCAAGATAGGCCGCCATCGTGGGGTGATAATCGAGATGGTCGCGCGAAAGGTTGGTGAACGCCGCGGCGGCGAGTCTGATGCCGTCGAGCCGGAATTGGTCGAGGCCATGGCTGGACGCTTCGATGACCGCGTGCCTGACGCCGGCGGCGGCAAGATCCGCGAGGTCCTTGTGGAGCGTGACGGGGTCGGGGGTCGTCAGGGAGCCCGGACGCCGCATGTCGGGCGCGACGAGGCCGAGCGTGCCCAGGCTTGCTGCCCTGTGGCCGAGCAGCGACCAAAGCTGGCGGGTGAACGCGGCGACCGAGGTCTTGCCATTCGTACCGGTGACGGCGGCAACCGTGTGCGGCTGCTCGCCGAAGAAACGGGCGGCCATCAGGGCTAGGCTGCGGCGCGGATTGGTGCTTTCGATGCGCACCACGTCGCCCGGGGCGTCGAAGCCCGGCTCGCCGAGGATCGCGACGGCGCCGCGGGAGATCGCATCGGGTATGAAGGTACTGCCGTGCTGCCGCGACCCGGGAAGGGCGGCGAACAGGAAACCCGGACGGACGGCGCGCGAATCCGCCGTCAGTCCGGCGATTTCCGGGTCGGCGCAGGGTACGCGCTTGATCAGGTTGGGATCGGATTCGATCAGCTGCAGCACGCGCACGTCCCGACCGTCTTTGCGTTCATGCCCCGTTTCACCGTACCGCCACGTTCACGAGAAGCTGGTCGCGCACGGCCGGCTCGGTCTCGTCGACCGGCGCAATGCCGTAGAGCGCGGCAATCCGCGAAACGATCCGGCTGATCATCGGCGCCACGACCCAGCCGGCCGTCGCGTAGCCGAAGGTCGACTTGTTGCCTTTCGGTTCGTCCAGCATGGCATAGACGAGGAACCGGGGCGCATTCATCGGAAACGCGCCGACAAACGACGAAATCCGGGAATCCTTCTTGTAGCGTCCGTTGACGATCTTCTCGGCCGTACCGGTCTTTCCGCCGACGAGATAGCCAGGGACGTTCGCGCTCTTACCGCTACCCTTCTCGACCACCAGTCGCATCAGTTTGCGCATCTGCTCGGAGGTGCGCGCCGAAATGACACGTTCGCCCGGGATCGGCTCGTCGCCGCGCCGCTTGATCAGGGTGACCGGGCGCAGGATGCCGCCGTTCACGATCGCCGCCGTGCCGACGACCAGCTGCAGCGGCGTCACGGAGATGCCGTGGCCGAAGGAAATGGTCATCGCGTTGACGTCCCGCCAAGGCGACGGAACCAGCGGCGCGGCGACTTCGGGCAGCTCGATCGTCGGGGCCTTCAGGAAGCCGAAGCGGTCGAGGAATTCGCGCTGACGTTCGCGGCCGACGTCGAGCATCATGCGCACCGAACCGATATTCGATGAGTACATGAAGATCTCGGCGACCGACAGCCAGCGGTTCTTGCCCTTGTAGTCGCTGATGGTGAAGCGCGAGACGTGGATCGGTTTGGTGGCGTCGTAGCTGGTCGCGAGCGTGCTGACGCCATAGTCCAGCGCCATCGCCGTATTGAAGATCTTGAAGGTCGATCCCGGCTCGTACACGCCGAGCGTATTGCGGTTGAAGCGGTTCTCGGGCGGGCTCTGGCTCGGATTGTTCGCATCGAAATCGGGCAGCGACACCATGCCCAGAAGCTCGCCGGTCGCGAGATCGAGAACCATCGCCGCGCCGCCGATCGCCTGGAATTCGTCGATCGACGCGGCCAGCTCCTCGCGGAGGAGATGCTGCACGCGAATGTCGATCGAGAGTTGCAGCGGCTCGCTCGATTGCAGCAGCCACTCGTCGTAATACTGCTCGATCCCGGCCAGGCCCCGGTTGTCGATATTGGTGAAACCGACGACGTGCGACGTCAACACTCCGTGCGGATAGACGCGGTGCTCCTCGCGCTGGAAGAAGAGGCCCGGAATGCCCAGGCGGTTGACCTCGTACTGCTGGCGCGGCGTGAGATTGCGCTTGATCCAGACGAAGCTACGGTCCGATGCAAGCTTTGCTGCGGTTTCCTTGGCGTCGATGCCGGGCAGCGTGCGGGCGAGCTTCGCGGCCGCATCGGCAGGATCGATGACCAGTTTCGGATTGGCATAGAGCGATGCGGTCGCCAGCGAGGTCGCGAGCAGCACGCCGTTGCGATCGATGATGTCCGCCCGACCCATCTGGAGCTCGGCCTTCGGCGCACGGGCGAGTCGCGGCTCGCCCGCGTCCTTGAGGACGGTCACGTCGACCAGACGTAACGCGACGATGGTGAAGGCGAGGGCGAACAGGATACCGGTGATGACCAGACGGTGGCGTGCGGTCTCGAGAGTCTGCTTCGCGGTACCTTCGATGCGCAGCCGCGCCGGCAGGTAACGGACGAGATCGGAGAGACGCGTCGCCATCAGCGTCGCTCCTCACGCGTCGAAATCCCCGATGGCGCTCCCCTGGCGGGGCGATACGGCGCCGGCGTCGAGACTTGGGAAAAGTGGGCCGCGACCGGCACGGCTTTCGTCGACGGCCGCTCCTTGGTGCCGGTCGGCTTGCTCGGGAGGGGCGGCCGCGGTGTCGGAGCAGTAGCCGGGATGGGGACTTCCTCCTGCGTGCGCATCGGCACGTCGGCAAGGGCGCCGAGTTGCTCGGGGGTCATCGGCTGGAGATCGAGATGGCGCAAGGCAAGCGCCTCGAGGCGTTGCGGCTGGTTGATGTAGCTCCACTCCGCCTTGAGGACGTGGATTGCCTGCTGCTCGGCGAGCACGGCCCGGTTGAGCCGTGCGAGCTCGTCCTCCAGATCCTGAACCTTGTGCTTGAGCTGGAACAGGCCGAAGCCGACGACGGAGGCGAGCGCCACCCAGATGAGCGTGGTAAGGCGAATCATACGTCGGCCTCCGCCGGCCACGCCGGTGCCTGGGTGCGCTCCGCGCCGCGCAACCGCGCCGAGCGGGCGCGCGGATTGCGGGTGATCTCTGCCTCGGACGGACGGATCGCGCGTCGCGACAGAAGGGTGAAGCTGGGCGCGCGGGTCTGCGTCGTCGGCGCGACGGGCAGATGGCGCGAGCCGCCGTCGCCAGCGCCGCTGCGAAGGCGCAGGAACGTCTTGACCTCGCGATCCTCGAGCGAATGGAACGCGACGACGGCAAGGCGCCCGCCCGGTGCCAGCAGACGCTCGGCGGCGGCAAGACCCCGGCGCAGTTCGCCGAGTTCGTCGTTCACATAGATCCGCAGCGCCTGGAACGTGCGCGTCGCCGGGTCGATGCCGTCCGTCGTGCGCCGCACGACGCGCCGGACGAGGTCGGCCAGCTCGAACGTGCGCGTGATCGGCTTCTGCCGGCGTGCCTCGACGATCGCACGGGCGATGCGCCGCGCATGCCGTTCCTCGCCGTAGCAGAAGATGATGTCGGCAAGCTCCGCCTCGTCGCGGCTGTTGACGACGTCGGCCGCTGTCTCACCATCGCGTCCCATACGCATGTCGAGCGGCCCGTCATGGCGAAAAGAGAAGCCGCGCGCGGGCGTGTCGACCTGGGGGGAGGAGATGCCCAGGTCGAGCGCAACGCCGTCGACGCGTGTTACGCCGCGTGCGGCCAAGAGCCGCTCCATGTCACCGAAGCGGCCTTCGAGGAGGTCGAGCCGACCCGGATACCGGTTGGCCAGTGCCGCGCCCCGCCGGATCGCTTCGGGGTCGCGGTCGATGCCGTAGACGCGGCAGTCGGCGGCGAGGAGACGTTCGGCGTACCCGCCGGCCCCGAACGTACCGTCGACATAAAGCGCGCCCGGCCGCGGCCGCAGGATGTCGAGGACCTCGGCGAGGAGAACGGGGACATGGACCTGGGCGGAGGCGGCCGCGGTCGTCACGGTAGGCCTCCGGCGCTGCCGCTCGCGCGGAGTTTCGCGCGCAGCTCGGCCTGATGCGCTTTGAAGCGCTCGGGCTCCCAGATCTCGAAATAATGGAGCCGCCCGGCGAACGTCGCCGCCTCCGTGATTCCGGCATGCTCCATCAATTCGCGTGGCAGCAGCACGCGGCCTTCCGCGTCGAAGGTCAGGCGGACCATGTCGGGGACCGAAATCAGCGCGTGAGACACCGGCGTCGGGGCGAACACGGAAAGCGGGTCGGTGGAAGCGGTAATGCGGTCGAGCGCGGTGCTGGCACAGGCGCGGATGGCCGGCTCCGTCAGCGAGGGAAAGGCGAGAAACCCGTCCGAATTCAGTTCCGCGAGGGTGACACGGTACTCGGCCGGAACGGAGACGCGCCCCTTCCGGTCGACCTTAAACGTGTAACTGGACAGGAAAGACTTCATCCCATCCCCCGCGCATCACGCTCCCGGAACCGCCAAGCTATTGGCCAAGCTAGAGAATTGGAGAAATCCCGTGCCCCAACGCGGCAGCGATCCGGGCCCAGCGTGTCTATGGGACAGAATGGGATATCATGGGCTAGTATGGGCGTCAACGGGAAACCGGGTGAAAAATGCTGGTGTATCGCGGGGTTAACACGCGTTAATCGGTTGACTTATCCACAACCAGGCACAGAGCCACCCTTGGCCAATCCACAACCAAGGCTGCAGGACCGGCGCGGCAGGATTATGTTCTTTATCTGTTCGATTTACGGCTTGGCCGCAGAGAATGCGGTCAAGCTATTGAATTGACTTGTACATTCGAAGTAGTGCGAAGGTCGGGGCGAGGGGCAGGCCAGACGACCTGTAAGCCGGGTTCTGTCCCTTGCCCTGAAGGGGCAAGGGGATGGCCATTCCTCTGGGACGCCTGTTGCCAGGCGCCTCGCGCGACCGACCCGGGCGACGGCGCGGAAACACGCTGTCCGGCGAACCGGACGTGTCGCCCCTATTTGGTCTTGCTCCGGGTGGGGTTTGCCGTGCCGCCCCTGTTACCAGGGGCGCGGTGCGCTCTTACCGCACCCTTTCACCCTTACCATCGGCGAACCGATGGCGGTTTGCTTTCTGTTGCACTTTCCCTGGGGTCTCCCCCGCCGGGCGTTACCCGGCACCCTCGTTTCCGTGGAGCCCGGACTTTCCTCAGCCTTGCAGGCGCAAGGCCGCGGCCATCCGGTCGTCTGGCATACCGTTACGTAGGTGTTCCCGGAGAGAGCGTCAATCATGCGCCTCGCCGTCACCCACGAAATCGACGATCAGCGGCGGATGTTCGATCGCCTTCAGGAACCGGAGGAAATCGTCGGGGGAGATCGCCGTCGTGGCGTTGTTCTCGAGCGGATGGAAGTTCAGAAGCTCGGCACCGAGCATCGCCTTGTCGAGCACCAACGTCACGCGGTTCTGCGTGTCGTTGGCAAGGGCGAAGGGGGTCACGGAGCCGGGTTCGACGCCGAGTGTCTCGCGCAGGAGTTCCGGTTTTCCGAAGGACAGCCGTTTGGCGCCGATGCGCCGATGCAGGGTCTTCAGATCGATCCGGCGATCGGCTTCCGCCGTCACCAGCCACAACCGGTTGCCCGCGTCCTTGAGAAAGAGGTTCTTGGAATGCAGGCCCGGCAGCCGCGCATGCAGCTCGCGGCTTTCCTCGACCGTGAACACCGGCTGGTGATCGTGTGTGGTGACGTGAATGCCGAGTTCGGCGAGCTTGCGAAGAAGTTCGGCGCGGGTGAGCTTCATGGATCAATCGGTCCGGTCGAGGAAGGCTTCAGTCGCATGATACCGACAGCACGAGCGTCTTCAGGCGCGCGAACGTCTCGCTGTCCAGGTCGCCGTCGATGCAGGCGGGCCGGAAATGGCGCTGAAAGGCAACGAGAACGCAACGCGTCGCGTCGTCGAGAACGTTCGTCTGCGGCACGTCGTAGCCATAGACGGCCAGCAGACGCTGCGCCATGCCGACGCGCGTGAGGTCGGTATCGGCCCAGGGCAGGCGGTCGGGCGGTACCGGTGCCGGATTGTCGAATGGCCACAGGCCGATGCCGTTCCGGGCAAGCAGCGACCAGTCGAACCGCTCGCCCGGATCGGCCTTTCGCGTCGGCGCGACGTCCGAATGGCCGACGACGTTGCGGGGCGGAATTGAATGCCGCGCCATGATGTCGCGGATGAGCCGGATGAGAGCCGCCATCTGGGCGGGCGGGAAGTCGCGGTATCCGAACTCGTGCCCCGGATTGACGAGCTCGATGCCGATCGATCGGCTGTTGATGTCGCGGTGTCCCCGCCAGAACGATACGCCGGCGTGCCAGGCGCGGCGCGACTCCGGCACGAGGCGGAACACGCGGCCGTCTTCTTCGACCACATAGTGCGCGCTGACCTTCGCCGCAGGATCGCGCAGCCGCGCGAGCGCGGCCTCGCCGGTTTCCATGCCCGTGTAGTGGAGGACGAGCATGTCGATCGGCGAGCCATCCGCGCGTGCATCGTGATTGGGCGAGGGGCAGTCGAGGATGTCGATCACGAAACGCGACCTGTGGGGATGGCGCCGGGCGACGCCGGCGCGAATGGGATCGCCCACGGATTTAGGCGCAGCCAGCGTGGCTGTCTACGACATACTGAACGAGAATGGCGTATCGACGGCGGCCGCCAGCCGCTCAGGTCGTCTTGGAGACGGCCTCCGGGTCCGGAAGTCGCGGCCGCCGCAGCACGATGATGCCGACGCCGGCGATCGTCGCTGCACCGCCGATCAGGACGTGCAGACTGAGCGGCTCGTCCAGCAGCCACACCGCGAACAGGACTCCGAACACGGGCACGAGCAGCGTGAAGGGCATCGTCTGGTTCACCGTGTACCGACGCAGGAGCCGGTACCACACGGCGTAGCTGACGATCGTCACCATCACGGCCATGAACAGGACCGATGCGTATGCCCACCAGTCGGCCGCGGCAAGCGATGCGAGCTGACCTTCTTCGAGGAACGCGGAGACGAGGAAGAGCTGGGGGGCCGCGAACAGGCTCATATACGCATTCAGGGCGAAACCGTCGACACTGCCCATTTTCTTGATCTGGATATTGGCGACGGCCCACATGAACGACGCCCCGATGATGAGAAAGAGAGGCAGCAGGTTCGACGAGAACCGCGGCTCGCCCGCCATGATGACGATGCCGGCGAAGGCCAGGACCATGCCGAGAAGCCGGCGCCAGCCAAGCCGATCGTTGAAGAAGAAGGCAGCGAGGATCGCTGCGAAAGGCACCTGGATCTGGATGGCGATCGCCGCCGCCGATGCGTCGACTCCGTCGAGTCCGGTGAACATCAGGCTGAAATGCACACATCCGAGCGTTGTCGATAGCGCGGCGATTGCGGGTAGTTTGTCGCGCGGGACCTTCGTGAACGGGAGCAGGAGGATCGCGACCGTCGAGAAGCGTAGGCCCATCAGGAAGATGGGTGGGATCTGCGCGAGCCCCCACTTCGCGACCACGAAGTTGAGGCCCCAGACGATCATGACGAACAGGATGAGACCATAATCGGTGAGCTTCATGAACGCGCCAGCTCCTCGCGCCGGGCTTCGAGTTCGAGCCAACGTTCCTCGGCTTTGGTGAGTGCCTCGCGTACCGTGCCGAGGCGCCGGACCGCGTCCTCGAAGGCGGCGCGGTCGCGCTGGTAGAGCGAGCCGTCGGCGAGCATTGCTTCCAACGTTTTCTTCTCCTGCGTGAGCCGCTCGATCTCCGCCGGCAGGCTCTCGAGTTCGCGCATTTCCTTGTACGAAAGCCGCGCGCGCGGCTGGCGCTCGGGCCGCTCCGGCCGCCGCTCGGGCGGCTTCGGCGGTCGCGGCGCCGCGATGGGCGCATCGCCGCGGCTTTGCCGCAGGTAATCGCTATATCCGCCTGCGTATTCGCGCACGCGTCCGTCGCCCAGCAGGACGAAAGTGCCGTTGACGAGGCGATCGAGGAAATCGCGATCGTGGCTGACCAGGATCAGCGTCCCGTCGTACTCGTCCAGCACCTCCTGCAGCAGGTCGAGCGTATCCATGTCGAGGTCGTTGGTCGGCTCGTCCAGCACGAGGAGATTGCTCGGCTGGGCCAGGACGCGGGCGAGCAGCAGGCGGTTGCGCTCGCCGCCGGACAGGCTTGCCACCGGTGCCTTGGCCTGTTTCTCGTCGAACAGGAAATCGCGCAGATAGGCGACCACGTGGCGCGAGTGGCCGCGGACCATGACCCGGTCGCCGCCTTCGGGGCAAAGCGTCTGCCACAGCGTCTTGGCGGGATCGAGCGACGCACGCCGCTGGTCGAAATAGGCGGGGTGCACGGTTCGGGCGAGCCGCACCGTTCCCGTGTCCGGCAGAATCTGACCGGTGAGAAGCCGCACGAGCGTCGTCTTGCCGGCACCATTGGGGCCGATGATGCCGATGCGGTCGCCGCGCATGATGCGCGTGGAGAAATCCCTGACGATCGCCCGCGGCGGCTCGCCCGGCGCGGTGCCGGGCAGGTACTTGGAGATGGCCTCCGCTTCGATCATGAGCCGTGAGCGGCTTTCCTCCGTCGCGATGGCGAGGTTGACCCGCCCCTGCGGGCCGATCCAGGCGGCGCGCTGTGCCCGCAGCTCGAGCAGTCGCCGTTTGCGGCCCTCGTTCCGCTTGCGCCGGGCGGTGATCGAACGCCCGAGCCATTCGGTCTCGCTTTCGATGCGTCGTTCAAGCCTGGCGAGCGCCCGCTCCTCCTCCTCGAGAATGGCATCGGACCATGACTCGAAATCCGCATAGCCGCGATCGAGCGGGCGCAGATGGCCACGGTCGAGCCAGTAGGTCCGACGCGAGATCCGGGTCAGGAAGGTGCGGTCATGGCTGATCACCAGAAACCCGCCCCTGTATGCTAGGAGGAACTGCTCAAGCCACTCGATCGTCGGCAGGTCGAGGTGGTTGGTCGGTTCGTCGAGCAGAAGAATGTCCGGTTCGGGCGCGAGGGTACGGGCAAGCGAAGCACGTCGCGCTTCTCCGCCGGACAATTCCGATAGCCGGCGATTCCCATCGAGCTGCAAACGCGACAGAACGGTTTCGATGCGATGCGGTTCGGGCGGCCTGGAGAATGCCTCAGCGACATGATCCCACACGGTCATGTCGGTGCGGACCGGCGTTTCCTGGGGCAGGTACGCGATCGTGACGCCGGGCTGCACGAACCTTTCGCCGGCATCGAGGTCGATCAGGCCGGCGAGAGCCTTGAGAAGCGTCGACTTGCCCGAGCCGTTCCGGCCGACGAGACAGGCACGGTCGCCACGCTCGATGCCGATATCGAGACCGTCGAACAGGGGGCTCCGGCCGAAGGACACGGCCGCGCCTTTGAGCGCAAGAAGTGGTGGTGCCATTCCGTGCTAGTCAACCAGCATCGGACGCGACGGGTTTCTGACCGCGTTCGATGCGAATCCGGTCATAGGCGGCGTTGATGGCGGCGAGCTTCCGTTCGGCCAACCGCATGAAATCCGGCGGCAGGCCGCGGGCGACGAGGGCATCTGGATGGTGTTCCCGGACGAGCCGTTTCCATGCGCGCCGGAGCGTGTCGTCGTCCGCGTTTCGCGGCACACCCAGGATGCCGTAAGGATCGCCGTCATCTTCGTCGAGATGCGATGCCTTCAGCCGTTGGAAGTGCTCGTCCGACAGGCCGGCAATGCGCGCGACGTTCGCGAGGAATTCCAGCTCCAGGGGGTGCACGCCACCATCCTGCTTGGCGATATGGAACAGCGCATCGATCAGTTCCTCGAGCAGTCCCTGGTCGTTGCGCAAAAGCCTGCCGATCTGGCGTGCGTAGACTTCATAACCGGCGACGTCGCGCTTGGCCAGATCGAATATGCGGGCGACGTTTCGCATTTCATCGGGCGGAACGTGGAAAACCTCGCGGAACGCACGAACTTCGTCGCGCGTCACGCGCCCGTCCGCCTTGCTCATCTTGGCGCCGAGGGCGATGACCGCGATCGTGAAGGCGATCTGTTTGGTCGGATCGTCGTCGGTGGCATCGTCGTCGCGCGACAGTGCATGCAACCGCTCGATCCCGTATCCGGCGGCGAGGCCGAGCAGGGCACCGAGGGGGCCGCCCAAGGCAAAGCCGGCGGCGCCGCCAAGAATCTTGCCCCAAATCGTCACCGCTACCGTCCGTGCTCAGCAGTTGGCCGCGCGGATCGCATCGCAAACGGCTTCGGTCACCTCGCGGGTCGTTGCCGTGCCACCGAGATCGGGCGTCAGGTGCGTGCCGGCGCGGGTAACCATCTCGATCGCGCGCATGAGCCGTACAGACGCGTCCACCTCGCCAAGATGCTCCAGCATCATCGCGCCCGTCCAGAACGTGGCGATCGGATTGGCGATACCCTTGCCGGCAATGTCGAATGCCGACCCATGGATCGGCTCGAACATCGACGGGAAACGCCGGGGCGGGTTCAGGTTTGCGGTTGGCGCAATGCCAAGGCTGCCGGCCAGCGCCGCGGCAAGATCGCTCAGGATATCGGCGTGGAGGTTGGTGGCGACGACGACGTCGATCGTCTGCGGCTTCAGGACCATACGCGTCGTCATCGCATCCACCAGCTCTTTGGTGACGGTGACGTCGGGGAAGTCCTTTGCCACCTCGGCGGCGATTTCGTCCCACATCACCATGGCATGGCGTTGCGCGTTGGATTTCGTGACCACGGTAAGATGACGCCGCGGTCGCTTTTGCGCCATTTCGAATGCGAACCGCATGATCCGTGTGATGCCGGTCCGCGTGAACACGGCGGTTTCGGTGCCGACTTCCTCCGGCAGCCTGCGGTGCACGCGGCCACCGTTTCCGGCGTACTCACCTTCGCTGTTTTCGCGAATGATGATCCAGTCGAGATCTTCGGGGGCGCAGTTTCGCAGCGGGCTCTGCAATCCGGGCAGAACACGTGCCGGTCGCACGTTCGCGTATTGGTCGAACCCTTGGCATATCTTGAGACGCAGGCCCCATAATGTGACGTGATCGGGAATCTGCGGGTCGCCGACGGCACCGAAATAGATCGCATCGAATTTCCGCAGCGTATCGAGGCCGTCCTCCGGCATCATCATGCCGGTGCGGCGATAGTAGTCCGATCCCCAAGGGAAACGTTCCACCTTCAGGCGGAAGCCGCCATCGCGCTCTTGAAGGACGTCCAGCACCTTGAGGCCGGCTTCGATGACTTCGATGCCGATGCCATCACCGGGAATTGCCGCGATCTTGTGCTCGCGCATGGTCTATCTCGTCTCCGCATCCGTCCGCCATATTCGCACGGCCAGGACCTTGCCGGGTCCGGTCCGGCGGGAACCCGAAAGATCATGTCCAAATGACAATGGAACGACCGTCCGGCCCGTCGGGGAACGACGGGCCGGACGGTCGCGGCCGTTACGCGCGGCGTGCGGGTGTTAACATAGACCGGGATCAGCCGGAGAGCCAGTCACGTCCATTAGCCTTCTAAAGGCCAGGCCCCATCAGGGTGTTTGGCAGCCACAAGGCGAGCTCGGGGAAGATGCAGAGGATCACCATGGCGGCGATCATCAGGTACACGAACGGCATCGACCCGCGCAGGATCGTCGGTAGCGGAACCTGCGGCGCGACGCCGCGCAGCACATAAAGGTTCAGCCCGACCGGTGGCGTGATCAGGCCGACTTCCATGTTTATCGTCATGATGATTGCGAACCAGATCAGGTCGAAATCGTTGGCTTCGAGCACCGGGATCAGGATCGGCATCACCATGAGGATGATGGCGACCGGCGGGAGAAAGCATCCGGCGATCAACAGGAAGACGTTGATGGCGAACATCAGTACCCAGCGGTTCATCTCGAGGCTAACGAGCGCCTCGGCAGCCGTCTGGGTCAGGTAAAGCAGCGACATCATGTACGAGAACAGCGCCGCGGCCCCGATGATCATCAGGATCATCGTCGACTCGCGAATCGTATCCCGGAAGATCGCCCAGAAGTCCTGCAGCCTGTATGTCCGGTAGATGACGACGACGAGAACGAGGGCGAGGAACGCCGCGATGGCCGCAATTTCGGACGGTGTGGCGAAACCGCCGTACATGAAATAGGCGATGGCGACGATGATCGCGATGAACGGCGTGACCCGCCACATCCCTTCCATTTTCTCCCTGAACGTGAAGGTCTGGACGGGCGGGGCTGCTTCGGCCCGTTGGCCGATCATCGACATGATCCAGGCATAGAGGGAGAACATGACGACGAGCATCGCGCCGGGCACGACGCCCGCCAGGAAGAGCCGACCGATCGAGGTCTCGGTCGCGATCCCGTAGAGAATCAGCGTGACGGAGGGGGGAATCAGGATCCCGAGCGTTCCTCCGGCGCAGATCGCACCGGTCGCGAGCGCCGGCGAAACGCCGCGCTTCAGCATTTCCGGCACACCGATCTTGCCGATGGCTGCCGCCGTGGCCGGCGATGACCCGCATACGGCGGAGAACAGGCCGCACGCCACGATATTGGCGATCACCAACCCGCCGGGAACGCGGGAAAGCCAGCGATAGAGCGATTCGTAGATATCGCGGCCTGCCGCCGAAACGCCGATGGCCGCCCCCAACAGAACGAATAGCGGGATCGTGAGAAGTGCGAACGAGCTGATCTCGTCCATGAACGTGATCGCGACGATTCCAAGGGCCGTCGGGCCCTCGAAGATCGCGAGGAAGGCGACGGCGATGAGCGTCAGGCCCCATGCGATCGGCAGTCCCGAGAACAGGACGACGAGCGTCACGACGAGCAGGAGAATCCCGATCTGCGTCTCGGTCACGGTTCACTCCCGGGGGACTGATTCCGCAGGCGCGCGAGTTCGGCCAGGTATTGCAGTGCGGTCAGGCCGAGGCCGAGCGGCATCATGATGTACATTGGCCAGCGCGGCGGCGCCCAGAGCGAGCCGCTGGTTTCGCCCGTCACCCAGCTATGGAGGGTCAGTTCAGCCCCGACACAGGTCAGGTACAGGCAGACGATCAGGCCGATGACCGATACGACGGCGACAACCGTGCGGGCGGAACCGGCGGGAAGCAGGGTCGGCAGCAGGTCGACCGAAACATGCCCCTTCGTCTTGAGGCAGTACGGGGAGCCCAGAAACACGGCCGCGACCATCAGGTACACGGCGAACTCGATCTCCCAGTACGCGGAATAGCCGAGAGCGCGGATGATCACCATCCAGGTCACGACGAGGACGGCACCGGTCAGGAGGATAGACGCAACCACGGCGCAGACGACGGAGAGCCCGTCGACGAAGCGCACGAAACCGTGCATGGGGATTGTCTCCGAAAGGGAACGGGGCGGGACCATGATCCCGCCCCGACGACAGGTTTATCCTACTTCACCTGCGTGATGAGCTGGAGCAGCTCCTTTGCGGTCGGCCCGAGGCTTTCATATTCGGCCCAGGCCGTCTTCTTGGCGAGTTCGAGCCACGCGTCGTATTCCTCCTTGCTCAGCTGCCGGACCTGCGCGCCCGCCTTCTCGAAGGCTTCCTTCATCTTCTTGGTCGCGTCTTCCTGAAGATCGTTGAAGAAGGCGTCGCTCTTGTCGGCTGCCTCCTGGAAGATCTTCTGTTGTTCGGGCGTGAGCTTGTCCCAGGCGGACTTCGCCATGACGAGCGGCTGCAGAAGCATCCAAAGCGTGTAAGGGCCGCCCACGGTGGCGTGCTTCGTCTGCTCGTAGATCCGCATGCTGACGAACGTCTCGGCCGAGGTCAGCGTCGCATTCAGGACGCCGGATTGCAGCGCCGGGTAGATTTCCGTCGAGGGCATGTTGTGGACCGAGGCGCCAGCGCTTTTCAGCATCGCCTCGAAGGTCGGATCGGCCGCGCGCATCGACAGTCCTTTGACCGTCTCGGGGCCGCCGATCGGCCGGTCCTTGCTGGCGAAGCCGCCGGGCAGCCACCACCACGTGATGATCCGGATCCCGGCCTTTTGCTCCGCCACCTCCTGAAGCCGCTGGTGGAACTTGGTGCCCTTCATCCGCATCGCGTGTTCGAGGCTCGTGACGGTTCCGGGCATGATCGTGATCGAGAATTCCGGCACCTTGCCAACCGCATAGGTCAGCGGATACACGGCCATTTCCAGCGTACCGGCCTGCATCGCGTCGAGCTGCGCCACGGGCTTGATGTTGAGCGAGCTGCCCGGATAGATGCGGAACTTCAGGCTCTTGTCGCGCTTGTTGACTTCTTCGACGAAAACGCGCGTTGCGCGGTCGCGGGCATCCGTTCCCTGGCGCCACTGGTGCGAGATCTTGATCTCCTGGGCCGTCGAAACCTCAGGGCCGGCGACGGTGCAGGCGGCGGCAAGGAGCAGCGCGGCGACGCCGCGTGCAAATGCGGAAGAGGGTCTCACGTGATGTCCTCCCATCTGACTCGAATGCGACAATGCCGGTCGGTCCGGTTCTGCGGGTAAAATGCACGGCTTCGCCGCGTTTCGCAATGCTGAGTCCACGCAGGCGGGACATGCCGAGTTCGGCGATGGCGGCCTGGTTGTGATCGGTTATGCTGCGCCCGCGAAATGATCGAAAACGAACGACGAGAATCCGACATGAGCGGCATCTCCGACCGGGACGTGCGGTTCCGGCCCGCGCGGCACGAGGATCTGTCCGTGATCGTGCGCCTGCTTGCCGACGACCCGCTTGGCGCAACGCGGGAGCGATTCGAGGATCCGCTGCCGGAGGCCTATCGGATAGCGTTCGATGCGATCGCAGCGCAGCCCGGCAACGAGATCATCGTCGCCGAGCTCGACGGGCAGATCGTCGGGTGCCTGCAGCTGACGGTCATCCCGGGTTTGTCGCGCATGGGAATGACGCGCGGGCAGATCGAAGGCGTTCGGGTGGATGCGCGGTTGAGAGGCCGGCAGATCGGTGAGCGTATGATCCGCGCGGCGATCGAACGCGCCCGCACGCAGGGCTGCCGGCTGGTACAGTTGACGACCGACAAGAACCGTCCGGACGCGCACCGGTTCTACGAAAGGCTCGGATTCGTCGCGAGCCACATCGGCATGAAACTCTCGCTCGATTGACGCAACGGCGCGCGAACGGGCCGTCTCTAACCCAGGACCGCCTCGACGGTGGCGGCGATGCGCAGAAGCCGTTGATCGGCGCCGCGCCGTGCGACGAGCATGAGGCCGACCGGAAGCGGACCGGCGTCCGGAATCGGCAAAGAGATGGCACAAAGATCGAAGAAATTCGCGACGGACGTGTTGCGGAGTACCAGGGCGTTCACGCGAAAGAACGCGTCGTCGTCTTTTAGATCGTCGATTCGCGGTGCGACGACCGGCACGGTCGGCATGAGCAGGGCGTCGAAGTCGGCGAGATAGTCGTCCATGGCGGTGACGAGCGTCGCGCGCAGCCGCATGACCTCGATGTAGTCGGCGGCCGATACCTCGCGACCGCGTTCGATGCGCATGCGTACGCGCGGGTCGTATTGGGCACCCGCCTGCTCGATCAGGCCGCGATGACAGGCATAAGCCTCCGGCGCGGCAATCCCGCCTTTGACGACCGCATTCGCCTTCGTCATCTGCGTCAGCAACGGCTCGAGATCGGCGTCGACGAGTCGGACCTTTTTCTCGGTAAGCCGTGCCAATGCACGCGTGAAAGCCGCCTCCACCGCCGCGTCGGTCTGCGGCTCGATCAGGATCTTCGGCAGCCCGAACCGGAGGCCTCCCAGAGGGGCCGGGTCGATCGCGCGCGGCATCTCGCCGGCCATGATCGCATCCGCGGCGGCACAGTCGGCGACCGTGCGTGCCATGGGGCCGATGGAATCGAGCGTGAAGGAGAGGGGAAAGACCCCCTCGCGCGGCACGCGGAACTGCGTCGGTTTGAAACCGACGATGCCGCAGAACGCGGCGGGGATCCGGACCGAACCGCCGGTATCGGAACCGATCGCGATCTCGGCCATGCCGTCGGCAACCGACACCGCCCCGCCAGACGTCGAGCCGCCGGGGACACGCGTCCGGTCGGCCGGGTTGCCGGGGGTACCGTAATGCGGGTTCAGGCCGATGCCGGAGTATGCGAACTCGGTCATGTTCGTCTTGCCGATGATCACGGCACCCGCCGCGCGTAGGCGCTGGACCACCGGGCAATCCCGTTCCGCCGGGGGCGCGTTCCGCCGGACGACCGAACCGGCCGTAGTCGGTTCACCCGCTACATCGAACAGGTCCTTGATCGAGACGATGGCGCCGTCGAGCGGCCCCAGCCGGGTACCGGTCCGTGAGCGGGCGTCCGCCGCATCGGCCGCGGCGCGGGCGGACTCCGTATAGACTTTCAAAAACGTTCGGTTGCCTTCGCCGCCGGGATCGGCGATGCGAGCGAGGCAGGTTTCGAGCCGTTCGCGTGCGGACGAGGATCGTTCTGCAGTCATTGTGCCCTCGAACACGGCATTCTGCAGGAATGGTGCCGGGAAAGCGGGCAGTTTTCCACCATAGCGTGCCGTCACGGCTGTCCGAAAACGCCGGCCGGAGTTGCGCAGGCTGCCGGATTCGACGATAACACCGCGTTCAACGCATCTTCTTTATGTCTGATCGCATGATCTCAAAGGCTTCCGGCTGGCAGTTCTGGATCGATCGCGGCGGCACGTTTACCGACATCGTCGCCAAGCGCCCCGATGGGACGATCCTGACCCATAAGCTGCTTTCGGAGAATCCCGAGCGTTATCGGGATGCCGCGATCCAGGGCATTCGCGAGCTGCTCGGTCTTCCGCCCGGCGCATCGCTTGCGGACGCTGCGATCGATGCCGTCAAGATGGGCACCACGGTCGCGACGAACGCGCTGCTCGAGCGCAAGGGAGAACGCGTGGTGCTGGCGATCACGCGGGGCTTCGCCGACCAGCTTCGCATCGCCTACCAGAACCGGCCGAAGCTGTTCGCGCGCCGCATCGTTCTTCCCGAGCTGCTCTATGAGCGTGTGGTCGAGATCGCCGAGCGCATGTCCGCGCAGGGCGAGGTCCTGACGCCGCTCGAGACGGAATCGGCCCGGCGCGAGCTCAAGCGCGCCTACGATGACGGCATCCGCGCCGTCGCCATCGTCCTTCTCCACGGCTACCGTTATCCGCAGCACGAGCTCATGCTGGCCGAGATCGCGCGGGAGATCGGATTCACGCAGATCTCGGTTTCGCATCAGGTCAGCCCGTTGATGAAGATCGTCGGGCGCGGCGACACGACCGTGGTCGACGCCTATGTTTCGCCGATCCTGCGCCGTTACGTCGACCACGTGTCCGGCGAAATCCGGGCCGGGAAGGCCGACGGCGAGGAACCGCGCCTCATGTTCATGCAGTCGAACGGCGGTCTCGTCGATGCGCGGTTCTTCCAGGGCAAGGACTCGATCCTGTCGGGGCCGGCGGGCGGCATCGTCGGCGCCGTCCGGACCGCGACGATGGCCGGGTTCGACCGAATCATCACCTTCGACATGGGCGGAACGTCGACCGACGTCGCGCTGTACAACGGCGAGTACGAGCGGGCATTCGAGACGCTGGTGGCCGGCGTACGCATGCGGGCGCCGATGATGAAGATCCACACCGTCGCGGCCGGCGGAGGCTCGATCCTGTCCTTCGACGGCGCGCGCTTCCGCGTCGGGCCGGAGAGCGCGGGCGCCAATCCGGGGCCCGCCTGCTACCGACGCGGCGGGCCGCTCTGCGTCACCGACGCCAACGTCATGGTCGGCAAAATCCAGCCGGCCTTCTTTCCCAAGGTCTTCGGACCGAACGGCGACCAGCCGCTCGACGCCGATGTCGTGCGCGCGAAGTTTCAGGCCCTGGCCGACGAGGTGACCAAGGCGACGGGCGAGCGTCGCACGCCCGAGGAGATCGCCGACGGTTTCCTGAAGATCGCAGTCGAGAACATGGCGAACGCGATCAAGCAGATCTCGGTGCAACGTGGCTTCGACGTGACCGAGTATGTGCTGTGCACCTTCGGCGGCGCGGGCGGTCAGCACGCCTGCCGCGTTGCCGACGCGCTGGGCATGACCACGGTGTTCGTGCATCCGCTCGCGGGCGTGCTGTCCGCCTACGGCATGGGGCTGGCCGACCTGCGCGTGATGCGCGAGAAGGCGGTGGAAGCCGTGCTGGACGACGCGCTGATGCCGGCGCTCGAGGCCGATCTCGCCGCCCTGGCGCGCGACGGCATGGACGAGATGCGGCGCCAGGGAATCCCCGACGACCATATCGAGGTCCAGCGCAAGCTGCATCTCAAATACGAAGGCACGGACTCCACTCTGGTCGTCGACCATGGCACCTGCGCCGAGGTCGAAGAGGCCTTCGCGACCGCACACCGGCAGCGCTACGGCTTCGTGATGCCCGGCAAGCGCATCATCGTCGAGGCGGTCGCGGTCGAAGTCGTCGGCCGGACCGAAACCGCGAATGATCCCGTGCTGCCGCTCGCGAAGGAAACCGAGCCGCCGGCACCGCACGCACGCGTCGCCATGTATGCGGAAGGCAAGAGCCACGATACGCCGGTCTACGACCGCGACGGGCTGAAGCCCGGCATGATCGTGACCGGCCCGGCGATCATCGCCGAGAAGAACGCGACCACGATCGTCGAACCCGGCTGGCATGCCGAGGTGACGGCGCGCAACCATCTGGTCCTGAAGCGCGTCGTGCCGCTCGCCCGTTCGGTCGCGGTCGGCACGCAGGTCGATCCGGTGATGCTGGAGGTGTTCAACAACCTCTTCATGTCCATCGCCGAGCAGATGGGCGTGGCACTGCAGAACACGGCGTACTCCGTCAACATCAAGGAACGGCTGGACTTCTCCTGCGCCTTGTTCGACCGCGACGGGCAGCTCATCGCCAATGCGCCGCACATGCCGGTGCATCTGGGTTCAATGGGCGAGAGCGTCGCGGCCGTGAAGCGCGCGCGCGGCGACACGATGCGTCCGGGCGACGTCTACGTCCTGAATGCGCCATACAATGGCGGCACGCATCTGCCGGACGTCACGGTCGTGACGCCGGTGTTCGACGAGGCCGGCAAGGAGATCCTGTTCTTCGTCGCCTCGCGCGGTCATCATGCCGATATCGGCGGACTGACGCCCGGTTCCATGCCGCCCGACTCCACGACGGTGGAGGAGGAGGGCGTGCTGATCGACAACTTCCTGCTGGTCGAGCAGGGTCGTTTCCGTGAGGCGGAGATGCTCGAACTGCTGCGCTCGGGCAAGTATCCGGCGCGCAATCCGGCGCAGAACATCGCCGATCTCAAGGCGCAGGTCGCAGCCTGCGAGAAGGGCGTACAGGAGTTGCGCAAGATGGTCGCCCATTTCGGCCTCGACGTCGTCCGCGCCTATATGCAGCACGTGCAGGACAATGCGGAGGAACAGGTCCGCCGCGTCCTCGACGTGCTCAAGGACGGCAGCTTCGCCTACGAGATGGACGACGGCAGCGTCATCAAGGTGAAGATCTCGATCGACAGGGCGACACGCTCGGCGGTGATCGACTTCACCGGGACTTCGCCGCAGCGCTCGACCAATTTCAATGCCCCGTCTGCCGTGTGCATGGCGGCCGTTCTCTATGTCTTCCGGACGCTTGTCGACGACGACATCCCGATGAACGCAGGCGTCCTGAAGCCGCTCAAGGTCATCATTCCCGACGGCTGCATGTTGAAGCCGCAATATCCGGCGGCTGTCGTGGCGGGCAACGTCGAGACGTCGCAGGCGGTGACAGATGCGCTCTACGGCGCGCTCGGCGTGCTCGCCGGCGCGCAGGGCACGATGAACAACTTCACGTTCGGCAACGAGCGTTACCAGTATTACGAGACCATCTGCGGGGGCTCTGGCGCCGGTCCCGACTTCGACGGCACGGACGCCGTGCATACGCACATGACGAATTCGCGTCTCACCGATCCGGAAGTGCTGGAGTGGCGTTTCCCCGTGCTCATCGAATCCTTCTGCATCCGCCGGGGAAGCGGTGGGCGCGGCCTTCACCGGGGCGGTGACGGCGTCGTGCGCCGGATCCGGTTCCGCGAGAAGATGACGGCCGCGATCCTCGCGAACCGTCGCCGCGTGCCACCTTTTGGTCTTGCGGGCGGCGAGCCGGGTGCGGTCGGTCGCAACTGGGTCGAGCGCACCGACGGTACGCGCGTGGAGCTCGGCGCCACCGGCAAGGCGGAGCTCGAGCCGGGCGACGTGTTCGTGATCGAGACTCCGGGCGGCGGCGGCTACGGCAAGGCAATCGCGAAGGCGGCAGAGTAGGTGCGCCGTTCGCGCGGCATGTTTGTCTGACAGGGCAGGCGGGAACCGGTCCGTCGCCCGGCGGGTTTCTCGGGGGATTCGCGCCCAGAGACGCCCTTTATGGTTACGTCTGTGGACCTGCGCCGCTCACCCGCCGCGTCCAATCGCCCGTTGCAGTGGGCCGGATATCTGCTCGGCTTCGCGCTGGGCGGCTTCTTCGACGGGATTCTTCTGCATCAGGTGCTGCAGTGGCATCACCTGCTCAGTGCCGTCGAAGGGGCGCCATTTCGCGATCTGCGCGTTCAGGTGCTGGCCGATGGTCTCTTCCATGTGGCCATGTACATCATCGCGGCCGTCGGCCTGTGGCTGCTCTGGCGCGCGCGGCACGAGTTTGCCGCGGCCAACGCCGACCGGATGGTTGTGGCGGGCGTTCTCGTCGGCTTCGGCGTTTGGCATGTCGCGAACGGCTTGATCTTCCATTGGACGCTCGGCATTCACCGCATTCGGATGGCGGCCGAGAATGTCTTGCTCTGGGATCTCATTTGGTTCTTCGCCTTCGGGGTTCTGTTCATCGCGGCGGGCTGGGCTCTGCGCCGAGCGGCTCGGACGGGAGATACGCCGGGACGAGCTCCTCCTGCGGTGGTCCCCGTGCTCCTGGCCACCGTCGTGTCGGGTGCCGGCTCGATCGCGGCGCTGCCGCCGCCGAACCTCTCGTCGGCGCTGGTCTTGTTCAGGCCAGGCACAGCTCCGGAGGCGGTGCTCGCGGCAGTGTCTGCCGTCGATGGACGGATCGTGTAGGGGGACGACACCGGCGATCTTTGGGTCATCGACGTTGCGGATGCCGCCAGGCGATGGCAACTCTATCGACACGGGGCAATCTGGGGCAGCCGGTCTATCTTTCCGGCCGGCTGTTTTTCGTGGTCACGGATGATCTGATGCGCGCCGGTCGCGGTATGCGCGCAAGTCTGCGATCGCCGGCGAACGCAGGCACCCGCGCCCTCGTATGTCTGGTGGAGTGCCGATCTGGCGTGAACGGGTCCGTACGCGTCGCGGGGGCAATGCACGGCTTGATATGTCTCAAGGCCTGAAAGACGATGCCGGGGGATCGTCTTGTCGATGAGCCACGCCTTCATTCGTCTGTTCTCGGCCGTCATCGCGTCGGGGGTTGCCGCCTGCACCCCTTCGACGGATGGGCCCATGCCGGCCTCCGGCATTCCGGGACCAAACCTCGCCGCGCGCGGCCAGCTCACGGCGGAGCGCGTCTGCGGTTTCTGCCATCAGGTCGTTCCGACGCGCGGCCCGGAGATCGAGGCAGCGGCCCCGAGCTTCATGGAGATCGCCAACCTTCCCGGCCGCAATCGCGGCTATCTCCGTCAGTTCACCAGTGAGGAACACCTGGTGGAGACGCTGGGCGAGACGCCGGTTCCCATGCCGACGACCCTCCTGACACCCGAGGAGCGGGAAGAGGTGATCGCCTACATTCTGTCGTTTCAGGAGGATCCGGAAACCGGCCGCAAGCCGCCGGTCAGGCTGGAGCCCTTCGAATAGCCAGCCGTCCCGTCGTGTCTTACGCAATCCGGCGGCGGCACATGCCGGCCGCTGGGCGACATCCTAGCTGCGCCATTTGATCGAACAGCCCATGCTCGGAAACTGGGTGGCCGGTCCGCGTCCGGTGCGTGCGATCATGGCCATCGCATCGAACAGTTCGCGCGCACTGCCCGGGATCCGCTGCAGGTTTCGCATCTCGTAGATGCGTCCGCGGTACTGCAGGTCGAGGTCGCGATTGAACCCGAAGAAATCCGGCGTGCAGACGGCGCCATAGGCGCGCGCGACGTCCTGCGAGCGGTCGATGACATAGGGAAACGGAAATCGTTTGGCCTCGGCGATCTTGCGCATGTTCTCGAAAGAATCCTCGGGATACGCCGCCGGATCGTTGGACATGATGGCGATCGCCCTGACGCCAAGCGGTTCGAGGTCGCGCACATCCTGAATGATGTCGTCGAGCACCGCCTTCACGTACGGGCAGTGATTGCAGATGAACATGACCAGGGTGCCGTTCGGCCCTCTGACGTCGGCCAACCGGTAACGCCGCCCATCTGTTGCCTCGAGATCGAAATCCGGCGCCTTCATGCCCAACTGCGGCGCCGGCGTGACAACTGCCATGTTTGCCTCCTCTTGCGTTTGCGTTGATCGTACATGGGCGGCCTGCCGTGCGGCCGCCCTAGTTTCGCAACACACTGTGCGCGATCACCGCGGCGAGATTCTTCGCGATACAGGCATAGATGTCATCGGCCAGCCTGACCGCCTGCTTGAGCGTCTTGTCCTCGAAACGCACTTGTTCGCTCTCGACCCATTGCCGCATCAGCTCATGGCGCGGAAAGACATAGACGTCGCGCATTGCGGCCGCGCGATCCACCGCCTCGACATAAGGCTGGAAATTGATCAGCCGCGCCGTGTTCCGAGCGTACTGCATATCCATCAGGATGATCTCGATTCCTGCCTGGCTCAGCTTGTCTATTCCGGTCAGCAACCCCTCCGTCAGCATCTCGACGTCGACTCCGCGCACGGCCTCGCTTGTGCCGGCCTCCCAGACCACGAGATCGGGATGCTGGGCGATGACGTCCCGTTGGATTCGGGCGAGCATCTGCGGGACGGATTGGCGCATCAGACCCTTGTTGACGACTGTGACGTCGACCCCGGCCAGTCGCTGCTTGAGCTCGGCTTCGAGGCGTGCGGGCCATGCGGTTGACGCGCCACTGCCCCCGGTTCCGAGCGTTGAAGACGAACCCAGGGCGACGATCTTCAGCGTTTTGCTGGCGGCGATACTCTTTGCCGCCCGTGGCAGGGGTGGTGCTGCCTCAGTCAGTTTCTCTTCCACGGTGCAGTTCCATTCGGCATTGCCGTGGTCCGAAGCGAGGCCAGGGCCGACGGCGATCATCGCGCCGATGCCCGAAGCGCATGCTAATCGCACAATTCTGTGCATCGTCAATTTCCCCCCTGTCGAGCGATCTTGACCCCAGGGCTTGCGGGAACCGCCGCGGTCGCGCGGCCCTGTGCCCTGATCCACGAAAGGAATGCGGCGGCGGCGAACATGATAAGGATCCCGCCGGCCGAAACGGTGAACTGGAGCACGAGCGAGTGGCCAATCTCGGTCAGAATGAGGTGGCCGAGATAGGACAGCAGAATGCCGAGACAGAAGATGTAGAGCGATTGCTGGCCGCATAGGACGATCGGCCGCGATACGGTCGCCGTTACGACCGGCGAGTCCGGCGGCACGAGGCGCACGACGACGATCGCGAGTGCCAGAAAGTTGAGCAGCCGCAGCGGCCCCAGGCTCGTCTTGTCAAGGAACAGCCATATTCCCTCGACGAAGGCTGCAGGGATAATGTCGACGAATTTGTCCAGAGTAAGGAGCAGCTTGGTGACGATGGACACGGCCAGAAATATGGCGGCGGCGGCGAACAGCCGCTTGTCGCCGAGGAACGACAGCCGATCCGTTCCGGCGTGAATGCCGCACAGCGCGCCGATGACGAACAGGATCTGCCAGGCCAAAGGATTGTGGAACCAGTGCCCGTCTGGGTAGGTGGGGAGGTTGAGGTCGAAAAGGACCGTCGCCGCGTAAAGTGTCGCCGAGGCCGTGAAGATCACGCTACCGTGACGATGGATGAACGGTAGCGCTGCCGCGAAGCCGAGCAGAAGCACGATGTAAAGCGGCAGAATGCCCATGAACGTCGGTTGAAACTGAAGCATCAGCGCCTTCGTGACGGCGATGTGCGGCTCGTCGAGGAAAGCCGCTACCTTCATCTCGTCGACGAACATCGGGTTCGCGAACTTTTCCGCCGTGTAAGCGACTTGTGCCGTGAAGATCACGAACAGCAGGATATGCGCGACGTACAGCGTCCAGCATCGGCGCAGGGCCTGGACCACGGCGAATGTCGTGCTGCGCAGGGCCATTCGGCCGAACACGATCGCCGCGGTGTAGCCCGAGATGAAGGCGAAGACTTCGGCTGCGTCGTTGAACACGAAATTCGCCAGCGTGACGTAGGCGAACACGTTGCCGGGAATGTGGTCGACGAAGATGAAGAGGAGGCTCAAGCCCCGGAAGAAATCGAGTCTCAGGTCGCGCGTCGTGTTGTTCATAGGTCGTTCGGGTCTTGTGATCGACGGCCTATTGTCCCGTAATTTGGTATCCTAGAGATCCTTGGTCCACACCGCCCGCCAGGATGGCGACGCCGGGCGTCCGGGCACCACGCCCCGGTCGGTGGCTCCGCTGGTGGCTGACGGGTCGATTGCGCCTGGACCTAGGTTGACCTAGTTTGCTCGTGACAGCAGGGAGTGAGCACGCATGGCCATACCCGCTACCGCGGTCCCCGTCGAACCCGCCGCCCGCGATGCCGCCATCGCAGAGATCAAGGCCGTTCTGGGCGACCGCCTGTCGACGGCCGCCGCCGTCCGGGAGCAGCACGGGCGGGACGAGTCATACCACCCCTCGATGCCGCCGGATGCCGTGGCCTTCGTCCGTTCGACGGAGGAGGTGAGCGCAGTCGTCAAGATTTGTGCGCGTCATCGTGTGCCGGTCATCCCGTTCGGGACCGGTACTTCGCTCGAAGGGCACGTGGCGGCGCTCCGGGGCGGTATCTGTATCGACGTGAGCCAGATGAACCAGATCCTGGCGGTGAACGTCGAGGATTTGGACGTCCGGGTCCAGCCGGGCGTTACGCGCAAGCAGCTCAACGAGTATCTGCGCGATACCGGCCTGTTCTTTCCGATCGACCCGGGTGCCGATGCATCGCTCGGCGGCATGGCGGCGACGCGGGCCTCCGGCACCAATGCCGTGCGGTACGGCACGATGCGCGAGAACGTGTTGTCCCTCGAGGTCGTGCTGGCCGACGGACGGGTGATCCGGACGGCGCGGCGCGCCCGCAAATCTTCCGCGGGGTATGACCTCACACGTCTGTTCGTCGGGTCCGAGGGCACGCTTGGCGTCATCACCGAGCTTACGTTGCGGCTCTACGGCATTCCCGAGGCGATCTCGACCGCGATGTGCTCTTTCCCCTCGGTTGAGCAGGCGGTCGATACCGTGATCGAGACGATCCAGTCCGGCATTCCGGTCGCACGCATCGAGCTTGCCGACGACGTCCAGATGGAAGCGATCAAGCGTTATTCTAAGCTGGACAATCTGACGGTCGCCCCAACGTTGTGGCTCGAGTTCCATGGCACGGCCGCCGGCGTAAAGGAGCAGGCCGAAATGGTCCAGGCGATCGCGGCATCGCATGGCGGCGCGGACTTCGTCTGGACGACCGCGCCCGAGGAGCGGACGCGCCTTTGGCAGGCCCGGCATGATGCGGCCTATGCCAACAGGACGCTCAGGCCCGGCTGCCAGCTATGGGCGACGGACGTCTGCGTTCCGATCTCGAACCTCGCCAAGTGCATTGCCGAGACGAAGAAGGACATTCAGGAATCGTTCCTGTTGGCACCGATCGTCGGCCATGTCGGCGACGGCAACTTCCACCTCACCATCCTGCTCGATCCGTCGGATCCCAAGGAGGTTGCCGAGGCCGAGCGTCTCAACGACCGTCTCGTGAAGCGGGCCCTGGCGCTCGACGGGACGTGCACAGGCGAGCACGGCGTTGGTTACGGGAAGGTCGATTTCCTGATCGCCGAGCATGGCGAGGCGATCAGCGTCATGCGCGCCGTGAAGCGGGCGCTCGACCCCGACAACATCATGAATCCGGGCAAGATCCTGCGGATCTGATTTCGCCATTCCACCTTCGTGTCCGGGATTTGAGGGCGGTGGTGATCCCGTGCGCGGCGCGGGCGAACGGGGGCATCGGTCCGGCGCGCCGGGCGCACAGACTCACGGCGACAGATAAATGAAGAGACCCAGAGTCGATTTCCGGAGCATTGGTCCCCGGCACAGGGGTGGGGGAACGGCGTGAGGCGGCTGCTCGTCGTCATTGGCCTGCTGCTGGGCGTCGCGGCGCTCGCCATCGCGCTCGCGCCATGGTTGGTGGACGCCAGCGTCTATCGTGCCGAGGTTGCGCGTCGGCTCGAGGTCGCGACGGGACGGCCGGTCGCGATCGACGGGCCGGTCGATGTCGTGTTCTTTCCATTCCCCCGCGTTCGCGCAGGCCAGATACGTCTCGCTGGGGCGCCGCAACGGGCCGGTCCCGGCGTCACCGTGCGGCTGGTCGAGTTCGAGCTGGGCTGGGGCGCATTGTTCGGCGATCGCCCCACGCTGGAGCGGTTGAGGCTCGTCGAGCCCGAGATCGTCGTGCGGACGACCGATGCGGCCGGCTCTGTCTTGCCGGCATTCGCAATGGAGGATTGGGCGCTCCGCTTCGAACGCGCCAATATCGACGACGGCCGCATCGTCTGGTTCGATGCCGCCGGAAACGTTCGCGAGACCGTCGAGCACGTCCGGGCGCGTATCCTGGTTGCGGAGACGGGCAGTCTGCGGATCAACGGTTCGGCCGTGGCGGCAGGCGCACCGCTCGAATTCGATGTCGCAGTCGGCGATCGCGCCGCCACCAGCGCGCGTCCGTTCGCGGCGACGGTCACGCTTCGCCCCGGTCTTGCGCGCGCGACGATCCGCGGCACCGGGGACCTGGGCGATAACGCCGGACTGCGCGGCCGCGTCCAGATCGAAGGGGAGGATCTGGCGGCGGTCGTGCGCGCCTTGGGCCTCGAGCCGGCCTTCGGCGATGGCATGGTGCCGGGCGTTCTTGAGCAGCCGTTTTCGGCTTCGGCGGTAATGACGATGAACGGCATCGACATCGCCGCCAATGATCTCGCGATCCGGC
This sequence comes from uncultured Rhodospirillales bacterium, assembly GCA_937926175.1. Classification (GTDB taxonomy): domain Bacteria; phylum Pseudomonadota; class Alphaproteobacteria; order CACIAM-22H2; family CACIAM-22H2; genus CALANV01. The sequence goes on along the minus strand of CALANV010000034.1, from coordinate 29,254 downwards.
TTGGCGAGATGAGTGCGACGGGCGCGGTCAGCCTCCGTTTGTCGGCGACCCCGGTGGTCGATCTGGCCCTGACGATGACGTGGCTCGACCTTGACCGGCTGCGCCCGGGGGCGCGGGCCGCGACGCCGATGCCGGGCAACGGCCCGCCGCCGGCGGATGGCGCCGTGGTGACGCGCATCCCGGCCATGCCCCAGGCTCTCCGCGCCGCCGTACCGAAAAATCTCGATGCCTCGGTCGACGTCGCGATCGAAGCCATCGGCCTGCACGGCGCGGTCATCCGTCAGGCCCGCTTGAACGCTGCGCTCAGCCGCGGCGAGGTCGTCGTCAATGAGCTTGCCGCCGTGTTGCCGGGTGAAACCGAGTTCTCCGGCTTTGGCCAGTTGACGTTCGAAAGCGGGACGGCGCGCGTCGAGGGGGCGGCCACGTTCCAGTCGGACAATCTTCGGGGGTTGCTGCAGTGGTTTGGCGTCGAAGCCCAGGCGGTGCCGGCGGATCGGCTGCGCCGGATCGAGGGCAGCACGCGCATCGCCGGCCGCCTGGATCATCTGGAGTTCACGGGCATCGACGTCCGCGTCGACAGCTCGCACCTGAAGGGCGGCATCGCGTTCGTACCGGGGCCGCGGCCGGGATTCGGAATCGATCTGGCGCTCGACCAGCTCAATCTGGACGGCTATGTCGGCGCTCCGGGCACTGATGCCCAGGTCGGGGCGGACGTTCAGGTCCGGTCGCTTCGCGAGGTCATCAGTGCATGCGATGCCAACCTCCGGCTTCAGGCCGGTCTCGTGACGGCGGCCGGCATCGCGATCCGGGATGTCGCGCTCGAGGCGACCTTGAATCGGGACGGACTCGACATCCACGCGTTGAGCGTACGCGACGTCGCCGGGGCATCGCTCCGCGCATCGGGCCGCATCGATGGCCTGTCGACCGATCCGGCGCTTGCACTCGACCTTGCGCTCGATGCACCGGAGCCGGGCCGGCTCTTACGTCTTGCCGACATTCCGCTTCCGGATATCGTGCCGCCGTTGCGTGCGCACGGTCTTTTGCGCACTGGATCCGGCGACGGCGTCATTATCGAGAACCTCGCCGTCGCCCTCGGCGAGGTCGAGCTCAGCGGGGATGCGCGCTTCGGACTTCTGCCGCAGCCGCATTTTCGCGCCGGTCTTTCGGCTGGCGTTCTGCCGTTCGAGGCGCCGGTCGTCGTCACGCTGCGCGCTGCGACCCTGCCCGTGGCGATGGAACTGCATCTCAACGCGTCGGAACTCGATCTCGGCGGCGACGCGGTCGAGGCGGCCCAATTGTCGATCGAATCCCGGCCGGGTGCAGCGGCTGCAGGCCGCCTGCAGGGGCGGCTCTACGACGGCGCGCTCGAACTCGCGATGCGGCTCGACGACCCGCGGGAGCCCATGACCGGAACGCTGATGCTGACGGACGTCGATCTGGCGCAGATGACGAAGCATCTGACCGGCAGCGGCGCGGTTACCGGGCGCGGCGATCTGCGTGCCGATCTGTCGATCGAGGCCGGGGCCGCCGCGCCGTCCTGGGCGATGGTCTCGGGGACCCTGACCCTGGCCGGGCGGAACGGATCGATCGCGGGGGTCGACCTGACGGCGATGCGCGATCGCCTCGGGAGATCCGCGCCGCAGCACGACATCGCCTCGCTTCTCGGTGCCGGCCTCTCTAGCGGTTCGACGCGCTACGAGCGCCTGACCGCGACGGCAAACATCGACCGGGGCGTCGTGCGCAGTGATGATCTGCAGATCGCGACCGAGGTCGGCGTAGTGCAGGCGGGCGGGATGCTCGATCTCGGCCTGCGGACGATTGATGCGGCGCTGACGGTGCCGGTCAGCGACCGCGACGACGTCCCGCCGCTCGGCGTCACCCTTGCTGGCCGTTTCGACAATGCACATGTCGGGATCGACTTCGCGCGGCTGCAGGATTACCTGCGGCGTCAGCGGGCCGCCGCACCGTCTCCGGACCGGACGCAGCCTTGATCGCGGCTCGCGGTCAGGACGATATGCCTTCGTTGATCGGGGGTGTTGCCGCCTCGCGCGTCTCCGATGCCGCGGCGAGCCGAGCCTGCAGAAAGGTCAGGACATAGACGCGCAGCGCGCTGGACAGGTTGCCGCGTCGCTGACCATCCACCTCGGTCACCAGCTCGTTGATCGACAGCCCACGGTGCTGCGCAATGTCCTTGAGCGCGGCCCAGAACTCCGGCTCCAGCGAGACGCTGGTCCGGTGACCGGCGATGATGACCGAGCGCTTCTGGATCGATCCCGCCATGGGAATCAAGTCTCTCGGGGACCGAGCATATCTCTCGGACGCACCCACTCGTCGAATTGTTCCGCCGTGACCAGCCCCAACTTGACCGCCGCGTCCTTCAAGGTGGTTTCATGCGTATAGGCGTACTTCGCGATCTTGGCCGCGTTATCATAGCCGATATGGGGGTTGAGCGCCGTGACGAGCATGAGCGATTCCTCGACCATTCGCGAGATTCGCGCCGTGTTCGCCGTGATCCCGGCGACGCAATGGTCGGCGAAGCTGCGGCTTGCATCCGCCAATAAGCGGATGGATTGCAGCAGGTTATAGATGATCACGGGCTTGAACACGTTGAGCTCGAGGTGACCTGACGCGCCGGCCACCGTGATCGTCACGTGATTGCCCATCACCTGTGCCGCCACCATCGTCAGGGCTTCGGCCTGGGTTGGGTTGACCTTGCCGGGCATGATCGACGAGCCGGGCTCGTTCTCGGGCAGGTGCAGCTCGCCCAATCCGCAGCGGGGGCCGGACCCGAGCAGGCGGATATCGTTGCCGATCTTCATGAGCGAGGCGGCCAGCGTGTTCAGCGCGCCGGAACACTCGACCAGGGCATCATGCGCGGCCAGTGCCTCGAACTTGTCCGTGGCCGGCATGAAGGGCCAGCCCGTCAGCCGGGCAAGCTCCTGGGCGAAGCGGGCGGCGAAGGCGACATGGGCGTTGAGGCCCGTGCCGACGGCTGTTCCGCCCTGCGCCACCGCATAGAGGCGTGGCAGGGTCGCCTCGACACGCGCGATGCCGAGCTGGATCTGGGTCGCGTACGCGCCGAACTCCTGTCCGAGCGTCAGCGGGACGGCGTCCTGCAGGTGGGTTCGGCCGATCTTGATGATCTGGGCGAATTCCTCGGCCTTCGCCTCCAATGCCTTCCTGAGCCGTTCGAGGCCGGGCAGCAGGCGCTCATGGATCTCGGTGACGGCGGCGATATGCATCGCCGTCGGGAAGCTGTCGTTCGACGACTGCCCGCGATTGACGTGATCGTTGGGATGCACCGGGCTGCGGCTGCCGAGCGGGCTGCCCAGCATCTCGTTCGCCCGGTTGGCGATCACCTCGTTCACGTTCATGTTGGTCTGCGTACCGGAGCCTGTCTGCCACACGACCAGCGGGAAATGGTCCGACAGGCGTCCTTCGATGATCTCGTCGGCCGCCGCGACGATCGCCTCGCCCAGTCGCGGATCGAGTTCGCCCAATGCCATGTTGGCAAGCGCTGCCGCCTTTTTCTGCAGACCGAAGGCGCGGATCAGCGGCTCCGGCATGCGTTCGTCGCCAATTCGGAACAGCTCCAGACTTCGTTGGGTCTGGGCGCCCCAGTAGCGGTCGGCCGGTACCGCGATGGGGCCGAAGGAATCGCGCTCAATCCGGGTCTTCACCGCGTCTTCCATACCGCGTCTTCCGTAACGTCGCACCTGATCTTGGATGATGCCATTCTAATTGAACGACATCGCCATGTCCGACAGGAGTGCGCGGTACCCTTTTGCGCCTAAACGGAGCGCCGGCGCGGATTCTCGGCCGTGGGATCAAGGCCGTATGCGCGGCCGGCGACTACTCCGGGCCGGCCCCCGGATGCTCGGACGGACTCGGGACCAGGTTCTTCCGCAAACGCCAGGGCGCCCGCCGGTGCAGTTCCCGCAGCCGATCCGCCGCCGTCGCAACGGCCGTGCTCGCCAGCATCACGGCGAGGACCGCGAGCGAAACGGGGAAGGCCAGAACGGCGATGACGGTCGAGGTAAGGACGACGAGAAAGGTCGGCATTTCGGCACCGTCAAGCTTGGAGTCGGAAGGGGGCGCCTTGGCCCACTTCAAGGTCCTAACGCGCATGACCGCCGTCTCGGCTCCAGCCTCGTGCGGCGGTGCCAGGCTACTCGGAAGGGCAGTCCCGTCGGAAAAGGTACAAAAGACTCGGACCGGCCGCCGCCTTACCTTGGCTGGTTCGGCCGATCGCCTCGACGGGTGGCGGCGCGGGCGGCCGCGGCAAACGCCTTTTGCGCCCACGCTCGCATTTCGTCAGGTTCGTCGAACAGCGCGGGCGGCGCCTCGTAATACGACATCGTCACGGTCTTTCCGCGGCTCGCATACGTGAACGGCGCCGCGCCGGCGGCCGCGAAATCCGGCCGCGTGCAGTCGTCGACCTCAGATAGAGGACATCGTCATCGATCAGCGCGAACATCACGCCCCGGCGGAACAGGCCGTAGGCGCCGAACATCCTGCGTGCAACGACGCCGCCCAACGGACGGAGCAGGTCGAGGACATGGGCGACGAAGGCGCTGTCCGACACCGCCGCCCCTGTCTTACCCCTGGAACTTCGCGAAGAAGTCGTTGCCCTTGTCGTCGACGACGATGAAGGCGGGGAAGTCAACAACCTCGATCCGCCAGATCGCCTCCATGCCCAGCTCGGGATAGGCGATGCATTCGACCTTCTTGATGCAATCCTGCGCCAGCACTGCACCTTCCCCGCCGACGGAGCAGAGATAGAACCCGCCGTACTTCTTGCACGCCTCCGTCACGGCCTTGGAGCGGTTGCCCTTCGCCACCATGACGTAGCTGCCGCCGGCCGCCTGGAACTGCTCGACGAAGGAGTCCATCCGGCCGGCAGTGGTCGGACCGAACGAGCCGGATGCGTAGCCGTCGGGCCGCTTTGCGGGCCCGGCATAGTAGATCACGTGGTTCCGGAAATAGTCGGGCAGCGGTTCGCCGGCGTCGAGCATCGCCTTCAGCTTCGCATGTGCGGCATCGCGGGCGACGATGAGCGGGCCGGTGAGCATCACGCGCGTGGTGATCGGATAGCGCGAGAGGATCTGGCGGATCTCGTTCATCGGTCTGTTGAGGTCGATCCGCACGGTTTCGCCGCCGAACTTCGAGACGTCGATGTCGGGCAGGTACTGCGCCGGATCGGTCTCGAGCTGTTCGAGAAAGACCCCGTCCTTGGTGATCTTGCCCAGCGCCTGACGGTCGGCCGAGCACGACACGCCGATCGAGATCGGCAGGCTCGCGCCGTGGCGCGGCAAGCGGATCACCCGCACGTCGTGGCAGAAATACTTGCCCCCGAACTGCGCACCGATGCCGCTCATTTGCGTCAGCTTGTGGATCTTCTCTTCCATCTCGCGGTCGCGGAAGGCCTGTCCGAACCTGTTGCCTTCGGACGGCAGGCTGTCGAGATAGCGGCAGGTCGCGAGCTTCAGCGTCTTGAGGTTGAACTCCGCCGACGTGCCGCCGATTACGATGGCGAGGTGGTAGGGCGGGCACGCCGCGGTGCCCAGGGTCTTGATCTTCTCGTCCAGCCACTTGATGAGGCCTTCGCGGTGGAGCCGCGCCGGCGTCTCCTGGAACAGGAAGGTCTTGTTGGCCGATCCGCCGCCCTTCGCGACGAACAGGAATTCGTACTCGTCGCCTTCGGTCGCGTAGAGCTCGATCTGCGCCGGCAGATTGTCGCCGGTGTTGACCTCGTCGAACATGGTCAGCGGCGCGACCTGGCTGTAGCGCAGGTTGCGCTCGGTGTAGCTGCGATGGACGCCACGCGCGATCGCCTCGGCGTCGTTGGCGCCGGTCCAGACCTGCTGGCCCTTCTTGCCCATCACGATCGCCGTCCCGGTGTCCTGGCACATCGGCAGGACGCCGCCGGCGGAGATGCATGCGTTCTTGAGCAGCTCATAGGCGACGAAACGGTCATTCGCCGACGCCTCCGGATCGTCGAGAATGGCGCGCAGCTGCTTGAGGTGCCCGGGGCGCAGCAGGTGCGAAATGTCGTTGAACGCCGCCGTCGTCAGCAGGGTCAGCGCCTCCGGCGCGATCTGCAGGATGTTGTGGCCGTTGAACCGGGCCGTCGCGACGTAGTCGCCCGTCAGCTTCCGGTAGGGCGTATTGTCCTCGCCCAGCTCGATCAGATCGCGATAGGTGAAGTCAGCCATGACCGTCTCCGGTTAGCCCGGTCGTTCTGTATTCCGGGAAGGTGATGAGGATGAAACCAGCCTTGCGGGCCACGGCAAAGTAAAGTAAGGACTCAGCGGCCCGGTCCGCAAGACCTCGGCTGGGCGCGGGACCGACCGTCGGCGCCGCTCTGCAGGGACAGTGGGTGACGGGCTATTTCTTGCGGAAGGCGTCGAGCGCCACGACGCGGGCGCCGTCGCCGACGGGGGGCCGTACCGGCGTTTCGGCCGGACGGGGCGCGGGGTCGGGCGCCGCAGCGGCCTCGTCGACGGCCTCGACTGGTTCCGGGCTGCGCGTGAACTGCAGGCCGAATTGCACGGACGGATCGACGAACGCGACGATCGCCCGCCACGGCACCTTCAGGCGCTCATGCTTGCCCTCGAAACTGAGCGTAACGGCGAAGCCCGTATCGTCCACCTCGAGACCCCAGAACTGGTGCTGGAGGACGATGGTCATCTCGGGCTTGTAGCGGGCGCGCAGGTAATCGGGTACGACGGCCTGCGGGTCAGTCGTCCGGAACGTGATGTAGAAGTGATGCTGACCGACGAGGCCGCGCTCGGCGAACACGGCCAGTGCCTTGCGCACGACGCCGTGAAGCAGCGCCTCTTCCATCATCTTGTCGAATTGCAGAAGATCGGCGCTCAAACGTATCTCCCCAGAACAAACACGGCTGATGCGACAATTGAGTGGGGGGCTTCTGTTGCCCGGTGCCCCCCGGACCGCGCTACGTCAACTGCTTCAGATCCTCAGAGGACCTTAGGCAGCCTTGGCAGCGAGAGCCACGTTGTCGTTGGCATCTCTAGAACGGCCCGATAACGGCGGTACCATGCCGGGCGAAAATCGTACCTTTCCCCGCGCGTCGATCCTGGTTCGCCCCCATGGAGAAGGGCGGCCGACCGCTGCCGTGCTCCGACCGAACTCCGGCACCGGATCGCCGCCGATTGGTGGAGGCGCCGGGCACTGCCCCCGGGTCCGCAGCGGCTATTCCGTACGACGTTTATCGCCATAGTCGGGTTGCCCCGACGCCGAAAAATATAGGCATTCCCGCTGGGCTGTGGAAGGGTGAAGCGGCAGTCGCGACGCGCCGGGGACCGGCCCCATCTTCCCATCTTCTGTGGCGGCGGCCTCCGGCCACGGGTAGAGTCGATCCCGGTCAACCGATTCGCGAACGGCGGATGAAACAGTACCACGATCTGCTGCAGCTCATTCTCGACAAAGGCGTGGTAAAGCGGGACCGCACCGGTGTCGGCACGAAGAGCATCTTCGGCCACCAGATGCGCTTCGACCTGGCGGAGGGTTTTCCGCTGGTCACGACCAAGAAACTGCATCTCAAGTCGATCATCCACGAGCTGCTGTGGTTTCTCGCCGGCGACACCAACGTCCGCTACCTGCAGCAGAACGGCGTGACGATCTGGGACGAATGGGCGGACGCGGACGGCAACCTCGGGCCCATCTACGGATACCAGTGGCGCTCTTGGCCCGCGCCGGACGGCCGACACATCGATCAGATCTCGACGGTGATCAGCGAGATCAAGCGCAATCCCGACAGCCGGCGCCTGATCGTCAGCGCGTGGAACGTCGCAGACATCGACAGGATGAAGCTGCCGCCGTGTCACTGTCTGTTTCAGTTCTATGTCGCCGACGGGCGGCTGTCCTGCCAGCTTTATCAGCGCTCGGCCGACGTGTTTCTGGGCGTGCCGTTCAACATCGCCTCCTATGCGCTGCTCACGCTGATGGTGGCACAGGTGACGGACCTGAAGCCCGGCGAGTTCGTCCACACGCTGGGCGACGCGCATCTCTATCTCAACCACGTGGAACAGGCGCTGACGCAGCTCACGCGCGCGCCCCGGCCGCTGCCGCGCATGGAGCTCAACCCCGCGGTCAGGGACATCTTCGCGTTCCGGTACGAGGATTTCCGCCTCGTCGGCTACGAGCCGCACCCGCATATCGCGGCGCCCGTGGCAGTGTGATGCGCGTGACCTTCGTCGTCGCGGTGTCCCGCAACGGGGTCATCGGCCGGGACAACGCGCTGCCCTGGCACCTGCCCGAAGACCTCAAACGTTTCAAGCACCTGACGATCGGCAAGCCGGTGATCATGGGGCGCAAGACGTTCGAATCGATCGGGCGGCCGCTGCCGAACCGGCTCAATATCGTCATCAGTCGCGATGCCGCCTATCGTCCGCCGGGCGTCGAAGTCGTGGCCGATCTCGATGCGGCGCTTGCGCGCGCCGCGAACGCGGGAATGGGCGACGAGGCCATCATTGCCGGCGGCGGACAGATCTACGCCCTGGCACTGCCGGTCGCGGACCGAATCCATTTGACGGAGGTCGATCTCGCTATCGACGGCCACACCTTCTTTCCGCCCCTCGACCCGACCGAGTGGCGCGAGGTTTCGCGCGAGCGACACGACGGTAATCCGTCGTTCAGCTTCGTGACGCTGGATCGCGTGGGCTGACCGGATGGAGACGAGCTCGCCTTCGAGAACGGATCCGCCGTCGCCGACCCCGCCGACGCAGTGGCGCGCCGTGCTGTGGATGCTGGGCGCGGTCGCATCGTTCACGGCCATGGCGCTCAGCGTCAGGGAGCTGAGCGACTCGCTGTCGGTGTACCAGATCCTGTTCCTGCGCAGCGCCGTCGGTCTGCCGTTGATTGTCGGCGCTGCGGTCGCGTTCGGCGGCACGGCCGGGCTGCGCCGGCTTCGCACGGGGAACATCCGGCTCCAGTTCTTCCGGAACTTCATCCACATCTTCGGTCAGCTCGCCTGGATCTATGGATTGAGCGTCCTGCCGCTGGCGACAGTGTTCGCGGTCGAATTCTCGTCGCCGCTCTGGGCGGTCCTTCTGGCCGTCCTCTTCCTCCGTGAATATCCGACACGGTCGCAGAAGATCGGGCTCCTCCTGGGGTTCGTCGGCATCCTTGCGATCGTTCGACCGGGGCCCGAAGGCATATCCTGGGACCTGGTGGTGGTTCTCTTCGCGGCCTTGGCCTATGCCGGCGCCCATCTCAGCACTCGCGTCCTTGCCCGCACCGACCTGCCGATTTCGATCGCCTTCTGGATGTGCCTCATCCAGACGCCGCTTGGGCTGGCGGTGAGCCTGATCGACTGGCGGCCGGTCAGTGCGGCCGACGTGCCGGCCATTTTCGTACTCGCGGCAAGCGGCCTGACGGCGCATCAGTGTCTGTCATCCGCGCTTCGCTTGGCACCGCTCGCGCGCGTGCTTCCCTTCGACTATCTGCGGCTACCGCTCATCGCCATCATCGGCGCCGCGTTCTATGGCGAGGCCGTCGACTTCTTTGTCCTGGTCGGAGGTGCGATCGTGCTCTCCGGTGTCATCGTCACACAGGTCGCACGGCAAGAAGGCGGGGCGGCCGCATCCGGACAGGCTTCCGGCAAGATTCAGGCGTCCGGCAAGATCGCATCGGATTGAGCGGTTCCCTCTACCGGCCGATTGACCGGATGCGTTTCCGGCGGCGCTTCCTTTCGCGTGCCTGATGCGTCGAAGGATCGTCGCCGACGTGACGGCGTTCGTGCGGCGAGCGTCGTTCGGCGTCGTGCGTATCAATCAGCCATCCGGACAGGGCATCGGGCTCAATTGGTGGGCCTGATTGCGGTGCCGTCTGCCCGCATTCTGTGGCAGCATGGCAATCTCACACTTTTTGGTGGGCGTCCGCCCGAGTCATGCCAAGTCCTGGACATGCAGCAAGTCGAGGTAACACCCATCTTTTCGGGGGGCGGCGAAATGGGTGCGCTGATGCGCACCTTCGATTGGGCTGCGACGCCGCTCGACACTCCCGATCATTGGCCGCAAAGTCTGCGTTCGGCTTTGAGCATCTGTCTCGGCTCCCGGTACCCGATCGGCATCTACTGGGGGCCGGAGCTCGTCCTTCTCTACAAGGACGCCTGGCGTCCGATTCTTGGAAACAAGCATCGCTGGGCGTTGGGACACCCGGCGCGCGAAGTATGGCCGGAAGTCTGGGACACAATCGGCCCGCTGTTCGAGCACGTCCTGATCACGGGCGAGGCGACATGGTCGGAGGACCAGCTGTTGCCGATAAATCGGCACGGCTATACTGAGGAGTGTTATTTCAACTATACGTTCAGCCCGATTCGTGGCCAGGGCGGCGCCGTCGACGGCATCTTCAACGCCGTCATCGAAACGACGTACCGTGTCATCGGCGAGCGCAGAACCCATCTGCTGCATGAGCTTGCCGACTGCACGTCGACCGCGCGTACGGCGGAGGAGGCATGTCTTCTCGCCGCGGAGACGCTCGGGCAGGAGCCGCGCGACGTACCGTTTTGCCTTCTTTACCTGCTGAAGTCGGAGGGCGGCGAACTTCACGCTCAACTCGCCGCCTCGGCCGGACTCGCGGTGCATGTGCCGGCTGCGCTCGCGCTGGTCGCCTGCGATGACGCGCGGGATGCGCATGCGCCATTGCTGTTGGCGCGTGTCGCCTAGTCACGCCGTACCGCACGGATTTCGGATCTCTCGATATTGGGGCCCATTCTGGGCGATGGTGCATGGCTCGAGCCGTGCACCGAGGCAGTGGAGATTCCCATCGGTATGGCCGCGGGCCATCCGGTCGGAATCCTCGTCTGCGGCATCAGCCCGCGCCGCGCTCTCGATGGCGCGTATATGAGCTTCTTCGAGACGGTTGCGGCCCATGTGGCAAAGGCGCTCGCAAATGCGCGTGCCTACGAGGAGGAGCGCGGACGCGCCGAAGCCCTTGCCGAGATCGACCGGACGAAGACGACGTTTTTCTCCAACGTCAGCCACGAGTTTCGCACACCGCTGACGCTGATGCTGAGCCCGCTCGAGGACATGCTCGGGCGTGCCGCGCCCGGAGATACCATTACGGTTGAGCGCGATGAAATCGAGTTGATCCATCGCAACGGGTTGCGCCTGCTGAAGCTGGTCAATGCGCTGCTGGATTTCACCCGCATCGAGGCGGGCCGCATCCAGGCGGTCTACGAGCCCGTGGATCTGGCGGGCTATACCGCCGAGATCGCCAGTGCATTCCGTTCCGCGATGGAACGGGCGGGACTGCGGTATGTCGTCGAATGTCCGACCCTGCCCGAGCCGGTCTATGTCGACCGCGATATGTGGGAGAAGATCGTCCTCAACCTCGTGTCGAACGCATTCAAGTATACGCTGACGGGCGAAGTCTCCGTCACGATGCGCACCGCACCCGATCGAACCGCAGCCGAGCTCGTCGTGCGCGATACCGGCATCGGCTCGGCATTCCCGAACGTGAGCTGCCGCGGATTTTTCAGCGGTTTCGCCGTGTCGAGGGGCAGCGCGACCGTTCGCAGGAGGGCACCGGCTTCGGCCTCGCCCTTGTTCAGGAGCTGGTGCGGCTTCATGGCGGCACGATACGCGTCGAGAGCAGGGTCGGGCGGGGTACCGAGTTCACCGTGTCGCTTCCGTTCGGCACCGCGCATCTTCCGGCCGACCGGATCGGCGCGCCGCGCACGATATCCTCCACAGGCGTGCCGGCGGAGGCCTTCGTCGAAGAGGCGCTGCGTTGGCTGCCCGAGGAATCGTCCGCCCACGGCGTCGACGTCGAAAGCCAGACCGATCCCGAACCGGACGCCGCATTGCCGTCCGATCGGCCGCTGATACTCCTGGCGGACGACAATGCGGACATGCGGAACTACGTGCGACGGCTGCTGGCGCCGCGCTACGAGGTTCATTTCGTACCGGACGGCCAGGCGGCGCTCGATGCGGCGCGAAGGCGACGGCCGGCTCTCGTCCTGAGCGACGTGATGATGCCGCGGCTGGACGGTTTCGGTTTGTTGCGGGCATTGCGCGAAGACCCCGAGCTTCGCGATGTGCCGGTCATTCTTCTCTCGGCGCGGGCAGGCGAAGCGCCGAAGGTCGAGGGCCTGGAGGCGGGCGCCGACGACTATCTGGTGAAACCGTTCAGCGCGCGGGAACTTCTCGCACGCGTCGCCGCCGCGCTGGAGCTGGCCCGGATGCGTCGGCTTACGGCGGAAACCTTGCGCGACAATGCGCGGACCTTGGAGATTTTGAACCGCACGGGTACGGCGCTTGCTGCTGAACTCGATCTGGAACGTCTTGTGCAGAAAGTAACGGACGCGGCCGTCGAGCTTACGGAGGCCAAGTTCGGCGCGTTTTTCTACAACGTAACGAACGATGACGGCGAAGCTTACGTGCTCTACACCCTCTCGGGCGCATTGCGGGAGGACTTCGCAAAGTTTCCGATGCCGCGCAACACGCCACTTTTTGCGCCGATCTTCCGCGGTGAGCGCGTCATCAGATCCGACGACATTACGCGTGATCCGGCCTACGGTCGGAGTCCGCCCTATCACGGCATGCCCGAAGGCCACCTCCCGGTCCGCAGCTATCTTGCGGTACCGGTCATCTCCCGTTCCGGCGAGGTGCTGGGCGGGTTGTTCTTCAGCCATCCGGAGCCGGGCGTGTTCACCGAGCGCCGAACGCATCGTAACGGGCATTGCCGCACAGGCGGCGATTGCCATCGACAATGCCCGGCTCTTTCAGGCCGTTCAGCGGGAACTCGCTGAACGTCGGAATGCCGAGGCGCGGCTGACGCTCGTCGCCGCCGAGGTCGACCATCGCGCCAAGAACATACTTGCCCTCGTCCAGGCGATGGTTCGACTCACGAAGGCAAAGACGCTGCCCGAGTATGTCGAGGCGATCTCAGGGCGCATTGCGGCGCTCGCACAGGCGCATACGCTCCTGGCCGAGAGCCGTTGGGATGGCGCAGACCTGCGGCGTCTGATCGAAGACGAGCTCGCGCCCTACCGGGACGGTTCCGGGACCCGGGTGCAGATGACCGGCGATCCGGTTTGGCTGACGCCCACGGCGGCACAGCCGGTCATCGTGGCGATTCACGAACTGACCACCAATGCGGTCAAGTATGGCGCGCTTTCCAGGCCATCCGGACGCGTCTCGGTGACGTGGCAATGCCCGCACGATGGCGAACTTCGCATTGCGTGGATCGAACCAGGTGGGCCGCCGGTCAGGGCGCCGGCCCGTCGCGGTTTCGGCTCGACGGCGATCAACCGCATGATCCGTGATCAGCTTGGCGGCGACGTCAAATATGATTGGCGTCCCGAGGGGCTCAGATGCGAGCTGATCATCCCCATCGGCGGCGCTTCCAGAAGATAGCCGGCGTCGCCGCGGCCGCCGTCCGGTTGGAGCCGACTCCGGCGCCGGATCACGACGAGTCGATCACCGTTCGGATGGGTGATGGCGATGCTTCTTCCTTGCCGCTCATGCGCTTGGAGCGGCGGGGCGGCGGCCTTGTTGCGGCGGGCGATCCGACTTGAGCCGCGGGGACGAATATTTTAAACTTAAAATAATAGCCGATGCCGACGCTGGACGGGCGGACTTCAGTTCTGGTGCCGCCGGTCGGGAGGAACGCATGGAACGTTCGTTCAAGAAGGAAGTGCAAGCGCTGCGTCTCGGCGCGGGCGAGGTCTTCCACGGCGAAGGCGTTCTTGCCGTCACCAAGGCGCTTTTGCAGTCGGGCGTCAGCTACATCGGCGGATATCAGGGCGCGCCGGTTTCGCATCTGATCGACGTGCTCGCCGATGCCCGCGAAATTCTCGACGAGCTGGGCGTTCATTTTCAGCCGGCTGCGAACGAGGCTGGCGCGGCCGCAATGCTCGGCGCCTCCATCAACTATCCTCTACGCGGCGCGGTCATCTGGAAGTCGACGGTTGGAACCAACGTTGCCTCCGACGCACTTTCGAATCTCGCCTCGGCAGGCGTGCGCGGCGGTGCGCTGATCGTCATCGGCGAGGACTATGGCGAAGGCGCCAGCATCATCCAGGAACGCTCGCATGCCTTCGCGATGAAGTCGCAGATCTGGCTGCTCGATCCGCGCCCGAACCTGCCGACCATCGTGGACATGGTCGAGAAGGGCTTCGAGCTCTCGGAAGCCAGCAATACGCCGGTGATGCTGGAACTTCGCATTCGCGCCTGCCATGTCCACGGCAGCTTCGTATGCAAGGACAACAAGGCGCCGGCGATCTCGCGCAAGCAGGTGCTGGAGAAGCCGGACTTCGATTATGGCCGCATCTGCCTGCCGCCGGCGACCTATGCGCAGGAAAAGCACAAGGTCGAGGTGCGCTGGCCCGCCGCGGTGGAATTCATACGCAAGAACCGCCTCAACGAGGTGTTTGCCGGTCGCCACGACGACATCGGCATCATTCTTCAGGGCGGCATGTACAACACGGTGGTGCGCGCCCTTCAGCAGCTCGGGCTTGCCGACGTATTCGGCGAGTCGGCCGTGCCGCTTTACGTTCTCAACGTTACCTATCCGCTGATTCCGGAGGAGATCGTCGCGTTCTGCACCGGCAAGCGCGCGGTGCTGGTCGTCGAGGAAGGCCAGCCGAACTATATCGAGCAGGCAATCAACGCCATGCTGCGCAAGGCCGACGTGCAGACGACGATCGTCGGCAAGGACGTGCTGCCGATGGCAGGTGAATATACCGGCGAGGTCGTCCTCACTGGCGTCGTCAGGTTCATCGAGGGCGCGGTTCCACGGGGCGTCGACCTCGCGGAGATCGGCGCCGCCTACGAGCGGCTGACCCGGCCGAAACGGCGCGCTGCCGAATGCCTGGGGGCGCCGGTGCCGGCCCGTCCGCCCGGCTTCTGCGTCGGCTGTCCGGAGCGCCCCGTGTTTAGCGCCCTGAAGATCGTCGAGCGCGAGGTCGGCGGTTTCCACGTCAGCGCCGATATCGGATGCCACACCTTCTCGACGCTGCCACCCTTCAATATCGGCAATACGGTGCTCGGCTACGGGCTCGGTCTGGCAAGCTCGACAGGCGTCGCGCCCGCTTTTGGCAAGCGCGTCGTCAGCATCATGGGCGACGGCGGCTTCTGGCACAACGGGCTGTCGACCGGCGTGGCCAACGCGGTCTTCACCAAGAACGACAGCGTGCTCATCGTCATGAAGAACGGCTACACGTCGGCGACCGGCACGCAGAACATCCCGTCCTCGGGCCGCAACGTCCATAACGAGAAGGTCGACATGAGCATCGAGAACGCCCTCCGGGGCGTGGGCGTGCGCTGGCTCAGGACCGTCCGGACCTACGGTGTCGGCAAGATGGTGAAGACGCTGCGCGAGGCCTTCACGACGAAGGAGCCGGGGCTCAAGGTCATCATTGCCGATGGCGAATGCCAGCTCGAGCGTCAGCGCCGCATCCGCCCGCAGATCGCGAAGCGGCTCGCGGCGGGCGGACGCGTCGTGCGCACGCGCTTCGGCGTCGACGACGACGTCTGTACCGGTGACCATTCCTGCATCCGATTGTCGGGTTGCCCGTCGCTGACGATCAAGCCCAATCCGGACCCGCTGCGCACCGATCCCGTCGCGCACGTGAACCAGGGATGCGTCGGCTGCGGCTTGTGCGGCGAGGTCGCGCACGCGGCGGTGCTGTGCCCGTCCTTCTTCCGGGCCGAGATCGTTCAGAATCCGACCCGATTCGATCGGTGGCTCGATCGCCTGCGGCGTCGTGTCATCGCCGCGCTGAGCCGTCGGGCGGGGCCGCGGACGGCTGCTGTATGACCGCGCTTCCGGGCCGCCCGATCACCATCCTCGTCGCCGCGTTGGGTGGCGAAGGCGGCGGCGTTCTGGCGGATTGGCTCGTCGACGCGGCCACGGCCGAAGGATATCCGGTGCAGAGCACGTCGATCCCCGGCGTGGCGCAGCGCACCGGGGCGACGACGTATTACCTCGAGATCTATCCGGTTCGCGCCGCGCAGCTCGGCGGCCGCCGGCCCGTGTTCGCGCTGACACCGAACCCGGGCAACATCGACCTGATGGTCGCCTCTGAACTGATCGAGGCCGGGCGCGCGATGCAGAACGGCTTCGTCAGCCCCGACCGCACGACCCTGATTGCCTCTACTCACCGCATCTACGCCATTGCCGAGAAGATCGCGATGGCCGACGGCCGATATGACGCGGCCAAGGTCGTCAAGGCGGCCCAGGAGCTGGCGCAGCGTGCCATTCTGTTCGATTTCGCGCGCCTCGCGCAGCAGGCGGGCACAGTCATCAACGCGGTCCTGTTTGGCGCGA
The DNA here is from genome assembly GCA_937926175.1 of uncultured Rhodospirillales bacterium. Lineage (GTDB taxonomy): Bacteria > Pseudomonadota > Alphaproteobacteria > CACIAM-22H2 > CACIAM-22H2 > CALANV01. The sequence continues at coordinate 12,955 of CALANV010000034.1, read as the reverse complement.
TATCGGGTTCCGGCGTTCTGCCGATTCCGCGTGCGGCCTGCGAAGCGGCGATCCGTCGTTCGGGCAAAGCGGTCGAATCGAGCCTGCGCGGCTTCGCCGCCGGATATGCGTGTGCCGTCGGCGAACTCGTACCGCTCGACGAACCTGTGGCGTCGCGATCGCGGGCGGAACGGTCGGTAGATGCCGTGCGGCGTACATTTCCGCCGCAGACGCATGCGATCCTGGAAGAGGCCGTGGCGCGTCTGGTCGACTATCAGGACGAAGCCTATGCGCGCACTTTCCTTGCACGGCTGGAGCCGATCCTGGCGCTCGACCGCCAGTACGGCCGCGGCGACTTCACGCTGACCGGCGAGACGGGTCGTCACCTTGCGCTGTGGATGAGCTACGAGGATGTCATCCGCGTCGCCGACCTCAAGACGAGGGCAGACCGCTTCGATCGCATACGCAGCGAGGTGGGCGCGAAGCCCGACGAACCGGTGAGGGTCGTGGAGTTCCTGAAGCCCGGCCTCGACGAGGCCTGCGCCGTGCTGCCGCCATGGCTCGCGCGGCGTCTTCTTTCCTGGGCGCGGGCGCGCGGCCTCGAGGGCCGCCTCAACGTCGGCATGCACGTGAAGACGTCGACGGTGACCGGCTTTCTGCTGCTGCGGATGCTGGCGGCGCTCCGCCCGTGGCGGCGCCGGACCTGGCGCTTCATGGAGGAGCAGGCGCGGATCGAACGCTGGCTCGCGGCGATCCGGCGGCATGCCGTGCGGGACATCGACGCCGCTATCGAGGTGGCGCATTGCGCGCGCCTGATCAAGGGATATGGCGACACGCATCGCCGCGGCGTCCGGAATTTCGCGCGCATCTTCGAGACCTTGGTGGAACCGTCGGCCGTCGCGCTGACGGAGCCGCTCGCGGCCGCGATCCGCCGGGCGCGCGAAGGCGCGCTCGCCGATCCGGAGGGCGAGACCCTCGACCATGTGCTGGCGCAGCTTGTGCAAGGATCGGCCGCTACGGGTGCGCCGGCGCGGGGCGGCGCGGTGCAGGCGGCCGGCGAATAATCCAGAGATCGTGAACAGGGAAGAAGTCGAGAACAGGGGAGCAAAAGCAATGTTCAGGAAAATCGGCTCTGTGCTTGGCGTGACGCTGGCGCTCGGGCTCGCGGGTGCTGCGATGGGCCAGGAGGTCACGCTCCGTGCCGTAAGTTCCTTCGCCGAGGGCACGGCCTATTCGCGGCCGTTCGAGCGCTTCGTCGAGAAGGTGAATGCCGAAGGCAAGGGTCTCATCCAGATCAACTATATCGGCGGCCCGAAGGCCATTCCGGCGTTCGAGACCGGCAATGCCGTGCGCGCGGGCGTGGTCGACATGGCCAACAGCACGGGCGCGTTCTACACCAACATCATGCCCGAGGCCGACGCCCTCAAGCTGTCGACCGTGCCGATGTCGGTACAGCGCAAGAACGGCGCGTTCGAGTACATCAACAAGATCTGGAACGAGAAGATGGGCGTCTACTATCTCGCGCGCACCGTCGGCGACAATCCGTTCCACCTCTATCTCAACAAGAAGATCGACAAGCCCGACCTGACCGGGCTCAAGATCCGCATCACGCCGGTCTATCGCGACTTCTTCCAGGCGCTCGGCGCGACGGTGGTGCAGACGCCGCCGGGCGAGGTCTACACCGCGCTCGAGCGCGGCGTGGTCGACGGCTACGGCTGGCCGATCACCGGCATCTTCGATCTCGGCTGGCACGAACGGACGAAGTACCGCGTCGACCCGGGCTTCTACAGCGCCGAGGTCAGCGTGATCGTGAATCTCAACGTCTGGCGCCGTCTCACCGACGAGCAGCGGGCCTTCCTCGAAAAACAGGCGCTCTGGCTCGAGAGTCTGCACGCCGAGCAGGCGAAGCTCAACGAGGAGGATGCGAAAAAGCAGGCCGCCGTCGGCATCGAGACCATCACGTTCCCCGACGACGTCGCCCGGGAGTATGTGCGGAAGGCCTATGAGATCGGCTGGCAGGGTATCATCGCCAAGAGCCCGGAACACGGTCCGAAGCTGAGGGAACTCCTCAGCAAGTGAGCGGACGCCGCGCGGGCTTCCTCTCTCGCCGACGGGGGAGGAAGCCGCGGGTGGCAAATCGTGCAAGATCATTGCGACACGCCGCAACGTCATTCCCCGCGCATAGACCGATGCCCATGACGGCACTGGCACAAGCCTATCGCTTGCTGATGCAGGGCTGCGGCATCGCGGCGGCGCTGCTGTTCGCTGCGGTCGCGGTTCTGGTCGCGGCCGACGTCGTGATGCGGAATCTCGGTCTGGGCAATCTGCCCTGGATCGTCGAGATTTCCGAATACAGTCTGCCGGTCGGCACGTTCCTCGCAGCACCCTGGCTCCTCTACCGGAACGAGCATGTCCGCGTCGAGATCCTGGTCAACGCGCTGCCGCGCCCGGCGGCCGCTGCGCTCGACCGCATCGCCGACCTGATCGGGCTTGTCGCCTGTCTCGGTCTTGCCTGGTACGGGATCGCCGTCATTCGCGATTCCGCGAACATCGGTTCGCTCATCATCAAGACGCTGGTGTTTCCGGAGTGGTGGCTGTTCGTGCCGCTTCCCTTCGGGGCGGTGCTGCTGGCCATCGAGTTCCTGCGGCGCCTCCTGCGCCCGCTGTTCGGCGGTGCGGCATGAGCTGGGACTCCGCGCTTCTTCTTCTCTTCGGGCTGATGATCGTGCTGATGGCGCTCGGCCTGCCCGTGGCGCTCGCCTTCGTCGCCGTCAACATCGTCGGCGCGATCTTGTTCCTGGGCGGGGAGCCCGGGCTCATGCAACTCGCCCGCAATGCGGTGGCCTCGGTCACCAGCTTTTCACTGACGCCGATACCGTTCTTCGTGCTGATGGGCGAGGTGCTGTTTCACACCGGCGTGGCGATGAAGGCGATCGAGGCGATAGAGCTGATCATCCGGCGCGTGCCCGGTCGCCTCGCGGTCGTCGCCGTCGTCTCCGGCACGGTCTTCTCGGCCATATCGGGCTCGACGATCGCGACCACGGCGATGCTGGGCAGCCTGATGCTGCCCGAGATGCTGCGGCGCGGCTACCACCCCAGCATGGCGATGGGACCGATCATGGCGATCGGCGGCGTCGACATGCTGATCCCGCCGTCGGCTCTCACCGTTCTTCTGGGCAGCCTTGCCGGTATTTCGATTTCGCAGCTGCTGATCGCCGGCATCATGCCGGGTCTGCTGCTCTCGGCCGTGTTCATCGGCTATGTCGTGCTGTGCGCCGCCCTGCGGCCTGCGCTCGCGCCCAGCGACGACTTCGAGGGGGTGCGCGGTTGGGCGCGGTGGCGGCCGCTCGTCGTGTACGTGCTGCCACTCTTCATCATCTTCGGCGTGGTGATCGGCGCAATGGTCGCCGGCTGGGCCACGCCGACCGAGGCCGGCGCGCTCGGCGCAGTCGCGACCGTGATCGTCGCCGCGGTCTATCGTTCGCTGACGCTGCGCGGCCTCATGCAGGCGCTGATCGGCACGGCGGCGATCTCGGGAGCGATCCTGTTCATCATCGTCGGCGCCACGACCTTCGCGCAGATCCTGAGCTTCTCGGGCGCCGCCAACGGCCTCATCAGCCTCGTGACGGCACAGGGCCTGTCGACGATGGCGATCATCGTCGGGATGCTGCTGATCCTGATCCTGCTGGGCTGCTTCGTCGATCAGGTCAGCATGATGCTGATCACGCTGCCGTTCTTCATGCCGCTGGTGCAGACGCTTGGCATCGAACCGTTGTGGTTCGGCGTGATGTTCCTGATCTGCATGCAGCTCGGTCTGCTGACGCCGCCCTTCGGGCTGCTGCTGTTCACGATGAAGGGCGTGGCTCCGCCGTCGATCACGATGGGTCAGGTTTTCCGCGCGGTGATACCCTATGTCCTTTTCAGCGTCGCGGTCCTCGTCCTCATTCTGATCTTCCCGCCGATTGCGACTTGGCTGCCCCGGTTGCTGTTCCGTTAGCCCGGCGGCATTGGCAGCGCAAGGCAACCACCCGCCGAACCGCGTGCGACGCAGGGCCGGCGTCACGGTTCGGGCGTGGGTTCAAGCCGGAGGCTCTCGATGCTATCACCGGATGTCCACGTTCTGCTCGCGCAAGTTTTGCGCGTTGGGTCGATGCCAGCGCGTAGCCGATTCTCGACCCGTCTTCCGTGTCTTGGTCCCGGTCTTCTCTTCATGTCGCCGTAACGCGTTACCTTACCGCGACCTGAAAGGGACGAATTTGAGACAAATGTGTGAGTGAGTCCTTGACATGGGGGGCATCCTCGACCATAAGACCACTCGTTTGGATAGAAAAAAGAAATACCGCGTCTACCCATCCGGAATATTAACTTTTTGCAGAAGTACAACTTTGGGCTATTTTGTTCGACTATCCCGCAAAAGGGTTATCCTTCTTTCGGGGGATATTAGGCCTGTATCGCCGGAGATCACGGTGTCCGGCACGGCGCCCTTGCCAGGGTCGGGCGGAATGGCCAACGCGAGGTGAAGGGCGTCATTCGTCATGTCGAAACAAGCTGACAGGTCGGAAATCGGCGCGCGCGCCGCTCGCATAGGGCCGGCATTCGACGCGGCGGCGTAGCGGCCGGGTGCACGCGGCCTGCGTGGTGTGCCGGGCACGTGGACGGCGGGCTCGGTGCGGCGGAATGACGGCGGCCGCGCAGCACGGTTCCATCGTGATCGCCAACGTCGACGGGAATGCATCACGTCAGTGCGCTGGTTGCCTGAGGGAAGCGCGGCGCATCTGCCGTGATCGACGGGCTGCGTCGGCGTTCAGATGAACCTTGTTTCCTGGAGCGCGCCCTGGACGCAAGTGGTGATCACTAAGCTGATCGATAAAATTAAAGTAAAAACTGCATCACCAATAATAACTCCCCCTTACGTTCCAGTTATGAGCAAGTGAAAGCACATCGAAATCTGTCAAACAGCATCGAGTAAAGGCATTGCATCTATGAGGGGGGTAAGTAATGACGCCGCGGGCGGTGCCGTGATGTGGGCGCTGTTCATTCGATTGATGATCGTTGCCCTGGTGGCAACGATGCTGTCCGCCCGGTTCGTTTACGCACAGGTCCCGGGTCCTCTGGAGCCGACGCGGCCGAGCGAGGATCTCGCCCCGCCTCTGGAGCCCCGCGCCATGCCGACGCCGTCGGTTCCGCTGACGCGTGAGCAGCTCGCGCCGGACCGGGCCGATTCGATGAAGTTGACGCTCAAAGCCGTCCGGATCGAGGGGGCGGAGGCGCTCAGCGAATCCGACCTTGCGGATCTGTGGGAAGGTTATCTCGGCCAGACGGTCAGCGTCGCGACATTGTTCGAGATCGTCAACGCGATCACGCGCCGTTATTCGGAAGCGGGCTATGCGCTCTCCATCGCCGTCCTGCCGGAACAGCGGATCGAGGATGGAGTCGTCACCATCCGTGTCGTCGAAGGCTATGTCGACACGGTCGTCTTCACCGGCGATCTGCTGACGAGCGTTCTCGGTGATGGCAGGGGCGATGCCGCGCGCAACGAACTTCTGGAACGTTTCGCTGCCGGCATCACGGCGTCGCGTCCCCTGCGGACGGACGATCTGGAACGCTATCTCCTTCTGATGAACGATCTGCCGGGCGTGACGGCGCGCGCCACCTTCGCCGCCTCGCGGGATGTGCCGGGCGCTTCGACGATGACCGTCGACATCGCGCGAAAGACCGTGGAAGGACAGGTCGGCTTCAACAATCACATGGTGAGCAATCTCGGTCGTACGCGAATCGGCGGGGCGGTTGCCTTGAACGGGCAGCTGACGGGCGGCGACCAGTTGCGTCTCGAAGCTTGGCGGGGCACCCACAGCGATACCTATGCTTATATCGCCGGCAGCTATTCTCAGATGGTCGGCGGCGATGGTCTGAAGCTCGGCGCTACAGCGGCCTACTCGAACAGCGAACCGCGCGACGGGCTTCTGGCCGATCTCGAGTATATCGGCCGATCCGTCTCTCTCGGGTTCAGTGCGGACTATCCGCTGATTCGCACGCGACAGGAGAATCTTTATATCGGCGCCTCCTTCGACGTTCTGAATGCGCAGTCGGAGCTGCTCGACATCCCGTTTTCGGAAGATCGCATCCGAACGCTCGGTGTCTACACGACCTATGATGTCGCGGACGAGACGGGCGCGGTCAGCCTCGTCCGTCTGGGGTTGATTCAGGGCATCGACGTATTCAGCGCGACGGACGACGACGACCCGCTCAAGAGCCGCGCGAACGGTTCCGCGACGTTCACCAACCTCGAACTGCGTGCCTTGCGTGACCAGCCGCTGGTTGGTCCCTGGTCGCTTTACGTGCAGGCGCAAGCGCAGGTCGCGCTGGGCGATCCGCTCCTGAGTGCGGCCGAATGCAGCTTTGGCGGCCGCAACATCGGGCGCGGCTACGACGTCGGCGCCATGAGCGGCGACCACTGCCTGATGGGCGGGGTCGATCTGCGATGGACGCAACGGCTCGATGAGAATCTGGGCGTGCAGCTCTACGGCTTCACCGATTTCGGCCTGGCGCGCCAGAAGGGCACCTTGCAATCCGGAGAAGACCGGACCCGCGATGCCATGTCCTGGGGCGGCGGTGTACGGGTGCAGGTTGGTCAGCGCGTGACCGGAAACATCGAGATCGCAAAGCCGCTTGATGCGGAGTTCGCGGAGGACAACAGCCGTTCGCCGCGCGTCTTCGTGTCGATCACGACAAGGTTTTGAGGCGGGGCCATGAGGCGTCGTACCGGACTGCGTAAGGATAAAGGAGTTTTCGCGGCGATGAGGCTCCACGAAGTGCTCAAATGCACCACGGTGCTGGTTGTCTTCGGCGGACTGTTCTCCATTCCCGCCTACGCCAATCCCCAGGGGGGCACGGTCGTGGCCGGCGGCGCCAGCATCGCCGGCGAAGGTACGTCGCGAGTCACCGTCATGCAGACGACTGACCGGGCGATTATCAATTGGAACAGCTTCTCGATCGGCGCTAACGAGCGAACGGACTTTGTCCAGCCGTCGGTCGGTGCCATCGCCCTCAACCGGGTCGTTGGCGTCAATCCGTCCGAAATCCTCGGTACGCTGACCGCGACGGGGCAGCTCGTGCTTGTCAACCCGAACGGCATCCTGTTCGGCAAGGGGGCCACCGTCGATGCGGCGGGCCTGGTGGCGACGACGCACGATGTCGACGACCGGCAGTTCATGAGCGGCGGGCCGTTGCGCTTCAACGACGGCCGCAAGGCGGGGGCGTCGGTCGTCAATCAAGGCACGATCACCATTCGTGACGCCGGTATCGCGGCCTTCGTCGCGCCGCATGTGCGCAATGCGGGAATCATTCAGGCCAATCTCGGCACCGTGGCGCTGGCATCGGCGCGCGGCTTCACGCTCGATCTCTACGGCGACCAGCTCATTTCGTTCGAGATCGGCGACAAGATCGCCGAAACACTGACCACGGCCGACGGGACCCCGCTCAAGGCTCTGGTCAGCAATGACGGGACCATCGACGTGGCAGGCGGGCGCATCTATCTGACGGCCGAGGCCGCGCGCGAGGTCGTGAACCAGTCCCTGAACCTGTCCGGCATCGTTCGCGCGGACAGCGTGATGCAGGACGGCGGTGCCATCGTGTTATCCGGTTCGGGAACGGTGGCGGTTGAAACGGGCGCCGTCGTATCGGCTTCGGGCGTATCGGGCGGCAGCGTAAAGGTCGCCGCCGGCGACTTTGCGACCGACGGGACCGTGCGTGCCGATGGATCGGCGGGGGCGGGCGGTAGCATCGCCATCGAGGCTCGCGCGGCGGACATTGGCGGCAAGATCTCGGCTTCCGGTGCGACCGTCGGCGGGGCGATCACGGTTCAGGCGGAAGACGCCGTCGCCACATCAGCTCATTACGCGGCGGATGGCGGCGATGGCGTCGGCGGCCGCATCGACGTTACCGGCCGATCGGTGGCGATCGATGCCGCGACGTTCAGTGCGATCGGAACGGACCGGGGCGGGTTGGTAAGAATTGGTGGCGCCTTCCAGGGCGGCAAAACGCCGGATGCGAACCAACCCTACCATGACAGCTTCGTCGGCCGCTGGGGCACGCAGCCGGCGCTGGCTTCGGCGGAAACCACGTTCCTGGATGCGGACACCGTCATCGACGTGTCCTCGGCCGCGGGCACCGGCGGCACGGCTATCGTCTGGTCCGACAAGCTCACGACGTTTCTCGGCAGCATCGACGCGAGTGGCGCCGTTTCCGCGGGTTCGGTGGAAATCTCGGCGGCCAATCGCCTTCAGAACGTTGTGCTGAAGGACGTCCGGCTGGGCGCGGGTGGGTTCCTGCTGCTGGATCCGAAGAACATCACGATCGGCGGGGATCCGAGCGACTATCCTCTGCCGGGGGATCATGAATTCGCGGACCACGAGGGGGATTCGGTCCACGTAAATGCGTTGGACCTTGCCGCCCAGCTTTCCGCGGGCACTGCCGTCATCCTTCAGGCCTCGAATGACATCATGCTGGATGCCGGCAATCCCATTGTTGTCGACAATCCGGACGGGGACGGTGGCGATCTGACGCTTCAGGCCGGCCGAAGCATCACGCTTGGAAGCAGCATCGTAACGGACAACGGCGCCCTGACCTTGATCGCCAACGATCACCTCGCCAATGGGGTGATCGATCACGACCGCGAAGCCGGCGATGCCGAGATCGTTATGGCTGGCGGCGTCAGCATCAATGCCGGTGCCGGGACGGTGACCATCGATCTGCGGCAGGGCATCGGAAAGACCAACAGCGGCTATGGCGACGTAACGCTGCAGGCGATCACCGCCGGTAATCTGAATGTCTATGCCGCCAACTCCATAAATCTCCTCGGCGCGATCAACCTCGCGGAAGGAGGAACCGCGCTGATCCGCGCCGACGAGGACAAGCTCGGCGACGGCACGATCACCTTCAGTGGCGGTGGGTCGCTCGGCTTCGGTGACGATGGGCGCCAAGCCGGCACGGCGTTGCTCTACTACTATCCTGAAGACGGCTACACCAATCCGAAGCAATTCGGGAGCTTCATCAACGGTGGAAACTGGTTCGCCGACGGGGTCGTGACCGCAAGCCGGCCCGGGGTCAACGGCGACGCGGCCTTCATGCTCATTCACAACGTCGTCGACCTGCAGAACGCGATTGGGGACGACGGTGCGGGCACTCATACCGACACGTCTTGGACGACGCGCAGAAACGCGGCCCGTTCTTACGCGCTGAGCCAGGACATCGATGCCTCGGATACGAGAAACTGGAACTCGGGCGCCGGGTTTGCGAGCATGGTGCTGCCGACCATGGGTGCCAGTTCGCATGGTTTCAACGGGTTGTTCGATGGGCACGGCCACGTGATCGATGGCCTGGTCATCAATCGCCCCGCGCAATACTGGATCTCGTTGATTCCCTTCGTCAACGAAGGGACCGTCCGGCAGATCGGCCTCACGAACGTCGACTTTACCGGGAACGTCAACACGGCCGGCATCGCTGCCGGCCTCCAAAGCCCGAACGCCTTGCTTGAGCAGGTGTATGTCACGGGCCGCATCGAGAGCAACCAACGTGCCGGTGGCCTCGTGGCATCGATGGCCGGCGGAACCATCCGGCAATCCTGGACCGCTGCCGTCGTGCGGGCGCAGAGCAGCGGTCAGACCATTGCCGTGGGCGGACTCGTCGGCAGCATGGTGGGCAACAACGCCAAACAGATCATTCAGAGCTATTCGTTGGGGCCCGTGATCGATGCCAGCGGCATCTATGCGGGCGGTCTCGTCGGCGACGTGTCTGACGGCAGTACCCTCACGATATCCGAGAGCTATAGCGCAAGCTATGTCCAGACCAGGTCCGGGGCCGGCGGTGCCTTGGTGAGCGTTGTGCGTACGGCCCCTGCGACGATCACGGATAGCTGGTTCGACAAAGACGTATCCGGCGTATCGGCCGTAAGTCCCTCGAGCCATTACAACACGGATCTCAACGACGACCCGGCTCTCAATTTGGGCAAGTCCACGGCGGAACTGCAGCAGGGGCTGCCGGACAACTGGGATCCGGATGTCTGGGGCATCATTCCGGGGACCAGCTACCCGTATCTCAAATGGGCCTTCGAGGGCACGCCCCAGGTCGTCTCGGGCATTTTCCACGACACGGCCGTCGGCGGGACGGTCATATCCGTCGCCGTCGGCGGGCAGAAGATCGGCACCACCTTCACGGGTGCCAATGGCTATCACTACGGCATGTTCCAGGCCGGAACGTTCGATTCCGGCGATCTGATCTTCGGCTGGCTGGGCGATCGTTTCCACACGACCGGCAACACCCAGGAGAACGGCAACAGTATCAAACTGGGCGACGGCTCCGGTCACGTCGCGGATCTGCACTTCTGGCGCGACACGGTGCGCGTCGAAAGCGATCTGACGACGCTGACGGACGTGTACAACCTCTCGTCGGACGCATGGGATCAGTTGGCGGGATTCGGCAACGAAGGGTACGCGCTGTACACCGTCGATGCCGGCATGACTCCCGAGCTGACCTTGAATGCCGGCATCGGCTTCAGGCTCGACAGTACCAACGCTGTCGATTTCGATTGGAACCGTCCGCTGGATGCCACCACCGGTACCGTGACGATCGTAAAGTCACTGGGCGGCTCCGTTGTCCAGATGGCCGACATGGCTCTGACGGCTGGCGCACTGCGCCTGATCGGCGGTGCCGATACCGATTTCCTGTTCGGTAATGCCGACAACGTCATCGGTACTGCCGGAACCGTCGCTCACGACTTCGCCGCGACGACGGGCGGCGCCGTCGAATTGCGGCACACGGCCGACTATGACGTGACCATTGGCACGGTCGGGCCGGACGTCGCGGATTCGGTCTCCGAAAAGAAGACTGTCGGCATCGGCGCGGCAAGCGTGGACATTTCCCTCGCCGCGAACCATGGTGCCGGAAACCTGACGTTCGCCAACAACGTGACGACCACCGGCAGGCAGAGCTACGTGTCGCCGGGCAACATCGTGATTCAGAACAATGTCGAGCTTTTCGTGTCTGGACAGGCCGGAATGGCGCTCGAGGCGCTCGCGGGGCGGATCGCTCTGAACCAGGGCGCGAAGCTGCTGAACTCGTTTACCGGCGACTTGACGGCTTTCGATGCGATCACGTTGAAGGCCAATCTGGCGGATGCCGCGGCGACGAACTTCGACGGTATCAGCATGGCCTCGGGGGCGGTGATCCAGACGGCCGCAGGCGCCGCCGGCAACATCCTTCTCGAAGGCCGTGGCGGCAAAGGGGCCGGTACGGGAAGGGGCATTTACATGAACAACGGGACCATCCGGTCCCTTGGTCATGGCGCGATCACGCTGGCCGGCTATGGTGGATCGGCAGGGGCTGCCGGCCAGCAGGGCATTCTGACGCAGACCGGTGGCGAGATCTCCAGCGCCTACGGCGACATCAGCATCACCGGCTATGCCGGGGCCGGGGGCGGCAACCAGACCGGCGTGGCTCTCACGGCTGGCGTCCAGGTGCTTTCCACGGGAACGGGCGCGGACGCGGCCGCGATCAGTATCACCGGTTATGGCGGTGACGAGGCCGGTGCCCTGGCGAACATGAGGGGTGTCTTCCTCGAGGGCGCGACGACTCTCGTCCGGAGCGTGGATGGGGAGATCTCCATTACCGGTTACGGCGGCGAGAACACGACGTCGACCGGCGCCTACGGCGTGCATATCTCCGCAGCGAAAGTGGAGGCGACCGATGCCGCGGACATCGTCATCAGCGGCATTGGTGGTGGCACGGCGGGCGCAAGCGATGCGACCGGTGTCTACATGGACAGCGGCGCGCGTGTGAACAGCGCTTCAGGCACCATCGACATTACAGGGACCGGCAGCCTCCATGCGACGGGCACCACCAACCACGGGGTGTACATCGAGGGGAACTCCAAGGTTGTTTCATCCGGTGACATCACGATCACCGGCCGGGGAGGTGCATCGGGAAGCAACGCCAATGCTGGCGTCTACATCGCCGGCGAGGTGGAAGGCCTGGGCAGCGGCGACATATTGATCCGAGGCGAGGGCGGCGGAAGCGCCGGCACCAACCACGGCGTTCTCTTCGGCGGCAGCGCCGGAATGAAGAGCGCGGATGGCCGCATCGTTCTCATCGCCGAGCGGGGAACCGGTGACAGTTCGCATCACCTCCGCAATGACGTCGGAGCGGGCCTGATTCTGGATGACAGCGCCTGGGTCGCCTATCTCCCCGATCACGAGTACAATACGTACGGCGATCTCGCGAGCGGCAGCTTGCCGGTTTGGGGCAAGACGATCGATGATTTGTCTCCTGCCGAAGCCACGGCAGAGGGCAACCGTTACGTCTTTGCGAATGCGCCGACGCTGAATGTCAGCACGAACTTCAGTGACAGCAAGACATATGGCGAGGTGTATGCCTTCGCGACGCCGGTGCTGGGGACGCATTACCAGCTGGCCTTCGTCGATGCTGCCCAGTACGGAGACGTGTGGGTTCAGGAAACGGCGGAAAACACGGGTGTAACGGGTGCGCCGGTTCTGTCCTCCGACGGCACGGTGGCCGCGGCGAGGGTCGCCGACGGGCCCTACGACATCACGATTGCGCAGGGTACGCTCGCCAATACCGCCGGCTATGTTTTCGGCGGGTTCACGTCGACCGGCAAATTGACGGTCGCGCCCAAGACTCTGACGGTCGACGGGGTATTGGCGCAGAACAAGGTCTACGATGCAACCCGGAACGCCGTTCTCGTCTTTACGACCGATGACGTCATCAATGACGACGACGTGACGTTCAGCTACACGGCCCTGTTCGACGACAAGAAGGTCGGCAACGGAAAGTCGATCACCGTCGACGGTATCGTCACGCTGGCAGGTGCGGATGCCTCGAATTACACGCTGTCCCTGGACGCGGATCTCCTTGATGGCCTGGAGGCGAACATCACGCCGGCGACCCTGGTGCTGGGCGGGAG
>CALANV010000033.1 GCA_937926175.1 uncultured Rhodospirillales bacterium | reverse complement strand
GACGGCTCGCAGCCGAAGGCTGGATCGTCCACGGCCTCGGTCACGGGACGTTCACGGATGTCGAGCGGCTTCAGTGGGGATACGTCTGCTGGATCGCGGACACCGTCACCCCCGACAGCCTCGCGGCGCTGCAAAGCAGGTCCGGCGCGCCGGCCCTGATCTTTCACGCCGCCGGCGGCGCCTCGGTCGCCGCGTCAATCGCCGATCCCGCGCGCGACCATGCCCGGACGATCGGCTCGATCGCGGCCGTTCTCGACCATATCGAGCGCGCCGGTATATCCCCCTTGCTCATCTACCCATCCAGCGCGGCCGTCTACGGGGGACAGCTCACGCCGATTGCGGAAACGGCGCCTTGCGCGCCTGTCTCTCCCTACGGCCGCCACAAGCTCGGAGCCGAGCGTCTATGCCTTCAGGCGGTCGCGCGAGGCTCGGTCAACTGTGTGATCGTCCGCTGGTTCTCGCTTTACGGACCGATGCTGCGCAAACAGGTCCTGTGGGACGTCGGCGGCCGGATCCTCAGCGGCGAGGAACCAATCGTGCTCGGTGGCACCGGTGCGGAGACCCGGGATTTTCTTTATGTCGATGATGCGGCCGCGCTGGTCGCGCTCATCGCGCGCGATCCGCAGCGCTGGCCCCTGATCGTCAACGGCGCCAGCGGTGAGCCTGTGCGGATCCGGGATGTCGTCGAGCGCCTGGCGCAGGCGCTCGACCACCGGGCCCGTTTCGCATTCTCCGGCCGGCAACGCCCCGGCGACCCGATTCACCTGACGGCCGACATCGAACTCGCAAACCGTCATGGCTTCACGCCCGCGGTCCCCCTTGCGGAAGGAATTGCCGCATACGCGGCATGGCTGTCTCGCGAAAGAGGACTCGCACCTGCCCGTGCCACGGCAATGGTAGGACGTTAGCGGGCCTCGCTCGGCGCGCATTCGACGGCACCGACCTGCTGACGACGCTGTGCCTGCAGGTACCTATCGCGCCGGAACGGCTTCCACATCCAAGTCGGTCGGCGCGACGCCGGCGCGCGCACGTTCGAGCATTATTTCATAAGCCCGTTCGAGATGCCGCGTCAGCGAGACCGGATCGAAAAGCGGGGTTCGCCGGACAGCCTCCGCAAGCCGCACCCTGAGGGATGCGCGCTCATCGGCCCGCTCGGCAAGGCGAACCGCCAGATCCACATAAGCGGTCGCATCGTCGGCGATCAGATCGGAAAGCCCGAGCGTCGTCAGAAAGCTCTGCGAAATGCGCGAATAAAAGCTGGCGCCGCGCCGTGCCACGACCGGCAGCCCGGCAACGAGCGCATCCAGTGCCGTCGTCGACGCATTGTAGGTGAACGTGTCGAGGAAAAGGTCGGCGTGGCGATGCCGTGCGAGATGGGCGCCATGCGAATCGACGTGCCCTGCGAAGATCAATCTATTCCCCGCGATGCCCGCGGCTTCCGCGCGCGCGCGCAATGTCTGCGCCAGCGGACCCTCGCCGTCCCCTGTCAGCCATAGGACGCTGCGCGGGAGTCGCGCGAGGATCCTCATCCACGCGGCGAAGACGGCGGGATCGATTTTCATCGGGTTGTTGAAGGCACAGAATACGACCGCGTCATCCGGCAGGCCGTGATCGGCACGACGTCCTGCCGCCGCCACGTCCGTCGGCAGAATTTCGGCGGGATGGTAGCAATGCGGCAGTCGGACGAGACGCTCGGGCCCGCCCCATGGTTCGTCCATGGGCGCAACCGTGCGGTCGGCGATGACATAGTCGATATACGGTGCGCCGAGGCTGCCGCCATGCCCGATCCAGTACACCTGAACCGGCGCCGGTCGGGCCGCGAAGAGGTCCGGTCGCGCATTCTGCATGTAGCCGGTCAGATCGATGAGGATGTCGATTCCACGACGGCGAATCTCCTTCGCGATTGCATCCGTCGGCCAGCCGGCGATATCCGTCCAGTGGCCGACAGATCGGGCGCGGCGCCCCCAACCGGAGGACTCGGTCTCGCGCGCCAGTGCAAAACAATGCACCTCGATCGTGTTTGCATCATGCGCCTCGAGAACGGGGGCGATCGTCCGCGTCACCGGATGCGTCGATTGGAACGATGCAACGTAGCCGACCCTCAGACGTACGCCGTTCGGTCTCGGCGGCGGCGCCGCACGGTCACCGGTTCCGTATGATTCGGCAAGCCGACGCAGGATGGCCGGGTGCGCAGGATGGTTCTCGACGATGTAGGGCAGTGTGAATGCCAGCGAGAAGAATCGGCGGAACTCCCGGGGCGGCAGCGGACGCGCGAGACGCAGCTCGACCTCGGCGAGCGCGTTCTCGACCTCCGTCCATCGGCAAAGGGCCGTCAGCGCGTCGATCAGGCCGCACCAGGCCGCGTCCAGGCTGGGGTCGAGTTCGAGCACACGGCGGTACGCCACGGCAGCCTGATCGAACCGCCGCAGTATGTGAAGCGAGATCCCAAGGTTGTGAAATACGGCGGCCGAGTTTGGCGCAAGGCGCGCCGCCTTGAGATGGGCCGCCGCGGCCTTGAGCGGGCGATCGAGCGCAAGCTCCGCGTTACCGAGCGCGAGCCACGTGTCGGCATGCCCTTCGTTGATCCGCACCGCCGATTCCAGCACGGCGGCCGCCTCATGCGCACGGCCGATCCGCAGCAATGCCCGGCCGAGCTTATAGTTCGCATCGGGATGGGCCGGTTCGCGTTCGATCGCACGCCGGTAAAGAGCAACCGCGTCTTCGATGCGGCCCTGGGCTTCGCGTACCGTGCCGAGGTGGGTCAAGGCGTCGGCGAAGTCCCCGCGTTGCCGCAGCGCGCGCTCGAACAGCAGTTCGGCACTCGCAAGCCGCCCCTCCTGCAGCTCGATGACACCCAGAAGATGCAGCGCATCGGCGTGCTCGGGCACGACGCGGAGAACGCGCCGGTAACCCCGCGCTGCCTCCGCGAGATCGCCCTCGCGATGCCGCTCGATTGCTGCCGCAAGCAGAGTCCGCGGCGATTGTGCGGCCATGCGCGCCACCGGATCCATCGTGCACCGTTCAGGCGCCGACCGACCGCGCCTCCTCGCTCGCCGGCTGCAGGCCCTGCATGATGTTCCGATTGACCAGGATCATCGCGTCGATGTCGCCCTTGCCGTCAAGGACGGCGTGACATTCGCGCACGACCCACAGGCCGATGCTGATCAGCTTGGATTTCAGATCCTTGGGCAGCTGATTGCCGGGGTGGGTCAGATCGTTTATGAAGGCATTCCACA
>CALANV010000032.1 GCA_937926175.1 uncultured Rhodospirillales bacterium | reverse complement strand
ATCGGCGATCTCGTGCAGAAGACCGAGGCGGAGATGCTGCGGACGCCCAATTTCGGCCGCAAGTCGCTCAACGAGATCAAGGAAGTCCTTGCCCAGATGGGCCTGCATCTGGGAATGAAGATTCCGAATTGGCCGCCCGAGAATATCGAGGAGCTGGCCAAGAAGCTCGAAGAGCCGTATTGAGCGCCGGTCACGAACGAGGAGTTTGAGTCATGCGTCACCGAGTGGCCGGCCGAAAGCTGGGCCGGACGACCAGCCACCGCAAGGCGACCCTCGCCAACTTGGCGATGGCCCTCATCGAGCACGAGCAGATCCGCACCACGCTGCCGAAGGCGAAGGAGCTGCGGCCGTTCGTCGAGAAGCTCATTACGCTGGGCAAGCGCGGCGGCCTTCATGCGCGCCGTCAGGCGCTCGCCGTTCTGCGCGACACCAAGCTGACGGCGAAGCTGTTCGGCCCGCTCGCCGAGCGTTACCGGCAGCGCAACGGCGGCTACACGCGGGTGCTGCGGGCCGGCATACGCTATGGCGATGCCGCCGACATGGCCGTGATCGAGCTGGTCGATCGTGATCCGGCTGCGCGCGGCGCCGCCGATCGCGCGCGCCACGAGGCCGAGCAGAAGGCGAAGGCGGAGGCCGAAGCCACCGCCGCGGCCTGACGCCGTCGCCGGCCGTTTGTGAGGTACTCGAGCGGGGGCGGTCCTTGAGGACCGCCCCCGATCTCTTTCGGGGGCGGCGTCCGTGGAGAAGGTGCGCATGGGGGCGCACCTGTCTCTTAGCTTCACCGGCAGGAATGGTACACTCGGCCGCCCGAGACTTCCGCGACTCCACGATGCTCAGGTCAACGTTCCGCCGACGCCTTGGCGCCCTCGCCATCCTTGCCGCTATCGTCCCGGGCCTGCTGCCGTCCGGGGCCCTGGCCCAGGATCGCGTGCTGCCGCGCGACCGTGCCGAGATCGAGCTTTCCTTCGCGCCGCTCGTGAAGCGCGTGGCGCCGGCCGTCGTCAATATCTATACGCGCCGTACCGTGCGGACGCTGCCGTCGCCGCTGTTCAACGATCCGTTCTTCCGCCGTTTCTTCGGTGATCAGTTTCCGGGTACCGAACAGCAGCAGAACTCGCTCGGCTCTGGCGTCATCGTTGATCCGTCCGGGCTGATCGTGACCAACAGTCACGTCATTCGCGGCGCCGACGAGATCACCGTCATCCTCGCCGATCGCCGCGAGTTCGAGGCGACGTTGCTGCTTACCGACGAGCGCACGGATCTTGCTGTCCTGCGCATAATGCCGGGTGACGAGCGTCTGCCGTTTCTGGAGCTTCGCGACTCTGACGAGCTCGAGGTGGGCGACCTCGTCCTCGCGATCGGCAATCCGTTCGGCGTGGGACAGACGGTGACGAGCGGCATCGTCTCGGCGGTGGCGCGGACGACGGTCGGGATCACGGACTACCGCTTCTTCATTCAGACCGATGCGGCCATCAATCCGGGAAACTCGGGCGGTGCGCTGGTGTCGATGGACGGACGGCTGGTCGGGATCAACACCGCGATTTTCTCCCGCGATGGCGGCGGATCGATCGGCATCGGTTTTGCCATCCCGTCCAACATGGTCCGGACCGTCATCGCCGGCGTGACGTCGGGCACAAGAGTGGTCCGTCCCTGGTTCGGGGCGAGTGGCGAGACGGTCACGGCCGACATCGCCGCCTCGCTCGGCATGCCACGCCCGCTCGGCGTGATCATTCAGGACATCTTTCCCGACAGCCCGGCGGCCGAGGCCGGCCTGCGGCGCGGCGACGTCATCACCCACGTCGAGGGTCGCGAGGTTCAGGACGCCGAGGCGCTGCGCTTCCGCATCGCCACGCAGGCAGTCGGCTCCGAGGTGCGCCTGACGATCTGGCGCAAGGGGCAGGAGCGCGAGGTGAACGTCGCGCTGATCGCGCCGCCGGAGACGCCGCCGCGCGAGGTGACGCCGCTGCGCGGTAACCATCCGCTTGCCGGCGCCACCGTCGCCAATCTGTCGCCGGCGCTTGCCGACGAGCTCGGGCTCGACATCACGCCGCGCGGTGTGATCGTGCTCGAGGTGCGCCGCGGCAGCCCCGCCCAGCGGATCCGCATAGCGCCGGGCGATGTCATCGTTCGGATCAACAACCGCGAAATGCGGACCGTGAGCGATGCCCGGCGCGCCGTGTCGCAGGTCGAACTTCCCTGGCGCCTGCAGATCCGCCGTGGCGACAGGATCTTCAATCTGACGGTGTCGGGGTGAGCCGCAAGTCCGCACGCACCTCGGGCGCCGGGGGCGGCGGGCCCGGCCTGTTCGAAGATGCGGCGCCGCGGCCGCTCGCGGACCGGCTGCGCCCGCGGCGGCTGGAGGACGTCGTCGGGCAGGATCATCTGCTCAAGGGCGACGGGCCGATCGCCCGCATGGTGGCGGCGCGCCGCATCGCCTCGATCATCCTGTGGGGGCCGCCCGGTTGCGGCAAGACGACGATCGCGCGCCTGCTCGCCGATGCCGTCGACCTCGAGTTCGAGCCGCTGTCGGCGGTGTTCTCGGGGGTTGCGGACCTGCGCAAGGTATTCGCCGAGGCCGTCGCGCGCCGGGCCGCCGGCCGCGGCACGATGCTGTTCGTCGACGAAATCCACCGCTTCAACCGCTCGCAGCAGGATGCCTTCCTCCCGTACGTGGAGGATGGTACGGTCACGTTGATCGGCGCCACGACCGAAAATCCGTCGTTCGAGCTCAATGCCGCATTGCTGTCGCGCTGTCAGGTTCTGGTGCTCAGGCGCCTGACCGATGCCGATCTCGAAATACTGCTGCAGCGCGCCGAGGCGGCGATGGGACGCCAGCTTCCGCTCGAGGCGGACGCCCGTACGGCGCTTGTCGCCATGGCCGACGGTGACGGCCGCTATCTGCTCAACCTGGCCGAGGAGCTGTTCGCGCTCAAGGTCGATCGGCCACTGGATACGGCGGCGCTGGCGCGCGTCGTGCAGAAGCGCGCGCCGCTCTATGACAAGACGCAGGAAGGCCACTACAACCTGATCAGCGCACTGCATAAGTCGCTGCGCGGGTCCGATGCCGATGCCGCCCTCTATTGGCTCGCGCGCATGCTCGCCGGGGGCGAGGATCCGCTCTATATCGCGCGCCGTCTCGTCCGCTTCGCCGTCGAGGACATCGGCCTTGCCGATCCGAACGCCGTCCTGCAGGCGCTGGCCGCCAAGGACGCCTTCGATTTCCTGGGCTCCCCCGAAGGGGAACTCGCGCTGGCGCAGGCCGTGATCTACCTCGCCACGGCACCCAAGTCGAATGCGGCCTACCGCGCGTTCGGCGCGGCGCGGGCGGCGGCGGCGGAAACCGGCTCGCTCATGCCGCCGATGCACATTCTCAATGCGCCGACCCGCCTCATGCGCGATCTCGGCTACGGCAAGGACTACGCTTACGACCACGACACGCCCGAAGGCTTCTCGGGCCAGAATTATTTTCCGGATGGCATGGCCCGCCGCGAGTTTTATCGTCCGGTCGAACGGGGCTTCGAACGCGAGATCGCCAAGCGGTTGGAGTACTGGCGGCGGCTGCGCGTGCAGCGCAGCGGCAACGGGTGATCGTCTTTGTCGGCCCGATCCGCCCGGCGGTACCCTCGAGACGGCGCCGGATAAAGGTAGGGCCGGCGGGCTTTCACATATCGAAACAACGATGTCGCAATCTTGTCATAGGGAAACGGACGTCGCGCATGGCAGATGGGCCGCATTGGCACCGAATCACGGGCAACGTGGCCGATCGGTTCGGGAATTTCCGATCGGTCAGGTTTCGGTATACCTTACGGGCTCGTTCCACGCGACATCACCTCACAAGGTGAAATGATGCTGTTTGCCATTGCGCTCGGCGGGGCGATCGGTTCGGTGGCGCGCTATCTCGTCGTTTCGCAGATGACGCGTTGGCTCGGTGCCGCCTTTCCTTGGGGAACGCTGACGGTCAACGTCATCGGCGGATTCGTCGTCGGTCTCCTCGCCGAGGCGATGGTGCTCAAATGGTCAGTCGGTCCCGAGCTTCGCGCGTTCCTCATCGTCGGCGTCCTCGGCGGCTTCACCACGTTCTCCGCGTTCTCTCTCGACGTCGTTTCGCTGACGCAGAACGGCGCGGTCGGCACCGCGTTCGTCTATGCGTTCGCCTCGGTCATGTTGTCGGTCGCCGCGGCGTTCGTCGGCCTCATGTTCACGCGCTGGATGCTCGGCTGATGCCTGTGGAATCGCGTACCGTCGCGGATGACGAAGCCGATCTGCGCCTCGATCGCTGGTTCCGGCGCCATTATCCGGCGCTGCAGCACGGCCGGCTCGAGAAGCTGCTCCGCACCGGCCAGATCCGGGTCGACGGCCGGCGCGCAAAATCGAACCAGCGGCTGATGCCGGGGCAGGTCGTGCGGATCCCGCCCGGCCTTTCGGAAGAGAAAGCCGCGCCCGCCCGGCCGCGCGCCGTTAGCGAGGAAGATGCGCGTTTCGTCCGCTCGCTCGTGATCTACCGCGATGCCGACGTGATCGCGCTCAACAAGCCGCCCGGCCTCGCCGTCCAGGGCGGCACGCGCACGACACGTCACCTCGATGCCATGCTCGACGCGCTGCGCTTCGATTCGCCGGAGCGGCCGCGTCTCGTGCATCGGCTCGATCGCGACACTTCGGGAGTCCTGCTGCTGGCGCGTTCGGCCCGTGCCGCTGCATCACTGGGCGAAGCGTTCCGGCACAAGTCGGCACGCAAGATCTACTGGGCGCTGGTGGTCGGCGTGCCGCGGCCGGCAAAGGGGCGCATCGATCTGCCGCTCGCCAAGTCGGCTGGTCCGGCAGGCGAGCGCGTCGCCGAGGACGAGGATGGAAAACATGCGGTGACGCTCTACGCCGCCATCGATCGGGCAGGCAATCGTGCGGCGTGGCTCGCGCTCATGCCGTTGACCGGACGCACGCATCAGCTGCGCGTCCACTGTGCGAGTGGGCTGGGCACGCCGATTGTCGGCGACGGGAAATATGGCGGAGAGCGAGCGATATTGCCGAACGAGAGCATCGCACCGCGTCTGCATCTTCATGCGCGGCGGCTCGTGCTGCCGCATCCGTCGGGGCGCGGCATGATCGACGTGACGGCGCCGCTGCCGGAGCACATGTGGTCTTCGTGGCGGTTCTTCGGCTTCGACCCGGCGGACGACATCGATCCGTTCGGGGTCGACTGAGCGGTTGCAATCCGTCGGCCAAGCTTCAAGATTAGCGGTATGACACGGCACCATCGCCCGCGTCTCGCAGTGTTCGACTGCGACGGCACCCTTGTCGACAGCCAGAACGCCATCATCACCTGCATGGCGGCGGCTTACGCGGCCGAAGGTTTGAAGGCGCCCGATGCGGCTGCGATTCGACGTATCATCGGCCTGCCGCTCGTCGAATGCATGGCACGACTGTCGCCCGATCATCCTGCCTCCCGTCATCGCCGCCTTGCGGAAGCCTACAAGGAGGCGTTCTTCGCACTGCGCCAGCGGCCCGACCATCACGAGCCGCTGTTCGAGGGCGTTGTCGAGGCGCTGGATCGGCTCGATGCGGCAGGGTTTCTTCTCGGAATCGCTACCGGAAAGTCGCGCCGCGGTCTCGTCGCTCTGCTGGAACGACATGGTCTCGCCCACCGTTTCGTCACGTTGCAGACGAGCGATCTCTGTCCGGGCAAGCCGAACCCGGCCATGCTTCAACGCGCGATCGCCGAGACGGGGGTGGAGGCGACCGACACGGTCATGATCGGCGATACCAGTTACGATATGGAGATGGCACGCAATGCTGGCGTGCGCGGCATCGGAGTCGCGTGGGGATACCATCCGCCGGAGGAACTCCGGCTTGCCGGCGCTGCGGCGATCGTCACCCGGTTCAGCGAAATTCCCGACATTCTGCTTGCGGATGACAGGGAGGCAGCATGCGCCTGAAGACCATCCTTCTCGGTCTCCTCATTCTCTCCGTCGCGCTGTCGGTGACGGGCATCGCCATCATCTCGTCGATCGACTTCAACCAGTACCGGGACCTCATCGCCGGGCAGGTGAAGCAGGCGACGGGCCGCGAGTTCGCAATCAACGGCGATCTCAAGTTCGAGTTCGGACTGTCGCCGGCGATTGCCGTGAACGACGTCACGTTCGCGAACGCGCCGTGGGGCTCCCGGCCCGTGATGGCACAGGCACGCCGCTTCGAGGCCGAGGTCGCGCTGCTGCCGCTTCTCTTCGGCAACGTGAACGTGAAGCGCATCGTATTGATTGATGCCGATATCCTGCTGGAGACCGATGCGCAGGGGCGCGGCAACTGGGAGTTCGCGACCCAACCGGCCGCCGAGGAGCCGCAGGCACCCGCTTCGGACGAACCCGCGCTGGCGCGCCTGCCGGCGATCAACGAGGTCGATATCCGGAACGCGCGGCTCGTGTACCGCAATGGCCGCACCAACCAGACGACGACACTCGCCATTCAGCAGGCGCGCCTCGGCGCCGACAGCCCGACGGACCCGCTGCGGATCGAGCTGGATGGCACCTACAACGACATCGCGTTTCATGTCGGCGGTCATGCGGGCTCGGTGCAGGCGATGTCGCAGTCGCGCGCGCCGTTTCCGATCAGCATCAACGGGCGCATCGGCGACGCGGCAACCTTCCGGGTCGATGGTACCGTCCGTGCGCCGATACCGGATGGCGGCTACGAACTCAGCCTTCGAGTCGAAGGACCGGAGATCGCGCAGGTCGCGCGCATCGCCGGCGTACAGCTTACGCCGGCCGGGCCGTTCCAGATCGAGGCGACGGTCGCCGATGCAGGCGGCGGCCGTCTCTCCATTCCGGCCCTCAAGGTGGATCTCGGCAAGGCGGAACTCGTGCGCGTCCGCGCTGAGGGGGCCTTGCGTGATCCGCAGGAATTGAAGGGGATCGATATCCGGGCGACGGCCGAGGGGAACGAGATCGGTGCGTTCTCCGGATTCGGCATTCCGGGCCTCGCCGCGCCGCTGCCGCCAATCCCGGCGCTCGGGCCGTTCCGCGCCGATATCCACGCCGCCAGTGGCGAAGGGAATCGGCTGTCCGTGCCGGAACTGAAACTCACGCTGGGCACGCAGCAGTTGCTGACGGCATCCGTCAACGGCTCGATCGCCGATGCGCGCGCCTTGTCGGGCGTCCAGCTCGACATCGCTGTCGAGGCGCCGGAGCTGCGTGCCCTCGCCGAACGTGCCGGGATCGAGGCGCCGGTTGCCGGGCCATTGCAGCTCGCCGGCCGGATCGCCGATGCCGGGTCCGGACGCTACGCGCTGAGCGGGTTTCAGCTCTTCGCCGGCAACAGCGACCTCGCGGGCGAGGCAACCTTCGTCCGCGGCGCACGGCCGGCCATTACGGCGAACCTCGCGTCGAAGCAGATCGACCTTGCGGCATTCGCTGCGCCGCGCCAGGGCGCGGGCGGCGCTGCGCCGCCGCCGCAGCAGCCGGCCCCGGCTGACGGCCGCGTGTTCACGGACGATCCGCTGCCGTTCGACATTATCGACGACACTGATGGCGAGGTGCGCTATCGCGCCGAAAAAATCGTGGGCGGCAATGCGCCGATCGGAGGGCTCTCGTTCACCGCCGTATGGCGCAACGGGGTCTTTAACCTGCGCCCGTTCAGCGCCGACATCAGCGGCGGCAAGCTCACGATGGAACTCGGCATCAATGCCCGAACGCAGTCGATCACCGGCAAAGTCGACGCCAAGGGTATCGAACTCGGCACGCTGTTGGAGCAGACCGGGACCAGCGACCTGCTGCGCCGCGGCAAGACCGATTTCGCGCTCGAAGTTCAAGGCGCGGGCCGCACGATGCGCGCCCTCATGGCCGCACTGAGCGGCACATCGACGCTGCACGTGGGCGAGGGGGCGTTGCAGAGCAGATATATCGATCTGCTCGGTGCCGACGTCGTTCGCGTGCTGAGTCCCCTTCAGGACAGCGGACCGCAGACCTCGCTCAACTGCGTGGTCGGTCGTATCGAGATCAAGGATGGCGTCGCCACGCCGAAAGTGTTGTTCGCAGAGACCGGCAAGATGGTGATCGGGGGGGCGGGCACGGTGAATCTCGGGACGGAGCGGATCGACCTCGTCGTTACGCCGCGGCCCAAGGATGCCTCGCTCATGAGTCTCGCCGTGCCGATTCGCATCGGCGGTACGCTCGCGAATCCGAGCTTCTCGCCGGATGCAGGGGCGGCGCTCAAGGGTGCTGCCGGTGCTGTGGCAGGGGCATTGCTGCTCGGGCCCGCCGGCGTACTGGTACCCTTCATGAGCAGCGGCCAGGGTGGCGATGCCACCTGCGCCAACGCCTTGGCACAGGCGGGGCTGCGTGCCCACGCGACGGGGACGCCGGCGCCGGGTACGACGGCGCCGCAGCAGCAGGCGCCAGCGCGGCCAGCCCCGGCCAACCCGATCGAGGGCATCGAGCGCGGCATCCGGGGGCTGTTCGGCCGATGACCAAGCTCGGCAACGTGCCCCGGCGCGGGTACCGCGAGGTCGACGTGATCCCGCACGCCGGCGGGTTCGGCGTGCGGCTCGATGCGCGACCGCTCAAGACGCCGGCCGGAAACCCGATGGTCGTGCCGACACGAGCGCTCGCCGAGGCGATTGCCGCCGAATGGCGGGCGCAGGGGGCCAGGCCCAACATGGAACGGCTGCCGCTGACGCGGGTCGCGGCCACGGCGATCGACTGCATACCGGCACGACGCGCCGATGTCGTCGCGGAACTCGCGGCCTATGCCGAAACGGAGCTGGTCTGCCATCGGGCAAGCGAACCGCCGGCGTTGGTCAAGCGACAGACCGAGATCTGGCAGCCGCTGCTCGACTGGCTCACATGGCGTTTCGACGCGGCGCTGACGGTCACCACCGGCGTGCTGCCGTGTGCACAGTCGAAGCGCAGCCTCGAGGCACTTGCCCGGGCGGTCGGGGCGCTCGACGATTTTCGCCTCGCGGCACTGTCCATCGCGGTCGCGGCGGCGGGTTCGCTGGTGATCGGGCTTGCGCTTGCCGAGGGCCGTCTTGATGCGGGCGACGCCTTCGATGCGGCCGAGCTCGACGCAAGCTTCCAGATCGAGCAGTGGGGCGAGGACGAGCTCGCCACGCGCCGGCGTGCGGGCGTTCGTGCCGATCTCGAGGTCGCCGCACGGTTCCTGGCGCTTCTGGGCAGCGAGGAGGGCGCACAGGGATCGTCCTGACCCGTGGCGCCGCGGCGGGTTCAGCGCGCAAGGCGCGCCGCGATTTCGGCGACGTGGCGCCCCTGAAAGCGCATGAGCTCCAGTTCGTTGGCGCTCGGCAGACGCTCGCCCTTGCCGCCTGCGATCGTCGTCGCGCCGTAGGGCGAGCCGCCGGTGATCTCATCGAGGCGCATCTGCCCGGCCGCGCTGTAGGGCAACCCGACGACGATCATGCCCAGATGCAGCATGGTGGTGATGATGCTGAAGAGTGTCGTCTCCTGCCCGCCATGCTGCGTCGCCGTCGAGGTAAACGCGCTGCCGACCTTGCCGTCGAGCTTTCCCTGCGCCCATAGGCTGCCGGTCTGGTCGAGGAAGTTCGCCATCTGTCCGCTCATGCGGCCATAGCGCGTCGGCGTGCCGATCATGATGGCATCGTAGTTCGCGAGTTCGAGCGGATCGGCGATCGGCGCCGCCTGATCGAGTTTCGCCCCCGCCTTTTCGGCGATCTCGCGCGGCATCAGTTCGGGAACCCGCTTGATCGTCACTTCCGTGTTGGCAACCGTGCGGGCTCCTTCGGCGGCGGCCTGGGCCATCCGCTCCGTGTGGCCGTAGGTGCTGTAGTACAGTACGAGGACCTTGGCCATTCGCTCACTCCCGGTCATTCACCCCGTTCGGCGGCGGGTTTCGTCGGCATCGCCGCCTGAGCGGTGATTTCAACCGGATACCGCGTCGGGAGTTCCGGGGATGACGGTGCTTCGCCGCCGCACGATCATGGAACATGGGGCGGCGCCTTCTGCCGTGTGCCGCCGATCCGTCCTGGTTGCGCTTTGGCCGCCGGCCGTCGGGGCGGCGAAATTGTCGGGGCAGGAACATCTTGACTGTCGGCTTGTGAGCCCGCACACGTCCATTGGTCCAGGTTCGGCCGGATGCTGGTAAGAAGGCCTGAGCCGGTGCTATCAGCAGGCGTCGGACGCCCGGGCGGACAAATCAGAGGGTGTGATGCAGGAAATACTTCGGCGGCTGGAGGCAAAGCGGGCGGCGGCGCGGCTGGGGGGCGGCGAGAAGCGGATCGAAGCGCAGCATGCCAAGGGCAAGCTGACGGCACGCGAGCGGCTCGAAGTGCTGCTCGACGAGGGCTCGTTCGAGGAATGGGACATGTTCGTCGAGCACCGGGCGACCGCGTTCGGCATGGCCGAGCAGAAGATTCCCGGCGACGGCGTGGTCACCGGCTGGGGCACCATCAACGGGCGGCTCGTCTTCGTCTTCAGCCAGGACTTCACCGTGTTCGGCGGCTCGCTGTCCGAGGCGCACGCCGAGAAGATCTGCAAGATCATGGACCAGGCGATGAAGGTCGGCGCGCCGGTGATCGGCCTCAACGATTCGGGCGGGGCCCGCATCCAGGAGGGCGTCGCCTCGCTCGCCGGCTACGCCGACGTCTTCCAGCGCAACGTGCTGGCCTCGGGCGTGATCCCGCAGATCTCCGTGATCATGGGGCCGTGCGCCGGCGGCGCGGTCTATTCGCCGGCGATGACGGACTTCATCTTCATGGTCAAGGACTCGTCCTACATGTTCGTGACCGGGCCGGACGTGGTGAAGACGGTGACGCACGAGGTCGTCACCGCCGAGGAACTGGGCGGGGCGGTCACGCACACGACGCGCTCGGGCGTCGCCGATCTCGCCTTCGAGAACGACGTCGAGGCGTTGCTGCAGACCCGCCGCTTCGTCGACTTCCTGCCGGCATCGAACCGGGAAAAGCCGCCCGTGCGGCCGACCGCCGACAGCCCCGACCGGGTCGAGCCGTCGCTCGACACACTGGTGCCGCCCAACCCGAACAAGCCCTACGACATGAAGGAGCTGATCTTGAAAGTCGTCGACGACGGCGACTTCTTCGAGATCCAGCCCGACTTTGCCAAGAACATCATCGTCGGTCTGGGGCGGATCGCGGGCGCGACCGTCGGCTTCGTCGCCAACCAGCCGATGGTGCTGGCCGGCTGCCTCGACATCGACTCGTCAAGGAAGGCGGCACGCTTCGTGCGCTTCTGCGACTGTTTCAACATCCCGCTCGTGACCTTCGTCGACGTGCCCGGCTTCCTGCCTGGGACGGCGCAGGAATATGGCGGCATCATCAAGCACGGCGCCAAGCTGCTGTTCGCTTATGCCGAGGCGACCGTGCCCAAGGTGACGGTGATCACGCGCAAGGCCTATGGCGGCGCCTACGACGTCATGGCCTCGAAGCACCTGCGCGGCGACGTCAACTATGCCTGGCCGACTGCGGAGATCGCGGTGATGGGGCCGAAGGGCGCGGTGGAGATCATCTTCCGTGCCGACATCGGCGATCCCGAGAAGATCGCCGCCCGGACAGAGGAGTATCGCCAGCAGTTCGCCAATCCGTTCGTCGCCGCCGCGCGCGGCTTCCTCGACGACGTGATCATGCCGCGCTCGACCCGCCGGCGTCTTGCCCGCGCGCTCGCCATGCTGCGCGACAAGAAGCTCGCGAACCCGTGGAAGAAGCACGCCAACATTCCGCTGTGACGAAAGAGGACCGCGCGAGCAGGCATGTCCGATCGGCGCGCTGAACACGACCGCAACCGGCGCCGCTTGCGCGGCTTCATCCGTCATGCCCTCGGCTATTTCGCCGTGATGGTGGTGCTGGTTGTCGTCAACTTCATCGCCGATCCGGCGGATCCCTGGTTCGTATGGCCGCTGGTCGGCTGGATGGCGCCGCTTGCGATCCACGCCGCCTATGCGATGGGCCTCTTTGACGGGCTGTAATGAACGAAACCACGACAATGAAGAAACGGACGGACCCCGTGACGACCGCAACGCCGTGCCAGCCGCCCTTCAGGAAGATTCTCGTCGCCAACCGCGGCGAGATCGCGTGCCGCGTGATCCGCACCTGCCGGCGGCTCGGCATCAAGACCGTCGCCGTTTATTCGGACGCGGACGCCGAGGCGCTGCATGGGCGCGTGGCGGATGAGGCGGTGCGGATCGGCCCGCCGCCGACGGCAGAGAGCTATCTGCAGATCGACGCGATCGTCGAGGCGTGCCGGGCGACGGGGGCGGAGGCGGTGCATCCCGGCTACGGCTTCCTGTCGGAGAACCCGGCCTTCGCCGCGGCGCTGGAGAAGGCCGGTATCGTCTTCATCGGCCCGACCATGAGCGCGGTCGCGGCGATGGGCGACAAGATCGAGTCGAAGAAGCTCGCGCAGGCGGCCGGGGTCAACATGGTGCCCGGCCATCTGGCGCCCATCGCGGATGCCGAGGAGGCGGTCAGGATCGCGCGGGCGATCGGTTATCCGGTGATGATCAAGGCCTCGGCCGGCGGCGGCGGCAAGGGCATGCGGATCGCGCGGAACGATGCGGAAACGCGCGAGGGTTTCCGCTCCGCGACCAACGAGGCAAAGTCCGCCTTCGGCGACGACCGCGTCTTCATCGAGAAATTCATCGAGGAGCCGCGGCACATCGAGATCCAGGTTCTGGGCGACGCGTATGGCCATGTGATCCATCTGGGCGAGCGCGAGTGCTCGATCCAGCGCCGCCACCAGAAGGTGATCGAGGAGGCGCCGAGCCCGTTCCTCGACGCCGCGACCCGCGCCGCCATGGGGGCGCAGGCGGTGGCGCTCGCCAAGGCCGTCGGCTATCGCTCGGCGGGCACGGTCGAGTTCATCGTCGACAAGGACCGCAACTTCTACTTCCTCGAGATGAACACGCGTCTCCAGGTCGAGCATCCGGTGACCGAGTGCGTGACCGGAATCGATCTGGTCGAATGGATGATTCGGATCGCTGCCGGCGAGCGCCTGACGCTGAGCCAGGAGGACGTGACGCTCAAGGGCTGGGCGATCGAGGCGCGGATCTACGCCGAGGACCCGGCCCGCAATTTCCTGCCCTCGATCGGACGGCTCGTCCGCTACATCCCGCCGGCGGAAGGGGAGGGGGTACGCGTCGACGCCGGCGTCGAGGAGGGCGGCGAGATCTCGATGTACTACGACCCGATGATCGCCAAGCTGATCGGCTATGGCGTCTCGCGGGCGGAAGCGATCGACCGCTGCGCGGCAGCGCTCGATGCCTATTACGTGCGCGGCGTGAACCACAACATCGCCTTCCTGGCGGCGATCATGCACCATCCGCGCTTTCGCGAGGGGCGTCTGTCGACGTCCTTCATCGCCGAGGCGTTCCCGCAGGGCTTTCACGGGCGCGATCCGGACGCGGAAACGCAGCGCACGATCGTCGCCGTGGCCGCCGTCGTGCAGCGCCGCCAGGCCGAGCGCGAGGCCGCGATTTCCGGCCAGTTGCCCGGCAACGAAAGGAAGGTGCCGTGCCGGTTCGTCGTGCGGTTCAACGGCACCGAGACCGCGGTCGATGTGGAATCCAAGGGGGGCGGCTATGCCCTCACGGCAGCGGAATGGACACTCGCCGTCGAGAGCGATTGGCTGCCGGGACGTCCGCTGTTCGAGGGTACGGTGGACGGCCGCGCGGTGGTGGCCCAGGTCGACAGAGCCGGCGCGGGGTGGCGGGTCTTTCACGCCGGGGTACAGGCCACGGTACAGGTTCTGACGCCCGCCGTCGCGGCGCTTGCGGCGCTGATGCCGGTCAAGCGGCCGCCCGACACCTCGAAGTTCCTGTTGTCGCCGATGCCGGGCCTGCTCAAGTCCATTGCCGTCAAGGTGGGGCAGGAGGTCAAGTGCGGCGAGGAGCTGTGCGTGGTCGAGGCGATGAAGATGGAGAACATCCTGCGTGCCGAGCGCGACGGCATCGTCGCCAAGCTCCACGCTGCTCCCGGCGACAGCCTCGCGGTCGATCAAAAGATCCTCGAATTCGCGTAGGGCGTTTCACCCGTGTTGCAAATGCTTCGCGCGACGAATGACTGTTGCCGCTCCTGGCCGTCTTGCCGCTGAATCTCCTCGTTTCTCCCGCACGCCGGCGAACGGGAAAGTAAGGGAGACCGTGCATGGAAAGCGCCATGCCGGCTTCGCTTGCCGTCTCTCCCGCGTGGCGGGGCAGTTCGCTGACATGAGTGGCCATGCGTACGCTTTCGCCGCCCGATCCTGACCTCTGGCGCTCGCGTGCCGCGTGGTTCTGGCGCGCCCACGACATCAATGCCGGTCCCCGGGCGCTCGATCTCGGGCCGCGGGCGAGCTTGCTGCTTGCGGAGCTCGAGACCGCCTTTTGCGCCGGGGCGTGGGCTGCGGTCGTGATCCTCGCTTGGGCGCTCGTCGAGGCCGAGCAACGTGTTGCTGCGCGCGCACTCGCCGAACGCGGCGAGGAACCGCGGCCGGAGCCGGACGTCGACTGGTTGCGCGAGCGGCGCAATGCGCTCGTCCACATTGCAGACGATCCGGTGGACGGCGAGGCGCCTGACGAAGTTGAGCTCGAGGCTGCGGCGCAAGGCGCCGTTCGTGTCGTGTTCAAGACGCTCTTCGCGGGGGCATGGCGATGACGGGTACAGCGACAGAGGCGAATGTCGCGGTCCGGGTCCGGATCTCCGGACGCGTGCAGGGCGTATGGTTCCGCGGCTGGACCGTCGATACGGCCACGGCGTGGGGGCTGCGCGGGTGGGTGCGCAATCGTCGCGATGGCAGTGTCGAGGCGCTGTTCATCGGCTCCAAATCGGCGGTGGAATCGATGATTGCCGCCTGTCACGAGGGGCCGCCGCTTGCCCGTGTCGAGCAGGTGGAACGCTTCGCCGCCGAGGATGACGGGTCGGTCGGCTTTCGCCAGCTCCCCACGGTCTGAATCCGCGCCGCCTCTCTGATTTCCGATACCAGCGCCCGTGTCCAAACTTGGTCACGGCCGGTCACGGCGAAGCCACGTCATAGCCACAGCCCAATTGCTAAGCTCATGTCCATGGCTGTAACCGGAGATCAGGAGATGAAACGGATCACGGCACTGAGTGAAGCGTTGAACGCGTATCATCGCTCTTGTCGGTCCGGCGTCACGCCCGAGGTGGCCATGTCCGTGGCGACGGCGCGCTATCAAGCCTTCTTTCCGGTCACCCCCGGCGCGGCGGTTCGGAACCTGATTGCCATTGCCTTGGAACAGGATCGTGCGGCGGGTCGGCTCATGCCCGTCCCGCACCCGGATCAGGGCGAAGAGGCCACGCGCCACTGACGATAACAACGAGGCCGGCGGCACGGGAGCCTGGGCCGTCGCGCGCTCCGGTTGGCGGGATGCGGCGGATGGCCGCGGCCGACAGCCGCCCACGGGCGCTCGCGAGGTGGGCGTCAGCGGTGGTTCAGACTATCCCGCCGTGGCGCCGGCCGTACATGCGGCAGTCCCGCCGAAGGTCTCCGCAAAGGCGTCCTGCAGCACTAGGTCGACCTCCGGCATGGTGGCGATGATTCCAAGATCGAGAAGCGAGGTCACGCCGTAGCGCTGCTCGGCGATGCCGCACGGCACGATCCCGCGAAAGTGGCTCAGGTCGCAGTCGACGTTTAGCGCGATCCCGTGGAACGTGACCCAGTGGCGGACGCGGACGCCGATGGCCGCGATCTTGTCCTCGCGGCCGCCGCCGCGATCGACCCAGATCCCGACCCGGCCGGGCCGGCGCTCCCCGCGCACGTTGAAGCGGCGAAGTGCGGCGATGATCCAGTCCTCCAGCCGGCAGACATAGGCGCGGACGTCCTGGCCCCGGCGCTTCAGGTCGAGCATCACATAGGCAACCCGCTGGCCCGGACCATGCCAAGTGTATTTGCCGCCACGGCCGGTCTGGTAAACGGGTAGGCCGCCGGGGTCGAGCAGGTCGGCCGGATCGGCCGACGTCCCGGCCGTATAGAGGGGCGGGTGCTCCAGCAGCCAGACGGTCTCCGGGGCGTTTCCGGCGCGGATCTCGGCCACGCGCGCCTCCATGAACGCCACGGCTTCGGGGTACCCGACGGGGGTGTCGGAGATGCGCCACGCGATGCCGCCACAGGGGGCGTTGAACGACGTCATACGTACACCAGATCTTGCATGCGGGGGCGCGGGCCGCGCTTGCGCCGGCTGGTCCGATTTGGTATTCCCGGCGAGCCCGAAAGGCAAGCCGCAGCAGCGGCTTCATCCCCAAGCTGTCGTCGGTTCGTGCGGTCGTGGCGGAATGGTAGACGCGCTAGCTTGAGGTGCTAGTGGGGGAAACCCCGTGGAAGTTCGACTCTTCTCGACCGCACCAATACCGACAACGGAAAAGTCTAGATTTCAGGATCGGCGCTGATGCCGCAGGACAATTTGCGCGACATCGCGCTTGAGTACCACCGCCACCCGAGCCCCGGCAAACTTGCCATCGCGCCGACCAAGCCACTGGCGAACCAGCGCGATTTGGCGCTTGCCTATTCGCCGGGCGTCGCGGCCGCGTGCGAGGCCATTACGGCCAATCCCGACGAAGCGTCGACGGTGACCGCGCGCGGCAACCTCGTCGCCGTCATCACCAACGGGACGGCCGTCCTAGGCCTGGGCGCCATCGGCCCGCTGGCCGCCAAGCCGGTGATGGAAGGCAAGGCCGTCCTCTTCAAGAAGTTCGCCGGCATCGACGTTTTCGACATCGAGATCGCCGAGAACGATCCCGACAAGCTCGTCGACATCATCGCGTCGCTGGAGCCGACGTTCGGCGGCATCAATCTCGAGGACATCAAGGCGCCCGAGTGCTTCGAGATCGAGCGCAAGCTGCGCCAACGCCTCAAGATTCCGGTCTTCCACGATGATCAGCACGGAACCGCGATCATCGTCGCCGCCGCGATTCTTAACGCCTTGCGCGTGGTGGGGAAGACCATTGAGCAGGTGAAGCTGGTCACGTCGGGCGCGGGTGCTGCGGCAATCGCGTGCCTCGATCTTCTCGTCGATCTCGGTCTCAGGCTCGAGAACATCTGGGTCACGGATATCGCCGGCGTCGTCTACAAGGGCCGCAAGGAGCTGATGGACCCTCGCAAGGAGCGGTTTGCCCGCGAGACCGAGGCCCGCACCTTGGCCGAGGTTATCGACGGCGCGGACGTGTTCCTGGGCCTCTCGGCGCCGGGCGTGCTGAAGCCGGAAATGGTCAGCCGGATGGCGGAAAAACCGATCATTCTGGCATTGGCCAATCCGGTTCCCGAGATCATGCCGGAGGAGGCCAAGGCGGTTCGCCCCGATGCGATCATCGCCACGGGACGCTCCGATTATCCGAATCAGGTGAACAACGTCCTGTGCTTTCCGTTCATCTTCCGGGGCGCGCTCGATGTCGGCGCCACGGAAATCAACGAGGCCATGAAGATCGCGGCGGTCAAGGCACTGGCGGACCTGGCGATGCAGGAACCCTCCGACATCGTCGTCGCGGCCTATGGCGGCGAGCCGCCGACCTTCGGCCCCGATAACCTGATTCCGAAACCATTCGACCCGCGCCTCATCCTGCAGATCGCGCCGGCGGTCGCGCGCGCGGCGATGGAGACGGGCGTCGCCACGCGGCCCATCGCCGATCTCGAGGCCTATCGCCAGCGCCTCAATCAGTTCGTATTCCGTTCCGGCCTGGTGATGACGCCGGTCTTTGCCCGGGCAAAGACGGACCCGAAGCGTGTCGTCTATGCCGAGGGCGAGGAGGAGCGGGTGCTCCGCGCCGCGCAGGCCGTGATCGACGAAGGTCTCGCGCGCCCGATCCTGGTCGGCCGCAGCGAGGTCGTCGATATGCGGCTCAAGAGGCTTGGTCTGCGCATGCGGCCGGGCCGCGACTTCGAGCTCGTCAACCCGCAGTCCGACCCGCGTTACCCCGAGTATTGGAAGCTCTATCACAGCCTGATGGAGCGGCGTGGCGTCTCTCCGGATTTCGCGCGTTACATCGTGCGGACGCGGACGACGGTCATCGCCGCGCTCATGGTCCGACGGGGCGAGGCCGACGCCATGCTCTGCGGCACGATCGGGCAGTTCCAGCGTCACCTGCGGCACATCAACGACGTCATCGGCCGTGCGCCGGAGGTGCGCGAGCTCGCCGCGCTCAATCTCCTGATCCTGCCCAAGGGCACATATTTCATTGTCGACACGCATGTCGCGCACGATCCGTCGGCCGAGGCGATCGCCGAAATGACCATACTCGCCGCACGCGAGGTGCGGCGCTTCGGCATCGAACCCAAGATCGCGCTGCTTTCCCATTCGAATTTCGGCAGCATCGACTCCGCGTCGGCCCGCAAGATGCGCGAGGCGCTCGGGATAATTCAGCGGCTCGCGCCCGATCTCGAGATCGAGGGCGAGATGCACGGCGATGCAGCGGTGGTGGAGGAGATCCGCAACCGCATCTTCCCGAATTCCCGGCTCAAGGGCTCGGCCAACCTGCTGGTCATGCCGACCCTTGATGCGGCCAACATCTCCTTCAATCTGTTGAAGTCGCTCGGCGACGGCCTTTCGGTCGGTCCGATGCTGCTGGGCACGGCGCAGCCTGCCCACATCCTGACTCCATCGGTCACGGTGCGCGGCATCGTCAATATGACCGCGCTGGCGGTCGTCGACGCGCAGGAACACATGGTCTCCGGCAATGGATGACGTTCCATGGCACAGTCCGAGCCAGACAACGCACCTCTGCCGGAAGCCGAGAGTGCGACGACCGAGTTCGGCCTCGATCCGGCGCTCATCGAACGCGTCATAGACGCGCTCGATCGGAGCGACGATGAGGCTGTCCGTGCGGCGATCGCGAATCTCCACTATGCCGATCTGGCGGACCTGATCGAGACTCTGTCGCCCGAACACAGGCGGCAGATGGTCGAGGTCCTGCGCCACAAGTTTCCGATCGAGGTCATTCCGGAGCTCAACGAGGACGTCCGGGACGAGGTCGCGGCACAGCTCGGCACCCAGGACCTCGCGACGGCGATCGTCAATCTCGATAGTGACGATGCCCTCTACCTGATCGAGGGTCTGGAGGAAGGAAAGCGCCGCCAGGTTCTCCTCAACATTCCGGTGGCACTCCGCCGCGAGCTTGAGGAGGGATTGGCCTTTCCCGAGGACAGCGCCGGCCGCCTCATGCAACGCGAGGTCGTCGGCATTCCCGAGTTCTGGACGGTCGGGCAGTGCATCGACTACATGCGCGAGAGCGACGAGCTGCCGGATGACTTCTACGACATCTTCGTCGTTGATCCGCGCCATCGGCCCATCGGCTGGGTTCCGCTCAACAAGCTGATCCGCTCCAAGCGACCGGTCAAGATCCGTGACATCATGGAGACGGATCTCGAACCGATTCCGGTCGACATGGACCAGGAAAAGGTCGCGTTCCTGTTCAAGCAGCACGACCTGACGTCCGCACCCGTCGTCGACAAGGCTGGACGGTTGATCGGGACCATCACGGTCGACGACGTCGTCGACGTGATCGAGGCGGAGGCGGAGGAGGACCTGCTGCGAATGCACGGCGTCGGCGAGACGGCGGTGCATGCGTCGCTGCTCTACACGGCCCGGTCCCGCTTCGTCTGGCTGCTTATCAATCTCGGGACGGCGTTCCTCTCTGCTTTCGTGATCGGCATATTCGAGGACACGCTCGAGGCGGTCGTGGCACTTGCCATCCTGATGCCGATCGCTGCTTCGCTGGGCGGCAATGCCGGAAACCAGGCGGTGGCGGTCGCTGTCCGGGCACTTGCCACGCGTGAGCTGACGCCGACCAATGCGCTCCGCATCCTCGTCAAGGAAGCTCTCGTCGGCGGCATCAACGGATTCCTGTTCGCCATCATCACCGGCACGATCGCATGGCTGTGGTTCAAGGACTGGATGATCGGCCTGTGCATCGGCGGCGCCATGATCGTGAACCTGCTCGTCGCCGGGCTTGCGGGCATCCTCATCCCGGTCGTCTCCCATCGCTTCCGCATCGACCCTGCCATCAGTTCGACCGTCGTTCTCACCGCGATCACGGATGTGGTCGGGTTCCTCTCGTTCCTCGGCCTCGCGACGCTCCTGCTGCTTTAGTTCGGATCTCGACCTACGTACGGGCGGGCGCGCCACTGGGGCAAACGCCAGGGCGCTGGGCAAGGCGCCCGGGCAGGGGCGGTGTCGCGACCTTGATCAAGGACGAGTCGGCAGGTTACCTGCTTTACGGCGACGACACGGGGCGGGCGGACATCGAGGCGCTGCTCGCCACGAATTGATGGCGGCCGGCACGATGTCCGGCGGAGAATACGAATGGGGCGTATGGCGCGAGGGCGGGACCGGAATCATCGCGGGAAGGCACGGCGTCCGGCGGACGGGCTGTTCACGATCACCGATCTCGCGCGCGAGTTCGACATCACGACACGGACGATCCGGTTCTACGAGGACGAGGGGCTGATTGCACCCCAGCGTCGCGGGCAGACGCGGCTGTTCAGTCCGCGCGATCGCACCCGCCTCAAGCTCATCCTGCGCGGCAAGCGACTCGGCTTCTCGCTGAGCGAGATCCGGGAGATCATCGATCTCTACGATGCGGAGCCCGGGGAGATCGGGCAGCTTCGCTTCTTTCTGACCAAGATCGCCGAACGGCGGGCGGTGCTGGAGCGCCAGCGCGCCGACATCGCCGAGACGCTCGACGAACTCGCCGAGGTGGAGCGGCGCTGCGTCGAGCGGCTCCGGGCCCTCACGCGCGGCCGATCGGCCCGCTGACAACAAGTTGACGTTTACGTAAACGTAATTTATCGTCCGCGCCCGCGCGGAGGGCGAGAGGCCGGCAACGGTCCGTGACCTGGCGGCACCGTAACCTGTGGCCGGGCGATCACGTCGGGCACGTGAACGTCACACGGCGCACGGGAGGGAGGAATGAGCCACTACGTTCCGAAGGACCCCGATTTCGAGGCCCGTGTCCGCGACAGTTTTTCCCGGCAGGGGGCGATGGCGCTGATCGGTGCCGAGATCGTCCGCTTGACGCCCGGGGAATGCGATATTGCCGTTTCGTACCGGCCCGATCTCGCCCAGCAGCACCATTTCTTCCACGGCGTCGTCGTCGGCATGGTCGCAGACTCCGCCGGCGGCTATGCCGCGTTTTCGCTCATGCCGGCCGACGCCACGGTCCTGACGGTCGAGTACAAGATGAACCTGGTTGCGCCCGCCGACGGCAGCCGACTGATCGCGCGGGCGGGGCATCAAGCCGGGGCGTACGCTGACCGTCTGCCGCGTCGATGCGGTCGTGGAGCGCGACGGTCGCGAGCATCTCTGTGCCACGATGCTGCAGACGCTCATGACGATGAGCCGGGCGCGCCGACGCACCGAAAGGGTAGGCAGGCCCCGTGGCCGCCGGACTTCGCATCCGGCCGTATTCGCTTTAGATTGGTCCTCCGGGAAGGAGCCGACGTAAAACATGCCAACCAACCAACTGCCGGCATTCGACTTCGGTCTGGGTGAACAGGCCGACATGCTGCGCGAGTCGGTGCGCAGGTTCGCCGACGACGAGATCGCGCCGCGCGCGGCGGAAATCGACCGGACCAACGAATTCCCCATGGATCTGTGGCGGAAGATGGGTGCGCTCGGCATCCTCGGCATCACCGTCGAGGAGGAGTACGGCGGCGCCGGCATGGGCTATCTCGAGCACTGCGTCGCGATGGAGGAGATCAGCCGCGCCTCGGCCTCCGTCGGTCTGTCCTACGGCGCTCACTCCAATCTCTGCGTCAATCAGATCCGCCGCAACGGCACCGAAGCGCAAAAGCGGAAATATCTGCCCAAGCTGATCTCGGGCGAGCATATCGGTGCCTTGGCGATGTCCGAGCCCGGCGCCGGCTCCGACGTGGTCGGCATGAAGACGCGTGCGGAAAAGAAGGGCGACCGTTACATCCTCAACGGCAACAAGATGTGGATCACGAACGGGCCCGACGCCGACGTGATCGTCGTCTATGCGAAGACCGATCCGAGCGCCGGTCCGCGCGGCATCACCGCCTTTCTGGTCGAGAAGGGGTTCAAGGGATTCTCGACGGCGCAGAAGCTCGACAAGCTCGGCATGCGGGGCTCGAACACCTGCGAGCTCGTGTTCCAGGACTGCGAAGTGCCCGAGGAAAACGTCCTCGGCGAGCCCAACAAGGGTGTTCACGTGCTGATGAGCGGGCTCGACTACGAGCGCGCGGTGCTCGCCGCCGGCCCGTGCGGCATCATGCAGGCCTGCATGGACGTCGTCATTCCCTACGTGCACGAGCGCCAGCAGTTCGGACAGCCGATCGGCACCTTCCAGCTGATCCAGGGCAAGCTCGCCGACATGTACACGACGATGAACGCCTGCAAGGCATACGTCTATGCCGTGGCGAAGGCGTGCGACCGTGGGCAGACCACGCGCAAGGATGCCGCCGGCGCCATCCTCTTTGCAGCCGAGAAGGCGACGCAGATGGCGCTCGATGCCATCCAGATTCTCGGCGGCAACGGCTACATCAACGACTATCCGACCGGCCGCCTGCTGCGGGATGCGAAGCTCTACGAGATCGGCGCCGGTACCTCGGAGATCCGGCGCTGGTTGATCGGTCGCGAACTGTTTGCGGAAACTGCCTGATGCGTCTACTCCTCGCGATCTTCCTGCCGTTCGCCTTGTTCTTCACCATCGGCCGTCCGATCGCCGGTATCATCTGCCTTGTCCTGCAGATCACGCTGATCGGCTGGATTCCCGCGGCGCTGTGGGCGGTCTACGCGCTGTCGCAGTGGAACACCGACCGCAAGATCGCGGCGGCGCGGCGACAGGGTGTCGACATCTGATGCGGCGGCTCGTTTCCTCCGGTTCCGAGTTCGAG
Organism: uncultured Rhodospirillales bacterium; assembly: GCA_937926175.1. Classification (GTDB taxonomy): domain Bacteria; phylum Pseudomonadota; class Alphaproteobacteria; order CACIAM-22H2; family CACIAM-22H2; genus CALANV01. The sequence goes on along the minus strand of CALANV010000032.1, from coordinate 26,425 downwards.
AGGGCGTGGGGCTATTCGCGTGCCGTCGTCGATCGCGACTGGATCTTCGTCTCTGGCACGACCGGCTTCGAGTACGCGCGCATGACGCTCGACGACGATCCGGTGGCCCAAACGCGGCAGGCCTTCCGCAATATCGAAGCCGCGCTTCACGAAGCCGGCGCCCGACTCGCCGACGTCGTGCGCGTGCGCTACTACCTGCCGAGGGCGGATGATTGGGCGGTCATCGCGCCCTTCCTGGGCGAATATTTCAGCGACATCCGACCGGCGGCGACGGCGCTGGTCTGCGATCTCATCGATCCGCGCATGCGGGTCGAAATCGAGGTCACCGCCCGGCGCCCGGTATCCGGGGCCTGATTCATGCCGACGCTGCTCGTCACCGGCGCAGGGCGCGGCATCGGCTTCGAAATGGCCCGTCAGTTCGCGTCCGACGGCTGGCGTGTCATCGCCACCATCCGCAATCCCGAGCAGCATGAGGAACTGAAGGCGCTCGGCCGCCAAGTCGAGATTCAACTGCTGGACGTCACCGACCGCGGCCGGATCGAGCGTCTGGCACGCAGCCTCAAAGGGCAGCCGATCGACATCCTGCTCTGCAACGCGGCGATATACGGGCCAAAAGGTGCGGATCAGGAATTCGGCCAGGTCGACTGGATAACCTGGACCCGGGTCATGCAGACGAACGTGATGGCGCCGCTGGGGCTCGCCGAGTCGTTCGTCGACCATGTCGCGGCCAGCGAGCGCAAGCTGATGGTCATGATGTCGAGTCAGATGGGCTCGACGGCCCAGGCAGGCGGTGGCGCCTACATTTACCGGTCGAGCAAGGCGGCGCTGAACAACGTCGTGCGGAACCTTGCCATCGACCTTGCGGGGCGCGGCATCACGGTGGTCGCTGTCGTGCCTGGCTGGGTCCGCACCGACATGGGCGGCCCCAACGCGCCGCTCACCCCCCAGGACTCGGTTCGTCATCTGCGGGCGTTGTTCGACAAGATCCGGCCGAAGCACAGCGGGAAATACCTCAACTACGACGGCCGGGAGATCCCATGGTAGGACATGTCGCGATACCGCGGGATGAAGGCCGGCGAGGAGACCGCAGATGGAGCTGACGGAAGTGCAAGCTCTGATCCGCGACACGGCGCGTCAGTTCGCGCGCGAGAGGCTCGCGCCGTTCTCCGCCGAGTGGGACCGCACTGCCAGGTTCCCGAAGGAGGCGATCGCGGAGATGGGACGGCTCGGTTTCATGGGCATGCTGGTGCCCGAGGAGTGGGGCGGGGCCGGCGCCGATCATGTCGCCTATGCCGCCGCACTTGAGGAGATCGCCGCCGGCGACGGCTCCTGCTCGACGATCATGAGCGTGCACAACTCGGTCGTTTGCATGCCGATCCTGAAGTTCGGCACGCGCGAGCAGAAGGAACGGTTCCTGAGGCCGCTCGCGCGGGGCGAGATTCTCGGCGCCTTCTGCCTGACCGAGCCGCAGGCCGGCTCCGACGCCAGCGCGATCAAGACGCGCGCGCGCCGTGACGGCAATCATTGGGTTCTCAACGGCACGAAGCAGTTCATCAGCTCCGGCTCGACCGCGCAGCTCGCCATCGTCTTCGCGGTGACGAACCCGGAAAAGGGCAAGAAGGGGATCACCGCCTTCATCGTGCCGACCGACAACCCGGGCTGGGTCGTCGCACGGACCGAGCACAAGATGGGGCAGCGTGCCTCCGACACCTGCCAGATCGTGCTCCAGGATCTGCGCCTCACGCCGGACCTGATGCTGGGCGAGGAGGGCGAGGGCTACAAGATCGCACTCTCGAACCTCGAGGGCGGGCGGATCGGTATCGCGGCACAGTCGGTCGGCATGGCGCGGGCCGCCTATGAGGCGGCCGTCGCCTACGCCAGGGAACGGGAGAGCTTCGGCAAGAAGCTGATCGAGCATCAGGCGATCGCCTTCCGCCTTGCCGACATGGCGACGCAGATCGAGGCCGCACGGTTGCTAGTGTTCAATGCCGCGGCACTGCGCGACGCCGGCAAGCCGTGTCTGACCCAGGCCGCGATGGCGAAGCTGTTCGCCTCGGAGATGGCCGAGCGCGTCTGCTCCGACGCCATCCAGATCCACGGCGGCTACGGCTATCTCAACGACTTTCCGGTCGAGCGGATCTATCGCGACGTGCGGGTCTGTCAGATCTACGAGGGCACGAACGACATCCAGCGTCTGGTCATCAGCCGCGCCATCGCGGCCGGAGCTTGAGGTGAAACATGGCGGCAGCGATCGACTTCTACTTCGATTTCTCCAGCCCGTACGGCTATCTCGCGTCCACCAAGATCGACGAGATCGCCGCGAAATACGGCCGCGACGTGATGTGGCGGCCGTTCCTGCTGGGGCCCGTGTTCAAGATCTCGGGACTGAAGCCGCTCGTCGACGTGCCGTTGAAGAGCGACTACATCCGGCGGGATTTCGACCGGTCGGCGCGCCTGTTCGGCGTGCCGTTCAAGCTGCCGGCGAATTTTCCCTTCGGCGCGGTCGCGGCGAGCCGCGCGTATTACTGGTTGAGCGACCGCGACCTTGCGACCGCGAAGCGGTTCGCCAAGGCCGTGTACCACGCCGCGTTCGGCGACGGCCTCGACGTGACACCGGTCGACACCGTGCTCGACATCGCCGCGACGCTGGGCGTCGAGCGCGACGCGCTCAAGGCCGCGCTTGAGGATCAGGCCGCGAAGGACCGGCTGAAGGCCGAGGTCGATCGCGCGATCCGGAACGGCGTGTTCGGCTCGCCCTACATCGTCGTCGACGGCGAACCGTTCTGGGGTTCCGACCGGCTGTGGCAGATCGAGAAGTGGCTTGAGACCGGCGGGTGGTGACGGCCCATGGCGCTTCTCAAATCGGCGGTCGACACAAAGAGCGAGGTGTTTCGCGCCAATGAGGCGGCGATGCGCGCGCTCGTCCAGGATCTGCGCGCCAAGGTCGCCGAGATCAAGCAGGGCGGCGGAGCGGCCGCGCGCGAGAAGCACATAAAGCGCGGCAAGCTGTTGCCGCGCGAGCGCGTGCGCGTCCTGCTCGACGTCGGCTCGCCGTTTCTCGAGCTTTCGCAGTTCGCCGCCTATGGCATGTACGGCGGCGAGGTGCCGGCCGCCGGCATCATCACCGGCATCGGCCGCGTCGCCGGGCACGAATGCGTCATCGTCTGCAACGACGCGACGGTCAAGGGCGGCACCTATTTTCCGATGACGGTGAAGAAGCACGTCCGCGCGCAGGAGATCGCCCGCGAGAACAACCTGCCCTGCATCTATCTGGTCGACTCCGGCGGCGCCAACCTGCCGAACCAGGACGAGGTCTTTCCCGACCGCGATCATTTCGGCCGCATCTTCTACAACCAGGCGACCATGTCGGCGGCGGGAATTCCGCAGATCGCCGTCGTCATGGGATCTTGCACCGCGGGCGGCGCCTACGTGCCGGCGATGTCGGATGAAAGCATCATCGTCAGGAACCAGGGAACGATCTTCCTGGGCGGTCCGCCGCTGGTGAAGGCGGCGACCGGCGAGGTGGTATCGGCCGAGGAACTCGGCGGCGCCGACGTGCATTCGCGCACTTCGGGCGTCACCGATCATTACGCCAACGACGACTATCACGCGCTCGCCATCGCGCGGCGCATCGTCGGCAATCTGAACCGGACCAAGCGGCCGGACGTCGTCGTGCGTCCGCCGGTCGATCCGCGCTACGATCCCGAGGAGATCTACGGGATCGTGCCTGCCGACATCCGCAAGCCCTATGACGTGCGCGAGGTGATCGCCCGCATCGTCGACGGCAGCGAGTTCGACGAGTTCAAGCAGCTTTACGGCACGACGGTGGTGACCGGCTTCGCCCATATCTGGGGTTATCCCGTCGGCATCATCGCCAACAACGGCATCCTGTTCTCGGAATCCGCGCTCAAGGCCGCGCACTTCATCGAGTTGTGCTGCCAGCGCGGCATTCCGCTCGTCTTCCTTCAGAACATCTCCGGCTTCATGGTCGGCCGGAAATACGAGGCCGGCGGCATCGCCAAGGACGGGGCGAAGATGGTGACGGCCGTCGCCTGCGCCAAGGTTCCCAAGTTCACCGTCATCATCGGCGGCAGTTTCGGCGCCGGCAATTACGGCATGTGCGGCCGCGCCTACGGCCCGCGCTTTCTGTGGATGTGGCCGAATGCGCGCATCTCCGTCATGGGCGGCGAGCAGGCGGCGAGCGTGCTCGCGACCGTGCGCCGAGACAACCTCGAGGCTCAGGGCAAGACCTGGTCGGCGGAAGAGGAGGAGGCGTTCAAGGCGCCGATCCGCGCCCAGTACGAGACGCAGGGCCACCCGTATTACGCCTCGGCCCGGCTTTGGGACGACGGCATCATCGACCCGGCCGACACGCGCATGGTGCTCGGCCTCGGCATCTCCGCCGCCCTCAACGCGCCGATCGAGAGGACGCGCTTCGGCGTGTTCCGGATGTGATGTTCGACAAGATCCTGATCGCCAACCGCGGTGAGATCGCCTGCCGCGTCATCAGGACGGCGCGCCGGCTAGGCATCCGCACGGTCGCCGTCTTCTCCGAGGCCGATGCCGAGGCGCGGCATGTCGCGATGGCGGACGAGGCGTATCTGATCGGGCCCGCACCGGCGCGCGAGAGCTATCTGAAGATCGACGCGATCATCGAGGCCGCGCGGCGCAGCGGGGCCGCGGCCGTCCATCCGGGCTACGGGTTTCTGTCCGAGAACGCCGAGTTCGCCGAGGCCTGCGCGAAGGCGGGGCTCGTCTTCATTGGTCCGCCCGCGTCGGCGATCCGCGCGATGGGCGGCAAGAGCGCGGCCAAGGCGCTGATGGAGAAGGCGGGCGTACCCGTCGTGCCCGGCTATCACGGCGACAAGCAGGATCTTGCGACCTTCGCCGAGGCCGCCCGGCGGATCGGCTATCCGGTGCTGATCAAGGCATCAGCCGGCGGCGGCGGCAAGGGCATGCGCGTGGTCGATGACGAGAAGGGGCTCGCCGACGCGATCGCGGGCGCCCAGCGCGAGGCCAAGTCGGCCTTCGGCGACGACCGTCTGCTGATGGAGAAGTATCTGGAACAGCCGCGCCACATCGAGATCCAGGTCTTCGCCGACCGGCACGGCAACGCCGTCCATCTGTTCGAGCGTGACTGCTCGCTGCAACGCCGGCATCAGAAGGTCGTCGAGGAGGCACCGGCACCCGGCATGACCGAGGAACGCCGCCGCGCGATGGGCGAAGCCGCAGTGACGGCCGCGCGTGCCGTCGGCTACGAAGGTACGGGCACGGTCGAGTTCATCGTCGACCGGACCGGCGCGTTCTATTTCATGGAGATGAACACGCGCCTCCAGGTCGAGCATCCGGTGACGGAAATGATCACGGGCCTCGATCTCGTCGAATGGCAAATCCGCGTCGCGGCCGGCGAGAAATTGCCGCTGCGCCAGGGTGAGCTTCGCCTCGACGGTCACGCGATCGAGGTGCGGCTCTATGCCGAAGATCCGGCGCGCGAATTCCTGCCCGCCACCGGCCGGCTTGCGCATCTGCGCTTTCCGGCGGCGGACGCGCATGTACGCGTCGATACCGGCGTGCGTGCCGGCGATACGGTGACGATCCACTACGATCCGATGATCGCCAAGCTGATCGTATGGGACCGCGACCGGCCTGCGGCGGTGCGTCGGCTCCGGCAGGCGCTGGCCGAATGCGAGATTGCCGGTGTTGCGACGAACCGCGACTTTCTCGCCGCCGTTGCCGCGCATCCGGCTTTCGCGGCCGGCGAGGTCGATACCGGCTTCATCGCGCGTCATCGCGAAACCCTGGTGCCGGTACCCGCGCCGGCATCGGACCATGTGCTGGCGCTCGCCGCGCTCGGGCTGATCCTGGAGCAGGAGCGGGTGGCGCAGGCGGCTGCGCGTCAGTCGGGCGACCCGTACAGTCCGTGGAATCTGTCGAATGGCTGGCGCCTCAACGACGATGCGTACCACGTCCTGCGGCTGCGCGACGGCGGCCGGGACGTGTCCGTCACGGCACATTTCCGCCGCCGCGGCTTCGTCCTCGATCTGCCTGGCGGCACGATGCCCGCCCATGGCGTTCTGGCAGAGGACGGAACGCTTCAGGCCGACATAGGCGGTCGGCGCCTGACCGCGCGCTTCGTGCAAAGCGGCGACGAGGTGACGGTCTTCGTCGAGGGGCAGGCGCATCGTCTCGTCGTTCACAATCCGTTGTATGCGGCTGCTGCCGCCGAGACGATCGACAACCGTCTGACTGCGCCCATGCCGGGCAAGGTCGTCGCAGTCAAGACCGCGCCCGGTGACAAAGTGGCGCGCGGCACACCACTGATCGTGCTGGAGGCGATGAAGATGGAGCACACGATCGTCGCGCCGGCCGACGGCGTGGTCGAGAAGGTCCGGTTCGCCGTGGGCGAGCAGGTCGAAGAGGGGGCGGAGCTCGTGATCTTCACGCCGTCAGGTTCCGACGGCGCAAACGCCTGACGGGAGAATGGAAGGAAGGTGGTATGGAGCTGTTCGACCTTCGCGGCCGTGTGGCGATCGTGACCGGCGGCAATGGCGGCATCGGTCTCGGCATGGCCAAGGGACTGGCAAAGGCCGGGGCGTCGATCGTCGTGGCGGGGCGCAACCGCGACAAGAACGACGCAGCGGTCAAGGAACTCGCCGCCCTCGGCGTTGCGGCCGCGGCGGTCGTGGCCGACGTCACGCAAGAGTCCGACTGCCGCGCCATGGTGGCCGAGGCCGTCGACCGCTTCGGGCGCGTCGACATCCTGATCAACAACGCCGGCACCAACATCCGGAAGGAGCCGCAGGACTACGGCCTCGCCGAGTGGCACACCATCATCCAGACGAATCTGACCAGCGCCTTCATGTGCGCGCAGGCGGTCTATCCCGCGCTCAAGAACGCGGGCGGCGGCAAGATCATCAATGTCGGCTCGATGATGTCGATCTTCGGCGCGTCCTTCGCGGCACCCTACGGCGCGAGCAAGGGCGGAATCGTGCAGATGACCAAGTCGCTGGCCGCGGCCTGGGCCAAGGACAACATCCAGGTGAACGCCGTGCTGCCCGGATGGATCGACACCGAACTGACGCGACAGGGGCGCAAGACATTGCCTGGACTGTACGAACGGGTGGTGGCGCGGACGCCGGCCGGCCGGTGGGGCGTGCCGGAGGACCTAGCCGGGATCGCGGTGTTTCTGGCGAGCCCGGCCTCGGACTTCGTGACCGGGACGGCCATTCCCGTCGACGGCGGCTACGCGGCCCAGGGATAGCGCGGCAGGGCGATCGATTCGGCCAACTTCCCGTAAATCTCGTCGGTTCCTGGCCGAAGGCTTCAACTCGTTTACGGCCGCCGCCCAGATTCCGCGCCCGCAGGTCGCCAGTACCCCGCCAGTCACCAGCACAAAGTGCGAGGCCATCGAACCCGGATCGCTGCTGAGCACGCAGGTGACGGGCAGCGGCGGCATCGATCCGGCGGCGATCACGCGGGCCGAGTCGGCCGCAGCCGCCTTGAAGGGTGCGTTCAACGCCGACGCGCAGCGCGAGCTCAACGCGCTGACGACGCCTTTGCCAAGCTGGGATCAGGGGCCGCGATCGACGAGAACCTGTAGGCGGCCTATCGGATCGCGCATGAGATCAAGGGGCTGGGCGGGACCTTGGGCTATACGCTCCTGTCCCGGCTTGCCGACATCCTTTGCCGTTACATCCGCACGGTCGATAACGTCGACACCAGGGTCATTGCCCATCATGCGGGCGACGGTGGACGTCATCACGACCGTGATCTCGCGGCGAATCGAGGGCGACGACGGTAACGTCGGGCGCGAGATCTGCGGGGGGCTGCTGCAGCTGACGGGCGACCTCGAAGCGTGAGCGGCCCGGCTCGCGCGCGAGACTTCCCTGCGGCGCGCGCGGTCCTATACTGGCGTTCCATGAAAACATCCGGACGTCAGGAGCGATCTTGCCTCTCCATCTCGTCAAACTTTGCGTCGGCGTCGACGACATCGACGAACTCGCCGAATGGCAGAAGAAGCGTCGCGCCCAGCAGCGTGCTGCCGGCCTGAAGCCCGTGACCCGTCACGTCACCCGCATGACGCCCAAGCGGGCCGACGAGATTCTCGACGGCGGGTCGCTTTACTGGGTCATCAAGGGGGCGATTCGCGTGCGACAGCGCATCATCGCGATCAACCCCGGCTACATGCACGAGGGCGAGCCGAAATGCGAACTCCGGCTCGACCCGAAGCTCGTCCGCGTCGTGCCGCGGCCGATGCGGGCGTTCCAGGGCTGGCGCTATCTCGAGGCGGCGGATGCGCCGCCGGACCTCGACACGCTCGGCAAGGGCGCGGCCGACATGCCGCCGCAGATGGCCGAGGAACTCAGGGCACTCGGTCTCCTCTGAGCGAGGGGGGCGGAAGCGAACGGTGAGGAACTAAGACAATGTCCCTAGTCTTCCGCCCCGGCACGCTTCCCCCCGAGCCCGACCTGAAGCGTGCGGCCCTGGCCGCGGCCCTGCACGCACCCGAGGCGGAGATCGTCGAGCGGCTGCTCGCGGCCGTATCGATCGATGCCGCGGCGCGCGCCCGAATCGATGCGAATGCGCGGCGGCTGGTCGAAGAGGCGCGGCGGCGGCGCACGCACCACGGCGGGCTCGATACGTTCCTGCAGGAATACGACCTTTCGAGCCGCGAGGGCATTGTGCTCATGTGCCTCGCCGAGGCGTTGCTGCGCATTCCCGATGCCGCGACCGCCGATCGCCTGATTCGCGACAAGCTGGTCGACGCCGACTGGGCCGCGCATATCGGCAAGAGCGAGTCCCTGTTCGTCAACGCCTCGACCTGGGCCCTGATGCTGACCGGCCGCGTCATGCGGTTCGACGAGCCGCAGGACGACGGCCTTGCCGGCGTTCTCAAGCGGCTCGTCGCCGCATCGGGCGAACCGATCATCCGGCGTGCGGTGACGGCGGCGATGCGGATCCTCGGCTGGCAGTTCGTCATGGGGCGCACGATCGACGAGGCGCTCGACCGCGCCGCGCCGACGGAGGCCCAGGGGTGGCGCTACTCCTATGACATGCTGGGCGAGGCGGCACGGACGGCCGCCGATGCCGAGCGCTACTATGCCGCCTATGCCGATGCGATCACGGCGATCGGCCGCGCCAGCGGCGGCCGCGGGCCGATCGAGGGACCCGGCATCTCGGTGAAGCTGTCGGCCCTGCATCCACGCTACGAAGTCGCACAGGCCGAGCGGGTGCGGCGCGAACTCGCGCCGCGGCTCATCGAGCTGGCGCGCCAGGCGAAGGCCGTCGGCATCGGCCTCACGGTCGATGCCGAGGAGGCGGAGCGGCTGGAGCTGTCGCTCGACCTGATCGACGCGGTGCTCGCCGATCCCGGGCTCGCCGGCTGGGACGGGTTCGGCCTTGCCGTGCAAGCGTACCAGAAGCGCGCGCTGCCGCTGATCGCGTGGCTCGGCGACCGGGCCGCCGCCCGCAACCGCCGACTGATGGTGCGGCTGGTCAAGGGCGCCTACTGGGACACGGAGATCAAGCGCGCGCAGGAGCGCGGCCTTCCGACCTATCCCGTGTTCACGCGCAAGGCGACGACCGACGTTTCCTATCTTGCCTGCGCGCAGGCGATACTGGCCGCCGGGTCGGTCTTCCATCCCCAGTTCGCGACGCACAACGCGCACACGGTCGCGGCCGTGTTCGAGCTCGCCGGCGATCGTCCGTTCGAGTTCCAGCGCCTGCATGGCATGGGCGAGGCGCTCTACAGCCAGTTCGTTTCGCCGCAGCGCCCATGTCGAGTCTATGCGCCGGTCGGCAGCCACGAGGACCTGCTGCCGTATCTGGTCCGCCGTCTGCTCGAGAACGGCGCAAACACGTCGTTCGTCAACCGTCTGGCGGACGAACGCCTGCCGATCGAGGCGGTCGTCGCCGATCCGATCGAGACCGTAGCACGGTTGGCGGTCAAGCCGCACCCGCGCATTCCGCTGCCGCCGGACATCTATGAACCCGACCGGCGCAATTCGCTCGGGCTCGATCTCAACGACGACGGCACGTTGCGCGCGCTCGCCCGCGATATGGAACGCGCGGCGGCATTGCGCCGCGTGGCCGGGCCCACGGTCGTGTCGGCGACGCGCAAGAGCGCGAGCGCCAGGCCGGTACGTGATCCGAGCGATCACCGCCGCATCGTCGGCGAGGTCGTCTGGGCCGAGCCCGCCGATATCGACGCGGCGCTCGAACGCGCCGCCGGCGCCGCGGCCGCATGGGATGCCGTGCCGGCCGCGCACCGGGCCGAAATTCTGGTCCGCGCGGCCGAGCTCTACGAGGCGCATCGCGCCGAGCTGATGACCCTGATCGTGCGCGAGGCGGGGCGGACGATCCCCGACGCGCTGAACGAGGTCCGCGAGGCGGTCGATTTCCTGCGCTACTACGCGGCACGCGCCGCCGACGAGTTCGGCCGCGTGCGCGAACTCGGCGGGCCCACGGGCGGGCGCAATACGCTTTGCCTGCATGGCCGCGGCGTGTTCGTGTGCATCAGCCCGTGGAACTTTCCGCTCGCGATCTTCACCGGCCAGATCGCGGCGGCGCTCGCGGCCGGAAACGCGGTCGTCGCCAAGCCGGCGGAGCAGACGCCGCTGATCGGCGCGCGTGCGGTGACTTTGCTTCACGAGGCCGGCGTTCCGCCCGACGTCCTCCACATGCTGCCGGGCGACGGACCGTCGGTCGGTGCGCCGCTGGTCGCCGACCGTCGCGTTGCCGGCGTCGTCTTCACGGGCTCGACCGACACGGCCCGCGCGATCAACAAAACGCTCGCGGACCGCGACGGGCCGATCGTGCCGTTCATCGCCGAGACGGGCGGCATCAACGCGATGATCGTCGATTCGTCGGCGCTGCCGGAGCAGGTCGTGCAGGATGCGCTGACCTCGGCCTTCAACAGTGCGGGGCAGCGCTGCTCGGCATTACGCGCCCTGTTCGTGCAGGACGACGTCGCGCCCAAGATCATCGACATGCTTGCAGGCGCCATGGCGGAATTAAGGATCGGCGATCCCGGTCTGCTCGAAACCGACGTCGGACCGGTGATCGATGCCGACGCCAAGGCCATGCTGGTCGAGCACGCGGCGCACATGGACCGCGAGGCGAAGCTCATCCATGCCTGCACGCTTTCCGACGAATGCGCGCACGGGACGTTCTTCGCGCCGCGCGCCTACGAGATCGACAGCCTGAAACGCATCGAGCGCGAGGTGTTCGGGCCGATCCTGCATGTCATCCGCTATGACGATGCGCGGCTCGACGACGTCATCGCCGCCGTGAACACCACCGGCTACGGCCTGACGCTCGGCATCCACAGCCGGATCGACGCGACGATCGAATACATCCGCCGCCGCGTGCGGGTGGGAAACATCTACGTCAACCGCAACATGATCGGCGCCGTCGTCGGCGTGCAACCGTTCGGCGGCGAGGGCCTGTCCGGTACCGGACCCAAGGCCGGCGGCCCATATTATCTGCATCGCTTCGCCGTCGAGCGTACCGTGGCGATCGACCTGACCGCGCAGGGCGGCAACGCGACGCTGCTATCGCTAGGAGAGACATAGGCCGATGTCCAACGTGAACCGCAAGTTCATCCTGGTCCGTCATCCCGAGGGAATGCCGGTCGAGTCCGACTGGAAGTTGATCGAGTCGCCGATCCCCGAGCCGGGCGAAGGCGAGATGCTGGTGCGCACCATCTGGCTCTCTGTCGATCCGTACATGCGCGGTCGGATCAGCCCGGCGAAGGGATACACGAAGGGCGTCGAGCCCGGCGAGGTGATGGTTGGCGGCGGCGTCGGCGTCGTCGTCCGCTCGCGCCATCCCGATTTCCGCGAGGGCGACATCGTCGAGAGCATGAGCTTCGGCTGGCAGGATTATCCGGTCCTGAAGGCTCAGGGGACGCGCAAGATCGATCCCAAGCTCGGCCCGATCCGCCATGCGCTGGGCATCCTCGGCATGCCGGGCCTTACCGCCTATTTCGCGCTGCTCGACATCGGCAATCCCAAGGCGGGCGAGACCGTGGTTATTTCGGCCGCCGCCGGCGCGGTGGGGCAGGTCGCCGGCCAGATCGCGAAGATCAAGGGCTGCCGTGCCGTCGCGGTGGCGGGGAGCGACGCGAAGCTCGCATGGTGCCGCGAGCTCGGCTTCGATGCCGGCGTCAACCACCATGCAGCCGATCTGCGGGGCGCACTCAAGGACGTCTGTCCCAACGGGATCGACATCTACTTCGACAACACCGCCGGTCCGATCCACGACGCGGCGATGAGCCTCATCAACCTGCGCGCCCGGGTGATCGTCGTCGGTACGATCGCGCTCGCCAAGCAGTTCGAGCAGCCGGATATCGGGCCGCGGCACCTGCGGCAGATTCTGGTCAACCGCGCCCGGGTCGAAGGCTTTCTCGTCTTCGACTACACCGACCGCTACGACGAGGGGGTGCGGCAGCTTGCGGCCTGGATGCGCGAGGGCAAGCTCAGATACCGCGAGGACATCATCGAGGGGCTCGAGAACACCCCGAAGGCGTTCCTGCGCCTGCTCACGGGCGAGAATTTCGGCAAGCAGCTGGTCAAGGTGTCGGACGAACCCGGCCAATAACCGTCATGAGACCGGGCTCGCGGGAACAGCCACCTCACGCGCGATCGGGCCTTGACACCGGGTACAAGCCCATGAAATCGCAGTCATTCTGGCTACCTGTTTCAGGTGTTTCGCCTGTTTCAGGTCATTCGTCCCATCGGACGGCGTCCCGGCCCGTATTTCCGCCATTCTCTTCGTCGGGAAAGGGGCCGGAATGAGGGGAAGCCCCGCGGGGGCGATTGGGGACGGTGGGACACTGGGACAGTTGGGACAACGGGAGGTGCCGCTCGACCGCTACACGGGCGCCAGCGGCCCGGCAGATCGAAATAAGCGGGAGGTCTTCATGCAGGATGCGTTGATGCGAGAGGCCGTTCGGCTGGCCCTTGAGAATGTCGAGAATGGCGGGCGCCCGTTCGGGGCGGTCGTGGTACGTGCGGGCGAAATCGTGTCGCGTGGGGTGAATACGGTCATGCAGTCGCATGATCCGACCGCGCATGCGGAGATGAACGCGATTCGCGAGGCCGTCCGTGCGCTGGGGCGAGCGTACCTGAGCGATTGCGAAATCTACGCGAGTGGCGAGCCGTGCCCGATGTGCTACGGCGCGATCCACTGGGCGCGGATACCGGTCGTCTATTACGGCTGCTCCGGCGAGGATGCCGCAGCGGTCGGATTCGCGACGACCACGCTTGCGGCGGAACTCTGCCGTCCCGTGCCGCAGCGCGCCGCACCCCGCATGGTGCAGTACGGTCGTGAGGAGGCGCTGGCGGCTTTCCGCGCCTGGCAGGCCAGGCCCGACGCGAAGCGGGATTGACCGGGCCGATATGGCGTTCGCAGCCGACGGCCATCGACCGGGGGAAGATCAGCGCCGCGCGGACGCACGTTGCCACCCCGATTGGAGGGTAGGCCGGGGTGCGCGTCAACCCACTTTCTACGCTCCCTGGCACATCGAGGGGGCATCAGGGCGGACGCGGAATGGCCTGTCCGGTATCATCCGGGCGTGCCCGCGCGCAAGCGCCACGGGCCGAATCGCCTGCGCCCGACAGCAATGTCCGGGCACGGTATGCCCTGGGACACGATCGTTTCAGGCGGCCGTGCTGCTCGTTACATCCGCGCCGGGTGAGGCGAAGGCATAGTCGAGCATCGCCCGGGCGATCTCCCGTTCGCCCATGATGACGACGTCGGCACCGAGCTGTTTGAGGTGCTCGACCTCGACGTCGGAATGCGCCCGCGCGATGATCTCGATCGCCGGGTTGATCTCCCGCGCCTGTTTCACGATCTGGCCAGCCTCGAACGGGCTCGGGATGGCGACGAAGAGCCAGCGGGCCTGCGGGATGTTCGCGGTTCTCACCAGCTCGGGCGCCGCGGCGTTCCCAGATACGGCCTCGATGCCGCGGGCGCGGAGCTGCTCGACGAGCTTGTCGTTGTGTTCGATGACGTAGAGCGGGTGGCCCTGCTCTTGGATCTTCTCGGCGATCACACTGCCGACGCGCCCGAAGCCGATCAACACGGCGTGCCCGGTGAGAGTGGTGACGGGCAGCTCCTTGGGTTCCTCCGGCTCTTGCGGCCGGTCGGCGACTTTGAGCTTCAGCCGCTGCTCCAACCAGGGCCGCAACCGGTCAGCGACAGAGAACGCCAACGGGTTCGCCAGGATCGTCAGCAGGGAGCCGACCAGGATGAGGTCGCGTCCCTGCTCCGGCAGAAGGTCGAGCGCGACCCCGAGATTCGCCAGGATGAACGAGAACTCGCCGATCTGCGCGAGGCTGGCCGAGATGGTCAACGCGGTACCGACGGGGTGGCGGAACGCGATCACGATCAGGAAGGCCGCGACCGACTTGCCCACGAGAATGATGAAGACCGTGGCGAGGACCGGCAGCGCATCGTCCAGGAGGATGGCCGGATCGAACAGCATGCCGACGGAGACGAAGAACAGGACGGCGAAGGCGTCGCGGAGCGGAAGGGACTCCGCTGCGGCCTGATGGCTGAGCTCGGACTCGCCCATGACCATGCCGGCGAAGAACGCGCCAAGCGCAAACGATACGTCGAAAAGTTCGGCCGCCCCGTACGCGACACCGAGTGCGATCGCCAGAACCGAGAGCCGGAACAGTTCGCGGGAGCCCGTATGGGCGACGTAATGCAGGACCCACGGGATGACGCGTCGGCCGACGACGAGCATGAGGGCGACAAAGGCCGTCACCTTCCCCAGCGTGATTGCGGCCGTGGTGGCGAGTTCCTGCGCGCTCGGCACCCGGGCGGCGCCGGCCTGCTCCTCGCCGAGCAGCCCCGCGAGGGCGGGCAGCAGCACGAGCGTCAGGACCATGGCCAGGTCCTCGACGATGAGCCAGCCGACGGCGATACGACCCCGTTCGGTTTCGACGAGGTGCCGTTCCTGGAGGGCGCGGAGCAGCACGACGGTGCTTGCGACCGACAGCGCAAGACCGAAGACGAGACCGGCCCCGGGGGACCAGCCCAGGGCCAGGGCCAAGCCAAGCCCGAGCAGCGTCGCAAAGGCGATCTGCGCGACGGCGCCGGGGATCGCGATGGCCTTGACCGACAGCAGATCCCGCAAGGAGAAGTGCATGCCGACGCCGAACATGAGCAAGATCACGCCGATCTCGGCCAGCTCGTTGGCCAGGGACTGGTCGGCGACGAATCCGGGGGTATGCGGGCTGACGACCACGCCGGCGAGCAGGTATCCGACCAGCGGCGAGATGCGGAGCCGGTTGGCGATCGCGCCGAGGAGGAAGGCCAGGACGAGACCGGCAACGACTGTCGCGATGAGCGGCGTGTGGTGCGGCATTATTCCCCGAGGATGTCTCCGATTCAGAATGTCGAGAACAGCCGCCCGCCTTGCCTTGCACCGACCGGACGCCTACTCGTCGACAATTGAAGCGTGTGGAGCAGGGTGCCAAGCCCGGTCCCGGTAATGCAAGAAAATCTGTGCAGGGCCGCGCATTTTGGCCCGTGCATGCCCGTCGCCGATCACCGAACGCGTGTCGTGGTGCCGGGAATTCTTGCGTGATCCGGCCCGCGAATCCCACCTAGAGCTTCAGTCCTTCCGTAAGGCCGTCGAGCACGAGCTGTGCGGCGAGGGCGGCGAGGAGAATGCCGAGGACGCGGCTGACCACGTTTACCCCGGTCGCGCCAAGCAGTTTCACCACGCGCGCCGAGATCAGAAGAAGCACGAAGAGAATGGCGAGGACGACGGCCAGGACGGCGATGATGCCGAGGCGATGCTCCCAGTCGGGTGCTGCGCGCATGAGCAGGACCATCGTCGTCAGCGCGCCGGGCCCGGCGATAAGTGGAATCGCCAGGGGGAAGACGGAAATGTCGTGGTGCGCATGCGCTCCGTCGCCGGCCTCGCGGTTTTCGGTCTCGGTCAACGAGCGCAGCCCGACCTGGCGCGGGAAGACCATGTCGATGGCGAGCAGGAACAGGAGCGCGCCGCCGGCGATGCGGAAGGCCGGCAGGCCGATTCCGAGCGCCTCGAGAAGGACTTCGCCGGCGAAGGCGAAGAACAGGAGCGTGAGCCCCGCCACCACGACCGCGCGCCTTGCCATGCGCTGGCGGTAGGCATCGGTCATGCCGCGCGTCAGCCCGGCGAACAGTGCCGCGGTACCGACCGGGTCGATGATCACGAACAGGGCGATGAAGCTGTAGGCGAGGGTCTGTTCGAAGGGCATTCGGGGGCGAACGGGGTTGCGGCGCAGGATCGACAGGTCTCGTAAGTAGCTCAGGGGTGGCAATCGTGCTAGTAACCGGGCGATAGAACGGAGTTAGAACTGAGCGACACCGCGGCCTGGCCTTCATGCTTCGACAAGGCTCACCCTTCGCCAAGTTCACCCGTCGTCAGGTACAGGGGGAGCCCTTCATCTCGAGCCTGCCGAAGGGGGGCCGACCTACGGACTAACGAGCATTGGATCGTTCGACAGGGGACGGAGCCGCGCGATGAACCGTAAAGACCGTCGCCGCTTGGAAAAGCTGGCACGGACCAAGGGCAGGAACCCGCTAAGACCGGGGCAGGTTCCACGCACGCCGAGCGTGAGCGACCTGCTGCTTCAGCATGCGGGCCAGCAGATGGGCGCCGTGCTCGACCCGTCGGTGCTCCAGAAGATCGCGACCGAAGCCATGCCCAACCCCGTCAACACGGCGCTTGCCGAAGTCTGGCAACGGCAACTACTCGACCTCCAGGTCGAGGCGATCGAAGGCGCGCTGGAAACGAAGCCCGACGACACGGGGCTGCTTGCGACCTTGGCCAAGCTCCATCGCCAGCGCGACGACCGCGACGGAGCGCTTGCCGCGTATCGCCGCATCCTGGCGGCTGATCCGTCGCGCGAGGACGCCAAGCACATGGTTGCGGCGTTGAGCGACGTGACGCCGACCGAGGCACCGGCCCGGGCCGCGGATGCCTATATCACATCGGAGTTCGACGACTTCGCCGCACGCTATGACGAGGTTCTGGTCGGCGCGCTGGAGTACAGGGGCCCCGAGTTCATTCTTCAGGCCGTGCAGGCGGTGCTCGGACCAAATCCGCCGCCGCAGGACGTGATCGATCTGGGGTGCGGCACGGGCCTCGCCGGGCGGTTGCTGCGGTCCCTGGCGCGACGGCTGGACGGCGTGGACCTGTCCGCCAAGATGGTGGAACAGGCCCGCGCGCGCGGGGTGTACGACGAACTCTCGGTCGACGAGATCGTCTATCACCTGTTGACGTCGACGCGTCGCTATACGTTGGCCGTCGCGGCCGACGTGCTGATCTATTTCGGCGATCTCGAACCGATGCTGCGTGCGCTCTCGTCCGTGCTGCTGCCCGGCGGCCTGTTCGCCTTCACGGTGGAGGCGGGCGACGGCGTGCCCTATCGCCTTCTGCCGACCGGCCGTTACGCCCACGACGACGCCTATGTACGGACCGCGGCGGCAGCGGCCGGCTTTACGGTCGCCCGTGCGACCGACGAGACGGTACGCAAGGAGAAAGGCGAGCCGGTCAAGAGCCGGTGCTACGTCCTGCGGATGCCGGATTGAGGCGACCGGTTCAGGGCCGTCAATGATCCGGCCCGTGCGCTCACGGGACCGGCAGTTCGAGCTCGAACGTCCGCTTGTCGAAATCGGAGACAAGGATCTCGACGCGCAGGCGCCAAAGACCCGCGCGCGGCAGCGGCACGGCGTCGACCTCGTAGGTGCCGGGGCTTGTTTCGGTCAGGCGGCGGACGAGCGGTTCGATACCGGCTGCAGGCAACGAAAATTCCGCGCGCGCTTCGAGTGCACGCACCGGGCCGCCGGTCGAGTCGGTCAGGTCGATGGCCATATCATTCGTACCGACCGTCGCCGGCGTGACCCGGATCCGGAGCGTGAGGTCGCGGCCGGCGACTTGCGCGACGTAGCTGGCCGCCGACGCACCGTGATGACGGTGCGGGTCGGAGACCGGCGTATCCGGCGACGTATGTCCGAGGATCGCGGTGAGCAGAAGAATCACGGCGGCGAAACCGATCTCGGCCCGGATGGTGCGGCGGAGACCGTGCGCGGCGGCGGGGTGCCCTCGCGTCAGTATCGGCGTGTAGGCGAGACGGTTGCGCGCGGCGAGCGCCAACAGGAGCAGGACGAAGCCGAGTTTGAGAAGGAGGATCCGTCCGTAGTTCGTGTCGACGAGCGCCTCGATCGTCCCGATCTGAACGACCGCGACGCCGATGCCGGCTACGGCGAGAACGATGACGGCCGGCAGCGCCTGCCCCGAGAAATGCCGCAGAACGCGCGCCGCCGTCGCGGCATTTTCGTAGCGAACGACGACGAGGAGCAGCGGCAGCGATCCGATCCAGAACGCCGCCATGACGGCATGGAGCATGAGCGCCGTTCGCGCGGGCCAGGCCGGCTTCAGCGCCGCGACATGGCCGGAAATCGCCACGGCGGCAGCCGCGGTCATGGCGCCCGCGACGGCAATGACGGCCCCGGCCGGCCTCGAGCGCGAGAACAGTCCGGCACCGGCGGCGATGAGGCCGATCGAGATCACGAGCGCGCGCCAAGCGACCGGTGTCGAGGCGCCCATGGCCCACGTCGTTTCATCGAGGATGGCAGAGGCGCGACCGTTCAGAAGCCAGCCGCCGGCAAGTCCGACGGCCAGCACGGCCGAGAGGATCGCGACCGTTCCGGACGCGAGAAACCAGTGACCCAGCCGGAAGCGGGGCGGGGGCGTGCCGCGCAGGACGAAGACGAGACACATGATGCCGCCGGCCGCGAGCATGAGCGCGAGATCGCCGACGAAGCGGTTCATCATCGCGGCGGATTGCCACCACGCTTCGCGACCGGCCGGCTCGTCGCCGCGTGCTTGCACCGGGGGCGCGGTTCCGACGGCGAATCCGAACGAGCCGCCGATCGGGTGCGTGTCGGACGAGACGACGCGCCAGGAAACGAGATAGCTGCCCGTCGGTAGGTCCGGCGGCAACGGCTGGTAGAGATCCCGGTCGCCGGTCGTCGGCCGGGCGGGCAAGGCGATCTCGACGCCGTCCGGCCCGAAGACGCGGACGACGATCGGCGTCACCGGTTCGTTGAACCGGAGGACCACCTCGCCCGGGGCGTGCTCGAGGATGGCGCCATTGCCGGGGCGTGTCTCGACGAGCGCGGCATGGGCCCAGGCGGCGGCAGGCGAGAAACCCAGCCAGACCACCGCGTATAGAACGATGACCCACTTCATGCACGATCTGCCCGGCGCGCGACCCGGGATCTCTCTGCATCTGCGTTCGCCCAGCTGGGAGAAACGCAGGTGAGGAGACCCCAGGTCAATCGCACGTCCTATCGCTTCGGAACGAGGCGCAGGGCGGGCGCCGGTTCGCGATAGTCATCCGCGTTCCGGCCGGCCTCAGGGATCTCGATCCAGCGGTGCACGCCGCGCTCGCATTCCTGCACGGTCGGAAAATAGAGAACTTCGCCGGGCCGGTTCGGCAGCTTCACGCGCATGACGAACTCGTCATAGTGCGCATCGTCGAGCCGGCCGCCGCTCCACGAGACCTCGCGGACGCCCTCGGTGATTGTCCGGCCGTGGTTCGTATAGGGCTCGGCAAGCTTGCCGGTCACGGTCGTGACCTCCCAGCCCGGTTTCGGTTGCGGCTTCACGTCGACGACTCCCTCCGGAATGCGGATTCGGATGCGGATTGTAGGCGAACCGTCGCAGCCATGCGGAACGCGTATCACCGCCTTGTAATACGAGCCGGCAGGGGCCTCGGACCCCTCGAGCGAAACATGGCCGAAGGCCAATGACGAAGACAGAAGCGCGGCACCGGCGGCGGCCGCGCCGATCGAACGGCGAATCATTGCGAAATCCTCCTGGTGATCCGTTGCAAATGCTGGACGCGAAGACAGTGCTTCGCGTGAACCGGACGCCCGGGGGCGAGCAGGGATCAAATCGTTGGAGGAGCGCGCGGACGTGCAGGCGTATAAGAGCGGCGTGAAAGAACGGTCGGCGTGGCCGCATCGTCGGCGCCGACGAAGGCGACCGGCGGAAGCGGCAGCGGCGGTGCCGAGGGGAGGACGCCCTTGCCGGCGTGCTGCAGCGTCAGACAAATCTGACAGACCGGGGCGATGTGACCCGGTTGTTTTCCGCCGCCTCGATGCGGTGGCTCGTCCACATCGCTGCGGCAGTGGACCGCGGGTTCGGGGACTTGCGCGGCGCGTGCCACGTGCGTGGCGAGGACGACGCCCTGGATCAGGATGGCGGCGATTCCGAGGACGGCGATCCACCGCCGGCGGAAGAAGCCGCCGTACCGATGAGCCGGTCGTCGATGTCGCCTGGTTCGCATGTCGGATGCGTCGCGGTATCATTCTACGAGAGTCCGGACGGACGCGTAAGGTTCCCGCGGTGCGACTTTCCGTCTCGGTCAGCGGTATCGGCACGAAGGAACGGCGCGATGGCCAGGCGCGATCTGACAAGGGTGAAGCGGTCGAAGTCTTATCATCGACGTCGAAGCGTCATCGTTCGGCACTGAAGCTTCGTCCATTGATCCCGATGCCTCATCCTTCGAAAGCCTTTCCCGTCGACA
Source organism: uncultured Rhodospirillales bacterium (assembly GCA_937926175.1). GTDB lineage: Bacteria > Pseudomonadota > Alphaproteobacteria > CACIAM-22H2 > CACIAM-22H2 > CALANV01. The sequence goes on along the minus strand of CALANV010000032.1, from coordinate 5,825 downwards.
GGCTCAGGGTGAGGCTTCGGTGCTGGGGATGAGCGTCGGCAACGAGATGCGGCCAGAACCAAGAACGGCCTCGTCCTGAGCCTGTCGACGGGCGAGGCCGGTCGCAGCGCTGACGCGAGACGAAGCGTTACCCTTTGACGTCATCGAAGCCTCACCCTGAGCTTGTCGAAGGGTGAGGCTTCGATTCGATGAGCTCGTTCTCTGACAAGCTCGTCCGTCGCCGAGCTCATCCCTCGACAAGCTCAAGATAAGGTCTGGGTGAATAAACGTACCCAAGAAGCAAGAGCGACCTCGTCCTGAGCCTGTCGAAGGACGAGGCTAGATACCGGCGCTGATAGTCGATAAGGGCCAGCATCACCTAATGACACCGAAGCCTCATCCTTCGACAAGCTCAGGATGAGGCTTCGATGGATTTATCGGTCGACAGGTTCGGGACGAGGCTTCGAGAGGTTCATCTTCACACTTATTGACCGACCGAAGGGGCGGCGGCCGCCGAGGCTTGCTGGATGCGGGCGAGCTCCCGGGCGCGCAGCTCGCGGCGCATGATCTTGCCGGTGGCTGTCAGCGGCAGCGCGTCGACGAATTCCACCTCGCGCGGATACTCGTGGGCGGCGAGCCGGTTGCGGACATGCTCTTGGATCGCGCGGGCGAGTGCCGCATCCGGCGCATGGCCGGGCCTGAGAACGACGAAGGCCTTGATCGATTCGGTGCGGATCGGATCGGGCACGCCGATCACCGCGGCCATGGCCACCGCCGGATGCTTGAGGAGGCACTCCTCGATTTCGACCGGGCCGATGCGGTAACCGGCCGACGTGATCACGTCGTCGGCGCGGCCGAAGTACCAGAAATAGCCATCGCCGTCCTGCCGGCCCATGTCGCCGGTAAGCAGCCAGTCGCCGGTGAACTTCTCGGTCGTGGCCGTGGGGTTGTTCCAGTAGCCGAGGAACATGACCGGATCGGGCCGACGGATGGCGATGTGCCCGGTCTCGCCGGCCGGCAGAGGGTTGCCGTGGTCGTCGACGATGGCGACGTCGTGGCCCGGCACGGCGCGGCCCATCGAGCCGGGACGCACCGGCATGAGCCCGGCGCAGTTGGCGACGACGAGATTGCATTCCGTCTGGCCATAGAACTCGTTGATGGTCACGCCGAACGTCGTGCGCCCCCAGTCGAGCAGTTCTTCCCCGAGCGTTTCGCCGCCGCTGCCGATCGAGCGCAGGCGGACGCCGTGCCCGGGCGGCGCGCCAGCCTGTCGCATCAGCTTGAGCGCGGTGGGAGGCAGGAAGACGTTGCGCACGCCGTGGCGCGCCATGAGGGCGAATGCCGCGTGCGGATCGAACTTGCGGAAGCGGTGCGCAAGCACCGGCACGCCGTGGTGCCAAGCCGGCAACAGGGCGTCGAGAAGGCCGCCGATCCAAGCCCAGTCCGCGGGAGTCCAGAACAAGTCTCCGGCCTGGGGAAAGAACTCGTGCGGGAACTCGACGCCGGGCAGGTGGCCGAGCAGGACCCGATGCGCATGGAGCGCGCCTTTGGGCGCCCCGGTCGTGCCGGAGGTGTAGATGATGAGCGCCGGATCGTCGCACGACGTGTCGGCCGGCGTAAACGAGTCGGCACCCGCCTCGACCAGTGCCGCCCAGTCGAGCGTCCCGTCGCGGCCTTGCCCGCCGACGACGATCACGGTCTCGAGCGCGGGCAGACGATCGCGGATGGTGAGGACCTTCGGCAGGTTCGCATCGTCGGTGACGATCGCCCGCGCGGCGGAATTGGCGAGGCGGTATTCGAGCGCGTCCTCGCCGAACAGCACGAACAACGGCACGGCGATGAGGCCGGCCTTGTAGGCGGCGATGTGGGCAAGCGCCGTCTCCGGACATTGCTGCAGCAGGATGCCGATCCGGTCGCCGCGCACGAGACCTTGTGCCATGAGCGCATTGGCGAAGCGGTTGGACAGGCGGTCGACGTCGCGGAACGTGTAGCGTTCGACCCGGCCGTCCTCCGATTCGAAGATCAGCGCGAGCGCGTCCGGCCGGGCGGCGGCATGGCGGCTACAGGCATCGACGCCGATGTTGTAGCGCGCCGGAATCCGCCAGCGGAACGCATCGCGCGTTTCGGAATAGGTCGGGGCCTGCTGCAGCATCGTCTTTCCTCCCGTTCGTATCTGTGAACATCATAGCCAGAAGCGGCGTCGGTCGGGTACATCTCCGTCCCGATTCGCGATGAAGGAGATGGCGTCTTGTTCCTGCCCGGGCTTCTCAACGGCAAGAAGTTCCTGATCACTGGCGGCGGCACCGGGCTCGGCAAGAGCATGGGCCGACGGCTGCTCGAACTCGGCGCCGAACTCGTCATCTGCGGCCGCCGTCAGCAGGTGCTCGAGGACACGGCCCGGGAGTTCATGGCCCAGTTCGCCGGCCCGGTGAGCTGGCACGTCTGCGACATCCGTGATCCCGCGCAGGTCGAGGCGATGATCGACAAGATCTGGTCCGAGCGTCCGCTCGACGGCCTCGTCAACAATGCCGCCGGCAATTTCGTGGCACGCACCGAGACGCTGAGCCCGCGTGCGGTCGATGCGATCCTCGGGATCGTGCTGCATGGCAGCGCCTATACGACGCTCGCCTGCGGCAAGCGGTGGCTGGCGGAGGGCCGACGCGCCAGCGTGCTGTCGATCGTGACCACCTATGCGTGGACGGGATCGGCCTATGTCGTGCCCTCGGCGATGGCCAAGGCGGGCGTGCTGGCGATGACGCGCAGCCTCGCCGTCGAGTGGGGGCCGCGCGGCATACGACTCAATGCCATCGCGCCGGGTCCGTTTCCGACGCAGGGCGCGTGGGAACGGCTCGTGCCGCGTCCCGACCTCGCCAGGGAGTTCGAGACGCGCAATCCGCTGGGGCGCCCGGGCGAGCATGCGGAACTCGCCAACCTTGCCGCCTATCTGCTGTCGGATCAGGCCGGGTTCATCAACGGCGAAGTCGTCACCATCGACGGCGGCGACTGGCTCAAGGGCGCCGGACAGTTCAATTTCCTCGACCGTTTGAGCGACGCGGAATGGGATGCGATACGGCCGAAGAAAGGGTCGTGATGCAGGGCGGTCGCACTTCCAGACAGTTTGTCAAGAGTGGAATCGACAGGATCGGTCCATGACTATTGCTCCGACACCGGCCGGCGCGCCGCAGGCCCAGGCCACGCTACCCTCCGCCATCGACGCGGCGCCGAGACGGGCGCGCATCATCGTGCTGGGCAACGAAAAAGGCGGCTCGGGGAAATCAACCGCCGCGATGCATCTGATCATCGGATTGCTGCGGGCCGGACGCACGGTCGGCAGCATCGACATCGACTCGCGCCAGGCGACGCTGACGCGCTACATCGAGAACCGCACGGCGCTCACCCAGAGAAAGGGCATCAAGCTGCCGATGCCGACGCATCGGCTGATCACGCGCTCGACGCTGGAGCCGCCGGCCGGACCCGCCGACGACGCGGCGCGGTTCACGGCGGCGCTCGAGGAGCTGGCCGCGACGCACGAGGTCGTGGTGATCGATACGCCCGGCAGCGACGATGCGCTGTCGCGTCTGGCGCATTCGCATGCCGACACGCTGATCACGCCGATGAACGACAGCTTCATCGACTTCGATCTGCTGGCCAAGGTCGATCCCGACACGCACAAGATCCTGCGCCCAAGCCTCTACAGCGAGATGGTGTGGGAGCAGAAGAAGCGTCGGGCGATGCGCGACGGCGGCTCGATCGACTGGATCGTCATGCGCAACCGGCTCGCCAGCACGGAGGCCAAGAACAAGCGGGCGGTCGGCCGCGTGCTGGAGCAGCTGGCGCGGCGCATCGGCTTCCGGCTGGCGCCGGGCTTCGGCGACCGCGTCATCTTCCGCGAGCTTTTCCTCGAGGGGCTCACGCTGCTCGACCTGCGCGATCCGGGGCTCGGCCGCTCGCTCAGCATGTCGCACGTCGCAGCCCGCCAGGAAGTGCGCGAGCTTCTGGCCGCGGTCGGCATGGAGGCGGCGCCGTCCGGCGCCCCCGCCGGAACGGGCTGAGGCGAAGGGCGCATCGCGGCGCGTCGTACGCCGTTCAGTCGCGCAGCCGGCGCATGACGTTCATCCGACATACCCACGATCAAGACCCGGAGGGCATATGTCTGACGTCAGGACTTACACGGGCGGATGCCACTGCGGCAGGGTGCGATATGAAGTAAAGACGGACCTGAAGCGGGTCGTCTCGTGCAACTGCTCGATTTGCACGAAGCTGGGCGCACTGTTCGCGTTCGTGCCGTCCGATCAATTCAAGCTGCTGTCGGGGAAGGACGACCTCACCGATTATCAGTTCGGCAGGAAAACCATTCATCACCTGTTCTGCCGTTTCTGCGGCATCGAATCCTTTGCGACGGGCACGGCGCCCACGGGTGCGAACATGACGGCGGTCAACGTCCATTGCCTGGATGACGTGGACCTGGCCGCGCTGACCCCGACCCCGTTCGACGGCAAGAGTCTGTAGGTGCCGTTGCTGCGCAACCTCGGCGGCAACCGCGCCCGATATATGACGATCGCCTTCCGCGCGGTCGTGAGGGCAAGGATGAGGACCGGCCCGCTCAGTCTCCTGGACCGTTGATCGAGGCGGCTTGAACATCGGCGCGCGCCCTCCGAACATCGGAACGCGCCAGTCAAACGGGAAAGGGAGACGACCCATGCGGCTTGAAGGCTCCTGTCATTGCGGCGCGGTGCGGTTCTCGGTTGAGGCCTATGCGCCGGTGCCATACTTGCGCTGCTACTGTTCGATCTGCCGCAAGACGGCGGGCGGCGGCGGCTATGCCATCAATCTCGGCGCCAAGACCGATACGCTTCGGGTCGAAGGCGAGGAGAACATCACCGTCTTTCACGCGAAGATCGACGGCGAGGAGAGCCCCGGCGAGCGCCGGTTCTGCTCGCGCTGCGGCTCGGCGCTGTGGGTATGGGACCCGCGCTGGCCCGAACTCGTCCACCCGTTCGCGAGCGCGATCGACACGCCGCTGCCCAAGCCGCCCGAGCAGGTGCACATGATGCTCGGCTCGAAGGCGAACTGGGTGCGCGTCGACGCGAAGCGCGGCGAGGCACGCTACGATGAGTATCCCGCGGACTCGCTCGAGGAGTGGCACCGAGCGCACGGGCTGCTGGACGAGGGTTGAGTCTTCGCGACGTCGGCTTGACGGATGCCCGGCCAAGTGGGATCCGGCCCGGATCGGGCCAAAGGGACCGGCCCAAAGCGCGCCCCTCGCGGCGGCGCGGTTCGCTTGCGTTCGTCGGACAAAATCCCATCTTCTAGGGACGGTTCACGAGACGGAGAGCAACCCGTGCCCGACCGCCAGGGGAAGCTGCCGACGAAGTCGAGCCGCGCCGAGGTCGCCGACTTCCTTGCCAAGGTCAAGGCGATGCCGGCCGTGCGGCCCGCGGGGGCCAAGGGGCGGCTGATCTTCGCCATGGATGCGACGGCTAGCCGCGAGCCGACCTGGGACCGCGCCTGCCGCATTCAGGGCGAGATGTTCGCCGCCACGCGGCATCTCGGCGGGCTCGAGATCCAGCTCGTCTGGTATCGGGGCTTCGGCGAATTCATGGCCAGCCCCTGGGTCGACGATTCCGCGGCACTGATCGAGCAGATGACCGCCGTGACGTGCCGGGCCGGCGAGACCCAGATCGAAAAGGTCCTGCGGCATGCGATCGCCGAGACCGGGCGGCGCAAGGTCAACGCGGTGGTGTTCGTCGGCGACTGCGTCGAGGAAAGCATCGATACGCTGGGTGCACTCGCGGGAAAGCTCGGCCTGCTCGGCGTGCCGGTGTTCGTGTTTCACGAGGGCGGCG
>CALANV010000031.1 GCA_937926175.1 uncultured Rhodospirillales bacterium | reverse complement strand
AAGTGAGGCGCGGCGTGTCGGCTTCCCTGAATCGTCTGGTGCCGCTGAGCCGAGTTTGCACGATGGTCGGTGTGGCGCGATCCAGTGTGTACTTTGCGCGTCGTGCGAATGCTTGCCCGGTGCCCACCCGCATCGGTCGGGGCGGAAAGTGCTGGCTCAGCGATGACGAGCTGGTGGTCCACATCCGGCAGGTGCTGGCGGCGACGCCGTTCCTCGGAGAAGGCTATCGCAAGGTCTGGGCGAAGCTGCGCTTTAGTGGCATTCGCACCCGCCGAACCCGCGTGATGCGGCTGATGCGCGAGCACCATCTGCGAGCGCCGGTGAACCTCAGTGCGCCGAGGGGCCCACAGGCCCACGACGGCACGAACATCCCGCCGGTGCCGGACATGCGCTGGGGAACGGACATCACCGGCATATGGACGACCCAGGAGGGCCACGTCAGTGTGATGCTCACGGTGGACCGCCACACCGCGGAGATCCTTGGCATCCATGCCGCCAAGTGCGCTTCCCGCTGGGAGGCACTCGTGCCGGTGCGCCAGGCCGTGCGTCGCTGCTTCGGCGCGATCCGCAAGAACGTCGCGAATGGTTTGGAGCTGCGCCACGATCATGGCTCGCAGTACATGAGCTTGCACTTCCAACAGGAGATCGAGTTGCTCGGGATCCAATCCAGCCCGGCGTTCGTGCGTGCGCCCGAAGGCAATGGTTGTGTCGAGCGGGCGATCCGCACGCTGAAGGAACAATTGCTGTGGGTGAAGACGTTCGACACCGTCGAGCAACTGCGACGTGCATTGCTGGAATGCGCCGAACTGTACAACGAACGATGGATGATCCAACGCCACGGTTACATCTCCCCCGCGCAGCGGCGGCGTAAGTACTACGCGGCTACCGAGAAACTGGCTGCCTGAGAAATGTGAATAACTGCAACCGAGTGTCCAGTGAGGCCTTGACCGTTACATATGCAAGGCCGGTGAGCGATGCTATATTATGTTTCATAAGAAAGCGGCCGCGGCTCGCCCCACCTTCAGGGGCGGTACTGCGAGAAAGACCGCGGACGGAAGGGCGGGGAATGTCCGTGGCGTTCGAAGACTTCTTCTCGGGTTCGGGCGCGTTCGCCTCGATAAGATCCGGCTGGCGCGCTGCACGCGGCTGGTGACATTGCGGGTTTCTGGTGGCTTCGGGGAAACGGTAACGGTCCTGACCGCGACCGGGCCGTCGTTGGGAGCGGCGCATGCAGGCGACTGACGGGGCAACCGACCGCTTCCGCAAGAATTTCGCGGCGCTGACCGGGCATACGCCTTTCCGTTGGCAGCAGCGGCTCTATCTCGAACACTTCCTCAAAGGCGATATCCCCACGGCGCTCGATCTGCCGACCGGCCTCGGCAAGACCTCGGTGATTGCGATCTGGTACCTGGCCCTGACGGCGGGCGCTTCGCTGCCTCGGCGCCTTGTCTACGTGGTCGACCGACGTGCGGTGGTCGATCAGGCGACCACGGTCGCCGACGAGATCAAGCGGAAATCGGGCGACATGACCTTACGCGTCAGCACGCTACGCGGACAGCACGTCGACAACAAGGAGTGGCTGGAGGACCCGGCCGCGCCCGCGATCATCGTCGGTACCGTCGACATGATCGGGTCGCGCCTGCTCTTTTCCGGCTATGGCGTGACGCGCGGCATGCGTCCCTATCATGCGGGATTGCTGGGGGCCGATACGCTCGTGGTGCTGGACGAGGCGCATCTGGTGCCGCCGTTCGAGCGGCTTCTCGAGCGGATCCAGAACGACGCCAAAGAGTTCGGGCCCCGCGATCCGGCGGCGCGGGAAATCGTGCCGCCGTTCCGCCTGATGTCCCTGTCCGCCACGGGTCGCGCCGACGCAGGCAACGACGGGCGAACGGTTTTCCGGCTTGTGCCCGAGGACTATGCCGACGAGGAAGTCGAGAAGCGGCTGAAAGCACGCAAGCGCCTGCGACTCGAGGCGACCGGCGATGCCAAGGCCTTGGCATCGTCGCTTGCCGAACACGCCTGGCAGCTTTCGGGCAAGGGCGCGAAGGCAATCCGATGCATCGTCTACTGCGACAAGCGCGACGTCGCCGAAAAAACGAAGACGGAACTCGACAGGCGGGCAAAGGGAAAGGCGCATGTCGAGCTCTTCGTCGGCGCGCGACGCGTCAAGGAGCGAGAGGACGCGAAGAAAAGATTGGAGGAACTTGGCTTTCTCGCCGGAAGCGAGGTGGAACTCGACAAACCTGCGTTCCTGGTCGCGACTTCCGCCGGCGAAGTCGGCGTCGACCTCGATGCCGATCACATGGTCTGCGACCTCGTACCCATCGATCGCATGATCCAGCGCCTCGGGCGCGTCAACCGGCGGGGCGGCGCAGGACGCGAGGCGAGAATCATCGTCCTCGCCGTGCCACCTACGCCTGCCCGGTCCGGGGCAGCGGACGAGGCCACGGACGAGGTCGATCTCGAGGCCAAGCAGAAGTGGCGGGAAGCGATCGAGGCGCTTCCGCCGGACAAGGAAGAATGGCGCGATGCAAGCCCCGAAGCCTTGACGAGGCTCAAGGCGAGCAATCCGTCGCTGATCGACGCCGCGTCCACGCCGGAGCCGCTTCGCCCGGCGCTCAGCCGCGCGCTCGTCGATGCCTGGTCGATGACCTCGCTGGCGCAGCATACGGGACGACCGGAGGTCGGACCGTGGCTCAGAGGCTGGGTCGACGACAAGCCGCAAACCGTGGTCGTGTGGCGCAAGTACCTGCCGGTGCGCGCCAACGGTGACGATGCATCCCCCAGGGAGATCGAAGGCTTCTTCGAGGCAGCCTTCCCCCATCTCAGCGAAAAGCTCGAGACGGAGACCTGGCGCGTTGCGGAATGGCTGATCGCGCGCGCAACGGCATTGCTGGGCGCCGAGCAGGGAACGCGCAGGCAAGCGGATCTCCCGGCGCCGGCGGGCGAGGCCTACCCTCTTGGAAGGGATGACGTCGCCGCGATCGCGCTTGGACGGGACGGGCAATTTCTCAGGACATACCGCCTCAAGGATCTGCTTCCACCCGGGGCCAGGACGCCATTCCGGAAGACGCTCGAACGAGACCTCGCGGATGTGACCCTCATCGTCGATGCGCGCATGGCGGGCTTGCGCGATGGCCTGCTCAACGCCGAAGAAGATGGCCCGCCGCGGGTCGCGGATATCGGCGAGGGCTGGTTGATTGACGAGGATGGCGAGCCGGTCGCGGGCTTCCGCGTGCGCCCGGCAACGGCGGACGAGGAGCGGGCGGAAACGGCCAATTGGCATCCAACCTTCCTTCTCGCGATCGAGCGCGACGACGAGGGCGAACCTGTACGTCAGCTCGTCGTCGAAAAATGGAAGGAGGCAGTGACCGGAGAGGAAGAGCGATCCATCTCGAACGCGCAAAGCCTCGCCGAGCACCAGTGCTGGACGGCGGAACAGGCGGCCGCTCTCGCACGCACGCTGCGGCTTCGCGGCGACCTGGCCAGGGCCCTCGAGGTCGCCGCGCGTCTGCACGACGAGGGCAAGCGGGCTTCGCGCTGGCAGCGGGCGTTCAATGCCCCCGATGACGGCGTGATCTATGCGAAGACCAGGGGGCCCTTCAATCCTCACGCCCTCGGTCGCTACCGTCATGAGTTCGGCTCGCTGCGGTATGCGGAAGAGGACGAGCAGTTCCAAAAACTCGACCCCGAACTTCAGGACTTGGTCCTCCACCTGATCGCCGCCCATCACGGCCGTGCGCGGCCCGTCATTGAAACGGAGGGTTGCGAGGACGCGCCGCCTTCCGTGCTGGAGGCGCGGGCGCGCGATGTCGCCCTGCGATTCGCCCGGCTGCAGGAACGGTGGGGGCCCTGGGGGCTCGCTTGGCTCGAGGCGCTGCTGCGCGCCGCGGATCAGCAAGCCTCGCGCAGGAACGATGCAAGACACCGCGACGGGATAACTGAGGAAGCAGGCCGAGGGAAACCATCCGATGGCTGAGGCTGAAATTCCCGTGGATCTCTTCAACCCCGGGCAGGTTTTCGCCTGTCTCGGTTTTTTGGAGGCCGCCGAAATTCTGCTTGGCGATGCAAAGGGCGGCTTCGACTGGTCAATGCAGGAGCGGGAGGGCGCAAAATTCCGTCTGCAAGCTGCCGGCGGCGAGAATCCGGTGGCTGCCGTGCTGGCGTTTCTGGCAGAGGCCGAGGTGAAGGCCGTCGCACCGGCAGCATCTCGGCAAAGTACCGCAAAGTGGAAAGTGCGCTTGGAGCTTGCGGAGAAGGGAGAGCCCTATCCTTTCCCTGATCCCCCTAGCCCGGCAACGCTCCCGGCGCGCCTCATCGTCCCGGGAAAGCGATTCATTCAAATCGATCACTGGGGCGACGCGACGACGCGCGACAACGTCAAATTCTGGGCCGGCGCATCAGGGTATCCGGGAGCGGCATTGTTGCGCGATGCGCTGGACCTCGTGCGCGATCGTCTGAAGGATGCCGTCGCGGCGCCGTTCTCACTCTCCGCGCCGCAAAGCAGCAGTTTTCGGTTCGACTGGCGCCGGGACTACATCGCGATCGATGTCGGATTCTCACCCAATGAACACGACGATCTGACCATGCTGGGATTCCCCGTCGTCGAGATCATGGCGGCGATCGGCCTTTCCAATGCCAGACCGGAGAGAGTTCACAAGCTCGAATACCGGTACGGCGTCATCGAGGCTCCGGCACCGAACCAATTGTTGAGCCCAATGCTGCTTCGCGCCGCCCTTGGCTGCGGGAGGCTTCCATTCCCACAACGAATCTTTCGGATGCGGCTCGGTTGGCCGGGTCAGGAAAACCAGGCGCGCTGCATTGTCGATGTTGTAGAGGAACCGAAATCATGACCGAACGACAGAAGCTCTCGCACGATCTCATCAACTCCTGGGCCGACGACTTGCAGGGCCCCGTCGCGCTTCATCTGAAACAGAAGCTCGTACCCGTGGAAGGCGAGAATGCCGTCATTTTTCCGCCGACCTACGCTGATGTTGGCTATAACATCGACGTGCTTTCCGACGGAACCAAGGTCGTCACCATCGACAGCGTTGGTTCGCAGGCAAACCGCATGGAGCCGATCTTCAAGGAAGAACCGTACGCCTCGCTCGTACCGCAGATCGAGATCGTTATTGGAAACGAAAAGACCATCACCATATTCGACGCCGGCCACCGCCTGGGCGATGCCGTCATCCGCTGCGTCGCCAAGGACGAGGCGAGCGGTTTCGATCTGAGGCAAGCCGCGTACGATGCTTTCCGAAAACTGCTCGATAACGACGATGCAACCGCGATCGCCAAACTCGCCCCTACGTCTCTCGTATTCGGCGTATGGGATTCGCGCGAGACGCAGGCAAAGCTCCCCCGCATCGTGCAGTCGGTGATCCGCGCCTGGGACGTCGACGAGCTGCATCGCTCGGCGCAGTATGGTCCGCCAATCAACTATGCGGAGTTCGACGTATTTAGCGACGAAGAAAAGAAATCGCAGGAAGGAGATCCGAAAAGCCCACTTGCACAACGCGGCTTCGTGCACGTGCCGGCCGGCAAGATGCCCGGCGGCGTCTTCGTGCGCGGCCGGATCGAACGCGATGTAACGGTCAACCTCATCGCACTGCGGCGACTCAAGAGTGAGAACGGTACGGCACTACGGCGTTATATCCTGGGGCTGTCACTTGTCGCGGCGACAGTGCCGCCTGATCCATTTCTGCGTCAGGGCTGCTTGCTCGTTCCCGAGGTCAATGCGCCAGGACAATGGACAATCGTCGAACGGAACGGCGCACGTACGCCGGTCGAACTCGATGAAAAACTGGCCCTTGCCTATGCGCAAATGGCTGCACGCGCTTTCGGTGTCGGGCCAAACCGGCAAGTCGCGTTCAGCAAGGACTTGGCCAAGGAGGACGCCAAGAAATCGGATAAGAAAACCGACGCCAAGAGATCGAATAAGAACACCAAGGCCGCGTAAGTCCGATCATGCTCCGCGCGCTGCTGCTCACCGTTCGCTATCATGACGGGCGCTATCACGGCGTCGGCGACTGGCCGCCTTCGCCGATGCGTCTGTTTCAGGCGCTGATTGCCGGTGCGGCACGGGGCAGCGCCCTCGGCGAGGAGAATCGAGAGGCGTTGGCGTGGCTCGAGCGGCTCGAACCGCCGCTGATCGCGGCGCCGGCGTCACGTCTCGGCCAGGGCTTCGAGACGTACGTGCCCAACAACGACCTGGATGCGGTCGACTGCGACCTTCGGCGTGTCAACGAGATCCGCGTCGCGAAGCTCGTCAGGCCGCGTCTCTTCGATGCACGCGTTCCCTTCCTTTATCGTTGGCATTTCGAGGGCGCCGAAGCGCAGGCGAAGGCCATCTGCCGGATCGCCGAGCGGCTCTATCAGCTCGGGCGCGGGGTCGATATGGCCTGGGCCAGCGCCGAGATTCTGGAGGTGCAAGAAGCCCAAGCGCGCTTCGCGAACCATCCTGGCCAAGTGTTCCGACCGTCGAATGGGAACGGCGGAATTACGCTGCCTTGCCCGGTGGCGGGCTCGCTGGAGAGCCTCGTAAAGCGTCATCTGGAGCACCGCAAACGCCTGTCGGTTGAACAAGGCGGCAAAGCCGGACGACAAGTCTTCACCCAGCCGCGCCGACCCCGATTCTCGCTGAAACCTTACGATTGCCCGCCGAGATACCTGCTCTATGAGCTGCGGGGCTTGGGGCCGCAAGCATCGAAATCCGAGCCGGGTTTCGCGCCCTGGCCCTTCACCGAGCCGGTTGCGCTCGTCGAGCGCGTGCGCGATCTCGCGGTCACGCGACTGATCAATGCACTTCCTGACCAGAAAACGTTGATCGAACGGGTCTTCATCGTGCGCGGTGCGGGCGAAGCGGACAAGGACATCCGCATTCGCATCATTCCACTGCCGTCCATCGGCCATCCGCACGCGGAGCGGTCCATCCGCCGGCTGCTGATCGAGGTTCCGCCGGACTGTCCGATTCGATTCGAGGATATCGACTGGGCGTTCTCCGGCCTGGAGATCCGCGACGCGGCGACGGACCCTTCATCGGGCCGGATCCTGATCCCCACCGAGAACGGCGGCATGCTGCGGCATTATGGAATTCCCCGGGCGACGGAAGACGGCGCCTTCCGGCGCTGGCGGACCGTTGCGCCCGCAGCGCTGCCCCGTCATCCGTTGCGAACGCGACGCCGGATGACAGGCAGCGAGCGGCAGGCGATGGACGCGTCGGCGGCCAAAGCCGTGATGGACGCCCTGCGTCACGCGCGGATCGATACCCGCATTTCCAGCATCAGAGTGCAGCGCGAGCCGTTCGAGGCCAAGGGCGCACGCGCCGAGAGCTTCGCGCACGGCATCCGTTTTCCCAAGGAGCGTCTTCGGCATGTCGAGGTGGTCTTCGCCGAACCCGTGACCGGGCCGATTGTCATCGGCGATGGACGCTATCTGGGACTCGGCCTTATGGCGCCAGTTCGTGACCGTGAAGCGCCACGCGTCGCCTGTTTCAGCATCGCGGCGGCAAAGCGACCGTCGGCTGCGGCAGCTCAAGGGGTCTTGCGCGCCGTGCGCCGCGCGCTGATGGCGCTCGACCGTGATCTCGACCCCCAGGGGCGGGTGAGCACGCTGTTTTCGGGCCATGAAGCGGATGGCAAGCCGGCCGGCGATGGCCATCATCGACACGTGTTCCTCGCCGCCGGAATGGATGCGGAAGGCAAATGCGTCGCGCGGCTCTACGTGATCCGCCCCGATGCCGCGGACCGTAGCGCCGATCCCGACCGGCAGGACGTCGTGCGTTTTCAGCGCGTCGTCTCGCGACTCCGAACGGTGCGGGCCGGGCCTTTGGGCGTACTGGAACTCCTGCCGGTCGAGGCTTCGGGATCGAACGATGGCCTCCTGGCCGCTGCCCGCCACTGGGTCTCGCAAACCGACTACCGCCCCACGCGCCATCCGAAGAAGGGGCAGGATCCGGCCCAATTCGTGGCGGCGGACTGCGTCGCCGAGTGCCGTCGCCGCAGCCTGCCCACGCCGCGCGAGGTGCGCGTCATCGAATTGAGAGACGGGCCGCGCGGTGGCATCCGCGCGCGACTCGAAATCGACTTCGCCATCGCCGTCAAAGGTCCAATCCTGCTCGGTCGCGGTTCGCATCTGGGGGAGGGTGTTTTCGTGCCCCGGA
>CALANV010000030.1 GCA_937926175.1 uncultured Rhodospirillales bacterium | reverse complement strand
TCGTCGACAACATCTTCCGCTTCACCCAGGCGGGTTCCGAGGTGTCGGCGCTGCTCGGCCGCATTCCGTCCGCGGTCGGTTATCAGCCGACGCTCGCGACCGACATGGGTGCGCTGCAGGAGCGCATCACGACGACGAAGAAGGGCTCGATCACCTCGGTGCAGGCCATCTACGTGCCCGCCGACGACCTGACCGATCCGGCGCCGGCGACCTCGTTCGCCCACCTCGATGCGACGACGGTTCTGTCGCGCCAGATCGCCGAGCTCGGCATCTATCCGGCGGTCGACCCCCTCGACTCGACGAGCCGCATGCTCGACCCGCGCATCGTCGGCGAGGAGCACTACACGGTCGCCCGCGAGGTGCAGCGCGTGCTGCAGACCTACAAGTCGCTGCAGGATATCATCGCCATCCTGGGCATGGACGAGCTTTCGGAAGAGGACAAGCTGACGGTCGCGCGTGCGCGCAAGATCCAGCGCTTCCTCTCGCAGCCTTTCCACGTCGCCGAAGTCTTCACCGGCACGCCGGGCGTATTCGTGAAGCTCGAAGACACGATCCGCGGCTTCAAGAAGATCATCTCCGGCGAGTGCGACGACATGCCGGAGGCGGCGTTCTACATGGTGGGCACGATCGAAGAGGCCATCGAGAAGGCGCGCAAGATGGCGGCCGAGGCCGCGTAACCATCAGGCATAGGGGACGCGGTACACGGACATGGCCGAGAAGGTGCAGTTCGAACTGGTTTCGCCCGAGCGGCTGCTGATGTCGCAGGCGGTGGAGATGGTCGTCGTGCCCGGCGCCGAGGGCGACTTCGGCGTCCTGCACGGGCATGCACCGCTGATCTCCACGGTGCGTCCCGGCGTCATCGACGTGCATGACGACGGCACGGTGACGGACCGCATCTTCGTTGCCGGCGGCTTCGCCGAGGTCACGGCGGAACGGTGTACCGTGCTCGCCGAAGAGGCGATCCGTCTCAAGGACCTTGACCGGGCGCAGCTCGAATCCGATCTGCGCAGGATGCGCGAAGAGCTTGCGGTGGCGCGCGACGATGCCGAACGCCAGGCGATCACGACGCGCATCGAGATCGCCGAAGCCAAACTGGCCGCGCTCGACTGACGCCGGGCGGAAGACCGGCCGGGCAGCCTGAGCCCTTGCCAGTCCTTCCGATCCGGCTCATATAAAGTCCGCTCGGTACGCTGCCGAGGGGGTAGGTGGCCATGAAGCATTGGACGCTCGACGACATCGATTGGGGGGCGTTCGACCGCAGCAAGGTCGACCCCGACATTGTCCGCATCGTCAAGGCAGCCAGCCTGGTCGAGCATAACGGGTTCGACTACGCGACCTATCTCTGCAACGTCTTCCACGACGATCCGGAGTTCCAGGCCACGGCAAGGTACTGGGCGCAGGAGGAGGTGCAGCACGGCGAGGCGCTGCGGCGCTGGGCCGAGATGGCCGATCCGGACTGGGACTTCGCGGCGGCCTTCAAGCGCTTCACCGACGGATACCGACTGCCGCTCGATGCCAGGGAGTCGGTGCGCGGCAGCCGTACCGGCGAGCTGATCGCGCGCTGCATCGTCGAAACCGGGACGAGCTCGTACTACACCGCGCTCGCCGAGGCGACGGCGGAGCCCGTGCTGCGGCAGATCTGCCAGAAGATCGCCGCCGACGAGCTGCGTCACTACAAGCTCTTCTACACCGCGATGAAGCGCTATCAGGAGACCGAGCGGCTGACGCGGCTGCAGCGGGTGTGGACGGGGTTCGGCCGCATGTTCGAGTCCGAGGACGACGAACTCGCCTACGCCTATTATGCGGCGAACGTGCCGGCGAGCAGGCCTTATGACCGGCGCACCAACATTCGCGCCTATGCGCGTCGCGCCTATCGGGTCTACCGGCCGTGGCACGTGGAACGCGGCGTGGCCATGGCGCTCAAGGCCGTCGGCTTCAAGGGCAACGGGCGGATTCATCGCCTGCTGTGGCCGGTGGCGAATCGCTTGGTGCAGTCGCGCGCGGCCGCGCTCGACCGCGCGGGCGCCTGAACGCACTCAAACGATCATCGTCTCGGTCGCGTCCGCATCCGGCGTCTCGACGCCGGCGAGCGTGATGCGTTCGCCGTCGGCAAAACGCAGCATCTCGACATTGACCAAGGTGTCCGTGCCATCGGCCTGACCGGCCGTTCCCGCCGCCGGCACGACCCTCGTCTCGCCGGCAACACTGGTGATTGCGTATTCGACGGTCGCGCCGCGATAGATCGCCACGTCCGTGCCCGCACCGCCGTCGATGAAATCGTCGCCGCCCGACCCGCCGATCTCGTCGTCGCCGTCGCGCGCATACAGGCGCTGATCGAAATTCCGGGCCGGAAACGCCCCCACGTCGGCGAATATTGACGGCACGTCGCGATCCTGGGCGAAGTCGTCCGCGCCGTCGCTGCCCACGTAGAAAAAGCGTGGCGACGGGGCCGACGCCAGATCCGATGGTTCGAGTTCGCCTTGCTCGGCCAGAAAGGCGATGTCGGCGGCATATCGGCCGAGCCCGTGCTCGGCGTCGATGAGGGCGTCGGGCGAATCGATTCCGCTCGACCCGAGAATCTCGATCTGTCCCGTGTCGATCCACACGTCGAGACCGACGCGCGCCTTCGGTTCGAAGCTGTCCTCGGACGTGAGATCGGACAGCGACTCGAGGAGTTCGCCAAGGCTCGCGAAGCTGATGTCGTCCGGCTCGGGCTCGAGGACGAGGAAATCGTGCGTATGAACGAAGTTCACGAGATTGGTGACGGTATCGGGTGCCGTCGCGGCCACGGAGGCATCGGTGCCATGGGCGCCGATGGCGACGCCGAGATATCGATCGTCGCCGATCCACCCCTCCTGGATCATGGCCGTGGTCACCATCGCCGATCCCAGGCTGTGTCCGGTGACCAGCACCCGGTCGATGCCGTTGTCCGGGTCGGCGGCGTAGCTTTCGACTGCCGCGACCAGGGGCGCAAAGCGCGCGTAATGCGTGGTGAAGGTCTGGTGATCCGGGATGTCGCCGGGTTCGTCGGTGCCGCGGAACGCGAGGGCGAGCGTCGTCGCGCCGCCTATGTCGCCGACATAGACGTGGGCGATGGCGCTGTTGTCCGCATCGCGATGCGTGTAGACGCCGTCGCGCAACTCGTAAGTGCCGCCTTCGAGGCGGCCGGTCGCCGGCAGTTCCAGATCGGTAGCGTCGAGTGGCCGCATGCTGCGGGCTACCGCAGCATCAGGCGTTGAATCGTAGGCAGCCGCGGCAAGCAGCACGGCGGCGGTGAATACGTTGTCCGGCTCCGCGCCGGATGCGGCGTCGGTTGGTGCCGGCGTCAGCACGTTGCCGACCGCATCGCCATCGGCCATGCATCGGTCTCCCTGGTGTCGTTCAAGACGACGCAGCCGCCGATCTGGGCCGGCCGGACGAACGCCGCATCCGCGTAGTCACGCCATCCGGTGCATCCGTCCGGATCGTTAACGCATGAGCTCCGGCTTGGTGCCGCCCTTGCCGGAAAGCCGGATGCGGGCGGCCCGCGTGGCGAGTCGGGCGCCTCAACGTTTCATCACGATCGGCCGGAATTCTTCGACCACGGCCGAATAGAGGGCGCGTTTGAACGGCACGATCAGCGCCGGGAGATCGTCGAGACGCACCCATTTCCAGGCGCTGAATTCGGGGTGCACGGTCGCGAGATTAATCTCGTCGTCGCGGCCGAGAAAACGGGCGGCGAACCATTTCTGGCGCTGGCCGCGGTAGCGGCCGCCCCACACCTTGCCGACGAGATCCGGCGGCAGGTCGTAGGTGTACCAGTCGCGGCTTTCCGCGATGATGACCGCATTGGCGGTCCCGATCTCTTCCTCGAGCTCGCGGAGTGCCGCGTCGCGCGGCGCCTCGTCCGCGTCGATGCCGCCCTGCGGCATCTGCCAGGCATCACCCGGCGTGTCGATGCGCTTGGCGACGAAGACCTCACCGGCCGGATTCAACAGCATGATTCCGACGCCGAGCCGATAGGCAAGCTCGCCAGGATCGCGGACCGGTTCGGGCGGCGTGCTCATCGCGGCCTCAGCGAACGGGCTGCCGGTTCACCACGGCGGTGAGCGGCGACAGCACGAAGCCCTTGCTTTCGAGCGACGGAATCCAGGAGGCGATTCGTTCGAGCGATATCGGATACGGCTGCGCCATCGCGACCGCGCTGCCGGTCTCGCGTGCGATGCGCTCGATTTCGGCAAGACGCGCGTCGATCGCGTCGCGCGAGACCTCGTGGTCGATCCAGCGATCGACGATGGCGCGCGGCAGGCCGATCTCGCTCGCGAGTTTGGCCGCCACGCTGCGCGTCGTGGTCCGGCTGTCGAGGAACATCAAGCCGCGCTCGTTCAGCGTGGTCAGGACGGGCTCGAGGGCCTCGGGCACCGCCGTGAAGCGGGAGCCCATCTCGTTCGTCACGCCGACGTAACCGGTGGCACGGTTCAACACCCATTCCAGGCGCTCGAGATTCTGCTGAGGCGTCAGGCTGGTCAGCAGCGTACGCGGTCCCGGATCATTCGCCGGGAAGTTGATCGGCTCCATCGGCAGGTCGAGAAGCACCTCGTGTCCGGCCGCCCGGGCTTGGTCGATCCATTGGGTGAGATTGTCCGTGTAGGGGCTGAACGCCAGCGTCACCTCGCCGGGCAGTCGCTGGATCGCGGCGGTCGTCACGGCATGCGACATCCCCAGATCGTTCATCACCACGGCGATACGGGGCCGGCGATCATTGGCATCGAATGAGCGACCGAAGCGGATCCAGGCCGGAGTCGTGGTCTCGCGCGACGGGCGCGGCGGCGGCGCGATCGTTGCCGTCTCGGCCGGCGCCGCCTGCATGGCGGCGGATTGGGCGACAGGATCGGCCTTGGACGGTGCCGCTGCGGTCGTGTCCGCCGGTGCGGGCGACGGCGCGGGGGTCGCCGTGCGCTCGGGGCCGGTGGGTGCGCTCGTCGTCGGCGTGACGTCGGTGAGCGGCGGCAGCGCGATCCGCACCGCTTCTCGCTGGGACGGTTGCGGCGCGCCGTTGATCTGGGCCCACAGGAACGCCGCGCAGATCGCCGCGACGAGCGCGAGCCAAGCGGTGACGAGGGCCGAATGTCGCACGACCGTGCGCTCCGCAGCTCCCGTCATCGGGCTCTGTCGCTCGCCCCCACCCACTTGAGCCTGCCGCTGGGATCTGTCGCTCGTCGCCGCTCAGTTGGTGACGCGGCGGTTGTAGAGCGCGAGGCCGCGAAGCAGATCGAAGGCGCGCGCCAACTGATAGTCCTCGGGCGAGTCGATCGCGTTCGGGTCGACTTCGGCCTCCGGCTGCTGCGCGCCGGGCTGTTGCGTGCCGGGTTGTTGCGCGCCGGGCGTCGTCGGCGGCGCGGGCCGCTGGTCGTTGCGCAGCGCACCCCGCAGGTCCGCCTCGCGACGGATGTTCGAGGCCTCGATTTTCTCGATGCGGGCCGGCTCGACGACGATGTCCGGCTGGATGCCCTCGGCCTGGATCGAGCGGCCGGATGGCGTGTAGTAGCGCGCCGTGGTCAGGCGGATCGCGCCTTGGCCACCGAGCGGGATGATCGTCTGCACCGACCCTTTGCCGAAGGTCCGGGTGCCCAGAATGATCGCGCGGCGATGGTCCTGCAGCGCGCCCGCGACGATCTCGGATGCCGAGGCGGACCCGCCATTGACGAGCACGACCATCGGCAGATTGTTGATGATGTCGCCCGGCTTGGCATGGAAGCGCTGGGCATCGTCGGGACGCCGCCCCCGGGTCGAGACGATCTCACCCTTGTCGAGGAATTCGTCGGCGACGGCAACGGCCTGGTCGAGCAGGCCGCCCGGATTGTTGCGCAGGTCGAGCACGATGCCGGCAAGGCGGTCGCCGAGCTGATCCTTCAGCTTCTGGACCGCATTGCGCAGGCCGACATCCGTCTGCTCGGTGAACGAGGTGATGCGGATATAGCCAAGGTCGCCCTCGGCCCGGGCCCTTACCGACTGGATCTTGATGATCGCGCGGGTCAGGGTGATCTCGAACGGCTCCTGGTTGCCGCGCCGGATGGTCAGCTTGATCGAGCTGTTCACGGGTCCTCGCATCCGCTCGACCGCATCCTGCAGCGTCATGCCCATGACCGGCTCGCCATCCAGGTGCGTGATCAGGTCGCCGGGCCTGAGGCCGGCGCGGAACGCCGGCGTGTCGTCGATCGGCGCCACCACCTTGACCAGGCCGTTCTCCATCGTGACCTCGATGCCGAGGCCACCGAACTCACCGCGCGTCTGCACCTGCATGTCGCGGTAAGACTTCGCGTTCATGAAGCTCGAATGCGGATCGAGCGCGGTGAGCATGCCGTTGATGGCATCTTCGATCAGTTTCCGGTCGCTGACTTCCTCGACATAGTCCGACCGGACCCGCTCGAACACCTCGCCGAACAGGTTGAGCTGGCGATAGGTATCCGACGTATTCGACTGGGCGGTGACGGGCAGAGGGGCGCAGAGCCACAGGGCGCTGAAAGCCGCTGCGGCGATCCGAACTAGCTTCATCCGCTTACCTTCTCGTTTCGCGACGCCAACCACGGCAGTGGGTCGATCGGCTGACCGTTACGTCGCAATTCAACATAAATCGACGGGCCTCCCGTGTCGGAAGCGCCCGCCACACCGACCGGTTCACCCGCCGTAACCAGCTGCCCGACGGTCGCATCAATCCGGCCAAGCCCTACGATCAAAGTATGATATCCCTCGGTGTGTTCGATGATCAAGATAAGGCCATATGCACGGAACGGGCCGGCAAAGGCGACGTGGCCGTCATATGGCGCAACGACCTGCGCACCCGCGCGGGTCTCGATCGTGATCCCCCGGTGCGGTTGCCCGCCGGCACCGGGTTGACCGAATGACAACGCAATCCGGCCGCGCGCGGGCAGGATGAATTGACCGCGGGCCTGCGCGAACGGCCGCGCTTGTCCCGTCGTGGCCGCGGGCGGCGGTACTCGCGCGACCTGCGCTTCTCTTGCGGCGCGTTCGGCCGCCTTGCGCTCCGCCTCTTCCTGCGCGGCGCGGGCCGCGCGTTCGGCGGCCTCGCGCGCCGCACGTTCCGCATTAAGACGCTCGATCAACTCCCGAAGATCCGTCGCCTCCCGCGACAGGCGGCTGAGCCGCGCCGCAATTTCCCGCCGTTGGGCCTCGGTCTGCTGCTGCAGGAGGGTCCGCTGCTTCATCAGCGCGTCGAGCGCCGCCTGGTCCGCCGCCAGCCGTTCCGCCGCCTCTGCCGCTTCGGCGCGTCGCCGCTCCGCCTCCGCGCGGGCCATCTGCAGGGCATCGATTTCGCGCGCGAGTGCGGCGGCCTCCCGCTCCACGGCCGGCGTCGCCGCACCGAGCAGCCGCACCGTCCGCACCACCTCGATCGGCGAGGCCGGAAGGACGAGGGCCGCTTCCGGCGGCTGACGGCGCATGCGCAGCAGCCCGGCGATCAGCCGCGCGAGTTCGGCCCGGCCCTGTTCGAGCCTGCTCTCCTTCGATGCGATGTCCGCCTCGACGCGTGCGACCTCGCGCTCGGCGGCCGAAAGCACCTCCTCGCGGTTCTGCAGCGTCCGCGCGAGTTCGACGAGGCGTGTGCGCAGCGCCGCGAGCTCGCGCGCAAGCGTTTCCGCCTCGCGGGCGAGGCGCCGCTCGGCCGCGCGTTCGGCATCGATGGCTTTCTCGATCTGTTCGAGGCGCTGCTGCGGCTGCTGCGCAAACGCGGGCGTCCCGGCAAGGCCGAGGATGAGACAGGCGAGCGCAATCCGGCGCGATCGAGGAGCGCCGGCAACGGGGCGAAGCGCGCTAGGCCGTCGCACGGTCCGCCGCGGCCTCCCGCGGCGCATCCGGTGGCACGATCAGCGAATGGCCCGTCATCTCGGCTGGCGGCTCGATGCCCATGAGCTCGAGCAGCGTTGGGGCCACGTCGGCGAGCCTGCCGTCGCGCAGCGCGATCGGCGCGTTGCGACCGGGGCCGCCGCCGTTCACGAGCATGACCGGGACCGGGTTCGTCGTGTGCGCGGTATGCGGCTGGCCGGTTTCGGGATCGATCATGGTCTCGGCATTGCCGTGGTCGGCGGTGACGAGCAGCGCGCCGCCCATGCGCGTGACGGCATCGGCGACACGGCCGAGACATGCATCGACCGCCTCGACGGCACGCGTCGCCGCCTCGAGGTCGCCGGTATGGCCGACCATGTCGGTGTTCGCATAGTTGACGAGGATGAAATCATACTTGCCGGACTCGATCGCAGCCACGAGCTTGTCGGTCACCTCGTAGGCGGACATCTCCGGCTTCAGATCGTAGGTCGCGATCTTGGGCGAGGGAACGAGGATGCGATCCTCGCCGGGAAATTCGCGCTCGTTCCCACCGTTGAAGAAGAACGTGACGTGCGCGTATTTCTCGGTCTCGGCGATGCGCAACTGCTTCAGGCCTAGCCGCGCCACCACCTCGCCCATGACGTTCTTCAGCTCGAGCGGCGGAAAGAGCGTCGCCATGAGGCGATTGAGCTGATCGGAATATTCGACCATGCCGAGGGCGGCCGCGAACCGGACGACGCGCGTGCGGGAGAAGCCGCCGAACTCGGGATCGAGCAGCGCCAGCAGGATCTCGCGTGCCCGATCGGCGCGGAAATTCGCCATCAGCACGCCGTCGCCGTCCTTCATCCCGCCATAGGTGCCGATGACGGTCGGCAGCACGAACTCGTCGGTGGTGTCCTTGGCATAGGATTGCGCGACCGACGACAGCGCGTCGGGTGCCATCTCCCCCTGCGCATCGACCAGCGCGGCGTAGGCGAGGGCGACGCGGTCCCAACGCTTGTCGCGATCCATCGCGTAGTAGCGGCCGCTGACGGTCGCGATCGAGACGCGGTCGAGATCGGCGACATCCGATGCGAATTTCCGCAGGTATCCCTCGGCGCTCTTGGGTGGGGTGTCGCGTCCGTCCAGGAAGGCGTGGACCCAGACCTTGAGGCCGGCGTCTGCAAGAACTCGCGCCAGGGCCGCGATGTGGTCCTGATGCGAATGGACGCCGCCCGGCGACATCAGGCCCATCAGGTGGACGCTGCCGCCGCCGGCCTTCATCTTGTCGATGAACTGGCGGAGCGTCGGGTTCGCCGCGAGGCTTCCGTCCTGAACGGCTTGATCGATGCGCGGCAGGTCCTGCATGACGACCCGCCCCGCGCCAAGGTTCATGTGGCCGACTTCGGAGTTGCCCATCTGGCCCGGCGGCAGCCCGACGTGAAGCTCCGACGCCTGCAGAAAGGCGACCGGGCTCGTCTTCGCGAGACGGTCGAGATTGGGCGTCTTGGCACGCAGGATGGCGTTGTCGGGGGTGGGCTGGTCGCGATGGCCCCAGCCATCGAGGACGCAGAGGACGATCGGACGCTGTCGCGGAACGAACTTGGTCATGGCGGAAATATAGAGAAGCCCTGCCGTTTTTCAAAACACCGGGGGGTGCCGTGTCCGCGGCAGCCGCATCGCCCCCGCCGCGTCGGTGCCAGCGATGGACGGCCACGCATGCCCTGCGACCGAATGTCCCGAAACGGCGCGGCCATAACCATTCATTAACCAAACGGCGGGAGGCTCGGATCCGCTTTTCAAGCGGGTCATACGTCCATGCGGATCGCCTTCTTCACCTTTGCGCTCATCGCCGGCATCGGCATCGTCGCCGGCCATGTCGACGGCGTGGCCCACGACTTCTTCGGGCATCTGGCGGACTGGCTCGACATCGCCGGGCCGATTACCGCTTCTCCTCCGCACGGCCGGTGACGAGGCGCCCGAGCGGCGCACGCGTGATGACGCGCAGCCCCGCAACCGTTGAAAGGTTGCGGACGCTGCGCTGCGCCTCGAGCATGAACTCGCGAACGATGCGCCGCTCGCCGACATCGCCCGCCTCCTCGATCTTCTGAAGGCGCAGCACGGCATAGAGGCCGAGAAGGAAGGCGAGCGCGAAAAAGAAATCCCAGTGCCGAAGCTGCATGGCGACGATCTCGGCGGCGCGGTCGCTGGTTCCCCAGTGAATGACGACCGAGAGCTGCTTGTCGGAAAACCATTCCGACAGGGTTCCGCCCAGGATCGGCGCGATGCCGGCCGCCAGCGCCCCGACCAGGCCGTTGGTCGCGAGATAGCTGGTCGCCTGTCCTTCGGGCGCGAGCTTGAGCCCGATGCTGCCCGTCGCGAGTCCGATGCCGGCCGCAGCGCCGCCCATCAGGACGTGAATTCCGATCAGCATCGGCACGGTGAGGGTGTGCGCCTGCGGCGTGTGCGTGTAGGGCAGGGCGAAGATGCAGGCGAGGAACACGGGGGCGCAGACGGCGAGCACCGATTTGTTCGAGAAGCGGTCGGCGATGATGCCCCACCACTGCAGCGTGGCGAGGTTGGCGAGCTGGCTCAGCACGGCCAGGGTCACGACGAAGCCGAGCCCGAATCCGAGCTGCTGGACGAGATAGACGGTGATGAAGGGGGCGGCGAGATTCGTCGCGAAGTTCCACGATGCCATGAACAGGATCAGGCGGCGGAAGTTGCGATCGCGCAGCGGCTCGCGCACGAGCGCGACCGGATTGATGCTGTGCTTCGTCGCGCCGGAATCGCGCATGGCGCGTTCGGGCACGCGCGTGAGCCAGTACGAGCTGAGGAAGCCGGCGACCGCGCCCAGCGTGAAGACCGCGGCATAGATCGCGCGCCTGCCGTCGAGGCCGAGCATGGCCGGCGCGTGATCGATCAGCAGGCCGGCGAGCAGGTTCGCCGTCATGCCGAGACCGGTCGCCCAGAACAGCCGCCGCGCGAAGAAGTCGCCCAGTCCCTCCTTGGGCAGCAGGTCGTGGATCCACGAGTTCCATGCGCAGGTGCCGACGGCGCCAAGCGCGCAGATCAGGATCTGCGCCGGAATCAGCAGGCGAAGAGCAACGTCCGCGTCCGGCAGGAAGGCAAGAAAGGCAAGACCGAGTATCGTCACGCGACTGGCCGTCGCCGCCAGGACGGTGATTGCCTTGCGCCGCCGCAGCCGTTCGACCAGCCAGATCGCCGGAAGCTGGGCGAGCTGGCTCACGAACGGAATCGCCGCCAGCACGCCGATGATGCTGTCGGACGCGCCGAGCT
Source organism: uncultured Rhodospirillales bacterium (assembly GCA_937926175.1). Classification (GTDB taxonomy): domain Bacteria; phylum Pseudomonadota; class Alphaproteobacteria; order CACIAM-22H2; family CACIAM-22H2; genus CALANV01. The sequence continues at coordinate 206,659 of CALANV010000030.1, read as the reverse complement.
CGAGCGCGAACCCGACGAGCAGCACGCCGCTGGTCAGGGCGCCGACGACGTTGGCCCAGGCGCCGTCGTGAATCAGCGCCTGCTTGCCGCGTTCGATGTCTTTGGCGGTAACGATGGAAACTGGTGAGAGCCCCACGCCGGCACGAACGACCTGGAACCTCGACCGTTCCACATCAAGTGGGCACCACCGTCACGGGCGGCAAGGGGATGCTCAGCCGCGATGATAGGGATGGCCCCGGAGGATGCTGGCGGCGCGATAGATCTGTTCGGCCAGCATGACCCGCACCAGCATGTGCGGCCATGTCATGGGGCCGAGCGACAGAACGAAATCGGCTTTTCGCACGAAGTCCGGATCGAGTCCGTCGGCGCCGCCGATCACGAAGGCGAGGGTTTGAACGCCGGAATCGCGCCACTTGGCGAGGCGGGTGGCGAAGGCCTCGCTCGACAGCGGTGTGCCGCGGGCGTCGAGCGCGACGACGGTGGCGCCGGACGGCAACGCCGCGCGCAGCAACGCACCCTCGCGCGTCTTGAGTTCGGGCGGCGGGAGCTTGCGCCGTTCCTCGACCTCGCACAGGTCGATCCGGCCGAACAATCGCGTCGCCGCGATGCGGTCGACATAGTCGGCAAACAAATCGCCGACGGCGCCCGTTCGCGCACGGCCGACAGCGACGATGACGATACGCATCGGCATCTCCGGCCGTGACCGCCCGCAAGGCCGCGAACCTCGAACGTCGCCCCGTCCGTCGGGGCGAGGTCTCAGGTCAGGTGCCGACCGCCCGCTCCAGCTCCGGCAGGTCGACGCCCCACATCTTCTCGAGATTGTAGAGGGCGCGAATCTCCGGCCGGAACAGGTGCACGACCACGTCGCCGATGTCGATCAGGACCCAGTCGCCCTGCGCCTTTCCTTCGATCGGCACATGGGTGTGACCGCGGGCCTTGAGCTTTTCGATGAGGTGGTCGGCCATCGCCGCAAGGTGCCGCTGCGAGCGGCCCGTCGCTATGACCATGTAGTCGGCGATGGAGGTCTTGTCGGTAAGATCGAGGACGACGATGTCTTCGGCCTTATCGGCGTCGAGCGATGTCTCGACGAGTTTCAGGACCGACTTGACGGACGGCGGAACCTTACGCTTGCGGGTCGGGATAGCGGTCTCCCTGGACAGTTTCGACATCTACCTCTTTGCCTGGCGCGGCACCCTGCTTCCAACCGTTTGCCGCCCGCCGGGCGCGGATCGACGTCGCGGACGCCGGATGCAGGCGGGTGTGCAAAAACACCCAAGCGGGCGGTTTTCGCGACGCCAGCCGGGCCGCGCCATGGCGCGGCCGCAGGCGGGCTGTGGAAAACCGATGCACCGCCTTACCGGCCAATGCCTTAGTAGAATAGGAAGGACGCGCGAAGATCGCAATGGGCACACTCTTGAAGATCAACGGCCAGCGTTCCCAGCGCGGTATCTGCGCGAGGTTGTCCGCGCCCATCAGCCAGACGAACGAGGTGCGCGGAAAGCGGCGGATGAGTGCCGCGAGCGTATCGGCGGTGAACCGGGTGCCGAGCGCCTGTTCCACCGCCACCGCCCGCAGTCGTGGGTGGCGGCTGATCGCGGCGGCGCTGGCAAGGCGGACTGCGAGCGGCGCCATGTCCGTCCCGTTCTTCAGCGGGTTGCCGGGTGACACCAGGAACCACACCTCGTCCAGGTCGAGATGCTTGAGCGCAAGCTCGGCGATGTGCCGGTGGCCGGCATGGGCGGGGTTGAACGATCCGCCAAGCAGGCCGACGCGTCGCTTGGGCACGAAGCCGAGTACACGGGCAGGAAACGGTCGCGCCGCCTTGCGGTAAATCGTCATGATCGGATGAAGTCTTGCGGAAATCTCATGGATCCGCGCTGCGCGGCCCTGCTCGCCTAAGAAAGGTCGTTCCGGTCGGGCGAGTGTCGGGACGACGGTATGCCGGCGCGCATGTCCGACCTGTCACGGATTGACCTGGCCGCGCTGGCGCCGGCGCAGGAAACGATCAAACAGCGCCACAGGGCGGGGCCAGCGACGCTTGACGCGCACATACATTCGCCGCGCCCCGGCCGAGTGTCGCAGCACGACGAAGGTGCCCGCCGCCATGACCGGCAGGCCGCCCGGTCCCGGCAGCGGCGCGATGGCCACGCCCGCGACGATGAGCGTCACCCCCAGACCGACGTAAATGCGGCGCTTCAGATCGTGCATACGGCCACGCTAGCACATCGGCCCGGCCGCTGCCCCAATCAAAAAGAGCCGCAGCGGCCCGGACGACGGCGCGCAATCCCGCCAGGGCCGGGGATGTCAAAATGGCGGGTCCGTCTACAGGCTCGGCCGCGGCGTGAAGCTCTTGGCCGAAATGTACTGCGTCGGCCAGGGAAGGTCGTAGCCCTGCTCGTACGCGGCGTGGCGCGTCCAGTACGGATCGTACAGGTGGGCACGGGCCAGCACGCACAGGTCGGCGCGGCCTGCGGCGAGGATCGAGTTCACGTCGGACCACGACGAAATGTTGCCGACTGTCATCGTCGGAATCTCCGCCTCGTGGCGCACGCGGTCCGAGAACGGTGTCTGGAACAGGCGGCCGTATTGCGGGCGCGCGTCGGGCACGGTCTGGCCAGCCGAGACGTCGATGATGTCGCAGCCGTGATCCTTCAGCATCCGCGCGACGACGACCGCATCCTCGGCGGTGAAGCCGCCCGGGACCCAGTCCGTCGCCGAGATGCGCACCGAGATCGGTTTTTCCTGGGGCCAGACCGCGCGCACGGCATCGAAGATCTCGAGCGGAAAGCGCATGCGGTTCTCGATCGAACCGCCATACTCGTCGGTGCGGCGGTTGGTGAGCGGCGAGATGAAGCTTGCCAGCAGATATCCGTGCGCGAAATGGAGCTCGATCAGATCGAATCCGGCCTCGTCCGCCATCCGTGCCGCGCGCACGAAGTCGTCCCGCACCTTGTCCATGTCGGCGCGGTCCATTTCCTTCGGCACTTGCGAATGCGGCAGATAGGGGATGGGCGAGGCCGAGATCAGCGGCCAGTTGCCCTCGGGCAGCGGCTCGTCGATGCCTTCCCACAGCCGACGCGTCGAGCCCTTGCGTCCGGCATGGGCGAGCTGAATGCCGATCTTGGCGAAGCTGTGCGTGTGGACGAAGTCGACGATCCGCCGCCACGCCGTGACGTGCTCCGGTTTGTACATGCCCGCGCAACCCGGCGTGATGCGGCCTTCGCGGCTGACGTCCGTCATCTCGGTGATGATCAGGCCGCAACCGCCGATCGCGCGGCTGCCGAGATGGACGAGATGCCAGTCGTTGGGCAGGCCGTCCTCGGCCGAATACTGGCACATGGGCGAGACGACGACACGGTTCTGCAGCACCAGACCGCGCAGCCGGAACGGCGTGAACATCGGCGGGGGCGGCGGCTCCGCCGGCACGTTCACGCCCGACTGGTTGGCTGCCTTCTCAGCGAACCAGGCGTCGACCGCGGCGACGAACTTGGGATCACGGAGCTTGAGGTTCGCGTGCGTGATGCGCAGCGAGCGGGTCAGCATCGAGAAGGCGAACTGGATCGGCTCGAGCTTGCCGAAATAGCGCTCGGTCTCCTCGAACCACTGCAGGCTCACCTGTGCGGCGCGCTGCACGCTCTCGACCGCCGGGCGCCGCTCGACCTCGTAGGCATCGAGTGCTGCGTCGACGTCGCGATGCCGCTGCAGCGTCTGGGCGAGCGCGATCGCGTCCTCCATCGCGAGCTTGGTACCCGATCCGATCGAGAAATGCGCGGTGTGGGCGGCGTCGCCCATCAGCACGATGTTGCCGTAATGCCAGTGCTTGTTGCGGATGGTCGGGAAGGTCCGCCACAGCGACCGGTTCTTGATCAGTCGATGCCCCTGGAGTTCCTCCCGGAACAGCGCCTCGCAGTATTCGAGCGTGCGGTCCTCGTCCGCCTGGTCGAGCCCCGCGCGCTTCCACGTTTCCTCGGTGCACTCGACGATGAAGGTCGCGTAGTCGCGATCGTACTGGTAGGCGTGGACGCGCCAGAGCCCGTGCGCGTTTTCCTTGAAGATGAAGGTGAAGGACGGGAACGGTCGCGTCGTGCCGAGCCACACGAACTTGTTCCGGCGCCAGTCGATCTCCGGCTGGAAGTGCTCGGCATAGGTGTTGCGGATGATGGAGTTGACGCCGTCGGCGGCCAGGATCAGGTCCGCGTCGGCATAGGGCGCAAGGTCGGTGACCTCCTTCTCGAACTCGAGCTTGACGCCGAGCGATGCGGCGCGCCGCTGCAGGATGTTCAGCATCTTCTTGCGCGACATCCCGGCGAAGCCGTGCCCCGTCGAGGTCAGGACGGTGCCCTTGTAGTGGATGTCGATATTGTCCCAGTGCGCGAAGTTCCGGGCGATCTCGTCGTAGCTCTCGGCGTCCGCGTCACGGAAATGGCGCATGGTCGCGTCGGAGAAGACGACGCCGAAGCCGAACGTGTCGTCGGGCCGGTTGCGCTCGATCACCGTAATGTCGTGGGACGGGTCGGCCTTCTTCATCAGGATGCTGAAGTAGAGCCCGGCCGGGCCGCCGCCGATACTGACGATCTTCAAGGCTGCGCTCCTGTTGCGGTCCTCGCTGGCGACGGAAAATATTTTAAGCTTAAAACAATTTCCGGCAAGCATCGTCTGGCCTTCACCGAAACACTTGGATAGGCGCAAGGCCGGTACCGCGCCGTTTTGTCGCAGTCGGAAAGCCGGGCGGACGCGCAAGGCGCATCGGCCGCCTGCGCAAGAACGCGCAAGAACAAGAAGAGGACGCCCGCGGCGGGCGTCAGCGGTCGCGGAGCTGTGCGTCGATCAGCGTATTGGCGGCGGCCACGAGCGCACGCGCAGGGCCGTCGGGGCCGAGAGTCTGGCTGCTCGAATACGCGCCTTCGATCAGCAGCAGTAGCTGATCGGCAAGCTGTGCCGGGTCGCGGGCGCCGATCTCCTCGGCGAGCCGGCACAGCCGGCGGCCGAGCTCCCGCTTGTTGTCGGCGGCGATGGCGCGGGCGGGATGGTCCGTCTCCGGGAACTCGATCGCGGCATTCGTAAAGGGGCAGCCGCGATAATCCGGCGCCATCGTGCGCGAGGCGATCGCCGTCAGGATGGCCTCGAGCTGCGCCCGCGGCTCGGCGTACTCGCCCGTGGTCTTGTCCCACCAGTCCCAGTAGCGGCTGTTGCGGTCGTCGAGATAGGCCGCGACCAGCGCATCCTTCGACGGGAAGCTCCGGTACAGGCTCATCTTCGTGGCGCCCGCCGCCTCGACGATCGTCTCGACGCCGACCGCCCGGATGCCGCGCCGGTAAAAGAGATCCTTGGCGACGGCGAGGATACGGTCGCGCGCGCGTGGACGCGCCGGTGCGTTCGGCCCTGTCGGCGCTTGCGTCGCAGTCATGTCAGGCCCGCGCTCGGTGGCAGGGGTCACGATTGACAATGATACGGACCGGTCGGTAACGTGTCAATCGAATGTGACAGACCGGTACGTATCAAGGCCATAGCGAGGGGGATTGGTATGCGAAGCTTGGCGCGGGCGCTGGCAGGACGGCTCCACTACGGCTGGGTCGTCGTCGGGGTCATCTTCCTCGTACTCCTCGCCGGGGCCGGTGTGCGCGCGACACCGAGCGTCATGATCGTCCCCCTCGAGGACGATTTCGGCTGGAGCCGGGCGACGATCTCCGCCGCCATCGCCGTCAACATCCTGCTCTATGGCCTGATGGGGCCGTTCGCCGCCGCGCTGATGCAGCGGATCGGTATCCGCCGCACCGTGATGCTGGCGGGCGCACTGCTCGCGGCGACGATTGCCGCCAGCACGTTGATGACCCGGCCATGGCACCTGATGCTGACCTGGGGCCTTCTGGTCGGCATCGGCTGCGGCATCGTCGCGCTCGTCCTGGGGGCCACCGTCGTCAATCGCTGGTTCGTCGCGCGGCGCGGGCTTGCCATGGGCATCGTGACGGCCAGCACCGCGACCGGCCAACTCGTCTTCCTGCCGATGCTGGCCGCGGTCGCGGCCGACGGCGGCTGGCGGCCGGTGGCGCTGATCATGGCGGCAGCCGCGGCCCTCATCGTGCCGCTGGTGGCGCTGCTGCTGCCCGAGCGGCCGCGCGACGTCGATCTTGCCGCCTATGGCGCGACCGAGGCTGACACGGCGGCGCAGAGCACCGCCAATCCGATCGTCGTCGCGTTTGCGACTCTGGGGCGCGCCGCGCGGTCGCACCACTTCTGGCTTCTGTTCGCGAGCTTCTTCGTCTGCGGCCTCAGCACCAACGGCCTGATCGGCACGCACCTGATCGCCGCCTGCATCGATCACGGCATTCCGGAGGTTCGCGCCGCCGGGCTGCTGGCGATGATGGGGATCTTCGATCTGATCGGCACGACGGTGTCCGGCTGGCTGTCGGACCGTTACGACAACCGCTGGCTTTTGTTCTGGTACTACGGGCTGCGCGGGCTGTCGCTGATCTATCTGCCGTATTCCGATTTCACGTTCTACGGCCTGTCGCTGTTCGCCGTGTTCTACGGTCTCGACTGGATCGCGACCGTGCCGCCGACGGTGCGGCTGACGACCGACATCTTCGGCAAGCAGGACGCGCCGATCATCTTCGGCTGGATCTTCGCCGGGCATCAGCTCGGCGCGGCGGTCGCGGCCTCGGGAGCGGGCTTGCTCCGCACCACGCTCGACGGCTATCTCGAGGCGTTCATCATTGCCGGCATCGCCTGCGTGATCACGGCGCTGTTCGTACTCCGGATCGGGCGCGGCGCGCGCGGAGCCGCCGGCACGCCGCAGGCGGCGGCCGCGTAGATCGGCGGATCAGAAAACCCGTGCGATGCCGTCCCAGATCAGCTTCGCCCCGGACAGGAGCATGATCGCGTAGATCCAGCGGTAGAACGCTGTGTCGTCGATGCGCGCGTGAAGCCAGATGCCGAGACGAACGCCGATCGGCGCGAGCGGCAGCAGCACCAGCGCCGTCAGCAGGTTTTCATCCGTGAACTGCCCCAGATGCCAGAACGGTGCGATCTTCGCCGCGTTGACGAGCGCGAAGTACAGAACGGTCGTGCCGACGTAGAGCGTCTTGTCGAGACGCTGCGGCACCAGATAGACGGAGATCGGCGGCCCGCCGGCATTGGCGACGAAGCTCGTCAGACCCGAGATGCACGACCAGAACATGCCCTTCGGCCAGGACGGCCCGGCGGGCTTTTGCGTCAGATAGCGCCGGAACCAGGCGTTGGCGACGAAGCCGATGGCGATGAGGCCGACGAGAAGCCGGATCCACCCTTCGTCGAGATACCGGAACGAGAGATAGCCGAGGAACAATCCGATCGCGGCACCCGGCAGCATGATTGACATGTTCCGGCGGTCCCAGATGCCCCAGTAGCTCCACAGGCTGACGATGTCCATCGCGATCAGGAGCGGCAGCATGATCGCGGCGGCCTGCGGCACTGGGATCACGAGCGCCAGCAGGAGTATCGCGATGGGACCAAGGCCGCTGCCGAAGCCGCCCTTGGAGATGCCGGTGATCAGGAAGGCCGGGACGGCGAGCGCGTAGAAGAGTGGATCGGAAATCAAGTGCGAATTCGGGAAGGAATGCGAAAAGAACGCATTCTGCTACCAGCCCGACCCGGTCGCGGCAATGCCGGTCGAATTCGGGCAAGAGAATTCGTCTGTTTCGGGCCGTTCCAGGCCTGTCGCGCCGTGGCGACAGTGCGGGCGCCCGCGGCCAAGCCCGCTTGTCACGAAACGGTCGTGCCACTATAAAGCCTTGATTCTTCGCGCAGCATTCGAGGCGGCCCGACCGCTCTTTCATGATTCTTACCTGCCCCAATTGCAACGCACGGTTTCTGGTGAATGCCGCGGCGTTGCGGCCGAACGGTCGTGAGGTCAGGTGCGGGCGCTGCCGGCATCAGTGGTTTGCGGCGGCGCCCACCAAGGCCGACGGGACGGCGCCGGTGACGGCGGCCGAACCGCCCGTCTTCGTCGAGCCGCAGCCGATTCCGCCGGGCTCCAATCTGCCGGCGATTGCCTCGCATCCGCGTCGCCGGCCGGTCGGCGCCATCGTGGGCTGGATTCTCTTCGCGCTGGTGGTCGTTGCGCTGGGCGTCGCCGTCGCCGCGCGCGAGCAGATCATGGCGCTCTATCCCGAGACGCGCGACGTCTACGGCGCGCTCGGCTTCGAGATCCCGCCACCGGGTGAGGGGCTGCAGATCACCGATGTCGTGTCGTCGCGCTCCACGCAGGCAGGCGTGCCGGTGCTGACCAGCGAGGGGCGCATCGTCAACGTCTCGTCGATCGAGCGGCGCCTGCCCCTCCTGCGGGGCGCGCTGCGCGATGCTTCCGGGCGCGAGCTTCAGTCGTGGCACTTTACCGTTCCCGCCGAACGGCTGGCGCCGGGCGAGAGCGTCACGTTCCGCACCGAGATCAGGCAGCCCGCTGCGGCCGCCGCGGAGCTGTCGATCACGTTCGTGGACGCCGACTGATCGGCGGGATAAGGACGGCGCGATGGCTCGCATACTGGTCGCCGAAGACGAGGCGCCCGTGCGCGAGTTCGTCGTCCGGGCCCTGGCGCATGCCGGCCACGAGGTCAGCGCGGTTGCCGACGGTCAGCTCGCGCTTCAGGCGCTCGCCCGCGAGCGCTATGACCTGCTGGTGACGGACATCGTGATGCCGCAGATGGACGGCATCGCGCTCGCGCTCAAGGTAACGAAGGAATGGCCCGACATGGGCGTGCTGCTGATGACGGGCTACGCGGCCGAGCGCCAGCGCGCCCATAACCTGGAAGCGCTGATCCACCGCGTGATCGCCAAGCCGTTCAGCCTCGCCGACTTCCTCGCCGCGGTCGACGAAGCGCTCGCGCGCCGACGCCGTTGAGCGCGTCTATTCGAACCGAATCGGCGGCACCTGCATCAGGGGAAAACCGGCCACGGTCAGCTGGCCATCCTGCGCCGTGATGGGCAGGCTGAGTTCGCGCTCGCCGCTCTGCGTCTGTCGGGCGAGCAGGTTGAGGACGACCTTCACGGCCGCCGAGTCGCGCGGCCGCACCAGGCCCGCGCCGGCCAGGGCGTCCAGCGTCTCGCCGTAGCCGCGGATCCGTACCGAGAAGGCCGCGAGGGGTCGGTTCTCGGCATCCAACGTCACCGTGCCATCCCCGTCGATATCGAGCGGTCCCCAGCGCAGCGCCACGCGCTTCGCCTCGACGACGCCGCCCGAATCGCGCCATGCCGCCACCGCTGCGGGCAACGGTGCGGACGGCAGGGGGCCTTTGACAGTCGCGTTGAGATGCGCCTGTGCCACGCGCGATCCGAGGCCGCCCGGCGGTGCCGCCGGCAGAACGGCGTCCTGCGCGTCGAGCGCAAGATCGAGAACCTCGGCCCGGTAGGTCGGCTGCGGCGTGCGGTGCGGACGCAGCTCGAACTGAAGGCGCCCGACGGCGACCGGCGCACGCGCCGTCGGCCGACTGATCGTCGCATCGCCGAGATCGAGCGTGAGACGCTCGAGCCGGCCTTCCGCGTCCAGCGTGACGACGCCTTCGGGCCGGGCGGCGGTGATGATGAGCGTTTCCACAAGACCGGCGGCACCGGCACCGATACGATGCGTGCCCGGAAACAGGACCGGTATGTCGCGGATCGACCAGGGCCGCAGGGTGGCCACGACCGTTTCGCCCTGCCAGTCCCATTGCGTCGGACCGGCACCAGTCATGTGCGGAGAGTCGATGCGAACCTCCCACATGAACGGAAATCCGGCGACGGTGAGCTCCGAATAGGCCGCGGTCAGACCCTGGGCGCGCTGCGCCGCCGCCCATGCCGCAACGCGGGCGGCAATGTCGCGCGCGGCATAGAACCAGAAGGCGGACCAGCCGGCTGCAGCGAGAAGGACGATGACGAGCGCGAAGACGAGCAGGCGCCGCATCGCGCGACCTTAATCGACGATCGGGCGGCGGGTCAAAGCGCCTTCGCCTCGTGTCGCGGTTTCGGCGCGCCCGCCGCCTTCGCTTGCATGGCGGGCATGCAAACGTCCCGTTTGCGGTCGTGACATCGGTCGCTATTCTCCCGCCGCGTGACGACATCTCCCGACACCGCGGCACGAAGCGCAGCCACGCCGGGCACAGGCGAAGGGCGAACGACCTTCGTCTGGGGAACACTGGCGCCGGCGCTGTTCGTGCTGCTTTGGGCAACCGGATTCATCGGCGCCAAGGCGGGGCTTCCCTATGCCGAGCCGTTCACCTTCGTCGCGGTACGCTATGCGGTCGTCGTCGCGCTGATGCTGCCGCTTTCGCTCGTGGCGGGCGCGCCATGGCCCGGATCATGGCGCGAGGTCGGCCACATCGCGGTGTCGGGTCTGTTGTTGCATGCCGTCTATATCGCCGGCGTGTTTGCGGCGATCGCGGCCGGACTCCCCGCCGGGATCACGGCGCTGATCGTCGGGCTGCAGCCCGTGTTGACGGCGACGGTCGTCGGGCCGGTGCTCGGCGAGCACGTCGGCATGCGGCAGTGGCTGGGGCTGCTGCTCGGGCTTGTCGGGGTGACGCTGGTGCTCGCCGACAAGCTGGACTTCGCGGGGGCGACGCTCGCGGGCGTGGCGCTCGCGACCGCAGCCCTGTTCGGCATCACTTTCGGCACGATCTACCAGAAGCGCTTCTGTGCCGGCGCCGACCTCAGGACCGGGGCGGTGATCCAGTTCGCCGCCGCGGGGCTCGCCTGCCTTGCCGTCGCCGTGCCGACCGAGACGATGCGGATTGTCTGGTCCGTGGAGTTCATCGCCGCGCTCGCGTGGCTGGCGATCGTGCTGTCGATCGGGACCGTCAGCCTGCTCTATCTGCTGCTGCGCCGCGGGGCGGCGGCCAAGACGGCGAGTTTGTTCTATCTCGTGCCGCCGGTGACGGCGCTGTTCGCCTGGCTTCTTTTCGGCGAAACCCTGGGCCCGACGTCGCTCGTCGGCATGGTGGTCGCCGCGATCGGGGTCGCGCTGGTGCAGAAGGGCTAGCGGGGCGCCGTACGGAAGTCGCTGGAAAAAACCACCGGCAACCGGAAATAATCGGATGCCGTGGCGTTGCCGGACGGCGCCGTCGGCGGAAGCTTAAGGATCGTCCGGAAAAGTTTTCGAGCGATGATGACTGTGGGGGAGCATGCACCCGAAGAGAACGGTTGTCCGCCGCCCGGCGACGGCAGGGACATCTGGATCTTCGCCTATGGGTCGCTGATGTGGGATCCGGGCTTTCCGTTCGAGGAAGCCCGCCCCGCGCTTCTCAAGGGATATCACCGCGCGCTCTGCATCTATTCGACGCGTTACCGCGGCACGCCGGAGCGGCCGGGCCTCGTGCTCGGATTGGACCGCGGCGGCGCCTGTCGCGGCATCGCCTACCGCGTGGCGGCAGCCAACGTCGACAGGGTCATGGCCTATCTGTGGGAGCGCGAGATGGTGACGCGCGCCTATTCCTGTCGCAACGTGACCATCCACCTCGAAACCGGCCCGGTGACCGCACGCACCTTCGTCGTCAATCGCCATCACCCGCAATATGCGGGAAAGCTCAGCGACGCCGAGCTGGTCGAGCTGGTCTGTCAGGGCCATGGCCAGCGCGGACCGTGCCGGAGCTATCTCGAAAACACGGTGCGCCATCTCGATCAGCTCGGCGTGCCGGACCGGCGCCTGCACGAACTGCTTCAGCACGTACGCGCGCGATCGGCCTGACGCGGCGCGCGCAAGTCAGCCGGGGCGCGCGCCGTTCTTCGCAACGTCCGTCCGGGCACGAAGCCAGGCGACCAGCGCATCGGCGAAGTGGTCGAGGCTGCGGTACGACCGCACGTCGGCCGGCAGGCCCGCAACCGCCTCGGCGAGGCGGGCCGCGGCATCAGGAACGGCAACGACGTCCGCGAGCGGGTGGATATAGGTGCGGATCGTGAACAGCACGTCGCCGCTTTTCGGCAGGCGCCGCAAGGTCTGACGCTCGACCCGCAGGAACAGTTCCTGCGGGAAACGGTCGGGCTCGATCGTGCGCGGCGGCGGCGATGACGGCTGAAACGGCGCGTCCGTGTCGTGGATCGTCCAGTTGAGCCGCCACACCGGTCGATCGGTTCTGATCCTGTCGAAAAAGCGATCGACGGGACGTTCGAGCGTCGTGCGATAGCGTGGCACCGGTTCATGGATCTCGGCGAGGTTCCGGCCGATCTTGTCGGAAAGACACCAGCGCGAGGGGGCGCACACGCAGGCCGCGGCAAGCACGTAACCCGCCGGTGTCGGTCGCATCAGGCACAGATCCTCGGGCACGAGCCGTGCCGCCGTCTCGAGCGGATGGACGCCCGGCGCATCGATTTCGATCAGCTCGCCGGTGGCGGCAATGGCGATGGCGGTACCCTTGCGCGCATAGCATGTCGGGAAGCGGCGCGGGAGATGTGCTGCGAGCATCTCGAGCACCTCGGCGCCGGCATCCTCTGTGTCCGGCAGCGCCGCGAAGACTTCGTCATGGCGCTCCGCCAGCATCCGCCGTTTATGGGCCAGCGTGCGGTCGAGTGTGTCGTCGACCTCGATCCAGTCGTCGGGCTTCAGCGCCATCAGGCCCATTTGCGGCCGGTAGGGGCCCGGTTCGAACGGTAGGTAGGCCATTGCGTCGCCAACATAGGGCCATCCGGCGCCGGCGCAAGCCCGGCGCGGATCGCCCGCGTGCGACGGTGGTGCGGCCGGCCGGCGCTTTGCAGCTACTGGGTGCCCGACATCGGCCCATGCGAGCCGCCGGCAAGCGATTCGAGGACCGCATAGAGATCGGGGTAAAGCTCCCGGGCGATATACTCGCCGTTGGCATGAAGCCACCCGCGCGGACAATCTCCAACGAAGCGCAGGACCGTACCGACCTCTGCCTCCGGCGAACTGTATGCCCGAATGCAGTAGCGGATCTGTTTGGTCTGACCGTCGACCTGGACCGGCCACTCGCGCGCGGAGAAATCCGGCAGCGCAATGAGCGACGACAGGGCAACGGCAAGCCCAGCGGCAGCTTTCGTCATCGTTCCGCCCTCCTGATCCGTAATTGCGTGTCGACGAAACCGGCGACTCGCGGCCGCACGTGTTCGCGAGACACGTGGGAGATAAACGCGCGAGGTAGGCCCAGGTGCCGGCCTCAAAGGCGGCGGATCTGACACGTCGGCGTTCGGCTCATGCCCGATGTGCGACACACGTTCCCGTCGCCCGGATCGCCGGCGGGTCGCGCATTCGATGCGACTCGCAAGCGGTGATCTGTATGTCATGAACCCGCATGCGCAAGCGTGCCAGAACCACTCTGCCGGCTTGCCCGAGCATGATCGTTTCAATACGTTGCATTTCATCCTCATGCGAAACGACAGGCCGAACGCGCGCGTGGCCCGCGTGGGATCGGGCATTCAAAGCCTGCGCTTTGCGGCCGTGGGCATTGCGGCGACGCTCGTCCACTTTCTGACCGTCGCCGTCTTGATCGACGGTCTCGGCTTTCCGATTGCCAGCGTGGCGAACGTCATGGGCGTCGTCGCCGGCTCGAGCGTGTCCTATCTCGGAAACTGCTTCTGGACGTTCCGCGCCGAAGGACGCCACGTCGCGCGCGTGGTGCGCTTTGCCGTCGTCTACGGCCTTGTCTTCTCGTTGAACGGGCTCATCATGCTGGTCGCGACCGACATCGCCGGGATCCCGTACATGATCCCGCTCACCGTCAGCCTCTGCATCACGCCCATCCTGACGTTCCTCCTGAACCGGCACTGGGTATTCGCCTAGGCGATCGCCCGTGCCGCGTCGGCAGCCGGCCGCGACCAGACGATCTCGTGGCGAAGGAGGAAGTTGCGGTAGTTGAGTCTCGGGATGACCGTCGTGGATGTCCGGTTGTTGAGCACCATGAAGGCGGCGACGATGGACAGCATCACCATCTGCACGGCGAGCACGCTCAGCGACACCGAAAGATTCGATGCCCAGCCCGGCGTCGCATGCCCCGTGGCCTTCAGACCCAGGACCGTCAGGATCGACACGCCCGTCAGGACGAGGAAGGTCGAGGAAAGCAGCGTTACCCGGACGAACACCGCGTCGCTGAAGACCGAGATCGCGCCGAGCCCGTGAACGATGAGCCCGATCAGGTTCATCTTCGAGCGGCCGTGATAGCGCGTACCGCGCTCGGTCGGCAGGCGTTTGATCGGCAGCCGCGATTGCAGAATACCGGCGGGGAAGTTGCTCCAGATCTCGCTCATCGACACGAGGTGGATGAGGAAGCGGCGCGGAATCAGGCAGAAATTGCCGAAATCGACCGTTTGCCCGGTCAACAGCCGAAACGCCCCCTTGTACAGGCGGTAGCAGCACCGGAACAGCATCCCCTCCGAGCGGCGCCGGCGCTCGGCAACGATGATCGGGCCGGGATCGATGCGCGCCGCGCGGATCAGACGCCCGAGATCCTCGGGCCGGTCTTCGCCGTCGGCATCCATGACCGCGACGCAATCGCATTCGAGCGTGGCCTCGACATAGGCGAGGCCGACGGCGATCGCACGCTGATGGCCCAGGTTGCGGATCAGATGCAGGATCTCGATCCGCGCAATCGTGCCGGACCCTGGCGGCGCGAATCGGATCGTTGCCTCGGTTTCCGGCGAGTCGTTAACCGCAACGATGCTCAAGGACACGGCCTCGCCCGCAAGCGCACGCTCGAGCCGGTCGAGCAGTTGCGCGAATGAGGGCCAATCCCTAAAGACGGGAACGACGACCGCGATATGCAAAGCTGACGCCCGTTCAACCGGCCCGTCGCGCGGCGCCGCATGCAGCACAATGCGGCTCTTCCGCCTGTCTGCCCGACCGCACCGCCGGTCGGGCCGGTCTCCATGTGCACGCTATTGAACAGAAGATCGCGCCGATCCGCGCTTGCGAAAACGGCCGGGTGCGCGCACGTCCATGCGGCAGAGGGGCTAATCCCGTCGCACGAGCACATTGGGGTGAAAGGAGACCGCGCCCGGCAAGGGCATGCAGCCCGGAGTTCATCGGATCGCGATGCCCCGACTACGACGTGGCGCGACGGACGTATCGGCCGGCAGCGAGGGCATCGGGCGCGTCACGCATCAGACGCAGCCCCCCGAGTGCGGCGTAAAGCGTGACGAGCCAGGCCAGTCGTCCCTGATAGTGGCCGAAGACCCCGGACACGCTTGCGGTCACGGTCGCGTTGATGAGCAATGCCGCAGCGATCACGAGGGGCAAGGCGACCATCATCGTGCTGCCGCGGCGCATGAACCGGATCGTCAGGAACAGGCCGGTGACGAGGCTCACGACGGTCAGGATGCCGTGCGTCATGTTCAGGGCCGCCGTCGGCAACCGGCCGGTACTTTGCCGTGAGGCGAGATAGTCCTCGTATGCGCCGGGAAAAAAGCGCTGGATGTATCGTCTGATCGGATAGTGCTGAAGCCGCTCCGGATTCGTCGCCGGCATGATGCTGTCGATCCGGAGGTCGACGAGCTGGCGCATCACGTTTCCGGCCGTGCGCGCGAGCTGCCAGCCCGGATAGGTGCGCAACGTGCCGATGACGATCTCGCGCGCCTCGTCCTGCAGCACCGGTGCGCCGCCGGCGCGGCGGAACACGCCGTCACGCGGCCACAGAAATGCATCCGCATGCGACGGCAGCTCGTCGAGATAGGCGCACAGGATGAACTTCCGCTCCGGGCAGGCGTCGTGCAGGTAGCGGACGGCCGGTCCATCGGCGATGAAACGCGCGAGCAGGAAGATCGGTGTCGCCGGCGCGATGGAGAACGTGCCGCGCACATAGGAGTTGACCGCGACCTGAGCCAGGAGCGCGGCCGCGACCGGGAACGCAAGTATCGCCGCCGACGCGCGTCGAGGCCTTCCATCCGGTCGCAGCCATGCGCGCAGTACCAGGATCGTGAACAGCACCCCGACCGCCAGGCCAAGATGGGACATATGGGTGGTGATCGCGCCGGCGGTCAGCAGGGCGACATACCATTTCTCGAACGGGCCGAGCCGGTCCGCCGCGAATCCGAGCAGGAACAGGCCGAGCACGACCACGCCCGTGAATGCATGCGGCATGATCATGCTGGTAAGCCACGGCAGCATCGTCAATGCTGGCACGAACATCAGCAGCAGATAGCCCTCGGGCGTAAGCCGGTCGAGCGTTACCCGGGCGACGACGTAGATCAGATGCGCCAGAATCAGCGACTGGGCGAAGATGGCCGGCCAGAGCCATGTGTGCAGATGAAACGGGCGCAGGAACAGCGTGTAGAAAACCGGCCGTGCCCAGATGGCCTTCCTCGGGTCGATCGTGTCGAGATAGGACGCCGAGTCGTCGTAGAGCAGCGGGTAGCCATTATAGAATGCGGGCCAGCACAAGAGGAGCGCTGCGGCGAAGATGGCGAGTATCATCCGCCAGGATCCGAGAGACGCGCGCAGCACTGCATGGCTCGACAGCGCCATCGCCGTATCCATTCTCCGTTTGTTGCCACTTTGCGCGCGCCATCTTTGATCGATTCGCCGCGCGCAAGCAGGAGTCTTTTAGGTCTAACCTGGAAGAAGACGGCGACGCGCCCGATCGCATGCACCGATGTGGCAGGTACATGTCCGGTACCAAGACATGGCAAGCGCGGTGCACTGCCTTGCATTGACCAAGTCGACGCGCCTGGCTTTCGGCCGGAGGCGTACATCCGATCATGGTTTCCGATGTGGCGACGTTCGTGAAAAGCGAGCGTCGGAAGTAGCACCTCGCGACCGGGTCGATGGGCGGCCTGCATCGACGACGCGGCATCTCGTTTGCGTTAGCCGTTTTTCGCCACGTGCATCGCCGCTGCCACTGGGACACATAATACGCCGGCGCGTTTGCCGGGGTGCGCAACCGGCGGCCGCGCTCGGATAGTCCCGCCGTGATCCATGCCGACGACTTGGCGCACATCCAGATGATCCATCGCGAGATCAATCCACGCTGTCACGCCCTCTTCTCGGCGTCCAATCGGCCGCGTCATGGGAATGAAGATCGACGTCCTCATGGCCGGCAGTAATCATCTTCGCAAGCGGGATCGGGGTTCCTCGTTGAGGCAGGATTGACGAACAAGTTCGAGTTCGATTGGGTCGCCCCATGCCTTTGCCGACAGGCGCGAGAGCGCGCGAGATCCTGAGGGTCGTACTCATCAACATCGTCATCTTGTCCGGCCTGTATGCCCTTGCCGAAATCGGGCTTCATCTCGTGTCTCCCGACCGCAATCCGCTGTTCGGAACGGCGTTGCGGATACCGGACCGCGTGTTTCACCATACGCTCTGGCCCCATTTCGAGGGCTACGACGTCTGGGGGGACCAGCGCTATCGGGTCGTCACCAATTCCCTGGGCTTCAAGGATGGCTCGCCACGTGTGGTGCCGATGGAAGCCGATCGTCAGCGCATCGTCTTCATCGGCGATTCCTTCACGGAAGGAATCGGTCTGCCTTATGAGCAAACGTTCGTCGGCAGATTCGCCCGCATGTTTCCGGAGATCGACGTCCTGAACGCCGGGGTCGTGTCCTATGCACCATCCGCATATTACGAGAAGTTGAAGTATCTCATCGATCTTGGTCTCAAGTTCGATGAGGTCTTCGTCTACATCGATATTTCCGATGTGCGGGACGAAGCGGTCGGGTACTGCTACGACGAACACGGGGTTCTGCAGATGCGGAATCTGCAGTCGTGCGGATACGGACCCTGTCCGTCCGGCGAGCCCGTCCCGAAAGTGTGGTGGAAGGAGACGCTCAAGGAGACGTTTTACATCCCGAACTTCATTTATCAGACCGTGAAGAAACGTTGGCGAGCCTCCGTGTCGGACGCATCGAACGCCGCGGCGACGGCGGCGGACGGCACGCAGCCGGGTGCCGCATACAGCCGCAGATCCGATGTGCGTGCGAGCTGGACCTATGACGAGAACACGCCGTGTTTCGGATGGCCCGGCATCGAGGGCGGAATCCGCAAAGCCCGAGCGCAGATGGATCAACTCTACCAGCTGCTGGCCGAGCGCGGCATTGCGCTGTCGGTCGGCGTATATCCCTGGCCGCAGCAGCTTCTCTACGATGATGAGGAATCCCGCCACGTGAAGATCTGGCGCGAGTGGTGCGCCGGAAAATGCCGCAGCTTCTTCAACCATTTCCCAGCCTTCTTCCGTTACAAGCGGGAGCACCCCGATTTTCTGAAAGACCTGTTCATATGGGGCGACATCCACTACAACGCCCGCGGCAATCTGGTTCTGGCCGATAGTTTGATCGAGCAGTATCGAAGCCGTTCACAATCCGCGAACGACGCGGACGCCGGCGGCAGCTGGAGCGGATCGGCGCAGTTGAGATGATCGAACGTCGGCGCGTGCCTGCGGAAAGCAGGCGAGGCTTGAGGTAAACGACACCGCAGTGTCGACGCTCGCGACCGGCAAGGCGCACTCCGCGTGCGTACAGTTGAGCCCGCCCGCAGCGGCCTCGGCCGACGTCGCTTGGATCACATCATGCCATTCGGGGGGCGGCGATACGTGGCGTGCCGGCCGGCTCCTGCCGGGTGCCTTACCACTATCCCGCGAAATCGGGAGGCTAAGAGCACTTGCTGTAGCCGCAGCTCGCGCATGTATCGCACCCTTCCTGGCGTCGCAGGGAGGGGCTGCCGCACTTGGGGCACTGGCGCACATAAGTGGCCGCGGGGCCGACAGTCGCACTTCGTGCCGCGCCGGTTCCGGCATCAGCCGTTGCCGCGATCTGCGGCCGGTCCACGCCGTCCACCGTGGCGCGCGACGCGCCGGCGGCGCTCGGGTCCGGATCGAGGCGATCCGTCCGGAGGAAGCCGATGTCGATCATGTGCCGCTCGATCACCTCGCCGATCGCGGCGAGGAGCGAGGGGACGTAACGCCCGCCCATCCACTGTCCGCCGCGCGGATCGAAGACCGCCTTGAGCTCGTCGACGACGAACGACACGTCGCCGCCGCGGCGGAACACCGCCGAGATCATGCGCGTGAGCGCGACGGTCCAGGCGTAGTGCTCCATGTTCTTGGAGTTGATGAAGACCTCGAACGGGCGGCGGCGGCCATCGACGATGATGTCGTTGATGGTGATGTAGATCGCGTGCTCGCTGTCCGGCCATTTGACCTTGTAGGTCTTGCCCGGCAGCGCCTCCGGCCGATCGAGCGGCTGCGTCATGTGGACGACGGCGCCTGCCTCGTACGGATCGGCGGGTTTCGGCGCCGGCCGCGTCAGCGGCAACGACGGTTGCGCGGGCGCCTGCGTCGCGCGTTCTTCGCCCTTCACGGCGAGGACCGCGCCGGTGATCGGATTGGGGCGATAGGTCGTGCAGCCTTTGCAGCCCAGCTCGTAGGCCTGCATGTACACGTCCTTGAACGCCTCGAACGATATGTCTGCGGGGCAGTTGATCGTCTTCGAAATCGACGCGTCGACGTACTTCTGCACAGCCGCCTGCATGATCACGTGGTCGCCCGGCGACAGGCGTTGCGCGTCGACGAAATAGTCGGGAAGTGCCGCGTCCTCGCCGAACAGGCGCCGGTACAGGCGATAGGCGTAATCGCTGACCTCCTCGGTCCGCCGGGTGCCATCGGGCATGAGGATGCTGCGCGTGTAGCTGAAGCTGAACACCGGCTCGAGCCCCGACGACACGTTGTCGGCAAATAGCGAGATCGTGCCCGTCGGCGCGATGGAAGTGAGCAGGGCGTTGCGGATGCCGTGCGCGGCGATCGCCTGCCGGATGTCGACGTCGAGGGTCGCGATGTTCTCTCCGGCGAGAAACTTGTCGCGGTCGAACAGCGGGAACGAGCCTTTCTCCTTCGCAAGCTCGATCGAGGCGAGATAGGCGAGCCGCTGCAGCCGCCGCATCCACGACTCGGTCAAGGCCACGGCCTGCTCGCTTGCGTAGCGCGCGCGGCACATGATGAGCGCATCGGCAAGCCCGGTGATGCCCAGGCCGATACGTCGCTTCGCCTTCGCCTCGGCCTGCTGCGCCGGCAAGGGGAAGCGGGACACGTCGATGGCGTTGTCCAGCATGCGCACGGCGAGCGGCACCAGCCGGTCGAACTCCGCCTCGTCCAGCCGCGCCCGGTCGGTGAACGGGTCGCGGATCAGCGCGGCGAGATTGATCGAGCCCAGCAGGCAGGCGCCATAGGGCGGCAGCGGCTGTTCGCCGCACGGATTCGTCGCGCGGATCGTTTCGGCATACCAGAGGTTGTTACGCCGATTGACGCGGTCGATGAAGATGACGCCGGGTTCGGCGTAGGCGTAGTTGGCGCGCATGATCCGGTTCCACAGATCGCGGGCGCGGACGGTCTTGAACAGCACGCCTTCGAAGCGCAGCTCCCACGGTGCGTCCTCCTTGACCGCCTGCATGAAGGCGTCGCTTACGAGGACGGAGAGGTTGAACATGCGCAGCCGGCCCGGCTCGCGCTTGGCCTCGATGAACGCCTCGATATCCGGATGGTCGCAGGCGAGCGTCGCCATCATGGCGCCGCGGCGATAGCCGGCCGACATGATGGTCCGGCACATCGCGTCCCACACGTCCATGAAGGACAGCGGCCCGGAAGCATCCGCGCCCACGCCGCGTACGGGCGCGCCCTTCGGCCGCAGCGTCGAGAAATCGTAGCCGATGCCGCCGCCCTGCTGCAGCGTGAGGGCCGCCTCGCGCAGATGCGCGAAGATCCCGCCCATGTCGTCGGGGATCGTCCCCATGACGAAGCAGTTGAACAGGGTGACGCTGCGATTCGTCCCGGCGCCGGCGACGATGCGTCCCGCGGGCAGGACCTTGAAGTCGGCAAGCGCCGAGGCGAAGCGCTCGGCCCACAGTTCCGGATCCTTTTCAGGCGCGGCCAGGGCATTGGCGACGCGCCGCCATGTATCCTCGATCGTCCGGTCGATCGGCGTACCGTCGGCCCCCTTCAGGCGGTACTTCATGTCCCAGATCTGCTGGGAGATCGCGGCGACCGGCTTCATGGCGCGGAACAGACAGACATCCGGTTGATGGAAAACAAAAAAGTCTAGGGCGCGACGCCCGCCGGGTCAACGCGGGTGTTCTGGTTATGTTTCCGTGCGCTGACCGCTGTCAACCAGCCGGTAGCAACACCGTCCTGGGAAGCGTCTCCGATTTTCCAATGGTGACGAGCCGATCTATCGATGGTCGCCGTCGCCGGATCCATCGACGGTCGGCTGGCCGCGCGTGGGATCGCGTTCGAGGCGCCGCGTCGCCGTCTCGATACGCCGTTCCAGCTCGGCCATGAAGGCTGGTTTCGGCAGGCCGGGCGCAATCGGCTCCAGCACCTCGACGACGATGGTGCCGGGATGCTTGCGGAAGCTGCGGCGCGGCCAGAAGCGGCCCGAGTCGAGGGCCACCGGCACGACGGGGCAGTTCAGCTTGCCGTAGAGGGCGGCGACGCCGGGTTGATAAGGTGCCGCCGCGCCCGGCCGCACGCGCGTGCCCTGCGGGAAGATGATCACCTGGCGGCCCGTCGCGATGGCGTCTTCGGCCGCACGCAGCAGCCGGCGCAGCGCCGACCCGCCGCCGCGTCGGTCGATCGGGATCATGCGCTGCTTGCGCGCGAGCCAGCCGTAGAGCGGGATCGCCATCAGTTCCTTCTTCATCACATAGGCCGGATCGCGCGCGAGCAGATAGAAGATGAACGTGTCCCATGCGGACTGGTGCTTAGCGGCGACGATCACCGGACGGCGGAGCAGATCCGCATCGCCGCGCAGCTCGAAGCGCAGACCGACGATGACGCGCAGCAGCCATGCAACACTCGCCGCCCAGTGCCGCGCGACGCGCATCAGAACGGAACGCGGCGCGAGGACGAGCGGCAGGGCAAGAACGAGGGCGAGTGCCGTCCACCCGAAGAAGAGTACGTTGAACAGGGCCGAGCGCAGCAGGATCATGAGGCCTTTACCGCCTCGACCGCACGCTCGATCCAGGCGCGGGCGAGGGCCGCCAGATATTTGTGATACTCGGATGCGATCAGGGCGAGCGTGCCCGGCCATTGCCACCAGTTCTCGCGCTTGAAGCCTTCCGGAAAGACGGGATGGGGCACGATGCGTATGTGCGGCATCGCCCGACGGAACTCGAGCAGGCTGCGCCGCATGTGATAGTTCGAAGTCACGAGACGAAGCGAACGGAAATTCTCGCGTTCCATCCAGGCACGGGTCTCGAACGCATTGCCTGCCGTGTTGTCGGCTTCATAGCCCAGCGCGATGCAGCAGAGAAGCTCGGCCGACGGCTGACCGGCGACACGCAGGAGCTCGTTGAGCTCGACGCCGCGATTGACGCCGGAGACCAGCAGTTTCTTGGCGCGTCCCTCGGCAAGCAGGGCCAGCCCCTCCTCGAGCCGCAACTTGCCGCCCGTAAGGACGACGATCGCATCGGTGATCTCGCCGGCATCGTTGCCCGCGCGGGGGATTGCCTCCGCGAACCAGACGAGCCCGGCGAGATAGGCGCCTGCCGCCGTCGACGCGGCGACGGCGGCGATGCGCCATGTCGCGCGGTTCGTTTTCCGTCGTCTCATCGTCCGTCCAGCAGTGCCGCGACGGCGGCGGCCAGATCGTCGTGGACCGCGACGGGAAGAACGTCGCGCGGCAGCCCGTCCGCCTGGGTTCGTGCGCCCTGGCCGGTGCGGACGAGATGGCGCGCACAGCCGACCGCGGCCGCGGCCTCCATGTCACGGCGCGTGTCGCCGATCATCACCGCTTCGGCAGGATCGGCCCTGAAGCGGCGCAAGGCGTCGCGCAGCAGGCCGGGCGCCGGCTTGCGGCAGGCGCATCGTTCCCATGGCGCATGCGGGCACACGAAGATCGCGTCGACATGGGCGCCGGCGCGCGCGAGCCGTTCGCGCAGATGCACATGGATCTGTTCGAGCATGTCCGGCCGGACGATGCCGCGGCCGACGCACGACTGGTTGGTGCAGACGGCGACCTTGATGCCGGCGCGATTGAGGCGGGCGACCGCTTCCGCCGCGCCCGGGATCAGCACCAGCTCGCCCGGATGCTTGACGAAGTCCGGGCGGTCCTCGTTGAGAACGCCGTCGCGATCCATCAGGACGAGTCGCATCGCCGCCTCACAGCATTTTGCGCAACGCGCGCATGACGGTCTGCCATGCGGTGAGTGCCGCGACGGCCGACACAGCGAACGGCAGCGCCGCGATCGCCACCCAGTCGAGCGCGCCGAGCCGGAGCGTCGGCAGGATCGATGGCGCGATCGTCCGTGCGGCCCAGGCGATGGCGTAGAACATGGCGATGGCCGCAATCACGCCCAGAACGGCGCCGATCGCGCCGCGGCGCAGGACCATGCGGGCGAATTGCCGCGCAATATGGGAATCGTGTGCGCCCATCAGGTGAAGGATCTCGATGGCGTCCTGGTGAGCCGCAAGGCCGGCGCGGGTCGCGAACACGACGGTTCCCGATGCGGCCAGGCCGATGAGAACGACGACGACGAGCGCAAACAGTACGGCGAGATCGGCAAGCCGCACGAGCCTCTGAACCCACCCGTGATGGTCGTCGATCGTCACGCCGGGCACGGCGGCTAGTCGCTGGGCGAGCGCGTCGCGGTCGATGTGCGCATCGGGCGCGAGACGCACGTCGACGAGCTGCGGCAGCGGCAGATCCGGCGCGCTGGCGCCGGGGCCGAGCCACGGCTCGATCATGCGCGTGAGCTGCTCGCGGCCGACCGGTTCGGCCTGCACGACGCCCGGCGTGTTGCGCAGCACGTCGAGGACGGCCGCGAGCCGGTCCGTCGCGTTGCGGTCGTCGACGGTCGCATCAGCGGCGATTTCCACCGTCCAGGTACCGGTGAGACCCGCGGTCCAGCGGTTTGCCGTCGACGACACCGCAAGGGCAGCGGCGAGCGCGAGCGCGGCCAGAAACGACATGATGCCGATCACCCAGGGCAGATAGGCACGCCCTTCGTCGGTCGTGAGCGCAAGATCGGTGCGCCCCCAAGGCCGCGGGCGTGGCCGCCGCCGCAGCCGCACGACGTCCATGATCCGCCGGCTGCTCATGCGGCCCCTCGCCGTTCGATCCGCGTGAGGGTGCCGCCCTCGAGGCGCAGCTCCGGATAGCCGAAGCGCGAGACAAGTGCTGCGTTATGCGTGGCGATGACGACGGTCGTCCCCATCTTGTGCAGCTCTTCGAACAGGTAGAGAAGCCTGACCGCGATCTGATCGTCGACATTTCCGGTCGGCTCGTCGGCGAGCAGCAGGCGCGGGCGGGTGATCACGGCGCGGGCGATGGCGACGCGCTGCTTCTGTCCGCCCGAAAGCGTGATGGGCTTGGAATGGAGCTGATCGCCGAGTCCGACCCAGGTCAGAAGCTCCACGACATGGGTTCGGATCTGGTCCTCGTCGGCGCCGGCAAGCCGCAGCGGCAGCGCGACGTTGTCCACGGCCGAAAGGTGGTCGAGGAGCCGGAAATCCTGGAACACGACGCCGATGCGCCGCCTGAGGGCCGGCAGCTCGTGCCGCGGCGTCGTGGCGACGTTCCGGCCGAATACCGTAAGCCGGCCGCGCGTCGGCAGTTGGGCAAGATACATGAGACGCAGGAGCGACGACTTGCCCGCGCCCGAGGCGCCGGTCAGGAAGTGGAACGAGCCGGGTTCGAGCGCGAGCGTGATATCGCGCAGAACTTCGGGCCCGACGCCATAGCGCAATCCCACGCTTTCGAACTGAACGACCGGCTGCTGATCGTTATCCCGCTGCACCCTGCAACTCCCGAAGCCGGGCGGAGGATGGCACGGGCCGGGGCGGAGTGTAAGAGTTTCGATACGCTCGCGGGCAGCGCCGGCGGATTTCGCCGGGGCGCCTCTTATCTGCCCGATTCTCGCCGCAGAGGCGCGATAGCATCAATCAAATGCCTTGCCGTTGCGGGGTCGCCCATGCGCCGCCGGGCGGCTCGGCACCGCAGCCGCCGTGACGACGGCATCGGCGGAATCGGGGCCACCCCACCGGTCGTCGAAGCTCCGGGGGCAGGATGCGGTGCGGAGCGGCCGGTGCGCGGGTTCAGTCGATCGGCTGCAGGGCCGCGAGGCCCGCTTCCTTCTTCTCGCGCATCTGTTCGGCCATCTCGCGCGCGAGGGGCGCATCGATCACCTTGCGTGCCGCGGCGAAGAACTCGTCCTCTTCCTCGTTCATGTGATGGTCGATCAGCTCGCGCAGGACGCCGAACTTCGCGAACCATTCGTCGCTGTCCTTCGGCATGACCGCCAGCTCCTCGGCCAGCACGTCGGCGAGGTGGTGCTCGTTGATGGCCTTGAGCGCCTCGGCGCGCGTCTCGCCGATTTCCTTCAGGCGGTGGTAGACGACGGCCTCCTCAACGTGCTGATGCATCAGCAGCTCATTCTTGAACGGGAAAAAAAGTTCCTCGCGCCGCGTCGCGTCGCTATTTCCGGTCGCGCACAGCTCCTCGAGCATGGCCCTCATCCGGTCATTGTCCTGTTTGATCACCTGATAGATGTCCATCGGCGCGCGCTCCTCGGCTCGAAAACCCGGAACGCCAACGGTCAGGCGCACCACCGGTTCCACGCAGGCGGCGTCGGAACCGGCGACTTGGGGCAAGGATCCGCGCGCTAAGCGTCGTCGAGCCAGTCCTGGATCAGGCGGCGCGCGATCGAATCGTGTCGCGGCAGCCGGAACACTTCCGGGGCGTGCGGCTGGCGCAGGAATTCGCGCGTGAACCAGCCGCCGTCCTCGAGCTCGTCCCGGTCGAGGCGGAGTTCGGTGGTGGCGGCACGGGCGATGAACCCCAACATCAGCGAAGAGGGGAAGGGCCAGGGCTGCGACGAGTGGTAGCGGATGTCGGTGACTTCGATGCCCGCTTCCTCGCGCACTTCGCGCGCGACCGCGTCCTCGAGGCTTTCGCCCGGTTCGACGAAACCGGCAAGCGTCGAGAACATGCGCTGGGGCCACTGCTTCTGCCGTGCGAGGAGGCACCGATCCCCGTCGGTAACCAGCATGATGACCGCGGGATCGGTGCGCGGAAAGTGATCGGCGCCGCAGGCGGCATTCGTGCATTTGCGCACATGCCCGCCGATCGCGCTCTGCGTCGGTGCCCCGCACACGCTGCAGAAGCGACTCCGGGCATGCCAATGGACGATGCCGCGCGCATAGGCGAGCAGCGCGCCGTGCTGGCGATCGATCAGGGCGCCGACCGCCCGCAGGTCGACGAAGTTGCCCTGGCCGTTGACGACGGCCGCAAGCGCCGGCTCGTCGAGTGGCGACAGATCGATGGCGAAGTACGAGGTTCCACCCCCTTCGCCCAGGAAGATCGGGTCGTGCAACACGCCCGTGCACTGGCTGACTTCGAGGAAAACCGCCGTGGGTGTGGCCCCTTCGCGCACGAGATTCTTCGTGCGCCAGACCGGCACGATTCGCGTCTCACGCGCCGCCAGCCGGGCGGCAAGCCAGCTCTCGTCGCGGCGCCGCTCCGACCATCGCTCAAGCTCGAGGCCGGCATAGAAATTGGGCGATCTCATCGGCGAGGTTTATGCCCGGCGCCGGGATTCTCGGCAATGGCGCAGGCACGATCATGAAATTCTTCCGTATTTTGTCGTTGCCCTGGGGGTTGCCCTTCGGGCGGCGAAACCTGATATAGTGGGCCGGGAGGTTGGCCGTGGACGGATCCCTCGCCAACCCGGCCAGGTCCGAGAGGAAGCAGCCGTAACGAGTTCCGGTCCGGGTCATGGTCCAGCCTCCCACCCCTTTCATTCCTGTCCGCGCTGCATGACAGACGCCCAGCCCACCGCTCCTTACCGCGTGCTGGCGCGCAAATACCGCCCGTCACGCTTCGCCGACCTGATCGGCCAGGAGGCGATGGTGCGCACCCTGTCGAACGCGATCGCGGCCGGCCGGCTCGCGCATGCCTTCGTGCTGACCGGGGTGCGCGGCGTCGGGAAGACGACGACGGCACGCATCATTGCGCGCGTGCTCAACTGTGTTGGCCCCGACGGCAAGGGCGGGCCGACGATCGATCCCTGCGGCGTGTGCGAACACTGCGTGGCGATCGCCGAGGATCGCCATATCGACGTGATCGAGATGGACGCCGCGAGCCGTACCGGCGTCGACGGCATTCGCGAACTCATCGACGGTGTCCGCTATCGCCCGGTCTCGGCGCGCTACAAGGTCTACATCGTCGACGAAGTGCACATGCTCTCGAAGAGCGCCTTCAACGCCCTGTTGAAGACGCTCGAGGAGCCGCCCGAGCACGTCAAGTTCGTCTTTGCGACGACCGAGATCCGCAAGGTGCCGATCACGGTGCTGTCGCGATGCCAACGCTTCGACCTGCGCCGGGTCGATCAGGCGACGCTGGCGCGCCATCTCGCCGGAATCGCCGAGAAGGAGGGACGGGAGATCTCCGCGGGTGCTGCGGCCCTGCTCGCGCGCGCTGCCGACGGCTCGGTACGCGATGGTCTTTCGCTTCTCGACCGTGCGCTGGCGCATGCCGACGGCAAGGTCGACGAAGCGCAGGTCCGCGAGCTGCTGGGGCTCGCTGATCGCACGCAGATCTTCGATCTGTTCCAGGCCGTGATGAGCGGTGCGATGCCGGCGGCACTGAAACTGCTGCGCGAACTCTATCAGGCCGGCGCCGATCCTATCGTCGTCCTGCAGGACTTGCTCGAGCTTACCCACTGGCTCACGCGCCTCAAGATCGCGCCGGAGCTCGCCGACGACGTGAGCGTGCCCGAGGCCGAGCGCGCGCGCGGCCGCGAGCTGGCGGCCGCACTCGGTGTTTCCGTGCTTACGCGGACCTGGCAGATGCTGCTCAAGGGCCTTGGCGAGGCACAGACCGCGCCGGTGCCGCTCGCCGCGGCCGAAATGATCATCGTGCGCCTTGCCTACGCGGCCGAGCTGCCGTCGCCCGCCGAGATGATACAGTCGCTCAGGAGCGGGGCGGCGACGACCGCCCCGGGGCCGGATGCGCGCCCGGCCGCGGCGGCGCCGCTTGCGCGCGGCGGGAACGGCGCGGCGCAGGCCCGACTTGTCGAGCCGGCCCCGGCGCCGGAGCCCAGCGTGCCGCCGACGACGGCCGAAGCCACGAGGCCCGATCCGAAGAGCTTTGTCGAGGTCGTGGATCTGTTCGCGTCGAAACGCGAAGGAATTCTGCACGGCCTGCTCGTCAACAACGTTCATCTCGTCCGTTTCGAACCCGGCAGGATCGAAATCCGCGCGCCGGATACGCCGCGGGATTTCGCGTCGAAGCTGATGACACTTCTCGAACGCTGGACGGGCCGGCGCTGGATGGTCGTGCTGTCGAGCGAACCGGGACAGCCGACCCTGGCCGAACAGGCGGCGGCACGGATCGCCGCCCAAAAGGCGGCGGCGGCGCGCCATCCGCTGGTCGCGGCGGTGCTCGCCGCGTTCCCGGGCGCAGCGATCGAGGCGGTGCGCGGCGGCAAGGAACCCGTCGGCACCGGCGAGGCCGATGCCGCGTTCGATTCGGCAATGGATGAAGCGGCCGATTCCAACGAGGCGGAGGAACTTTGATGAAGAATCTCGCCAACCTGATGAAGCAGGCGCAGCAGATGCAGGCCAAGATGACCGAGATGCAGGAGCGCTTGGCGCAGCTCGAGATCACGGGGGCCGCCGGCGGCGGCATGGTGCAGGCGACCGTGACGGGCAAGGGCGAGGTCAAGCGCGTGAAGATCGACAAGTCGATCGTCGATCCCAACGACATCGAGATGCTCGAGGATCTGGTCGTCGCCGCGATCAACGACGCGCGCGGCAAGGTCGAGACGGTTGCCGCCGAGGAAATGCAGAAGCTGACCGGTGGCCTCAACCTGCCCGGCGGGTTCAAGCTGCCGTTCTAGCGGTCGGCTATCAGCCGTCGGCCATCAGCCATCGGCAGACAGCCGAAAGCCCATCGCCGCGAGCCGCCATGACGGGCCCCGAAATCGAAAATCTCATCAAGATGCTGGCGCGTTTGCCGGGCCTCGGGCCGCGCTCCGCGCGGCGGGCGGCGCTGCATCTGCTGAAGCGTCGCGATACGATGTTGCTGCCGCTGGCGGATGCGCTCAAGGCAGCAGCCGAGAACGTCAAGACCTGTTCGGTCTGCGGCAATCTCGATACGACCGATCCGTGTTCGATCTGTTCCGATCCGAAGCGCGATCCCGCCCTCATCTGCGTGGTGGAGGAGGTCGGCGATCTGTGGGCGATCGAACGTTCCGGCGCATTCAAGGGCCGATATCATGTGCTGGGCGGCGTGCTCTCGGCCCTCGAAGGCGTCGGGCCCGAGGACCTCAACCTCGCGAAGCTCGTCGAGCGCGCGCGCGATGCGCGCGAGGTGATTCTGGCGACGAATGCCACGGTCGAGGGCCAGACGACGGCGCACTACATCACCGACCGGCTCAGCGGCACGCCGGCGACGGTGACCCGCCTCGCGCATGGCGTTCCTGTCGGAGGCGAACTCGACTACCTCGACGACGGTACGCTGACGGCCGCCCTGCGTGCGCGCCGGGCAGTCTGACGTGCGGGACGCGTCCTAGCGGCCGCCGAACCGGATGATCTCGCCGATTTCGCTGATCAGGAACAATGCGCCGAGGATCGTGAGCCCCAGCAGGATGAGGAATCCGAGTCCTGTGTTTTTCGCTTGGCGCTTCGGTTGAAAGAACGGCTCAAGCACGGCTGCAGTATCCAGGTTCGGTGAATCTGCGCCAGGATCCGGTGAAGCGGTATCCTTGGCCATGGTCCCTCCGGCGGTTCCGGTGCAACCATTGGCTCAAAGTGCCGGCTTTGACGCAATCTACCCGATTGGCTGCGGCCTACCTCGAAGGGGGCGGTGCCGCCGGCATCATGGCGCGGATACCGGCGCCAGCGGTTTGGTCGCAGGCCCGCCCAGGACCTCGCCCTTGTCGTCGAAGCGCGAGCCGTGGCACGGGCAGTCCCATGTACGTTCCACCGCATTCCAGCCGACGACGCAGCCCATATGCGTGCAGATGGCGGAAACGGCGTGGACGGTTCCGTCCCGGTCCTTGTAGGCGGCGACCTTGCCGTCCGCACCGTCGAGAACGGCGGCTTCCCCCCGCCCGAGATCGACGGCCCGGCGGCGCGCGCCGGCCGTGACCTGCTCGGCGATCCATTTGCGGGCGATATTCACGTTCTCACGCATGAGGCGCCCGACGCGCCGCGCCTGCTGCGTCCGGTTGGGGTTGTAGAGTCGCGCCCAGGGATTGTGCCGGCCGAGGATCTGGTCGCTGAGAATCATCGCCGCCAGCGTGCCGCCCGTCATGCCCCACGCCTTGAATCCGGTCGCCACGTACACGGCGCGGGACAGCGGCGCCATGCGGCCGATGTAAAAAAGATCGTCGACCGGATCGTAGTCCTCGTTGGTCCATCGGTAGTCGATGGCGTTTACGCGGAAGTGGCGCTGCACGTAGGCCTCGAGGTCGCGGTACCTTGCCTCGGTATCGACGCTGCCGGGCCGGAAGCTTTCACCGACGGCGATCAGGACGCGGCCGCCGTCCGGCGCCGGCGCGGTGCGGATCGAACGGCTGGGACCGTCGATCGACAGAAACATGCCCGCAGGCGCGATCACCGGATCGATCCGCGCCGCCAGCGCGACATGCGCGCGCGGATAGGCGCGACTGAAGAAACCGCCGGGATCGACGACCGGCAGGTTGGTCGCGATGATGACGTACTGTGCGCTGACCTCGCCACGCTCGGTCGATACGCGACAGGGGCGGCCTTCCTCGACGTCGAGGACGCGCGTCTGCTCGAAGATGCGCGCATTCGTGCCATCGAGTTCGCGCAGGAGACCAAGAAGATATTTCCGCGGGTGAAATTGCGCCTGGTCGTCGAAACGGATGGCGCCGGCGACGCGGAAGGGCAGGCCGATGTCCCACGCGAAGAAGGCCGGCAGACCGACCTGGCGCGCCGCACGGATTTCGTTCTCGATGTCGCGCAGCCGTTCGAACCGGGTCGTGTACAGATAGGCCGGCTGACGTTCGAAATCGCAGTCGATGCCGCACTCCGTCACGAAGGCCGCAATGCGCTCGAGTGCGGCTTGATTGGATTCGGCGTAGAGCCGCGCGGCCTGTGCGCCGTAATTCCGGATCAGCCGGGCGTAGATCAGGTCGTGCTGCGACGTGATTTTCGCCGTCGTGCGTCCCGTCACCTGCTCGGCGACCCGCCGGGCCTCGATCAGCGCCACGGAACACCCGGCGCGGTGCAACAGGACGGCCGCCGTGATTCCGGCGATACCGGCCCCGATGATCGCGACATCGACGGCAAGATCGCCGTCGAGCGGCGGATAATCCGTGCGTGCCGTCGTATCGTTCCAGAACGACGTCGACTTGCCATGGAACGCGCCCGTTTCGGGGACCTGCACCCCAACCGGCATGGCCGCACCTTCGTCAGACCCCGGAACCTACAACCGCGGTCCGGTCGCGTTCGTTCCCGGTTTGAAGACGGCTGCGGCTTGGCCGTCGCGCTCCCGCTCAGCGACGGCCGAACAATTTCTCGATATCGGCCAGTTTCAGTTCGACATAAGTCGGCCGGCCGTGATTGCACTGGCCTGAATGGGGCGTTGCTTCCATCTGGCGCAGGAGCGCGTTCATCTCCTCTGCCGAAAGCCGGCGGCCGGCACGGACACTGCCGTGGCAGGCCATCGTGGCACATACCTCGCCTAGCCGCTCCTTGAGCGAGAGCGCCGTGCCGATTTCCGCAAGCTCGTCGGCAAGGTCGCGAATCAGCCCGGCGGCGTCGACCTCGCCGAGAAGTGCGGGCACTTCGCGCACGACCACGGCACCCGGGCCGAACGGCTCGACCACGAGGCCGAGTTCGGCAAATTCGCCGAGGCGCGGCAGAAGTCGCGCGACCGCGGCTTCGTCGAGCTCGACGACCTCGGGGATCAGCAGGACCTGACGCTTTATTCCGCCGTTCGCGAGCGCCTGCTTCATCTGTTCGTAGACAAGGCGCTCGTGCGCGGCATGCTGGTCCACGATCACGATGCCGTCCTGCGTTTGCGCGATGATATAGGTCCCGTGCACCTGCGCGCGTGCCACGCCGAGCGGGTATTGGTGTTCAGACGCGGCCTCGGCGGCGGGTGCGACCGGTGCCGACGGCGGCGCCAGATCCATGAGCGGCGCATGAAAGGCAGCTGCCGTTTCGGCCAGGCCGCGCGGTAATGCCACCGGTCGCGGCTGCGGCCATGACGGCGAAGCAGGGCGCGCCGCCGGTTCGGGCCGAAAGGCACCGAGCGCACTGGCCGCGACCGTCGTCGACGCACGATGGCCCGCCTCGGCAAGTGCATGCCGAAGGCTGGCGACAATGAGCCCACGGATCAATCCTGAGTCGCGGAACCGGACCTCCGCCTTCGTCGGATGCACGTTCACGTCGACCATCTCGGGCGGCAGGTCGAGGAACAGGGCGACGACCGGGTGTCGGTCGCGGGCAAGGAAATCCGCATAGGCGCCACGCACCGCACCGGACAGCAGCTTGTCGCGCACCGGCCGGCCGTTGACAAACAGGTATTGATACTGCGCTGTCGCGCGGTGATAGGTGGGCAGGCCGGCGTATCCGGTCAGGCGCACGCCTTCGCGCTCCGCCTCGATCGGCAGTGCGTTGTCGAAGAAATCGCGTCCGATGACCGCGGAAATGCGGTCGAGCCGGGCAGCGAACAGGTCGCCCGTTGCCGCCGGCAGGCGCAGGGTCTGGCGGCCGTCCGCGGTCAGCAGGAAGGAGATGGCCGGGTTCGCCATGGCCAGGCGCTGTAGGGTGTCGATCGCCTGCTGCAGCTCGGTGCGGTCGCTCTTGAGGAACTTGAGACGTGCCGGCGTCGCGTAGAACAGGTCGCGCACCTCGACCCGCGTACCCTTCGGATGGGCGGCGGGAACGGGCGCCGACTTGCGCCCGCCTTCGACCGTCAACGACCAGGCTTCATCGGCCCCGGCGGCCCGGCTGGTGATCGTCAGACGGCTTACCGCGCCGATCGACGGCAGCGCCTCGCCGCGGAAGCCGAGCGTCACGATGCGCAGCAGGTCGTCGTCCGGAAGCTTCGACGTGGCATGACGTTCGACCGCGAGCTCGATCCCGTCGCGGTCCATCCCGCAGCCGTCGTCCACGACCGCGATGAGGGCGCGCCCGGCCTCGTTCAGCGTAACGTCGATTCGCGTCGCACCGGCGTCGATCGCGTTCTCGACCAGTTCCTTGACCGCCGCCGCGGGCCGTTCGATGACTTCGCCCGCGGCGATGCGGTTGACCACGACTTCCGGGAGACGCCGAATCGCCATGTCCCGGAGTATAGCAAAGCGCGGACGCGCTACGAGCGCCCAGAAGCGCTCCTTTAATGCGACGTCACCCGCATCTCGTCCATTTCCCGCAAGTACTGCCGCGCCAGCCTCTTGCCTTCCTCGACCGCCGGCTGATCGAACGGGTCGACGCCCCATAGGTCGGCGGCGATGATGGTTTCGATCATGAAATGCATGAGCAAGCCGCCCATGGCGCGCTCATCGAGCGTCGGCACGCGGATGATCCGTACCGGCCGGTTGTGCCGGATCAGCGTCTCGGCCGTGGCACGCTGCGACACGTCCAGGAGATCGCCCATCGTGTGGTCCGCGAGCCATTCGAGCGCTTCGTCGCCGAGCATCTCGCGCCGATAGCGGGGACCTTGCCCGCGCGTCTCGCCCATGATGATGGTGAACATCTTGTCGGCCGGACCGCTCAGATAGAGCTGGAGCTGGCTGTGCTGGTCGACGGTGCCGAGGGCGCGGATCGGCGTCGTGCCCTTGCCCTGCTTGCCCAAGCTTTCCGCCCAGAGCTGGCAGAACCACTGGCCGAACGGCGCGAGTTTGTCGAGATACGGCATCATGACGGTCTGTGACACGCCGCAGCGCTCGGCCAGGCCGACGTTGAGCGCGGCCCCGATCGCCGGCAGCGAGTTGCTGGCCTCGGCGTTGAGTGCTGCGTGAAGCGCCTCGTACGCGCCGGCGCGGACCAGACCGATGTCGAGACCCGCGATCAGCGCCGGCAGCAGACCCGTCGGCGACAGCACCGAGTAGCGGCCGCCGATATTGGGATCGTGGTCGATCACCGGCAACCCCAGCCGGCCGGCAAGCCGGCGCAGCGGATTGTCGTTGGGCTCGGTGATCACTGTCGTCCGCTGGCGCAGCGTGTCACGGCCGACGGCGTCCTCGAAGGCAGGAAGGACGGCAAGCGCCTGAGAAAGGGTTTCGGCGGTACTGCCGGATTTCGAAATGATGATAAGGCCCGCGCGGTCGAGATCGACGCTGCGCATCACCTGCTCGAACCCGTCCGGATCCACATTCTCGATAAACCACAGGCGCGGGCGGTCGATCGGTCGCGCTGCGGTGCCGACACCGTGATCGGCAAGCGCAAGTACCGTGCGACCGCCGAGGCTGGAGCCGCCGGTGCCAAGCAGGATGACGTGATCCAGGTCGCGATAGCGCGTCGCCGCCTCGGCCATGGCGCGCATGTCGTCGCGGCGTTCCGGAAGATTCAGCAGCGGCAGCGAGCCGTCGCCAAGCGCAGCGCGCAGGCGCTTCAGACTGGTCTCGGCCGCGGCGAGGTATTCCAGATACGTCTGCTCGTCCAGACCGCGGTCGCCGATCCTGTCGGCGAGGCATGCACTCACATCCTGTTGGTATGTGGAGGGGGCGATCGTATCGGACATGTGCTTTTCTCCTCAGCCACCTTGCGCGGGCGTCGCAGGCGACGTTGCCGGGCCGCCGGCTCCCGACTCGTCGGGAGCAAGCCCCGCGGGATCGCCGACGATCACCGTCAGCATCCGCGCCGGGTCCAGCAACTGCCCCGCCACGCGGCGCACGTCGTCTATCGTCACGGCGTTGATGAGCGCGTCGCGACGATCGATGTAGTCGATACCGAGATCGTCGTACTGGATCGCGACGAGCATGCTGGCGATGCTCATGCTCGAACTGAGCTGCAGCTTAAACGACCCGGTGAGATAGTTCTTTGCGTCCGCCAGCTCCTCCGCGGTCGGCCCCTGCTCCTTCATCCGTCGCCATTCGGCGCGGATCAGGTCGAGGGTCTGCGCCACCCGCGCGTTCGCCGTCGGACTTGACCCAAGCACCAGACCGGCATGGTCGAGCGCGACCAGCGACGTGTAGATGCCGTAAGTGAGGCCACGCTTCTCGCGGACCTCGGTCATGAGCCGGGAATTGAAGCCGCCGCCGCCCAGGATGTAATTGACGATCGACGCCGCGAACCAGTCGGGATGGTTGCGCTTGATGCCGTCGTTGCCGAACACCATGACGCTCTGCGGCACGGTGCGGTTGACGACGGTCGTGCGACCATCGCCCATGAACCTAGCCTCCGGCACATCGATCGGGGCGGATCGCGCGGGCAGGTCGCCGAACGCACGATCGAGGAGGGGGCCGAGCTCATCGGGCGTGATGTCGCCGACGACGCCGATGATCAGGTTGTCGCGGGCGAAGCGATTCCGCACGAAATCGCGAAAGTCGTTCGGCTGCAGGCTTGTCACCGTTTCGACCGTGCCGCGCACGGGCCGTCCGTAGGGATGATCCGGAAACGCGGTCGCCCACCACGTGCGGCGGGCAAGCGTTTCGGGATTCTCCGCATCACGCGCGATCGCTGCCAGGGTCTGGGCACGGACCCGTTCGACGGCCTCGGTATCGAACCGCGGCTGCGTCAGTGCAAGGCGCAGAAGGTCGAACGCCGTGTCGCGGTGCTCGTTGAGCGTCTTGACGAAACCCTGGATGGAGTCGTGGCCTGCATCGAAGCCGAGCGAGATCGCACGGTCTTCGAGCATCGCGGCGAATTTCTGCGAATCGAGATCGCCAGCGCCTTCCGTCAGGAGCTGCGCCGTCATTTCGGCGCGTCCGGTCTTTCCGGCCGGATCGGTCGCGGCACCGCCGCGGAAGGCGAAGTGCATGGAGACCAGCGGCACCATACGGTCGCGGATCAGCCACGCCTCGATTCCGCCCGGGCTCTTCACCTGCTCGATCTCGACGGCGGATGAAGGTGCGACCGTCGCAATGACAAGGGTGACGATTGCGACCAGACGGATCGTGAAAATGCGAAATGACATGCACCCAGCCCTCGGCATCGGAGTCATCGACCGGTCAGCTGCTTGGTTCCGGCAACAGCAGTCCAGTCACGGACCGCTCGGGACGCAGGACGTGACGTGCGGCGGCGATCACCTGGGCCGGCGTGACGGCTGCAATACGCTCAGGCCACGCCTCGACATCCGCGATCGTCTGTCCGGTTGCCAATGCGGTGCCGATGACGCGGGCACCGGTCGACAGCTCGTCGCGGGCATAGGCGGCGGCGGCGCGCATGCGCTTCTTCGCCCGTTCGACTTCCTCGGCCTCGATACCCTCTTTCAGCAGGCGCTCGATCTCGGCGTCGATCGCCGCCTCGAGCGCGCGCATGTCGGCATCGGGGCGCAGATTGGCCGAAAGGCCGAAACTGCTGAGGTCCAGCATGTCGGGTTCGTACCAGGTGCCCGCCGATGTCGCGAGCTGCTTGTCGATGACAAGCGTGCGATAAAGTCGGCTCGTCGCCGCGCCGCCGAGCAGCTCGGACAGCACCTGCAGCGCGTAGGCATGCTCGCGTTCGCCGGCGGTGTAGCTCGGCGCCAGCCAGAGGCGCGTCAGGGTGGGGTGCCGGACCCGCGCATCCTTCAATTCGACGCGGCGCGCGGCTTGCGGCGGCGGTTCCTGGGGGCGCAGCCGGGGCGGCACCTGGCCGCCCTTGAGGCGGCCGTAATACTTCTCGGCCAGCGGCCGCAGCTCTTCCGCCGTGATGTCACCCGCGACGATCAGGATCGCGTTGCTCGGCGTGTACCAGGTTCCGTACCACGCGAGCGCATCGGCACGCGTCAGGTTCGCGATCTCGTGATCCCAGCCGATGACCGGCCGGCCGTAGGGATGGTTCAGGTAAAGCAAGGCCTGCATCTGTTCACGCAGGCGCGCGTGCGGGCGATTTTCCACCACCTGCCGTCGCTCTTCCCGGACCACGTCGCGCTCGGGATCGACGACCGCATCGGTCAGCGCGAGATTGGCCATCCGGTCCGCTTCGAGCCGCATGACGTCCTCGAGACGATCGCGTGCGATTACCTGGAAATAGGCCGTGTAGTCATAGCTGGTGAAGGCGTTGTCGCGGCCGCCGAGGCGCGCCACGATCTTCGAGAAATCGCCGGGTGCGACGTCCTTCGTGCCGCGGAACATGAGGTGCTCGAGGAAGTGGGCGATGCCCGATTTCATCGGCGGCTCGTCCGCGGCGCCGACCTTGTACCAGACCATGTGCGTGACGATCGGCGCACGATGGTTGGCGATCAGGACCACCTGCATGCCGTTCGACAGCGTGAAGCTTTCGGGATTGAAGACCTGGGCCGGGGCCGATCTGATGCCGATCGGGTCAACCAGAACGGCGAGCAGTGCCGCCAACCACGCGATCGTCAATCGGGATCGGTGCGCCACGTGAACCTCCGGTCGCGGTAATCGGCCGGCCCGGGAACAGGCGGCCGGCCTGACGATGGAAAAGAAATGGCCTTCACGCCCGTTTTGTTCGGCGTGACGGCCATTATAACCCGGTCAGGTCCGGTGCAACGTCGACTAAAAGATTCCTTCCAGCGGGCCGCGCTTGCGCCGATGGATGGTCGGCGTTTCGCCCTCCGTGATGGGGCGGCCGAGCGCCTGGTTCTCGCGGATGCGCTGCGCCTCGCGGGCCGCATCAACGACGGTGCCCGGCTCTTCCGGCGTGCGCCAGAAGATGATGCGGTCGAGAAGCGTGCGCTCGGCCTCGGCCAGTTCCTGGGCCTCGCGGTTGACGACCTCGCGAATGCGGGTATCCGACGCACCGGCCCCAACGCGGGCGAGGAGCGCCGCCTCGGCACCGCTCAGGGTGCCGTTTTCGACCGCATCGGACGCGCGGCTGCGGTCGCCCAAGAGGGCCTGACGGGCAAGCTGCTGGGCCGTGTAGTCCTGGGGACGCGGCGCACCCGGCTGCGGCGGCCGGAGCGTGAAGTCCGGCGGCAGCGACAGCGGGGCCCGGCTCACGACCCGGAATTCGTCCGGTGGAGTCTTTTCCCAGCCGATCGCCTTGCGCGCCTCACTGCAACCGCTGAGCGCGATACCGGCCGACAGGATCAGGGCACCGGCAAGACCGGCTTTCGCGCGGCGACGCAAATGTCCGCAGGCGGCAGATTTCATGGCCCCTATTTACTCGACGCCTTGCGCTCGGACAAGGCATCGATGAGCAGCATCAGAACGCCGACGGTGATCGCCGAATCCGCCACGTTGAAGGCCGGCCAATGCCACCCCAGGGCGTGGAAATCGAGGAAGTCGAAGACGGCACCGAAGCGCAGCCGGTCGACGACGTTGCCGATCGCCCCGCCCATGACGAGGCCCAAGGCGGTCGCGATCCAGGGATGCGTGGCGCTTTTCAGCCAGAACCCCAGCGCGGCGACGATCGCGAGCGCGATCGCGATCAGCAGATAGGCCGTGTAGGGCGAGCCCGTGTTGAACAGACCGAAGCTGATGCCGTAGTTCCACACGGTGACGAGATTGAAGAAGGGCAGCACCTCGATTGCGCGCCGGCCTTCCTCGACGAGAAGCGCGTAAAAATACGCCTTGGTCGCCTGATCGACGATCAGCGTCGCGCCCGCGACCGCGAGGCCGAGCCGGATCATAGATCCATCGCCGGTGCGCGATGCCATCAGCCGGCGGGCCCGGCCATGTGCTCGACCGCATCGGTGCAGCGGTTGCACAGGGCCGGATGTTTCGGATTCTGGCCCACCTCGGGCAGGACGCGCCAACAGCGCTGACACTTTTCGCCGGCGGCCGGGCGGAATGCGACAGCCACACCCGGCACATCGGGCAACGCGAAGTGCTCGGCCGGACGTTCATCGAACGGGCGTCGTTCGGCGCCGCTCGTGATGAACACCTCGTCGAGATCGAGGCCGGCAAGCGCCGCATCGTAGCGGCCGTCGGTAAAGACGACCGGTCCCGCCTGCAGGCTCGAGCCGATCTTCTTCTCGGCGCGGACGATTTCCAGCGCGCCGGTCACGACGCGCCGCACGTCACGGATCTTCTCCCATTTCGCGGCGAGCGCGTCGTCGCGCCAGGCGCGATCGATCTCGGGGAAGAGGCGCAGATGCACGCTGTCATCGTCCGGATAACGCGTGAGCCAGGCTTCCTCGGCGGTGAAGCACAGCACGGGCGCGAGCCATGCCGTCAGGCACGAGAACAGGTGGTCGAGCACGGTGCGGGCCGCGCGCCGGCGCGGGCTGTCCGGACGGTCGCAGTAGAGCGAGTCCTTCCGCACATCGAAATAGAAGGCCGAGAGATCGACCGCGCAGAAGTTATGGAGCGCCGTGTAGAACGTGTTGAAACGGAAATATTCGGCCGCCTCGCGATTGGCCACGGTATTGCGCAGCAGCGCATCGAGTTCCGCAAGCCGGTGGAGAACCCAGCGCTCGAGCTCGGGCATCTCGGCCGGCAGAACCCGTTCGGCGTCGCTGAATCCGGCAAGTCCGCCCAGGATGTAACGCAGCGTGTTGCGCAGACGGCGATAGAC
The DNA here is from genome assembly GCA_937926175.1 of uncultured Rhodospirillales bacterium. Taxonomy (GTDB): domain Bacteria; phylum Pseudomonadota; class Alphaproteobacteria; order CACIAM-22H2; family CACIAM-22H2; genus CALANV01. The sequence goes on along the minus strand of CALANV010000030.1, from coordinate 167,189 downwards.
TTCGGCCTGTTGCTTCAGGATCTCCGGTCCGATGCGCAGATCCTCGGAGTAGTCCGAGCTGACGACCCACAGACGCAGGATGTCGGCGCCGAGCTTTCCGACCACGTCCTGGGGCGAGGTCACGTTGCCGAGCGACTTCGACATCTTGCGCCCCTGTTCGTCGAGCACGAAGCCGTGCGTCAGCACGGCGTCGTAGGGCGCCCGGCCGCGCGTGCCGCATGATTCGAGGAGCGAGGAGTGGAACCAGCCGCGGTGCTGGTCCGACCCTTCGAGGTAGAGCGAGGCCGGCCATTTCAGGTCCGTGCGCCGCTCTAGCACGAAGCTGTGCGTGGCACCGGAGTCGAACCAGACGTCGACGATGTCCTTCACCTGCTCGTAGTCGTCCGGATCGTACTTGTCGCCGAGGAAACGCGACGGCGGGCTCGCGTACCAAGCGTCCGCGCCTTCCGCCTCGAAGGCCTGGGCGATGCGTTCGATCACGTCGGGATCGCGCAGCAGCTCGCCCGTCTTCTTGTTGACGAAGACGGCAATCGGTACGCCCCAGGCGCGCTGGCGCGAGATGCACCAGTCGGGCCGACTCTCGATCATCGCATAGATGCGGTTGCGGCCCGAGCCCGGTATCCACTTGGTCGCGTCGATCGCGGCCAGCGCCTTCTTCCGCAGATCGTTCTTCTCCATCGAGATGAACCACTGCGGCGTATTGCGGAAGATCAGCGGCGCCTTGGAGCGCCAGGAGTGCGGATAGGAGTGGACGAGGCTGCCCTTGGCGAGCAGGCCGCCGGCGTCCGCAAGCGCGGCGATGACCGCGCCGTTGGCGTCACCCGGCTTGCCCTGCGGCGTGTATACGCGCTTGCCGGCAAACAGCGGCACGTGCGGGTAGTAGCTCCCGTCCTCGGCAACGGTCTGCGGCACCTCGATGCCGTGCTTGATGCCGAGTTCCCAGTCTTCTGTGCCATGGCCGGGTGCGATGTGCACGACGCCGGTGCCAGCCTCGGTCGTGACGAAGTCGCCCGGGAAGGCCGGAACGTCGAAATCGTAGCCGCGCCCACGCAACGGGTGCGCGCAGACGGTGCCGGCAAGTGACTTGCCCGCGATCTCGGCCGTGACGCGCGACTGCGTGATCTTGGTCGCCTGCTCGAATGCCGCCTGCAGGGCCTTGGCCACGACCAGCCGTTCCCCCGGGCGCGCGAGGCTGCCCTCGGCCGTCGCGACGACCTCGAGCACGACATAGTCGATCTCGTCGCCATAGGCGAGCGCGCGATTGCCGGGAATCGTCCACGGCGTCGTCGTCCAGATCACGATGGCCGCATCGGCGAGTTCGGGACGCGACGGCTTCACGACGGGGAAGCGCACGTAGATCGTCGTCGACTTGTGGTCGTGGTATTCGATCTCGGCTTCCGCGAGCGCGGTCTTTTCGACGACCGACCACATGACCGGCTTGGCGCCGCGATACATGCTGCCGTTCATCACGAACCTGCCGAGCTCGCGGACGATCTGCGCCTCGGCCGCATACGACATCGTCGAGTAGGGATTCGCCCAGTCGCCAATGACGCCGAGCCGCTGGAATTCCTCGCGCTGGATGTCGATCCACTTGGCGGCAAACTCGCGGCACTCGCGGCGGAACTCGACGATCGGCACCGCGTCCTTGTCCTTGCCCTTGGCGCGGTACTCCTCCTCGATCTTCCACTCGATCGGCAGGCCGTGGCAGTCCCAGCCGGGCACGTAGTTCGCATCCTTGCCCAGCATCTGCTGGGAGCGGTTGATCACGTCCTTCAGGATCTTGTTGAGCGCGTGACCGATATGGAGATGGCCGTTCGCGTAGGGCGGCCCGTCATGGAGGATGAATTTCTCGCGGCCTTTCGCGGCCGCGCGCTGCTTCTCGTAAAGGCCGATCTTTTGCCAGCGCGCCAGCAGCTCGGGCTCGCGCTTGGGCAGATCGCCCCGCATCGGGAACGACGTGGTCGGCAGAAAGACGGTGCTCTTGTAGTCGATGGTCATAGTGCAGCCTCGGCGGCGCGCGACTTCACGGCGGTAAGCACGCGCTCGACATGAACGATGTTGCGCAGGCACGCGGCGATGTGCTCGGCCGTGTCCGCGGCAATGCCGCTGACCTGGATGTCGATCGAAAGGTCCGATCCGCCGACGGCGCCATGGAACCGGGTGGGCACGAGGCCACGCTTGGCGAACAGCTCGAGCACGCGCGGCATTACCGATGCCTCCGGCGCGGCGAATACGGAGAAACAGTAGATTGGGGTGGAGCGGAGGTCAGAAGCGGACATCGATGGCAGATCCCTGCATGAGGCGGTAGGCACGAACGACGATTTCCCGGCCCTCGACGAGGACCGGGCCCGTAATTCGCGCAACCTGCGCCTCGATGCGGGCCTGCCGTGACATGGGGCGGATCATAGGAACGCGCACCGGCGACCGTCAAGCGGGGCTCAGGGCACAGGCTAAAGGGTCGGCCGGGGACGGTGTCGGGCCGGCGCGGGCGCGGCGAGGGCGGCGCGCGCCGCCTCGGCATCGGCGGCGATCTGGGCCTTGAGGGCCTCGAGCCCGTCGAATTTCCGTTCCGGGCGGATGAATTCGATCAGATCGACGCACAGCAGCCGGCCGTAGAGATCGCCGGTCCAGTCGAAAAGATGAACCTCGAGGCGCGGCTCGGTGCCGCCAAAGGTCGGCCGCAAGCCGAGATTGGCGACGCCGTCGCGGCTGATCACGCCCGTCTTGCCCGCGATCCGGACGCGCACCGCATAGACCCCGAGCCGCGGGCGCACATAGTCGCCGAGCCAGATGTTGGCGGTCGGAAAACCGAGCAGCCGGCCGCGGCGGTCGCCCTGCTGCACGCGACCCTCGATTTCGAACGCCCGGCCGAGCAGGCGGGCCGCGGCGCGCGGATCGCCCTGCCGCAGCGCATCGCGTACGGCGGTCGATGAGTAGATCTGTGCCTCCGGCTCGGTATCCGGCTCTGCCTCGGCGAGCGTCACCGGCGGCATGATCGTTGTCTCGATGCCGCTGCCCGCCAGTCGCGCACGCAGCAGCTCGGGCGTGCCGCGCCGGCCGTGGCCGAAGACGAAATCGTAGCCGACCACGACGTGCCGGACCCCGAGGCCGTTCACGAGCACGTCGTCGATGAACGTCTCGGCGCTCATCGCCGCGAGGCGCCGGTCGAAGCGCAGGATGTAAAGGACGTCCACGCCCAGCTCCTTCATGATCCGTGCCTTGGTGCGCAGACGGGTGAGCTGGAACGGCGCGATATCGGGCTTGAAGAAGCGGCGTGGGTGCGGCTCGAAGGTCAGCACGCCGGCCGGCGCGCCGATCGCGCGGGCGCGCCGCACCGCCTCCCCGATGACGGCCTGGTGTCCGCGGTGCACGCCATCGAAGTTGCCGATGGCGACCACGGCGCCAGTCGCGGTTGGCGGAAGGTGGTCGTAGTGACGAAAAAGGCGCATGAAAGGATGGGGTGCGGACGGAGGGGGCGGAATATAGGGACTGTGCCGGCCCCTGTCGCGGGTCTTCGTGTCGCGGGTTTCGAGGTGGCCGCCGCTCAGTCTTCGCCGGGGACGCGGTCAGCGGTGACGTTGGGCGACGGTCGCGGCTGGATCGCGGCGCGCGGCGGCACCATCACCACCGCCTCGCCTTCGAGCACGACCTTGTTCCGCACCGTGCATGTCGTCGCGATCGTCGCGCGTCGCTTCTCCGGCATGAGCTGCGTGATCGTCGCGCGCGCCGTCACCGTATCGCCGATGCGGACCGGTGCCTTGAAGCGCAGCGTCTGACTGACGTAGATCGCACCCGGTCCCGGCAGCCGCGTTCCGATCACGGTCGAGATCAGGCTGGCCGTCAGCATGCCGTGCGCGATCCGGCCCGAGAACATCGTGTTGCTGGCGAACTCTTCGTTGATGTGGACGGGATTGGTGTCGCCCGAGATGCCGGCGAACAGGACGATGTCGGCCTCTGTCACCGTACGCGCGTAGGCAGCGGTCTGCCCGATCCGCAGATCCTCGAAAAAGAAGCCGTGCAGTTCGTCAAGTTGGCTCATGCTGCGGCATCTCCGATGCCGATGCTGCGACGCAAAAAGATCGAGCGGTTATACGGCTTTTGCCGCGGTGCGGCAATAAGCGCCGATGCGGACCGGGATACCGATCACCCCCACCCGTTCGGGGAGAGCATACTGGCCGAAGTTCCGCCGCATCTACCCTTCTGGGATGTGATCAACGACGTGCGATTCGCGCAAGAATGGTAATGCCCGGACGTTCTAGCGGAAACCGGCTTTGGAGCTGAAGGGGTCGCCGATCCCGGAGGGGTCTCCATCGCCACCGCCGCTAGCCGTCCTTCTGTCCCTAGTGCAGACACCTTGCGGTCGAGCGCCGGTCCTGCCTCCGCGATCGCTTCCGACGCGGACGTGGTGCCGGTTCTCGGCCGGCTCTTTTTTCCGGCGAAGAAAAACGCCGGCTCAGCGATTCAGGAACGGATTGGGGTGGCCGCGCTGCTGACGCGGCGGGAAATGTGTCGCTAGATAGTCGACGATGAGTTGTCGGTCGACCGGGTCGAGCTCGGCCATGCCCTGCCGCTCGATCATCCAGTCGACGGTCGCATCCCATTGCGGCCGCGTCATGCCCTGAGCCTGGACCAGGGCGAAGCCGTGGCATGGCGTGCAGGCGTAGAACGTCTCCTCGCGACCCTCGCCGGGCGGCAGCGATTCGGGCGTCTCCTCCGCCTGCTGCGCGTGCGCCGGGGCCGGCTCCATCAGGCTGCACAGGATGGCAAGCGCAACGGCGGTGCATCGAAGCATCGTGATCGTGACGATCGTTCCGCAACCGGTCGGGATGCGACCGCCGCCCGGTCCTGCGGACGGCGGCCTTCGCCGGGTCAGGCCTTTACCAGCACGGCGATGCGGTTGATGGGATTGCCGCCATAGCCCTGCGGGTTCCAGTTCGGCGCCACATGCGGCTGCATCATTCCGTCGGAATCCGTGGCGCGGCACCAGATCTCGTAATAGCCGTGCGACGGCAGCATCACCGTCGCCGTCCAACGCTGCCAGTCGTACTTGTTCCGCGGCTGACCGAGATCCGCCTTCCGCCAGCTCGCGCCGTAATCGATCGAGACGTCGACCTGTCGCACCGTTTTCTCGCCCGCCCATGCCGCGCCCCGCAGTGCGATGCGGCGCGTGCCGTCCGGCAGCTCGGTGCCGTTGGCCGGATTGGTAATGATGGCGCGAACCGGCATCGATTCGAGGATGCGGAAGTTCGACTCATCCGCCTTGCCGCCGGGAATCATCGGCGCGATCGGAACGCGATACGACGTGCCCCGCATGCCCTGGCCGTCATGCTCGCGGTCGCGGATCCAGATCCGCGTGACCCATTTGTGGGAAACCGACCCCGGCCAGCCCGGATAGAGCAGACGCACGGGGCCACCGTGGATGTTCGGCAGCGCCTGCCCGTTCATCTGGAACACGATCAGCGAATGTTCTTCCATTGCCTTCTCGAGGCGCACGCCGCGCGACAGCGACTGGCGTGACGGATCGCCGGACAGGTGCGGATCGGCGCCGAAATGCGCGGTATAGACCGCGCTCGACTTCAGGCCGGCGGCGTTCAACACGTCGCGCAGGCGCACGCCGGTCCACTCGGCGCAGCCCATGCCGCCATTGGTCCATTGGTTGCCGCGGGCCTCCGGCGTGAAGAAGGACCGGCCGTTGCCGCCGCATTCGAGCTGCATGCGATAGGTGACGGGCTGGAAGCGGCTCTTGAGTTCGGCCAGCGTGATTTCGATCGGCGTGTTGACCTCGCCGTCGATCGTGATTTCCCACGCTTCGGGATCGGCAACCGGGTCGGGAATCTGCCCGTTGTTGCGGATGTAGAACTTTCCGATCGGCGTCGTCTCGTCGTCGAGCAGATGCTCGGGCGTCTCGGCGACGAGCGGCCGTTCGCCGAGGAACACGAGATCGGCCTTCCCGTCCATTTTCAGGATCTTCGGGCCCTGCTGCGCGGGCTGGGCAAAGGCGGCGGGGATGAGGCCGGCCGGCATGTTCCGCGCGAACGGGATGTTGGCGCCGAGTGCCGCCGCCATGGTGGTCAGCCCGGCGCCCTGCAGGAAGCCGCGGCGGCTCGGCCCCGTGCGCCGACCGAACACGAGCGCGTCAGCCCGTTCCGGATCGTCGCGGTAGAGTTCGATCAGTCCGCGCTCTTTCTTGCCTGCCATGCGTTCCTCCCTTTTTCTCTCTTGGCCGGTCCGGTGCGGCCGGCACGACGTCCGTATTGAGGGACGCAAGGCACGGCCACCGTGTTCCAGGCAATCGACGGACGACGCCTCCCTCATCGACCTTGCGCAGAAGGATGAAGAGCCGGTCGCGGAAGACCGGTTCATCGTGCGAATCGGCTGGGCAGCAAGCGCGCCGTTCGGGGCAAAATCGTGTGCGCGCATCACCGAGGGGCGAAGCTTACCGCTCAGCTTGAAAGCCCCCCGGAACCGTGCAAGCCGCGCACGCCGGCGGGCATGCGTTCCGCGCCGCGACTGTGCCGAATGGTGGTACGGCTGCCACGAATGCGTCATGGCACATCCCCGAGGTTCGCGGAATTTATCGGAAGAGTTTGTCGGAAGACGGGGGCAAACGAGTCGTCGCTCCCGACGGAAAGGATGGTGAGTCGGCATGACCCTGTCCCGCCGCGAATTTCTCGGAAGCACTGCGATCGGCCTCGTGACCGCCGGGCTCGAGCCTGCGACCTCGCTGGCGCAAGTGGCCGACGACGTCCGGGCGGAGGATCGCGTCTTCATCTGCAACGAGGACTCGAACACGCTCGCCGTCATCGATCCGCGCACCAACACGGTCGAGGGTGCGGTCAACCTCACGAGCTTCGACGAGGATCCGCGACCGCCGTTCCGCCTCGCGACCGGTGCTGCGGTGTCGCCACATGCCGCCATGACCCACAAGCCGCTCTACCACGGTGCGATCGACATTCACGGCGCCGCACCTTCGCCCGATTCGCGCCTGATCGCGACCACCGGCCGCGGCAGCAGCAATGTCTATCTGATCGATACCGCGACGCGGCGCGTCATTGGCAACGGTCCCAATCCGCAGGCCGGGCCGACCACAAACGCCGAGCGCATCACGACCGGCATCCTGGTCGGGCGCGAACCGCACGAGCCGACGTTCAGTCGCAACGGACGTGAACTCTGGGTCGCCATGCGCGGCGAGAGCCGTATCGCCATCATCGACGTCGCGGACGCTGCGGCCGCCCTTGCCGAGGGACGGCCGGCGGGACCGAAGCTCTACGTGTCGACGATCGAGGGGCCGGCACAGGTCTGGTTCGACCGTACCGGCGCGCGTGCCTTTGTCATTTCGCAGAAAGTGCCGCTCGTCGATGTGCTCGCCATCGACCCCGACGCGGGCGGGACGGGCGAGATCGCCCGGCGGCTGACTCTCGACATCCGCGCCCAGGATCCATTCGGCTTCACGCCGTTCGAAAAGACGACGCCGGACGGGCAGGAGATCTGGCTTTCGCACAAGCTGGCCGATCGCGTCTCGGCGATCGAGACCAGCGAACCGTTCCGTGTTCTCGATACCGTCGATCTCGGCCAGCAGGCACGGCCCAACCATATCGAGTTCGTCGAGAACGCGCGCGGCAAGGCCGTCTATGTCAGTCTCGCGCGGGTCGACGACGGCGGACCCGGCGGCGTACCGTCGAGCCGCATCGCCATCATCGATCGTTCGGCTGCCCCCGGCAGCCGGCGCGTCGTCGGCACGTTCTTCACGCAAGGGCGCGAGGCGCACGGGCTCTGGACCAATCCCGAAGCGACGCGCCTCTACGTCGCGCACGAGCAGGACGAGCTGCCGAACACGCCGGCGGCCGGCGAGACCGTATGCACCGCGTTCGACGTCAGCGACCCCTTCGCGCCCCGCCTCATCGCCAAGATCGCGTTGGGTGCGCTGCGGCTGCCCTCGGGCCCGTTGCGGCACAAGAAGAGCATCAACCTCGTCTACGTCCGACCCGGTGCCCGGAGCCAAACCGCATGACCGATCCCGCGGATACGCATACGCATGCCGCGAACGCGCAGCTGGACGCGTTCGCCGCCGCCCTCGCGCAGGCGATGAATGACATGATGCAGGCGATGCACGCCGCCGGCAGCACGGGCGATCCCGACCGCGACTTCCTTGCGATGATGATTCCCCATCACCAGGGCGCGGTCGACATGGCGGCGGCGCTGCTGCGATACGGACGCGATCCGCTCGTCCGCCAGATGGCGAGCGAGATCATCGCCACGCAGCAGGCGGAGATCGCGGCGATGCGGGCGCGCCTTGCCGTGCTCGAAGGGCGCGGCGGCGACAGTGCCTATCCGGCGCTGTCGGGCACGCGCGGGCTCGTGCGATAGGCCGGCGCGCCCGGTATCGGCGGATTACGGAACGACGCGCCAGCTGCCGTCCGGCTGACGGCAGGCGGTGCCATAGGCGCGCTGTGTCTGGCCGCCGATCTGCACGGTCTGCTGGAACTCGCGGCAGTATTCGCCGGTCGCCGGGATGTGGCCCTCGCGCACGGGCGTGATCGTGCCGCTGTGGCCGCTTTCGGGATTCGACCAGACGATGGTCTGGCCGATCGGCGCCGTCTGGGCCTGTGCATAGGCGCGGTTGGCATAGGCCTGGTCGGCCTTGTCGAGCGATTTGCCGATCTCGGAGCCGATCAGCGCGCCGAGAAGCGTGCCGGCCGCGACCGCCGCGAGCTGGCCGCGACCCTTGCCGAACTGGGCGCCGGCGACGGCGCCGCCGATGCCGCCAAGAAGGCCGCCGGCCGTGGTCTTGTTGACGCCATAGTCGCCCGGCCCGCCCTGGCCGGCACAGCCGGCCACGAGGGCGAGGGCGACGATGCTTGCGATCATGCGCTTGCGCATGGAATTCAGTCCCCTGTCACGGCGCGGGCGGCCTGTTTGGACCATTCCATGTTCCGCCGCGCGCGATCCCACAACGGCCATGCGGCCGCGCTTATTCCCGGCGGTTCAGCTCGATCGGCTCCCGGCCGTACCGACCCGTCGCCGGTCAATCGAGCTTGGTGCCGGTCCGCTCGATCACCTCGCGCCAGCGCTTGATGTCGCGGTCGATGATCTCGGCGAATTCCTCGGGCGTGGAGGTCATCGGCACGATGCCCGCGGCTTCCATCTTCTTGCCGACGTCGCCCTCCTTGATCGATGCGACGACGATCTGGTTGATGCGGTCGATGGTCGGCTTCGGCGTGCCGGCCGGCGCAAAGAGGCCGTACCACGTCGACGACTCGTAGCCCGGCAGGCCTGCCTCGGCGATGGTCGGTATGTCGGGCAGCGCCTTGACGCGCTCGCGCGTGGTGACGCCCAGCGGCCGGAATGCACCCTCGCGGATCTGGCCGATCACAGTCGGCACCTGGTGGAACATCGCCTGAATCTGGCCCGCGAGCAGATCGGCGGTTGCCGCCGGCGAGCCGCGATAAGGCACATGCACGATGTCGACCTTGGCAATGTACTTGAACTGCTCGCCGGCCAGATGCATCGACGTGCCGTTGCCGCTCGAGCCGTAGTTGAGCTTGCCGGGATTGGCCCGCGCCAGCGCCAGGAATTCCTGCAGGTTGTTCGCCGGCACGTCCTTGTTGACGATGAGGATGTTCGGCACGTCGCCCAGGATCGTGATCGGCGCGAAGTCCTTCTGCACATCGAACGGCAGCTTGCGATAAAGCGAGGCGTTGATCGCGTGCGTCCCCGCGGTGCCGAGATAGAGCGTATGCCCGTCGGGCGGCGACTTCGCCACGTATTCGCTGCCGACATTGCCGCCGGCACCGGTGCGGGGCTCGACGATGACGTTCTGGCCCAGTGCCTTGCTCATCGGCTCGGCGATCCATTGCGCCACGATGTGGACGCCCGAGCCGGCCGGGAATCCCGACACGATCTTGATCGGCTTGGTCGGCCAGTTCTGCTGTGCGCCCGCGGGGACGGCGAACGCCGCCACGACGAGGCCCAGGACGAGCGAGAGGATGTGTGTCGGCTTCATTGGTTGTTTCTCCCGGGTTGATCGGTCGAGTGTGGACTTAAGGCCCGAATTCGCGCAATTGCACCGGCGTAGGATCGCCATGACCGAAATGCAGATCGCGGATCGGTCGTCGGCATGGTCCGGTTCCATGGTGAGTCGGACCGGGCGATCTCTCCCTCCGACGAGGGATGGCGAGATGCGAGCGTCCTTTCGGCGCGTCGGGCCGGTCGAAGCATGTGCGTTCACTCTTCCCTGAATGCGGCCTCGCGCGCGCGGCCGATCGCCGGCATCAGCACGAGGACGAGCAACGCCGCCGACAGGATCAGCAGGCCCAGGCTGATCGGCCGCTCGATGAAGATCATCGGGTCGCCGCGCGACAGCAGCAGGGCGCGGCGCAAATTCTCCTCCATCAGCGGTCCCAGGATGAAACCCAGCAGCAATGGCGCCGGCTCGCAGCCGAACTTGTGGAAAGCGTAACCCATCAGCCCGAACAGGGCGGCGAGCCCCACCTCGAACGGCGAGTTGTTCAGGCTGTATACGCCGATGGAACAGACGAGCAGGATGGACGGCGCGAGCAGCCGGTACGGCACCTTGAGGAGCTGCACCCACATGCCGATCAGCGGCAGGTTGATGATGATCAGCATCAGGTTGCCGATCCACATCGACGCGACGACGCCCCAGAACAGTTCGGGCTGATTGGTGATGACGCCCGGCCCCGGCGTGATGCCGAACACCGTCATCGCGCCGATCATCAGCGCCATGACGGGGTTGAAGGGAATGCCGAGGGTGAGGAGCGGGATGAACGAGGTCTGCGCGCCCGCGTTGTTGGCGGCTTCGGGTGCGGCGAGGCCCTCGACTGCGCCGTTGCCGAAGCGCGACGGATCGCGCGCCAGTTTCTTCTCGACCGTGTAGGCGGCGAAGGCCGAGAGCAGCGCGCCGCCGCCGGGCAGCACGCCCAGGATCGCGCCGATGGCCGTGCCGCGCAGTGCGGCGGGGGCGGCCGCGCGGGCTTCCTCGCGCGTCGGCCACAGCCGTCCGATCACCGCATCGAGCTTGCGCGTCACCTGCTGTTCGAGGTTGATCAGGATCTCGGTGATGCCGAATACGCCGATGGCGAGCGTGACGAAGTTGATGCCGTCGGCAAGCTCGGCGATGCCGAAGGTGAAGCGCTGCTGGCCGGAGTTGAGATCGGTGCCGGTCAGCCCCATCAGCAGGCCGAGCAGCACCATCGCCACCGCCTTGATCAGCGAGCCTTGCGCCAGCACGACCGCGCCGATCAGGCCGAACACCATCAGCGCGAAATACTCCGGCGCGCTGAACCGCAGCGCGAGCGCGGAGAGCGGCGGGCTCGCGACCGCCAGCAGAACGGTCGAGACCGTGCCGGCAAAGAACGATACGAGGGCGGCGATGGCGAGGGCGGCGCCCGCGCGGCCCTTGCGCGCCATCGCGTGACCGTCCAGCGTCGTCACGACGGACGAGGACTCGCCCGGCAGCTTGATCAGAATGGCGGTGGTCGAGCCGCCGTACTGCGCGCCGTAATAGATGCCGGCGAGCATGATGAGGGCGGTGAGCGGCGACATGTAATAGGTGATCGGCAGCAGGAGCGCGATCGTGCCCGCCGGTCCGATTCCTGGCAGCACGCCCACCAGCGTGCCGATCAGCGCGCCGACCAGACAGAACAGCAGGTTCATGGGCGTCAGCGCCGCCGCGAACCCGAGCGCGAGGTTGTCGAAGACGTCCATGGACGCTAGCGGCCCCTATGCGACGACGTCGTTGTCATCACGTCCGCCTCACCATGGCCATACCGCCATCGGCAGGCGCAGTGCGTAGACGAACACCGCAATCGCGCCGACGGCGAGTCCGATCGACAGCACGATCGCCTCGCGCAGCCGGAACTCGCGGCTGGCGGCCGCGCACAGCAGCACCGTGACGACGGAGGCAAGCGCGAGTCCCGCGGGCTCGATCAGGTAGCGGAATGCCATCACCCCGCCCAGCACGAACACGAGCGGCCGCAGGTGCCAGCGCGCGATCGCGCTGTCGCCGGCGATGGCGCCGCGCAGCGCGATGATGACGCCGGCTGCGACCAGCAGCCAGCACAAGAGGCGCGGGAAATAGCCGGGCCCCATGCGCAGCGCGCTGCCGGGCTCGAGATCCTGCGACAGGTAGAGGCCGCCGAGACCGGCCGCCACGAACATCAACCCGGCGCCGACGTTCTGTCCGATGCGCGCACGGCCCGGCGTCATGTCGGTCATCGGGCGCCTCCGCTACGCCGCCAGCGCGGTGCGGAACCGGTCCGGCGACAGTTCGCCGATGTCGAGCGACGGGCGCCGTCCGGTCGCGAGCTCGGCGATCAGATGTCCGGTGATCGCGGACAGGCAGATGCCGTCGCCCTCGTGCCCCGTCGCGACCAGCAGATTCGAGAGCGCGCCGCTGCGCCCGATGATCGGCCGCTTGTCGTCGACATAGGGCCGCAGCCCGGCGAAGACGCGCAAGACCGGCACGCCGGCGAGCGCCGGCACGCGTTTGACCGCTTCGCTCAGGATCACGGCGATGCCTTCGGGCGTCGTGCGGCGGTCGTGCCCGACGAAGCTGCGGGTCGAGCCGATGATGCACTGGCCATGCGCGTTGACCTCCATGGCGAAGCCGTGGCCCAGCCGCACGCGCGGATCCGTCGATGTCCTGGCCGCCTCCGGGTCGGCCTTCGCCACCAGATACTTCGCCGACAGAAGATAATGCCGCGCGAGCGGTTTGCTCCGCGCCGTCACCACCAGCTCGCCCCTCCGTGGAATGACCGGAAGCGGGACGCCGACCTGCCGGCCGAGATCCTCGCTCCATACGCCGGCCGCGAAGACGAACTGCTCGGCGCGCAAGGTGAGCTGCCCCGTCATCATCGCCGCGATGCGGCTGCCTACGACATCGAACGCGGTCGGCCGCGTCTGCCAGAACGTGCGGGCGCCGTACGCGATCGCGCCTTCGACGAGCGCGAGCGTCATCAGATACGGGTTGACGATCGCCTCGATCGGACAGCGGAACGCACCATGAAGCGCCGGGCTCAAATTTGGCTCGACCTCGCGCAGGGCGCGCCTGTCCAGGAACTCGACCGGCACGCCGATCGACTCGAGGGCAGCGACATGGGCGCCGAGCTTGTCCATGTCGGCTGCGTCCTCGACGAGAAGCATGCCGCCCGTTTCCCTGTACTCGACGTCGCGCGGCAGTACCCTTACCAGGTGCGGGTAGAGGCGCTTGCTCTCAAGCGCGAGCTCCATGACGAGGCCGGGCTTCTTCGATGATACCGCGACGTAGCCGTCGCACGCCCCCGACGTGCCGCCGGCGGGCACGCCCGCATCGATCAGCGCGACCTTGAGACCGCGCTTGGCACAATGATACGCGCATGATGCGCCGATGATGCCAGCGCCGATCACCGCGATATCGGCTTCGATGGTCTGCATTCGAATCTCCGCCGGCAAGCATAGGCCGTGCCAATTCCGCGCGGCAAGCGATGCCTGCCCGACGGATCGGTGGCGGTGTCGGCCGGTTTTTCCGCGGGCGGCCGAACCTGTCTTGCACAAAATCCTTGTGCGGGCGGCGCGTCTACCTTGTTAATGGTGCGGATATCGCCGCACGATCCGATCATGTCCGTTCTTTTCCGCCGTCTTGCCGAGTCTGCGCCGCGCGTCGCCGTCACCTTCGACGGCCGCGAGGTGCGGCTGCCCGAGGGCGAGAATCTGGCGGCGGCGCTGCTCGTCGAAGGCCTCATCGATTTCGGCGCGGGGCCGCGCCAGGGTGCCGCGCGTGGCCCCTTCTGCCTGATGGGCAGTTGTTTTCAATGCGTGGTCGCGATCGACGGCGAGCCGGGCCAGCGCGCCTGCCGCGCCGTCGTGCGCGCGGGCATGCGCATTGCACGCAGCGTCGACGCATGAGCGCATCGCCCGAGGTGCTCATCATCGGCGCCGGGCCCGCCGGCGCCACCGCCGCGATCTGCCTCGCCGAGGCCGGCATCGCCTCCGTCCTGCTCGACGACAATCCGCGCGCCGGCGGCCAGATCTTCCGCGCGGATACGGACGATGCGCGCGACCTGCCCGGCGTCGATCCACGCGGTGCCGCGTTGCGCGCAGCACTCGCACGCCATGCGCAACACGTCGATCACCGCGCCGGGCACGAGGCCATCGCGATTCATCCGGGCCCCTGCGTCTGGGCGCGCGGGACCGAGGGACGCATCGAATCCTTCACGCCGCGTTTTCTCGTCATCGCCACGGGCGCGCTGGAGGTGAGCGTGCCGGTGCCGGGCTGGGATCTTCCCGGCGTCTATGCGTTGGGCGGGCTGCAGCTTCTGCTCAAGGGCTCGGGCCTCGTGCCTGCGGCGCCGGTCGTGCTCGGCGGCGCGGGGCCGCTCCTCTATCTCGTCGCGGCCCAGCTCCTTGCCGCCGGCGCACCGGTTGCGGCGGTGGTCGATGCCGCGCCGCCGCCGAACCTGCGCCAGCTCACAGGACTCGCGCGCCGGCCGGGCCTGCTCGCGCGCGGCCTCTCTTATGTGCTGGCGCTTCATCGTGCGCGCGTGCCGGTGCTGCGGCGCCATGCCGTGATCGCAGTGGAAGGGGAAGGCCGGGCGCAGCGCGTCGTCGTCGCGCCGCTCGATGCCGACTGGCGCCCGCGCGCCGACGGCCATCGCACGATCGCCGCCGAAATCGTCGGCCTGGGCCATGGTCTGCGCCCCAACACGGAGCTGACGCAGCTCGCCGGCTGCCGGCACGATTTCGATCCGCGCTGGGGCGGTTGGCACGTGCGCCGCGACACCGATCTCGCGACCACGGTCGACGGCATCTTCGTCGCCGGCGACGTCGCCGGCATTCACGGCGCAGACGCCGCGCTTGTCGACGGCGTTCTCGTTGCCGACGCGATCGCGCGTCGCCTCGGCCGGCAGAATATGGCCCTTGCCGAACGCGTCGTCCGCGCGCGGGCGCGGCTTCCGGCGATCGCCGCCTTTCGCGACGCGATGGCCGAATGGTCGGGACTGCGGCCCGGAATCTTCGCCGCGACGACGCCCGAGACCGTCGTCTGCCTCTGCGAAGGGGTGACGCGCGCCGATCTCGACCGGGCCTTCGGTCTGGGGCTCGCCCAGCCGCGCGGGGTGAAACTCGCGACGCGTGCCGGCATGGGGTTGTGTCAGGGCCGTACCTGCGCGCCGGCCGTGCAGCACCTGACGGCGCTTGGGATGGGCGTCCCGGTCGCCGACGTCGATCTGCCGACCGTGCGACCGCCGGTGCGCCCGGTGCCGGCAGGGGCCTTTGCGGCCGCCGCCGCGACGCCTTGATGATGTCTCGATCTCGTCTTGACGCGGCCGCCGCTCTATTCGGCGTTGCCGCCCTCGATGACGCGTAGGTGATCGCGCCGCGGCGGCGTGGGCGATTTGGGGCCCGGATCGAGACCTTCGACCAGGAAGCGCAGCACCGCGTGCTTGGGGTGATTGATCTCGCCGTCCGGCACGGCGGCGAGCGACTCGGTCAGCGCCGCATAGAGCTCTTCCTTGGGCAGCACGCCCTTGCGGTCCAGCACGCGCAGTACATCGATGAAAACGGCGAGAAGTCCAGCGGTGAGCGCGGCGGAGTCGTTCATGGAAGAAGTCGCGGCAAGGTGTATGCGTGATGTCCGACCGACCCTAGCCGCGAAATCTTACGAAACCGCTTACGCGGTGATTAACTGCGCGGACGACCGGGGAGACCAGGGAATCGAATCCGGTGTGCGCCGGGCATAGCGACCTCATGTTCGTTGCGGTCTTGGCGAGTCGTTCGGCGAACTCGAACGACGAAGAAGGTTCAGGCGCGGTGCTTTGATAATTCCGTTGCGTGGGCGGCGGGTTCGGAGCCGCGCGGACGTCACGTTCGATCCGGTTGCCTGCGGCGCCGGCTTTGTGTTCGTCGCGGCCTCGGTGGTAAATCCGAATCGATGACGGACAGGAACCCTTTAGGACAGGCGCGGCTCGGCATCCTGATGCTCGAGACGCGCTTTCCCCGCATCCTCGGCGACATCGGCAATCCCGACACGTGGCCGTTTCCGGTGGCGTTCAAGGTCGTGCGCGGCGCCTCGGCCCGGCGCGTCGTGGTCGACCGCGCCGACGGCCTGATCGACGCGTTCGTCGCGGCCGCCGAGGAAATGGTGCGCGAGGGCGCCGACGGCATTGCCACGACCTGCGGCTTTCTCGCGCTCTATCAGCGTGAACTCGCCGCGCGCCTGTCCGTGCCGGTCGCGACCAGCAGTCTGATGCAGGTGCCGCTGGTGCAGGCGCTGCTTCCCCCCGGTAAGCGCGTCGGCGTGCTGACCGTGAACGCGGCGGCGTTGACGCCCGACCACCTTGTTGCCGTCGGCGCGCCAGCCGACACGCCGGTAATGGGCACCGAGGGCGGCTCCGAGTTCACGCGCGTGTTCCTCGGGGACGCACCCACGCTCGACGTCGCCGCGGCCGCGGCCGACGTGATCGCGGCCGGCGAGGCGCTCGTGCGCCGCCACCCCGAGGTGGGCGCGATCGTGCTCGAATGCACCAACATGGTGCCCTATGCCGCGCGTCTGCGCGCCCATCTCGGGCGCCCCGTCTACGACATCTACAGCTTTCTCACCTGGTTCCACGCCGGCCTCCGCCCCCGCGACTTCGGCGCGGTGTGAATGTGAAGCCGCCGAGGAACGCGAAGGGGGCGGCGTGCGCCGGGCATGTGGACGAGCGGGCAAGGGAAGGGTGTCCATGTCCGGGCGCCGGTGACGCCGAAGGCACGGCAATACAGCAGCAATGCGCGGTGAAAGCTCCCGCCGCTGTTGACCCCACCTTGCGCTTCACTATGATGCGCGGGCGCTTTCCCCGTGCGCATCCGCAGATCGCGGCGTGCCCCAGTGGCGGAACGGTAGACGCGGCAGACTCAAAATCTGTTGCCCGCAAGGGCGTGCTGGTTCAAGTCCGGCCTGGGGCACCAAGGAAAACAATATGTTAGGCTAGGCGCATCATGGTCAGACGGGCAAGGGCGACCGTGGTGTCCGTCCATGTCCATACTAGATGCGACAGCGCCTCGCTCTAATAACTCCCGCCAACGAGGCGCTTGGCGTGGAAACTTCCAGTACTCGGTGCGATATCGTTGACGCGAACTGTGCGATCCGGAATCGTCTGGTCGCTGCTGCAGTTTGCCTGCCGTGATTCGCCAGCCAGCTGCTTCATCACTAGCCAGGCTGGCAAACATAGAAGCGGTCCAGCCTTGATCAGCAGAGACATAGACTCTGGCGCAACTTCGACGACAGCTTCAAACGTGTGGCCTGAGTGACATCTATGACCGGGGCAAACAGCGAAAAGAGCAGGGACGTAATCTTCATTAGCAAGGCCACCCCCGGCGATGACGAGTTTGTGCTGTGGCTTGCGCCGCGATTGGAGGCGGCAGGCTACAAAGTATTTGCCGATATAGTAACCCTTGAGCCGGGAGACCGGTGGAGGAAGCAGATCACGGAGACGCTGCAAACTAGAGCAGCGAAAATGCTCTTGTGCTGTCAGGACTCCACGCTGGCGAAGAGCGGCGTTCAAGAGGAAATCGGAATTGCAGAAGACCTCTCCAAGGAACTTAAGGATCCAAAATTTATCATCCCGTTGAAGCTGAAGAAGTACAAAAAGGTTTTCGGCATCGGGGGGCTGCAATACATCGACTGTGAGGCGGGATGGGCGACCGGGCTACGCGACCTGCTTGAGACACTGAAGAAACAGAAGGTTCCTCGCGATCCCAACGTTGCTATCAATCCGAACTGGGAGAATTACAGAAAGCGTCTCTCTATCAGCATTGAGCAAGCACCTGAGGTCCTTACTTCCAACTGGCTGCGTATTGCCGAAGCGCCAGACACGATCCGCTACTTTCAGCCAACCGGTGCCGTCAACCTACAGGCCATGCTCATCGCTTGCAAAGAGTATGAGTATCCTGCTGAGCCTCATCTTAGAGGGTTTTTCTCATTTGCAGGTCTGGACGAGATTAATCGCGCTTTCGAGCACGTTGGCCGATTCGATCTGCACGCAGAGACTCCTCTTTCCAAGTTTATTGATGAGGGAAGCCAAGCATCAAAAATCCGGAGGCAGGAAGCATCAAACATGGTGTTGTCGATGTTCCGTCAAGCCTGGGAGCGGTTCTGCCGGAACAGAAATCTCTACCAGTACGCGTGGTCCAGCCATTTAGGTTTTCACGTCACGGATAACCACATCGCCATTGGCAAGAAGGTGCCGTGGGGCAGGCAGGGTGAGAACCGGTCATCTATGCTCCGCAACGTTGCAGGTGGGAAGCTGTGGCAATACGGCGTGACTGTCATTCCCTCGTTCTGGCCTTTTCCGCATTTCCGGATCAAATCGCGCGTACTCTTCGCAGAGCTCGACGGCACGGAGGCTGGAAGTGTTATCAAGGACAGCGACCAGCAACACAGGTTGAGGCGAAGAATTTGCAAAGGCTGGAGAAACAAGCAATGGCATGGCCGACTCATGGCCTTCTTGGAATTGTTGTCGCAAGATTCTCCTTACATTCGTTTGCCGCTATCGGATTCCGAATCTCTAAAGCTCGATGCAAGTCCGATCCTCGTTACGTCGCCGGTAACAACCATTCTTCCTGACGAGTTATCAGACGAAACCGAAGAGCAGGATTTTTCCACCCTCGGCGTAGCTTACGCAGAGAATGATGAGTGATGGAGTTTCCTGAGAAATCATTGCAGGTCTTGTATGTGCCCGAACCGCTGCTGGAGTTCGGGCACCAACAGACCTGTGACCACCCGAAGGACGGGCTATTTCTCTATGGACCTCACAAGATGCCGGGCCGTGTCAAAGAGATACGTGTCGGCGCGGTGGGGACGGGGCAAGGGCTCTCATTCCTCAAGGAATGGGCACGCAAACTATGCCGCCGGGTGGATGTACCGCCTCCAGGAAAGGGGGAGAAACAAGAGCGTCTGCACCTTTCGAATTTTCCCGGCATAGAGGAAGCATTTGGGATCACGCTGAACCCAGATGATTTTGTCGAGAAAAGAATCGACCTCAAACAACTCGATGAGGCAACACGCACACTCAATCATCATGAGGCGGTCCGGAAGGCTGTCGATCTCTATATCGGCGAGATCGAACATCATGACCGTAACGACGAGCGGGACGTCGATGTTTGGCTTCTCGTGGTGCCTGAATTGGTGTTTGATCGCTGCAAACCGCAGTCCAAACGCTCCGGACTTCCCATGATTAAAGGCAATTTTGGGAAGCGGCAGACGACCCGAACTGACCTACCTCTGCTAGAAGAGGTCATTGATTGGTCAGCAGAAGATATCTTCGGGGATGTCCCGGATTTCCACAGACAGGTAAAGGCACGCCTTCTCAGGCTTGGTTACACCTCTCAGGTGTTGCGTGAGACAACCCTTGCGCCCGACAGTTTCACGAACAAAGCAGGCTATCCTTTGAGAACGTTGCAGGATCCGGCGAGCGTTGCATGGAACTTGGCAACCGGACTTTATTACAAGACGCAGCCAGATCCGCCGTGGAAGCTTGCAACTGTACGCCCCGGCGTTTGTTATCTGGGGCTTGTCTTCAAGAACATTCCAAATCACCCAAAGCAGCATGCGTGCTGTGCTGCTCAGATGTTTTTGAACGAAGGGGACGGAGTCGTGTTCAGGGGCGCAAACGGTCCCTGGAAGACCTCAGAGGGTGAGTTTCACCTAACCGCACCAGCCGCAAAGAATTTGATCGGCATGGTGCTTGATACATTTAGGGCAAAACACAACACCTTCCCTAAAGAGCTGTTCATTCACGGACGAACGAATTTTAACGACGAGGAGTGGACGGCATTTGCCGAGGCTGCACCGAAAGGTACGAACATCGTCGGCGTTCGAATCAAGACAACTGATGGCGAAACAAAACTGTTCCGGGACGGAGACTATCCGGTGCTCAGAGGCACAGCCATCATACTAGATGACACCAATGCCTATCTCTGGACGAACGGCTTCGTCCCACGCTTGGCTACCTATATTGGCCCTGAGACGCCAAATCCGCTGTTCATAACGATACTGAGGAGCACCGGACCGAAGCCTGCTATCGCCTCAGTCCTGAGCGACATAATGGGCCTAACAAAGATCAACTATAACGCTTGCAACTATAGTGATGGTCTGCCCGTTACTGTGCGGTTTGCTGACAGGGTCGGAGAGGTGCTGACCATGGAATCCGCAAGGGATGCGGAACGACAGCCATTCAAGTTCTACATCTGACAGCGCCGAAATCGGTGCGAGTGTTTATCCGTTCGAGCAGTGCACGCGCAGCAAAGCCCTTGCCTGGTGAGACCTTGTTCGACGGTGTTGCCATCGAGTCATACTCGCATTGGGGCTGAAGCGACCCCTCAACAGGCCAATTCCACCACAAAACACGTCCCGCCGCCGTCGCGCGGGGTGCAGCGCACAGTGCCGCCGTGGTGCTGCGCGATCTGGCGGACGAGGGCGAGGCCGAGGCCCACGCCGCCTTCGCGTTCGGCCGTGCCGGCCGGGCGGTAGAACGGCTCGAAGATCCGCTCGCGCTCGGCTTCGGGCACGCCGGGGCCGCGGTCGCACACGGCGAGCTCCGCACCTTTCCCGCGCCGCCGCACGAACACTTCTATTTCCGTGCCGCCGCCATGCCGGCGCGCGTTGTCGAGCAGGTTGCGGATGAGCCGGCGCAGGAGTTTCGCATCGCCCGTCACCGTCACCGGTTCCGCTACTGCCAGTGTTGCGCCTGCGCGCGCGCATTCCTCGGCAGCAAGGCCGGCAAGGTCCACGGGCTCGCGCCTGTCGAGCGTGTCCACGGCCTCGAGCCGGCTCGCGAGCAAAATCTCGTCGACGAGGGCGTCGAGTTCGGCGATGTCGCGCTCGATCTCCTTCTTCAGCGCCGGCTTCGCCTCGCGGCCCATCATCTCGGTCGCCATGCGGATGCGCGCGAGCGGCGAGCGCAGCTCGTGCGACGCGTTGGCCAGCATCTGCCGGTGCGCGCGGACCAGCGCCTCGATGCGCGCCGCCGCGGCGTTGAAGCTGGCGGCGAGTGCCGCCACCTCGTCCTTGCCTTCCACCGTCACCCGCGCCGACAGCTCGCCGCGGCCCAGCGCCTCCACGCTCGCCTGCAGCCGCTCGAGCCGCCCCGTTACCCGCCGCGCGATGGGATAGGCCGCCGCGGCGATACCGAGCGCGATGAGGCCGAGGAAGAACACGAGCCGCACCACCGGGTTCGGCCGCTCGCCCATCGAGCGCACGACAAGCACGCGCCCGTCGGGCAGCGTCAGCGACCACGCCGGCGGTCCGTGCTCGGGATGGAACCAGCCGCTCTCGGGCCGCCGCGGCGCCGGCAGCGGCGGGCCCACGGCGGCAATACGCGTCCCGTCGGGTCCATAAAGCGTCACGCGCCCCGCCATCTGCCGCACCGCCTCGACCAGTGCTGCGCGCTGCGCCTCGGGCGGGGCCTCGGGCGGGGGCAGGGCCTCGGCCGCAAGCGCGGCCAGGATCGCCGTCGCGCGACGCGGCGGCGGGTCCGCGTCCATCAACCGCCATACGATGCCGGCGATGACGACGAACAGGACCAGGCTCGCCACCAGGACGAGATAGACGTGAAGGTAAAGCCGCTTCATTCAGCCGGACTCGCCGTCCTGGCTCTTCGCGAAGACATAGCCCACGCCGCGCACGGTGATGAGACGCCGCGGATGTCGCGGGTCGTCCTCGATCGCGGCGCGGATGCGCGAGACATGCACGTCGATGGAGCGGTCGAAGGCCTCGAGCGGTTCGCCCTTGACGAGGTCCATGAGCTGCTCGCGCGAGAGCACGCGCCCCGCGCGTTCCGCCATCGCCACCAGCAGATCGAACTGGTACGACGTCAGCTCGCGCCGCCGCCCGTCGATGCGCACCTCGCGCGCGCCGCGGTCGATCTCGAGCCGTCCGAACCGCATCACGTCGTCGCCGCGCCGCCGCCCGCGCCGCAATACGGCGCGCAGCCGCGCCAACAGCTCGCGCGGCTCGAACGGCTTCGCCACGTAGTCGTCGGCGCCGAGCTCGAGCCCCACCACACGGTCCGCCGCGTCGCCGCGCGCCGTCAGCATCAGGATGGGAATGTCGGCCGTGTTGCGCAGGTTGCGGCACACCTCCAGCCCGTCCATGTCCGGCAGCATCAGATCGAGGATGATCGCGTCGTGCCCGCCCTGTTTCGCGGCGTGGAGGCCTTCGGCGCCGGTATGGCGGCACAGGGTGCGATAGCCGGCCTGGCCCAGGTAGTCGGCCAGCATCGCGCACAGCCGCTCGTCGTCGTCGATGATCAGAACCCGTCCCGCCATGCGGCCACTCTAATGCAAGTTCCGGGATCGCCGGGGGATTTGAACCACAAAAGACTTGGAACCACAAAGGACGCCGCGGCCGCTCAGGGACCGCGCCGGGCGCGCGTCGGGACTAATGCCGCCTTGGGGAGGCTGTTGCGGTCCTGGCGGTTCTTCCGGGAGTCCGAACCACGAAGGTCACGACGACCACGAAGGACGTTCGGGGAGCGCACTCACGCGCGGGACTCCGTCTTCCGTGTCCGTCGTGCGCTTCGTGGTTCGCTTCGCGTCAGTCGCGATCGCGATCGCGACGCTCACGCGGGCCGCGGCGCTCGGTCCACTCCTTGACCAGTTTCTGCCGCTGCTCCGGCGTCAGGATCGCGGCGACGTCGAGCATTGCCTGCGTGATGCGCTGCGAGACCTGGTCCATTGCCTGCACCTGCTCGGTGCGCAGGCGCTCGATCGCCGCGCGGTCGACCGTCGGTGCTGCGAACAGCTCGAAGATCCGGCGGCGGCTCTCGCGGTGCTGCTCCATCAGCGGCCGGATGTCGGTGATCGCCTGACGCACGACCGCGGCGGCCTTGTCCTGCTGCTCGCCGGTCGCATCCGCCTCGACCAGCATGTGGCGCACCATGCGCTCGGCCCGTTCGGGCGAGAAGCTGCCGTGCATTCCATGCATGCCATGCATGCCGAACGGCGGGCCGAACCGGGCCGGGCCATCGGACCGGTGCGACCACGCGGTCGTGGCGCCGAGCGTCACCGCGCCGGCAAGCGCCAGCGGAAGAATCCAGCGCCAGGCGCGGCGGCGCGGATGCGCGGAATCGCGGGACGCCACTGCGTGCGACGGTTCGGGGATGGAAGAGTTCGTGTCGCTCATGGTCGCTCCTTGTCTTTGCACGTCGGGTTCCGACGGGAACCTGACGTCATGGAAGCTAGGGCATTCGCGTTGCGCCCGTATTTGGTGAACGTAAAGTTATGTTAAGCAGGGGCCGCGGTCTTTCGTTGCATCAACCGCAAGGAGCGCCGAGGCCGCGTTTCCGGTGTGCAAGTCGTCGCGCACCAAAGACGACCGACGGGAGACGGCCCGGCCGGCGAGGCCGCTACGCACCCGCTTTCGCGACGCCCGGGCGCCGGGGCGCCTTCGTCTTCTTCTTTGGTGCGGGCGGCCGTGCCGCTTCGGCGGCGAGGCGCGCGGCACGCAGGCGCGCCGTCTTCTCGAGTTCCTTCTTGCGCGCGGCGTCGCGGATCTGCTGCCATTCGGGAACGGGTTCGTGCATCTTCAGCTTGCCGCCGCGGGAGCCGTCGCTTCCGCCTGCCATGCCAAGTCTCCATCTCCCGGGCCCCGGGGTCAACGAGGCCGATTTGCCCGCAACCGACAGCAGACACCCCGGGGGCACGGGCGTCAACTTCGCTCTTTGGGCAAACAGCAAGTCCTTGCAACGGAAGCGAACGGCGTTTAGATGGAACGACCGGGCCGCGCGTATGCGCCGGCCGCCCATGGCAAGGAAACGCGCTTGTCCCCTGAACTCGACCTCGACCGCGCGCGCCGCATCGCCAACGATGCGCGCGAAACCGCACTGCCGCCCAAGGCACGCGCTCTCGTCGAAAACATGGCCGCGCTGATCGATACGCTGGTCGCGGAGCTCGAGCGCGTCCGCGCCGCGGCGAACAACCCGACCGTGTAAGCCGGAACTTTCTTTCACCCTCTTCCGAAGTACCCGCGCGACCTTTGTGCCGAGGGGCTGGCGGCGCCGGAAATTTTCGCGAAGGACCGGATCATGCCGCACCCGCGGTCGTTCCGGTTGGTAACGGATCGCTACCGCCACGCATGGAGGCAACCATGGCTTTGTTCACGGTCGAGGCAGACGGCAAACCGATCTGCACCTTCGCGGCCGATGATCTCAATCAGGCCGGCCAGATGGCCGAGATCGAGAAGGAGGAATGGGCCGAGATCGGCGCCATCACCGATCAGGCCGTGCTGTCCGTCCGCAGCGCGAATATCAGCGAGGCGATGGTCTGGAAGGAGATCGTGGCGGAGGCCGTCGCGGACGGCGCGGTCGAGGATGTGCAGGAGGCCGAGGACAGTATCGTCGCCTTCCACGTGCCGCTTGCCGGCGAGAACGGCGAGGACAACGACGAGGACGACGAGTACGAAGACGAGGACGATGATCTCGACGACGAGGATGACGAGGACGAAGGGCGATGATCGCTCCCCGGACGCCCGGCCGGACCATTCCCGGCACAGGGCGGCAGCAATCCGTGAGAGGGTGGCGCGCCGATCGGACCGGATCGCGATTTCCGGTTTCTCTCGTCCCCGGCCTAGGCGGTCTGCGATAACGACCGACGCCGCATGACCGCGAGAAGATGGTCGTGCAGCTTCTTCGGCGACACCGGCTTCACGAGATAGCCGTCGACGCCCGCATCACGTGCCGCGAGCACGCGCGGCTGATCGCTCGTGCCCGTCACCATGATGATCGGCATCTTCGCTTGTGCCGGTTCAGGCAGTCGACGGATCGTGCGGGTCAGCGCGCAGCCGTCCATGCCCGGCATCTGCCAGTCGACGAGCATCACGTCGAACGTGCCGCTCGACACAGCCGCGAGGGCGCTCGGCCCGTCGGCACAGACCTCGGCCCGCGCGCCGAGGCGCTTGACGATCGCCCGTAGCAGCTGCTGCGTGAAGCCGTCGTCCTCGACGATCAGGACGCGCAGCCGGCTGAGCGCGTAGCTCTCCATGTTTCCCCCGCCTGCGGCGCATGCCGCCAGGCCGCCGATACTGCCGCGACACGGTTAAGCTCGCCTTACCGCTGCATTCGCGATGCCGCAATCTGATGACGGCCCGGCGCCGGCGGACAGTCGTGGAGGCGGGCGACACGTGGCCGATCGGCGTCGATGCGCCGGTGGCGAGCCGGTCGTACTTATGCCCCCTGTCGGTTTTTCAGAGCCGCTGCTGGATATGCGTCCATAGCTGCTCGCTCGGTTCACCGTCGACGGGCAGCCGATGCTGCTGCTGATAGGCGCGGATCGCCGCCCGCGTGCGCGGGCCTATCTTGCCGTCCACGGGGCCGGGATCGAACCCGAGCCGGGTGAGGCCGGCCTGGATGTTCCGCAACGTGGCCTGGGACACGGCCGGTGCGGTGCCACCCGATTGGCTGTTGCTGCGCCAGAGCGGCCTGCCGAGATCGATCTGTTCCCTGTCGGTGACGATGCCCGTGATCGCGCCGGCGGCAGCGCCGATGATGGCGCCCTCGACGATGGTGAGTCCCGTGACGGCGCCGACCGCCGCCCCGGCCGCGGCACCCAGGCCGGCGCCGCTGAGCGCGCGGTCCTCCTTCGTGTCGCCGCAGGCGGCCAGCGCCGCTGCGGTGACGAGCGCGATGACGTGCATGCGACTCATGTCCGTTCCCCCGTTCCACGACCTGCGATTCGCGCCGGAAAACCGGCCTTTTCCAATGCTATGCAGCTTGGCAGGATGTAAGACAACAGGCGGATTCGACGCAAATGCCACGAAATTCGCGCACGGCACGCCGCGACCGTCCTCTCGGTGTCACGTCGTCGACACGGGTCACGGCGCGAACGAGTCTTCCGTGACCTTGACGGGGCGATGCGGCCCCATGGGATGTGGCGCGCCGGCCACGGCGGCGGATGCGCGCGCGGGGAAAGGTGCGAAAACCCCCGAAAAATCGTTGCAAAATGCACTTCACTCGGTCATACCGGTGCCTGCGGCGCAACGCCGCGTTGTATTCTGGAGGAAAGAATCAGATGGCCGATGCCAAGCAAGCGACGATCTCGTTGAAGCAGATCGCTGCCGACCTTGCTGAGAAGAACGACCTTCCCAAGAAGCAGATGAACGAGGTCCTCGGGGGCCTGTTCGAGACGATTGCCAAGAACCTGAAGAAGGGCGCAAAGATCCGCGTCCCCGGCTTCGGGATCTTCGTCGTCGCCAAGCGTGCTGCCCGCATGGGTCGCAACCCGGCGACCGGCGAGCCGATCAAGATCAAGGCAAGCAAGAAGATCCGCTTCCGCCCCGCCAAGGAGCTGAAGGAGTCGATCTGACACCAGATCGCGTGCGGTCGCATGCGCGGCCGCCCGTGTGGTCTTGCGCCGCGAAGCCCCTGGTCCGGACCCGGGTCAGGGGCTTCTTGCGTTTTCGCGCCGATGCGGCCGGCGCCATGTGCGGATGGATGACGTGTCCGGCGATGCACCCCGCGCCGGCAGCGACGCGGGGCGCCCGCGGTCCCTCTTGGTCAGTATGGTGCCGCCGATTGGATCTCGCCGGTCGTCGCGTGCACCGAGACGCTGTAGCGCTGGCCACCACGCATCGCCGTGCCGGTGTAGCGGTTGCCTTCGCGCTGCAGATTGCTGACGCTGCTGTACCCGGCGCTCTGAAGCCTGTTGCGGACGTCGTCAGGCGACAACGCGACCGAGCCCGAGGATCCGCTCGAGCTGGACATCCCCCGGCCGCCGGTATTGAACCATCCCGACTCGCCTGAACAGGCGGCAAGGCCGCCGAGGGCAAGCGCGACCGCTACGAGCGTTGATAAGACTTTGCCCATCGCGTTTCTCCGTGTCTGGGGAGACATGCGCGCCGGCTTGTCCGGGCGCGGCAAGACAACGACGTGTCCTGGCGAGGGTTCCGGGACACCGTTGTGCGGCGGGCGTGTTTGCGAAAAGAACGAGCGCGCAGCTCGACGCTGCCTCGACGGCGGCTTACGGCTGCGTCCGACGACGGCGCGCCGACAACCGGATGCTGCGGTGCCGGTCGAACCAACGAAGCGACGGCCGCGGGCCTTCGCACCTGTGAAGCGACAGGATAATGCTGTTCCCTTCCTCACATTGGACGGCTGCGCATACGGGGCGGTCGATGTTTGACGGTCGGTTCGGGCGGCAATGGTCCTGCAACCGCATCAGTTCGCTTAGCGCCGCCGTCCGGTGGGCCGGGGCGATGCAGACGGCATCATCGGCATTCATCAGGCGGCTGATGATCAGGGTCTCGAGGCAAAGACGAGTGCCAAGGGTCAGGGCGTCGATACTCGGCATGTGATCCCCCCACAGCCAGGTTGGAATGGCACGGACTTTGACATACTTGGCCGTTCGTGATGGCTGATGATTTGGGCTACTACTTAGGTAGAGGCGACACGCTATATCGGGTGCAACGCGGTGGGCCGCCGCAAGTCATTGATCCGTCTGATGCGTTGGCGAGTCGGTTGCGTCCGGTCGGCACCCTCGGCGCGATCATCCCGGTTCCGTCCGCCCGCTCCGGTTCCCGCGAGGTGATCGGGATCTCGTGTAAGGGTATCGGCGAATCGATTGCGAGATCTCCGATGGGATGAACATGCCCCTTCGGCGTACCGCGGTAGAGCGGAAGGCAGGCCGCCGCCGCGCGGCCGGGCCCTCGTTCGACCGTGATCCCGAGATGAACAAAGGCACCAATCCTTAATGTTTGTTAGGCTAATCTGAGGCCGCCGTCGCGTTGCCCTAAGTTCATGTCGATGTCGCAAGCTTCCAAAACCGTTCGCGTCCTCAGCTGGAACGTTCTTCGACGCGTGGGCGCGGGTCCTGAGGACGTCGCCGCGCTCATCGCCAAACACCGTCCAGACCTCGTTCTCCTGCAGGAGGCCGATCGCACCATGGACCGGCTGCCGGATCTGATCGGCGGCAGCTATGCCCGCGACGCCTTCGCCGGGCGAATTCATGGGCCGGCGTTCTGGTCCGCCGCGCCGGTCGCGCGGCCGGAGCTCGTGCGGCTCAGCGGCGGCCATACGCGCCGACATGCCCAGGTCGTCCGCTTCGGCGCGCTGACCTTCGTCAATGTCCATCTCGGCCATGGACAGATCACCTGCCGGCGCCAGCTGCGCGAGGCGGCACAATGCATCGACGGGGCGGGCGCGGTGATCGGCGATTTCAACATGATCGGCCCGGCCGTCCTGCCGGGCTTCAACGACGTCGGTCCGCGCGAGCCGACGCATTTCGCGCGCGACCTGTTGCCGGTGCGCATCGACCGTTGCTTTGCGCGGGGCCTCTCCTGTCTGTCGGCGTCGACCTTGCCGCCCGGGCGCTCCGATCACCGGCCGATTCTGTTGACCCTTGCCGTCGAGACCGCGGCGCTCGCGGCCTGATCCCGGCGCCGCCGTCAACGGATGACGGCCAGCCCCAGGAACCGGTAGCCATCGGC
Organism: uncultured Rhodospirillales bacterium; assembly: GCA_937926175.1. Taxonomy (GTDB): domain Bacteria; phylum Pseudomonadota; class Alphaproteobacteria; order CACIAM-22H2; family CACIAM-22H2; genus CALANV01. The sequence goes on along the minus strand of CALANV010000030.1, from coordinate 138,739 downwards.
GCGGCACTTGCGACGCCGCGCAGCCCCGCGATCGCGGCGAACACGAGGTCCATCGCGCCGATGTCCTCGTGGTGCATCGAATGGACCCAGCACCGTCAGGCGACCGGATGGTCATGGCTGTCACCAGCCACGAGGGGGAACAAGTGCCGCGACGATCCACCGGACGACGCGGTTCGGCAGCCATGCCGGCACGCCGGCCAGTCCGGTTCAGGTGTCATGGGCCGCCGCGTCAGCGGCGGCGTGCTCCCAGCTCCGCCGTTGAAGAACGTCCTGGATGAAACGGATGTGCCGGCGTTCGTCGAGCAGGTTGCGTTCGATCAGATACTTGATCTGTTCCGGCAGGTCGGCGGCCGCGGCCGTCTCGTAGCGCTGGTTCGTCAGCGTCTCGTTCGCCCGCATGGCCCGCAGCGCCGCCTCGACGCCCATCGAGCTGCGGATCGCGGTATATCCGGCCAGAAGGAAGCCCTTGAGGTCCGGCTGGCGCTCCGGCGGTTCCATGCCAAGCTGCCGGATCTCGGCCTCGATGTCTTCGATATGGCGCTGGTGATCGCTGCGGAACGCTTCGAGCCGGCGCCTGATCGGCACGACGTGGATCGCGGCGATCGCCTGTGCGTAGGCGCGGGTCGCATCCACGTCGATCTGCATCAGGTCGGTCAGGATGCTGAAGATCTTGAACTTGTCACGTCGGTCCATGCGCCGCTCCGAAGTTGGTGTCTCTGGGCGCGCCGGAATGGGCGCCCTGATGCGGCAACCATCGATCACCCTGACGAAATGATGTCCGGCGCTTCCGTTTTGTTCCGAACGGTCACGTTGGCGGCGGAAACATAACCGAGTGGCTCGAGTTGTTGCTGATTGTTGCTGCGGCGGCCGGGCAACAAAGCTTGACCCCACATGAAAGCTTTGTGGGGTGCATCGCCTGGGAAGCGCAATGATCCGCGACGCGCGCGTCATCACCGATGCTGAACCGATGCTGAAATGCCTGTCGGCCTCGACGAGATTGCGACAGGTCGGGCCCTGCTGGCGCAGGCCCGCCCCGTGGCGGCGTTGCGCTGTTTCGATCGCGCGCTGACGGCGATCGCCGGACGTGGCCGCCGCCCATGCCGGACGGGGACAGGCGCTGCTCGCGCTGCGACGTCCGCGCGAAGCGCTCGCTGGCTTCGACGCGGCGGTCCGGTCCGGCGCCAATCCAGAGTCCGTCGCGGAAGGGTGCTGGATCGGCGCGATGCTGCTCGGCGCGTATGCGACGGCGTGGGTCGTCTGCGACGAGGCCCTGGCACGGCGCAGGCCGGCTGATTTCAATCGCCCGGATCAGCCGTTTCATCTTCGCTATGTCTGGGATGGATCGTCGCCTGACGGCCGCGACGTGCTCACGCGCTGCTATCACGGCTTCGGCGATACGCTCCGGTTCCTGCGCTACCTGCCGATATTGCGATGCCGGACCGCGTCGGTCACGGTGCAGGCGGTGCCGGCGCTGCACGGGCTGTTGTGTCGGATGCCGGGGATCGACCGTCTCGTGCCGCTCGGCGATGGGCTGCCAGATCCGCCTTATGGAATCGACATCGAGATCATGGAGTTGCCATACGCGTTCCGGACGACGCTCGATACGATTCCGTCGCACGTGCCGTATCTCCAGCGACCCGGATCGGCGCGCGGCCGCCGCACGGCGCTTGCCGGGCCGCGATTTGTCCGAAACCGCCGCCAACGAGGCGTCGTGCCGGGTCACTACCGCGCATCATGGGCGCGACGACCGGGACAACCGGAAAAACGCATCAAGCTTCGGCGTGCCGGCGGAACGGTAAGTTGAACTGACGCGTTCCGGAGATGCGCCCCCAGAGCGGCTTTTGCCGGGGCGGCTTTCGGTCACGTTTGCTCGAGTGACTGGACGTTTCGACCGTGAACGGTCCCCAACAAAGGCCGAGAGCAATGTCCAAGAGGCGCACGGCGGCTATGACTGCGGATACGTCGCGTTCCAAGATGATCGAAGATACCGTCAGCAGCGACCGGCAGCTGCAGCTCCTCGTGTCGGCCGTGACCGACTATGCAATCTTCATGCTCGATCCGGGCGGTCACGTGCGTAGCTGGAATGCAGGCGCCCGTCGACTCAAGGGCTACGCGACGGAAGAAATCCTTGGTGCGCATCTTTCGCACTTTTACACCGAGAAAGACCGTGCGGCCGGGGCGCCCGGCCGGGCGCTCGAGATCGCGCGCGCCGCCGGTCGCTTCGAGACGGAAGGCTGGCGCGTACGCAAGGACGGCAGCCGATTCTGGGCCAACGCCGTCATCGACGCGATCTACGACGAAGACGGCACCGTCGTCGGTTTCGCCAAGATCACGCGCGACGTGACCGAGCGGATGGAGACGCAGAAAGCCCTGGAGCAGACTCGGGAGGCGCTCCATCAGTCGCAAAAGATGGAAGCCATCGGACAGCTCACGGGGGGTGTCGCCCACGACTTCAACAATCTGCTGGCGGTCGTCATCGGCAACCTCGATCTGATCGCCAAGGACATCGCACGCGGGAATCTCTCGCGCCTGGAACGTCTGTCCGCGAACGCTCTCCGCGCCGCGCGGCGGGGCGCATCGCTCACCCAGCAGCTTCTTGCCTTCTCCCGCCGGCAGCCGCTCAACCCCAGGACCATCGATCTGAACAAGTCGATTTCGGATTTTCAGCCGATGCTGCAACGCGCGTGCGGCGAAACGATCCGGGTCCGGCTCAACCTCGATCCGGGCGCATGGCCGGCGCATCTCGATCCGACCCACTTCGAGGCGGCGCTGCTGAACCTGGTGCTCAACAGCCGCGACGCCATGCCGCAGGGCGGTGTCGTCACCATCACGACCGGCAATGTCGATCTCTCGCCGGCCGAGGCCAGCGCCGTTCCCGACCTCGGACCGGGCGCGTATGTCCGCGTCATCGTACAGGACATGGGAACGGGTATGTCGGACGACGTGCTGCGCCGCGCGCTGGAGCCGTTTTTCACGACCAAGGAGGTCGGGAAAGGCAGCGGCCTCGGGTTGGCCCAGGTCTACGGCTTCGTGCGGCAATCGCACGGGCAGGTCGTCATCAAGAGCGATCTCGGTGTCGGCACGCGCGTCCATCTCTACCTGCCGAGGTCCGATGAGCCACCCGTGCAGGAAACGCAGGCGACGCGCGATCTTGTCGAGCCCGTGCTCAAGGAGGTCGTCCTGGCCGTGGAAGACGATCCGGATGTGCTCGAAATCGTGGTCGAGAGCCTGCGTGATCTGGGATACGAGGTCGTCACGGCCAGCGATGGTCCGCACGCCCTCTCGGTGCTTCGAAACGGGCGCATCGACTGGCTGTTCACCGACGTGGTCATGCCCAACGGCATGAGCGGTGTGGATCTGGCGTACGAAGCGCGCGGGCTATGGCCCGATCTACGCATTCTTCTGACGTCGGGCTACGCCGACGTTCTCCTCAGACAGCAGACACTGCCCACTGATCTTCAACTTCTCGCAAAGCCATACAGCCAAAGCGAACTCGCGGAGAAGCTGCGCGGACGTGGCAGAAGAGAGCAGGCCTGACGATCGGCCGAGCCGCCTTTGATTTGGGGAGACGGGCGCGGCTAGTAGTCCCACCGCCAGTTGAGGCCGACACCGCCGGTCGCATCGATCCCGACACTCGTCTCGACGGAGATACTGGGCGTAAGCTCGATCTCGACCTGAGTGCGCGTCGTACCGGGGCGCGTCCCCTGTTGGACACCGACATAGACGCCCTCGGCGATGTAGCGGCCGCCGCGCACGATTGGTGTCGTTCTCTCCCCGCCGGTTTGCGTCGGCGTCGTTTCGGTCGTTATCTCCAGTCGGTCGAGTCCGGTCGCGCTGCGGAGGCGGCCGACGATGCCGGGACCACGGCCGGCCAGCGTCGCCGCGGCCTGCGCAAGCTGGAGGCCCTGTAGGGGCGTGATCTCGCCCACGCGGCGCTTGAACAGGACGCGCGCGAGAATCTCGTCCTGCGGCAGCTCGGGCACCGACGTCAGGCGCAGCGAGGGGTTGGACACGGTGCCCGTGATCTCCATCTGGGCCGTGATTTCAGCGGCTTGGTGCTCCGCGACGACATCGATCTGCGGGTCGACGGTTTCATCCCCGGAGAACCGGATCGTGCCGCGCGTCAGCCGGAACGTTTCGCCGAGGAGTGAGAAATCGCCGCGCACGACTTCAAGAAGTCCGGCGATGCGCGGTTTCTGCGTCGTACCGGTCACCGTCAGGTTGCCGCGCCACTCGCTGTCGAGGCCGCGTCCGCGGATGAACACACGGTTCGGTGCCGTCACGTCGAGGTCGAGATCGAGCGGCAGGCCGGCGTCGCCTTGTTCCGTCGGTGCCGCGTCGACCGTTCCGGTGCGGCTGTTCACGACGACGACGTCGAGGTCGACGACCTCCGGCGGCAGCCGCTCGGGCTGGCGCAACTCGGCATGCGTGACCCGGATCTCGCCCGCAAGTCGTGGCGTATCGAGCGTGCCGGCGATCTGCAGCGTGCCGTCGGCCGTCACGGTCGCATCGTCGCGACGGACGGCGAGAAAGTTGGCGAAGTGTGCGGCGATTTCGGCGCGCGGCGCCGGCGAAGCCGACAGATCCAGGAAGCCGTTGGCGGCGAGCTGGCCTTGTGCGCCATCCGTTGCCGCAAGGCGCTGCAGCACGAAACGTTGCCCGTCGCCCGTGAGGGCAAGATCGATCGTGTGGAGCTCCGTACCCGAGACGAAATTGACATAGCGACCGTCGCGCACTGCCAGCTGGCCGTTCGCCGTCGGATGCGCCAGCGTGCCTGCAATCGCGACGTCGAGATCGAACCGCCCGGCGATCCGATCCTCGCCGAGCGGCAACACGTCACTCCAGCTCTCGAGCTGGCCGTTGCCGCGCAATGACACGCGGATCGGCGCATCGCGCGGCACGTGGGCGGTCAGCGTCGCCGGTTCCAAGCGCAGGGGCAGGGACGCCGCCAGCGCGACCGTCGTGCCGTCCGGTCCTCCGATCGTGCCGTTCGCATCGACCCGACTGTTTTGCAAGATCGACTCGACATCGACGCTGAGCGGCGGAGTCGGCGTATGGCTGTCCTCGAGCCGCAGGTCGCGAACATGAACGGCAAGCTGACCGCGCGGATCATCGGCCGTACCCGACATGTCGAGCTCGGCCGCAAATCGGCCAGCAATGCTGCGCGTCGCGGTGAATGCGCCGACGAGATCGAGCGGGATGTCGCGCGCACTGAGGCGTATGTCGATGCGCCGTGCGCCGATGGCGGCCGATCCCGCGATCGCACCGGGGCCGATGCCGAAGCTGAGCCCGTCGACGGTCAATCGAGCGGGTTCGCGCACGATCGTGAGGATTTCCCGCAGCGCGAGATCGTACGCGCCGAGATTGCCGTCGAACCGGTCGAGGCGAAGGCGCTGGACATCCGCGGCAAATGCGCTCTCGCCGGCGACGGCGACGCGGAACGGTATCGATGCCGCTGCCGGCGAGAGTGCGCCGTTCGCCGCACCGGTAAAGGCGAAGGCGCCTGGCCGTGTCGATGTCACGTCGAGATGCAATCCCTCCGCCCGGAAGGACGGTCCGACGGCATCGAGAATCTCGGCCGTGCCCTGGCCGGTCGGCCGCCCGAACAGGTCGTCGAGGCGCGCCGTCAGGCGCAGGCCATGCATCGCGACTGCATCGTCGGCGCTGCCGATCCTGATATCGGTCGCATTCGCCATCACCTCGAGGCGCTGCCGTGCGGTGCCGGCAAAGGCGACGTGAAGATCGGTCTTGCCGGCAAGCGGCACCCCGACCACTTTCGACCATGGTTCGAGGTCGGTGATCCGTCCGGTGAGACGTCCCGTGATGCGTGGCGCATCGAAGGCGAGCCGCACCGCGCCCTCGATCTGTGTGCCGGGAGCCGCAAGGGTGAGATTCCGGAGGGACAGCGTGTGTGGCGCAGGCTGATCGAATCGTGCTGCGAGACGTCCATCGAACGCGCCCGTCGCGAATCGCGCCTGGACCGTTCCGTCGGGACGGGTTGCGTTCGCCATCGTTATGTCGGCCGACAGCCGGTCGAGTCGAACCCCGGCAAGATCGAGGTTGCTGGCCATCAGCCGTCCGTTCGCCGCAGGCGCGTCGAGCGCGCCGTCGAAGCTGGCCTCGGCCGCGATGCTTCCGGCCATGCGGCCGTTCACCGCATTCGCAAGCGGTGCCAGCGTCGGGACGGTCAGTTTCGCCTGTGCCTGGACGTGCGAGAGATCCGGCGACAATCGCGCGTCGCCGCTGAGCGTGGCATGCGCCGCGCGAAGCTCGAGCGCCGGTATGACCAGGACTCCATTTGGCTGACGTATGGCGCGAGCAGTCAACGACGGCTGCGCGCCGACGAGCGCATCGATGACAGGCATGCCCGTTGCGAGCCGTTGCGTCGCGCCGCGTATTGTCGCCTCGATGCCGTTCGCCACGGCGTAAGTCACGTCGGCGGAAAGCCGTGCGCTGCCGCGCAACGGCGAGGGACCGAGCAAGGCGACTGCCGACAGATCCGGCGCGGAAAGCTCGATTGTGCCCGTGGCCGTCGCGGTGCCGCCCAGGTCTGCGACACGGCCCGTCGCGATCAATTCGAGGCCGCCGCCGCTCAACTGCGCGTGCTCGAGCGTAATTGCGTCGAGATCGCGTGCGAGCGAACCGTTCAGCGCCAACGTGAGGCGGTCGGGGAGCGTCAGGCCCTCGGGCGCATCCGCGATCGTGAGGCCGACGACGGTTCCATGACCGCGAGCCTGCCAGTGATCGGGCGTGAGTCCGAGATCGACGTCGGCCGTAAGCTCGGCGATCGCGATCGCCGCCCACTGCAGCGCACGGCCGGACGCCGCGCCGCGGACGGCCGGGTTCGAAAGCGGTCCGGCAACGGTCACGACGAGTTCGGCGGACCCGGCAAGCGGTGCGTCCAGTCCTGCTGCAAACGGTGCCAGATCCGCGGCCGCGAGCCGGACATCGGCGGCGACGGTGCCGTCATTCATGTTGATGCGGCCTTCGCCCTGTGCCGCGATCGGGCCCGCCGCGACGCGCAGATGCTCCAGTTCGATCGCATCGGAACCGAACGTCAACGCCGTGGCGAATTCGACCGGTTGACGCACGAGAGGTGTGGCACTTTGCGGCACGGCGGCGGTCGCGACGTGAGCGCGCCCGTCGAGGGCAACCCGCAGCCGGTCTCGGTGCGCGATGCCGATCGTTCCCTCGACATGTACGAGGTCGCCTGCATCGGCGCGAAAATCGCCGGTCCAACCATCGACGGGCCCCGACCCTTGGATGGACAGCGCGAGGGGAATCGGCGCGCCATGGCCAAGGGTGTGCTGCAGAAGCCGTCCCGTCGGCTCGACGATGTCGACGTTGAGGTTCAGCGCATCCGGCGGGTCGAGGTGGAGAACAAACGCGGCATGGCCGGGGCTGTCGTCGACGCGGCGCAGGCGGAATTCGGCATCGGCGCGCCCGCCGGCCAGCTGGGCATTGCCCGTCAGCGTCGCCGTGATCGGGTGCCCCGCGACCTCGGGCGCGACGTGGACCTCGTCGATGTTCAATCGACGGACCTCGATGGCGAAGGGCAGATCGGGAAGTGAGAAGCCCGTGCCCGGCGGTGCCGATGACGGCAGCGGCTCGATTTCAGGCGTGCGGTCGAGGCGTAACGCCGCAGCGCTCAGCTGTTCGACGACGACGCGCCGATGCAGCAGCTCCCGCCCGATGATGTCGAGCACCGCGTCATGGACGGTCAGCCAGGTGCCTGTGCGATCCGAAAGGCGGATCGTCGCCACGCGCAGACCTGACGTCAGCGCACCGGTCACGCCGTCGAATTCGACCTTGATCTGATCGGTCGAAAGCCATGCCGCCAACCGGTCGGCAAGCCAGCCGCGGATGGCATCGCCGCTGAACGGCCACTGGGCGCGCGCCGGTGTCGCGGTATGGAGCGCGACCGCGAGCCACGCAAGCAGGATGACCGAAAGAAGTTTCAACGCGGTCCGCATCGCGCGACTAGAACGCCTGTCCGAGGCTTATGTAAATCTGGAATGCATCGTCCTCGGGTCGGCGATCCAGCGGAAAGGCGACGTCGAGGCGCACGGGGCCGATCGGCGTGTGGTAGCGAAGTCCGAGACCGGCGCCGTAGAAAAGGTCGGTGCTCAGCTTGGGCAGCGACGACTCGTAGACATCGCCGCCTTCGAAGAACGGCACGATGCCGATCGTGTCGGTGATCTGGATGCGAAGTTCGACCCCGAGCTCGATCGAAGACCTGCCGCCGATCGGATCGCCGAACTGGTCGAGCGGCCCGACGAGCTGGTAGCCGTAGCCGCGGATCGATCCGCCGCCGCCGATATAGAGGCGCTGGTCCTTGGGCAGCGTGTCGCGCGACTCGCCCACGATCGAGCCGACGGCGCCGAATGCGGCAAGAACGAAGCGGCGGTCATCGTCGAGCGGATGATAGAAGCTGGCCGACAGACGCGAGGACACGAACGTGAAGTCCGACCCGAGGGCCCCCAGATATGGCGTGACGGTCAGTGTCTGGCGGCTTCCGGTCCGGGGATCGAGAAGGTTGTCCGTCGCGTCTCGGCGCACGAACATGGGCGTGCCGACGAGCGTATAGGTGCGTGTCCGGACGTTCTCGTCGATGCGCGTTCGCTCGATCTCGCCGCCGGCGCCGACGGTGAGCGTGTCGTCGATCGCCCATTCGAGACCGGAAAAGGCGCGAACGCGGGTGCGGTCGTAGGCTTCGAAGCTTTCGTTCTCGGCCGTGATGTCGGCGAGCAGGTCCTGATCGACTCGAAAGATGTCCGGCTTTCGGAACGTCGTCGACGCCGCCTGTCGACGCTGGCCGAGCTCGCCGCGCAGCCGCAGCGCTTCGGCTTCGCCGAACAGGTTGCGATGTTCCCAGAACGCGCGGGCGGCGGCACCCGTGCCGGAGTCGTAGTTCACGCCGGCACCGATCGAGCGCGGCGGCCGTTCCGTGATGTCGATGTTGATCGGAATGCGGCCATCCGGTCCGACCACGCTGCCGGGCGTGATGCGGACGGTGGCAAACAGCCCCGTGTTCACGAGCTTCCGGCGTGTGTTCTCGATCAGGCGGATGTCGTAGAGGGCCCCCTCGCGCCACTGGAGACGACGGTCGACATGATCCCGCATCAGCCGATCCAGGCCGGTAACCATCGTCGCGCCGAACGCCGCGAGCGGGCCGGTATCGACCGTGTAGGTCACCGCCATCGTCTTGGTCGCCTGGTCGATGACGACACGACGCTCGGGCACGGCGGCGAGCGGAAATCCCTGCTCGCGCAGCACGCGCACGATCTTCTCCTCGGCATCGACGATCGGCGCTGCACGTGCCGGGCCGCCGATGGCGAGGCCAAAGGTGGACGGTGCATGTCCCTGAAGCAGCCGTGGCTGGCCGCCCTGCGGGTCGACGAGATGGACCTCGGTCAGCACATAGCGCGAACCCGGCTCGATACTGACGATCACGCGTGCGGGATCGGCCGTCGTATCGAGCGTGTGGGACAGCACGGCGTCGTAATAGCCTTCCGACCGCATCACCGCGTCGAGCCGTTCGAGATCGGCTGCGGCACGGCGCGCGAGTGCCGCTTCGCCGGGGGGCGGGCGATCCTCGTACGCGACGAGCTGCGAGGCTTCGCGCAGCACGCGCAGCAGGTCCGGCGCATCGACGCCGACGATTTCGGTACGGTACCGGATCTGGGCCGCGGCGACATGCGGCCATGGCGCGCACAGGAAGAGAAACAGGACCAGGACGATGCCTGTCATGGCGCGTCCGCCGGACGGATGACGTGAAGTACGCGGGCCTTCCGCCTGACGGACCGGTCCGCATGGCGAGCCTGCAGCGGAAACGATTGTCTCGCGCCGATCGCGTGGTAGTGTCGCTGGCACGGCACGAATTCGTGTCGCCCCGGGGACAGTTCTCGACGCGGGCCGTGGACGCATCAATGCCTCGTGACGATAAGAAGGATGAGTGGGGCTGGCGGCCCCTCTGCGCCTGGGGCCTCAGCGCGCTGTTCTTCTACTACGCCTTCGTCCAACGTGTTTCGCCAAGTGTGATGGTAGCCGAGCTGATGCGCGATTTCGCGGTCAGCGCTGCCATCCTCGGGAACCTGTCGGCATTCTATCTTTACGCGTATGCCGGGCTGCAGCTTTCCGTTGGCGTGCTGATGGATCGTGTCGGCCCGCGCCGGTTGATGAGCGGTGCGACGATCGTATGTGCGGCGGGCACCGTGCTGTTCGCCACGAGCGACGCGTTGGCGGGCGCCTATGTCGGCCGGCTGCTCATCGGCGCGGGAGCGGCGTTCAGCTGGGTCGGCGTGCTGACGGTGCTGACCCAGTGGTTCCCGCCCGGACGCTTTGCCCTGTTCGCCGGCCTGACGCAGGCGATCGGCATGGCGGGGGCCGTTTTCGGGCAGGCGCCGCTCGCTTTTGTCGTCGATGCGATCGGCTGGCGCGGCGCCCTCCATGTCGTCGCCGCAAGCGGCGCCGTTCTGGCGGTGCTCATCTTCCTGGTCGTCCGCGACCGGCCGCATGCGGCATCGAGAGCGGTCGGTGTTGCAAGCAGCCTTCGCATCGTGCTGCGCAACCTTGAGACCTGGCTCAATGCAGCCTTCGGTCTCGCCATGACCGGACCAATGCTCGGGTTCGGCGCATTGTGGGCGGTTCCGTATCTGGAAACCATCTACGGCCTCGATCGGGCGGACGCTGCGGCGTTCGCGTCGCTGATCTTCGTCGGCTGGGGTATCGGCGCCCCGGTGATCGGCTTCATCTCGGACCGGATCGGGCGGCGGAAGATGCCGATGCTGGCGGGTGCTGCTGTCGCCACGTTGTCGCTGGTGGCCGTCATCTATCTGCCGGGTCTGCCGCTGTCGGTGCTCGGCGCGCTCGTCGTTATCCATGGCGCGGCCGCCTCCTCGATGGTTCTGTCTTTTGCGAGCGTACGCGAACACAATCCGCCGGGCATGAGCGGCAGCGCAATGGGCGTGGTCAATACGGCCGTTGTCGGAAGCGGTGCCCTGTTCCAGCCGCTGATCGGATTTCTCCTGGATATCAACTGGACAGGCGAGCTCGTCGCGGGGGCGCGCATCTATACGCCCGAGGCTTACCGCATCGCATTCACGGTTCTTCCGGCCGCATGCGCAATCGGCACGGCGGCGGTGCTGGCGATGCGCGAGACCTACGCCCGCCAGCGCGCCTGAGCGATATAGGTTCCTAGGCCAGATCGAAGAGGATGACCTCCGCGTCGCTCGCCGCCGTGAGGCGCAACCGCGGCTCGTCGATGACCGCGGCCCCGTCGCCCTGCCCGAGCATCTGACCGTTGAGATCGATCGACCCGCGCGCGATCTGGATCCAGGTGCGCCGACCGGCCGGCGGCACATAGTCGGTGACATCGCCGCGCCGCAGGACGCCCGCATAGAGGTTCACGTCCTGATGGATGGTGACGGTGCCGTCGCCGCCGTTGCGCGCCCCGATGAGGCGGAGCTTTCCCGGCGTGTCGGCGATGCGGGTCACCTTCTGCTCATAGCTCGGCTGGAGCCCGGCCCGCTCGGGGAGGATCCAAATCTGCAGGAAATGGACAGGCTCGGTCGGTGACGGGTTGTACTCGCTGTGGCGGATGCCGGTCCCGGCGCTCATCCGCTGGATCTCGCCGGGGCGAATGATCGATCCCGTGCCCAGGCTGTCCTTGTGCTCGAGGGCGCCCGACAGGACGTAGCTGATGATTTCCATGTCGCAGTGGCCATGCATCGGAAACCCGGTTCCCGGGGTCATCCGGTCCTCGTTGATCACGCGCAGGCTGCCGAAGCCCATATGGGCCTCGTCGAAATAGTCGGCGAAGGAGAACGTGTGTCGGCTGTCGAGCCAGTCGATGCGGGTCCGGCCGCGTGCGTCGGCCGGGCGTCGGGTGATCATGGCAGTCGATCCTTCGGATGGTTTCGTCGGTCGCGACCAGAGAATTTAGGGCATCTTCGTGCTTAGGGGTATTGCCCGGGGCGGGACAAGTTCGTTCGCCGCTCGGGGGCAATGCAACGGCAGATCGAACGCGAGTGGGCAAACAGGATGATGCTACCGCTGTCATCCGAACGGTGGGCGCCGCTTGTGGTGGATCGCAGCGGTCCGGTCACAAAAATGTACCGGTTCACGACCGACATTCGACTGTGCGTCGATTTCCGCGCGACTCCATCAGCCGTCTGCAGGATCGGCTTGCCACGCGCGGGCGATGACAGCACTATGGTAACCCAAAATAGAAAAAATCCGAACCAAAACGGTCATCCAGGGAGGACGCCATGTTGAGACTTGCTGTACTGGTCGGCGCCGCAGCGGTTACGTTCTTCGGCCTTTCGGGTGGTGTCGCTCACGCCCAGGGACTCGAACTCAAATTGGGCCATGTCGGTGAGCCGGGCTCACTCTTCGCACAATCGGCGGAGGAGTTTGCGAAGCGTGCGAACGCCAAGCTCGGCAACAAGGGCAAGGTTCTGGTCTTCGGATCGAGCCAGCTTGGCGGCGACAAGGAACTCATCCAGAAACTGAAGCTCGGGACGGTCGACTTCGCACTTCCGTCGACGGTGATGTCGTCCGAAGTCGACGTGTTCGGCATATTCGAGATGCCATATCTGGTCAAAGATCGCGCGCACATGGGGCGGATCGAGAAGGAAGTCTTCTGGTCGTCACTTGCGCCGGCGGCGGAGGCGAAGGGCCTCAAGATTCTCGCCGTCTGGGAAAACGGGTTCCGTCACATCACCAACAGCCGGCACCCGATCAAGGAGCCGGCGGACCTCAAGGGCATCAAGCTGCGCGTGCCGGAGGGCAAGTGGCGCGTGAAGATGTTCCAGGCCTATGGCGCCAATCCGAGCCCGATGAAGTTCTCGGAAGTGTTCGTCGCGCTTCAGACCGGCGTGATGGACGGCCAGGAAAACCCATTCACGCAGATCTACAGTGCAAAATTTCAGGAGGTACAGAAGTATCTGTCGCTGACGGGTCACGTCTATACGCCCGCCTATCTGACGACCGGGGCGCGCAAGTTCAACAGCCTGCCCGAGGACGTGCGCAAGATCCTCGAAGAGACGGCGCGCGAGACGCAGGCCTTCGTCTACGAAGTGGCTGCGCGTGAGGAGGAGGCGTTGCTCGAGAAGCTCAAGGCCGCCGGCATGGAAGTGAACGAGGCCGACAAGAACGCCTTCATCAACGCGAGCAAGCCGATCTACGAGGAGTTCGCGAAGGAAGTTCCGGCGGCGAAGGCGCTGATCGAAAAGGCGCTTGCGCTTGGGGCATCGTCCTAAGCCGTCCTCGACGGGGCGATCAGCTGTCCTGCCGGCGGCCGGACCGTCGTTGCCCGGTCCGGCCGCCGGCCGCACAGCCGGGGGAGTCTCGTGTTCGAACAAGTGAAATACGCCTATGAACGGCTGCTCGAGGCCATCGTCATCACCCTGATGGTCGGCCTTTCGGTCGTCGTGCTGTTGGGAGTCGCCTATCGCAGCGCCGGCGCTGCACTCGTCTGGTACGACGAGGTCGCGGCGATCATGCTCGCTTGGTTGACCTACTACGGTGCGGCACTCGCCGCCCTCAAGCGGTCGCATATCGGCGTCCCGGAAGTCATCCGCATGATTCCGCCCGCGTGGCGGGCCGTAATGTTCGCCGTGGCCGAAATCCTCGTCATCGGCTTCTTCGCACTGACGGCATGGATCGGCTACGAGGTGCTCGTCATCCTCGAAGGCTCGACATTGGTGAGTCTGCCCGAGGTGCCCGAGCAGCTTGCCCAATCCGTCATCCCGATCGGCGCAGTGCTCTTCATCATCGCCGAGGTCCTCAGCATGCCTGACGCCTGGCGCAAGACCATGGCCGGCGGCACCGGTCGTTCCGATGCTGACCGCAAGGAGTTGGGTTCCGAAATGGCGTCGACGGAGTAGGCGGTCCCATGGCCATCCTTCTCATTTTCCTTGCGCTGCTCCTCATCACGCTGATCAACGTGCCGATCGCGGTCGGACTCGGCATCGTGGCCGTGGGGGCCATTCTCCTGACCCAGGGCGTCGAGATGTTGCCCAACGTGGCGGTCGGCATGTACAACGGCGCCACCAACTTCCCGTTGATCGCGATTCCGCTGTTCATCCTGGCGGGGGCAATCATGAACGCTTCCGGCATTTCGCGCCGGCTGGTTGCCTTCGCGACCGCGTTGCTCGGCTTCATCCGCGGTGGCCTGGCGATGGTGTCGATCGGCACGTCGCTGTTTTTCGCGGAAATATCGGGTTCGGCTGTTGCCGACGTGGCGGCGCTGGGTTCGATCCTGATTCCGGCGATGAAGCGCAGGGGCTATCCGACGCCACTGGCGACCTCGGTCATCTCGTCCTCGGCGACGCTCGCCGTGATCATTCCGCCGTCGATCCCGATGATCCTCTATGCGGTGATGGCCGACACGTCCGTCGTGCAGCTGTTCGTGGCGGGGATCATTCCCGGGATCATCGGCGGTTTGGGCCTGATGCTGATGGCCTATCGGTTTGCCCGCATCTACAATCTGCCGATCGAGCAGGCGTTCGATCTGCCGCACATCTGGAAGACGTTCAAGGAGGCGGCCTGGGCCTTCATCCTGCCCGTGGTCATCCTGGGCACGATCTTCGGCGGCATCGTCACTGCGACCGAGGGTGCCGCCATGGCGGTCCTCGCGGCCCTGTTCGTCGGCCTGTTCATCTATCGGGAACTCGACCTCCGGCAACTGAAGGAGGCGATCATCGAAGGCGGCGTTCAGACGGCCGTCGTCATGCTTCTCGTCGGCACGTCGACACTCGTCGGGACCTATCTGACCGAGGCACAGGCGCCGCAACAGCTGGCCGCGGCCATCGCGGAGATCACGACCAACAAATGGGTCGTGCTGGCGCTGCTCAATGTCCTGTTCCTGATCCTGGGCCTGTTTCTACATTCGGCCGCAGCCATCATCCTGACCGTGCCTGTGGTGATGCCGCTGGTGAACTCGGTCGGCATCGATCCGGTGCATTTCGGCCTGATCGTCACGATCAATCTCGGCATCGGTCAGCAGACGCCGCCGGTTGCCAGCGTCCTGATGACGGCATGCGCGATTGCCAAGGCCGACATCTGGCAAGTCACGCGCGTGAACGTCTGGTTCGTTGGCGTGCTGATCGCCGTGCTCCTGCTATGTACCTACGTGCCGGCGATACCGCTGCTTCCGGTCGAGTACTTCTACCGGTAAGCGGCGCCGCTATTCCCGGACCGGTCGCCAGACGAGGATCGCGGCGTCGGCTTCGGCGAGCTGCTCGGGCGACAGCTTGCGGCGCACGGCCTCGCGCTGCATCGCGATCCAGCGCGACGTGCCGCCTGCGCCGTGCGCACGCTCGGCGAGCGTAAGCCAGAAATAGGCCGCCACCGGGTCGGCACCGGCACTGCGTCCCTCGGCAAGCATCTGACCGAGGCGATGCTGGGCCGGCGCGTAGCCCTGGTTGGCTGCGCGAAGGTACCATCGCGCCGCCTCGTCATCGCTCTGCGGCACGCCCTGGCCCCGTTCATGGAGCAGGCCGACATTGAACTGACACCGTGCGTCGCCGGCCTCCGCGAGCGGCTGCCAGATGGCCAGCGCATCGGCGAAATCGCCGCGCAGATAGGCCGTGGCGCCCTGGTCGAACTCCGCGGTCCGGCCGGGCAGGGGACTGGCCGTCGCCAGGATCGCGCCCAGAACCAAAAGCACGCGAAGCATCATTGCCCGAGGTCCGCCCAATACTTGCCGGCATGATCGCATGCGACCCATGCTCGGCTGTCAAGCGCGCATGGATTGACCGGCTGCGTCTTGACCGGTAAAGCGAAGATTCCGGGCCAAGGTCCGTCACGTCCGAAGGAGCATCATGACCGACGCCGCTACCGCAGGGGCGGGCGAATCCGTCCTCGTGAGCCGCGACGGCGCGATCGTCACGGTCACGCTGAACAGGCCGCACAAGTTCAACGCTCTCAATCTTCCGGCCTGGAAGCGTTTCGGGGATGTGATGGAGGAACTGCGGGACGACCAGACGGTGCGCTGCATCGTCATCCGTGGCGCCGGCAGTCAGGCCTTTGCAGCAGGCGCGGACATATCCGAGTTTGCGCGGGAGCGGGCGAGTTCGGCCGAAGCCGAGACCTATGACAAGTGGGTCAATCGTGCGACGACCGCCATTCTCGACTGTCCGCATCCGACCGTCGCGCTGATCCGGGGTGCGTGCGTCGGCGGGGGGCTGGAGCTCGCCGCCATGTGCGACCTTCGCATCTGCGGTACGTCGAGCCGCTTCGGTGTGCCGATCAATCGTCTGGGATTGACGATCGCGTATCCCGAGCTCAAGGCCCTGCTGGCGCTGGTCGGGCGCGCGACGACGCTGGAGATTCTGCTCGAGGGGCGGATCATGAGCGCCGACGAGGCCTATGCGAAGGGCCTCGTGACCCGCGTCGTTCCCGACGAGGAGGTCGAGGCGGAGGCCTATGCCACGGCGGCGCGAATCGCAAGCGGCGCGCCGCTCGTCAACCGCTGGCACAAACGCTTCATTCGCCGGCTCGAGGAGGGTACGCCGCTTACCCGCGCCGACATCGACGAGAATTATGCCTGCTACGATACCGAGGACTTCCGCATCGGCGTGAAAGCGTTCCTCGAAAAGAAGAAGCCTGAGTTCAAGGGACGCTGATGAACTCGCCCCATCCGGCAGGCCCGCTCGCCGGGCTCAAGGTCGTCGAACTTGCGCACATCATGGCGGGGCCGGTGTGCGGCCTGATGTTGGCCGATCTCGGCGCCGATGTGGTGAAGGTCGAGAAGATGCCGGGCGGCGACGACACGCGGCGAATGGTGCCGCCGAAGGTCGGTAGCGAGTCCGCTGCCTTCCTGATGATGAACCGCAACAAGCGGGGCATCGCGGTGAACCTCAAGACGTCGGGCGGTGTCGAGGTGCTGCGCCGCCTCCTGCGCGATGCCGACGTGCTGATCGAGAACCATCGGCGCGGCACGATGGAACGGCTGGGACTGGGGTACGAGGAACTCAGCCACACGAATCCCGGCCTGATCTACTGCGCCGTGTCGGGCTTCGGCCGTACCGGCCCCTATGCCGACCGCGGCGGATTCGACCTGATCGCGCAGGGTATGAGCGGGCTCATGAGCATCACCGGCGAGGGTCCGGGTCGGCCGCCGGTCAAGGTCGGCGCACCGGTCACCGACATCACGGCCGGCATTCTTGCGGCGATGGGCGTGCTCGCGGCCTATGTTCATCGCCTCAAGACCGGAAAAGGACAGATGGTCGACACGTCGCTGTTCGAGGCCGGGATCGTCCATACCTATTGGCAGTCGGCGATCTGCTTCGCGACGGGCATCTCGCCGGGGCCGCTCGGCTCGGCGCATCCGCTCAATGCGCCCTATCAGGCATTCCCGACGGCGGACGGGTGGATCAATGTCGGTGCCGCCAATCAGACCAACTGGGAGCGGTTCGTCGATGCCATCGGCGCGCCGGAACTGAAGGCCGATCCCCGTTTCAAGACGAATGCCGATCGGATGGCCAATCTCGCTGTGCTCGTCGATCTTCTGTCGGCAAAGCTGCGCACACGGACGACGGCGGCATGGCTGTCCTGCCTGGATGCGGCCGGCGTGCCGGCCGGACCGGTGCTGTCCATTGCCGAGATGCACGCGGATCCGCAGACTCGCGCGCGCGACATGGTAGTCACGACCCGGCACAGCCGGCTCGGCGATGTGGAGACGATCGGCGCGCCGGTGAAGTTTTCGGCCACGCCCGGCGGCGTCCGCCGGCCGGCTCCGGTGTTCGGTGAACACACGGAAGAAGTCTTGCGTTCGCTCGGGTACGGGGACGACGATATCGATCGCCTCGTCCGCGAGGGCGCGGTTGCCTTGATGGAGCAATAGAGAGACCCATGCGCAACGAAACCGAAGCCCTGATCCGGGCCTATTACGATCGCTTCAACGCCGGCGACATCGAAGGCTTCCTGGCCCTCCTCGACGATCAGGTCGTCCATGACATCAATGAAGGGGCACGCGAGATCGGCAAGGCGGCCTTCCGACGCTTTCTCGAGTACATGAACCGGTGCTACCGCGAGCACGTGCGGGATCTCGTGATCATGACGGACCAGACGGGAACGCGCGCCGCCGCCGAGTTCTTCGTCGATGGTACGTATCTGGCGACCGACAACGGCCTGCCGGCCGCGCGGGGGCAAAAATACTCGCTGCGCGTCGGCGCGTTCTTCGAGGTCCGTGACGGCAAGATCGTGCGTGTCTCGAACCACTACAGCGTCAAGGAATGGCTCAGGCAGGTCGCATGACGGATACGATTACCATTGAAGTCTTGACGGGCAGGGCGGTCGAGCCGGCCATCGCCGATGTTGCGCGCCTGCGGATCGAGGTCTTCCGCGCGTTTCCCTATCTCTACGACGGCGACCTCGATTACGAGCGCAACTACCTGCGCAAGTTCCTGGATCTGCCCGAAAGCACGGTCGTCGTCGCGCGCGACGGGACCCGCACCGTGGGCGCCTCGACGGCGCTGCCGATGGTGAACGCAGGCGAGGAAGTCATGCGACCGTTCATGTCCAAGGGACTCGACCCGGCCGAATACTATTATTTTGGCGAGTCCGTGCTGCTGCCCGAATATCGCGGCCGCGGGATCGGTGTCGCTTTCTTTGCCCGCCGCGAGGAACGGGCCCGTTCGCTCGGCTTCCGCTATGCGACATTCTGCGCGGTGGACCGGCCGCCCGATCATCCGCGTCGTCCGAAGGACTACGTACCGCTCGACGAATTCTGGACGAAGCGCGGCTTCGTCAAGCGGCCTGATCTCGTCACGACCTTCGAGTGGAAGGAGATCGACGAGGATCGGGCGACGCCGAAGCCGCTGACGTTCTGGATCAAGCCGCTTCAGCCGTAACCGCCCTGGATCGGACGGTTTCTCGTCGTTGCGGGTACACCCGCGGGCGGCCCGTGCGACGATGTCGACATGTCTCGTACCGACGGGAACGAGACCGGCCCGTATTGCTTTTGACCGTCGGGAAGACGGGACCTATTCTGCTTCTGCCGATCACGTGCGCTCGCGGCGAGCGGCCTCGCGCGTCGCGTGGGGCCTACGGGTCTTTCATGCCGCGTGCGGTGGTATCTGCAACTTCGAGAGCTGACGGTGTCGCTGCCGCTCCAGGGCGTTCGGGTCCTCGATCTCACCAACGTTCTTGCGGGCCCGTTCTGCGGCTATCAGCTCGCGCTGATGGGCGCCGAGGTGATCAAGATCGAAATGCCAGGGACGGGTGATCTTGCCCGGCAGCTCGGCGCCGATCCGGAGCTCAACCGCCGCCTGATGGGGGCGTCGTTCCTGGCGCAGAACGGCGGCAAGAAATCCGTCACCCTGAACCTGAAGTCCAGGCGCGGGCGCGACGTCTTCCTGCGTCTCGTCAGGACGGCGGACGTCGTGCTCGAGAATTTTCGTCCCGGCGTCATGGACCGGCTCGGTCTCGGGTACGTCGCGTTGCGGGCGGAGAAGCCCGATCTCGTCTACTGCGCGATCTCGGGATTCGGCCAGGACGGTCCGTTGCGCGACAATCCGGCCTATGACCAGATCGTCCAGGGCCTTTCCGGCGTGATGAGCGTGACGGGCGACGAGACGAGCGCACCGCTGCGCGTCGGTTATCCCGTCTGCGATACGGTCGGGGGGATCACGGCGGCATTCGCGATCGCGAGCGCCCTCTACGGCAGGCAGGTCCGCGGCACGGGCCAGTACATCGACGTCTCGATGCTGGAAGCGACGCTGGTGACGCTGGGCTGGGTTGTCTCGAACTGGCTGATCGCCGGCGTGCCGCCGAAGCCGATGGGCAACGAGAACATGACGGCCAGCCCTTCCGGCACGTTCCGGACCGGCGACGGGCTTCTCAATATCGCGGCCAACAAGCAGGAACAGTTCGAGACGCTCTGCCGCCTCGTCGGCCGGTCGGAGCTTGTCGCTGATCCGCGGTTCGCCGAGCGCGAAGCGCGAAAGAAGAACAGGTATGCGCTCCGCGACGAGCTGGAGAAGGCCCTGGCGGCGCGAAGTGCTGCCGACTGGGAGGCGCTGTTCAACGCGAACGGCGTGCCGGCCGGCCGGATCCTGTCGGTGCCCGAGGTATTGGAGCATCCGCAGGTCCGTCATCGCGATCTGCTGCAACATTTCGCGGTAGTGCCTGGCGTCGATCGCCCGGTCACCGTCGTGCGGGGCGGTTTCAAACTGTCGGACGGCAGGCCGGCGGTATCCACGCCGCCGCCGGCCTTGGGCGCGGACACCGAGTCGGTCCTGCGCGAGATCGGCTACGACGCGGCCGAGATCGCGCGGCTGCGCGAGGAGGGAGCGATATGAGCGATTCGTCGCGCGAGGCCGCGCGCAACTGGTGGCGTACCGAGATCATCGACATCGAACCCGGCAAAATCCGCATTCGCGGCTATCCGATCGAGCAACTGATCGGCAACATCGACTTCGCGCAGATGATCTGGCTGATGCTGCGGGGCGAGATTCCCGGCAAGGCCGAGGCCGATCTCCTCGGCGCCGCGCTGGTCGCGGCGGTGGATCATGGGCCGCAGGCTCCTTCGATCGCCATCGCGCGGATGGCGATGACCTGCGGCGTCGGCATCAACAACGCGATGGCGTCGGCGATCAACGTGCTTGGCGACGTGCATGGCGGCGCCGGCGAGCAGGCGATGGAACTGTTCGCCGCGATCGATGCCGCCGTGCAGGGCGGTAGCTCCCTTACGGCGGCGGTGGCGCAGACCCTTGATCGCTTCCAGGCTGAGCACGGCAAGTACGTTCCCGGGTTCGGCCACCGCTTTCATCCGGTCGATCCGCGTGGACCGCGCCTGCTTGCCCTCGTCGACGCCGCCGCACGCGCGGGGACTGTTTCCGGACGTTTCGCCGCCATCGGCCGTGCGGTGGAAGAGGCGCTCGCGGTCCGGTCTGGCAAACACCTGACCATGAACATCGACGGCAGCGCGGCGGTCGTCTTCTCCGAGCTCGGCTTTGCGCCGAAACTTGGACGGGGCCTGTTCATTCTGTCGCGTGCGGTGGGCATACTTGCACACGCCTGGGAGCAGCACGGGCAGGGCGGCCGCAACAAGGGGCCGATCCCGCCCGATTTTCTCTACAGCTACGTTGGCAAGGGGCCGCGCGACGTCGAGCCGGAAGGAAACGGTTAGGCGCGCTCGGCCGGGGGGACGACGCATGGGACTTTATCCGCCGCCGGCGCGGTTGCCGGTCAGCATCTTCTCGCGACTGCCGGACAAGTTTCGGCACAAGGTCCCTACCGCCTGGGCCGATGCGAACCGTGGCGGCAACGCCGTCGATTCCTTCCTCGAAGGACCGAGCTTCGACCGGGCAAGCAATCTCTATGTGACCGACATTCCGTTCGGGCGCATATTCCGCATCTCGCCGGACGGGATGTGGACGCTCGTGACCGAATATGACGGCTGGCCCACGGTCTCAAGATTCACCGGGATGGCCGCATCTTCATCGCCGACTACAAGCGGGGGATCATGCTGCTCGACCCGGACAGCGGCAAGGTGACGCCTCTCGTCGAGACGCGCCGGTCGGAGAGCTTCAAGGGCGTGAACGACCTCGTGTTCACGAGCAACGGCGATCTCTATTTCACCGACCAGGGTCAGACCGGTTTGCACGATCCGACCGGACGCGTCTGTCGGCTGCGCGAGGGCGGCACGCCGGAGCTTCTGATCGATACGGTTCCCAGTCCGAACGGGATCGTGCTGAGTCCGGCCGAGGATCAGCTCTACGTCGCGGCCACGCGCCAATGCCGTCTGGCGGCTGCCGCTCATGCTCGATGGCGGCGTCTCCAAGGTAGGGACATGGATCCAGCTCTCGGGTGGATTTGCCGGGCCGGACGGCCTAGCGGTCGATGTCGAGGGGGGAGTCGTCGTCGCGCATTTGGGGATCGGCATCTGGCGCTTCGACCGGCGCGGGCGGCCGACCCATCTTGCCGAGCTGCCCGAGGACAATTATGGAACGAACGTCGCCTTTGGCGGGCCGGACGGCAGGTCGTTGTTCATCACCGAATCGGCGACCGGCTGCATTCTCCGCTGCGAGATGCCGGTGGCCGGGCACCGGATGTTCTCGCACGCGTGATGCCCATGTGCCGAGGCGTCATGAAAGGTGCGCTGCCTGCGGATGTCCGGGCTGGTCCGGCTGTGCTGGGACTCGAGGGCCGGGACGTCCGCGCGCTCGATTCCGTCCATCTCTTAGCGTGTCCAAGGATTCGCGAACTTCCTTGACCCTCGTTGCTTGGTCGGCCAGCATACGGACCTCTCGACAACCCATAAACCTCAACGCGGGGAAGGCTATGAACAAGCTCGTCTCGCTCGCTGTCGCGGGCGCGATTGTTCTGTGGGCCGGTGCGGCATCGGCCCAGACCAAGTGGGATCTGCCGGCCGGCTATCCGCCGTCCAACTTCCATTCGAAAAACCTCGTCGCATTCGCCGACGATGTCCGTCAGGCGACCGGCGGCAAACTCGACATCCGGGTCCATGCGGGGGCGTCGCTCTTCAAGGTGCCCGAAATCAAGCGCGCCGTTCAGACCGGACAGGCCCAGATCGGCGAGCTGCTGATGTCGAACATGGAGAACGAGGATGCCGTGTTCGGCGTCGATGTCGTTCCGTTCCTCGTCACCAGCTACGACGAATCGGCAAAGCTGTGGAAAGCCGCACGGCCGGTGATCGAGAAGAAGCTGGCCGCCCAGGGGCTGACGCTTCTCTACGCGGTGCCGTGGCCGCCGCAGGGCATCTACGCGAACAAGGAACTGAACACGATCGAGGACATGAAGGGCCTCAAGTTCCGGGCCTACAATCCCGGCACGGCCCGTATCGCCGAACTCGTCGGCGCGCAGCCGGTGACCATCCAGGCGGCGGAGCTCGCGCAGGCGCTCGCGACCGGCGTCGTCAACTCGTTCATTTCGTCGGGGTCCACGGGACGCGACTCGAAGGTCTGGGAGGCCCTGTCGCACTTCTACGACACGCAGGCTTGGCTCCCGTACAACGTGATCTTCGCGAACAGCGCGGCATTCAACGCGCTCGACGACGCGACCAAGAAGGCACTGCGTGACGCAGCCGCGAAGGCCGAGGCGCGCGGCATCGAGATGAGCAAGGAAGAGATGAACGACGCGCTCGACGCGCTGCGCAAGAACGGGATGAAGGTCCAGAGCCCGAGCCCGGCGCTTGCGAGCGGCTTCAAGAAGATCGGCGAGACGCTCACCGAGGAGTGGCTCAAACGCGCCGGCGCCGACGGCAAGGCGATCGTCGACGCCTACAGGAAGATGTGATCAGGAAGATGTGATCCGCCGGGGCCGGCGTCGTCGAGCCGGCCCCGACTTCATTCGGGTTATACGTGCGTTCGATTCTGAACAATCTTTATCGTGTCTGCGGCGCGCTTGCCGGTGTCGCGATGGTCGGGATTCTCGTCCTGGTCCTGGCCAGCATCGTCGGGCGCCTTCTCGGTTTCTATGTGCGCGGCATCGATGCCTATGCCGGCTATGCGATGGCGGCTGCGTCTTTCCTCGCGCTTGCCTATGCGTTCGGACACGGCGACCACATCCGCGTCACACTGGTCCTGCAGAAGCTGACGGGCCGGCCACGGCGTGCGCTCGAAATCTGGTGCCTCGGCGTGGGCACGCTGCTTTCCGGCCTGTTCGCCTTCTACAGCATCAAGATGGTCTGGTGGTCGTACACCTTCAACGACATCTCGCAGTCGAACGACGCAACGCCGCTGTGGATTCCCGAGACGGCGATGGCGCTGGGCGTCAGCGTCCTGTTCATCGCGTTCATCGAGCGGCTGGTTCGCGTTCTCGCCGGTGACCCGATCGAGACCGGCAGCGTCGACACGGACCAGCGCACCGAGTAGGGCCGTCATGGATCACCTGGCGCTCACCCTCGTCTTCCTCGCGGTGCTGTTCTTCCTCCTGGGTTCCGGGGTCTGGATCGGCCTGTCGCTCCTGGGGGTGGGTTGGGTGGCGATGGAGCTGTTCACCAGCCGGCCCATCGGCGACGCGATGGTCACGACCATCTGGGGCGCAAGCTCGAGCTGGACGCTCACCGCGCTGCCGCTCTTCATCTGGATGGGCGAAATCCTGTTCCGCTCGAAGCTGTCGGAGGACATGTTCCGCGGCCTTGCCCCGTGGATGACGGGCCTGCCAGGCCGCCTGCTGCATACCAATGTCATCGGCTGCACCATCTTTGCGGCGATCTCCGGTTCCTCCGCGGCGACCTGCGCCACGATCGGCAAGATGACGATTCCGGAACTGCGCAAGCGTGGCTATCCCGAAATCTTGACGGTCGGCACGCTGGCGGGGGCCGGCACGCTCGGCCTGCTCATCCCGCCGTCGATCATCATGATCGTCTACGGCGTGACGGCGAACGTCTCGATCGCGCAGCTTTTCATCGCCGGCGTGCTGCCCGGTCTGCTGCTCACCGCGCTCTTCATGGGCTACGTCGTCGTCTGGGCCTTGCTCAACCCGGACCGGATCCCCGGCGCGGACATGCGCATGTCGCTTGGCGAACGCATCCATGCGGCACGCCATCTGATCCCGGCCGTGGCGCTGATCGCCCTCGTGTTGGGGTCGATCTATACCGGCATCGCCACCGCGACCGAGGCGGCGGCGATCGGGGTGGTCGCGGCGCTGGCGATTTCGGCGGCCCAGGGCACGCTGGACCGCAAGAGCTTCGTCGAAGGGCTCATGGGGGCGACGCGGCTGTCGTGCATGATCGCGCTCATCCTTGCGGGGGCGGCGTTTTTGACTCTCGCCATGGGCTTCACCGGATTGCCGCGGTCCCTTGCCGAATGGATCGACTCGCTCGACCTCTCGCCGTGGATGCTGATCGCGGCGCTGACCGTTTTCTATATCGTCCTGGGGTGTTTCCTCGACGGCATCTCAATGGTCGTGCTGACGATGGCGGTCGTGCTGCCTACGGTGGAGCGCGCCGGTCTGGATCTGATCTGGTTCGGCATTTTCGTGGTCGTGGTCGTCGAAATGGCCCAGATCACGCCCCCGATCGGGTTCAACCTGTTCGTGCTGCAGGGCATGACGGGGCACCAGATCACCTACATCGCCCGCGCCGCCCTGCCGCTCTTTCTTCTGATGGTCGTCGCCGTTTGCCTCATTACGGTGTTCCCCGAAATCGTGACCTATTTGCCACAGAAAATGATGGCAACGCGCTGAACCGGTGCGCGCGCGTGACAACCGGCTTCAATTCGCCGGAGGTGCGCGGTACATAAGGGCCATCGGCTTGAATTCACCCCGGTCGCTGGCCGGCGACCGGTGCTACGACGGGCAGCAATGACGCTTACGCGGCGGGCGTTCATGGCGGGCGGGGGTGGCGCCCTAATGGCGGCACTTTCGCCGTGGCCGATCGCCCAAGCGGCTGCGTTGGCACAGGAGGCGCGGTTTTTCCGGATCGCGACCGGTCCCGTCGACAGCAGCTACTTCGCGGTCGGTACCCTGATCGGCAACATCGTCAGCTCGCCGCCGGGCGCCCGGGAATGTGAACGCGGCGGCAGCTGCGGCGTGCCCGGCCTGATCGCGGTGACGCAGTCGACAACGGGAGTCACCGCCAACATCGAGATGATCGCGAAGGGGCAGCTCGAGTCGGGGCTGTGCCAGGCCGACATCGCGTACTGGGCCTTCCACGGGACCGGCATGTTCCGGCGCCAAGGGGCCGTGTCGAACCTGCGGGCCATCGCCAATCTCTATCCCGAGACCATGCACATCGTGGTCCGGTCCGACTCGAACATCGACGAGTTCCGCCGGCTGCGGGGCAAGCGCGTGTCGCTCGGCGAGCGGAACTCGCCGACCCTGGTCACGGCGCGGGCCATGCTGCAGACGCTTGGTATCGCCGAGCGCGATCTCAAGGTACAGTTCCTGCCGCCGACCGAGGCCGCCGAAGCGCTCCACGAGGGGAAGCTCGACGCATTCTTCCTGATGTCGGGCGTTCCGGCTCAAACGGTCCGCGATCTCGCCGGTACCGGCGAGATCGCCCTGGTTCCGATCGACGGTGCCGAGGCGCGCAAGCTGCGCGGGGCGTTTCCCTTCCTCACCGAAACCGTCATTCCGGAAGAGACCTATCAGGGCATCGGCGCAACCCCCTCCCTCAGCGTCGGCGTGCTATGGGTGGTCGGTGCCGAAGTGGACGAAAAGATCGTCTATGGCCTGACGCGCGCCCTGTTCCATCCCAACAACCGCCGCGCACTCGATACCGGCCATCCCTATGGCCGCCTGATCCGGCCCGAGGACGCCCTCGACGGCGTTGCACTTCCCGTTCATTCAGGCGCGGCGCTCTACTATTTCGAAGAGGGGGTGATCCGCTGACGGCGGTCGGCCGGGATCCGGTCCGTTAGGCCGGATTCTCGTACTTGTCGATGATCCAGGGCTCCGCCTCGGCCCCGCGTCGCCATTCCTGCATGAACGGGTGATCCCACACGGCCACGACATAAGCCGTCGCGTCATCGGGCAGCGGCGGTTGCCAGGTGACGAACCGGCTGACCACCGGTGCGAACATCGCGTCGGCAAAGCAGAAATGACGGCCGAACAGCCAGGGGCCATCCTGACCGAAGCGTGCCCGCGTGTCGCGCCAGATCGCGCAGATGCGCTCGATGTCGGCCAGCGCCTCGGGCGTGCGTCCCTTGCCGGGAAACGTCCGGCGCGTGTTCATCCACATGTTCCGCCGCAGATCGGCGAAACCGGCATGCATCTCGGCGCTGATCGTCCGGGCGTGCGCCCGTGCCGCGGCATCCGCCGGCCACAGGCCGGCCGCCGGCGCGATCTCGGCCAGGTATTCGCCGATGGCGAGCGACTCCCAGATCAGGTTGGACCCGTGTCGCAGGGCCGGCACCTTGCCGGACGGCGAGTGCTTGCGGATCTCGACGGCCGTCTCCGGCCGGGACAGTGGGATGACGACCTCGTCGAATGCGATGCCGGCGATCTTGCAGGCGAGCCAGCCGCGCAGCGACCACGACGAATACGTCTTGTTGCCGATGAAAAGGGTGAAATCCGTCATGGCGCGAACCTTAGGCACGGCCGCGGCACCGGCGCAAGTGCCGCAAGTGACTGGTCGAATGCGCCGTTTTCCGGCAGTTTTGGCCCATAAATCATTCGACGACCAGGAGTAAGCCATTGCCGCTGCCGTTTCGCGCCAAGCCCAATGCACAGACGAAGACACTGACGCTCCTCGCCCGACGGGACCTGCCCGGCTGGCTCGAACGGGCGACGGACGCGCAACGCCGCTGGGTGGAGGGCAGCGGCTTCAAGGCGGCGGCGGGTGAACTGTGCCTCATCCCCGGCCGCGACGGCGGTCCGGCCGGCGTGCTGGTCGGCATGGCAGGTGATGGCGGCAACGACGATCTCTGGACGGCCGCCGGGTTGCCGGGACGGCTGCCCGCCGGATCATACCGGCTGGCGACGGAGCCCGAGGCGCCGGCGGCGACGCGCTTCGCGCTGGGCTGGGGACTCGGCGCCTATGCCTTTACGCGCTACCGGCGTGCGACCCGGGCGCCCGCGGAACTCGTCTGGCCGGCGCACGCCAACCGTGCCCATGTCGAGCGGACGGTCGAGGCGAGCACCTTCGTGCGCGACCTGATCAACACGCCGGCCGAGGACATGGGGCCCGGCGAGCTGGCCCGCGCGGCGCGCGACATGGCCCGCCGGCTCGGCATGAAAGCCATCGTCATCGAGGGCGAGGCGCTCAAGGCGCGGAACTATCCGCTGATCTACGCGGTCGGTCGCGCGAGCCCACGCGCGCCGCGGCTCATCGACCTGCGCTGGGGCCGGGCCGATCATCCGCGCGTCACCATCGTCGGCAAGGGCGTCTGCTTCGATACCGGGGGCCTTGACCTCAAGCCCGAGTCGGCGATGAAGATCATGAAGAAGGACATGGGCGGTGCCGCGCACGCGCTGGGGCTCGCGCGCATGATCGTCGAGGCGAAGCTTCCCGTCCGTCTTCGCGTCCTCGTGCCCGCGGTCGACAATGCGGTCGCCGGCAATGCGATGCGCCCGCTCGACGTCATCCGCTCCCGCAAGGGACTGACTATCGAGATCGGCAACACCGACGCCGAGGGACGGCTCATTCTCGCCGATGCCCTGGCCGACGCGTCGGACGAGCGGCCGGCGTTGCTGATCGACTTTGCCACGCTCACGGGCGCGGCCCGCGTCGCACTCGGGCCCGAACTGCCGGCCCTCTTCACCAACGACGACGAACTTGCAGCCGATATCGCCCGCCACGCGGCGGCGGAGGCCGATCCCGTCTGGCGCCTGCCGCTCTGGGCGCCCTATCGCAAACGGCTCGACAGCCGTATTGCCGACCTGAACAACGTCTCCGACGGGCCGTTCGCCGGCGCCGTTACGGCCGCCCTGTTTCTGCAGGAATTCGTGGGACAGGGCATCCCCTGGGCCCATTTCGATATCTACGCGTGGAACCCGCAGGCCCGTCCGGGCCGGCCGGAAGGCGGCGAGATGCAGGCCGTCCGCGCCGTCTTTGCGGTCATCGCCGAGCGGTTCGGCCGCCGGGCACGTCGCTGAACGGCGACGTGTGAACGCGACCTTAACGCGCATTATCGTTCTGTTAACACAATCCGGATTTCCTGTACGGGCGACGCCCGGAACATCCGGCGGGCGCGTAGGGAAACTGCGACGTGACGATGCAACGGACAGCAGAACCTGATCGCGAGGGGCAGGCGTCGACCGGTGGTGGTGCCGTTGCGGCCTCGTCCGTGCACAGCACGCATTTCAACTTCCAGCACAAGGTCTTCAGCATCCGCGGCGGCGTGTTTCGCATGGCACCCGATGGCGGCGAGCCGCTCTATCACGTCGAGATCGGCGATCTACGATGCGGCATCTCGCTGCCGTCGCTGATGAACGAGTTCGGCATTACGCCCGACAGCCATGACGGCCGGCTGCTCAGCCTGGTCGGTGACAGCCTGCGCTTCGTCAAGGAGATCCGCCCGAACGACTCGATTCCCAACGAGCTGCTCGACGGAAGCTGCTCGTGGACGGTCGAGGAACGGCATCGCACGATCGCCCGCAACCGTCTGAGCGTTCAGCTCGCCGCGTGGCTCAGCGGCGGCGAAATGGCACATCTCGACGCAGAGCAGCTCGAGATGCTGGCCGAGGATCCGCAGACCAAGAAGCGCGTCCAGAAGGCGTTCGACGAGGCGGCCGAAAAGCTCGGACTCGGTCGTGAGCGCCGCGACGAGGTCGTCGACCGGTTCGAGACGCTTGCGCGCGAGCTTGCCTATATCGAAGCGCTGCGCGAGCGTTTCGGCGCGGTGCGCATGATCCTCACACGGCTCGGGCAGACCGCTTCGCTCTACAAGCGCGAGCGGACCGTGACCGAGGAGATCGTCCGCGTCCTCACGCTCATGCGTCGGCCCGAGGCCGAGTTCCAGACGGCTTTCGGCCTGATCGACGCGAATACGTGCGAAATCCTGATGATGCTGCGGAAGATCGACGAGCAGATCGCATTCATCCGCCAGAACCGCGACGATCTTCACCACCGTCTCATGCAATGGGACGATCTGATCGCGAAATGGCAGGAGATCAAGCTGGAGCGGGGCGAGGAGCTCGAGAATCTGGTGCGCGCGACCTATCGTTTCGTCGCACAGCACTATATCCAGCGCAGCGAATGGAAGCTGACGAACAACGTGCGCCGCTGAGACGCGTCTGACGTCCGGCCGACTCGGGGCTGCACCTCAATAGCCGGCCATGCGGTCGACGAGATGCCTGAGCGGCCGCCCGGCAAATAGCCTTCTGATGTTCGCGGCGATCTGTACGCTGGCCGTCTCCGGGTTGGTCAGGCTGGCGATATGCGGCGTCACCGTGACCTTGGGATGCGTCCAGTAGGGATGCGTCGGCGGCAGCGGCTCCGGCGTGAAGACGTCGAGCGTCGCGCCGGCGATGTGGCCCGAGTCGAGCGCGGCGATGAGATCGGCGTCGACGACATGCCCGCCGCGTGCGGCGTTGATGACATAGGCGCCGCGCGACAACTGCGCGAGCGTATGTGCGTTGATGATGCCCCGTGTCTCCGGCGTCAACGGCAGCAGACAGACGAGAATGTCCGTCCGCGCGAGAAAGGCGGGCAGCGCGTCTTCGCCGGCGAAACTCTCGATACCCATGATCTTCTTCGGCCGCCGGCTCCAGCCGGCAACGCGAAAGCCGAGTGCCGCGAGCTTGATGCCGACGTCCCTTCCCAGTTCGCCCATGCCGAGAATGCCGATGCGCCGCTCGACCGCGCTGGGCTGCGGGAGCTTCTTCCACTGCCGTTCGCGCTGGAGCCGTTCGTACTCGGGAAGGCGTCGGTGATAGCGCAGGACGGCGAGCAATACGTACTCGCTCATGCCGTCGGTCAGCGCCGGGTCGACGATGCGCGCGATCGGCACGCCGGTCGGAAGGTCGGGATCGTCCAGGAGGTGATCGACGCCGGCGCCCAGGGAGTAGATCAGCTTCAGGTTCGGGTAGCGGCGGAGATCGCCCGGCGGATAGCGCCAGACCAGGGCGACATCGATGTCGCGCACGTCGCCGACCTCGGGCCACACGCGGATTTCCAATTCCGGCATGTTGCGCTTGAGCGCCCGCGTCCATGCGGCAGGGTCGTCGACCTGAGACGAGAACAGGAGTGTCGGCACGGGTGCAAATCCTTGCTGGCGCGAGAGGGTACTTGGTTCGCGCCGGATCGTCCATTGGAGAGCATGGCCATATCTGGTCAACCCGGTCCGGCCCTGCTAGCGTCGCAAAGAGCGGCCGGTCGGGGGGGCGCCGGCATCGATCCGGGCCGAAAGGAGAATTCCATGCTGAAACGCGGCATCGCGTTTGCGTGCGCTCTGGCTGTCCTGATGGGAACCATGTCGATGATTACCGATGCGGCGGCGCAGACCGCGCGGGCCGAGTTCAAGGATCGTCAGGGCCGTGCGATCGGCCATGCCGACCTGACACAGGGGCCGAACGGTGTGCTCATCTATCTCGAACTGCGCGATCTGCCGCCCGGGCCGCACGGCGTTCACATTCATAATGTCGGCACCTGTGACGATCATGCCGAGGGCTTTCAGGCCTCGAAGGGACACATCAACCCCGGCAGCAAGGCGCACGGGCTGTTGAATCCACGGGGCCCGGACAATGGCGATCTGCCAAACATCTTCGCGGCCGGCGACGGCACGGCGCGGGCGGAGATGTTTACCACCCTGGTGTCGCTCGACGGCAACGGCTCGCCGGCTCTGCTCGACAGCGACGGCGCGGCGATCCTCATCCACGAGAACCGCGACGACCACATGGCGCAGCCGATCGGCGGTGCCGGCGCCCGAATCGCCTGCGGCGTGATCAGCGCCCGATAGCCGGGCCGCTTCCGGCAGGCGTCGGCGGCGCATCGTACCGCCCGGCCTCAAGTCCTGACGGCGTCGCCCTCGACGGCTTCGAGCGCGAATGCGGCGGCCATCAGGGCTCGCGTATAGGGCTCGCGCGGCGCTTCGAAGATCTGTGCGGCCGGGCCGTATTCGACGACCTTGCCGTCCTTGAGGACCATGACCTCGTCGGCAAGCGCGCGGACCACCCGCAGGTCATGGCTGATGAACATGTAGGCGAGGCGGTGCCGGTTCTGCAGCTCGCGCAGCAGGTCGACGATCTGCGCCTGGACCGACATGTCGAGCGCGGAGGTCGGCTCGTCGAGAACGATGAAACGCGGCTTGAGCACGAGGGCGCGGGCGATCGCGATGCGCTGGCGCTGCCCGCCCGAGAATTCGTGCGGATAGCGGTGGCGCGTCTCGGGATCGAGCCGGACCTCACGCAGCGCCTCGATGATCATGGCCTCGCGCTCCGCCGCCGTGCCGATGCCGTGGATCTTCAGCCCCTCCGCGATGATCTCGCCGACCGAGAGGCGTGGACTCAGGCTGCCGAACGGGTCCTGAAACACGATCTGCATCTCGCGGCGCAGCGGGCGGAGCTGGCGGGTGCGAAGGGCCCGGATGTCGCGGCCGTCGAACGTGATGTCGCCCGTCGAGGATTCGAGCCGGAGCAGCGCCAGGCCCAGCGTCGTCTTGCCCGAGCCGGACTCGCCGACGACGCCCAGCGTTTGGCCTTCCTTGATCGTGACGCTGACGCCGTCGACCGCCTTCACGTGGCCGACGGTGCGCTTGAACACACCTTTCTTGATCGGGAACCATACGCGCACGTCCCGTGCCGCGACGATCGTGCGCGCATCCGGCGGGCGCGGCGCCGGATTGCCCTTGGGCTCGGCCGCCAGCAGGTGACGGGTATACGCGTGCTGCGGCCGCTCGAACACGTCCGCCACGCGGCCTTCCTCGACGATGCGCCCCGCCTGCATCACGCAGACGCGGTGGGCGATCTTGCGCACGATGCCCAGGTCGTGGGTGATGAACAGCATGGCCATGCCGAGCCGTGCCTGCAGGTCCTGCAGGAGCTGCAGCAGCTGGGCCTGAATCGTGACGTCCACCGCCGTGGTCGGTTCGTCGGCGATCAGGAGGTCGGGTTCGTTGGCGAGCGCCATGGCGATCATGACGCGCTGACGCTGGCCGCCCGAGAGCTGGTGCGGATAGGCACCGAGCCGGGCCTCCGCCTGCGCGCCGAGGCCGACGAGGCGGAGCAGCTCGATGATCCGGGCCCGCGCCGCCGTCCCCGACAGTCCTTTGTGAATCAGCAGCGTCTCGCCGATCTGCTTCTCGATCGTGTGGAGCGGATTCAGCGAGGTCATCGGCTCCTGGAAGATCATCGCGATGCGGTCGCCGCGGATCGCGCGCAGGCGCGATTCCGGCGCGCCGACCAGCTCCTCGCCGCGGAACGTGATGGAGCTACCGGCCGGATGCCGCGCCAGCGGATAGGGCAGGAGCTGGAGGATCGACAGCGCCGTGACCGACTTGCCCGACCCGGATTCGCCGACAAGGGCCAGCGTCTCGCCGCGGTCGAGCTGGAACGAGATGCGATCGACGGCCGTGAACGTCCGATCGCGACCGACGTCGAAGGTCACGGAAAGATCGCGCACGCGCAGCAGGGGGGTGGTTTCAGCCATCGACGTTCTGCTCTCCGGAAGCGGCGCTCACTTGAACACCTTGCGCGGGTCGAAGGCATCGCGCACGGCCTCGCCGATGAACACCAGCAGCGTGAGGATGAGCGCGATGACGAGGAACGACGTGATGCCGAGCCACGGCGCCTGCAGGTTCGATTTGCCCTGGTTCAGGAGCTCGCCCAGCGACGGTGAACCCGGGGGCAGCCCGAAGCCGAGGAAGTCGAGCGAGACCAGCGCGACGATCGATCCCGACAGGATGAAAGGAAGGAAGGTCAGGGTGGCGACCATCGCGTTGGGCAGCACGTGTCGGAACATGATGACGATGTCGCTGGCCCCGAGCGCCTTGGCGGCGCGGACATAGTCGAAGTTGCGCGCGCGCAGGAACTCGGCCCTGACGACGTCGACGAGCCCGGTCCAGCTGAACAGGAGCAGAAGTCCGAGCAGCCACCAGAAGTTCGGTTGGACGAAGGCGGCCAGGATGATCAGCAGGTACAGCTGCGGCAGGCCGGACCAGATCTCGATGAACCGCTGGAACAGGAGGTCGGTCCAGCCGCCGAAATAGCCCTGTACGGCGCCGGCCACGATGCCGATCACCGAACTCAGGACCGTCAGCGCCAGGCCGAACAGGACGGAGATCCGGAATCCGTAGATGAGGCGCGCCAGCACGTCGCGGCCCTGGTCGTCGGTGCCGAGCCAATTGACGGATGTCGGCGGCGAAGGCGCAGGTTGCGGCAGGTCGAAGTTGATCGTGTTGTAGCTGAACGGAATGAGGGGCCAGACCATCCAGCCCTTTTCCTGGATCAGCTCGATCACGTAGGGATCGCGGTAATCCGCCTCGGTCGGAAATTCGCCGCCGAAGGTCGTCTCGGGATACGACCTGAAGATCGGCATGTAGAACGCGCCGTCGTAGCGAACGAGGATCGGCTTGTCGTTGGCGATGAACTCGGCGAACAGCGATACCGTGAAGAGCAGCAGGAAGATCCACAGCGACCAGAACCCGCGACGGTTCGCGCGGAAATTGGCCAGCCGCCGGCGGGCGAGCGGCGACAGCCAGGGGCGTCGTTTGTGGATCACCTCGTGCAACGTTCAGCCCCGTGCCTCGAAATCGATCCGCGGATCGACGAGCGTATAGGTGAGGTCGCTCACGATCTTCATCAGGAGCCCGAGCAGCGTAAAGAAGTAGAGCGTCGCGAACATGATCGGATAGTCGCGATTGATCGCGGCTTCGAACCCGAGCAGTCCCAGCCCATCGAGCGAGAAGATGATCTCGATTAGGAGTGCGCCGGTGAAGAGGATGCTCACGAACGCGCCCGGAAACCCGGCGATGATCAGCAGCATCGCGTTCCGGAAGACGTGTCCGTAGAGGACGCGCCGCTCCGTCAGGCCCTTGGCGCGTGCGGTGATCACGTACTGCTTGTTGATCTCGTCCATGAACGAGTTCTTCGTCAGCATCGTCAGGCCGGCGAAGCCGCCGATGACGAGCGCCGTTACCGGCAGCACCATGTGCCAGGCGTAGTCCAGCACCTTGCCCCACCACGGCAGCTCGGCGAAGTTCTCCGAGACCAGGCCGCGCAGCGGAAAGATCTGCAGGAAGCTGCCGCCGGCGAACAGCACGATCAGCAGGACCGCGAACAGGAAGCTCGGAATCGCATATCCGATTATGATCACGCTCGACGTCCACACGTCGAAGCGGGAACCGTCGCGCACCGCCTTGCGGATGCCGAGCGGGATCGAGATCAGATAGATGAGAAGCGTGCTCCACAGTCCCAGCGAGATCGAGACCGGCATTTTCTCCAGGATGAGATCGACGACGCGGCGGTCGCGGAAGAACGAGGTGCCGAAGTCGAAGGTCAAATAGCGTCCCATCATCAGGACGAAACGCTCGTGCATCGGCCGGTCGAAGCCGAACGTCTTCTCCAGCTCCTTGATCAGGGCCGGGTCGATGCCGCGGGCGCCCCGGTATTTCGCGGCTTCGCCGGTCGTGCCGGTGCCGCCGCGGTCGGACTGACCCTGCACGAGCTCGCCCTGGCCGCCGGTGAAGCGCTGCGTGGGGTCCGTTGCCGTGCCGCGGAGCTGTGCGATGACGACGTCGATGGGGCCGCCCGGCGCCACCTGCACGATGGCGAAGTTGATCACCATGATCCCGAACAGGGTCGGGATCAGCAGCAGCAGGCGCCGGATGATATAGGCGAGCATCGGGGGTCCTGACGGCAGGGGACGGAGGCCGGATGCATGGGCGTCAGCGGCCGCGCTTCGCCTTGAGTGCGGCGTCCTTCTGCGGGTCGACCCACCAGACGGACGAAAGGAAGCCGACATCCGGCGTGATCGCGGGCCGTGCGAAGCGGTCCCAGTAGGCGACGCGCGTGACGCGGGTGTGCCAGTTGGGGACGACGTAGTGGCCCCATTGCAGCACCCGGTCGAGGGCCCGCGTGCGAACCACGAGGCTGTCGCGATCGGGTGCGCTGATGATGGCCTCGATCAGGAAATCGATCGCGTCGGACTTGATGCCGGCCGTGTTGCGGCTGCCGGGCGTGTCGGCCGCACGGGAGCTCCAATAGTCGCGCTGCTCGTTGCCCGGGGACTCCGACTGCGCGAAGACGTCGACCGTCATGTCGAAGTCGAACTCGTCCATGCGCCGTTGGTACTGTGCCGGATCGACCGTGCGGACGCGGGCCTCGATGCCGAGCCGTTTCAGGTTCTCGGCATAGGGCAACATGACGCGCTCGAACTGCGGGCTGTTGAGCAGGATCTCGAAGCTCACCGGATTGCCGTCGGGGCCGACGAGGCGCTGGTTCTCGAACTTGTAGCCGGCCTCGCGCAGGAGCCGCAGCGCCACCCGCTGGTTCTCGCGCCAGTTGCCCGAGCCGTCGGTCTTCGGCGGGTTGTACTCCTTGGTGAACACCTCGTCGGGGATCTTGCCGCGCAGCGGCTCCAGCAGCTTCAGCTCCTCCGGCCCCGGCAGGCCGCGCGCCGCAAGCTCTGAGTTGTCGAAATAACTGCGCGTGCGCGTGTAGGCGCCATGGAACAGGTTCTTGTTCGACCATTCGAAGTCGAACGCGTACGCCATCGCTTCGCGCACGCGCCGGTCCTGGAACAGGGGCCGGCGCATGTTCATGACGAAGCCCTGCATGCCGGTGGTCCGCTCGAACGGCAGCTCCTCGAGCTTGAAGAGTCCGGCCGCGCGCGCCGGGCTGTCATACCCGGTCGCCCAGGCGAGCGCCTGGTTCTCGACGCGCAAGTCGTACTCGCCGGCCTTGAACGCCTCGAGCGCGACCGTGTTGTCGCGGTAGTAATCGTAGCGGATGACGTCGAAGTTGTGGTGGCCGACATTGACCGGCAGCTTTGCGCCCCAGTAGTCCGGCACGCGCCGCAGTGTGATGTAGCGGCCGGCCTCGAAGGAATCGATCCTGTAGGGGCCGGAGCCGAGCGGCGGCTCGAGCGTGGTCTTGTCGAACTCGCGCCCTTCCCAATAGTGCTTGGGCAGTACCGGCAGCTGGCCGACGATCAGCGGCAGTTCGCGGTTGATGCCGCCCGAGAACGTGAAGCGGACCTTTCGCTCGCCCACCTTCTCGGCCTTCGCCACGCTGGCGTAATACGAGCGGTAGAACGGATGGCCCTTGGTCTTGAGCGTCTCGAACGTCCAGATGACGTCCTCGACCGTGATCGGCCTGCCGTCGTGAAACCGTGCTTCGGGCCGCAGGTTGAACGCGACCCAAGAACGATCCGCCGGTACCTCGACCGTCTCGCAGACCAGGCAGTACTCGGTAAACGGTTCGTCGGCCGACGCGGTCATCAGCCGGTCGTAGATCGCCGCCGAGCCGACGGCCGCGACGCCACGCAGGATGAACGGATTGAGATTGTCGAACGTGCCGATGGCATGGAACTTCACTTCGCCGCCCTTCACCGCGTTCGGGTCCGCGTAGGCGAAGTGCTTGAAATCGGGTCCGTACTTCACGTCGCCGTGCATGGCGATCGCGTGTGCGACGGTGACGGTAGCACCGCCGGCATCGGGGGCCTGGGTCTGCGCCGACCCGGGCGATGCGGCAAGGAGGCCGGCGAGCGCAAGCAGGCCGGCGGCGCGTCCGAGGAACGGCATGGCCGATCTCATGCTGTTAACGAATGTCCCAACTCTGTCCTGATGGCGTCCCTGGGGCAAGGGAAAGCACCGAAACGGGGCACTTTTGGGGCATGACCGGCGTTCCGGGCGCTTGCGGCGCCCGATTTTTTATCACCAGGATCCCGGAACGAGGCCGATCCGCCCGATGCCGGGCAGCTTGAGCGCGGGATCGGTGACGTCGATGCCGAAGCTGAGGCCCAGCAGGTTCACCTCGATGCCTTCGTCGACCGCCAGCAGAATCCCGGCCAGACCGAACAGCGAAAGCTGGAAGCCGGTGCCGCTGGGGCTCGGCGCGACGATCGTCCCGGTCAG
The DNA here is from genome assembly GCA_937926175.1 of uncultured Rhodospirillales bacterium. Taxonomy (GTDB): domain Bacteria; phylum Pseudomonadota; class Alphaproteobacteria; order CACIAM-22H2; family CACIAM-22H2; genus CALANV01. The sequence continues at coordinate 101,309 of CALANV010000030.1, read as the reverse complement.
GAAATCCTTCCCGACGGCGTTGTTCGGCATCTCGAGGCCGAGCTCGGGCACCTCGCGGGCGATGTGGGCGATGAACGTGTTGCTGTTGGGACCGGGCCAGGTGCGATAGAAGTCGGGATAGGGATAGGACTGGACGGCTGCCTTGATCTTTTCGATCAGGGCATCGACGCCGGGGCCGCGGCGGTCGAGCAGCACCGTCGGTCGGCTGCCGAACCAGTAATTGTCAGGTCCCATGCGGTTGATCCGGATCGACGGTACGCCGCGGGCCACACCCCACCCCATGACTTCGTACCGGGTATAGGCGTCGGCGCCCGTCGGCTTCACCACGATCCAGGTATGGACGCTGAAGATGCCGCGCCAGTCGAACGCCCGCGCCGCATAAACCTGGACGACCGCTTCGGGTGTCGTCGCCGGGTCCGGCGCTAGCCCCGTCGCGTCGCGACGGGCCGTCATCCAGGATTCGCCGGTGCGTTCGATGATCGCCGAGTTCACGCCGATCGGTGCCAGAAACAGCAGGACGAAGAGGGCGATGGCGCGCTTCATTGCAGCAGGGCCAAGGCCTGTGCATGCACGCGCGCGTCGCCGGCGACGACCACGCGCCCGTCGGATGACAGATCGAGCGCGCGGCCCTGCCAGTCCGTCATGGTGCCGCCGGCGCCCTCGACGATGGGAACGATCGCGGCGTAGTCGTAGACTTTCAGGCCCGCCTCGATGACGAGATCGGCGAAGCCGCTCGCCACCAGGCCGTAGGCATAGCAGTCGCCGCCATACATCGGCAGTTTCACCTGCCGGCGCACGCGCTCGAAGCGGGTGAAGTCGTCGCCGTCGAACATGTGCGGCGAGGTGCAGTAGAGCGCAGCACGGGCCAGTGCGTCGCAGGGGCGCGTGCGCACCGGCCTGCCCTGGTGCAGCGTCGGATGTCCATAGGCGCCCACCCAGCGCTCGCCGATCGCGGGACAGTCGATCACGCCGACGACCGGACGTCCTTCCCGGCACAGCGCGATGAGCGAACCGAAGAGCGGACGGCCGGTGATGAACGACTTCGTCCCATCGATCGGATCGATCACCCAGACATGGCTTGCACCCTCGCGCTCGCGGCCATGTTCTTCGCCGATGATGCCGTGCTCGGGAAATGTCGCCGCGATGAGCTCCCGCATTGCCAGCTCCGCTTCGCGGTCGGCGATGGTCACGGGCGAAAGGTCGGATTTGTCGTCGACCGTGAACTGGGTGCGGAAATGGCGGCGTATGATGGCGCCGGCGCGGTCGGCGAGGCGCTCGGCAAGCTGGATATAGGCGTCGAGGCGTTCGGCCATGGCAGCGGTCGTTTGTGTCTTCGCCAGAAGATGGCGCGAGCTTGCGGACGACGAAAGGAATTTCGATCGCGCCCGCGTCTGCCGTGGCTGGCGGGCGGGGTGCCGCCCCGCCGGAACTTCCGTCGACTTCAGCGCGCTCTCAGCAGAGATCGGATGAACCACTGGTGGTTGGTTCGGCCGACCCGCATTACAAGATCTTGGGAGACGGGGCGGGATCACGCTTGGTCCACGTGTTCGGTTCACGCGGCTTCCTCGGGATCGGCGACAAGCACGTCGCCAGGCCGTGGGAGCAGGTCAGGATCGCGGCCGACGGCGAATCGGCGATGGTCTCGATGAACAAGGATCTACTCGCAGAGGCACCCGCCTTCAGGACGAAGGAGGACAGGCAGGCCGAGGCCGATCGGGCGGGCGCGCGGCAGGGACGGCAGCCGAGGCGGCCCATCAGCGGTCGGGTGCTCCGGCCACCGGTCCGGCAGCGCCACCGGCGCGTTGAACGGGGCAGAACGACGGACGCGGCGGGGCCGGGGCGTTTTCTCTTCGGCTACGCGTGCGTCCGGCCGTCGTGCGTCAGGCGACGGGGCGGTAGCTGAACGCGCCCAGCAAATAGTTCGCCGAGCGTTGATCGTCGCTGAGCGGCATCACGACCGAGCGGTAGAGCAACGTCGTGCCATCCGGCCGGGTCCATTTGCCGGCTTCGTCGATCGGTGCCATGAGGTCACATGACGTCCGTTGGAAATAGAGGGCCCGCGCGACCACGTCATGCGGCAGCATGTCTGCCACCTTGTGTCCGGTCGGGTCGCGGCCGAGTGCACGGGACAGCACGGCGCCGGCCTGGACGAAGATGCTGTCCGCCGGATTCGACGCAACCTGGATGATGAAAAGATGGTCCCACAGCTCGCGCGCGCTTTCCTGTGTGACCTGACGGCGGGAAGGATAGCGTTGCGCGCCGGCGATGCCGCGCCAGTACTGGACGGCGATGGAGCAGGCCCGGCGTTCGAGGTCCTCTGGCGCGGCGATGCGCAAGGGCGGGATGCTCGGAGCGACAGCGCCTTCGCAAGGGGTTTGTTGCATGGCTCGTCCCTCCCTGGGCGGAACGAGCCCATTAGACGGCCGGAACCGTTAAGCTAGTCTGAAGACGGCCGTGGAATCGGCGTGATTTCCGGTTGAAATCCCGATGGCCGGCCGGCATGCCGAAACGGCCGCCGGCCGGACCCGGCGATTGATCAGGGCAGAGGCGGCGGGTTGTCGCTCTGCATCCGCAGCCAGGCGATCAGGTTGGCGCGATCCTCGGCCTTGCGGATGCCAGCGAAGGCCATCCGTGTTCCCGGCATGAATTCCTTAGGATTGGCGAGAAACTTGTTCAAATCCTCGTAGCTCCAGGTGCCCTCCGCGTTCTGCATCGCCTGCGAGTAGTTGAAGCCCTGGGCGTGCCCCTTGTCGGCGCCGACCACACCCCAGAGATTGGGGCCGACGCGGTTGGCGCCTCCCTTCTCGAACGTGTGGCACGAGGTACACTGCTTTGCGACGCTTTGGCCCGCCTGGGCATTGGCCGACGCCAGCAGCGGCTCGATGGGCTCGACCGTCGGGGCGGCCGCCGCCTGCTGCGTCGGCGCCTCACGCTCGACGCCGGCGACGACATAGACGTTTTTCTCGAGCCGGTGCGGCGATACCAGCATCCGACCGACGAACCCGAGGGCGGTCACGACGAGCAGGGCGGAGAGAAACGCGCCTGCGACCTTGTTCCATTCGAACGAGTCCATGTGTGTCTTGTCTCCGGCTCTCTGAAGCGACCGAAACGCGGGCACGAAGCGGCGAAAATCTATCCGCCCGGCACTCGACGGTTCAACCGCGAAAACCTGACCCGAGAGGAACCCCCTGCCGGAATGCGCTTGCGACCGCAAGGGGTTCCGGTTTAGACGCGGCCGTTATACTGTGCGCCCCACCATCCGCCAACCCGCCCCGTCTACGGTCCGACCGGCCGCCCCGCGACCAAACGCCGCAGTTTCCAGATTCCGACACGCCATCCCGACAAGCCTTTGCCACTCATGCGCCCGATCATCGTCATCCCTGCGCGCCTGCAGGCGACGCGGCTTCCCGGCAAGCCGCTCGCCGACATTCATGGCGAGCCGATGATCGTCCACGTCTGGCGGCGCGCCTGCGAGGCCGATCTCGGTCCCGTCGTGGTCGCCGCCGCCGAACCCGAAATCACCGCCGCGGTAGAGGCCGCCGGCGGCAAGGCGATTCTCACGCGGCCCGACCATCCCTCCGGCTCGGACCGGGTCCACGAGGCCGTCGAGCGTTTCGATCCGGATGGGCGCTTCGACGCCGTGCTAAACGTTCAGGGCGACCTGCCGACGATCGAGGCCCGTGCCGTGCGCGCCGTGCTGGCGCCGCTCGAGGACGAGGACGTCGATATCGGCACGATCGCGGCCGAAATCACCCGCGACGAGGAGCGGACCGATCCCAACGTGACCAAGGTCGTGTCCGCGTTCGAACGAGCGGCGAGCGGCGACCGGCCGCCGATCGGGCGCGCGCTCTATTTCAGCCGGGCGACGGTGCCGGCCGGACCGGGGCCGCACTATCACCACATCGGGCTCTACGCCTATCGGCGTGCCGCGCTCGCGCGGTTCGTGAGGCTGCCGCCCGGCACGCTGGAGCGGCGCGAGCGCCTGGAGCAGTTGCGCGCACTCGAAGCCGGCATGCGCATCGACGTCGCGCTAGTGGACACGGTGCCGCTCGGCGTCGATACGCCGGCCGATCTCGATCGCGCGCGTGTGCTCCTGCGACCGAAGGACTAGGGGGAAGTCATGGCTAGGAAGAAGATTGCGCCGCCGCGTATCGCCTTTCAGGGACAGCCAGGCGCCTATTCCGATCTCGCGTGCCGGCACGCATATCCCGAGCTCGAGACGCTGCCCTGTCCCAGCTTCGAGGATGCGTTCGCAGCCGTGCGCGACGGGCGTGCGCGCCTCGCCATGATTCCGATCGAGAACTCGGTCGCGGGCCGGGTGGCGGACGTCCACCACCTGATGCCGCATTCGAACCTGAAGATCGTTGCCGAGCATTTCCAGCGGGTGAACCACCATCTGCTGGCACCGAAAGGTGCCACGCTCAAGACGATCCGGACCGTGCAGAGCCATGTCCAGGCGCTCGATCAGTGCCGCGGCACGATCCGCGCCCTCGGTCTGCAGCGCGTCGTCGGCGCAGACACGGCGGGATCCGCCGCCGAAGTGGCGAAGTCGGGCGACATCACGCGCGCCGCGATCGCTTCGGCGCTCGCCGGCGAGATTTATGGCCTCAAGTCGCTCAAGAAGAACATCGAGGACGCCGAGCACAACACGACCCGTTTCGTCGTGCTGGCGCGCGAAGGCGTGGATCCCGACCCCAGCAAGGGACCAGTGATGACGACATTCATCTTCCGCGTGCGCAACGTGCCGGCCGCGCTCTACAAGGCGCTTGGCGGCTTCGCGACCAACGGCGTCAACATGACCAAGCTCGAGAGCTATCTCGTGGGCGGCCGCTTCGAGGCGGCACAGTTCTATGCCGACGTCGAAGGCCATCCCAAGCAGCCGGCACTCGCCCGCGCGCTGGAGGAGCTGCGGTTCTTCAGCCGCGAGGTGAAGATCCTCGGGACGTACTACGCCCACCCGTTCCGGCGGCGCGGCGCACCGGACGAAAGCGATTGAGCCGCCCGCCGGCCGTGTCGGGCGTGCCTGTCGCCGGTTTCGCCCCGAGGCGGTGCTGATTCGCTCTGTCGTGGCTCGCGGGGTGGGCTCGCGGGCCCTGCCTCTCCCGAAAAAATAGGCGCCCCGAAGGGTTGCGACGCGACCGCGTCGATACCATTCTCGAAGGCTACACAGACCCCGCGAAATCGATTAGCGTCCGCCCGGGCACACGGCAGGACGGATATCCGGTCCCGGCTTCTTTCCCGAACGATGCGATACGGCAAAGCCGCATGACCCGGCGATGCGACGTCAGTCGGGCGCGGCCGCGGGAACGTTGCTTGGAGCGTAGCCGAACACACCTGAACCAGACGCGATGACGATCGAGAATGCCAACGGGACGCCGGCGCCTTCACCGCGCCGGACTTTTGCCATCATCTCCCACCCCGACGCCGGCAAGACTACCTTGACGGAGAAACTGCTGCTGTTCGGCGGCGCGATCCATGAGGCCGGCGCGGTGAAGGCGCGCAAGGAGCGTCGGCATACGCGCTCGGACTGGATGGAGATCGAGCGCGCCCGCGGCATCTCGGTCACGAGCTCGGTGATGACGTTTCGCTACGGCGGGGTGGTGTTCAACCTGCTCGACACGCCGGGTCATGAGGACTTCAGCGAAGATACGTACCGCACGCTGACGGCTGTCGACTCCGCCGTCATGGTCATCGACGCGGCGAAGGGCATCGAGGCGCAGACGCGCAAGCTGTTCGAGGTATGCCGGCTGCGCGACATCCCGATCACGACCTTCATCAACAAGGTCGACCGCGAGGGTCGCGACCCGTTCGAGCTTCTGGACGAAATCCAGGAGACCCTTGCGCTCGATGCCGCGCCGGTGACCTGGCCGATCGGCATGGGTGGCCTGTTCCGCGGCTGTTGGGACCTGCGCCGCGAGCGCCTGATCCTTGCGGACTCCGTCGCCGACGGCGCCGTGGCACGCGATCACGCGGCCCGTCTCGAGGACGTCGTGCCGGCCGAACAGCGCAGCAAGCTCGCCGAGGACATCGAACTCATCCGGTCGGCATGTCCGTCATTCGATGCCAAGGCCTTTCTCGAGGGACACTTGACACCCGTCTATTTCGGCAGCGCGCTCAAGGATTTCGGCGTGCGCGAGCTGCTCGAAGGGCTGGTCGCCCATGCGCCGTCGCCGCGCGCCCAGCCGGCGACGCCGCGCGCCGTCGGGCCGGACGAGCCCTCGGTGACCGGCTTCGTGTTCAAGGTCCAGGCCAACATGGACCCCAACCACCGCGACCGGGTCGCCTTCGTGCGCATCTGCTCGGGACGGTTCCGGCGGGGAATGAAGCTCAAGCACCTGCGCAGCGGCAAGATGCTCGCGGTACAGAACCCGATCTTCTTCTTCGCTCAGGACCGCGAGCTCGCCGAGGAAGCATGGCCCGGCGACATCATCGGGATTCCCAATCACGGGACGCTGCGCGTCGGCGACACGCTGTCCGAGGGGGAGGAGATCCGGTTCACGGGCATTCCGAATTTCGCGCCCGAGATCCTGCGCCGCGTGCGGCTCGACGACCCGATGCGCGCAAAGCAGATGCGCCGCGCGCTCGAAGATCTGGCCGAGGAGGGCGTCACGCAGGTGTTCCGGCCGACGGTCGGGTCCGACTGGATCGTCGGCGTCGTCGGGCCGCTGCAGCTCGACGTGCTCGGTACTCGCATCGAGCAGGAATACAAGATCAAGGTCGGCTTCGAGCCGGCGCCTTACGAGACGGCGCGCTGGATCAGCGCCGACGATCCCAAGATGCTGAAAAGCTTCATCGAGGCGAACCAGAGCGCAATGAGCGAAGATCGCGACGGGGCCCCCGTCTTTCTGGTGCGCAACAGCTTCGAGCTCAACTGGACCAAGGAACGCTGGCCGGACATCCGCTTCAGCGCGACGCGCGAGCGGTCATGACCGGTTCGAGCCGCCGATCGCCTCGCGGGTTCGGCCGGACGTGCCGCCATCGGGATGACCGTCGGTGTCGAGGGCTATAAGACGCTCGCGCATCGAACGTACGGGTGCAACCGTCCGCCGCGGATTGCCGTTGAACCACAGGCGGTCTCGACGCGCCTATTCCATGTAGATCATCTTCCGGGTCATGCCGCCGTCGACGACGATGTTGGCGCCGGTCATGAATCCGGCCTCGGGCCCGATCAGGTATGCGACCAGATTGGCGACGTCCTCGGGCCGGCCGACGCGGCCGACGAGGTGCTGCGCGTGGTCTTCGGGGCGAAGTTCCGCCTGCCGCCGTTCCGCAGTCTTCTTCCAGTTCGACACGTCGATCCAGCCGGGGCTGATGCAGTTGACGCGCACGTCGGGCGCCAAGCTCGCGGCCAGTGCATGCGTCAGCGCGACGATGCCGCCCTTGGATGCGGCGTAAGCCTCGGTGTTTGGCTCCGACATCAGGGCCCGGGTCGACGCGATGTTGACGATAGCGCCCTTGCGTGCCCGCAGGGCGGGAGCCGCGTATTTCGCGCAGAGGAAATACCCGGTGAGATTGGTGTCGATCACGCGATGCCATTCGTCGAGCGACAGCTCGGCGAGCGGCTTCACGATGTTGATGCCCGCGTTGTTGACCAGCGCGTCGATCCCGCCGAAGCGCGACCCGGCAAGCTCGATCATCCGCCTGACGTCCGCCTCGCGGGTGACGTCGGTCTCCACGAACATCGTCTCGCCGCGGCCCCGCAGTTTGGCCTCGGCCTCGCGGCCCGCTTCCGCATCGCGTTCGGCGATCACAACCTTCATGCCGGCCTCGGCGAGCCGCAGTGCGGTCGCCTTGCCGATGCCCTGGCCGGCGCCGGTGACGACCGCGACCTTGCCGGCAAGCGACATGTCGCAAGCCCGCGCCGTCAGCGTCCGGCGACCGTCAGGCCGTCGACGCGAATCGTCGGGGCGTCGATGCCGTAACGGAAGGTAAGGTCGTCGGCCGCCGTGATGTTCCGGAACATCTCGAGCAGGTTGCCGGCCACCGTGATCTCGCTGACCGGATAGGTGATTTCGCCGTTCTCGATCCAGAAGCCGGCGGCGCCGCGGCTGTAGTCGCCCGTGACGTTGTTGACGCCCATGCCGATGAACTCGGTGACGTAGAGACCGCGCTCGACGCTGCGGATGAGCGCATCGCGTGAGATCGTGCCCGGCTCCATGTAGAGGTTCGTGGCCGACGGTCCCGGCGGCGTGGTCGTGCCGCGCGCGGCGTGCCCGGTGCTCTTGAGCCCGAGCTGGCGCGCCGAACGCAGGTCGAGGAGCCAGGTCGTGAGCACGCCCTTGTCGATGATCGCGCGCCGTGCGGGTGCGATGCCTTCGCCATCGACCGGCTTCGAGTTGAGGCCGCGACGGCGGAACGGGTCGTCGATGATGGTGATCGCTTCGGGAAAGACGGTCTGGCCGAGCTTCGTCTTCAGGAAGCTCGTCCCGCGCGCGATCGCCGCGCCGTTGATGGCGCCGGCGAGATGCCGCAGCAACCCGTTCGACACGCGCGGGTCGTAGATGACGGGGCACCTGCAGGTCTCGACCTTGCGCGGGTTGAGCCGCCGCAGCGTGCGTTCCGCGGCGCGCCGCCCGACCACCTCGGGGGACTCGAGGTCGGTGCCGTAGACGGCGGTCGCGAAGTCGTAGTCGCGCTCCATCGCCGTCCCGCTCCCCGCCAGGACCGAGACGCTGACGCTATGGGACGAGCGTGCATAGGCCGCGGCGAAGCCGTTGGAGGCGGCAAGCGCGACGCGCGAGCAACCCCAGCCGGCTTCCGCGCCCTCGGAGTTGGTGATGCCGGGCACGGCCAGCGCGGTCTCTTCGGCGGCGCGGGCGCGCTCGACGAGCGTTTCCGGGGTCGGTTCGACCGGATCGTACAGGTCGAGGTCGGGGATGTCGCGCGCGAGGTCGGCGGCATCGGCCAGCCCGCAGAACGGATCTTCCGGTGCGACCTTGGCCATCGCGACGGCGCGCTCGATCAGTTCCGCGATCGCGCGCGCCGACCGGTCCGAGGACGACACGATGGCCTGTCGCTTGCCGACGAAGACGCGCAGCCCGAGATCCTGTCCTTCGGAGCGCTCGAGCTTCTCGAGCTTGCCCAGGCGTCGCGCATGGCTGATCGAGATGCCTTCGACGAACAGCGCGTCGGCGGCATCGGCGCCGGCGCGTTTCGCGCGGGCGATCAGATCGGTCAGGAAGTCGAGGTTGTTTTCGACCAGCGTGGCCATGGTGTCTCCCGGCTGGGCAGATGTTGAGGGCGATGAGACGGACGAGCCGGCACTATAACGACCGGGCCGGAGCACGTTAACCGGCGGAATCGGGAACCGACCGCCGCGGATAAAGGCCGGTCCTGCCGACGACGGGAAGCATCAGCATCCAGCCCAGTCCCTGGCGGCGCCGGTCCTGGAACTGCGCCAGGCCGATCGTCATCGCCTCGTGACCTTCGCGGGGCTGGGCACGGTAGGTGCCGAACAACCGGTCCCACCACGGGAAGTTGAAACCGAAATTGCTGTTGGTCTCGGCCACGGCCACCGAGTGATGGACGCGATGCATGTCCGGCGTCACCACCAGACGGCGCAGCCAGCGGTCGACCGTCGGCGGAATGCGCACATTGGCGTGATTGAAGATCGAGCTGCCGTTCAGCACGACCTCGAACAGCAGGACCGCGACCGCGGGCGCGCCGATGAGCGCCACCGCCGCGAACTTGATCAGCATCGACAAGGCGATCTCGACGGGGTGAAAGCGGATCCCGGTGCTCGTATCCAGGTCCGGATCGGCATGGTGGACCATGTGGAGCCGCCACAGGACCGGGACGGCATGGAACAGCCGGTGCTGCGCGTAGATGACGAGATCGAGGACAAGGAACGACACGAGCACCGCAAGCCAGCCCGGCGCGCCGACCTGGTTGAAGAATCCCCAGCCCCGTTGCTGCGCGAGGCCGGCGAACGCGACGGCCAGCATCGGAAATCCCAGGCGCAGAACGACCGCTTCGACCGCGACGAGCGCGAGATTGTTGACCCACCGGAATCCGCGCGGCGCCGTCAGAGCACGGCGTGGCGCCAGCGTCTCCCACAGGCCCATGGCCGTGAGCAGGCCAACGAAGACGCTACCGCGGACGAGGTTCTCGTGTCCGATCAGGAAATCTGCCATGCGCGACAATGCTAGCCGATGGCCCGGCATGATGCGACGGCGGACATTTCGGCATCTGATCTGCGGCGGGTGACGCCCCCGCTGAATCGACCGGCCGTCATGCCCGCATATAGCGCTCCCACAGCTGGACATAGGCCGCGCCGAGCCCGAACACGATCGCCGCAAACAGCACGAACCCGCCGATCCAGGGCAAGGACTGCAGGAATGCGAGCCCGATCAGCGCGAGCATCAGCGCGCCGAGCCGCCACGACGTTGCCGTCGTCTGCCGGCGGACGACGCGGAGCATCGCGTCGCCCAGGAAGAAGGCCGACGTCAGATGACCGAAGACCAGCGACAGGCCGTAGCAGGCGAGGAGTCCGAGCGCGAGCGGAATCCCGAGCACCGACACGAGCGCGAGGACGGCCGCGACTGGTGTGGCAGCCAGCACCGCGAACCCCACCAGAAAGCTGCGGACCGGCGCCCGGCCGATCGTGCGCGCGGCATCGGCCATGAAGTCCGGGAACAGCACCGCGAGCATCGTGCCGATCACGGCAAGACCGGCCAGCCATGCGATCCGCAGCGTCGCAATGGCGCTATCGGCGAAATGTCGGGCGGCATCGCTAATACCCGGCTGCTGGACGATCTCGCCCTCGATACGCGCCGCGGGATCGATGCGCGCCGGCGTGCTGCTTCGGTACACGAGCCGGCCGCGAATGACAGCGCCGGGACCGATGTCGATCGACGCGGCGGCAAGCTCGACATCGCCGAGGATCTCGCCCGAGACCGCGATCGATGCGGCGGCAATGTACAGGTTGGCGGCGGTCCATCCGGCGACATCGACATGGCCGCCGGCAAGCCACGCCGCTCCGGCCACGTGCGTTTCGGGTGCGATGCGGATGGTGCCGCCGACGGCCGTCAGGTCGCCGCCGATCTGGGCCGCGATCGCGAGATCGCCGGCGGCAACGCGAACAGCGTCGCGGACTCGTCCGTGCACCTCGACACGGGCGCCGGCCGCGAACGCGCTGCCGCGCACGGCCGCGTCGATACGCACACGGGCGCCGGCGGCGAACACGTCACCGGGCACCTCGTCGGTGATGTCGACCTGCGGGGCGGCACGGTACATCGCGGCATGCGCCGGTCCATAGGGCGCCAGTGCGGCCACAAGACCGGCCAGCAGACAAAGACATCGCACGATCCGTTCCATGGCGGTCTCCTCGACCGACAGGGTGCGGGACCGCGCTGCCTTTGCGCAACCACGTGGTGCGAACGGGGAGGGGGCCCGGGTTGGCTAGGTGCTGCGGACGGGACGGCGACGGGGGCGTCAGTTCCAGCGCTCGGCAATGAACTGTGCCACTTCGGCGCGCCGGCGTTCCGAGCAGGCGCCGGCACTGCGCAGATCGGTCTCGAACAGGTTCATCGCCACGCCGTGCAGGACGTCGATATAGGCGAGCGCTTTTTCGTTCCGGGTACCTTTCGCCCGCTCCAGCGCCATCATCGGCCGGAAGTTGCCTTCCTGCCAGTCGAGACCGCACCAGGCCGCCGCCGCCGATGCGGCCGCGATGTCGACGACGTAGCGTCCGTCCTCGAGCGTGATCGGTGGCAGTTGGTGGTCCGACGCTGTTGTCGCCTCGGCGCGTCCCTCGGGCAGATGCCGTTGCGCGATGCCCATGATGTGGATGACGACGTCGTCGCCCAGCATCGGCACGAACCGGCTCTCGTGGGAGGCGACGGAGACGGTCAGAACGGAAACGGCGGCGAGCGCTCCGGCGAGCGCGCCTGCCGCACAGAGAAGGACGTTTCGCATGAAACCTACGGCGCGCGCGAGACTCAACTTAGGGTATTATGCGCGCAAAATGGTAAACGATGCACTAAAGATCGCCTGCGTCGGCCGCCATTCTCGAGGTTGCACGACTTGTTTCGCCGTCATCCGATACGCCGCCGCACCGAGAGGCCGATCCCGGCGTGCCGGGCCGGTCTCTCCTTACTCACTTCCAGATCGGCTTGCCTGAACCGGGCAGGCCGAGGCGCGGCCATTTCTCCGAGACGGTCCGGATGACCTCGTCGCTCATGCGCAACTTTGTGCCCCATTCCCGCTTGGTCTCCGGCGGCCATTTGTTGGTGGCATCGAGCCCGATCTTGGAGCCGAGGCCCGACTCCGGGCTGGCGAAATCCAGATAGTCGATCGGGGTGTTCTCGATCACGGTGATGTCGCGGGCCGGATCCATCCGCGTCGAAATCGCCCACATCACGTCCTTCCAGTCGCGGGCGTCGATGTCATCGTCCACGACGATGACCCACTTCGTGTACATGAACTGCCGCAAATAGGACCACACGCCCATCATGACCCGCTTGGCGTGACCCGGATACGCCTTGCGCATGGACACGACCGCGATCCGGTACGAACACCCTTCGGGCGGTAGCCAGAAATCGACGATTTCCGGAAACTGCTGCCGCAGGAGGGGGATGAACACTTCGTTGAGCGCCTCGCCCAGCACCGAGGGCTCGTCGGGCGGGCGCCCGGTGAAGGTCGAGAGGTAGATCGGGTCGCGCCGCATGGTGATGGCGCTGACGCGGAAGACCGGGAACTTCTCGACCGCGTTGTAATAGCCGGTGTGGTCGCCGAAGGGCCCTTCGTCGCCGTACTCGTCGAGCGACACGTGTCCCTCGATGACGATCTCGGCCTCGGCCGGCACCTTCAGGGGCACGGTCTTGCAGTCGACGAGCTCCACCCGGCGTCCACGCAGCAGCCCGGCGAACTGGTATTCGGAAAGCGTGTCCGGGACCGGCGTGACCGCGGCGAGGATGGTTCCCGGGTCGGCGCCGATCACAGCCGCCGCCGGCAGGGGCTCGCGCCGCTCCCGCGACCAGCGGGCATGGTGCTGCGCGCCGCCGCGGTGACGCAGCCAGCGCATCAGCGTCGTGTCGCGCCCGGTCACCTGCATCCGGTAGATGCCGAGATTGAAGTCGTCCTCGCGGCGGTTGCCGGGGCCGCGCGTCACGACCAGCGGCCAGGTGATGAGCGGCGCGGGCTCGCCCGGCCAGCAGGTCTGCACCGGCAGCAGGCCGAGATTGATCTCGGCGCCGGTTAGGACGACCTCCTGGCACGGCGCCGTGGCGACCGTCTTCGGCTTCATCGCCAGGACCGTCTTGGCCAGCGGCAGCAGCTCCAGCGCCTCGCGCCAACCGCCCGGCGGTTCAGGCTGGCGCAGGAAGGCGAGGGTTTCGCCGACCTCGCGCAGGCGGTCGGGCGTGCGGTCCATGCCGAGCGCGACGCGTTCGACCGTGCCGAAGAGATTGACGAGAACCGGTATGTCCGATCGCGTGCCATCCGCCTTCAGCGCATGTTCGAACAGGACGGCGGGTCCCTTTTCGGCAAGCAGCCGCGTCTGGATCTCGGTCATCTCGAGCACGGTCGACACCGGTTCGCGAACGCGGACGAGGCTGCCCTCGCGCTCGAGCCGGGCGATGAAATCGCGAAGCGAGGCGTATGGCATTGCGGCGGCGATCCTATGCGGAAGAGGCCTGGGCCACCATGCTCATGACGTGGCGGTCGGCCTGCGGGTGGCGAGATAGATGCCGGGCAGGACCAGTGCGGCGCCGGCGTAGTGATACACCTGCAACGTCTCGCCCAAGAGAAGCCAGGCAAGCACGGCGTTGTAGATCGGGACCAGGTACATGATCAACGATGTCCGATTCGCGCCGAGCTGGCGCTGGACATACGCATAGGTCTGGTACGCGCCAATTCCGGGCACGACGGCGACGAACAGAACCCAGCCGGCCGTGTACATGTCCAGCCGCGGCACGTAACCGAGCGCCGCTTCGAGAATGAGGAAGGGGAGCATCACGACGACGCCGGCGAGCGCGATCGCGGCGAACCGGGGTGTCGCGGCAAGCGCCGTCGGCCGGTGCAGGAGCAGGACCGTGTAGACGGCCCAGGCGATCGCGGCCGCGACGATGCACAGGTCGCCGGGTGTGAAGCGCAGATCGAGCAGCACGCCGAGATCGCCGCGCGCGACGATCGTGACCACGCCGATGAGCGACAGGGCGACGCCGATACCCTGGCGGCGCGACATCGCCTCGCCGTAGAGCGCGCGCGCGAGCACAATGATCAGCACCGGCGAGGCGGCGTAGATCAGGCCGATATTGGTGGCGGTCGTCGTCTGGGCGCCGAGATAGACGACCGCGCCGCACACGCCCATGCCGAGCGCCCCGAGCAGGAGCAGATCCGGCAACTCGCGCCGCAACGCCTTGCGCGCGTGCCACAGCGGCATGACGACGACCGGCAGCAGTATGAGCACGACGAGCGTCCAGCGCCAGAATGCCAGCGCCACGGGTGGAATCGTGTCCGCGGTGCTGCGCGCGGCCAGCATGTTGCTGCAGAGCATGGCCGGCGTGACGGCCATCAGCGCATAGGCCGTGTGCTCGCTGCCCGACCGCGCCCCGGCGCGCTGCTCGATCGTCGACAGGTGACGCTCCTTCGTTTCCTCCGATGCGGGCCGGGACTATAGAGCGGGCGCGGCCGTCTATCCACCCGCCGGCGATGCGGCTATGTTCCCGGCATGGACAAACTCCCACGCGAATTCGCGGATCTGTTGACGCGCAAGGGGCGGCGCATTCTCGACGGGCGCGATCCGGTCCTCAAAGGGGCGCTAGCCGATCCGGCCCGGTACTTCGTTTCGATCACCGGTGCGATCGATCCCGACAAGGCGCGCGCCGTGCTCCGCCTGCTGGACCGGCATCTCTATCCGCACCTTTCGCCGCTAGCCGCGGAGATCCCGCCGGGCTCGATCTGGAACCAGACGCGCAATTACCAGGAACGCCTGCCGAAGACGTTCCGCGCGCGGACCGCCTATCTTGAGCGCCGCGGCTCCCGCGCTTGGCGCGCCGCCGAGGCGGTCGGCCTCATCGCGATGATGCGGTCGGGTACCTTCCGCGCCTTTGCCGAGATGCTTGCCGGCCGCGCGCTCGACCGCGCTTTCGGGCAGCAGGTTCTCTGTTACGGTCCTGGCGATTATGCCGGACCGCATACCGACCATCACCCGGAAGATCCGCGCGCTGCGGCCGGGTATATCGATCTTCATGTGAGCCTGAGCAACGCTGACGTCGCGCACCAGTATCTCGTCTATGCGCGCGACGGCCATTTCACCGAAATGGTGAATGTCGGCGGGCCCGGCACGATCAACGTCTACCGGCTGCCGTTCTGGCACTACACAACGCCGCTCGTCGCAAAGCGCGGACGTGCGCGGACGGCACGGCGCTGGCTGCTGCTCGGAACCTTCCTGTTCGCGGGCGGATCCGCCTTACGTACCTGAACCCGACCGTGCGCGCGGCCGGCAGGCATAGATGACGCGTCCGCCGTCGGTCTGGCCCATGTTCACCGCGTCCCGGCCATAGGCTTCGCAATGGCGCTGGGCCAGACCCTGATCGGCCGCCGTCAACGTCACCCGGTCCTCGTTGCCGCTGACCTTCTGCGTGCCGATGGCGGCGCAGGCTGACAGCACGGCAAGGCCGACGAGAGATGCGAGTCGAATCATGAATCCCTCCTCGACCGAACAACGGGGAAACGAGCTGAACGGTTCCGCGCTGACTGCTGCGGTGCCCGCATCGGGGCGCGTGCATGCGGAACGGCGGCGCGAACCGGGTCGTTGGCCCGCCGGGGCGTCAACGGGGCCGTGGCGGTTCCTGGATACTGGACACGATGATGAGAAACGCCGTCATGTGCCCGTCCGACGCTACCGTCGGAATTCGGCAATCGGGCGACACGGGACAGGGCGCCGGCAGGCGCTTAACTTCCTTTTGGCAGCGGCCTATTCGGCAGCCGCTGATATGGGCGGCGTGGCGGGAACGGGCGGCTCGTCCTTGTACGGTCCGTGGCGTTCGAACTCCTCGAGGCGCGCGGGCCGGATGACATGGGTGCGCGGCTCGACCGCCAGATAGCCGCCGTCGCGCCCGATGAGCGGAATGATGCGGTTCCAGCGCGTGAACACCCGTCGCATATAGGCGGAGTGTTCGATCAAACCTTCCTTCTCGTCCTCGTCGTACTGGAACAGCAGTTCATAGGCATCAATGAATTCGCGGATGAATTCGCGATCGACGACCTGCAGGTTGCTCATGATCCAGCAGCGGTCCTCGAAGGTCCAGTAATAGGCGAGTCCGACGAACTCCCGCGCGCGGGTGAAGTACGGGAAGAAGGGGAAGGTACGGCACGACATCGAACGATTGTCGCGCTCGCAGAAGCGGGCGCCCTTGCATTCGACGGCCTTGCAGTCCTTGTGCAGTGTCGAAACGATCTCGCGACCCGCGGCATCCTGCGGCTTGTACGGCCGCCACAGCTTGGTGCGTGACCGCAACAGCTTCCATTCGCCCTTGTCGACGATCGGCACCGCGTGCTTGGTCGTGCAGCACACGGGCTCGCCGTTGTTGTGGGGCGCGCATTTCTGTCCGCAGTCGTAGCGCGAGATCGCCGCGCGGAAGTTGTCGTAGATACGACGGTAGATTTCGGGACCTGCTGCCATGGGCGCGCAGTATACGAGGCCCGGTTGGTTCGGCAACGACGATTGCGTGACGTCGGTGCACCGCAAGCGCGGCCGCAGGACCCGATGGTCGATCATGCGCGGCCATGGGGCCGGCCCTATCGACTTGACTTGCCTCGAACGCAGGGGTGTGAATGGCCTTGGATGGCAGTGACGCTCAGAGACGTGCTGACGGGAGCATTCGCCGCCGCGGCATCGGGAATGATCGGGCGTGCGCTCGCCGGGCAGGGCCGTGTCGAAACCGCGGTTGACTGCGGCACCGACCCGAATCGCGCTCGTCGGCGGCGGTCATCCCGAGGCCGCCATCCGGGCTTATGACGGCGAGGTCCCGGGTCCCGGGGTCCGTGCTGCGCTTCCGGCAGGGCGAGCGCGCCCGTATCGTCGTCGATAACCGATTGCCGTGAGAGACGGCGGAGATTGCGTTTGTCCCCAATTCTCCGGGCGGCTGTATGTTCCCTTGCCACATCCCGGAGCATCAGGCAGTCGGTATGATGGGAACGATTCGAATCAGTTGATCGATTCATCGCCGGGGCCGTTCAACGGCCCGTTGGGACAGCGGCTGGATGGAGGTCATGACGGAATACTGGGTCGTCGGCGGCGAGTATACGGATACCAGTTTTACGACACTGCGATCGGGCGCGAAGCTCGAATGCTACGGACCGTTCATGTCCTACGAGGCCGCGCGCAAGGAGTGGCTGGCGCGGACCATGCAGACGATCGACAATGCGCTCATCCGCTACCGGATCGTGTCGGAACGGCCGTCATCGTTCGACTGCGATGGGCAGTTGGCGCGCTCGTCCTGACGACTTTTCGTCAGACATCCCGGGCGAGGAAACGCAGAACCCGCGTCGTGCGCATCGGCTTGTCCTCGAGGTCGGGCGAGGTCGGCACGTCATAGCAGGCGACTTCGATCAGCCCGTCCGACGGCAGATAGGCGCGGCCCGGGTCGGCCATCAGCACGACGGCACCTTGGTTCACCTGCCGGCGCAGCCAGGCGAGCACCGCCTCGGCCATCGGCCGTTCGTAGCAGACGTCGCCGGCGAGAATGACGTCCCAGCCACCCTCGTCCGTGCGCGTGAGATCATCGGTGCTGACCGCAAACGTCACGTCGTTGGCCGCGGCGTTGAGGCGCATCGCCGCCGCCGCATACGGATCGATATCCGTCGCCGTCACCCGGGCGGCACCGGCTTTCGCGGCCGCAATGGCGCCGATGCCCGAACCGGCTGCGAAATCGAGCACGATGCGCCCCCGAACCGCGTCGGGATGATCGAGCACATAGCGGGCAAGCGCTTGGCCGCCGGGCCAGGCGAACGCCCAGTAGGGCGGGGGCAAGTTGGTCCGGGCGAGTACGGCTTCGGTCGCCTGCCACAGCGGCGTGATCTCGGTCGCGAGATGAAGACGAATCTCGGGCACGAGCGGCGCCGCGGCGAGCGTGGTTTGCGCCCGCACGAATGCCTCGGCGTCCCGCAGGGTGATCACGCGGTGCCCGCAAGATGGCCGGCGACGATTCCGACGAGGATGAGCCAGCCGAAGATCCGGTTCGACTTGAACTTGGCGAGACAATCGGCTGGACGGTCGAGATCGACGTCGGCGGCCTGCCACGCGAGCTGGACGGCGCCGGCGGTGACGAACACATAGAACGGCCAGGCCAGTCCGGCGGCCATCCCTGCCGCGGCGATCAGCAGAACGGTGCCGGCATAGAAGCCGAACAGCGCCGGGCGCGTGCGGTGGCCGAGCCGCAGCGCCGAGGATTTGACGCCGATCAGCGCGTCATCCTCCTTGTCCTGATGCGCGTAGATGGTGTCGTAGCCGAGCGTCCAGAGAATCCCGGCCGCGTACAGGATGACGGCGGGTAAGGCGAGACCGCCTGTGACCGCCGCATAGCCCATGAGCGCGCCCCAGTTGAAGGCAAGGCCGAGAAAGAACTGCGGCCACCACGTGACGCGCTTCATCAGCGGGTACGTGAACACGAGCACCAGCGACAGCACGCCGAGTCCGATCGCCGCAGGGTTGAGCATCAGAAGGATGATCAACCCGAGGACCAGCTGCACGAGCAGGAACGCGATCGCCTGACGGACCGTGACCGCGCCGGACGGGATCGGACGATCGGCCGTCCGCGCCACGCGTCCGTCGAAGTCCCGGTCGACGATGTCGTTGTAGGTGCAGCCGGCGCCGCGCATGACGATCGCGCCGGCGGCGAACACGACGATCAGGAAGGCATCCGGCAGGCCGTTTGCCGCCAGCGCGACGCCCCACCAGCACGGGAACAGCAGGAGCCACGTTCCGATCGGGCGGTCGAGCCGCGCCAGACGCGCATAGGGTTGCACGGCCGGGGGCAGGAAGCGCTCGACCCAGCCGTTTTTCGGGATGTCGCTTGCGCTTGTGCTGGTTACCTGAGGCATGGCCTAATCCCGCCGCATCCTAGCGATTCGCGTGGTGGATTGGGAGTATGGCCGAGGACGGGCGGACCGTTGCGCGTCTTTTTGTCGATTCCCCGCTCGACGTGCCGTCGATCGGGCTCGACGCCGCGCGCACGCACTATCTTCGCCACGTGCTCCGGCTCGAGGTCGGCAGCCGCATTGCGATCTTCAACGGTCGTGACGGCGAGTACGCGGCGCGTATCGCGGGATACGGCAAGGGCTGGTGCACCCTCACGCTCGAGGAGCAGTTGCGGCCACAGCGGGTCGAGCCGGACATATGGCTGGTGTTCGCGCCGATCAAGCGGGCCCGGCTCGACTTCATGGCGGAGAAGGCGACGGAACTTGGCGTATCGGCGATATGGCCGGTCTTCACGCGTCATACCATCGTCACGCGCGTGAACGACGACCGGCTCCACGCGACGTGCATCGAGGCGGCCGAGCAGTGCGAGAGAATGACGGTTCCGAAGGTGATGCCGGCTGCGCGACTCGATGCCGTTCTTGCCGAATGGCCGCCTGATCGGCGCCTCGTGCTGTGCGACGAGACCGGGGCCGGCAGACCCATCGTGGAAGTGCTCGGCCGGATCGGCACCGACGGGCCGGCCGCCATCCTGACGGGACCCGAGGGGGGCTTCGCGCGAGTCGAGCTTGACGCGCTTTATAAACTCCCGTTTGTTACGCCGGTCGGCCTGGGGCCTCGCGTGCTACGTGCCGACACGGCGGCGATCGCAGCGCTGGCGATATACCAAGCGGTATCGAATGATGGGGCCAAATCCCCGCCGCCGCGGTCGAAGCCTCTCTGATAACATCTGGAATATCTCATGTCGGGTGTCCCCACATCGCGCGGCGCGCCGGTCACCGACCGTCGCCAGCTCATCGAATATCTCGCCGCCGGCTGCAAGCCGAAGGATCAGTGGCGGATCGGCACGGAGCACGAGAAATTCGCGTTCCGGCTCGATGACCTGCGACCGGTGCCGTATGACGACGGAACGGCGAGCATCCGCAACCTGCTGACCGGGCTGACGCGCTTCGGCTGGACGCCGGTTACGGAGAACGGAAACGTCATCGCGCTGACGCGCGGCGAGACCAGCATCACGCTCGAACCGGGCGGGCAGGTCGAGTTGTCGGGCGCGCCGCTCGAGACCATTCACCAGACGTGCGACGAGGTCGACAGGCATCTCGTCGAGTGCAAGACGGTTGCCGAGGAGCTCGGCATTGGCCTGCTCGGCATGGGATCCAATCCCAAATGGACGCGCGACGAAGTCCCGTGGATGCCGAAGGGCCGTTACAAGATCATGCGCGAGTACATGCCGAAGAAGGGGCGGCACGGGCTCGACATGATGCTCAACACCTGTACCGTGCAGGTGAACCTCGACTTCGAGTCCGAGGCCGACATGGTCCGGAAATTCCGGGTCAGCCTTGCGCTGCAGCCCGTCGCGACGGCGCTGTTCGCGAACTCGCCGTTCAGCGGCGGCCGGCCGAATGGCCTCCTCAGTTTCCGCAGCTATGTCTGGACCGACACCGATCCCGACCGCTGCGGCATGCTGCCGTTCGTGTTCGAGCCGGGCTTCGGCTTCGAACGTTATGTCGACTACATCCTCGATGTCCCGATGTATTTCGTCCACCGCGACGGGCGGTACATCGACGTGAGCGGACAGTCGTTCCGCGATTTTCTTGCCGGCCGCCTGCCGGGCCTTCCGGGCGAGTTGCCGACGATCGGCGACTTCGCCGATCATCTGACGACCGCGTTTCCGGAAGTACGTCTCAAGCGCTATCTCGAGATGCGCGGCGCGGATGGCGGCCGTTGGCAGACGCTGTGCGGGCTGCCGGCCCTATGGGTGGGCCTGCTTTACGATACGACGGCGCTCGATGCTGCGTGGGATCTGGTCAAGGACTGGACGACGGAAGAGATGGCGCAGCTTCGTCGCGACGTGCCGCGCACGGCGCTCAAGACGATGTTCCGCGACCGGCCGCTCAACGTCGTCGCGCGGGAAATGGTCGCTATCGCGCGCGAAGGCCTGCGTCGCCGCGGGCGCATGAACCGCATGGGCGATGCCGACGAGACGCATTTCCTGAACCGCCTGCAACAGATCGTCGAGGCCGGACGCACGCCTGCCGAGGAAAAGCTGGAACTGTTCCATGGACCGTGGCAGGGCAGCGTCGATCCGATCTTCCGCGAATACGCTTACTGAGCGCGATCGTACGCACGACGGGAACGGGACGTCACGGATTCCGCGGCGCGCCACCCGTAAGGCGGTCGTTCGGTAAACCGGGCGCGTCCCGCGTCCCCGTCCCGACCTATTGGCGTTCTTTACGGCCGCGGCGCCCGACGATGCCGGGCGGTGCCAGTGGTCCGCCGGTGGCCGCGGGCGTGCCGGCTCCGTAATCGAAGCTAACGGAAGCTTAAGCATCGGCTGCCTATCAATTTGGCAGTGACAGCACCTTTCGGAGAACTGGCGTGGCGACCGCTCATATACGGCCGACCGGGCGCGAAAGCCCGTTTCTGGAAACTGAGCTCATCGTCTCCAAGACCGACCTCAAGGGTCGGATCACCTATGCCAACGAAGTCTTTCAGCGCGTGGCGCGGTACAGCGCCCGGGAGCTGATTGGCAAGCCGCATAGCATCATCCGACACCCCGACATGCCGCGATGCGTGTTCAAGCTGTTGTGGGACACGATCCAGGCCAAGCGCGAGATATTCGGTTACATCCTGAACATGGCCAGCAATGGCGACCATTATTGGGTCTTTGCGCATGTGACGCCGACCTACGACGCCAGCGGCAATGTCATCGGCTACCATTCGAACCGGCGCAAACCCGACCCTGCCCAGATCGCCAAGATCGCGCCGATCTACAAGACCCTGCTCGAGGAAGAGCGCCGCGCGGCCGATCGCAAAGAGGGTCTGCAGAAATCCTATGATCGTTTCCTAGCCGATCTCCGCGCCCAGGGAGTCACGTACGATGAGTTCGTCTTCGCTATCTAAGGCTGGTGTTCTGATGGCTGTCGCCGGCGGCACGGTCGTCCTCGACGGGGGGCTGGGCGCCTTCGTTCCAGGATATGCCGGCCTCGGCACCGCGCTTGGCCATACCGTTGCCGCGCTCGCGCTCGCCGGTGCCGGGTATTATCTCTGGCGGACCAAGGAAGTGCTGGTCCGGACGGCGCAGGTGTGTCGGGCGGCCGCCGCCGGTGATCTGGAGGCGCGCGTACTCGAGGTGTCGGAACCGGGCGTCATCGGCCTGATCCAGCGAAGCGTCAACAACATGCTGGACATCGTCGATGCCTTCGTGCGCGAAGCGAGCGGCTCCGCCAGGTATGTGAGCCAGGGCAAGTACTTCCGCAAAGTGCTGCTCCGCGGTCTGCCGGGGGCATTCAACAACGCGGCCCGCAACATCAACGCGGCGACCGAGATGATCGAGACCAAGGTCCGCGAGTTCGGCCGGTTCACCGACGAGTTCGAGAGCCGCGTGGGCGCCGTCGTCAGCAGCGTGTCGGCGGCGGCGAGCGACATGCGCGAAAGCGCCCAGGCCATGTCGGGGGTGGCCGGCGACACGAGCCGGCAGGCGGCCGCGGCGGCCGCGGCGACGGAACAGGCATCGGTCAATGTCCAGACCGTTGCGTCGGCGACCGAAGAGCTTTCGAGTTCGGTCGCGGAGATCGGCCGTCAGGTCGCCCATTCGTCGCAAATCGCGCAGAAGGCGGCGGCCGAGGCCGAGCGCACCAACGCGACTGTCCGGAGCCTGTCCGAGGCTGCCCAGAAGATCGGCCACGTGGTCGGGCTCATTCAGGACATCGCCAGCCAAACCAATCTTCTGGCCTTGAACGCGACGATCGAGGCGGCACGCGCCGGTGAGGCCGGCAAGGGCTTCGCCGTCGTCGCGAACGAGGTCAAGGCGCTGGCGAATCAGACGGCGAAGGCGACCGAGGAGATCGGCGGCCAGATCGCTGCCATCCAGGGCGTCACCCAGGAGGCCGTCGCGGCCATTCAGGGCATCGCTGCCACGATCGACGAGATAAACGGGATCGCCACTGCGATCGCATCGGCGGTCGAGCAGCAGGGCGCGGCGACGAAGGAGATCGCCCGCAACGTGCAGCAGGTCGCACAGGGAACGCAGCACGTCAACGGCAACATCGCCGCGGTGATGCAGGCGGCCGGCGATACCGGCGCTGCATCGGAGAAAGTCCTGCGCGCGGCGGTCGATCTGTCGGAACAGGCGACGAGGCTCAACGCCGAGGTCGCCGCGTTTCTCGCGAAGGCGCGCGCCGTCTAGGCGGCGGTACGGGGCGTCCTATCCCTGCGCATTGAAGTCGTCGAGCAGGGCCGCGATGCGGGCGGTGTCCGACTGATCCATGATCGTGCGGGCGCGCGTCGCCGCCGCGGCCAGCTCGAGCGACCGGATCCGCTGTTTGACGCGGGGAATCTTGGACGGCGCCATCGACAGCTCGCGCAGACCGAGGCCGAGGAGAAACGCGGTATAGCGCGGATCCCCGGCCATCTCGCCGCAGAGGCTGACCGGAATGCGGTTGCGCAACGCCGCTTCGGTCGTGAACTGCACGAGCCGCAGCACGGCAGGATGCAGCGGATTGAAGAGATGGGCGACCTGCTCGTCGCCGCGATCGATGGCGAGCGTGTACATCGTCAGGTCGTTGGTCCCGAGCGCGAAGAAGTCGCAGACGCGGGCGAGCGCATCGGCTGCCAGTGCGGCCCCGGGCACCTCGATCATCGCACCCACCGGCGGCAGGTCGTTGGGTATGGCGACGCCGCGGCGTAGGAGACGCCGCGCGACCCGCGCCAGAATGGTCCGGACCTCGCGGACCTCGTCCGGAGTTGCCACCATCGGCAGGAGGATCCGCACGGGGCCATGTACGCCGGCACGCAAGATGGCGGCGAGCTGTGCCTCGAGCAGCGCCGGTTCGCGCAACGACAGGCGGATCGCGCGAATGCCGAGCGCCGGGTTCGCGCCCGGCGTGAAGCGGTTGCCCAGCGCGGAGGCAAGCTTTTCGCCGCCGACGTCGAGCGTGCGGATCGTGACGGGCCGCGGTGCCATCGCTTTCACGATGCCGGCCAGTACTTCGTATTGTTCGTCCTCGCCGGGAACGTCGTTCCGGTTCATGAACATGAACTCGGTCCGGAGCAGGCCGATGCCCGCCGCGCCGACGGCGCGTGCCGCCTCGACCTCTCGCGGCAGCTCGATATTTGCCTGGAGCGAGATCTGGACGCCGTCGCGCGTCACCGCGGGCAGTCGTGTCAGCCGTGCGAGCTGCCGCTCCAGCCGCGCGCGCTCAGTGCGCCGGTGCTCGTACGCCTCGAGCGTCGCCGCCGTCGGATGGATGACCAGCCGACCGGCGTCGCCGTCGACGATGACCAGATCTCCCCGCCGGACGGAGCCGACGAGGCCGGGCACGCCGAGCACGGCGGGAAACCCGAGCGAGCGCGCCATGATCGCGGTATGGCTCTCGGCGCCGCCGAAGGCGGCGGCAATGCCGGCAATGCGATCGGGATCCATCAGCGCGGTGTCGGCCGGCGTGATCTCGTCGGCAACGACGATCGAACCTTCGGGGAGCTGCTTGAACGCCTGAAACGGCGTCTTGGTCAGATTGCGCAGCAGCCGGGCGCCGACCTCGCGGACGTCCTGGACGCGGGCTGCCAGATACGGGTCGTGCATCGACTCGAAGCCTTCCGCGATCGCGTTGACCTCGGCCTGCACGGCCGCCTCGGCATTGACCCGATCCTCGCAGATGCGGCGATCGATGCCGCGCATCAATCGCGAATTCGACAGCATCTGCACGTGCGCCTCGAGCAGGTATCCGACCTCCTCGGCCGCCGAAGGGGGCAGCGCGCTGCTCTTCGTCTTCAGTTTCGCGAGCTGCCGCAGCGCCTTCTCGACGGCGGCGCGCAGCCTGTCGCGCTCCGCCTCGATCTCGGCCTCCGGCACCACGTATTCGGGAATGGGGATCGCGCCGGCCTCGTGCACGAAGGCGGGTCCGATGGCGATGCCGGGCGCAACCCCCAGGCCTTCGAGCACGACCTCGCGGCCGGACGGCATCTGGCCATCGCGACGGGTTCGCGTGGCCATCCGATCGCGACCGGCGCCGGGCACCGCTAATCCTCCTCGAACTTGGCTTGTACGAGCGCCGCGAGCGCATCGACGGCGGCCGCCGCATCGTTGCCGACGGCGCTGATGCGAATCTGCGTGCCCGGAGCGGCCGCGAGCATCATCAGGCCCATGATCGACCGGCCCGATACCTCCATG
Source organism: uncultured Rhodospirillales bacterium (assembly GCA_937926175.1). Classification (GTDB taxonomy): domain Bacteria; phylum Pseudomonadota; class Alphaproteobacteria; order CACIAM-22H2; family CACIAM-22H2; genus CALANV01. The sequence continues at coordinate 75,996 of CALANV010000030.1, read as the reverse complement.
TCCTTGTGCTTCACGGTCACGTTCGCCTCGAACTGGCCCGCCAGCTTGACGAAGCGCGCCGCGGCGCGGGCGTGCAGTCCTCGCTTGTTGGCGATCGTCACCTCGCGCTCGACGACCGACTGCTTCGGCTGCGCTTCATTCACCGCGATTCACCCGACAGCAGTTGCGAGGCGACGTTGATGTATTTCCGGCCAGCCTCCCGTGCGGCGCCGACGGCGCTCGCCAGCGGCTCGGTGTTGCGCAGACTCGCGAGCTTGATGAGCATCGGCAGGTTCACGCCGGCGATCACTTCGACGTTGCCCTTGTCGAGGATCGAAATGGCGAGGTTCGAAGGGGTGCCGCCGAACATGTCGGTGAGAACGACGACGCCGTCACCTTCCTCGACGCGCGCGACGGAGTCCATGATCTCCTTGCGGCGAAGCTCCATGTCGTCCTCCGGGCCGATGCAGACCGCCACCACATTGCGCTGTGGCCCGACGACATGCTCGAGGGCGGCGATGAATTCCGCCGCAAGCCGTCCGTGCGTGACTAAGACCATGCCGATCATCGAACACCCTTCGTGTTGGTCTGCATATCGCGTATCAACGGGTCCGCTCGCGGTCGCGCTCGACGTCGCGATGGATGATGGTAACGCGGTGACCTAGCGCCTGGAGCTTGGCCGCGAGGTATTCGGTGACGAAGACGGAGCGGTGCTTGCCGCCCGTGCAGCCGATGCCGATGGTCAGGTAGCTCTTTCCCTCGCGCTCGAAACGCGGCAGCAGGGTCGCAAGCATGTTGGTCAGGCCATCGGCGAACGGCGCGAAGCCGGGATCCTGGCGGATGAAGTCGGCGACGGCGCGGTCGCGCCCGGTCAGCGGTTTGAGGGCCGGCACGTAGTGCGGGTTCTGGAGGAACCGCACGTCGAACACGAGGTCGGCCTCGCGCGGCAATCCGTTCCGGTAGGCGAATGAAACGAGCGAGATGGCGAGCCCGCCGGTCGCATCGAGCGTGAAATGCCCTTGGACCAGCCGCTTCAGGTCGGCCTGCGACAGGTTCGACGTATCGAGGACCAGATCGGCGCGATCGCGCAGCGCGTGGATCACGCTGCGCTCGGCGCGGATGCCGTCCATCACCGGCCGGTCCATGGCCAGCGGGTGGCGGCGGCGCGTCTCAGTGAAGCGCCGGTGCAGCACTTCGTCGTCGCAGTCGAGAAAGAGAACACGGACGCTGAACGTGGGTTCAGCCCGAAGCCGATCGATTGCGGAAAGGAAGGTGCCGGTTCCGAAATCGCGCGTGCGCGTGTCGATGCCGATCGCGATCGGCCGTTCGGCGCTGTCGCCGGGACGGACGAGCAGCTCCAGCAGCGACAGCGGCAGATTGTCGACGGCCTCGTAGCCGGCGTCCTCGAGCGCCTTGAGCGCGCTCGTCTTGCCGGCACCCGACATACCGGTCACCAGCACGATGCGGCGACTGGCGGCTGCGGCTGGTGTTGCCGCTGTGGAATGTATGAGCGTACTCATCTCATCAGGCGGCGAAGAGACGCCCTCGCAATGCCTCATGGACGGCGAGCCGTATTTTCGCCGGCGCCGAGGCTTCGAACGGATCGAGGGCCAACAGCGGCACCTCGATCCCAAGCCAGTTCTTGCTGCGCGCCGCGGGCAGCCGCTCGACCGATGTACGGGGGACGAGTTCGACCGCGAGGCCGATTGCGGCGTACGAGACATGGGCGACGGACACGATGCCGACGCCGCGCACCTCGATGCGCCCGGCAATCGCGGCAGGCGACGAAGCGACGAGGCGCCCGCCTTCGGCGACGAGATCGGTACGATCGTCCGACACGAGGCGTGCACCGGCATCGATCAGGCGCAGCGCGAGGTCCGACTTGCCGCTGCCGGAATCCCCCAGCAGCAGCACGCCGGTTCCGGCGAGCTCGACGCAACTCGCGTGGATCTGAAGTTTTGATGCTGCCGCACTCACGGTGGCCGCGAGGGTGGGCCTTAATTGCCGCTGTTGTCAACCGGCAGCGCGGGTGATGCCCGGCCCCTGCTCAATCCACGGGCAGGCGGATGACGAAGCGTGCCCCGAGCGTATGCCCCTGATCGTCCCTTCTGTTTTCCGCCCGGATCGCTCCGCCATGGGCCTCGACGATCTGGCGCGAAATGGACAGGCCCAGGCCCGAATGGGTTCCGAACTTTTCGCCTTTCGGACGCTCGCTGTAGAACCGTTCGAAGATCGCCTCCAGCTTGTCGTCCGGAATCCCGGGGCCTTCGTCCTCGATCGCCACCTCGACCATATTGCCGCGCATCGTGTCCTTGCGGATGCCGGCGATGATCCGGATGGTTCCGCCCGGCGGGCTGAACGAGACGGCATTGGCGATGACGTTGCGAAATACCTGGCCGAGCCGGTCTTCCATGCCGGGCACGACGAGCGGGCGCGGGGCGAGCTCGAGGACGAGACGGGGCGAGTCGGGGCCTGCGGTCGCCTCGTTCAGCTCGACGAGCGCCTTGAGCAGGGCCGCGATGTCGACCGGCTCGATCTCCGTACGCGACAGTTCGGCATCGAGGCGCGAGGCGCTCGAGATGTCGCCGATCAGCCGGTCGATGCGACCGACGTCCTCGAGGATGATCGACATCAGCCGCTGCTGCTGAGCGGGATCGCGTATACGCGCCGCGGTCTCGATCGCGCTCTTCATCGAGGTCAACGGGTTCTTGATTTCGTGCGCGACGTCCGCGGCGAAACGCTCGATGGCGTCGAGCCGCTGCCATAATGCATTCATCATTTCCTTGAGGGCAGCCGACAGCTCGCCGATCTCGTCGCCGCGGCGACTCATGTCGGGAATGACCGGCTGCACGCTGCCGTCCGATCGGGTGAAGCGCCCGGCGCCGATTCCGTGGCCGCGTCGCACGCGCTCGGCCGCCGCCGCAAGGCGTCGGATCGGCTGGGTGATCGTGCTGGCGAGATAGATCGACAGCAGGAACGTGATGCCGAGGGCGATGGCGAATATCTTGAGGATGTCGAACCGCACGGCGCGGATATTCGCATCGATGTCCGTGCTGTCGGCCGTCAGCATCAGGACGCCCAGCACCTGCTTGAAGCGTTGAACCGGCACGGCGACCGACAGGACGAGATCGTTGTCGCGTCCCGCCCGTAGGTGCGTCGCGATCTCGCCCGAGAGCGCGATCTTGGTCTCCTCGTAGTCCTCCAGGCGTGGCGCCAGGAACTCGCGGTATTGCGGGAGGTCGCGGCCCCGGGGCAGCCAGTTGAAGACCAGATCGTAGACCTTGTTCGCGAAATGCGAGAGAAATCCCGGTGGCGGCCCCGGCGGCGGCAGCCACTCGATGACGACCTGGCCGCCCGGCTGACCCAGCACGTGGCTGTCGGCTACGACTTCCCCGGACGCGGCGAAGAGTCGTGCATGCGTCTTGGTCGGCTCGGCGAGACGTCTCAAGATTGTGCGTGCGGCTTCGGGCGTCATGCGCGCGCCGACGGTCTCGTCGTCCACGTCGGTCGCGGCTTCGCCGAGTGCCGCTGCGATGATCTGGGCCTGCACGGTCAGGGCGCCGAACTTCGCGTCGATCAGCGAACGGCGATAGTCGTCGAGGTACAGAAGTCCCGCGACCAGGATCAGCAGGGGGATGGTGTTCAGGAACAGGATGCGCAGCGTCAGCGGCGAGAAGCGCCGCCGGCGGATGTGCGGTTCCGTGCGCGGACGCGGCGTGGCCGAGCGGGTGGGAAGCGGGTCAGCCGTGCGGAGCGTCACGACCTTGCGGCCCTCGCCCTTCGAATCCTCGACCCGACGGGCGAACATGACCATGGCTTGGCCGTCCCGTATGCCTACTTGTCGCGATAGCGGTAGCCGAGGCCGTAGAGCGTCTCGATCTGGGCGAAATCGGGGTCCACGGCCTTGAACTTCTTGCGCAGGCGCTTGATGTGGCTGTCGATCGTCCGGTCGTCGACGTAGATGTGCTCGCCATAGGCGGCATCCATCAGCTGATCCCGGCTCTTCACCATGCCCGGCCGTTGCGCCAGCGCCTTCAGCAGCAGGAACTCGGTGACGGTCAGGGCCACCTCCTGGCCCTTCCAGGTGCAGACGTGACGGGCCGAATCGAGCATGAGGTCGCCGCGGACGATCGGCGGCTCGACCCCGCTGCCCGGCGCCTTCTCGCGCGACAGTTCCTGCCGGCGCAGCAGCGCCCGGATGCGCTCGACGAGCAGGCGTTGCGAGAACGGCTTGGTGATGTAGTCGTCGGCCCCCATACGCAAGCCGAGGACCTCGTCGACCTCGTCGTCCTTCGATGTCAGGAAGATGACCGGCAGCTGGCTCTGCTTGCGGATGCGCCCCAGCAGTTCCATGCCGTCCATGCGCGGCATCTTGATGTCGAGGACGGCGAGATCGGGGGGATGGCTGCTCAGCTCGCGCCAAGCCTCGACGCTGTCGCTGTAGGTCCGCACGGCAAAGCCTTCGGCCTCGAGCGCCATGGCGACCGAGGTCAGGATGTTGCGGTCGTCGTCGACGAGGGCAATTGTCTGCGGCACGGTTCTGTTCCTCTTGCGATGACCCCACGTGGCGGCAGGTGCCCCCCCTGACCGGCCGCCGGACTCCAGCCGGAATGAAGCGGCGGAATGTGGTCGGATTTGGGCGCAATCGAGGCCGGCACGCCTTGATTGACGCCGCTTGTTCCACCGGACTATGCATTATATAGGCGAATCCGCCGGCCGATTGAACTGGCTGCGCCGATGGTTGGCGCGCCTGCCCGTGACTTGAGGACGACATGATGACGACCCAGACTCGCCATGCCGGCTTCGCCGGCCTCATGCGCGCATCACTCCCGGCGGTTGCCGCGCTGCTGCTCGGCACTTTCGTTATCTTCGGCGTCGGCTTTGCGGGTCCGGGCGTGATCCACAATGCGGCGCACGACTCGCGCCACGCCTTCGCCTTCCCCTGTCATTGACCCGGCCATGCTGAGGCGGCTTCTGCTGATCGCCGTGATCGCCGGCGCGGCGGCGGGACTCGTGGCGACGGCGTTCCAGGCGGCGAAGCTCTGGCCGCTGATCGCTGCGGCGGAGCGGTACGAGGCGGCATCCGTCCACGGCGGTGCCGCGCATGGGCATGACCACGCCGTTCATGACCACGGCGACGCCTGGCAGCCGGCGGATGGCGCGGAGCGGGCCGCGTTCACGATACTGTTCAACATCCTGACCGGTTTCGGTTTCGCGCTGCTGCTCAATGGGGCGCTCGCGCTCAGGGCGGCGGTGGGCGGTGCGCGGCCGCTCGACGGGCGAACCGGCCTTCTCTGGGGGCTGGCCGGGTTCGGCTGTTTTGCGCTGGCGCCCGCGCTCGGTTTGCCGCCGGAGCTGCCGGGCATGGCCGCGGCGGATCTTGTCGACCGGCAGGTCTGGTGGGTTGCCACGGCGCTTGCGAGTGCTGCCGGTCTTGCCTGTCTGGCGTTTGCGCGCCCGGTGTGGGCCAAGGCGTTGGGCCTTGTCGTCCTGGTTATTCCGCATGTCGTCGGGGCCCCACGCCCGGCGGACGTCGGTGCGGTGCCGGCCGAGCTCGCGGCCGAGTTCGTGGTGGCCTCGCTGCTGGCGGCGGCCATGTTCTGGCTGGTGCTGGGTGGCGTTTCCGGGTGGCTCCATCGCCGCATGGCGTGACCCGGTTCGGCGGCAGCGCCGTTGACCAGGGATGATCACGCCACAACCGAATCAGGATCAGAATCAGGCGCCGGGCGAGATCGCGCGGCGGGTGATGCGCGGGGTTGATCGGGCCGCGCTGGCGACGTCGATGCGGCCGGATCAGCCCGACGTGGGCGCGCCCTATGCGTCGCTCGTGCTGGTGGCACTCGACCACGACGGGACGCCGCTGCTCCTCATATCCACGCTGGCGGATCACACGCGCAACATCGCCGCCGATCCGCGCGTCTCGCTTCTGTTCGACGGTACGACCGGCATCGACGAGCCGCTCACCGGTCCGCGCGTCAGCGTGCAGGGTCGCGCGATCCGGACCGACGATCCCCGGCACCGGGCGCGCTTCGTCGCCCGTCACCCGGGAGCGGCGATGTACGCTGATTTCGGCGATTTCGCGTTCTGGCGCGTCGAAGTGTCGCGCGCGCATCTCGTCGCCGGCTTCGGTCGCATCCATTGGATCGACGGACGCGATCTGCTGCTCGACATGACGGGGGCCGAGGCGCTTGCGGCGACCGAGCGCGACATCGTTGCGCACATGAACGACGATCATGCCGACGCCATCCAGCTCTATGCGACGCGCCTTCTGGGCCGTTCGGGCGAGGGCTGGCGCATGACCGGTCTCGACCCCGAGGGGCTCGATCTCCGGCGGGCAGGCGAGGTCGCGCGCCTTCCCTTCGACCGGCGCGTCACCGACGCCGAATCCGCGCGCGCCGAACTCGTCCGCCTCGCCAAGCGGGCGCGCGAGCAAACCCCGGCCTGACGATCCGGTTGCCGGATTCGCGGCGGGGTACGGGGGTCTCGAGCTGTCCGCCCGCGGCGGACGGGCCTCGCGAACCGAAATAGGCGTCAGGTGCCGAAGGCGCGTCCGAAGAACGCAACGAGGGCGCGATAGAGCCGTTTCTGGTTCTGCGGCTTGACAATGCCATGACCCTCGTCTTCAAACACGAGGACGTCATAGGCGATTCCGGCCCGATCGAGAGCGGCGCGGACCGCGCGCATGTTCTCGGGCGTCACGTTCGGATCGCGGGCTCCCTGCACGATCAGGAGTCGCCCCCTGATCCGATCGACGAAGTTGATGGGCGAGCGCTCGTGATAGCGCGCCGGTACCTGGTCGGGCGCACCGCCCAGCATTTCCTCGCTGTAGGGCCGCAGGTCGGGGCGGGTCGTGTAATAGTCGACCACGAGGTCGGTCATGCCGCAGATCGGTGCCGCGGCCGCGACGATTTTGGGCGGCCAGCGCGTGATCGCGCACCACGACGAATAGCCGCCATACGACGTCCCGGTGATGCCGACCCGGCCGGGCTGCGCGATGCCTTTGGCCATCAGCGCCTCGATGCCGGCGCGGATATCTTCCTGTTCGGCGCCGCCCCAGCCGTCTTTCTTGATCGCTTCGCGGAACGGCAGGCCGAAGCCGGTGCTGCCGCGATAATTGGGTTCGAGCACGTCGAATCCGGCGGCGACGAGGTATTGGATCATGGGGTTGACCCGGTCCTCGGCATGCGCCGTCGGGCCGCCATGGACATGCACGATCAGGCCGCGTGACGGCGCCGCGGCGCGATAGAGCCAGCCCTGGATCTCCAGCCCGTCGGGGGCGTGCCAGGTCACGTTCTCGGCCGGCACGAAATCCTCGGGGCGGAGCGGGGTCGCCGTCCACAGGCGGGTCAGGCTCTGCGGCGTTCCCGTTTTGGCGAGGCGGACGATGTCACGCGGCTGGCGTGCGCTGTATGTCGTGCCGAGCCAGTCCTCGCCGATCCGCGCCAATGGCAGGAACGTGCCGGGTGCACCCTCGATGCGACTCTCGAGGCCGGAGTCGGGATCGATCAGGACGGCCCGGGTCCGCGCGCCAGCCGTCTCGACCGATGCGATCAGATTCGTTCCGCGCGGCGCGTAGGCGTATTCGATGTGCCGGGCCGGATCGTCGATCAGCCAGCGCAGGCTCATATCGCGCCGGTCCCAGACGCCGAGCCGCTTGTGGGTGTCCGTCTCGGCGACGACGACGGCGCGAATCCCGTCGCGCAGCCACGACGCCCTGACCTTCACCGCCGGTCCGAAATTGAGGATTTCGCGGTCCTCGCGCCCGTCGATGTCGACGAGCCAGACCTGCTGCCCCGCCGGATGCAGGTCCTTGCGCGTGTAGAGGATGTGCGTGCCCTGCTCGTTGAGGGCCGGTGCGCCGGTGCCCGCCTTCAACGGGCGGGCGAGCGGGCGCCGCGCACCGCTGACGATATCGTGCGCATAGACGATGTAGGGCTCGATCTCGGCGCCGGTGTCGGGGTCGCGGTTGGCCGCGTAGACCAGCGTACGGTTGTCCGGTGCGAGCTTGCCGCCGCGCAGGAAATAGTTGGGCGTCTCGTCGGCGACGAGACGCAGCGCATTGGGCCAGGTGCGGTCGAGCAGATAGAGACGCTCGCGTTCGTCGCCGTCCTTGTCCTCGCTGACGATGAGGGTGCGGCTGTCCGCCGCCCACGCCACGACATGGGTGTTCTGCGGCGTCTCGGTCAGCCGTACCGGCGGCGCCGATCCGTCCGTCGGTACGACATAGACATCGGCGGCGGGACCGCGGCCGTACCAGCTCCATGCGACCCAGGCGAGATCGGGCGACACCAGCTCGCCCACCAGCCACGGCAACGCGAGCAGGTGGTCGAGAAATTCGTCGGGCGTGAAGCGCGCAGCCATGGCGCCGGGTGGTCGCGTCAATGCGCCTCGGCCCACGAGGCGCCGTGGCCGACCTCGACCACCAGCGGCACCGACAGGTCGACGACGGGGCGTGCCGCATTCTCCATGATCGGCTTGACCGTCGCGATCAGCGCCTCGCGCTCGGCCGGCGGTGCTTCGAACAGCAGTTCGTCATGCACCTGCAGCAGCATCTTCGCGCGAAGCCCGGCGCGCTCGAGGGCCGCCGGAATCTTCACCATGGCGCGCTTGATGATGTCGGCCGCCGCACCCTGGATCGGCGCATTGATCGCGGCGCGTTCGGCGAAGCTGCGCTGTGCCGGGTTCTTGGCGGAGATGCCCGGCACGTGGATGCGCCGGCCGAACAGCGTCGTCACGTAGCCCTGCTTGCGCGCGAGTTCCTTGGTCCGCTCCATGTAGTCGCGAATGCCCGGATAGCGCCTGAAATAGGCGTCGATATAGGCGCGGGCCTCGGCCTGCGGAATGTCGAGCTGGCGCGCGAGCCCGAACGGGCTGATACCGTAGATGATGCCGAAGTTGATCGCCTTGGCGCGGTTGCGCAGCGACTTGTCCATCCCCTCGACCGGCACGTTGAACACCTGCGAGGCAGTGAGGGCATGAATGTCGATGCCGTCCCTGAACGCCTGCTTGAGCGCGTCGATGTCGGCGACATGCGCGACGAGCCGAAGCTCGATCTGCGAATAGTCGAACGACAGCAGCTCGCAACCGGGCGCTGCGATGAAGGCCTTGCGGATCTTGCGGCCTTCCTCGGTGCGGATCGGGATGTTCTGCAGATTCGGGTCGGTCGACGACAGCCGTCCGGTCGACGCCACCGCCATGCTGAAGCTCGTATGCACCCGGCCGGTGCGCGGATTGATCTGCTCGATCAGCGCGTCGGTATAGGTGGATTTCAGCTTCGAGAGCTGCCGCCAGTCGAGAACAAGCTGCGGCAGCCTGTAGCCCAAAGCGGCCAGGTCCTCCAGCACGTCGGCGCCGGTCGCGTAGGCACCGGTCTTGGTCTTCTGCGGCCGCGAGCCGTCCGGCAGCTGCAGCCCCATCTCGTCGAACAGAATCTTGCCGAGCTGGGCCGGCGAGCCGACGTTGAATGTGCGGCCGGCCTCCTTGTAGATCTGCTGCTCCAGTTCGCCGAGGCGCAGCGCGAAATCGTTGGACAGGCGTCGCAGCTCCTCGCGGTCGACCGTGACGCCTTCGGCCTCCATCGCCCGCAGCACCGGAATCAGCGGCCGCTCGATCGTCTCGTAGATTGTGACGAGCCGTTCGGCGAGAAGCCGCGGTTTCAGGTGATGCCACAGACAGAGCGTCACCTCGGCATCCTCGGCGGCGTAGTCGCGCGCGCGGTCGAGCGGCACGTGCGCGAAGTTGATGCGCGCCTTGCCCGTGCCGGTGACTTCGTCATAGGTGATGGTCTTGCGGCCGAGGCAGCGTTCGGCGGCCTCGTCCATGCTGTGTCCACCGGCGCCGGCGCCGAGCACGTAGGACATCAGCATCGTGTCGTCGATCGGCGCGACGTTGATGCCGAGGCGTGCGAAGATCTGAAGATCGAACTTGATGTTGTGGCCGATCTTCAGGATCGACGCGTCCTCCAGCACCGGCTTCAGCCGCTCGAGGACCACGTCGCGCCGCAATTGTTTGGGCGCCTCCGCTACGCCGACGCTACCGCCCTTCAGGCCGAGGCCGTCCGATTTCTCCTCAGCACTGCCGGGCAGCGGCTGGCCGGGGGCGAGATGGCCGACAGGGATGTAGCACGCCTCGTTCGGCGTGACGGCAAGCGAAATGCCGACGAGCTCGGCGCTGATGGCGTCGAGCGAGGTCGTCTCGGTGTCGACCGCCACGTAGCCCGTGGCTCGGATCGCCTCGATCCAGGCGTCCAGCGCGGCGAGCTCCTGCACCAGATCGTAGCGTGGCGGTCCGGCCGGCGGCTTGGCGGGTGCAGGGGCGGACTTCGGGACAGGCGCCGGCGTCGGGATTGTGGCGGGCGCCGCTGCTGCTGTCGTCGCGCCATCGGCGGCGAGCACGCCCGTGGTCTTGAGACGGGCGATGACCGAACGGAAGCCCTGCGTCTCGAGAAACGCCATTAGTGCGTCGGGATCGGGCCGCTTGACCGCCAGCGCATCGAGCGGCACCGGGACCTCGCAGTTGTCGTGCAGCTCGATGAGCTTACGGCTGAGCCGGGCGATTTCGGCATTGGCCAGCAGCGTTTCGCGGCGCTTCGGCTGTTTGATCTCGCCGGCGCGGGCGAGCAGCGTCTCGAGGTCGCCATAGGTGCCGAGCAGCTCGGCCGCCGTCTTGGGACCGATGCCCGGCACGCCCGGCACGTTGTCCGACGTGTCGCCGATGAGCGCCAGGACGTCGACGACCTTGTCGGGGCCGACGCCGAACTTCTCGCGCACCTCGGCCTCGCCGATCGGCCTGTTCTTGAGCGGATCGAACATGCCGACCCCCGGGCGGATCAGCTGCATCAGGTCCTTGTCGGACGAGACGATGGTGACCTCGGCGCCCGCCTCGCGCGCGAGCCGCGCATAGGTCGCGATCAGGTCATCAGCCTCATAGCCCGGCACCTCGATCGCCGGCACGTTGAAGGCCCGCGTCGCCTCGCGCACGAGGGCGAACTGCGGCACCAGGTCTTCGGGCGCTTCCGGCCGGTGCGCCTTGTAGTCGGCGTAGAGGTCGTTGCGGAAGCTCTTGCGTCCGGCGTCGAAGATGACGGCGAGGTAGTCGCATTTGTGCTCGGCCAGCAGCTTCACGAGCATGTTCGTGAAACCCAGCACGGCGCCGACCGGCGTGCCGTCGGGCCGCGTCAGCGGCGGCAGAGCGTGATAGGCGCGGAAGATGAAGCCGGAGCCGTCGACCAGGCAGACGCGCTTGGGGGCGGCTGCCGTTTGCGGCGTGCTCGCCGCCTTTGCCGATTTCTGCGATCGCGTAGCCATGCCCCCAGATGTAGCGCATTTGCGCCCCGCTTGCAGCCGCGGAAGTCCGGGCGCACGGCGCTGGTGCCGGCCGCGGTACGGCGATTGGATTATGATCGGCGGCCTGGTGGCGCGTTGCCGCCGTCAGTGCGCGTCGGAAAGCTTCGCGCCGGATTTCAGCACGAACTGACGATCGCAGTACGGGCAGTCGATCTTGCCGCTGGCGCTGAGGTTCAGCCACACGCGCGGGTGGCCCAGCGGTCCGCCGCCGCCGTCACAGGCGACGGTGCGGGTCTCCACTTCGATGATCTCGGGCGGCTGGGGCGCTGGCTTGGCCATGGGAAATTCGTCTCGAAGCTGCGGTCGGGGGCCGTGGCGCCGGCCCCAAAGGCGGCCGCGATCATAGCCGATGCGCGCGGGCGCGCAACCGCCGCAGTGCGGGCGCGCTGCGGCATGCTATAAAGCGGAATCGTCATGGCTCTCAGTGTCTCAGATCTTCCGCAGGATGCCGCCGTTCCCGCGGCGCCGGTGAACCGGGCGGCCGATGTGCCCGAAAACGCGGTCGAAATCGAAAATCTGGTCAAGGTCTACCGCACCGATCGCGGACGCACCAAACGCGCGCTCGACGGCGTCAGCCTCACCGTGCGCCGCGGCGAATTGTTCGGCCTGCTCGGCCCGAACGGCGCCGGCAAGTCCACGCTCATCAACATCATGGCGGGACTGGTCAACAAGACCTCGGGGCGCGTGCGTATCTGGGATATCGACATCGACCAGGATCCGCGCGGCAGCCGCGCCGCGATCGGCGTCGTGCCGCAGGAGCTCAACCTCGATCCATTCTTCACGCCGCGCGAGCTCCTGGACGTGCAGGCCGGCCTTTACGGCGTGCCGAAGGCCGAGCGGCGGACCGAGGAAATCCTTCACGCCGTCGGCCTCGCCGACAAGGCCAATGCCTATTCCCGCACGTTGTCGGGCGGCATGCGGCGGCGACTCCTCGTCGCCAAGGCGCTCGTCCACGCGCCGCCAGTTCTGGTGCTCGACGAGCCGACCGCCGGCGTCGACGTCGAGCTGCGGCAGCATCTGTGGGCCTATGTCCGCGAGCTCAACGCGCGCGGCACGACCGTGCTGTTGACCACCCATTACCTGGAAGAGGCCGAGGAACTCTGCGACCGGATCGCGATCATCAATCACGGTCGCTTGGTCGCGCTCGACACCAAGGCCGGGCTGCTCGCGCGCGTCGACAGCAAGACGCTGCGCGTGACCGTCGACCGGGACATTGACGCCGTGCCGTCGGCGCTCGCCCGCTTCGCACCCGTCCACGAGGGCGGACGCCGGCTCGTTTTCCGTTACGAGCCGAGCCGGACGCGGATCGACGAACTGCTCGACGCCATCCGCGGGTCCGGATTCGGCATCGTCGACCTGTCGACCGAAGAAAGCGATCTCGAAGACATCTTCCTCGAGCTTACCCGCCGTTCCGGCGACCATGCGGCCGAGGACGCGGCATGATCGCACGGGGGTGGCGGGCGGTCGTGACCCTGGTTCTGGTCGCGCTTGCGGGCGCGTGCGCGCCGCGAGTCGCGCCGATGGGCCCGGTCGCGGGCGAGCCGTACCTGCTCACCGACGCCATGGTCATGCCGGACCGGGCCATTCTGCCCCTGCGCGCGTGGCTGCCCGACGGCGAGGTGCAGGCCGTCGTCATCGGCCTCCACGGTTTCAACGACTATTCGAACGCGTTTGCGATGCCGGCGAAGTCGTGGGGCCAGCACGGTATTGCGACCTATGCCTACGATCAGCGGGGCTTCGGCAAGGCACCGGACCGCGGTATGTGGCCCGGTACCGAGACGTTGGTCGCCGACCTCGCGACGGCGATCCGGCTGGTCAAGGCGCGCCATCCCGGCAAGCCCGTGTTCGTCGTCGGCGAGAGCATGGGCGGCGCCGTCATCCTTGCCGCCGCCGCGCGCGGCCGGTTGGACGGCGTTGATGGCGCCGTTCTGACCGCGCCGGCCGTGCGCGGGCGCGAGACGATCAACGTGTTCGGCCGGATCGGCCTGTGGCTGATGGCGCACACGGTACCCTGGCTCGCCGGACGACCGCCGCCGAATCTGGGCTTTCATCCCTCGGACAACATCGAGATGCTGCGCGCGCTGGCCCGCGACCCGCTCGTCATCAAGGAGACGCGGATCGATGCCTTCTACGGTCTCATCGATCTGATGGACGATGCGTTGGCGGCCGCGCCGTCGTTCGACATCGATGCCCTGATCCTCATCGGCCAGCGCGACGACCTGATCCCGCCCGAGCATATCGAGATCATGCTTGACCGCCTGCCGCCGGCAGCGCCCAGCCACCGCCGCGTGGCGATCTACCCCAACGGTTACCATATGCTGCTGCGGGACCTGCAGGCGCCGGTCGTCCACCGCGACGTCGCCCACTGGATGCTCACGCGGCGAACCGACCCGATGGCAGCACTTCCCTCGGGCGCCGACGGCTTGTATCAGGCGCGCATCGCCGCGGCCCGCAAGGCGCCGGCCGCGATCGAATAGCCGCGCTGTCGCGGCGGCCGGCTGCCGGATGCTGTCGCGACGTGGTGCCGGCGGATGGTTCACCATTTGCACCAGGGGCGGTTGATCGGCTAATCTCCGCCCCGGCGTGCGCGCCCGTAGCTCAGTTGGATAGAGCGTCAGCCTCCGGAGCTGAAGGTCGTGCGTTCGAGTCGCGCCGGGCGCGCCATATTTTCCGGGCCTTTTCCTGGCCTTTCCTGCACGTGCTGGGCTGCTTGCGGGCCACGCTTCCGTGGTTGCGCTGGCGCGCCATAGGACCGGTCTTCCGGGGTCGTCGGCGGCCGGCTTCCGGTCTGTCCGGTTGGGGGGCCACGACGCTCGTGCCGATGGCGCTCGACGTCTGAGGCTGGCTGCGGGACACGCCGAACGGCCTCGCCGGTTCTCGTTGACGTCACGTCAGGCGGACCCCGCGCCGCCTAGCTTTGCTTGCGGTCGCTGACGTCCGCATTCGCGGCGTTGGCTCAATTTCTTGATATGCGTGCATACCTTGATGTGCACGCGCAAAACCAACCATATTAGGTAACTTCCTGCGATCAGATCTCACGCTATTTGCCTCCGTCAGACCAACAGAACGACCGGTGATGGACGATATCTTTCTCCTGGCGGTACTACTCCTTCCGTTCGGAGGAAGCTTCGTCGCGGCGCTTCTGCCGACGGATGCACGTAATGCAGCCGCGTATCTCGCGGGCATCGTCGCGCTCGCCGGTCTCTTGATGACGGTGGCCCTCTATCCGGTGGTCGCTGACGGCGCCGTGTTCCGGCACGAGATCGCCTGGCTGCCGCAGTTCGGGCTGACCTTCACGTTGCGGCTGGACGGCTTCGCTTGGATGTTCGCTGCGCTGGTCACGGGCATCGGGACGCTGGTGATGCTCTATGCCCGCTATTACATGTCGCCGTCGGATCCGGTGCCGCGTTTCTATGCCTTCCTGCTGGCATTCATGGGCGCGATGCTGGGCATCGTGCTCTCGGGCAACCTGATCCAGCTCATTTTCTTCTGGGAGCTGACGAGCCTCTTTTCATTCCTCCTGATCGGATATCGGCATCACACCGCGGCCGCGCGCGATGGCGCCCGCATGGCCCTGACGATCACCGCCACAGGCGGGCTCGCGCTGTTCGCGGGCGTGCTGATACTGGGCCATGTTGTCGGCAGCTACGACCTCGACCAAGTTCTCGCCGCGGGCGATCGCCTCCGCGCGCATTCCCTTTATCTTCCCATCCTGATCCTCGTCCTGCTCGGCGCGTTAACCAAGAGCGCGCAATTTCCCTTCCACTTCTGGTTGCCGCACGCCATGGCGGCACCCACGCCCGTCTCCGCCTATTTGCACTCGGCGACGATGGTGAAGGCTGGCGTTTTCCTGCTGGTGCGCCTGTGGCCGGCTCTGGGCGGAACGGAGCAGTGGCTCGTGCTCGTCGGCAGCGCCGGTCTCGCCACCTTCGTGCTCGGCGCCTATTTCGCAATCTTCCAGCAGGATCTCAAAGGTCTCCTGGCCTATTCGACCATCAGCCACCTCGGCCTGATCACGCTGCTGATCGGACTGGACCGCCCGCTCGCGCTGGTCGCCGCGACCTTCCACATCATGAATCACGCGACCTTCAAGGCCTCGCTGTTCATGGCTGCCGGCATCGTCGATCACGAGACGGGCACGCGCGACTTCCGGCGCCTGAACGGGCTCTGGCCCTACATGCCGAGGACGGCGACGCTGGCCATGGTCGCGGCCGCGTCCATGGCCGGCGTGCCTCTGCTCAACGGGTTCCTCTCCAAGGAGATGTTCTTCGCGGAGACGATCGAGATCCACGACGGTTCGATCGTGGATCAGGCGCTGCCCTATATCGCGACCATGGCCGGCGCGTTCAGCGTCGCGTATTCGCTGCGCTTCATCCACGACGTGTTCTTCGGCCCCCCGCCGACCGATCTGCCGCACATGCCCAAGGAGCCGCCGCGCTGGATGCGGTTTCCGGTTGAACTCCTCGTGCTCGCCTGTCTCGTGGTCGGAATTCTCCCGGGCCGCACCATCGGGCCGATTCTGGATGGTGCCGTGCGTGCCGTCCTCGGGAACGCCGTGCCGGCGTACAGCCTCGCCATCTGGCACGGGTTCACGCCGGCGCTTCTGATGAGCTTGATCGCGCTGGCGGGCGGTACGACGCTCTATGTGCTTCTGCACGACTATCTCCAGCGCAGCCCCGCGGGACCGCCCCTGCTGCGCAATATAAAGGGGCAGCGCATCTTCGAGCGTGTGATGGTCGCGATCTCGTGGCGCGGCGCGCGGTCGTTGGAACGTACGCTGGGCACCCGCCGCCTGCAGCCGCAGTTGCGGCTCCTGGTCGGCGTCGCACTGATCGTCGCACTTTGGCCGATCTATGTGCACGGCCTCGACTGGGGCGACGCCGCGGTCACCCCGCTCGATCCGGCTTTCGCCGTGGTGTGGGCTATCGGCATTGCCTGTGCCGTGAGCGGTGCCTACGTCGCGAAGTTCCACAGGCTGGCGGCCCTCGTCCTGATCGGCGGCGCCGGGCTTGCCACCTGTGTCACGTTCGTCTGGCTGTCCGCGCCCGATCTTGCCCTGACCCAGCTCGTCGTCGAGATCGTGACGACCGTTCTGATCCTGCTCGGCTTGCGCTGGCTGCCGAAACGGATCGAGGCCCGTGACCTGGATGTTCGACCCGGCATCGCCGCGCGCGCCCGTCGGATTCGCGACCTCGTGCTTGCCGCCGTCACCGGCGTCGGCCTTGCGGCGGTGACCTACGCGGTGCTGACGCATCCGTTGCCCGACAGCCTGTCGGCGTTCTTCCTCGAGCGTGCCTACACCGAAGGCGGCGGTACCAACGTCGTCAACGTCATCCTGGTGGACTTCCGCGGCTTCGATACGTTGGGGGAGATTACCGTCCTCGGCGTGGTCGCACTGACGGTGTTCGCGCTGCTGCGCCGCTTCAGGCCGGCGCCCGACAGCATCGATATTCCGGAGCAGCAGCGCCTTCAGAACGCGCATGACGATGCCCATCCGAAACGCCAGATCGGCGACACCATCGCAGACTACCTCGCCGTGCCGGCCGTGATCATAAAGCTGCTGTTTCCCTTCATCGGGCTGCTGGCCGTATTCCTGTTCCTCCGGGGCCACGACCTTCCCGGCGGCGGCTTCGTGGCGGGTCTGACCGTGGCGGCAGGCCTCATTCTTCAGTACATGGCCAGCGGGATCCGCTTCGTCGAATCGCATCTTCGGGTGCATCCGCTGCGCTGGATGGCCACCGGCCTGCTGCTGGCGGCCGGTACGGGCGCGGGCGCGTGGTTTTTCTCCCACCCGTTCCTCACCTCCTATTTCCGCTATGCGGACCTCCCCGGCATCGGCGCCGTCCCGCTTGCCAGCGCCCTCATCTTCGATCTCGGCGTGTTCGCCCTCGTTCTGGGCGCCACGACCCTGATCCTGATTGCGCTCGCCCACCAGTCCGTCCGCAGCCACCGCCTGCAGACGCCGCACGAGCCCGTTGTCGCCCGGTCAGAGGAGCGGTGATGGAACTCGTGCTGTCTCTCGCGATCGGCGCGTTGGCGGCCTCGGGGGTCTGGCTGGTCCTGCGGCCGCGTACCTATCAGGTGATCATCGGCCTGACGCTGCTGTCCTACGCGGTCAATCTCTTCATCTTCAGCATGGGACGCCTTCGGGTGGGCATGGCACCCATCCTGGACAAGGGGCAGGTCGGCGATCTCGCCTCCTTCGCCGATCCACTGCCGCAGGCACTCGTCCTCACCGCAATCGTCATCGGCTTCGCGACCACGGCCTTGTTCCTGGTCGTGTTGCTGGCCTTGCGCGGATTGACGGGAAGCGACCACGTCGACGGTGCGGAGCGCGAGCGATGACTCCGTGGGTCGATCACCTGATGATCGCGCCGGTCGTGCTGCCGCTCGTGGCCGCGGCCACGATGCTGTTCATCGACGAACGCCGGCATGGCCTCAAGGCCGCGATCAACATCGTGACGGTCCTCGTCCTGACCGGTGTGGCGCTTGCTCTGCTGTTTTCGGCCGATGCGGCCGTCGACGCGGGCGGGTCGGCTCGTGTCGGCGTCTATCGCCTCGGCGATTGGCCCGCGCCGTTCGGCATCGTGCTGGTCGTGGATCGCCTGTCGGCCGTCCTCTTGGTTCTGACCAGCGCACTGGCGCTGGCGACGGCGGTATATTCGCTCGCCCAATGGCACCGCGCCGGCTCCCATTTCCATTCGCTGTTCCAGCTGCTCTTGATGGGGATCAACGGTGCGTTCCTGACCGGTGATCTCTTCAATCTCTTCGTCTTCTTCGAGCTGCTGCTCGCCGCATCCTATGGCCTCGTGCTGCACGGCTCGGGTACCGCCCGCGTCAGGGCGGGGCTGCATTACATCGCGATCAACCTCGTCGCGTCGCTGCTCTTCCTGATCGGCGTGAGTTTGATCTATGGGGTGACCGGCACGCTCAACATGGCCGACCTGTCCGTGCGCATGGCGCAGGTTCCGGCCGAGGCCCGAATGCTGCTCGAGGCGGGCGCCGCCGTGCTCGGGGTCGCGTTCCTGGTCAAGGCGGGAATATGGCCGCTGTGCTTCTGGTTGCCGGCGGCCTATTCGGCCGCGGCACCGCCCGTCGCGGCAATCCTTGCCATTCTGAGCAAGGTGGGCGTCTACGTGATCCTGCGGCTCTGGCTGCTGCTCTTCGGCCCGGAAAGCGGCGCATCGGCCGGGTTCGGCGGCGAATGGCTTCTGATCAGCGGGATGGCGACCATCGCCTTCGGCGCGATCGGTGCGCTCGCGTCCCAGAACATGGGACGCCTCGCCGGCTATACGGTCCTGGTCTCGTCGGGAACCTTGGTCGCGGCGATCGCGACGGGCCACGTCGACGTGACCGGCGCGGCACTGTTCTATCTCGTCAGCTCGACGCTCGCCATTGCCGCCTTCTTCATGCTGATCGAGCTCGTCGAGCGCGGCCACACGCCGGGTGCGGACATGATCGCGGTGACGCGCGAGGCGTATGGCGGGGACGAGGAAGGGGATCTGAAGGAAGAGGAGGAGGTCGGCATTGCCATTCCCGCAACCGAAGCCTTGCTCGGCCTCTGTTTCGTGAGCTGCGCGCTGGTGCTGGCGGGGCTGCCGCCCCTGTCCGGATTCATCGCGAAGTTCGCAATACTGGTGGCCTTGTTCGAGCCGTCGGGCCAGCAGGCCGAAGTCCCGGCGATCACCTGGACGCTGCTCGCGCTCATCATTCTTTCGGGGCTGATGACGCTCCTCGCCATGATGAGGGCGGGAATCCGCACGTTCTGGACGCCCCAGGAATGGAGCGTGCCGCGGGTACGCGTCATCGAGATGGTGCCGGTGGCCGTCCTCCTGCTGGGCTGCGCGACGCTGACCGCTAAGGCAGAGCCCGCGATGCGCTACATGCAGGAAATCGCCGCGTCCCTGCATTCGCCGCACGACTACGTCCGAACCGTGCTGACGACGCCCGGCGTGCAGCGCTCCAGTGCCGAGGCCGGCCCATGAAGGCGCTTCTGCCGTTTCCGCTGCTGTCGGCCACCCTTCTGGCGGTGTGGCTGGTGCTCAATCAAACCGTCTCGCCGGGGCACATTCTGCTCGGCAGCGCGCTGGCGCTGCTCGGCGGCTGGACGATGACGGCGCTGGAGCCGGCCCGAAGCCGCATCCGCCGGCCTCGCGCCATCGGCCGTTTGTTCGTGCTGGTTCTCGCCGACGTCGTTCGATCGAACATCGCCGTGGCACGGATCATCTTCGGCGTGCCGCGTCGAAGTATCACGTCCGGGTTTCTCGATATCCCGCTCGAGCTGCGCAATCCGTACGGGCTCGCGGTTCTGGCCTGCATCATCACGGCGACACCAGGCACCCTCTGGGTCGGTTTCGACCCCGCCAGAGGCATCCTGACCCTCCACATTCTCGATCTGATCGACGAGACCACCTGGATCGACACCATCAAAGGCCGGTACGAACGACTGCTGTTGGAGATCTTCGAATGAGCACGCTTGTACTGGGTTGGTCGCTCGTCATCGCCCAAGTGATGTTGGCCCTCGCGATGGCAGCGGCGGCATTCCGGATCATACGAGGCCCGAGGGCGCAGGACCGGGTGCTTGGTCTCGATACGCTCTACGTCAATGCAATGCTGCTCTTGCTGACGTTCGGAATTCGCTCGGGCAGCACGCTGTACTTCGAAGCGGCACTCGTCATCGCCATGATCGGCTTCGTCACGACGGTGGCACTGTCCAAGTTCCTGATGCGCGGCGAGGTGATCGAATGATCGCGAGCCCGGATCTGCCGGCGTGGGCGGCTCTGCTGACGGCGCTGTTCGTCCTCCTCGGTGCCGGCTTGACCCTCACGGGTTCGCTCGGGCTGCTGCGACTCCGCCAGTTCTACGAACGGGTCCATGCCCCGACGTTGGGAACGACGCTCGGGACCGTCTTCGTGTTGATCGCGTCGATCATCTGCTTCTCAGTGCTGCAGACACGACCCGTGGTGCATGAAATCCTGATCGCGGTCTTCATCACCGTGACCACGCCCGTCAGCCTGATCCTGTTGGTGCGCGCCGCCCTGTTCCGGGACCGGGTGGAAGGCAACGCGCGTAATTTTGAATGGCGCGCGCCGTCCAGTGAACGGAACGTGACGTCCGCCCCGACGGAAGACCGGTCCTCGTAGTGGCGAAGGTGTCCATCGGGGCGCCCGATTCCATCAACGCGGACATCCGCTGCGCATCGACATTGCCGAAGCCCTGACCGCCGACGCTACGGCGCGTCGGGCGTCGAAAGGTTGTGAAACGGCGACGCGTACGAGAAACAGGCGCGTCAGGCCGACGTCACTGCGGGCGAGGGTGAGCCCAACGCGCGTTTCACCGCCTTGCGGATCTCGCTCAACCACAGCACGGAACTGGCTGTCGCCGCGCAGAACAGCCAGTCGCTCGCGCTCAGGCTTACGGTCGAGAACGCGGCCTGCAGGAACGGGACATATATGACCGCCACGTGCAGGAGAAGCGAGAACCCGACCGCGATCCAGAGCCAGTGGTTCGAGAACAGCCTGTCGAACGCACTTCGCTCGTCGGAACGCGCATTGAAGACGTTGAAGAGCTGGAACATCATCAGCGTCGTGAACGCCATCGTCTGCGCGTAGGGCAGGTCGCCTGCACCTTCGATCAGGCCGCCGGGAAGCGACGCGTCGAGCACGAGCAGCGTTCCCAGCGCCATCACCGTGCCGACGAAGAAAATGTTCGCCCACATGTGGCGTGTAATCACGCCTTCGCCGCGGGGGCGCGGTTGTCTGTTCATGACGCCGGGGCTGACCGGCTCGACGCCCAAGGCGAGGGCGGGGGCGCCATCCGTCACCAGATTGATCCAGAGAATCTGGGTCGCCACGAGCGGCAATGCGACGCCGCTGCCGTCCGGCGTCAGTCCGATCAGATCCGCCAACAGCACCCCGAAGAACATCGTCATCACCTCGCCGATGTTCGAGGAGAGCAGGTAGCGCAGGAACTTGCGGATATTCGAGAAGATCGCGCGCCCCTCCTCGACGGCGGCCACGATCGAGGCGAAGTTGTCGTCCGCAAGCACCATGTCGGCGGCTTCCTTGGAAACGTCCGTTCCCGTGATGCCCATGGCGACGCCGATGTCGGCGGTTTTCAGGGCCGGCGCGTCGTTGACGCCGTCGCCGGTCATCGCGACGGTCATTCCCTGGCGCTGCAGGGACTTCACGATCTGGAGCTTGTGCGCGGGATTGACGCGCGCATAGACCGACACCTCGCGGACCGTCCGGTCGAGCACGTCGTCGGACATGCGTTCCAGCATCGCCCCCGTGACGACCTTGGCATCGGCGGCGATGCCGAGTTCGGTCGCGATAAATCCCGCCGTCGTGGGGTGATCGCCGGTGATCATGATCGGGCGGATACCGGCCCGCTTGGCACGTGCGACCGCATCCCTGGTCTCTTCGCGCGGCGGGTCGATCATACCGACCAGCCCCAGGAAGACGAGGTCCTGCTCGATTCGTTCGTCGACGTTCTGCCGCTCGACCGCGTCGTCGGGCAGGGAGCGGAAGGCGATGCCGAGTGTGCGTAATCCTTCGCCCGCGAGTTCCTCGTTGACCTTCAGGATTTGGCCGCGGCGCTCCGCCGTCAAAGGACGTGTATCGGTGCCGACCAGTTCATGGGAGCAGCGGGCGAGCAGGACGTCCGGCGCCCCCTTCGTGAAGGCGCGTAGCTGCTGCGACCGGTCGGCATCCCGATGGACGGTGCTCATCAGCTTGCGCTCGGACGAGAACGGTACCTCGGCGACCCGGCTGAAGCGCGCATCCAGCGCCTCCGCTGCCAGTCCGGCCTTGCGCGCCGCCACGATCAGCGCGCCTTCGGTCGGATCGCCCTGTACGGTCCAGCGCCCGCCCTGCTCGCGCAGGACGGCGTTGTTCGCCCGGTCGGCGGCAGCGAGCGTGCGCAGTAGCTCGTCGCGCAGGGCGCCGCCGACTTTCTCGCCGTCACTTCTGCGAACCTCGCCCTCCGGCGCATAGCCCGTGCCGGTCAACGTCACCCGTCCGCTTGCCGTCGCGACGACGCGCACCGTCATCTCGTTCTTGGTCAGCGTGCCCGTCTTGTCCGACGCGATGACGTTGGCCGAGCCGAGGGTCTCGACCGCAGCCAGACGGCGTATGATGGCGTTTCGCTTCGCCATGCGCTGCACGCCGAGCGCGAGCACGGCGGTCACCACCGCGGGAAGGCCTTCCGGCACCGCCGCGACCGCGAGTGCCACGCCGAGGATGAGGACCTCGAAAATGGCCGAAACGCCGTGCACTTCCTCGACGAGGAGGATCGTGGCGATCATGACGACGGCGATGGCGACGACGATCAGGCCGAGCAGCCTGCCGATCCTGTCGAGTTCCCTCTGCAGCGGTGTGGCGTCGTCCGGCGTCTCCTTCAGCATGCCGGCGATGCGCCCCATCTGGGTTTGCATGCCCGTCGCCGTGACCACCGCGCGGCCGCGCCCGTAGGTTACCGCCGTGCCGCTGAAGATCATGTTGTGGCGGTCGCCGAGCTCCACTTCCTCGGCGATCGCGGCGACGTCCTTCGACACGGGCAGGCTCTCGCCGGTCAGCGCCGCCTCCGCGGTTTGGAGCGCCGTGGATTCGATGAGGCGCGCATCGGCCGGGACGGTGTCGCCCTCTTCGACCAGGATGATGTCGCCCGGCACGACCTCCGCCGCAAGGATAGTCTGCCGCTCGCCGCCGCGAATGACCTTGGCCTGTGCCGCCGACATCTGGCGCAGTGCTGCGACGGCACGTTCGGCGCGCGCCTGCTGGACATATCCCATCACGGCGTTGAGCAGCACGACGGCCAGGATCGCGATCGCTTCGTAGGGCAAGGCGGCCTCGCGCTCGTACAGCCAGAGGGCCGCCGATATCACTGCGGCGATGAGCAGCAGGATCACGAGCACGTCGGTGAACTGGTCGAGAAACTTCCGCCATGCAGGAACAGGCTTTTCCGCGGCCAGTTCGTTCCTGCCGTACCGTTCGAGCCGGTCCCGCGCCTGCTGATGGCTGAGGCCCGACCGTGCATCCGAGCCGAGTGCCGCCAGGACATCATCGACGCTCTGCCGGTAAGGCTCTGTCTCGCCCGACTGAAGGAACTCACGCCGCATACTGGGTTGCCCCCGCTTTTCTCCACGACTGTATGGTCACGAACGCCTGAAAGGCGATTCTGGCAGTTCCGGAATTCTTGGACGGGGCTGTAGAGCGGCGCAACCGGCAACGCGTCCGACCGCGGTGCCGCCGGAAAAGGCCGGGGACGGCATCGATTTTCGGTCCGGCGTACGAACACGTCGTCGGTGAGGCGATCGAAAAAGCCGGAAACGGCGCTCCGCCGGCAGCCGCTTCATGAGCCCTGGGGGTTGCGCCAGAGCTGTGGTTGCGCGGCACGGGTGCGTCACTTGCTCTACTGCTGCGTTCGCAGTTGGTCCGCCGGGTGGCGCGGTATAAGCTCTCGGGCCAGCCCGTCCGGACATGTGGAAACAGGCGCATGGTGGAAACCCGTCAGCGACACGTAACCCCGAAACGAATTCTTCTGGCGACGGATCTGAGCGGCCGGTGCGACCGTGCGCTCGATCGTGCGGTGCTGCTTGCGGTCGAATGGCAGGCGACGCTGGTCGTCGTTCATGCGCTCGAGCCCGACTACCGGTCGATCACCGAGGCCGAACAGGAGGTACCGTCGTGGCGACGCAGTGCTGCACGCCGGATGGTGATCGCGAAGCGGCAGGTTCGGGAGGATCTCTGCGGCCGGGACGTTCCCTTCGAGATCGTGATCGAGGAGGGGGAGCCGAGCGAGGTGGTGCTGAAGGCGGCGGCGGAGCGCGGCTGCGACTTGATCGTGACGGGCACGGCGCGCAACGAAACCTTCGGGCGCCTTGTTCTGGGCACGACGGTGGACCGGTTGGTACGCCGGGCGCCCGTGCCGGTCCTCGTCGTCAAGGCGCGGGCCCGGCGGCCGTATGCCCGTATCGCCGTCGCCACCGACTTCTCGGACGTTTCGCGCCATGCGCTGGAGGGGGCTGCTGCCCTTTTTCCCGCAGCGAGCATCGCGCTGCTCCACGGCTATCGTCCTGACACGGTCGGCGTGGCCGACAGCCGGGCCGGCGAGGAAGCCGGCCGTCATGCGGCGGCCGACGCGTGTGCGGGATTCCTGGCTGCCACGGCGCTTGCGCCCGAGCGGCGGCGCGCGCTGGAGATCGTCATGGAGAGCAGCGATATCGAGCTGATCGTTCGGTCCTTTGCCGAAGACAAGGGGATCGATCTGCTCGCGATCGGGGCGCGCGGGCGAAACCCGCTTCTCGAGTTGCTTCTGGGCAGCACGGCCGAGCGGTTGCTGCGCTCGGCGCCGTGCGACGTCCTCGTCATGCGAAAGACGTAATGGGTTTTCGCGCGGCGTTGATACCGACGAGGTTCCGGCGCGCCGCCGGGCGGACCGGCAGCGCGGCCTGATGTCCAAGGAGCCGGGGGCCGTTCACTTGTAACCCGGCGGCCCACGCCGCCGAAGCAGTCGGCACGGCCATCGCTCCTGGTCCGAGTCTCATGACGGGCGGGGCTGCTCGGTTCCGGCTGCGGCGACGGTCGCGGCGTCGTTCGTGCGGCGGACGCGCATGAAGGCCACGCCCCAATCACCGGACGTCCTAGCCTGAAACAGGAAGTCCGGCTCCTGAAATAGGGAGTCTGGCACGTTGCAAGGTGCCGGGAGTCTCGGTTGACAGGCGTCACGGGCCGGTCGACATTCGGGACCATGATTTCCCTGCTGCGGGAGAAACTCCCCGAAGTGCTCAAAGCGGTGGCGCCGCTCATCGTCGTCGTGTCACTGCTTCAGGTTACGCTCATCCATGCGCCCCTCGCCGAGTTTCTCCAGTTCCTCGCCGGCTCGGCGCTCGCCATCGTCGGCATGCTGCTTCTCTTCACGGGGATCGATTTCGGCATCCTGCCGATGGGAAAATTCGTCGGCGCTGAACTGCCGAAGAAGGGTTCGCTCGCGCTGATCATAGCCGTGGCGTTTGCCCTCGGTTTCGCGACGACGGTCGCCGAACCCGACGTCCTGGTCCTCGGACGACAGGTCGACATTGCCTCGCACGGCGACATTCCCCGCGAGGCCGTCGTATACGTCATCGCCCTCGGCGTTGCCGCGTTGGTCGCCATCGCAATGGTTCGCGTTATTGCGGGCTGGTCAATGAGAGCCTTGCTCGGGGCCGCCTATTCGGTTGCGCTCGTCATTTCCCTTTTTGCTCCGGCGACGGTGATTCCGATGGCTTTCGATGCCGGGAGCGTGACCACCGGGGTGCTCTCGGCGCCGGTGATCATGGCATTGGCCATCGGCCTCAGTTCCGTTCTCGCGGGCCGCTCGGCGCTGTCGGATGGATTCGGAATACTCGGCTTTGCCTCGATCGGACCGATCTTCGCCATTCTGATCATAGGAATGTTCTTGTCGTGAACGGCGCGCTGCTGGACGAGATCGCTGACACGGCGTGGAGCGTAGCCATCGCCGTCGTGCCGCTGGTGGCGCTTTTTCTGATCTTCCAGCTTTCCTTCCTCAGGTTGCCGCGGCGGGAGGTCGCCGACATCCTGATCGGGACGGCGATCGCGGCGGTCGGTCTGTTTCTGTTCCTGCTTGGGATCGCGATCGGATTCCTGCCTTTCGGGCGCGCCATCGGCGCGGCCTTCGCCGCGCTGGATCGGACGTGGCTTTTCGTCGTCGCCGGTATGCTTCTTGGATTCCTCACGGCACTGGGCGAACCTTCCGTCCGCATACTGGCCGATCAGGTCGAGGCCGCCTCGCAGGGTTCGATCCGCAAGTCGATCATTCTGTATGCGATTTGCATCGGGGTGGCCGTGTGGGTCGGGTTGGGAATCCTCCGCATCAGCTACGGACTCCCGCTGCTCTATCTGGTCGTGCCCGGCTACGTACTCGTCATCATCCTGCTGTGGCTGAGCGACAGGGACTTCGTCGGAATCGCCGTGGATGCTGGCGGCGTCGCCACCGGGCCATTGGCCAACAGTTTTCTGCTCGCGTTGGCCCTGGGGGCATCGGCCGCGATGGAAGGACAGGAATCGCTCGTCCAGGGCTTTGGCCTCGTGGCCCTTATTGCGTTGGCGCCGATCATTTCCGTAATGGCGGTGGGAGCTCTCGTGCGCTTCAAATCCCGCGGGAAGGAGGAACGGAAATGCTGAACCCGTGTCTGATCGTCAGTATCGTGCGGAAGGGATGGGGGGATACGGTGTTGGACGCCACGATGAAGGCGGGGGCGCATGGCGGAACCGTGCTGCTGGGGCGCGGCATCGGCCGCAACGAGCAGATGAAGGTCTTCGGCATTCAGATCGAGCCGGAAAAGGAGATCGTCCTGACGGTCATTCCGTCCGATCTGAAGGACAGGGTCCTGCGGGAGATCGTGCAGGCTGCCGAACTGAATGCGCCCGGCCACGGGCTCGCCTTCGTCGTGCCAGTCGAGACCGTCGCCGGCGTCGTTCACCTCGTCCAGGAATCCTCGTCGTGAGTACGGCAGCTTGGCCGGGCTCGGCGAAATCGGCTTCGCCGCATTTGCCTTCTTGGACTTGAGCGCGTTCGGATAGCGCAGTCACGCCTGACGTTCGGACGACGAATGCGCCGCATAGCACATCAAGTATGATCTACTCGATGGAGTTGCCAGAGGGCTCGGAAGGTGAGACAGAAGCCTGATCGCAGAACCAGGCAAGATTCTTGAGCTTACGTTGGCGACCGGTCGCGTGCTCACAGTGACAATGGGAGCGGTCGCCGCAAACCAGACGATGCGCCCCAATAAGTGAAGTCATGCCGGCTGCCGGATTGCGCGGGACCGGCTCGCCCGGGCGAACGCGTGTGCCGCGCCCCGACGCTGCGGATCGGCCTGAAGCTCTTATCGCTGTGCGAGTGCCACGCGCAAACAGGTGGCGAGATCGGGACGGGCGGCGAGTTCGGCGACCTTTTGACGGTGTGTGCCTGCGCGGCCTCGTGCGTCCGCAACGGCAGCCTCGATATGCGCGTAGTCGCCGCGTCCGAAATGGTACAGTGCGATGACCTCGGTCAGGGCGTCATCCGAAAGATCGTCGAGATAACGCGTGACGACATGTGGCCAGTCCGGCGCCGGCTGCGGCTCCATCGGCGGTGCCGCGTGCGCTATTCCGCGATCGCCGGATGGTCCGCCGCGCCGCGGATCATCGGACCGTTCGTCTGGTGCCCGGTGCGCCTGCTCGACAAGGCCGATGATCTCGTTGACCTTCGCGTAGGTGATGGCATTCGGCATCGCGTCGCTTCCTTCATTCGAGATGACCGAATATCAACGCAAGGCACCTCAACGAAGTGCCACGGTCGGGCTCTGCCGTATCCGGTTCGGATGACGGACTGCTCACCGCGCGTCGTGAAAGATGATGCCGAGCGTATGGCGATGGCCGGAACGGATCCGGCTGACCCCGTGGCGCATATTGACGCGATGGACGCCGCGGGTGCCTCGAACCGGGCGGTGGTGGACCGGAAAGATCACACCGTCGCCGCGGCCGAGCGGCACCACCTCGGCGCGTGACTGCATCCGCGGCCGCTGCTCCGTCAGGACGAATTCGCCGCCGGTGAAGTCGCGTCCGGGTTCGGAAAGCAGGAACGCGGCCTGCAACGGGAACACGTGTTCGCTGTAGAGGTCCTGGTGCAGCCGGTTGTAGTCGCCTTCGCCGTATTGCAGCAGCAGCGGCGTCGGCTTTGTCTGTCCGGCTGCGTGGCAACGCTCGAGGAACGCTGCGTGCGTGGCCGGATAGCGCGTGTCGAGTTTCAGCGCCGCGTTCCAGCGGTTCGCGATCTCGCCGAGCGGCGGGTAGAGCGCCGTGCGCAGTGCCGCGACGATGTCCGGCAGCGGATAGGCGAAGTATTTGTATTCGCCCTGACCGTAGCCGTGACGCTCCATCACGATACGGCGGCGGAACAGCGTGTCGGCTGGGTAGCTCGCGACCAGCGCGTCGCATTCCGCGCCGGACAGAACGCCGGCGATAACGGCGTGGCCATGGGCGTCGAGATCGTCGGCGATGCGCCGCCAGTCCAGCGCCGCAACCCGGGACCGGGCGTCCGCATTCATGCCGCGGCCTCTACCGGACGGCACGCGTCGGCGGTGGTCGACGTCCGGCGTTCGGTCGGCAATGGTCCGTTCGGCCGGCACCGCTTGCACGGGCGGAATCCGGCCTTCGCCGCATCAGCGCAGGTGCGATGGAACCGGACGTTCTCCCGCCGCGGCAGGCGCGATGCGCATGAAGGGCGGCAGTAGACGCCGGTGGTCCGCACGGAATAGCAGAACAGCCTGTCCGCGGCGGGAGCGCGCCGTACGACCGCGGCCCACCGGTCGTCCTCGTTCATGAGCGCCGGATTCATGAACACCGGTAAAACCGGTTCGCGCTCGATCGTCATGGACGTCATGATGACGTGCTCCTGGATTTCGACGGGTCGGGGATGGGCTCGCCCGCAGGCCCGCCAAATCTAAGGCAACCCATGGCGGGGCCGCACCCCGTCAATTGCTTTCAAATTGGACGCTGCACCGCCACCCGAAACTTGCGCCGCGCCGTCCGCCGGGACCCCGCCGTCTTCCTCGAAGGAATGAAGCCATGACCATTGTAGCGTTTGCGGGTGCCGGACGGCCGTTGAATGCTGGTTCATCGGCCGCGCCGTCCTTGTCGGCAGGAAGGGGCTTCGGTTGAGCGGGTATGTGTCGATCACGGACTTCGGGGCCATCGGCGATGGTACGACCGACAACCACGCCGCGATCGAACGCGCGTTCGACTATGCCACGGCGAACGGCGTCGACGTGTTCGTCCCGGCCGGCGTCTTCGCCCATTCCGGCACGCTGTCGGCCGAGGAAAGCGGGATCTTCGGCACCGGCGACGGCAGCGGTCCGTTTCTCGTCGATCTCGAACCCAACACCGATATCTCCATCGCGCCGCCGGACGAGATCCCGCACCCCGGCTAGGTCGGCCCCGACGGGGCGGACACGCTGATCGGCACTGTTGGCGAAGACGGCCTCGGCGGCGGCGACGGCAACGACATGCTCATTGGCGGACCGGGCGACGACCGCCTGCTGGGTGGAAGGGGCGACGACGTGCTCGATCCGGGGCCCGGCTGCGACGTCATCGCACCGTTCGACGACGGCCGCGACCGGATCGATCTGCGTGCCTTCGGGCTCGATGGCATGGACGCGCTCGGCGCCGCGGCGGCCGTCACGCAAGGGGAGACGGACTCCGGCGTGCCGTTCGTCGCGTTCGATTTCGGCAACGGCGACATGCTGATCGCATCGGGCATCGACCGTGCGGCCCTCGACGCCGCCGACTTCCTGTTCTAGGCGCCTTGGGCCTCCGGAACGCGCCGCCCGCAATGCCGCACTGGCGATCCCGTGGCCGGGCGGCTCATCGGCGCCGCGCATATGTCACAGGCTTCTGGCTTGCGTTCGCCGGGCGATCTGCTGGACTGCGCCCATGTGCGCAAGCCGCCGCGTGGCTCATGGTGCGGCCGTGACTCGCCACGCGGCGGCGATGCGTCGATCTCTGCATTGTTGGTTCCGGAGCTGACGCACATCATGCTTCCCGCGCAGACGCAACGTTACCGCCCCGTCGGCACGCAGCTTTTCGGCACGCAGCCGCCCGAATGGGAGGTCATCGGCACCTTCACCGGGTGCGACGGCATCGAGTATGCGCGCATTCGTCGCATCGGACCGCTACCGGAAGAGAAGACGATCGCGGCGGGCGTCCTGGCCGACCGCCGGCATTACCAGCCGGTCTGACCCGGCCCGGTCCCGTTCGATCACCCGCACGCCGGATGACCTCGCCGCCCGTGATCGGCGACGAAGGTCGTGCGTCCGCTCAATCGAACATGCGGCGGCCGAACCGGCGGCGGGCAAGGGCGAATGCGGCGGCGGCGAGTGCGGCGAGATAGGCGATGTGGACCAGTGCCGCCCACGTATCGAGCGGGATGCCGACCGTCAGCGGTCGCACGACCGCAATCAGGTGCGTCATCGGCAGGAACCAGGCGAGCGCCTGCACGAAGCCCGGAAAGCGCGTCACCTCGAAGAAGACGCCGGAGAACACGAACATCGGCGTCACCCAGAAGGTGAAGAAATAGGCGAAGAACTCCCACGTCTTCGCGTGCGCCGTCGCCGCGAGCGCGCAGCTCGCGAAGCAGATGCCGCCGAGTGCGAGGACCGGCAGTGCGAGCAGCGCGCCGGCCGGATCCGGCACGCCGCCCCAAAGCCAGCCGACCGTGAGCACGCAGGTCGTCGAGATCATGCCCTTGGTCGCGGCCCAGAGCATCTCGCCGGACATCAGCTCCGTGAGCGTCACCGGCGTGGCCAGGATCGCATCCCAGGTCCGCTGCAGGTGAAACCGTGCATAGGCGCTGATCGTGGCCTCGAAGCTCGCGGTGAACATGATGGCGTGCGCCATCAGGCCCGGCACCACGAAGGTGAGGTAGTCCATGCCGCCGATCCGGTCGACGATGGCGCCCAGTCCGTAGCCGAAGGCAAAGAGGAAGATCAGCGGGTCGATGACGTTGCTCGTCAGCGACGACCAGATCAGCCGCCGCCAGACGAGCGTGTGGCGATGCCACACCGCATAGGTGTAGCGGGTGAGGGCGGGAATGATGGCCGCGCGCATGGATCAGCTGCCCTCCCGCAGGCTGCGCCCGGTGAGGCGAAGGAAGACGTCCTCGAGATTGGCGGTGCGGTGCATATAGGTGGCCTCGTCCGGCAGCCGCCGCCGGAGTTCGGTCGGATCGGTCGTGTAGTAGAGGACCGCGTCGCCAATGTCCTCCCGCTCGATCCCGTCGTCGTCGAAGCCGGGCGGCAACGGCTTCATCACCTCGAAGACGTGCCCGCGGACGTGGCGCCCGATCAGGTCCTGCGGCGTGCCCTCGTCGAGCACCCGCCCGCCGTCGATGATGATGATCCGGTCGCAGAGCCGCTGCGCCTCGTCCATGTAATGCGTCGTCAGCAGCAGGGTCTTGCCCTGCCGCTTGAGGTCGAGCAGCCGCCGCCAGATCAGCACGCGCGCCTGCGGGTCGAGGCCGGTGGTTGGCTCGTCGAGAATCACGAGCTCGGGATCGGCGATGAGGGCGCGGGCGATGATCAGACGTCGCTTCATGCCGCCCGAGAGTTGCATGACGCGGGCCTCGGCCCGTTCGGCGAGCTGCATGAACTCAAGCAGTTTCGGCACGCGCTCGCTGATCTCGGCGGCCGGAATGCCGAAATACCGGCCGTAGACTTCGAGGTTCTGCCGTACCGACAGGTCGGGATCCAGGTTGTCCTCCTGCGGCACCAAGCCGATTCGGGACCGCAGATCGCGGCCGAGGGCGCCGGGCGCAGCGCCGAACAGCCGGAGTCGGCCCGCCGAAGGCCGGCTCAGGCCCATGATCATGCGCATCGTCGTGGTCTTCCCGGCGCCGTTCGGTCCCAGGAGTCCGACGCACGTGCCGGCCGGAATCGTGAAACTGACGCCGCGCACGGCATGGACCGTTCCGTAGTACTTTTCCAGTCCTTCGGCCTCGATCACCGGTTCGTTTCTGGCGTGTTGCACCTGTCAGCTCCCGCCCGTTTTGCGAGCCCGCGAGCATAATCGTCCGGCGTATGCCGGCGAAAGGCGTCGACCGGCGGCGAAGCTCGACCCGGGATCGGGCATGACCGAGTCTGCCGCGCGACGTTGCTGCGGCCGTCCTGTGTTCATGTCGCCGTCATCGCGCGGGGAAGGCGTCGCGGCCATGTTCGCTGTGCGCCCACGCGCGGCCACCGCGCGCCATGCGTGCTGCCGACCGTCGGTCAGGAAGCATAAAATTTACTCTTCCTTATTATGTACTTGGCGCATTGCTGCATCGCGGCAATTCGGTGCCTCTCGGTACCGCGTGCCCTCTATACTCGCGGCTGTTCCTGTCCCGGGATATGGATGAATGACGGCTTGGCCGCGGCGCTGCCCTGCCTTGCGGCCCGTTACGACATAAACATAAAACGTAAAGAGTGTCCGATCGTGTCTAGAGAGAAGATGTTCCGCGATACTGACGATATTGCATCTGAGCATGCGCCGAAACGTCCGGCGCGCACTTGGCGCGGAGCATCACGCAACATCAAGTTCCGTGGCAACATCTTCGTTGCCAATCTTCCGGCCGGCCTCACCGACCAGCAGCTTGCCGAACTGTTCGATGATTACGGGATAGTCCTCGGCGCGTTCCTTGCGCGCGATCCCGTGACACGGGCGACCAAGACCTATGGGCTCGTCGATCTGGCGCCGGCAAAGGCCGTGGCGCGGGCGATTGAGGCGATGAACGGAACCAAGGTCGGCGGCCGCGCCATCGAGGTGCGGATGGCCGATCCCAAGATGTCGCTGAGGATCCCGCCGCCGGAGGGCGAGGAGACGTCCCTCACCCAACCCGTCGAGTCGTCGCCGGTGCCGCGGGCCGTCCAGGCGGCGCAAACGTTCCAGGTCGTGCGGATCGCGTCGGCGCCGCGGACATTCCAGGTCGAGTACCGCTCGCTTGCGCGGCGGCGTTGATCTCGATCGCGGCCGGCGGCACCCCGATGCAGCACAATGGCCTTCAGCTCGTCGCCGCCTGGAGCGTATGCGCGGCCACCGTCGCGCTGGCGCTCGCGCTCATGGAGCTGCAGCACGTCCCCTGGCTCCTCGCATCGCTGGGCGGGTCGTGCGTGATCGTGTTCGGCATGCCGGACAGCAAGATGGCCCAGCCGCGCAGCCTGATCGGCGGCCATCTGGTGGGATCGGTCGTCGGCCTCGTGGCCGCGCACACGCTCGGGAACGGCTGGGCGGCGATGGCGGCGGCGACCGCCACGGCGCTCGTGATCATGATGATCACCGACACGATCCATTCGCCTGCCGGCGCGGATCCGCTGATCGTGATGTCGACCGGCGCCTCGTGGAGCTTTCTCGTCGCGCCGCTCGGTCTCGGGCTGCTCGTCGTCTTCGTCGCGACCGTCGTCTATCATCGGCTAGTGCTCGGCCGCCCCTATCCGGCCCGCCGGCCGGACCGCGTCGGCCAGGAAGGCGTCTGACGGCCAACCTGCCAACGTTGCAGGCCCGCGTCGGCCGATGCAACCCGTCCGGCGGCATGAAGCAACATAAATAAGTGGCACCAGCTCCGACTTTGGCGGCGTCCGGGGCAACCATCGGCTGAATAATTGTGCATTCGGACCGGCGACGCTTACGTCGCAGGCAGAAACGCTCAAGTTGCAAGCAACGAAGCGCGTTCCGCCAAAAATGGCGGCAGGTAACTGCCGAATTCCGGTCCATTTTTCTCTCCGGCGCAGTCCGATCGAGACTGGCACGACTCTCGCTTGATCACCTCCGGCCGCTTCCGCGGCCGATAACGGGCAGAGGAGGCAAGTCGTGTCGAAATCGTCATGGGTCCGCGGCGGTCTGTTCGCAGCGGCTATTACGGCGTGCGCGTCTGCATTCATGCCGGCGCAAGCTCAACAACCGCCGATCAAGGTCGGCGTCCTGCATTCGCTTTCGGGGACGATGGCGATCAGCGAGACGACGCTCAAGGACACGATCGTCATGCTGGTCGAAGAACAGAACAAGGCCGGTGGTCTGCTGGGCCGGAAGCTCGAAGCCGTGGTCGTGGACCCGGCCTCGAACTGGCCGCTTTTCGCCGAGAAGATGCGCGAACTGCTTCAGGTTCATAAGGTGGACGTCGTCTTCGGCTGCTGGACGTCCGTTTCGCGCAAATCGGTGCTGCCGGTCGTCGAGGAACTCAACGGGCTGT
Source organism: uncultured Rhodospirillales bacterium (assembly GCA_937926175.1). Taxonomy (GTDB): domain Bacteria; phylum Pseudomonadota; class Alphaproteobacteria; order CACIAM-22H2; family CACIAM-22H2; genus CALANV01. Next base: position 41,917 of record CALANV010000030.1, on the reverse strand, counting down.
TGTTCTATCCCGTGCAGTACGAAGGCGAGGAGTCGTCGCGAAACATCTTCTACACCGGTGCGGCGCCGAATCAGCAGGCGATTCCGGCGGTCGAATACCTGATGAGCAAGGACGGCGGCGAGGCGATGCGCTTCGTTCTGCTGGGCACCGACTACGTCTATCCGCGCACGACCAACAAGATCCTGCGTGCCTTCCTGCACTCCAAGGGCATCGCCGATGCCGACATCATGGAGGAGTATACGCCCTTCGGTCACTCCGACTGGCAGACGATCGTCGCCCGGGTGAAGCGCTTCGCCTCCGAAGGCAAGAAGACGGCCGTGATCTCGACCATCAACGGCGACGCCAACGTGCCGTTCTACAAGGAACTCGGCAACCAGGGCATCAAGGCCGAAGACATTCCCGTCGTGGCGTTCTCGGTCGGTGAAGAGGAACTCGCCGGCATCGACACCAAGCCGCTCGTCGGCCATCTCGCCGCGTGGAACTACTTCCAGTCGGTCAAGAATCCGATCAACGAGGCCTTCATCAAGAAGTGGCACGCCTTCACCAAGAATCCGAAGCGCGTCACCAATGACCCGATGGAGGCGCACTACATCGGCTTCAAGATGTGGGTGCAGGCCGTTCAGCAGGCGGGCACGACGAACGTCGATGCGGTTCGGCAGGCCATGTACGGGCAGAAGGTGATGTCGCTGTCGGGCTACGACGTGCAGATGCACCCGAACCATCACCTGTCGAAGCCGGTTATGATCGGCGAGGTCCAGGAAGACGGCCAGTTCGAAATCGTCTGGCAGACCAAGGGGCCGATCGTCGCCGATGCGTGGAGTCCCTACATCGCCGAGAACAAGGGGAAGGTCGCCAATTGGACCTATCCCTGGGTCTGCGGCAACTGCACCGAGCCGCGGTTCAAGAACTGAGTCGGACGGGCCGGGACCTGACCGTCAGGATCCTGGCCCTCCACCGGCCGCCCACCCGCCATGGCTGAAAACAGATCTATGATCGGCAAGGCACCGATGCGTCTCGTTCGGGGAGTATTGGTCCTCTGCGCCTTCCTGCTCGGGTTTGGCGTGCGGGCAACCAATGCCGATCCGTTCGCCGACGCCGTCGCCGCACTCGGCGCCGATGGATTCGCCGCGCGCGCCGCTGCGGTCGAGCGGCTGGCGGATCTCGGCGATCCGCGCGCCGTCCCGGTGCTGCGGGCCATGAGCGAGGGGCAGCTCCTGGTACGCAAGGCCGATGGCGCACTAGCGATCCAGGACGGAACGCGCGCGTACGATCCGGTCACGAATCAGACGCTCGTTTCCTTCAATCCCGACGACTACGAGACGGTACGGCTCAACAACCGGCTGCGCAGTACGCTGCGCGGCGCGCTCGGCCGTCTCGTTCTGTTCAGTCCGGATCCCAGGGAACGGCTCGAGGCCGCGATCGGCGTCTTCAAAACCCGCTCGGTCGAGAATCTGCCGCTGCTGCGCAAGGCCATCGCGGCCGAGACCGACGCCGAGGTGCTGGCGCAGCTGCGCTTGAGCCTCGCCGCAACCCAACTCCTGAGCGACGACAGGGCGGAACGGTTGGCCGGTATCGCCGGGCTCGCAGGGGCCGCCGACGTCGAGGTTCGCGCCATGCTTCTGCAGCTTGCGGCGGACGGCGAGCCGGATGCGGAGGTTCGCCGGCGGGCCGCCGACGCCGTGGCCGCGCTCGACCGCCGCCTTGCGACGTTGCGCCTCGTCCAGAACCTCATCCAGGGCTTGAGCCTGGGTGCCGTGCTCCTGCTCGCGGCGATGGGCCTCACCATCACCTTCGGAGTCATGGGCGTCATCAACATGGCCTACGGCGAGATGGTCATGATCGGCGCCTATGCCACGTTCGTCGTCCAGCAGCTCGTCCGCGAATACGCGCTCGGCCTGACGGAGCTGACGCCGATCCTGGCGATCCCGACGGCCTTCGTGGTCGCCGGTGCGCTGGGTATCGCGCTCGAGCGCAGCGTCATCCGCCACCTCTATGGGCGGCCGCTCGAAACCCTGCTGATGACCTGGGGAGTCAGCATGATCCTGCAGCAGGCCGTCCGCTCGATCTTCGGCGCGACCAACCGCGAGGTCGCCAGCCCGTCCTGGATGAGCGGCGCCATCGAGATCGCCGGCGGCATCACGGTCACGCAGAACCGCATCTGGATCATCCTGTTCAGCCTCGCCGTGCTGGCTGCCGTCATCCTCGCCACGCGCCTGACGCGCTTCGGCCTCTACATGCGCGCCGTCACCCAGAACCGGGGCATGGCCTCGGCCATGGGAATTCGCACCGGACGGATCGACGCGCTGACCTTCGGACTCGGCTCGGGCATCGCCGGAATGGCCGGCGTGGCGCTCAGCCAGATCGACAACGTCAGCCCGAATCTCGGCCAGGCCTATATCGTCGACTCGTTCATGGTCGTCGTGTTCGGCGGCGTCGGCAACCTCTACGGCACGCTTCTCGGCGCGATGTCACTGGGCGTCATCAACAAATTCCTTGAGCCCTATGCCGGTGCCGTGCTCGGCAAGATCCTCGTGCTGGTTGCCGTGATTCTGTTCATCCAGCGGCGCCCGCGCGGACTGTTCGCGCTCAAGGGTCGCGCGGCGGAGGTCTGACGATGGCATCGCCGCTCCTGCGCGCGCTTGGATCTTCTGCCTCGGGCCGTATCGCGCTGGTGTCGTTTGCCGTCGTCATCGCCGCGGTGCCGCTGTTCAACCTGCTGCCGCCGTCCGGTTCGGCGCTTCATCTTCCGGACTTCTACATCAACGTCGTCGGCAAGTGGCTGTGCCTCGCGATGCTGGCCCTCGCGATCGATCTGATCTGGGGCTACTGCGGAATCCTCTCGCTCGGTCACGGCGCCTTCTTCGCGCTCGGCGGCTACGCGATGGGCATGTATCTGATGCGCTCGATCGGCGACCGCGGCGTCTATCGCGATCCCGTGCTGCCGGATTTCATGGTGTTCCTGAACTGGAAGGAACTGCCGTGGTACTGGTACGGCTTCGATCATTTTCCGTTCGCGTTCGCCATGGCCCTGCTGGTGCCGGGGGCGCTTGCGTTCCTGTTCGGCTGGTTCGCCTTCCGCTCGCGCATCACGGGTGTCTACTTCTCGATCATCAGTCAGGCGATGACCTTCGCCCTGATGCTCGCGTTCTTCCGCAACGAAATGGGCTTCGGCGGCAACAACGGCCTGACCGATTTCAAGGACATCCTCGGCTTTCCGCTGGCGGCGAAGTCGACGCGGATCGCACTCTACCTAGCCTCGGCGCTGGCGCTCGGCGGCGCGTATCTGATGTGCCGCTGGATCGTGCGCAGCAAGCTCGGCCGCGTCCTCGTCGCCATCCGCGACGCCGAATCGCGCGTGCGCTTTCTCGGCTACTCCGTCACCGCATACAAGCTGTTTGCATTCACGGTCTCGGCGATGCTCGCCGGTCTTGCCGGTGCGCTCTACATTCCGCAGGTCGGCATCATCAATCCCAGCGAATTCTCGCCGGCCGCCTCCATCGAGGCCGTGATCTGGGTCGCGGTCGGCGGGCGCGGGACGCTCTACGGCGCCATCATCGGCGCGCTGGCGGTGAACGGCGCCAAGACATGGCTGACGTCGTCGGCCGCCGAGCTCTGGCCCTACCTGCTCGGCTTGCTGTTCATCGTCGTCACGTTGTTCCTGCCGCGGGGTCTCGTCGGGCTCGCGAGTCTGGTGGCGCGGCGGCCGCCGGCCGGCGTGCCCGTGCTGGCCGGCATCCTCAAGCCGGAGCGAGGCGGCAGTGACTGAACGCACGCAGCCCATCCTCTATCTCGACGGGGTCACCGTCAGCTTCGACGGATTCCGCGCGCTCAACGAACTGAGCCTCGTGGTCGAGCCGGGCGAGCTGCGCACGATTATCGGGCCGAACGGCGCCGGCAAGACGACGATGATGGACGTCGTCACCGGCAAGACGCGGCCGGATCGCGGGCGCGTCCTGTTCAAGGGCGTGCACGATCTGACCCGTCTCGAGGAGGCCGAGATCGCCAATCTCGGCATCGGCCGCAAGTTCCAGAAGCCGACGGTATTCGACCATCTGACCGTCTTCGAGAACCTCGAGCTTGCGCTCAAGGCCGACCGCGGTCTGATCGCGACGCTCTGCTTCCGTCTTTCCGGCGAAGCGCGGGATCGCATCGACGAGGTGCTGGACCTCACGGGCCTCGCCGCGCGTGCCGGCGAACGGGCCGGCGCGCTCTCGCACGGCCAGCGCCAGTGGCTCGAGATCGGCATGCTGCTGATGCAGGACCCGGAACTGCTGCTGGTCGACGAGCCGGTGGCGGGCATGACCGATTACGAGACGGAGCAGACGGCGGCACTGCTGCGGCGTATCGCCGGCGACCGCTCGGTGATCGTCGTCGAACACGACATGGAGTTCGTGCGCGCGCTCGCGACGCGCGTCACCGTTCTTCACGAGGGCAGCGTCCTGGCCGAAGGCTCGATCGACCATGTCCAGAACGACCCGCGCGTCATCGAAGTCTATCTGGGGCGCTGAATGCTATCGGTCGAGAACATCGATCTGTACTACGGCGAAAGTCACTGCCTGCGGCAGGTGTCGCTGTCGGCCGTGCCGGGCGCGGTCACGTGTCTCCTGGGACGCAACGGCGTCGGCAAGACGAGCCTGCTGCGCGCGATCATCGGGCTCGAGCCCGTCCGTCGCGGCCGCATCCGCTGGGAAGGCCGGGATCTCACCGGTCTGCCGCCTTACGAGCGCGCCCGCGCCGGTATCGCCTATGTGCCGCAGGGTCGCGACATCTTTCCCCTGCTGACGGTGGAGGAGAATCTGCGGACCGGCTTCGCGCCGCTGCCGCGCGGCAAGCGCACCATTCCCGAGGAGATCTTCGAGCTGTTCCCCGTCCTGGCGTCGATGCTCCGCCGCCGGGGCGGCGACCTTTCCGGCGGTCAGCAGCAGCAGCTCGCCATCGCCCGTGCCCTCGTCACCCGGCCGCGGCTCCTGCTTCTCGACGAACCCACGGAAGGGATCCAGCCGTCGATCATCAAGGATATCGAGCGCGTCATCCGGCTGTTGGCCAGCCGCGGCGACATGGCGATCGTCCTGGTCGAACAGTATTACGAGTTCGCGCGCAGCCTTGCCCACTACACCGCGGTCATGAACCGGGGCGAGATCGTGCTGGCGGGGGCCGCCGATGCGCTGAACGAAGCGGATGTCCGTCGTTACCTGACGGTATGACCATGGCTGCCCGCGCGTCGCCGCAATGCTCGACCTGACCTGCGGCCGGATCGCCCCGATGTCCGGTCGGCAATCGCGAGGATCTCTCTGGTGGATGGAAGCGCGTTCGACCTCTCCTGGCAGTCCGATGCGTGTGCAGTGCGCGTGCGACCGGGTGTTGCCGGCCTCCGCTTCGCGCGCCGCGCACGACGTACCGTCCTCGCCGAGGTCTTCCAGCAGGCGCCGCTGCGCGTTCTCGTCCCTGAGACGCCGGACGAGCCGCTGCCGCTCGCCGTTCTCGTCAATGTCGCGGGCGGCGTCGTCGGTGGTGATCGGCTTGAAACCAGTCTCGTCCTCGACACCGATGCCGCCGCGATCGTCACCGGACAGGCCGCCGAGAAGATCTACCGTTCGGCCGGACCCGACAGCATCATCGTCAGCCGGGCGACGATCGGCGCCGGCGCATGGCTGGAGTGGTTGCCGCAGCAGACGATTCTCTTCGACGGGGGCCGGTTGCGGCGACGCATGGTCATGGACGTCGCGGGCGATGCGCGCGTGCTCGCCGGCGAAATGCTCGTCTTCGGGCGGACGGCGCGCGGCGAGCGTGTCGTGCGCGGATTGGTCGACGAGCGGTGGGAGATCCGCTGCAACGGCCGCCTGGTGTGGACCGACGCACTCACCCTGGATGGCGATCTTGGCGACATCCTTGACGATCCGATGTGTTTCGACGGCGCCGGGGCGTACGCCACGATGCTTTACGTCGGCGCCGATGCCGCCGATCGGCTCGATCTGGTGCGGGAGCTTCTGCCGGACGGCACGGTCCTCGCAGCGGCGAGTTGTCTGGGGCCGCTGCTCGTCACGCGGTGGCTGTCGCGTGAACCGCATCGGCTGCGACAGGAATTCGGCCGCACTTGGGCGGCGCTGCGCCATGCGCTCGCAGCATTGCCACCGGTGCTGCCGCGGATCTGGCACATCTGAGGACGGGATGTCGCAAGCGAGGCAGGCATGAATCTGACGCCGAGAGAGAAGGACAAGCTGATGATTGCGATGGCTGCGCTCGTCGCGCGCCGGCGGCTCGAGCGGGGCGTCAAGCTCAATCACCCCGAGGCGGTCGCGCTCATAACCGACTACGTCATGGAAGGGGCCCGCGACGGCCGCAGCGTCGCCGAACTCATGCGCGATGCCGCGACCGTGCTGCGCCGCGACCAGGTGATGAGCGGCGTGTCCGAGATGATCCACGAGATACAGGTCGAGGCGACGTTTCCCGACGGGACCAAGCTGGTCACCGTTCACAACCCGATCCGTTGAGAGGTACCTGACGATGAAACCGGGGGAAATCATCGTTCGCGACGGCGAGATCACGCTCAACGCCGGCCGCGACACCGTGACGCTGACGGTGGCCAATACCGGCGATCGGCCGATCCAGGTCGGTTCCCATTACCATTTCTTCGAGGTGAACGCGGCGCTCGCCTTCGACCGCGAAAAGGCGCGCGGCTTCCGGCTCGACATACCTGCCGGCACCGCCGTGCGGTTCGAGCCGGGTCAGACCCGTCAGGTGCAGCTCGTCGCCTATGCCGGCGCCCGCCGGGCCGTGGGCTTCCGCGGTCTGGTGAACGGCGGGCTGGACGGAAAGGCGCGCAAGGCCAGGACGTCCGGCAAGAAGACAGCCGGCAGGAAGACAGGGGGCGCGAAGAAATGAGCGTGAAGATCTGTCGCGGCGCTTATGCCGGCATGTTCGGCCCGACGGTCGGCGACCGCATCCGCCTGGCCGACACCGAGATCGTCATCGAGGTCGAGAAGGACTTCACGACCTACGGCGAGGAAGTGAAGTTCGGCGGCGGCAAGGTGATCCGCGACGGCATGGGGCAGGGGCAGACGAGCCGCCGCCAGGGTGCCGTCGACACGGTCATCACCAATGCCGTGATCCTCGATCATTGGGGCATCGTGAAGGCCGATATCGGTCTCAAGGACGGCCGGATCGCGGCGATCGGCAAGGCCGGGAATCCCGACATCCAGCCCGACGTCGATATCCTGATCGGACCGGGCACGGAGATCATCGCGGGCGAAGGCAAGATCGTCACGGCAGGAGGCATCGACGCGCATATCCACTTCATCTGTCCGCAGCAGGTGGAGGAAGCGCTCTACAGCGGCATCACGACCATGCTCGGCGGCGGCACCGGGCCGGCGGCCGGCACGGCCGCCACGACCTGTACGCCCGGTCCCTGGCACATCGGGCGCATGCTTGAGGCGGCCGAGGGGCTGCCGGTCAATCTCGGCTTCTTCGGCAAGGGCAATGCCTCGGCGCGCAAACCGCTCCTGGAGCAGATCCGCGCCGGCGCCTGCGGGCTCAAGCTGCACGAGGACTGGGGAACGACACCGAGTGCGATCGACACGTGCCTCGATGTCGCGGAACGGACGGACGTGCAGGTCGCCATTCATACCGACACGCTGAACGAGTCGGGTTTCGTCGAGGACACGGTCGCCGCGTTCAAGGGGCGCAACATCCATGCCTTCCATACCGAAGGCGCCGGCGGCGGCCACGCCCCGGACATCATCAAGCTGTGCGGGTTCGCCAACGTCCTGCCGTCGTCGACCAATCCGACGCGGCCCTACACGGTCAACACGATCGACGAGCATCTCGACATGCTCATGGTGTGCCATCACCTCGATCCACGCATTCCGGAGGACGTCGCGTTCGCGGAAAGTCGGATCCGCCGCGAGACGATCGCCGCCGAGGACATCCTGCACGACATCGGTGCGTTCTCGATGATCTCGTCGGACAGTCAGGCGATGGGCCGTGTCGGCGAAGTGATAATCCGGACATGGCAGACGGCCGACAAGATGAAGCGGCAGCGCGGCCGGCTTCCGGAGGAGAAGGGCGAGAACGACAATTTGCGCGCCCGGCGCTACGTCGCGAAGTACACGATCAATCCTGCGCTTGCCCACGGCATGGCACGCCACATCGGATCGGTCGAGAAGGGCAAGCTCGCCGACCTGGTGATCTGGTCGCCCGCCTTCTTCGGCGTCAAGCCCGACATGGTGCTGAAGGGTGGCGTGATCGTCGCCGCGCCCATGGGCGACCCCAGCGCCTCGATTCCGACGCCGCAGCCGGTCCATTACCGGCCGATGTTCGGCGCCTTCGGTCGCGCGCTTGCTGCGACCTGCATCACCTTCGTGTCCAAGGCCGCCCTCGAGGCGGACGTGCCGCGCAAGCTCGGACTGCAGCGGCAGGTCGTCGCCGTGTCCGGCATCCGGAAGATCGACAAGTCGAAGATGATTCTCAACGACGCCACGCCGCGGATCGAGGTCGATCCCGAGACCTACGAGGTCCGCGCCGACGGCGAGCTGTTGACCTGTCCACCGGCGGAGGTTCTGCCGATGGCGCAACGCTACTTCCTGTTCTGATGCGCCGCGTCGCACGGATCGCGCCCGCAGGCTACTGGCCTGTTGAACATGCGGCGATGTCGGTGACCCTCGTCTACGAGGATCGCTATCGCCGGCGTATGGTCATCACCGCCGACGACGGCAGCAGCACGTTTCTTCTCGACCTGCCGCAGGCCCGCGTCCTCAACGACGGTGATGGACTGGTGCTCGACGACGGCGCCATTGCGCTCGTCCGCGCCGCGACGGAGCGGGTCTGCGACGTGATCTGCGAATCGCCCGAGGCGCTGGCGCGCATTGCCTGGCATCTCGGCAACCGGCATCTGCCGGTGCAGGTGATCCCGGGCGGGCTGCGCATCCGCGACGACCACGTGATCGTCGACATGCTGGTGCGGCTCGGCGCGCGCGTCACGCCGCGGCAGGCGCCGTTCACGCCGGAAGGCGGCGCGTATGCGTCCGCGCATGGCCATGCGCATGGCGACCACCATTCAAACCATCACCATCGGCCGTCGGATCATCAAGCGCATGGGCACTGACGATCGGCTCTACCGGCTTCTCGCCTGGCTGTCGCCCGCGTTCCCGGTGGGCGGGTTCAGCTATTCGCATGCACTCGAAGCGGCGGTGGAGGAAGGCCGCGTCGCGACGCAAGATGATCTCGTCCGCTATGTGGCGGCCATCATCGTTCACGGTAGCGGGCGCGCGGACGCGACATTGCTGTGCGCGACCTGGCGTGCCGTGACGCAGGGCGACGAAGCGGGATTCGATGATGCCGTCGCGCGCGCGGCGACGTTGCGCGCGACGGCGGAATTTGCCCTGGAAGGAACGGCCCAGGGCGAGGCGTTCCTGTCGACGGTACACATGGCATGGCCCGACCTTCCGCTCTTGCCCTGGCTCGAACGGCTGCGGCAGGGCGGCCGACCCGCCACATATCCGGTCGCGATCGGACTTGCGACGGCATGCGCCGGAATTCCCCTGCGCGCGGCCGTGCTTGGCTATCTCCACGCCTTCGCCGGCGGCATCGTCGGCGCGGGGATCAAGCTGATTCCGCTGGGCCAGACGGATGGTCAGCGCGCGATCGCGGCGCTGGAGGCGGTGGTCGAAGCGGCGGCGGATGCGGCAATCGACCGCGATCCCGATGCATACGGCAGCGCCGCGCCGATGATCGAGCTCTGGTCGATGCGGCACGAACGGCAATACACGAGGTTGTTCAGATCATGAGCATCGCACACGGTCCCTTGCGTGTCGGTATCGGTGGTCCGGTCGGATCGGGCAAGACGTCCCTGGTCGAGGTCCTATGCCGCCGTTTGCGCGACGATTACGACGTGATCGTGATCACCAACGACATCTACACGCGCGAAGACCAGATGATCCTGACCCGCGCCGGCGCCCTGCCGGCCGAGCGGATCATGGGGGTTGAGACCGGCGGTTGTCCGCACACGGCGATTCGCGAGGATGCCTCGATCAATCTTGCCGCCTTCGACGCCATGGTCGCGCGCTTCCCGAACGCGGAGCTGTGCTTCATCGAATCGGGCGGCGACAATCTCGCGGCGACCTTCAGTCCGGAGCTCGCCGACCTCACGATCTACGTCATCGACGTCGCGGCCGGCGACAAGATTCCGCGCAAGGGCGGACCCGGCATCACGCGGTCGGATCTGCTCGTCATCAACAAGATCGATCTCGCGCCGCATGTCGGCGCAAGTCTTGCGGTGATGGAACGCGACGCGTCGCGCATGCGGGGCGATCGTCCGTTCGTGTTCACGAATCTGAAGTCCGGCAAGGGGCTTGAGCGCGTGGTCGATTTCATTCTCACGCGCGGCGGGCTGAAGCGCGTGCCGCAGGATGCCGCGCCGGCGAAATGACGCGTTCATGGTTTGAACGAGGGGAGCGGAAAAGATGCGAGTTGTAAGAGTTGTAAGATATGCCGTTGCCGCCCTGCCGCTGCTGTTCGCGGCAACGTCGGCGCAGGCGCATGTCGGGCATGACGTGACCGGTTTCGTTTCCGGGTTCGTCCACCCGCTGGGCGGTCTGGATCATATCCTCGCCATGGTGGCGATCGGGCTTTGGGCCGGCCAGCTCGGCGGCCGTGCGCTTTGGGCCGTTCCGGTCAGCTTCGTCGCCGCGATGGTCCTGGGCGGCATCCTCGGCATGGCGGGCCAGCCGCTTCATGCAACGGAGCTCGCCATCGCCGTCTCGGTTGTTGTGCTCGGCCTCGTCGTTGCGCTCCGCCTCAGGCCGCAGCTGCTTCTCGCCGTCGCGGTCAGCGGGGCGGTCGCCGTGTTCCACGGCCATGCGCATGGGATCGAGGCCGGCGCGACGACGGACGGCGTTTCCTACGCGCTGGGCTTCGTTGCAGCGACCGGATTGCTGCACCTGACGGGGATCGCCGCCAGCGAGCTATGCCGCGTGGCTGCGGCGCGCGCTGCCGTCCCGCTTGCAGGCGCGCTGATCGCTTGCATCGGTATGGTGCTCGTCTAGGCTGCCTGATCGCGCCGGGCTCGGCTTGGCCGGGCTCGGCTTGTCGGTTCGCGGATCGAACGATCGTGGGCGAACGGGACCGTTGGCGTCCGAACGCGCTTGCGCTTGTTCGCGCGCGGGGGGTCTTACACGTGACCTGCTCGCGGCAGGTTTTCGAGGATCGAGCGCGCCTCGAGAAGCTTCTGGACTTGCTCCAGATCCTCGATGCTCACAGGCTCTGCCGTGGCGAGCCTCATGTCGATGGCGTTCAGGACGGCGTCGAGCTGGTCGGCGGAAAGCATCGGACAACTCCGCGGCAAGGGTCCGTAATTCGGTGCAGGGTCTCCGTTCATGTTTAATTAATCGTTAACATAAGCCATGAGTCGGCTGTCATGAAGACCCCGGCCGGCGTTAAGCTCGGCCGGACCGGCAGGATTCAGAGTAACCGAAGCCGAAAGATCATCGACCAGAACTCAGCTTTAATCTGTCGCGGCCGAGAATACCGCCTCCGGAAACAACCTGAGTATGGAGGTGGAAATGTTGCTCAAGGTTCAGCCGCGGCAGATGCGTGCACGCCTGCCCGACCAGGTCACGCTGCTGCATGGTCCCAACGACATCCTCGGCCGGTACCTGCTGCTTGCCGACCGCGCGGCCCGCGAGCGAGGCGTGTACCTGTCGCTGGAGAGCGATTTCGACGCACTGCTTGCGTTGAACGAGGCCAACCGGGAGCACTGGCATCCGCTGGCGCCGAGCTTCGATCCGCGCATCAGTGCGGTCGGACCCGACAACGCCTTCTGGATTCTGGGGCGGAATATCGACGGCGAGCCCGTGCTCACGCAGGTCGTCCGCTATTTCCCTATGTTCCAGTCGACGCTCGCGGACGAGTTCGAGTCGTTGCGGATCTTCTACCGCGATCCCGGAAAGCAGGCCCGGCCCGGCGAGCGTTGCATCGTCACGGCGCCGAGCGCGCGGCGCATAACCGGACATGTCGTCTACTCGGGCGGCACGTGGTTCCGGCCGGACTTCAGGGGACGCGGCCTGGCCTCGATCGTCCCGCGGATGGGCCGTGCCATCGCGCTCTCGCGGTGGAATACGGACTTCGCGTTCAGCTTCGTCAAACGGGTGCTCGTCGACAAGGGGGTGGCCCGAAGCTACGGCTTCCGTAACGTCGAGTACGCGATTAACTGGATCGGTTCACCCGAGGGCAAGGACATCGAGGCCGCGCTGGTGTGGATCGGCCAGGACGATTTCATCTTCGATCTGGAGACGACGCTCGTGCTTCATCCGCGCGCCGAGCGCCTCTCCGCCTAGTCGCGGATCGAGACCGAGACGACGATCCGCCGGTCACCCTGTCGCCACGGCAGCACCAGGCGTTCATAGCGCCAGTGCCGTGGCGACTTTCCGGGCTCGTCCACCTTCGCATGCACCAGCTCGTAGCGAGGCATCTGACGCTCGTCGACGGCGCGGCAGGTCTCCGCGATCCACCGGCCGTAGATGCGGTCAGGCTGGTCATGCACCTTGCGTCCGGCGGCGGCCACGGACCAGGACCTGTCGTACAGTTCGATGCGCTGTCCGCTGTGGACGAAGACGAAGTCGCCGCTTTCCGGACACCGTTCCGCGATCATTGCACGCTCGAGCAGCCCGCAACTGCGAAGGAAGGACGGAACGTCGTCGGGGCATTCGCCGTCGAACCAGCGACGCAGCAGCGGCGTGAACGGGCTGCGCCCGTCGCGCAGAATCGCATCGATGTTGCGGCGCGAAGCGAGATAGGCGTGACCCGGCAGTTCCTTCAGGCCGGCATTGAGCACCTCGTGCAGCCGCCGCCGTAACGCGTGCACGTCACCGCACACTTCATGGTGCCATTCGTAATCGAAATACGACAGCGCCATCCGGCGCGGTTGCCGCTCGTCGACGAAATGCTCCAATGCCCCGACCGACTGGAAGCCGGCGAACAGGGGACGCAGCGCCACGCGGATGAAGCCGCTCGTCTCGACCACCACGATATAGCCGAGATTGCGGACCACGTAGTCGAGGACGTCGAAGTCGGCGCCGTCGTGGCCGAGTTCGATGGCCAGCCGGGATCCGGGCCATGGATGCAGTCGTCCCATGTCGTCGATGAGGACGCAGCTCCGTACCTGCTGCATGGCGTGTTCCCCCGACAGGCTGACGACCGGACGCCATCGGCGTGCGGTTAACATACGTTTACGAACGATTAGCACAGGCGTGCGGCACGGTTCCAGCGCACGGTTGTGTGATGCGGCAGCGGGCCGGCGACGGCGACCGCGACAAAGGCCGTCGCCCGGGGGCCGGGCGGCGTTTACGGGGCGTTAAGCCGTGGTGCCTCACCCTTGTTAGCGAGGCCAGTCATGGAGGCGATACCCATGATGCTTGCGCTTTATATCATCGGTGCCTGGTCCTTGATCGGGGGCGTGCTCGCGCTGCTGTTCGGCCGCGCCATCGCGACCGCCGAGCACGAGCAGCCGATCGCCGGCCGCTCCGGCGGCTCGGTGCAGGCCCGATAGGTTTCGCCCGAAAAGAGGATTTTGCCCGGACGCCGTCCGCATGGGCGCAGGCGCGCCGTCGGCCCGCTCGACCGCCGTCGGACTCGGCCCGTATTCCGGGCCGGCGTTGTCAGAGCTTCAATTCGGACGCGGTGGCGGTCAGCTTGCTGATGACGGATTGGAGGTAGGCGAGATCGCCTTCGAGCCGCTTGCGCTCGGTCGCGAACCGCTCCTCCTCGCGCCGGATCTGGCTCTCGATCGCCTCGAGGCGGACTTTCGCGGCCTGCTCGGCCGCCGCAGCGTTGGCCAGCGCCGCCTCGCGCCGCTCCTCCAGTTTCGCGATCTCGTCGAGGAGGGACAGCTTGCGCCGCTCGAGCGCCGCGATGTTCTCCTTCGCGTGGACGATGTGCAGGAGAATCTGTTCGGCCACGCGCAGGGAATTGTATTGGGCCTGGAGCAAGCGCAATGCGCCGATCACTTCGTCGATGCTGAGCCCGCTCGGGGCGGCGCCGTTGCCGGGGACGGATCCGTTTCCGGCCGGGCCGCGTTGCGGCGCCTCGCCATCGGGCGGCACGTACAAAGGCGATGCGGCACGTTCCTGATTGAAACCTTCGATCGGCTCGCCCGACATGACCCGACACCCCCTGACACGCATTGCACCGCCGCCCGGACGGCACCGCGAGGTTACCCCCGCGACGTTACCGGCTTGCTAACGGTCCGCCAGCGCGGCAATGGACCTGCAACTCTTGCGTGCGGCATCGTACTTTTCGCGTCGTGGCATGTCCATCGGACCGTTCGCCGGTGCGCCGGCGTTCGGCGATCCGGCTCGATTACGGGTGGGAAACCGTGCGGGCGGAAGAACGATCCTCGACTCGTTCTGCACTTCCCGCATGGGATGTCTTGATTTGCCGCTGAAAATCCGGCTTATCCCCAGAAAATTACTAGGAAGAATCGACAATTTGCCGCAGGTATCGGCGCTTGCCTTGGCCGGTCCAGGCCACTACTGTTGCGGGCAACACGGAACCTCCCCCCAATTCGGATTCAGGTGCGGGCCGCGGGCTCAATGCTGACCGAGCGCGACATACGTAGTGCAGCGCGCGTCCTCGTCGCGAAGCGCGGTGAATGCGCACCCAAGCATGCGGCGCTGCGCGCGGCCCGGCTCAAGAAGGAAGGCAACGCGAAGGGCAGTGCCGATTGGCTCCGCGTCAAGGCCGCTGCGGAAAAACTGCTTCAGAACAAGCTGACCGAGATCGACTGACGTCGGCGGCGCTGTTCACGCGGCGCGAAGAAAGACGAGTCGCGCGCGGCCGTAACGGCGTTCGTCGACGGGCGTGAATCCGGGCGGCGCCTCGAACCGCTCGCGGGCTTCGACCTCGACGATGCAGATGGCCCCGGGCGACAGCCACCCGCCGTTGCCGAGTGCTTCGAGTGCCACGGGCGCGAGCCCGCTCCGGTACGGCGGATCGAGGAAGGCGATCGTATGCCGCTGCGGTGGTGGCGGCGGTCGCGTCGCATCGGCCTCGATGATCGTCGCGCGCGCAATCTCGCCGGCGTTGCGCAGATTGCGTCGCGCCAGCGCGATCGCCTCGGGCGCGTTGTCGATCAGCGTCGCATGCGCCGCGCCGCGCGACAGCGCCTCCAGCGCGAAGGCACCGGTCCCGCAGAACACGTCGAGGACGTGCGCGCCGGGAAGAAGCGAACGTCCGTCCGCGGACAGGCGGCCGTGCTCGAGGATGTTGAACAGTGCCTCGCGGGCCCGATCGCTGGTCGGGCGCAGCCGTTCGTCGGCGGGCCCCTCGATCCGGCGTCCGCGGTGCTTGCCGCCGACGATGCGCATGCTAACCGCCCTTCCGCGGCGCGAGGACGCCGCCGAGCTGGTCGCGCAGGATCCGCTGCGGCACTTCCTCGGCAGCGCCTCGCGGCAGCGTGCCGAGCTGGAACGGACCATAGGCGATGCGGATCAGGCGGTTCACCCTGAGCCCGAGATGCTCCATGACGCGGCGGATCTCGCGGTTCTTGCCTTCGTGCAGCGACACGGTCAGCCAGGCGTTGCTGCCCTTGATGCTGTCGATCGCCGCGTCGATCGGGCCATAGCGGATGCCGTCAATGGTCACGCCCTTGGCGAGCTCGCGCAACGCGGCCGGCGTCGGCTGCCCGAAGACGCGGACCCGGTAACGGCGCAGCCACCCGGTCGCGGGCAGTTCGAGATGGCGCTTGAGGGCGCCGTCGTTGGTGAGCAGCAGCAATCCCTCGGAATTGAAATCGAGGCGGCCGACCGGCATCAGCCGGGGCACGCTGGGCGGAAACGTGTCGTAGATCGTCGGACGCCCCTGCGGGTCATGCGTGGTGGTGAGCACGCCGGGCGGCTTGTGGTAGCGGAACAGCCGCGTCCGTTCCGGCTGCGGCAGCGGCTGGCCGTCGACCGTGATCGTGCTGTCCGGGCCGACGACGACCGCGGGTGTCGTCAGCACCTTGCCGTCGACGCAGACGCGGCCTTGCGCGATCAGCCGTTCCGCCTCGCGCCGCGAGCAGAGCCCGCTGCGCGCGATGACCTTCGCGATGCGTTCGCCCTCGTGCTGTCTTTTCGATGATGATTCGTTCACGGCCCGCGTTTATACGCGGAATCGGTGCTGCGAGTCGAAGCCGGCGGCTGTGGCGTCGGGATCGCGGACGGTCGCGATCAGGCGGCGGCCCGGACGAAGGCCTCGAAGATCCGGTCGTCGCCGCGGCTGATGGCGTATTCGGGATGCCACTCGACGCCCAGGCAGAAGCGTCGGCGCGGATCTTCGATGCCCTCGATGACGCCGTCGGGGGCGACGGCATTGACGACGACACCCGGTCCGACGTCCTTGACGGCCTGATGATGCGCGCTGTTCACCGGCAGCTCGTGGGTGTCGACGATACGGTGAAGCAGGGTGCCGCCGACGATCGTCACCGTATGGCCGGGCTCGGTGCGCGGGTTCGGCTGCTCGTGCGCCAGCGCGTTCGGAATCTCGTCGGGAATGTGCTGGATCAGCGTGCCGCCGAGCACCACGTTCAGAAGCTGTTCACCGCCGCAGATCCCCAGCACGGGTTTGTCCGCTTCGAGCGCGGCGCGCGTGATCGCCAGCTCGAACGCGGTGCGCCGGTCCTTGGTCTTTACGGTCGCATGGCGCGTGCTCGCGCCGAACAGGGACGGATCGACGTCGAACGCGCCGCCCGTGATCAGCAGGCCGTCGATCATGGCGAGATAGTCGGCGGCGAGCGCCGGTTCGTGCGGCAGCGTCACGGGCAGGCCGCCGGCGCGCGCGACGGCCTCGCAGTAGTTCTGGCGGAGCGCATACCAGGGCATCTTCGACCAGCCGCCGGCGGGCTCCGAGTCGAGGGTGATTCCGATGATGGGTCGTGGCATGGCGGCGACGTTACCAGAGCGTTCGGGGCGAAGCGAGCGGCAAGCCTTGACGCATGCCGCGTCGCGCCCCAAGGATCGCACGCAATGGCTCAAGGAAACGTTGACGGGCTGGCCGGTCCGCCGCCGGTACGCGGTAGCGCACGGCGCCCCAGCTACATGGAACTCGCGCTCGCCGAGGCCGCGAAGGCGGCCGCCGCGGGCGAGGTTCCGGTCGGCGCCGTCCTCGTCGACGGCGACAGCGGCGAGGTGCTCGCCGCCGCGCACAATCTCGTCGAGGCGATGCACGATCCGACGGCCCATGCCGAGATGCTGGTCATCCGCGCCGCGGCGCAGGCAAGCGGCGAGAAGCGCCTTGCGCGCTGCGATCTCTACGTCACGCTCGAGCCGTGCCCGATGTGCGCGCAGGCGATCGCCTTCGCCCGCCTGCGTCGGCTCTATTTCGGCGCTGGCGACCCCAAGGGCGGCGGCGTCGAGCACGGCCCGCGCATTTTCGCCCAGCCGACCTGTCATCACCGGCCCGAGGTCTATGGCGGCATCGACGAGACCCGCGCGGGCGCGCTGCTGCGCGACTTCTTCCGCGAACGCCGGTGACCGATCTCACGCCGCTCGCGAAATCCGACGTTCGCCGCGCCCGAGATCTCTCTCGCGAAGGAGTGCAACCCCGCGACCGCCTCGCCGCGACGATCGCGATGACGTAGGCGTTTCGAGGTGAGCTGGAGGGCTCGACTTCTCCTCGTTAGAGGCCGCGGCGACCTCTTCATAAGTTTTCGAAAGGAAACTGTTGCCGTGATACTACATTCGCAAAAACGTTAGGCAAAACAAGCAGTCCGGTACTTGCAATCCTAGGCTGTAGACCGTATCAACAACTTCACCTCAGTTCCGGGGGATTCGTCAGAGGAGGAGAGAATGAAGTTGCGGCTTGCTCTCGGTGCGCTCGTTGCCGGCGCACTTATGCTCAACGTTGGCGATGCGCTCGCTCAGCAGACGGCGGGAACTTACGCCAGCCTTT
This sequence comes from uncultured Rhodospirillales bacterium, assembly GCA_937926175.1. Classification (GTDB taxonomy): domain Bacteria; phylum Pseudomonadota; class Alphaproteobacteria; order CACIAM-22H2; family CACIAM-22H2; genus CALANV01. The sequence goes on along the minus strand of CALANV010000030.1, from coordinate 23,998 downwards.
CGGCTGGTCTTACCTTTAACCGAGACATCGAGGGAGACGTTGAGGGCGTCGAGGTGACGGGAGAATACGACAATCCCGGCTACGCGATCTGGGCGGCTCTCGGGTACCGGTTCGGAAACGGATTCCGCGCCGAGGTCGAGCTCGGCTACGGACGTATCGAGGCGGAAAGCGTGAGCTTCCTCGGCGTCTCCGTCCCGGTCGATGGCACGGCCGATCTGTTCTCGGTGACCATCAACGGGTTTTACGACTTCAACGTCGGCGGCGTCGTCACGCCGTATATCGGCGGCGGCGTTGGCGTGCTCCACTCGTCGGTCGATGAAGTCACCGCGACGGTTGGCTCGACGACCATCACCGCAGAGGGCGACGACTCGACCGATCTCACGGCTTTTGCCGAGGCGGGTGTTGCCGTCAGCGTTGCCCAGCAACTTGAGCTCGTTCCCGCGTATCGGTTCCAGTGGGTCAATAACGGCGAAGACGGCTTCGACGATGGTATGGCCCACGTCGTGAAGGTCGGCCTTCGCTACACCTTCTAAGCAGATACGGATACGGGCCAAACAGCGGCGGCCGAAAGGCCGCCGCTTTTTTGTGCGGACGGAGCAAGCGGCGGATGCCCGAGTCGCACCTGCTCGAGCGCGGTCCGATCAAACGATAAATATTCTTTGTAAGGCGGCGGACCTCTTGTGCAGAAGCCGGGCTTATTGCGCAAGCATGATTTTTTGTGCAAAGCCCCCGCTGGAAGAAGGTCGGGGCGAGGGGTGGCTCACGGGCAAGCCGGGAAGCCCGCCCTCAGTGCGCCGGCACCGACCGCACCGGCGACTGGCGCTTGTCGACGTAGCGCTTCATGAAATCCTTCAGCTCGGGCGAGCCGTAGGCGAAGCCGAGCCGTTCGGCCCCCGCCATCATGGCATCGCCCGTCAGGCCCTCGTCGATGGCGCGATGGATGAGGGCGGCCATGCCCGAGCGCCGGCCCGAGGCGCAGTGGATGTAGATCGGCTCCGGCAGGCGGGCGAGTTCGCTGTGGATGTGGTCGAGCGTCTCCTCGTCCAGCCGGTCCACCGGCACCGAGATGTGGCGGTAGTTCAGGCCGAGGCGCCGCGCCGCCGCGCTTTCGGCCTCCGGCGGCAGCGTCTGGTTCGGCTCGCCCGGCTGGCGCAAATCGACGACCGACTTGATGCCCTCGGCGGCAAAGCCCTGCAGATCGGCCTCGCTCGGCTGGTCCGTGCCCACCAGCAGGTTCTGCGTCAGTCTGATCCGGCGCTGCATGGCGACCCTCCGCGTCTGGCTTCGTCATGCTGCCAACGCCCCCGTGCCGAGCCGCGTTCCGGCCTGTCCGGGCGATGGCTGGCCGGGTCGTCGCACGAGGGCGCGGGGCCGGTACCCGCCCAATTGTGCGCCGCCGGCGTGCCGCGCGTCGGAGTAAACAGAGCTACACGTGGGTAGCGGTATGCAAATCGTGAGATGATGCGGTTGAAGCGCTCAATTTCTTGCCGGTCAGCCGCGCGGCAGTGGTGAAGGCCATGGACGAAGCGCGACTTTAAATCGGATGTCCGCGCAGCATGAGCCTCGGCGCTTCGGGGAAGAGTTTGATAGACCGCGTTGCTGGACGCACCCATGTCGGGGAGACACGCGGCTTCAGGAACGTCCGGGTCCACGTGTCCGGAGTGCATGGCCATGACCAACCTATTCGTTGCCGCTCTTACTCTTTTCGCCGCGCTTGGCGGCGGGCTGGTCGCCGGCATTTTCTTCGCGTTCTCGACGTTCGTCATGACGGCGCTCGGCCGCCTGCCGCCGGACCGGGGCATCGCCGCCATGCAGTCCATCAATGTCGCGGTGCTCAATCCATGGTTCTTCGCCGTGTTCTTCGGAACGGCCGCGGCCGGCGTCGTCCTCACGGTCTTTTCCCTGTTCGACTGGAACGGACCCGGCGCGCCATACCTGCTCGCCGGCGGCCTGCTCTATCTTCTCGGCACCATCCTGGTGACGATCGTATTCAACGTCCCGCTGAACAAGGCGCTGGCCGCCATCAAATCGGACAGCGCCGACGGCGCCGAGCTGTGGTCCCGCTATCTCTCCGTCTGGACGACCTGGAACCACGTCAGGACGGCCACCTCACTCCTGGCGGCGGCATCGTTCATCATGGCGTTACGCTGTTCGCCGCGCCGGCGAACGGGCGGGCTTAGGGCGTGAACTCATGAACGGCGTGACGCTTGATGATGCCAAGGCCCCCAATGCCTGCGTGTGACCCGGAACGAACAAAAGAGCCGGCCGCACACGGTTCGGCCGGTGCGTCACATCGGTTCACCATCTCGAAATCCGGCGTCGCGCGCGATAGCGTCCGCACCGTGGCATTGCCGAGCTGCGCTGCCGCCGGTGGCGGGACCTGTCGCCCGCCGTGTCGTGATCGCGAGAGAAGATCGTCCAGTCCCAAATGTGAAATCGGTCACAGCGCTCGATTCGGGCTCGGTGTAGCCTGCCGAATGTGCGAGCTGTCTTCCCATTTCCCGCCAGAAGGCAGTGCGTTCGAGAGGAAAGATCGATAATGTCACAAGTGATGGAACGGCGGATCCGCACCGCTACTGCGGGCGACCGAGAGCAATTGCTCGACGTGATGACGTCGGCATTCGAGACCGACCCGGCTGCGCGTTGGATATACCCCGACCCGGCTCAATATCGACGCCATTTCCCGGCCTTTGCCCAGGCGTTCGGCGGTCGGGCTTTTGAGCACGAGACGGCATTCTACAGCGGCGAGTTTTCCGGCGCGGCGCTATGGCTTCCGCCGGGCATTGGCCCGGATGAGGAGGCCCTGATGGCGCTGCTGGAACGAACGCTCCGCGAGTCCGAAAAGCAGGCGGCCTTTGCGGTGTTTGAGCAAATGGGCGGTTATCACCCGACAGAACCGCACTGGTACCTGCCGCTCATAGGCGTGGTGCCCTCCAGGCAGGGAAAGGGCCATGGCTCGGCGCTGCTGCAGCGTGTGCTTCTGCAATGCGATAAGGACAGGACGCCGGCATATCTCGAATCCTCGAATCCCCGGAATATTCCGCTCTACGAGCGCCACGGGTTCGAGCTGCTCGGGACCATCCAGGTGGAAACGTCGCCGCCGATCTTCCCCATGCTGCGTCGAGCCCGATGACGGGCCATTTCGCCGTCGGTCGGATCGGCGAGCGCATCCTGAGGACAGCCGTTATCCGCTACTGAGATAACATCCGCGCGCTTAGATTTGCGTTTGGATCTGAGCGGACGCACTGACATACTGTCGCGACATCCGAAGTCCAGCATTGGCACATAGCGGACGAGCGTGCTGCGAGCCTCTACCTCGGCTACCCGGCCGTTCATGAGTACGCGCCTTGGGCAATGTCCGCACCGCGGCCTCGATGCGGACATCGCTCCGGCATGACTCGCCGATCGCTTTCGTCGCCGTCGCGCGACGTGTAGCATCGGTCGCCCCGAGGATCGCACCAAAGGATCGCGCTTGCCGCACGAAGCAACGCTCATCGCCACGTTCGCCGAGGGCTTCGTGTTCGCGTTCGCGTTCGGGTACGTTGCCGACCGGCTGCGTCTGCCGCCGCTCGTCGGTTATCTGGTCGCGGGCATCTTCGTCGGACCGTTCACGCCGGGCCTCGTCGTCGATGGCGAGCTTGCCGCGCAGCTCGCCGAGATGGGCGTCATTCTGCTCATGTTCGGCGTCGGGCTGCATTTCTCCGCCGCGGACCTGCTGGCCGTTCGGGCGGTCGCCGTTCCTGGCGCGATCAGCCAGATCCTGCTCGCCACGCTCGTCGGCATCGGTCTGACGCAGATCTGGGGATGGAGTCCGGGCGCAGGACTCGTCTTCGGGTTGAGCCTGTCGGTGGCGAGCACGGTGGTGCTGCTCCGGGCGCTCGAGGAGCGCAATCGCCTCGACACGCCGAACGGCCGGGTCGCCGTCGGCTGGCTCATCGTCGAGGACATCGCCATGGTCCTGGCGCTCGTCCTCCTGCCGGCTTTTGCCGAGATGCTGGGCGGCCATGCCGCCGGCACAGCCGACGCTCATGCCGCGCCTGCGTCGGTGGGCGCGGTGTTCCTTACGCTGGTCGTCACGCTCGGCAAGATCGCGGCCTTTGCCGCCCTGGCCTTCCTGCTCGGGCCGAAGGCGGTGCCGTGGCTGCTTGCGCGGGTGGCGCGGACCGGCTCGCGCGAGCTGTTCACTCTGTCGGTGCTGGCGCTCGCGCTCGGCATCGCCTATGGCTCGGCTGAGGTGTTCGGCGTGTCGTTCGCGCTCGGCGCCTTCCTCGCCGGCGTCGTCTTGAGCGAATCCCGTTTCAGCCACAAGGCAGCGGCCGAGTCGCTGCCTTTGCAGGACGCTTTCTCGGTCCTGTTCTTCGTCTCGGTCGGGATGCTCTTCGACCCGTCGATCCTGATCCGGGCGCCGCTGTCCGTGCTCGCCGTGCTGGCGCTGATCATCGCAGGCAAGGGGCTGATCGCTTTCACCATCGTGCTGCTGTTGCGCTATCCGGTCGACATGGGTCTCGTCGTCGCGGCGGGGCTTGTGCAGATCGGTGAGTTCTCCTTCATTCTCGTCGGCCTCGGCTCGTCCCTTGGCATTCTGCCGGCCGAGGGACGTGATCTCGTCCTCGCCGGCGCCCTCCTGTCGATCGTACTGAACCCGCTCGTCTTCGCCGCGGCGGATGCGCTCCAGAGACGGTGGCGCGCAGTCCGGCCGGCCGGTGCCATCGCCTTTGGCCGCCGGCGCTATGAAGCGCTCGAGCGCGAGCTCGTGGCAATCAAGCGGCGTAACGAGGAACGCGAGAAGGCGAGGGCACTGAAGGTCCAGGCGCTGCTGGAGACGCTTCCCGTTCTGGCCCTCGTCGAGAGCCGCGATCAGGAGGAGCTTCTGTTGCTGTTCCGGCCGAAAACCGCAACACCCGGCGAACGCGTGATCCGCCGCGGCGACCGCGCGGACGGCATGTATTTCATTGCGGCGGGCGCCGTCGAAGTCCTGGTGTCCGGCCGGACCATCCGGCTCGAGGCCGGCGCGTTCTTCGGCGAAATGGCGCTCTTGAGCGGCGAACGGCGGAACGCGGACGTCACCGCCGTGGATTATTGCCAGTTCCTCGTGCTGGATCGGCGCGACTTCGGGAAATTCATATCCCGGCATCCGAAGCTGCGCGCCGCCTTGAAGGAAATGGCGCGGCAGCGTCATGAGATGAACCAGAAGCTATCCGCCGACGCGGCAGCGGCCCAAGGCAGGTCAGGGGACGCCGGCTGACGTCCGGCGTCGAGGTCGGCCGGACGCTGCGCCCGCGGGGCGTGTGGTTGAGCCGGCCGCGGCGACGCGCTATCGATCGCACCCGTGCGCAGCATCTGTATCCTGGCGGATGATCTCACGGGGGCACTCGATACGGCCGCTCCGCTCGCGGGGCGTTACGGCGTCATGCCCGTCCGCTGGCGTCCGCCTTTTGTGGGACCGCGTCTCGTCATCGACAGCGAGACGCGGTCGCTCGCGCCGCACCGGGCCGCATTTGCGGTGGCGCATGCGGCCGCCCGGCTCTCCGGACGGGCGCTCGGGTTCAAGAAGATCGACTCGTTGCTGCGCGGGAACACGCTGCTCGAAATCGCCACCTGCGTCCGCCGCGGCCGCTTCGGGACGGTGGTGATCGCGCCGGCCTTTCCGGAGCAGGGCCGTATTACGCGGGCCGGCGTGCAGCTCTATCGGGATCCGGCGAATGGGGCGTGGCGGCAGACCGGCGCAGGCAGCCTTCTCCGCGCGCTTGCCGCCAAGGGTATCCGTGCGCGGATCGTTCCGCGCCGGTGCCTTCCGCGCGGTCCCGGCATTTTCATTTGCGATGCCGAGACGCCGTCCGACCTCGACAGGATCGCGTCGCTTCGCTCGCAACTCGAGGGGCCGATCCTATGGATAGGTTCCGCCGGGCTCAGCCGCGCGCTTGCGCAGTTCCCACGGCCGCTCGTTCCGCCATCGACATCCTCGGTCCTGGTGGTGGTCGGCAGCAACCATCCGGTCGCGGTCGGCCAGGGCGATGTGCTGGCGTCCGGCATGCCGGATGCGATCGCAAGAATTTGCCACGAACATGCGATCGACACGGCCCTTCGTCACGTCGCCCGGCGGCTCGAGGCCCGGCGGCCGGGCGCCATCCTGTTTTCGCTGCCGCCCGTGTCGGATGCGGCAGCGGCCGCGATCATGAACCGGACCTTCGCGAGGATTCCGGATCTCGTTCCGCCGCCCGACATTCTGCTGGTGGTCGGCGGTGATACGCTGGTACGTCTTGCCGGCGCGGTCGGCGCCTCGCAGCTCGACGTTCATGGCGAGATTGCGCCGGGCCTTCCCCTGTCGCTGATTGCCGACGGCGCATGGAGAGGAACTTACGTCATCTCGAAGTCGGGCGCGTTCGGCGGGCCGCCCCTTCTTCTGGAGATCGTGACGGCAATACGTAAGAAGGGACCGGAAGATGGCCAGGAAGATTGCCATAACGGTCGGTGATCCGGCGGGCATCGGCCCGGAGATCGTCCTGAAAGCCGTGGCCGCGCTGCGCCCGCGGCTCGAGCGCGGCGAGTTTCAGCTGGAGGTGATCGGTTCCGCCGCGTCGCTGGATCGCGCCGCGCGGGACATGGGGCTGACGCCCTTGTCGGCATTCGCGAATGTGCCGGGCCTCGCTCTCCACGACATCGGGGCGCCCAGGACCGACATCAACTACGGCGAGACCTCCGCTGAGGCGGGACGGCTGGCGTACCAGGCCATTGCCGAGGCTGTCGCGCGCACGCGCGCGGGAAAGATCGACGCCATCGTCACGGCGCCGCTGAGCAAAGAGGCGCTCAATCTCGCCGGCTATCGCTATTCGGGACATACGGAGCTGCTGGCGGACCTGTCGGGCGGGAAGGAGCCGGTGATGATGCTCGCGCACGGCGGGATGCGGGTCAGCCATGTTTCGACCCACGTGCCACTGGAAGAGGTTCCGAAGCGTCTTACGCCCGCCCGCCTTCGGCGAGTGATCGACCTGACGCATGCGACGCTCGAACGCCTCGGGATCGCCCGGCCCCGTCTCGCCGTGGCGGCCCTGAACCCGCATGCCGGCGAAGGCGGAATTCTCGGTCGGCAGGATATCGAGGTTACGGCGCCGGTGATCGCCGAGTATCGAAAGGCCGGAGTCGACATCGATGGCCCGGTTCCGGGCGATACGGTCTTCGTCAAACTGCGGGCGGGTCAGTACGACGCCGTCGTCGCGATGTACCATGACCAGGGGCACATCCCCGTGAAGCTGCTCGGGTTCTCGGTGGACGAGCGCACCGGAAAATGGGAAAGCCTGAGCGGCGTGAACGTCACGCTCGGCCTCCCGCTGGTGCGGACGTCGGTCGACCATGGCACGGCGTTCGACATCGCGGGCCGTGGCATCGCCAACGAAAAGAGCCTGATCGAGGCCGTCGACTTCGCGTTGCGGCTCGTTCAGGGCACGGGCGGCTGAACCGACGGTCCCTTGAGCTCGACCGTGTTACCTTCGGGATCGGTGATGTAGAGCGACGGGCCCGTGCCTTCGGCGCCGTAGCGGTCCTTCACCTCGCCCGCCTCGACGCCATGGGCGATCAGGTGCGCGCGGATCGCCTCGGCGTCGAACGGGGCGATGCGCAGGCAGAAATGATCGAGGTTGCGCGCCTCGCGTCCGGGCGGGGCGCCGCCCTGGCGGCCGAGCGGGCCCGCCACGTCGACGAGATCGATCAGCGACCGGCCGGCGCGAAGCTGGAGGAGGCCGAGCTCCTTCTGCTTGCGCTCGAACGTGCAGCCGAGCACGTCGCAGTAGAACCGCACCAGCCGCGGCACGTCGCGGGCGCGCAGCACGATGTGGTCAAGGCCTTCGAGGCGGAATGGCGTGCCCATGGACTGCGTTTCCTTCCGCTGCTTCCGTCTGGTTGCAGGCGGCCGCGATGCGACGGACGAAGCGCCCGACGTCGAGTGCGGCGGCAAGATCGGCATGCCGGTCCGGCGACAGCGGATGGGCGCTCTCCGCCACCGGGGCGAACCGACCCGCCGCCGTATCGTAGGCGAAGAGCGTGCCGACCGTGAAATCGAAATACCAGCCGTGGAGCGCGAGCGTTCCCGCCACGACGCGCTCGCGCACCCAGGGAAACGTCATCAGATTCCCGAGCGATACGACGATGCCGGCCTGCTCCAGCGCCCGGCGTCGCGTTTCCGCCGGCGCATCGCGCAGTTCCACCCGAACCGCATCGCGCGCCGCCGCGGCGATGCGAACCCAGTCGTGGAGATATTCGTAGTCACGGCTGTCCTCCGCCGGTCCGTCGGCGAGCGCCCGCATGCCGCCGCACAGCGCATGCCCCAGCACGACGATGTGCTCGACGTTGAGGCCGCGCACGCCGAACTCGAGCGCGCTGCTGGTGCCGTGATAGCCGCGGCCGGCTTCCTCGTGCGGCGGTACGATCGCGCCGACGTTGCGCACGACGAACAGGTCGCCGGGTTGCGCGTAGGTGAGGATCGCCGGATCGACACGGGCATCCGAGCAGCCGACCACCAGCACCTTGGGGACCTGCCCCTCTGTCGTCAGACGATCGTAAAGCGCGCGGTTCTGCTGGAAGTACCTGTCGTGAAAGGTACGAAAACCGGCAATGAGCCGCGTGAGCGCGTCCGTCATTGCGCCGCGACGGCCGCGAACTTCCAGAGGCCGCCCTCGTCGATGCGGCGCACGCGCTTCTGGCTTTCGAGCAGGTGGAGATGCGACAGCGCCTCGCCCGTCGCGAGACCGATGTTGTTGGGCCCGATCTCGCGGCGGAACAGGAGCGGGAAGCACTCGACCGCCGTGCGCGGTCGTTCCGCGATGGCCGCGGCAAGCCGGTCGAGACGCTGCGTGTGGTGCACTCGCAGTTCCGCGATGCGCGCGTGCAGGCCGCGATAGGGCAGACCGTGTGCCGGCAGGACGAGTGTCTCGTCCGGAAGATCGCGGAAGTTCCCGAGGGATTCGAGATAGTCGAGGAGCGGATTGGCGAACGGCTCCGCCGGCCAGACGCTGACGTTCGGCGAGATCCGCGGCAGCAGGATGTCGCCGCCGATCAGCACGCCGAGATCGGCGCAATAAAGACAGGCATGTTCGGGCGCATGGCCGCGCCCGATGATCGGCACCCAGTCGCGGCCGCCGATCCGAATGGGCACGTTCTGCCGGATGCGCACGAAGGCGGGCGGCACCTCGGGCACGCCGCGGCGGTAGAACGTGTTCGGCTTCATCGCCTCGCTCAGCAGCGCATCGTTTGCGCCGTTGCGCCGGTAGAAGGTGAGCCGTGCCTCGATATCGGCCTCGCTGCCTTGACCATGGACGGCGCGGGCCGTGTACCACTCGCCGGCGGTCATCCACAGCGGTGCGTTCCAGCGCCGGCACAGCCAGTCGGCAAGCCCGATGTGATCGGGATGGAAATGCGTGACGATCACGCGCGTCACCGGCCGTCCATCGAGATCGTTCGCGAAGATCGCTTCCCAGTGCGCCTTGGTGTCGTCGCGCGACAGCCCGGCATCGACGATGGTCCAACCGCCGTCATCGGCGATGAGCCACAGGTTGATGTGATCGGGCGGAAACGGCAGCGGCATCGAGATCCAGCGCAGGCCGGGCGCGATTTCGCGGCTCGTGCCCGGTGCCGGGGCAGCCTCGAAAGGATAGGTCAGCGGGGACCGATTGATGCCTTCAGCCATGCCTGATCAGATGAGTATGAAACGCGTCCCTTGTCCAGCCGCCATTCGCGGCGCGTGCCGGACAGCCTTCTACCGGACATTGGCGTGCTGGATCGCGCGCCAGCCGATGTCGCGCCGGCAGAAGCCGTCGGGCCAGTCGATGGCGTCGACCGCCCGGTAGGCGGCGGCCTGCGCCTCGGCGATGGTCCTGGCCGTCGCGGTGATGCCGAGCACGCGTCCGCCGGTCGCGAGAATCCGGCCATCCTTTGCGGTCGTGCCGGCATGGAAGACCGTGACGCCGGGAATGGCTTCGGCGTCTTCCAGCTTGCGGATCTCCGTTCCCTTCCTGTAGTCGCCGGGATAGCCCTTCGCGGCCATGACCACGCACAGCGCGGCGTCGTCACGCCAGCGCAGATCGAAGTTCTTCAGCTGGCCGTCGCGCGCGGCGATCAGGGCGGGCAGGAGATCCGATTTCAGCCGGGGCATCAGAACCTGGCACTCCGGATCGCCGAAGCGCACGTTGTATTCGAGCAACTTCGGACCGTCGGCCGTGATCATGAGTCCGGCGAACAGCACGCCCATGAACGGCGCGCCCTCGGCCGCCATGCCGGCGACCGTCGGCCGGATGATCTTGTTCATGATCGTGTCGGCCAGCGCCGGTGTCACGATCGGCGGCGGGGAATAGGCGCCCATGCCGCCGGTGTTGGGACCGGTGTCGCCGTCGCCGACGCGCTTGTGATCCTGGGCGGCGGCGAGCGGCAGGACGTTGGTGCCGTCCGACAGCGCGAAGAAGCTGACTTCCTCGCCCTCGAGATATTCCTCGATGACGACCTCGGCACCCGCCTTGCCGAAGCGGTTCGCGACCATGGCGTCGTCGATCGCGGCGAGCGCCGCCTCGAGCGTCATCGCCACCGTGACGCCCTTGCCGGCGGCAAGCCCGTCCGCCTTGACGACGATGGGTGCCCCGTGCGCCCGGACGTAGGCGCGCGCCTTCTCGGCATTGTCGAAGCGCGCGTAGGCGGCGGTCGGAATGCCGTATTTGGCGCACAGGTCCTTCATGAATCCTTTGGACCCCTCGAGCGCGGCGGCGCGCTGGGACGGGCCGAATGTCCGGATGCCGGCCGCTTCCAGCCGGTCCGCGAGTCCGAGCACGAGCGGGGCCTCGGGACCGATGACCACGAAATCGATCGCGCTCTCGCGCGCGAATCGCACGAGGGCGTCCACGTCCTCGGCGCCGATCAGAACGCATTCGGCAATACGGGCGATTCCGGCATTGCCCGGCGCGCAGTAGAGCTTGTCGCACAACGGCGATGCCGCGATCGCCCAGCAGAGCGCATGTTCCCGGCCGCCCGAACCGACTACGAGAATCCGCATTTTTCCCTCGTGGCCCTATCTTTCGAACGTGCGCGGCTTGTATCATAGTCGCCCGAAACTGCCATGGACGAATTTCTGACCCCGATCGACGCCGCAACGGGCCGTACGAACGTTCCCGAATTCACGGTGAGCGAGCTGTCGCAGGCCGTGAAACGGACCGTCGAGGGGGCGTTCGCCCGGGTCCGCGTGCGCGGCGAGATCTCGCAGTTCAAGCGCCATACGTCCGGCCACCTCTATCTCTGCCTCAAGGACGCGGAGGCGGTGATCGACGCGGTCATCTGGCGCGGCGTCGCCATGCGTCTCGACATCAAACCCGAGGACGGCATGGAGGTGGTCTGTACCGGGCGGGTCACGACCTATCCGGGCCGTTCCAAGTACCAGCTCGTCATCGAGCGGATGGAGCTCGCGGGCGAGGGCGCGCTCCTCAAGATGATCGAGGATCGCCGACGCCGCCTCGCCGCCGAGGGCCTGTTCGACGAGCAGCGCAAGAAGAAGCTGCCGTTCCTTCCCGACGTCATCGGCGTCGTCACGTCGCCCACGGGCGCCGTGATCCGCGACATTCTCCATCGTCTGAACGACCGCTTTCCCCGCCATGTCATCGTCTGGCCCGTCGCCGTCCAGGGTGACGGCGCGGCGGAGCAGGTGGCGGCGGCCATCCGCGGCTTCAACGCCATTCCACGTGACGGTGTGATACCGCGGCCGGACGTACTCATCGTCGCGCGCGGCGGCGGCAGCCTCGAGGACCTGATGGCGTTCAACGAGGAGGTGGTGGTGCGCGCGGCGGCCGAAAGCGAGATCCCGCTCATTTCCGCCGTCGGGCACGAGACCGACACGACACTGATCGACTTCGCCGCCGACCGGCGGGCGCCGACGCCGACCGCGGCCGCGGAGATGGCGGTGCCGGTGCGGGTCGAGCTGATCGCCGACGTTCTGCGCGACGGACAGCGTCTGATCGCCGGACTGCAGCGCATGATCGAGGAACGCCGCACGCGGCTCGACGGCCTCGCCCGCGGCCTCGGCGATCCGATTCGCCTCATCGAGGACTGGACGCAGCGGCTCGACGACCGGACGGAGCGTCTCCGGCTTGCCATGGACAATCTGGTCGGCCAGCACAAGATGCGCGTCACGAATCTGGGCGAACGGCTGCCGCATCCGAAACGCCAGCTCGACCAGGCCATGACGGCGTTGTCGGACCGTATCGCCCGGCTGACCGCTTGCCGTCTCGCGACGGAGCGGATGATGGCGCAGGGAGCGGAGCGCGGCGACGAGCTTCTCATGCGCCTCAACGGCGCGCTGCAGCGCTACGTCGAACAGCGCGCGCACCACCTGGGCCATGTCGGCAAGCTGCTCGAGAGCTGTTCCTACGAACGCGTGCTCGAACGCGGCTTCGTTCTCGTGCACGACGAGGCCGGGCGTCCGCTCACCTCGGCGCGCGAGACCGAACCCGGTGCTGCGCTGGCGCTGCGTTTCCACGATGGCGAGGTCGGCGTCCGCGTCGACGGCGCGGGGGCGAAGTCGCGCCCGGCACGCGGCGAACGCAAGACGGCAAGGGACGTGCAGCCAACCCCCAAGCAGGGAAGCCTGTTGTGATGCGCATCCGACTGTTCGCGTTGCTCATGCTGTTCTGCCTCGCCGGGCGCGCGCAGGCCGCCGATCTGGAGCTGTTCGGCCAGTTCGTTCAGGGCGCGCTGGTCACGGGGCGCGTCGTGCCCGGCGCCCGTGTCACGTTCGAGGGGCGACCGATGCGCGTCGCGCCGGACGGCACGTTTCTGATCGGCTTCGGGCGCGATGCCGCACCCGAGGCGCGGCTCGTGGTCGAATATCCGGACGGCCGCCGCGAGGAGCGCGTCCTGACCGTGACGCCGCGGACATGGGATATCCAGCGGATCGACGGCCTGCCGGAGCGGCAGGTGACGCCGGACCCGGCCGATCTGAAGCGGATCCGCGAGGAGAACGCGCTGATCGCGGCGGCGCGCGCGCGCGATTCCGCCGAGGCGCTGTTCAAGACCGGATTCATCTGGCCCGTGATCGGCCGGATCAGCGGCGTCTACGGCAGCCAGCGGATCCTGAACGGACAGCCGCGTCAGCCGCATTACGGCATCGATATCGCAGCCCCGGTCGGAGCGCCGGTCGTCGCGGCCGCAAGCGGCATCGTCGCGCTGGCGCATGAAGACATGTTCTTCACCGGCAAGACGATCATCCTCGACCACGGGCACGGGCTCAGCTCGGTCTATTCGCACCTGTCCGAGATTGCAGTGCGCGCCGGCGAACGCGTCGAGCAGGGCACCGTCATCGGACGGGTCGGTGCGACTGGACGGGCAACCGGCCCGCATCTCGACTGGCGCGTGAATCTGTTCGACATCCGTCTCGATCCTGCCCTGCTCGTGCCGCCGATGCCGGCGGCGCCCGCCGCGCCCGTCACCGTATCGGGCGGCGGTTAGACGGCGCGCACGATCATGCCGGCCAGCCGGTTTCGCCGTGCACGACGCGCGCCGCGCCTCAGCGCTTGAGCCGGTCTGCAGCGAACGTCGCGACGTAGCCGCAGTCGTTGCAGATCAGGGCAAAGACGCGCAGATATCCCGGCGGCCCGAACCAGGACCGGCCGGAATTTTCGTAGAGAAGGGCGATCGGTTCGTCGCTGTCTTTCGCGGCCGCCTGGAAGCCGCGACCGCCGCAGAACGGGCAGATGATGTCATCGGGCAGCGTGGTCGTGCGCTCTCGGGCACCGACGTCGTTCGGATCTGACATTCTGTGCTCCATACGCCGTACATGTCGTTGCGCCCGTGACGGAAGGACATATCCGCACGCGGCCCACGGGCGCTCGAGGCGCTGTCATGGAAGCCGGCCGCGGCGAAGTCTCCGGTTGCAGCGATGTTACGTAAAAACCATCGTCACGGCGCATGCCGTGCGGCTTACCCCATTCGCGCCGTACTTACGCGCTATGTCGACCGATCCGGTGCCGTGCATCCGGGCCGTGTCAGTCGGACCAGCGCTGATGAAGCCACAGCCACTGTCCGGGACGCTGCCGGATCCAGTCTTCGATCATCCGGTTTATGGTGGTGAGGAGCGCACGGGTATCGGCCTGCCGGTCGCCCGTGCGCGGCAATTCCAGAGCCGGATGGACGGTTAGACGGAAGCGTGCGCCTTCGATGCGCTCGATCTGCGACGGCAGCAGCGTGCAATCGAACTTGAACGCCAGCGAGGCGATGGCAGTTGCCGTCATCGCGTCACGGCCGAAGAACGGGATCGGCTCGCCCTCGTTGAGTTTCTGATCGATGAGGAGGCCGATGTTCTCGCCTTTCGCCAGCGTCTGAAGGGCGAGGCGCGCGCCTTCCTTGCCTTTCGGAATCAGGCCGGCCGCGCCGCTGCTGAGCCGCATCCTGCCGATCAGTTCGTCGATCCAGGGATTGTTGGCGGGGCGATAGAGAAGGTGAATCGGCGCCCCATGCCGCGCGGAAAAGGACGGGGTGATCTCCCAATTGCCCATATGGGCCGCGAAAAAGATCAACGGCCGGCCGCGCGCCAGTGCCCGTTCGATGTTCTCGGCCCCCTCGAAGATCACGCGCTCGCTGATATGCGGAAGGTGAGGATACTCGGCGGCGGTGCGGCCGAGATTGTCCCACATCTCGCGGATCAGGACTTCGATCTGCGTTTCCGGCAGGTCCGGGAATGCGCGCCGCAAGTTGCGGCGTGCGCGGTCGGAAATCCGCAGCCTGGGGCCGATCGTGCGGGCGACGGCGCCGCCGATGGCCGAGGCGGTATCGATCGGCATCAGCGCGAATGAATGGAACAGGACCTTCGTCAATCCTGCCTCGAGCGGACGCACGACGTTGCGGGTCAGCCAGCGCTGCCAGGAAGCTCTGTTAGCCATGCGATGTTTCCGTCATGCGCGTACCAGATCCTGCACCGTCGTCTGCAGCAACCTTCGAAGTGCCGCCGGATCATCGAAGACGAGGTCGACGCGCAGCGGCGTCACCATCCCCCTGATTGCAGCCGGCAGGCGCATGGCGTCCTTGGTCGTGGTGACGGGAACGGCGCCGAGCGCGGCCGCCGTCTCGATCACGCGCATGGCCTCGTCCTCCGAATAGGGGTGGTGATCGGGGAAGGCTCGTCTTCCCGCGATGACGGCGCCAAGTTTCTCGAGAGACGTAAAGAACTTCTGCGGCCGACCGATTCCGGCGAAGGCATACACCCTCGTCTGCGCAAGCTGCCGTGCCGCCGCATCCGGCACCAGACGTGCGCGAAGAACGGGCGCATGCCGCGACAGGTTCCTGGCGAGATCGTCACCACCCTCGCCGACCAGCACGAACGCATCGGCGCGGGCGAGGCCCTGCGGCAGCGGCTCGCGCAGCGGACCGGCCGGGATGACGCGACCATTGCCGAAGCCGTATTCCGCATCGACGACGACCAGCTTCAGATCCTGATGCAGCGTCGGATTCTGAAGGCCGTCATCCATGACGACGACGTCGGCGCCGTCGGCGATGGCGAGGCGGGCGCCGTCCTTGCGGTTTCGTGCGACCCAGGTCGGGGCCCGTTCCGCGAGCAGCAGCGGCTCGTCGCCCACGTCCCGTGCCGTGTGCCGTGCGGCGTCCACCGCCACGGGGCCGCGCAGGCGGCCACCATAGCCGCGGGAAAGAAACGCGACGCGAAGATTCATGTCGTGCAGCGTGCCGGCGAGCGCGAGCGCCGTCGGCGTCTTGCCGGCACCTCCGACGGTCAGGTTGCCGACGCAGATCACCGGCGCCGGCGCACGCCACGGCGTGGTCAGACGGCGGCGGACGGCGCCGGCAAGGCTGTAGGCGGCGCCGAGCGGACTCAGCACGACGTCGGCGAAGCCGCCGCGACGGCGCCAGAACTCAGGCGCGCGCATGGCGGGGATCCGTCGTGGACGGTCGCGACAGGCCACGCTGCAGCAGCGGCGTAAGCTCGGCGAAGACACGCTCGGTCGCGCCGCGCCCCTGCGCTGCGACCGCAACGGCGGCGGCCCCGGCCCGGGCCTGCGCGGACGCATCCGACAGGAGCGTCGACACGTGCCGCGCAAGATCATCCGCCGTGCGGACTTCGACGGCGGCGCCGGCACCGATCAGGGCATCGGCGATCTCGCGGCAATTGGTCATGTAGGGACCGAAGGCAAGCGCACATCCCAGCCGTGCACCCTCGAGCGGGTTCTGTCCGCCGCGCGGCACGAGCGAGGCGCCGACGAACGCGATCCGTGCGAGACGATAGAACAGGCCGAGCTCACCCATGGTGTCGGCTAGATATATCCCGGTTTCGGGGCCGGGCCGCTCGCCCTTCGACCGCTGCGCGACGTTGTGACCGCGGGCGCGCATCATGGCGGCGAGTTCGTCCCCGCGGCGGGCATGCCGCGGCACCACGATCGTCAGCAGTCGCGGATACGCGGTCGTGAGCAGGGCGTGTGTCTCAAGCGCGATCTCTTCTTCGCCCGGATGCGTGCTGGCGGCGAGCCACAGCGGCCGGGTGCCGATGACGGCGCGCATGCGCTCAAGCTCTTCGCCGTCGGCCGGCAGATCGGCACCGTCGAACTTGAGATGCCCGACGAACTTCGCCGGTGCGCCGAGCGCGCCAAATCGTTCGGCATCGATCGTGCTTTGCGCGAGGCGGATATCGAAGGCATCGATCGGCGGACGCAGCAGCGGCGCGGCGGCGCGCCATCGCCGAAACGACCGCGCCGACATGCGGCCGTTGACAAGCGCCATGGGAATGCCGCGTTCGGCGGTGCGCCGGACGAGGTTCGGCCACAGCTCGCCTTCGATCCAGATCGCAAGCTCGGGCTGCCAGTGATCGAGGAAACGGTCGACCCATGCGGGCACGTCGAGCGGCACGAATTGATGCATCGCCCGCGGCGGCAACAGCTCCGACAGCATGCGCGCCGACGTCAGCGTGAAGCTCGTGAACAGGACGTGAAGATCATCGCGGTGATCGAGCAGGCGGGAAACGAGACCGAGCGCGGAGCGCGCCTCGCCGTTGCTCGCGGCATGAATCCATACGAGCGGGCCCGCCGGCCGCGGCCGGCCGGCGCGCCCGAAACGTTCACCCAGGCGCCCGGCATCCTCCTTGCCGGCGCGAATGCGCGCACGAAGAACGAGATGCAGGACCGGTACGGCAAGACTCGCCGCAAGGCGGTAGGCGGCGCTCATGCGGCAGTGCTGATCCTGGCGGGCGCTGGCGCGATCGGCGTGCGACCGCACATCCTGTCGGCCTCGTCCGTGAGCTGATTGAGTCGCGTCTCGATCGTGGCCCGCGCCGCCTCGAGGGCCGCCGCATCGGCATCGGCCGCGACCTCGACCGGCTCGCCCCATATGAAGACGCCCCGCCCGAACGGCAGTGCGACGAGGAAGCGGTCCCAGCTCGAGAGCATGATTGCACGGGAGCTCGAATAGCTGACGGGTACGATCGCGGCACCCGACAGCTTGGCCGCCATGACGACGCCCGGTGCTGCGCGCATGCGCGGACCGCGGGGGCCGTCCGGCGTCACGGCGACGCAGTCGCCTCGCGCCAGCGCCTGCGTCATGGCGCGCAGTGCCGCCGCACCGCCGCGCGAGCTCGATCCCACGATCGTGCGGATGCCGAGATGCGCGATGACCCGCGCGATCAGCCGTCCATCCGCATGGTTGGAAATGAGCATGTGCATCGGCGTCGGATAGGTCCAGATCTTGGGCATCATCAGCATGCGGCCATGCCAAAAGCAACCGATCAACGGTTTGCCGGCGGCCTGCAGGCGCGCGGCATGCTCCGCGCCGATCATGGTCCACGCGCTCGTCGCGAAGACCAGCCGGATGTACTGCGCCGCGAGCCACGCGACCACGGCCTGCACCGGTTTGGAACGGAGCAACCCCTTCATCGCTTCCCGACGTGCACGCTAGGCGTGGGCGCGTCCCGCCGTCCCGACGTTCAGATGCCGGCGTTGCTCCTCGCCGCTCTGGGCGGCATAGAGGCGCGCATAGGTTCCGCCGCGCGCGATCAGGTCGGCATGCCGTCCCTGCTCGACGACGCGGCCGTCTTCGATCACGTAGATGATGTCGGCATCGACGATGGTCGACAATCGGTGGGCGACGACGAGCGTCGTCCGTCCTTGCATCAGCCGGCTGAGCGCCGCCTGGACGTGGCGTTCGGACTCGGTATCGAGCGCCGACGTCGCCTCGTCGAGCAGAAGGATCGGCGCATTCTTCAGGATCGCGCGCGCGATCGCGATCCGCTGACGCTGCCCGCCCGACAGCCGCATTCCCTGTTCGCCGACGACGGTGTCGTAGCCCTGCGGCAGCGCCTCGATGAATTCCGCCGCGCCGGCCAGCGATGCCGCATGACGGATCTCTTCCTCCGTGGCACCCGGCCGGCCATAGGCGATGTTGGCGCGCACCGTGTCGTGAAACAGGCTGACCTCCTGGCTGACGATGCCGATCGCGGCACGCAGCGAGGCGAGCGTCACGTCGCGCACGTCGATACCGTCGATCGCGACGCGGCCGCTGTCGATGTCGTAGAAGCGCGGGATGAGATTGAGGACGGTCGACTTTCCGGCACCGGACGGACCGACCAGCGCCACCGTCTTGCCGGCCGGCGCCACCAGCGACAGGCCCTTCAGGGCCGGCTTGCCCGGCGCATAGGTGAAGTGAACGTTCTCGAGCGTGATCTCGCCGCGGACCGCGGGCAGCGGGCGCGCCCCCGGCCGGTCCTTGATGGTCGGTTCGCGGTCGATCAGCGCGAAGACGCGCGCCGCCGCGGCGATGCCTTCCTGAAGCGTGGCATTGAGGCTCGCCACGCTCTTGACCGGCTGATAGGCGAGCAGCAGCGCGGTCACGAAGGAGAAGAACGTTCCGGGCGTGGTGTTGCCGGCGATGACCTGGGTGCCGCCGTAGAGGATGACAAGGGCGACGGCAACGCTGCCCAGCGTTTCCATGATCGGATGCGCCGCCGCGCGCGTTCGCGCCGCCTTGAGCGTCAGACGGAACAGACCCTCGATTGCGGTCGCAGCACGGCCGGTCTCGTACGCCTCCATCCCGTAGGCCTTGACGTGGCGTGCGCCCTGGAAGGCCTCGTCGAGAACCATGGCGAGGCGGCCCATCTGCACCTGCGTGTTGGCCGAGACCTTGCGCATGCGGCGGCCGATCCGAACGATCGGCCAGATCGCCACCGGAAAAGCGACGAAGGCGACGAGTGCCAGCCGCCAGTCCTGATGGAACATGAGCGCAACCAGGAAGACGACGGTCAGCGCATCCTTGACAATGCCGGTAAGGGCCTGACCGACGGCGCCCCGCACGAGATTGACGTCGTTGGTGACGTGCGAGATCAGGTGGCCGGTCGGATTGTCGTGGAAGAACTGCAGGTCCGAGCGCATCAGGTGCGCGAACAGACGGACCTGGATGTCGGCGATGATCCGCTGGCCGACATGATTCATCAGGACGGCCTGGGCATAGGTGCCGCCGCCCTTGGCGAACGCGGCGGCGACGATCGCGAGGGGCACAAGCAGGAGCATGTCCCGGTCCTGACGAACGAAGATGTCGTCCAGCACCGGCTCCATCAACCATGCATTCGCTGCCGTGGCCGCCGCCGCCACGATCATCGCGAGAATCGCAAGGGCGATACGGCCCAGATGCGGGCGAAGATGCTCGCGCGCCAGACGCACCATGATGGCGCGCGACGTCTTGGGCGGCAAACCTTTGGAGTCGTTGATCAAGCCGAACTTTCCCTGGCACAGGAGCGCGGCGGAAAATACCACGCACGTTCCCCCGCCGGGGACAAAATTCGGACCCTGGGCTTGGCGGCGTTGCGGCCCGACCGGCGGGGCGACGGCGGCCCAGGAGAACCTTCGGGGCAAGGGCCGCCCGTCGCCGCGCTTGTCAGGCCGTCGCGACATGCGCCGCTGCTACGCGAGGGGACCAAGGCTCGGCCAAGCCCGCGCCCGCGCCGGCCGGCGGGCTATCCTGTGCCATGCGGTTGCCCTCGGGCCCGGCTTTCGCCATTGCCACGGTTGGCGGCATGGCCGGCGCCGGATATCGGCCGACGTCAGTCGAGGAGCCTGGCGACGCTGCGCAGGTCGTCGATGAAGTGGCGCAGCTCTTCTTCGCGTGCCTGATCGTCGGCGATGCGAAGAATGGCCGAGGGATGAATGGTGACGGTGACGTAGGGCGCGAGATTCGACGAGATCAGCGTGCCGCGATGTCTCGTCACGCGCACGTCGGGCCCGAGCAAGGCCTGCGCCGCGGTCGCACCGAGACAGACGATGACCCGCGGTCCGATCACCGCGATCTCCGCCTCAAGCCACGGGCTGCAGGCGCGGATCTCCATCGCGTTCGGCTTGCTGTGCAGGCGGCGCTTGCCGCGCGGCGTCCACTTGAAGTGCTTGACCGCGTTGGTCACGTAGGCACGCGCGCGGTCGATGCCGGCCGCTTCCAGGGCGTGATCGAGAAGCTTTCCTGCAGGCCCCACGAACGGACGCCCGGTCCGATCCTCGACGTCGCCCGGCTGTTCGCCCACGAGCATCAGCGCGGCGTCGTCGGGTCCGGTACCGAACACCGTCTGGGTTCCACGCAAATGCAGCGGACAGGCCGTGCAGCCGGCCGCGGCCGCGCGCAAGGCGTCGAGCGTCGGATTCGGCGGAATGAAGGTGGACGCGCTCATGGGCGGCTTCGCCCCGTCCGCCGCGGTCTCGCCCGGCCTGTCCTTCGTCTTCGCGACCATCGATATGGGAACGCGCACCGACGGTTCAGGTTGCAGCGCGATCCGACGACCAACGGCGGAAAACAAGAGCGGCCTCGTCCTGAACTTGTCGAAGGATGAGCCTGTCGACGGACGAGGCCGACCTTGAGTGCCGACAGGCGACGACGCATCACGCTTTGACACCGACGCCTCATCCTTCGACAAGCTCAGGATGAGGCGTCGGCAGGTTCATCTCGCGACACGCTCAGGATGACGTTTCGATTCGGTGCGCCCATCTTTCGACGAGCTCGCCCCTCGACAAGCTCGGGATGGAGCAGCGATAGCGGCTACGAGATCTGGCGTCTGTGTTACGAATCCGGCGTCTGCGGCGTGTTCGAGGACTTCCTCGCGCGGCTGCGGCCCTTCGTGGTTCGCCGCCGCTTCGGTCCCGCGCGCGATTTCTCCTTGGCGATCGCTTCCTGTGCCACCTTTTGACCGGTGAGTCCGAGCGGCTCCGCCTGCGGCGCGACCGGCGGGACGGTTTCCGTTGCAGACGGAGGTGTCGGTGCCGCCGACCGTGATGCTTCGGTAGTCGTCTCCGGTTGCGTCTCGATGGGTATCTGCTCGCGTGGCTCGATGGGTGCCTGCTCGCGCGCTACGTCGACAGACGCCTGCTCGCGCGGCATGTCTTCGGCCGCCGGCTTGGCGACGCGGGCCGCGGGGACCGTCTGGGTATCGAGGCGCCGCTCTTCCCGGGCCAGTTCTTCTTCGGCCATGCGCCAGTGCTCGTCGTGGCGGCCCATGGGACGTCCCTCGCGTTCCCAGATCTCGTAGGCGTGGCGGCGAATCCGGTCTTCGTCATGCGGCCGCATACTCACTCACCTCGGCTCTCCGCACGTGATTCGAGGACGTAAGCCTTTCGGGCAACGCGGCCTTACCGCGTTGCGTTCCCGGCGGCCGCGGTCTCAACCGGTGCCGGGTCTGCGCCTGGCGCGGCTGTCCGGAATCGTCGCGTTGGGCCGCCGGTCCCGCTATCCGGTCGCGACGTCCTTCGGGATACGTTGGGCGACGATTACGGGCCTCATCGCCGGTGCGGCGCCTCTGGTCGGCGGGATGCGCCGTCTCTTGCCGTGCCGCGTGGCGACGCTCCGCCGCGGACGGATCGTAGGTCGGTGTCGTCTCCGCGCCGGGCGGGATTTCGCCGTCGGCGGTGAATTCCGCCTCGGTGTCCGGCTGAACGAGCCCGAGCGGCGAGCTCAGTTCCGCCGCGCCGGCATTGTTGCTTTCCTCGCCGCGTTTTGCGCGGGCGGGCCGGCGCTGCCGCCGTTGGTCGCTCGTCATCGGGTACCTCGTGGATCGTGCGCCTCGAATATCAACTCGGGCGCGGTCGCCGCAGTTTCATCGCAGGCGCGCCGTCGGCGTTCGCGCCGCCGGATCGGAACGCCTTGCCCGTGCGTCCCACGATCCAGCTCGGCCTTGCCGGTGCGATTTCGTCCTGACAGACTCGCATCGGCACATCGAGCCGCAATTCCGAACGCAGCGAACAAGGAACAAGCACCATGGGGCAGGCGACGCACGGTTCGAGCATCGGCAGCTTCGATTACGTCATCGTCGGCGCGGGCACGGCAGGTTGCGTGCTCGCGAATCGTCTGAGCAAGGATCCGTCGACGCGCGTCCTGCTACTCGAGGCCGGCGGTCGCGACCGGTACATCTGGATTCACATTCCGATCGGGTATCTCTACACGCAGAACAATCCGCGGACCGACTGGTGCTTCAAGACGGAGCCCGAGGAGGGACTCAACGGCCGCGCGCTTAACTATCCGCGCGGACGCGTTCTCGGCGGCTGCTCGTCCATCAACGGCATGATCTATATGCGCGGTCAGGCGCAGGACTATGACCACTGGCGCCAGCTCGGCAACGTCGGCTGGTCATGGGACGACGTCCTGCCGTATTTCCGCCGGTCCGAAGACTATGTCCACGGCGCCGACGCATTCCACGGCGTAGGCGGCGAATGGCGCGTCGAGGAGATGCGCCTGTCCTGGGAAATCCTCGACGCGTTCCGGGAGGCCGCCGCGGAGATCGGCATTCCGAAGGTCGACGACTTCAACCGCGGCGACAACGAGGGCTGCGGATACTTCCAGGTCAATCAGCGGCGCGGCGTACGCTGGAGCACGGCCAAGGCGTTCCTGCGGCCGGCGATGTCACGCCCGAACCTGACGGTCATGACCGACGCGCAAGTCAAATCGATCCGGTTCGAAGGCCGCCGCGCGACGGGCGTCGAGTTCTGGCAGGGCGATCAGGTGCGTCAGGTCGAGGCGAAGGGCGAAGTGATCCTCGCCGCGGGCGCGATCGGTTCGCCCGTACTGCTGCAGGTCTCGGGCATCGGACCGGGTGCGTTGGTGCGGGCGCACGGCATCGACGTGCGCCACGAGCTGCCGGGCGTGGGCGAGAATCTGCAGGATCACCTGCAGATCCGCACCGTGTTCAAGGTCAAGAACACGCGGACCCTGAACGAAAGGGCCAACAGCCTGTGGGGACGGCTGGGAATGGGGCTCGAATACCTCCTGTTCCGTCGCGGGCCGCTCACCATGGCGCCGAGCCAGCTCGGTTGTTTCGCCAGAAGCGATCCTGCCTTCGCGACGCCGAACCTCGAATATCACGTGCAGCCGCTGAGCCTCGACAAGTTCGGCGACCCGCTGCATCCGTTTCCGGCATTCACGGCCTCGGTGTGCAACCTGCGGCCGACGAGCCGCGGCTGGGTCAGGATCAAGAGCGCCGATCCTCGCGTGCATCCGTCGATCAAGCCGAACTATCTGTCGACGGCGGAAGACCGCAAGGTGGCGGCCGATGCGATCCGTCTCACGCGCCGCATCTGCGCGGCCAAGGCGCTTGCGCGTTTCGCGCCGGAGGAGTTCCGTCCCGGCCCGCAGTTCCAGTCCGACGAGGAACTGGCGCGGGCCGCTGGCGACATCGGCACGACGATCTTTCACCCGGTCGGCACCTGCAAGATGGGACACGACGCGATGGCCGTCGTCGACGATCGCCTGCGCGTGCACGGCATCGGGGGCCTGCGTGTCGTCGACGCGTCGATCATGCCGACGATCACCTCGGGCAACACCAATTCACCGACGATCATGATCGCCGAGAAGGCCGCCGACATGATCCGCGAGGACGCCAAGGCGCGCCGCGCGGCGTAACCGGCGCGTCAGGTCGCGGGCCGATCCGACAATTCGGTGACGGCACCGTCGAACGGCGCGGTCTCGCCGAGTTCGTGCCTGAGCCAGGGCTCGAGGGTGGCCCAGGTCCAGCCGG
>CALANV010000029.1 GCA_937926175.1 uncultured Rhodospirillales bacterium | reverse complement strand
CCGGCTGGACCTGGGCCACCCTCGAGCCCTGGCTCAGGCACGAACTCGGCGAGACGGAACCGGCCTCGTCGAATGATGAATGATGGTGGACGGGGTTCGGACGATAGCGATCGAGTCCCGCCTGTCCCGCTGTCCCGGGCGACATGACCGGTGCTTCGGCCGTGAGGGATCTGCGGTTGGTCTAGGGGCCGGAAATGGCCGGCGGGGCAGGGCGCGCCCCGGCCGTCGGCCGACGTCAGCGGTCAGTCGACCTTGTCCTCGGCGGGCGTGGGTTCGGGCTCTGCCGCTTTCGACTTGCCCTTGGTCTTGCGCTTGGCCTTTGGCGCGGCGGTGGTGCCGTCGGCAGCCGGCGTCTCGGTCGTCGCCGCTGCCTTCTTGCCGCGCTTCTTCTTCCCGCCGCCTTTGGCGACGCGGTCGGCGAGGAGGCCGAGCGCTTCCTCGAGCGTGACCTCTTCGACCGTGCGGTCCTTCGGCAGGTTGGCGTAGACCGAGCCGTGCTTGACGAACGGGCCATAGCGGCCGACGCCGGCCTGTACCGGCTTGCCGTCGTCGGGATGCACGCCCAGCTCGCGCAGGTTCGAGGTCGCGGCGCGGCGGCGCCCGGTCTTCGGCTGGGCAAGGATGTCAACGGCGCGGTTGAGGCCGATGGTCAGCAGGTCATGCGTGCTCTCGAGCGAGCGGTACTCGTTGCCGTGCTTGAGATACGGTCCGAACCGCCCCAGCCCGGCCAGGATTGGTTTGCCGTCTTCCGGGTGTGTGCCGACCTCGCGCGGCAGCGCGAGCAGCTTGAGCGCGATGTCGAGGTCGACCGTGTCCGGCGGCACATCCTTGGGCAGCGAGACGCGCTTCGGCTTCGTGTCCTCGCCGCCCTCGCCGAGCTGCAGGTACAGGCCGTAGGGGCCCTTGCGCAGGCTCACGACCTCGCCGGATACCGGATCGACGCCCAGCGTCTTCGTCCCCTCGAAGCCGCCATTCGCCTCGCCGTTCTCGACGGCGAGCGGGCGGGTGTAGCGGCAGTCGGGATAGCGCGAGCAGCCGATGAACGCGCCGAACTTGCCGAGCTTGAGCGAGAGCCGGCCCTCGCCGCAGCCGGGGCACAGGCGCGGATCGCTGCCGTCCTCCCGCGGCGGGAAGAAGTGCGGGCCCAGCTCCTGGTCGAGCGCGTCGATCACCTGGGTGATCGTCAGGTCCTTGGTGTTGCCAACCGCCTCGGAGAACTGCTCCCAGAACTTGCGCAGCACGTCCTTCCAGTTGGCGCGCCCGCCCGAGATGTCGTCGAGCAGCTCCTCGAGCTGCGCGGTGAAGTCGTACTGGACGTAACGGTTGAAGAAGCTGGTGAGGAAGGCGGTGACGAGGCGGCCGCGATCTTCGGGAATGAAGCGCCTCTTCTCCAGCCGCACGTAGCCGCGGTCCTGCAGCACGTCGAGGATGCTCGCATAGGTCGACGGGCGGCCGATGCCGAGCTCTTCGAGCTTTTTGACGAGACTCGCCTCGGTGTAGCGGGGCGGCGGCTGCGTGAAGTGCTGTTGCGGCTTGGGCGCGCCGCGCGCCATCGGTTCGCCTTCGGCCATCGCCGGCAGCGTGCGGTTCTCCTCGTCTTCCTCGCTCGGGTCGTCGCGGTCCTCGCGGTAGAGCGTGAGGAATCCGTCGAACACGATGACGGAGCCGGTGGCGCGGAACACGGTCTTGCGGTCGGCCGAGGCGATGTCGACCGCGGTCTGGTCGATCTCGGCGCTCTCCATCTCGCTTGCGATCGTCCGGCGCCAGATCAGCTCGTAGAGACGCTGCTGGTCCGTATCGAGATAGCGCGCGACTTGTTCTGGACGGCGGAACAGGTCCGTCGGGCGGATCGCCTCGTGCGCCTCCTGCGCGTTCTTGGCCTTGGTCTTCCACTCGCGCGGCGCGGCCGGCAGATAGTTCTGTCCGTACTGCTCGCCGATCAGCCGGCGGGCGGCGCCGATCGCTTCCTGCGACAGCGTTACGCTGTCGGTACGCATGTAGGTGATGAGACCGACCGTCTCGCCGCCGATGTCGACTCCTTCATAGAGCTGTTGCGCGATCCGCATCGTGCGGCTCGCGCCGAACCCCAGCTTGCGCGAGGCTTCCTGCTGCAGGGTCGAGGTCGTAAAGGGCGGGAAGGGATTGCGCTTGGTGCGCTTCTTCTCGACGCCGATGACGGTGTAGGGGTCGCCGGCGAGGATCTTCTGGACGGCGCGTTCCGCGTCCTCCTTGGTCGCGAGTGCGAACTTGTCGAGGCGCTCGCCGTCGAGATGCGTCAGCCGCGCCGTGAAGCTCTGGCCCGACGGCGTCCTGAACTCCACCTCGATCGTCCAGTACTCCTGCGGCTTGAACCGCTCGATCTCGTTCTCGCGCTCGCAGACGAGGCGCAGCGCCACCGACTGCACGCGGCCGGCGGAGCGGCTGCCCGGCAGCTTGCGCCAGAGCACCGGCGACAGGTTGAAGCCGACGAGGTAGTCGAGCGCGCGCCGCGCCAGATAGGCTTCGACCAGATCGCGGTCGAGGTCGCGCGGATTGCGCATCGCGTCGAGCACGGCGCCGCGCGTGATCTCGTTGAAGACGACGCGCTTGACGTCGATATCCTTGAGCTTGTTATTTTCCTTGAGAACCTGCGTAAGGTGCCATGAGATGGCTTCGCCTTCGCGGTCGGGGTCGGTGGCGAGATACAGGCTCTTGGCGTTCTTGAGGGCCTTGGCGATCTCGTTGAGCGGTCGCTTGGCCCGCTCGCCGATCTCCCAATGCATCTCGAAGTCACGGTCGGGTTCGACGGCGCCGTCCTTTTCCTTCAGGTCGCGGACATGACCGAAGCTCGCGAGCACGGTGTAGTCCGGCCCGAGATACTTGTTTATGGTCTTTGCCTTTGCAGGCGATTCAACGACGACGACTTTCATCCGTCGGCTTTCCAACCTTGACCCATATTCTAGGCTGAATGGCTTAACCGCCTGTTAATAAACAAGAAACTTGGTTCCCGGGGTGTCTGGACAGGCGGCCTGCAAGCTCCAGTTCGAGGAGGACGGTCAGTACCACTAAGGGTGCTAATTGGCACTGCCGGATGATTTCGTCAACCGGCACCGGGCTCGGGCCGAGCTTTTCCAGGACCTTGGCCCGGGCGGTTTCGAGGTCGAGCTCTGCCGGTTCCTGGTATTCAGTTACCGCATCTGCCAGGGGATTGTACCCGTCGACCGGCCCCGGGGCGGCCGGAAGATCGCCCGCGCCGAGCACGGCCAGGACGTCGGCCGCCGTTTCGGTCAGGGTCGCCCCCTGGCGGATCAGGTCGTTGGTGCCGCGGGCGCGCGGGTCGAGCGGCGAGCCCGGGACGGCGAAGACCTCGCGGCCCTGGTCGAGCGCGAGCCGGGCCGTGATCAGCGAGCCCGACCGCAGCGCCGCCTCGACCACGACGACGCCACGTGCGAGGCCGGACACGATGCGGTTGCGCCGGGGGAAGTGCCGCGCCTGCGGCACGAGCCCGGGCGGCATCTCCGAGACGACGGCGCCCAGGGCGACGACCTCCTGATGAAGGCCGGCATTCTCCGGCGGATAGATTACGTCGACGCCGCCCGCCATGACCGCGACCGTGCCGGTCTGGAGCGCGCCCTTGTGCGCGGCGGCATCGATGCCCCGGGCAAGACCTGAGACGATGACGTGGCCGGCCGCCCCCAGTTCGCCCGCGAGCTGGCGGGCGAGTCGTATGCCATTGGCAGACGCGTTGCGGGCGCCGACGATGGCGACGGCGGAACGGCGCAGCAGCTCCGCCCGTCCCAGCACGCACAGCAGCGGCGGCGCGTCTTCGACGGATGCCAGCGCCGGCGGATAGTCCGGTTCGTCCCATGCCACCAGGCGGGCGCCGAGGCGCGCCACCTGTTCGAGTTCTGCCTCCGCTTCGGCGGTCGAGGGAATGCGCGGCGGACGGCTGCGCCCGCCGCGGCGCGCGAGCTCCGGCAGGGCCTCGAGCGCGGCACGCGCCGTGCCGTAGTGGTGCAGCAGCTGCCGGAAGGTGATCGGACCGATGTTGTCGGTGCGGATGAGGCGGAGCCAGTCGCGCCGTTCGACGTCGTCGAGGCGGGGCGGAACGGCGCTCACGCCGACTCTTCTTTTTTCTTCTGCCCGATCTTCGGCTCGGTGCCGGCGAGCAGGCGACGGATGTTGCCGTGATGCTTGATCCACACGAGGACGGCGACGATGGCCGCGAACTCGGCGATCTGCGGATCGCCGAGCGCAACGCTGTCGGGCGCCCAGAGCAGGGGAAGATACAGCGCATAGAACGGCGCGGCGGCGACGGCGATCAGCGCGGCGAGCGACGAGTAGCGGAACAGGGCGGCGACGGCGAGCCATGTGAGGCAGGTGGCCGCACCGGTTGGGAAATGGATGGCGAGCAGCGCGCCGAGCGTGGTGGCCACACCCTTGCCGCCCTTGAACCTGAGCCAGACGGGAAAGAGATGGCCGAGAACGGCGCCGAAGCCGGCCATCAGCGCCATGTCGGGCCCCCAGTTCTGCGCGATCAGGATCGCCAGGGCACCCTTGCCGCCATCGAGCAAGAGCGTCGCCGCGGCCAGTCCCTTCCGGCCGGTCCGCAGCACGTTTGTCGCACCGATGTTGCCGGAGCCGATCTTGCGGATGTCGCCGAGGCCGGCCAGCCGCGTGAGCACGAGCCCGAACGGAATGGAGCCGAGCAGATAGCCGCCGGCAAACGCCGCCAGAAGATACGGCCACACGAACGACCAGCTGATCGGATCAGGCATGAGACTCGTCGACGTCCCTTGGTTTCTATTGCGCGTCGAGCGTGAAGGCCGGCTTGCCGTCGACCAGGGTGCGCAGCACCCGGCCCTGCACGGGACGCCCGTCGAAGGCGGAGTTCTTCGATTTCGAGCGGAAGTCCTTTTCGCGGATCTGCCACGCCCGCTCGGGATCGAACACCACGATATCGGCTGGGGCGCCTTTGGCAAGGCGTCCGGCCGACAGGCCCAGGATGCGCGCCGGCGTGTACGACAGCATGTCGAACAGCCGCAGCAGCGTGAGGTGCCGGTTGTGGACGAGGTCGAGGCTGATCGGCAGCAGGGTTTCGAGCCCGATCATGCCGAAGGCGGCGACCGCGAAGGGAAGCCGCTTGGAGTCCTGGTCCTGCGGCGCATGGTCCGAGGCGATGACGTCGATCGTCCCGTCCTTGAGTCCTTCGATGACGGCCTGACGATCCTCCTCCGCGCGCAGTGGCGGCGAAACCTTGGCGAAGGTCCGGTAGTCGCCGACGGCGATTTCGTTGAGGGCGAAGTAGGGCGGCGCGGTGTCGGCGGTGACGGGCAGCCCGCGCGCCTTGGCGCGGCGGATGGCCTCGACGCCGGCCGCCGTCGACACGTGGGCGAAATGAAGCCGCCCGCCCGTGATCTCGACGAGACGCAGGTCGCGCTCGATCATGATCACTTCGGCCATCGGCGTGATGCCGGCGAGGCCGAGGCGCGTCGCGATCTCGCCTTCGTTCATGCAGCCGTTGCGGGCGAGCGACGGCTCCTCGGGATGCTGGATGATCGGGCGGTCGAACACGCGCGCATACGAGAGCGCGCGCCGCATCAGCTGCGCATCCGCGATGGCCTGCGTCGCGTCGGTGAATCCGAGCGCGCCGGCCTCGGCGAGCAGCCCGAACTCGGTCATCTCGCGGCCCTGCAGGCCGCGCGTCAGCGCCGCGTAGGTGTAGATTTTGACCCGGCTGGTCTCGCGCGCGCGCCGGGCGATGAATTCGACGAGCGGCGCATCGTCGATCACCGGATTCGTGTTGGGCAGGCCGACGACCGTCGTGACGCCGCCGGCGGCGGCCGCGTCGCTCGCCGTCGCCAGCGTCTCCTTGTGCTCTTCGCCGGGCTCGCGGAGCTGTGCGCGCATGTCGACGATGCCGGGGGCAAGACAGGCGCCGCCGCAGTCGAACGTCACGATGTCCTGGCTGCCCAGCGCATCGGCACGCGCGAGATGCGGACCGACATCGGCGATCATGCCGTCCGCGACGACGATGCCGCCCGGTCCGTCATGGCCCGTCGCCGGATCCAGCAGGCGGGCGTTGACGTAGGCGATCGGCGGACCGCCCTTGGTTCCCAGTTCCCCCCGAAGCGGCTTCATCGGCGGCCGTCCACGTTGGGGATCTGGTTGCGGGTGAGGATGTCGAGGCAGGCCATCCGCACCGCTACACCCATTTCGACCTGCTCGCGGATGAGCGAGCGTTCGACGTCGTCGGCGACCTCGCTGTCGATCTCGACGCCGCGGTTCATCGGTCCGGGATGCATGATGAGGGCATCGGGCTTGGCGTAGGCCAGCTTCTCGCGGTCGAGTCCGTAAAGGTGGAAATATTCGCGGATCGACGGCACGAACTTGCCTTGCATGCGCTCGGTCTGGAGCCGCAACATCATGACGATGTCGCAATCCTTGATGCCGGCGCGCATGTCGTGAAAGACCTCGACGCCGAGGCGCTCGATCGCCGCCGGCATCAAAGTCGGCGGTGCGACGACGCGCACCCGCGCGCCCATCGCGTTGAGCAGATGGATGTTCGAGCGGGCGACGCGGCTGTGCAGGATGTCGCCGCAGATGGCGACCGTCAGGCCCATCAGGCGTCCCTTGCGGCGCCGGATCGCCAGCGCGTCGAGCAGCGCCTGCGTCGGGTGCTCGTGCGTGCCGTCGCCGCCATTGATCACGGCGCAGTTGACCTTTTCGGACAGCAGCTTGACCGCGCCCGAATCCGGATGCCGCACGACCAGCACGTCCGCCAGCATGGCGTTGAGCGTCATGGCCGTGTCGATCAGCGTCTCGCCCTTCTTCACCGACGAGACTTCCGCCGACATGTTGATGACGTCGGCGCCCAGCCGCTTGCCGGCGAGCTCGAACGACGTGCGCGTCCGCGTCGAATTCTCGAAGAACAGATTGATGATCGTCCGGCCGCGCAGGACGTTGCTCTTCTTTTCCGGTGCCCGGTTCTGCTCGACATAGGCCTCGGCCAGATCGAGCAGAAGCGTGATTTCATCGGGCGACAGCCCCTCGATGCCGAGGAGATGCCGGTGACGGAATCGGCCGATCGTGTCTTCGGGGCGGGGTGGAGAGGGACTCGGTCGAGTCATTTAAAGCGGCCTTATACGCACAACCGGCCGGCAGCGGCAAGGCGATTACACGAAATTTTAATCTTGCGTGTGGACAACAGGGGCCAAAACGGCGTCCGGGAGGAAACCATGACGAGGTCTGCGTTCGACGCGGCCGTCATCGCCGACATTGCCCAGCAGGCCGGCGTGCTGGGCGTGGAGCTTGCCGACATTGCCGGAAACATCGACGACGTAAGTGCCCGGGTCAGGAACGAAGCCGAGCTGTTCGGCGAGCTCAGGGCCGCGGCCATGGCGCTGTCCGCCAGCAACGAGCGGATCGGGCAGGCGGCCGAGGATGCGCGCCGCGTGTCCGGCGCGGCGGCGGCCGAGATGGGCGACTCGCGGGCGCGTGTCGACGCCTCGCTCGAAGACATCTGTGGCTTGGTCGAGGCAGCGGCCGCAATGGCGCGGGATCTCGACGGCCTGCGCACGGCGCTCGAGCGTGTCGGCAAGGTCGCGCACGGAATCAACGCCATCGCCGGCCAGACCAATCTTCTCGCCCTCAACGCGACGATCGAGGCGGCGCGCGCGGGTACGGCCGGCAAGGGCTTCGCCGTGGTCGCGAGCGAGGTGAAGGCGCTGGCCAAGCAGACCGGCGATGCGACCGCCGAGATCGACGCCACGCTCCGGGCGCTCACCGAGCGCATGCAGCAACTGATCGGCCAGAGCGAGCAGGTGATGCGGCGCGCCGAGGCGGTTCAGGCCGGCACCCGCGCCATCGGCAACGCGTTCGATTCGATCGGCCGGGCGATGAGCGAAATGGCCGGCAAGGTCGACGGGATCGGCGTCGCGGTCGCCGAGATCGACAAGGGCTGCGCCCGCCTGCTCGAGACTTTCACCGACATGTCCGAGAGCGTCGCCTTTTCGGACCGGAGCCTCGAAGAGGCGCGCGACCGCATCGCGCGGCTGGTCGGCGTGGGCGAATCGCTCATTCAGCTCACTGCTCTTTCCGGCGTCGAGACGGTCGACACGCCATGGATCAGGATGGCGATCGACGCGGCCGCGCGCGTCGCCGAGGCATTCGAACGGGCGATCGCGGACGGCGCGATCTCGCTCGACGATCTTTTCGACGAGAACTACCAGCCGATCGCGGGCACCGATCCGCAGCAGTACATGACGCGCTTCGTCGCGCTGACCGATCGCATATTGCCCGACATCCAGGAACCGCTCCTCGCCGCGAACGACAAGATCGTGTTCAGTGCCGCGATCGACCGCAACGGATTCCTGCCGACGCACAACAGGAAGTTCTCGCATCCGCAGCGGCCGGGCGATCCCGTCTGGAACGCGGCGAACTGCCGTAACCGGCGCATGTTCAACGACCGCGTCGGCCTTGCCGCCGGCCGGAACACGAAACCGTTCCTCCTGCAAACCTACCGGCGCGACATGGGCGGCGGTCGGTTCGCTTTGATGAAGGACGTCTCGGCGCCGATCGTCGTGCGCGGCCGCCACTGGGGCGGCTTCCGCATCGGCTACCGGCTCTGACCCGCGCGGCCTAGATCTCGGCGAGGACGCGTTCCGCCGTCGTCGGGTCGATGACGGTCTTGACCTCGGCGATCAGGTCGGCCGGGAAGCCGCCGCGGATCGCGTGCTGGCGGATCACGTCTTCGTTCGGCGCCCGGTAGATGCAGTAGATCTTGTCGTCCGTGATGTAGCTTTCGATCCACTGGATGTCGGGCCCGAGCTCGCGCAGGACGTCGCAACATTTCTCTGCGATGCGCTGAAGCTCGGCGCAGCTCATCCGGCCCGCGCCCGGCACGTGTCGTTCGATGACATAGCGAGGCATGGCAATCGCCGCCGGCGCCCGGCGGTCCCTGTTGCTTTCGACTGCGGCGGATTATGGAGCCTCGCACAAGGCATCGAATGAGCGCATTCGGGCAGCGTCGCTGCTGCCGACTGTCCGTTTCGGCAACTTGACCGTTGCCTTGGCCGGTCCTGGCGGCAGGTGTGTACCGCACGGGCGGCACCGAGCGTGCGCCTATCGAAGGTGAAAGAGAACGATCAACCCGCCGACATAGAGGATAAGCACGGCGGCGGAGTCGATACCCATTCCGAAAATGGCCCGGTTTCGCCGGACGATCAGCCCGGCGAGATAGACCGTCGTGACGGCGATGCCGAGAAGAACGGCGAAGATCGAGAATCGCCCGGCCTCGTTGAGCAGGGGCTGGTCGGAATAGGCGGCGTCCGCGAAGAAGAGCAGGGCGGTCGAGAGAAGGTTCGTGCCGAACGCGTCGGCGAAAGCCATCTCATACTGGCGCTGCCGGACCGCTTCCAGCATGGTGCTCAGCTCCGGCAGCGAGGTGGCGATGCCGCCGAGGATCAATCCGACGAGTCCGCCGCCTAGGCCGGTCTGCGTCGACAACGCATCGCCGGTGCCGGCCAGCACGTAGCCGGCGATGACGGTTACGGCGCCCACGGCTGCCGCGCGCAGGATCAGACGCGTCATCGGGGCGCACGCCGACGGTGGCGCATGTTCGCCATCCGTCCGTTGCGTTTCCGGTACGCGCGTCGGGACCCACGGCGTGTCGCGTTCGTAACGCTTGGCGAAGGTCACGAAGGACAGGTAGAGCAGCAGAATGGCGCTGGTCCACGCGCCGATGCCCGTATTCGGAAGCGGAACGTCGCCGGCGATCATTCCCGCCGCCGCGATGGAAAGCAGGAGTATCACGAGCGATCCTTGCAACAGGACGATCGGGTGGGCGACGTCGACCGACAGCGGTTCATGTCCGACGACCGCGTCCACGACGGCGAGAATCGCCATCGTCACGGCAGTTCCGCCCAGCAGCGTATTGATGGCGAGCGGCGCATTGCCGATCAGCGAGGCGGCGACGGACATTGCCATCTCGGGCAGCGACACGACCCCGCCCAGGAGGACCATGCCGACGATCGCCTGTTTGCCGCCGAGCTGATCCGAGATCGCCTTGGCGATCCGCGTCAGCCGGACGCCCGTCTTCCAGACGATGACGGCGGCGACCGCGAAAAGAACGCCGTTCCAGACCGGGGACAGGGCTTCGAAACGAAGCATTTTGCGATTCCATGCCGGGCCGGCTGCTTGGCCGTCCCGCGTCTTGAACGCGGCGGCATAGAATCGTTCCGCCGGATCCCTATTGCGTGCTGCCGTGGAGCGCGAGGCGCGCGACGTGCTCGACCTGCGCCAGGACCGGAACGGCGCCCGTCGCGATCTCGTCGAGGGTGCACCAGCGCACTGCGGCCGCGTCGTCGGCGGCGACGGCCTCGCCCGCGCGCCAGTCGGCGAGCACCGCGACCAGGACGTAGTGCCACAGGATGTTTCCCGACGGATCGCGGCCGATCTCGTCGATGGCGGTGAGCACGCCGCGGGGCTCGGCGGCGATGCCGGTCTCTTCGGCGAGTTCGCGCATTGCCGCCTCGACGACCGTCTCGCCGAGCTCGACATGCCCGCCGGGAAAGCCCCAGCGTCCGGCATAAGCGCCGCGCGAGCGCTGCGCCAGCAGAAGCTGGGATCCGCGCCGCACCACGGCGATGACGCCGGCCTTCGGCCGATCGGCTACCGCGTCGCTCACACGACCCCGCGCGCGCGCAGGTCGGCGATCTCCTTCGGCGTGAGGCCGAGGAGTTCGGTCAGCACCTCCTCGGTGTGCTGGCCGCACACCGGCGGCGGACGCCGGTAGGCGGGCGGCGTCGCCGACATCTTGATGGGGCTCGCGATCAGCGGCACGTCGACGCCGGCGACCTCGTGCCGCATGGTGATCTTCATGTTGCGCGCCTGCACCTGCGGATCGGCGAAGACCTGATCGATCCGGTTCACCGGCGCGCACGGCACGCCGACCTTGGCGAGACCTTCGACCCATTCCTTCTGCGACTTCTTGCGTGTGAGCGCGCGCACCGCCTCGTCGCAGGCGTCGCGGTTGGCGACGCGCAAGGGGTTGGTCTTGAAGCGCGGGTCGTCGGCCAGCGACGGATCGCCCGCGAACTCGCAGAACTTGCGGAACTGGCCGTCGTTGCCGACTGCCAGGATCACGTGGCCGTCGGTGCAGGGAAAGACGTTGTAGGGCACGATGTTAGGGTGGCCGTTGCCGCGCCGCTTCGGGACTTCGCCGCTGATCAGATAGTTCATGCCCTCGTTGGCGAGCCAGGCGACCTGCGTGTCGAGCAGCGCCATGTCGATCCATTGGCCTTCGCCGGTGCGGTCGCGGTGGCGCAGCGCGGCGAGGATGGCGACGGCGGCATACATCCCGGTCATGATGTCGGTGATGCCGACGCCGACCTTCATCGGCTCCGAACCCGGCTTGCCCTCGGGCTGTCCGGTGATGCTCATGATCCCGCCCATGCCCTGGGCCAGCATGTCGTAGCCGGCGCGCGGTGCATACGGCCCGGTCTGCCCGAACCCGGTGATGGAGCAGTAGACGAGGCGCGGGAACTCGTCGCGGAGCTGCTCATAGGCAAGGCCGTATTTCCTGAGATCGCCGGCCTTGAAGTTCTCGATCAGCACGTCGCACTTGGCGATCAGCCGCTTTGCGAGGGCCTGCCCCTCGGGCTTGGAAAGATCGAGCGTGACCGACCGCTTGTTGCGGTTGACCGCCAGATAATAGGCGCTCTCCGTCGTCTCGCGTCCGTCCTTGTCCTTGAGATAGGGCGGCCCCCATTTGCGCGTATCGTCGCCCGCACCCGCGCGCTCGATCTTGATCACGTCCGCGCCGAGATCACCCAGCATCTGCGTGCAGGACGGTCCGGCGAGGATGCGCGTCAGGTCGAAGATACGAAGGCCCGAAAGGGGAAGCGCAGTCATTCGGCAGCTTTCTTGTTGATGAGATGAAGGTAACCGTCGCGCGTCTGGGGGAAGCGGCGGCCGAGGACGGACGAGGCGACGAGATTGCGCAGCACCTGCGCGGTGCCGCCGGCGATCGCGAACATGCGCGCATCGCGCACGTAGCGCTCCATCGGATTGTCGCGCGAATACCCGGCGGCACCCCAGATCTGCAGTGCGTCGTTGGTGACCTTGATCGCCGTTTCGGCGGCCAGGATCTTGGCGCGGGCGGCGAGCACCTGGTCGGGAAAGCCGCCCGGCGGCGCGCTCGCCGCGGCCTTCCAGATCAGGGCGCGCGACGCCTCGAGCGCGATCGACATGTCGGCGAGCATCCATTGCAGGCCCTGGAACTCCGCGATCGGGCGGCCGAACTGCTCGCGCTGGTTGGCGTAGTCGAGGGCCTTTTCGTAGGCGCCCTGGGCAAGGCCGAGCGCCACCGTGGCGGCGCCGACGCGCTGGCCGTTGTAGGCGTCCATCAGGTCGCCGAAGCCGTGGCGCAATCCGCGCGGCGGCTGCAGCAGCATGTCGGCGGGAACCTCGAGATTGTCGAAGATCAGCTCGGTCTCGGGAATGCCGCGCAGGCCCATCGCCGGCTCGCGCTTGCCGACGATCAGGCCCTTCGGCGTCTGCGTCTCGGGATCGCGCACGACGATGAAGCCGCCGATGCCCTGTTCGACGCCGTTCTCGTCGAACACGCGTGCGAAGATCAGGTGCAGGCGCGACACGCCGCCGCCGGTGATCCAGTGCTTCTTGCCGTTGATGACGTATCTGTCGCCGCGCTTGTCGGCGCGGGTCGTCATCTGCGTGGCCGCACTGCCGGCGCCGGGCTCGGTGATGCAGATCGCCGGCTTGTCGCCGGACAGCACGAGGTCGGCCGCCAGCTTCTTCTGCGCCAGCGTGCCGTATTTGATGATGGCGCCGATCGCGCCCATGTTGGTTTCGACGACGATGCGCGCCGATGGGCCGCAGTGTTTCGCCATTTCCTCGATGACGAGGACGGCATCGAAGTAGGTGAGCCCCTGGCCGCCCAACTCGCGCGGAATGGTCATGCCGATGAATCCGCCCCGCTTCAGGCGTTCGACGTGATCCCAGGGATAGGCTTCGGTGCGGTCGATCTCGGCCGCGCGCGGGGCCATCTCGGTTTCCGCCATCTTGCGGGCGCGTGCCTGCAGGTCCTTCTGGGCGGGCGAAAGTTCAAAATCCATCTGCGTTCCTCCGGGGCTTTGCCCGGCATAATCCGGGCGCGAACGGCCGGCGGTCAAGCCGGCGCGACGTGCGCGGCTCACGTCAGCAGCGACAGGATCAGCGGCAGGCTTACGGCCGCGACGATGGTGTGTACCGTGATGATGCCCGCCATCAGTCCGTGGTCGCCGCCGAGGCGGCGCGCCAGGACATAGGCCGACGGCGCCGGCGGCAGCGCCGCGAACATCACGGCGATAGAGGTGCCGAGCGGGTCCAGGCCGAGGAGGCGTGCGCCGAACCAGGCGAGGACGGGCGACAGGATCAGCTTGACGACGATGGAGACGATAAGGCCCGTCCGTTTCGCGGCCGTCGCGCCGATGTCGAGGCCGGCGCCGACCGCGACGAGGCCGATCGCGAGCGAGGCGCGGCCGAGCGAGTCGAGCACGAGGGCGACGACCGGCGGCAGCGGTGTCGCCGTCAGGCTCAGGGCAAGGCCGATGATCGAGGCGACGATGAGCGGGTTCGTGGCGAGTTCGCGCATCGTGCCGGCCCAGCCCGGAGATCCCGATCCGGCATAGCGGGTGAGCGCCAGGACCGACAGCACGTTCGAGAGCGGCACCATCAGCGCCAGCACGATCGCGAGCAGCGCCACGCCCTCGGGGCCGTACAGCGCGCTCGCGGCGGCAAGGCCGACATAGGTGTTGAACCGGATCGAGCCCTGGAGGACGGAGCTGAAGGCCGGTCCGTCGAGCCGCAGGACCGGGCGGATCAGCGCGAGGCCGACCGTCGCCGCCAGCATCACCGCGGCGAGCGTTCCGACCGTCGGGAGGACGACGGGGCCGGCGACGCGGGCCTTGGCCATGCTCACGACGAGCAGCGCCGGGAACAGGACGTAGTAGGTCAGCTTCTCGATCGGGTCCCAGAACGCCGCCGAAGGGAAAGCGAAGCGCCGCAGCGCGAAACCCAGCGCGATCAGGCTGAAGACCGGGGAGAGTGCGGCGATCGTGACGTCCATCTTCGATCGGTCCGGTTGGGGCGCGTCGGGGGCACCTCAGGGTGATCGTCGCGCGCCCGTCGCCCGCAGGTGGTCGAGCAGGCCCTGCAGGATGTACGCCGCCGCCGCTTTGTCGACCAGTTCGGACCGGCGCGCGCGGGAGAGGTCGGCCTCGATCATTGTTCGCGTCACTGCCGCCGTGGACAGCCGTTCGTCCCAGAACGCGAGCGGCAGGTCGATCTTGCCGAGCAGGTTCTTCGCGAAGGCGCGGACCGACTGCGACCGCGGTCCCTCGGTGCCGTCCATGTTGACGGGGAGACCCACCACGAATCCGCCGACATTGTGTTCGGCGACGATCCGGCGCAGCGCCTCGGCGTCGGCCGCGAACTTGCCGCGGCGGAGGGTCTCGAGCGGTGTGGCGATCGTCAGCGTGGTATCGGAAAGCGCCAGGCCGACCGTCTTGGTGCCGACGTCGAGGCCCAGAAGGCGGGCACCCCTCGGCAGGGCTGCCGCGAGGTCGGTGGGGTTGCGGATCGGCATTTTGGGGTGATAGGGTCCGGCCCGTTTTCCGATATTTCCAAGAGAGATACTGAATGTCGCTCGACAAAGCCACCGTGGCGCGGATCGCGACGCTTGCCCGGATCAAGCTCGCCGACGGCGACCTCGACCGGATGACCGGCGAACTGCAATCCATCCTGAACTGGGTCGAGCAGTTGAACGAACTGGATACCGCCCACGTGGAACCGATGACGTCGGCGGTCGAAGTCGTGCTGCCGATGCGCGAGGACGTCGTCACCGACGGCGGCTATGCCGACAAGATCCTGGCCAACGCGACCGACCCCGTGATGGAGCCCGAGGGCGGTTTCTTCACCGTGCCCAAGGTGGTCGAATAATGACGAATCTCACCGATCTCACGATTGCCGAGGCGCGCGACGGCCTCCGCAAGAAGGCGTTTTCCGCGCGCGAACTGACCGAGGCGCATGTGAAGGCGGTCGAGGCCGCCCGCGACCTCAACGCCTTCATCACCGAGACGCCGGAAAAGGCGCTGGCGATGGCGAAGGTCAGCGACGAGCGGCTCGCCCGGGGCGAGGGCGGTCTGCTCGAGGGCGTGCCCATCGGCATCAAGGACCTCTTCTGCACCGAGGGCGTGCTGACCACGGCGGCAAGCCACATCCTCGACGGATTCGTGCCGCCCTACGAATCGACCGTGACCGCCAATCTGTGGAAGGCGGGCGCGGTTATGCTCGGCAAGCTCAACATGGACGAGTTCGCCATGGGCTCGTCGAACACGACGAGCTACTACGGGCCCGCGAAGAACCCGTGGCGGCGTCCGGGCGACAACCGTCCGCTGGTGCCTGGCGGCTCGTCGGGCGGCTCGGCCGCCGCCGTCGCAGCGCGGATCGCGATGGGGGCGACCGCCACCGACACGGGCGGCTCGATCCGTCAGCCGGCCTCGTTCTGCGGTGTGGTCGGCATCAAGCCCACCTACGGCCGCTGCTCGCGCTGGGGGATCGTGGCCTTCGCCTCGTCGCTCGACCAGGCCGGGCCGATCACGCGCACCGTGCGCGATGCGGCGATCATGCTGCGCGTGATGGCGGGGCACGATCCCAAGGATTCGACCTCGGTCCCGCGGCCGGTGCCCGACTACGAGGCGGCGCTGACCGGCGACATCCGCGGCCTGAAGTTCGGCATTCCCAAGGAATACCGCGTCGACGGCATGTCGTCGGAGATCGAGAAGCTGTGGCAGCAGGGCGTGGAATGGCTGCGCGCGGCCGGGGCGGAGCCGGTCGAGATCAGCCTGCCGCATACCAAGTACGCGCTGCCGACCTACTACATCATCGCGCCGGCCGAGGCGTCGTCGAACCTCGCGCGCTACGACGGCGTGCGGTTCGGCCTGCGCGTGCCCGGCAACAGCCTGGACGAGATGTACGAGAACACGCGCGGTCAGGGCTTCGGGGCCGAGGTGCGGCGCCGCATCCTGATCGGCACCTACGTGCTGTCGGCCGGGTATTACGACGCCTATTATCTGAAGGCGCAGCGCGTGCGCACGCTGATCGCGCGCGACTTCACCGAGGCGTTCAGGAAGTGCGACGTGATCCTGACGCCGACCGCGCCGTCGGCGGCGTTCCCGATCGGGGAAAAGGCGGACGATCCGATCGCCATGTATCTCAACGACGTGTTCACCGTGACGGTGAATCTCGCCGGCCTGCCGGGAATCTCGGTGCCCGCAGGCCTGTCCGCCGACGGCCTGCCGCTCGGGCTGCAGCTCATCGGCCGCGCCTTCGACGAGGAGACGCTGTTCCGCGTCGCCGGCGTGCTGGAGAGCGCGGCGAACTTCACGGCGAAGCCGCCGGCGGTTGGGACGGGAGCATGACCATGCTGATCGAAGGGAAGACCGGAAACTGGGAGATCGTCGTCGGGCTCGAGGTCCACGCCCAGGTGATCTCCAACGCCAAGCTGTTCTCGGGCGCCGCGACCGCGTTCGGCGCGCCGCCCAACACGCAGGTGAGCTTCGTCGACGCGGCCTTCCCCGGCATGCTGCCGGTCATCAACCGCTTCTGCGTCGAACAGGCGGTCAAGACCGGCCTCGGCCTCAACGCGACGATCAACCAGGTCTCGGTCTTCGACCGCAAGAACTACTTCTATGCCGATCTGCCGGCCGGCTATCAGATCTCGCAGTACACGCGGCCCATCGTCTCCAACGGGCGCATCACCATCGATCTGCCCGACGGCAAGACGAAGGAGATCGGCATCACGCGCCTACATCTGGAGCAGGACGCGGGCAAGTCGCTGCACGACCAGCACCCGAGCAAGACCTACGTCGACCTCAACCGGTCGGGCATCGCGCTGATGGAGATCGTGTCCGAGCCGGACATCCGCTCGCCGGAGGAGGCGGGGGCCTATCTCAAGAAGCTGCGCTCCATCCTGCGCTATCTCGGTACCTGCGACGGCAACATGGAGGAGGGCTCGCTGCGCTGCGACGCCAACGTGTCGGTGCGCCGGCCCGGCGAGCCCTACGGGACGCGCTGCGAGATCAAGAACGTGAACTCGATCCGCTACGTCATGCAGGCGATCGAGTACGAGGCGCGCCGTCAGGTGGAGGTGATCGAGAGCGGCGGCACCGTCGAGCAGGAGACGCGCCTGTTCGACGCGAGCCGCGGCATCACCCGCTCGATGCGCTCCAAGGAGCACGCGCACGACTACCGCTACTTCCCGGACCCGGACCTGCTGCCACTCGTGCTCGACCCGAAATGGATCGAGGAAATCCGCGCGCAGATGCCCGAGCTGCCCGACGCGAAGAAGGAGCGGTTCGTGCGCGACTACAAGCTTTCGCCCTATGACGCGGGCGTCCTCGTCGCGGAACGGGAATCGGCGGATTTCTTCGAGGAGGTCGCGAAGGGGCGCAAGGATCCGAAGCTCGCGGCCAACTGGGTGATCGTCGAGCTGTTCGGCGCGCTCAACCGCCTCGGCCTCGACATCACGAAGTCGCCGGTCTCGGCGAAGCAGCTCGCCGGCCTGCTCGACCTGATCGAGAACAACACGATCTCGGGCCGCATCGCCAAGGACGTGTTCGCCCTGATGATCGAGACGGGCAAGGACGCGGCCACCATCGTCGAGGAGAGGGGCCTGAAGCAGGTGACCGACACTGGCGCGATCGAGGCCGCGATCGACAAGGTGATGGCTGACAACGCGGCGAAGGTCGCGGAGTACCGGGGCGGCAAGCAGCAGCTCTTCGGCTGGTTCGTCGGCCAGGTCATGAAGGCGACGGGCGGCAAGGCCAACCCGAGCATGGTCAACGAACTCCTCCGGAAAAAGCTGGCCGGCTAGGCCCGCAGCCTGACGCGGCACCGCAAGGGATTCAACGCGTGACGGGGCGGGTCCGGCGGCCCGCCTCCGTTGTCTCGAGCAGAAGGGAAGGGAAATGCAGAAGCCGATCGATCTTTATACGTGGGGAACGCCGAACGGGCGCAAGGTGTCGGTCATGCTCGAGGAGCTCGGCCTTCCGTACAACGTGCACAAGATCGATATCGGCAAGGGCGACCAGTTCAAGCCCGAGTTCGTCGCGATCAATCCCAACAGCAAGATTCCGGCGATCGTCGATCCGGAAGGGCCCGGCGGCAAGCCGCTCACCCTGTTCGAGTCCGGCGCGATCCTCATCTATCTCGCCGAGAAGACGGGCCGGTTCATTTCGGCGGACCCGCGCCAGCGCTATATCGAGATTCAGTGGCTGATGTTCCAGATGGGCGGGGTCGGCCCGATGTTCGGCCAAGCCCATCACTTCATGCGCTATGCGCCGGAGCAGCTGCCCTACGCGATCGAGCGCTACGGCAAGGAGACGAAGCGGCTCTACGGCGTAATGGACCGGCGTCTGGCCGAGGTGCCGTTCCTCGCCGGCGACGACTATTCGATCGCCGACATCGCCACATATCCGTGGGTGGCGCGCCACGAATGGCACCGCGTCGCGCTTGAGGAATTCCCCAACGTGAAGCGCTGGTACGACACGATCGGCGCGCGGCCGGCGGTCCAGCGCGGCATGGCCGTGCCGAGCTGACGCGCAGCCCGGGGGGGGCGGGCGTCGCATGCCCGTTCATCGGTGCCGGCGTGCGTCGGCGCCGGCCCGGTCGCGACTTGTGATGACTTGAAGGTCAGGTCGCGACCGGTTCGGGGGCGCGGCGCGAGCCGCGGGCGAAGGGAACTACGTCGGCCGTGCGGCCGCGGCTTTGCTGGTTGGCAAGCGCCGCGAGTTCACGGCGCGCGTGCTCGAGAATGGCGAGCTCGCGCGCATCCTCGCGGTCGAAGACCTCCATGCAGGACAGTTTGTTCTCAACCAGATCGAGCAACGTGTCGATCGAACGACGTGAAAGCACCATGGTACGGACTCCTGTTCGGCGTTCTCTTCGGGTCCTTGCTTCAGGTGGACCTCACGGCCGGAAAGCTTGTAAGGTTAATGGTTAACGTCGCGTAAAAAACGACGCGAACGCCTGCACTTAGCTGAAAATGCCCGGGGTGTTGCCTTCGCGGGTGCAAAAGCGGCACC
This sequence comes from uncultured Rhodospirillales bacterium, assembly GCA_937926175.1. Classification (GTDB taxonomy): domain Bacteria; phylum Pseudomonadota; class Alphaproteobacteria; order CACIAM-22H2; family CACIAM-22H2; genus CALANV01. The sequence goes on along the minus strand of CALANV010000029.1, from coordinate 363 downwards.
CCGCCGTGGCCCTGGGTGCTCCTGGCGGGTGGGGCCGGTGAGATCGGCACCGCTTTTGGTTGAATGACGCGTGGCCGCCGGCACATGTCACCGAACGACAGGCTGCCCGACGGCGCCGGCCGGCCGCCGGCAGAAGCGGCGGCGCGCCTGATTCGACAGCCGATTCAGGGACGTGCCGCGAGGTTTTACACAGGCTTGTCAGTTCAGGTTGATTGACACGGGCACCACCCCACCTATAGAACCCGTCCTGCATACGCCGTGACGAACACCACTCCCGGCGGAGGGGTGGCCGAGTGGCTGAAGGCGGCGGTTTGCTAAACCGCTGTACGGGTGAAAGCCCGTACCGTGGGTTCGAATCCCATC
>CALANV010000028.1 GCA_937926175.1 uncultured Rhodospirillales bacterium | reverse complement strand
GCGCCGATTTCACCCCCAGCCCACCGCCCCGGTCAAGGCACTTTCTTGCGTGATCCCGGATCGGGTGGCCAGCCGTGGCGTTCCGCACCGATCCCACGTCCCACGGCTAATTCGCCGCGAAACAATAGAACAGGCCGTTGCCGCCCGTGCTGCGCAAGGCGTCCTGGCTGCACCCACCGCGGGAGGGATGGGACGCGTTCCACGAACGCGAGGGCGCATCGTCCCTCGTGCCCAGGCGGTCGTGATGACCGAGCATGGCGGCGCCCTCGGTACCGCTCTTCGTCCAGTTGCCGCAGGTCATGTCGTCGCTGCCGGCGAACGCCGTACCGTCCGGCTGCGAGCCGGTGAGGATGTCGTGCATGTTGGGATTGTCGCCCCGACCGTTGACGACATCGCCTTTTTCGGTGAGCGCGGTCTGCTTGGTGAGGTTGTTGGTACCGTGCAGTTCGTCGAGATCGCGCGCGATCACCACGCCTTTCGCGTTCTGCCACGGTCCGCGTCCGATGCGATCGCGCGCGTTGACGGCCGGCTGGCCGGCGGCGGACTGCGTGCTGAGATAGGCGCGCCACGTGCGGTTGCCAGCGCCGACCGCCTGCGCCAGCGTCTGGCAGTGCTGGTCCGCGCCCGCCAGCCCGCCGAGATCCGCCCCCTTTCCGGAACCCACGCTGGTGACGAAGAACGTCATGTCGTTGCCGGCGCCGCTCTGCTGCGCCTGTGCGCCGGTGCCGAGGCCGAGCGCCAACAGTGCAAGCATCGACAATCGCGTGATTTTGCCCATCCCGGTCCTCCCGTTTGTCGTTCGCCCCCGTCAGGGACGCTGACACCGTCCGACCCGGATTTGTTCCCGGCTTGGCGCACCACGAAGGGCCGCAGCCGCGCGAGCAAGTCCTCGAATACGCCGCAGACGCCGGGTGCGTAACGGCGGTCGCCGTCCCGCGATCCAGTCTTCGTCCCGAGCTTGTCGAGGGATGAGACAATGCCGAAGCTTTATCCCGAACTTGTCGAAGGATGGGCTTGGCGAAGGACGAGCTCATCGGATCGAAGCGTCATCCCGAATCGAAGCCTCACTCTGAGCTTGTCGAAGGGTGAGGCGTCGCGGTCAAAGGATAACGCTGAATGAAACTTGCCCCCTTATCGGCGCCGGTATCTGGCCTCGGTCCGACAAGGGGGAAGCTTCATTGTTGGACATCAAAGCATTGTTGGACATCAAAGCCTCACCCTTCGACAAGCTCGGGACGAGGCCGTGAAGGGACGTTCCAATTCTTCGGAACCTCATCCCGAGTCCGTCGAAAGATGAGGTTTCGATGCCAAAAGATCAGGCCCCGCTCCTCAAGTATCAGGGAAGCCCGGTTACGAATGCCGTGGCGCCGGGACGAACAAGGCGTCCGCTCCGGTTTCGAGGCGCGTCAGTTGTCGCTGCCACGCGGCGGCGACAGCGGCTCGTAGATCTCCGTATAGGTGCAGCCGTCGCTGGTCCGACGATACTCGAATCCGCCCAGGATCATGTCGATCGCGCGCCCGTCGGACGACATCGGCAGGGCCAACCGGAACATGCAGCCGATCCGCGCGTCGACCAGCTTGTCGGGCCCCCGCTGCAGCCCGATGCAGGGCTCCGTCACGGTACGGGTATAGAATCGGATGAGCGCGTCGTGCGCGGAGAAGACGTTCGCCTCGTCAATATAGCGGCCGGTCAGATCGACGCCCCGCACGCGCGCAAGCTCGGTCCCGACCAAGCGGAAGCGGAAACGTATCGGATCGCGCTTGACATCCAAGAGAACGACGTGACCGAGCACGCCGCGCATGTCCAGCGGGTCGATGTCGCTTCGCAGCGGCACGTCGCGGGTGCCGCGCACGCGGTACCAATAGTCGTACAGCTGCTGAAGCCGGGGAAAGCCGAGTGCGTCGCGAAAGCTGGACATACCGCCAAGCGTAGCGCAAACAATGTTAATAACTTAAGGTATGGGCGCCCCCCTCGACTATCACTACTTTGGGTGAGCGGTCGCGAAATACCGCAAAGTTGCCAGAACTACTCGGTATGGATCGACCCGGCCTCCGGGGCCGGCCGCAGCCAAGCACGATCGTTCGGACCGGCGTCGGCGGCGCGGGTCGATGGGGCCGATGCGCCACTGACTTTCCGCCTCATCCACATCCACCTGCCGCCTGAAGGCGGCCGCGCTCGTCGCCGCCCGTGCCCGCTGCTGGCCCCACGGTCCTCCGGCGGTCGACGACGCGGGACGGCGCTGTACGGTCCCGGGACTTGCCGCAGGCGCGGTGAAGGAGTCGGCCTCGCGCTTGTTCTTCCGCTTCGCCGGCAATGACGGCTTTGCATCGCCCGGACGGCGGCAACCCGTGGTTGCCGAGCCATATTTGTCCGTGGCATCGCGACCACGGCCGGCCCAGAGGACGACGATTCAAGCAAGACAGACACGTCAAGCAAGACAGACCGCTCCACGGGCAAGCGGCCATTCATGGGGGGAATATCGAGATGCGTATTGGACGCAAATTGACGCTGTCGTTCGCCCTGGCGCTGGCGTTGAGCGCGTGCCAGACGACCGGGGCCAAGGTTTCGTTCCAGAACGTCGAATATCAGCCCGGCACCAAGACGCGCGAAGTGTTCGCGAGCCTGGCAAAGCCGAACGGCAAGGGGCCGTTTCCCGCCGTCGTTCTGCTGCACTCCTGCGCCGGCGTCCACCCGCATACGAACGTCTGGAGCGATTTCCTGACGGCACGCGGCTATGCGGTCCTGACGGTGGATTCGTTCGGCTCGCGCGGGTTGGGACGGTGTCCCAACAGCGTGCATCCGATCAACTTCGCCCGAAGCGAGATGGTCGCCGACGCCTATGGTGCGCTCGACTATCTCGCCGCGCAGCCGGATATCGACGCCAACCGCGTCTACGTCATGGGCTTTTCGGTCGGCGGCTTCACCATCAACATGCTTGCCACCAGACCGTCGCTCAGCCGCGACGGGCGAAGCTTCAAGGGGGCAATATCGCTCTACGCCCCTTGCCCTTATGAGGAGCGCCTGACCTTCCCGACCATGGTCGTCATCGGCTCGCTCGACGGGATAGAAGCTGAAGTCAGATCATGCAAGGTCGCCATCGAACGCAAGACCAGCCCCGATCTGGAGGCTCACATCCTGGAGGGCGTCTACCATGCGTTCGATCAGGACCGCGGCCCGATCATCCGGTACGACGTCGGCGGCAGACCGATGCTCTACGACCGCCGTGCCCTCCGCAAATCGGAGCAGCTGGTCGAAGCCTTTCTGGCCACGCACCAGTAGCCTGACATGCGACGAATAGCCCGGCGCGCGACGCCACATAGACGTCGCGCCCGCGGCAGGCGTGTTCACGAGAAGCTGTAGGCGGTCTTGACCGTCGTGTAGAATTCGACGGCGTAGCGGCCCTGCTCGCGCGGGCCGTAGCTCGATCCCTTACGGCCGCCGAACGGCACGTGATAGTCGACGCCCGCGGTCGGCAGGTTGACCATGACCATGCCGGCCGCGGCGTTGCGCTTGAAGTGGTTCGCGTATTTGAGCGAGGTGGTGCAGATGCCGGCGGACAGGCCGTACGGCGTGTCGTTGGCCACCGCGAGCGCCTCCTCGTAGTCCTTGACGCGAATGACCGACGCGACCGGCCCGAAGATCTCCTCGCGGTTGATCCGCATGTCGTTGCGCGTCTCGGTGAACAGCGCGGGCGACATGTAGTAGCCGGTCTTGGCGCGGTTCAGCCGCTCGCCGCCATAGGCCACCTTCGCACCCTCCTTGCGGCCGATCTCGACATATTCGAGATCCTTGTCGAGTTGTCCCTGATCGACGACGGGGCCGATGTCGGTGCCCTGGGCGAGCGCGTCATCGACCTTGAGCGCCTTCATTCTCTCGATCATCGCATCGACGAAGCGGTCGTGGATGCCGCTGGTCACGATCAGGCGGCTCGAGGCGGTGCAACGCTGTCCGGTCGAATAGAAGGCGCCCTGCACCGCGCAGTTCACCGCCGTGGCCAGATCGGCGTCGTCGAGGACGACCAGCGGGTTCTTGCCGCCCATCTCGAGCTGGACCTTGGCCATGCGCTTGACCGCGTCGGCTGCGACCTTGCGGCCGGTCTCGACCGAGCCGGTGAAGCTGATCGCATCGACGTCGGGACTGTCGATGATGGTCTGGCCGACCACCGAGCCGCGACCCATGACGAGATTGAACACGCCCGCCGGCAGGCCGGCGCGCGAGATGATCTCGGCGAGCGCCCAGGCGGAGCCAGGCACGAGGTCGGCCGGTTTGAACACGACACAGTTTCCATAGGCGAGCGCCGGCGCGATCTTCCAGGCCGGGATCGCGATCGGGAAATTCCACGGCGTGATGATGCCGATGACGCCGACCGGCTCGCGCGTGATCTCGACGTCGACGCCGGGACGCACGGAGGCGAGCTTCTCGCCCGGGATCCGGATCGCTTCACCGGCGAAGAACTTGAAGATCTGTCCGGCGCGCACGACCTCGCCGATGCCTTCAGGCAGCGTCTTGCCTTCTTCGCGTGACAGCAGGCGGCCGAGTTCCTCCTTGCGCGCCAGAATCTCGTTGCCGATCTTGTCGAGCGCATCGGCGCGGGCCTGCACGGATCCGCGCGACCATTCCGGAAACGCGGCCCTGGCGGCGGCGATGGCGCGGCGGGTCGTCTCCGCATCGGCGCGGGCGTAGACGTCGATCACGTCGTTCACGTCCGATGGATTGCGGTTCTCGACGGCATCGCTGCCGTCGATCCATTCGCCGGCGACAAAATTCTTCTTCATGGACGCGTCCCTTCCGTTGTTGTCGCTTGCACGATCGCCGCTTGCACGCGTGGTCACGGGCCCGAAGCGAGCCAGGCAGCGATTATCGCCAATTCGGCCATGCGCACAACCGTGTCGGCGTGCCGCGCGTGCCCTGCGTTCCGCCTCGCTTCTTCGCGGCGGCGTCGCGCAAATCCGCCTTGGCCTTCCGACGGTTTTCTCTAGAGTGACGGCGACCACGAAACTCTCCGGCCGCGGGAACGGCGCAAGGACGCGAAGACGACATGACCCCCGACGAGCTGCGTGCCCGCGTGCTCTACTGCGACGCGCATGTGCTGGTCATCGACAAGCCGGCGGGCATGCCCGTGCATGGTGGCCCCCGCGCGCGCGATCATCTCGAGGCGCTGCTGCCGTGGCTGAAGTTCGGCTTTCGCCAGCCACCGATGCTCGCGCATCGGCTGGACAGCGACACGAGCGGCTGTCTCGTGCTGGGCCGCCATCGCAAGGCGGTGCGCCGCCTGATGGGGCTGTTCGCGGCCGGTTCGGTCGAAAAGATCTACTGGGCCGTGGTCGACGGCACGCCGCCGGATGCGGAGGGCATCATCGATCTGCCGCTCAGGAAGCGCTCGGGGCCGAAGGGCTGGCGGATGGAAGCCGATCCTTCGGGCCAGAAGGCGCTCACCGCCTATCGCCTGCTGGGGCACGGGGCCGGTCAGTCGTGGCTGGAGTTGCGGCCACGGACAGGGCGAACGCATCAGATCCGCGTTCATTGCGCAGCGCTCGGCTGTCCCGTCCATGGCGATCCCGTCTATGGCACGTCGCCTGCCGCCGATGTGCCGCTGCACCTCCATTCACGCGCGGTCGTCATTCCATATGCAGAGTCGCGTGCGCCGATCCAGGTCGAAGCGCCGCCGCCCGCGCACATGCTCGGCGCGCTCCGCGCATGCGGCTTCGATCCGGACGGCGACGGCTGAATCGCATCGACCGCCGCGGCGATGGCGAGCCGGGACATGCGCGCGGCGGATCCTAGAACCGGTCCGGGCAGTCGATCATCGCGAGCACGAGCGGCAGGCTCTCGACATTCTCGTAGCCATAGCTCGTCGCGGTGCTGCTCGGCGTCGCACGCTCGATCACGAAGAACGAGAACTTGCCGTCGGCCGTCTTGCGGATCGCGACGCCCGGCCGGTTGTCGCCGGCCGAGTGCGAAACGATGGTGCTGGGCGCCGGGCTGCCCTCGGCGCCGATGCGGGCCGGTGCATAGCCCTTCAGCGCCAGGAAGGCGTTGATGAGATCGAGCTCGCTGAACCTGGCCCGTGCCGCGGCTTCGCGTTCGTCGGCCTCGCGTTCGTCAGCTTCGCGTTCGTCGCTTTCATCGGTGGACCGCATGGCGCCGACAGGCGGCTTGCCGGTACCGCTCAGGCGGTCCAGCGGATTGTCGCCGCGATGAACGGGTTCGGTCTGCCGCTCGGCCGATTGATGCAGCAGCTCCGAAAGATCGATGCCCTTGTCGTCGCGTTCGCCCATGGGATCCTCATCGCGTTGGCGATGCTGACTTGCGTCATCAAGACGCACGCATAGGCAACCGCACGCGTCGCCAAATGGTTCCGCCTCGACTCCTCGCAAGGGTATTCCGCTCTGCCGCCGATGACGGGCGACGCGCCTGCCGTGCCGCTGCCTGCCCATGGCGCCCGCGTCCTGCGGCGGATCGGGGCCGCCGGACATGCACGGCAGGAAGGGGCGGGGCCGGGCCGGGATGGCCCGTGACGCGCCTTGCCGGCATCAGCCGGGATCGGACTGGCGGCGAACTTGCATGCAGGCTAGTCTTGGTGGCTGCGTCTAATAAATTAGACTGGTCATGAGCCAGACTGTCGCCGCCTGCCGCCGACGGGATCCCCGAATGACGATTCGATACGAGGACATCGGACAACGATTGCGTGCCTACCGCTTGGGTAAGTCACTGACGGCCGAGCAGGTCGCCGAGCGGCTGGGAGTGTCGCGTGCCGCGATCTTCCGGATCGAGAAGGGCGAGGTCGTGAAGATCGAGACGCTGGAGCGCCTGGCCGAACTGCTCGACGTGTCGGTGCCGTCGCTCCTGGGCGTCGGCGTCGAATATTTCGGCAACGCCGTCGCCTATTTCGAGCGGATGCGCCAGATCGAGGCGGAGGCGGTCGAGGTCATCGCCCATTTCGAGCCGGTTTCCTATCTTCTGACCTCCGACGCATATCCGCACCATCTGCGCACGATGCTGCGCGAGGCGATCCCGGACACGGCCAGGACCCCGGACGTCGAGGCCGAGATCGACGCCATCATGGACATCCTGACCGAACGGAAGGCGACGGCGGCGCGGCGCCGTCTCGGCATCGTCAGCCTGATCGGGGCGGCGGAGATCGAGCGGTTCCTGCGGATCGGTCTGGTGGGCCGGTTCGATCTTCCCCCGGAGGTTCACCTACAGCGTCGCCGTGCGGCCGCCGAGGAGGTCGAACACATCGCGGCCCTGATGGAGCGCGAACCCATCGGGGTGCAGATCGGCGTCGTCGAGGAGCCGATGCCCAACCAGACGTTTCAGATTTTCCGCCAGGCCGATGCGACTTGGCTCGGCGTCAGCCCGTTCCGGCTCGGCGAGCAGCCGAACATCCGCACGGGCGTCGCCATGGTCACGGCGGCGCCGGAGGCGGTCGAGCTGTACCAGCGCATGGTCGACGGTCTTTGGCGGCGTGCCCACAAGGGGCGCGAAGGGGCCGTTTTCTTGCGGCGGCTGGTGCAGCGTGCTAGTGCCGCGCGCGTGGCGGTCTAGGCACGTGGCGGTCTCGGCAGACGTGCCTTGACTTCGGCGGCGCCTCGTCTAAAGAATTAGCTCGTCTAAAGAATTAGACGGCGTCGCAAAAAATGTTCGCCCCCGTGCCAGCAGAGGTTGCGGGGAGGTTTCATGGAAGGAGAAGGACGCATGGGTGCATCGAGACGGGCATTCGTTCACCTCGCTCTTGCCGCGGCGCTGGCCATTACCGCCGCGCCGGCCTGGGCACAAGCAAAATACACGGCGAAGATCGGCCACCTCGAGGCGCCGACCCAGCCCCGCCATCGTGGCCTGGAGAAGGTGTCGGCGCTGGTCAAGGAGCGGACCAACGGCGAGGTGGAGTTCAAGCTCTTCCCGGCCTCGCAGCTCGGCAACGCGCGTCAGATGGTCGAAGGCACGCAGTTCGGCTCGATCGAGGGTACGGTGATGCCGGCCGCCTTCCTCGGCGGCTTCAATCCGGTCGTGTCGGTGCTGGATCTGCCGTTCCTTTTGCCCGAGGACAAGGAAAAGGCGCAGGCGCTGCGCGACGGCCCGTTCGGCAAGTTCATCCTCGACAGCTTTTCGTCGCGCGGCCTGACCGCGATCCTGCTGTGGCCGAACGGCCGCAAGGAAATGACGTCGAACAAGCCGCTGGCCTCGGTCGAGTCGTTCAAGGGCCAGAAGTTCCGCGTCATGGACTCGAAGATCCTGATCGAGCAGTTCAACGGCGTCGGGGCTTCGGCCGTGTCGATTCCGTTCAGCGAGCTCTACACGGCGCTGCAGTCGGGCGTTGTCGACGGCGAGGAGAACCCGCTCGATACGATCTCGACCATGAAATACTACGAGGTTCAGAAGAACCTCGTGCTCTCGCAGCACGGCGCGATGGAGGACGTGGTCCTGTTCAATCCCGCCTGGTGGAAGAGCCTGCCGGAGTCGCATCGGGACGTGATCGTGAAGGCGTTCCTCGAGGTCCGTCCCGAGGTCGAGGCGATGAAGGAGGAGGCGCGTCAGCAGGCGCTGGAGATCGTCAAGAAGGCCGGGATGAACGTGCGCGAGCTCGACGACGCCGAGCGCGCGCAGTGGCGTTCCCTCATGTACCCGCCGGCGCGCCAGGCCTATCTCGAGCGGGCCGGGGCCGAGGGCCAGAAGGCGATCGAAATCTACGAGAACGAGCTCAAGCGGCTCGGGCTCGCGAACTGACGTGGGGCGGGGGCGCGCGGGACCGGTCGCGGCGCCGCGCCCCCGCCTTCCCACGGGAGGTCACGTCATGGCCATGCAGATTCTGGGGCTCCTTCGCCGGGTCGAGCGCCTCGCGATCGCTTTGCTCATGATCGCGATGTCCTTGGCCTATGTGTTCAACGTGCTGGTCCGGGAGTTCGCGACCGTATACGCCCCGAGGTTCGCCTGGATCGAGGAGGCGGCACTCTTCGGTCTCGCGTGGCTGGTGTTTCTCGGACTCGGCCTCGCGTTGGAACGCGGCCGGCACATCGCGATGTCGGCGCTGTTCGACCGCCTGTCCGCCGCGCCGCGCCGCTTCGTGGGGTTCGCGATCAACATCGTCGGGCTGGTGTTCAGCCTTTACGTCGTCAAGATCGCGATCGATCTGACGCTGTTCGTCATGAACAGCGGGCAGATCAGCCCGACCCTCGGCATCTCGATGGCTTGGCTCTACGGCGCGTTGCCGGTCGGTTTTGCACTGCTGACGCTGCGCTATGCGCTCGAGCTGTTCGGCGTGACGAACCGCTTCGCGATCGCCGACCACGGCCAGGAGCACTGAGGAAGGCGCGACGATGGTCGTACTCCTCTGTCTCCTGGCCGCCGTCATGCTGGCGCTCGGCTTCGAGATGCTGCTCGTGATGGGCGTGCCGGCCGTGCTGTCGCGCTTCATCTATCAGCCGATGATGCCCGACATGGTCGTCGCGCAGAAGATGGTGGCGGGCGTCAACGTCTCGACGCTGCTGGCCATCCCGTTCTTCATTTTCGCGGCCGACATCATGGCGCGCGGCACCATCGCCGCGCGCCTGATGAATCTGATCAAGCGCAACCTCGGCCACGTGTCGGGCGGCATCGGTCACACGACGGTCGCCTCGTGCATGACGTTCGGGGCGGTGTGCGGCTCCGCGCCTGCGACCGTGGCGGCACTCGGCCGGCTGCTCAATCCCGAACTCGTGCGGGCCGGCTACAGCCAGAAGTTCTCGCTGGGGCTGATCGCCGCGAGTGCGGAATGCGCGCTGCTGATTCCGCCGAGCATCACGCTCATCATCTACGGCTGGCTGACCGGTGCGTCGATCGCCGCCTTGTTCGCCGGTGGCCTTGCCGTCGGCATCGTGCTGGGAATCGGCTTCATGATCCAGGTGCAGCTCGAGACGTGGCGTCGCGGCGTGGGGCGCGCGCCGCGGGCGAGCCGGGCCGAGCGCCTCGACGCCCTGAAGGCGGGAATCCTCGCCCTCGGCATGCCGGTCGTCATCCTCGGCGGCATCTATACGGGATATTTCACCGCGACCGAGGCCGCCGCCGTCGGCGTCGCCTATGCCCTGCTGGTCGAAATGGGCATCTACCGCTCGCTCACCTGGCGGCAGGTGATCGAGGTGGCCGAGAGCAGTGCCGTCACGGTGGTGGTCGTGTTCGTCCTGCTCGCGATGGGTTCGCTCATCTCGTACTTCATCACGCTCGCGCGCCTGCCCGACGTACTGACCGCATTGCTGCAGGCCTATGACGTCAACTGGGTCGTGTTTCTGCTGATCGTGAACGTGATCTTCCTGGTCGCCGGCATGTTCATCGATCCGAACTCGATCCTGCTGGTCTTCGTGCCGACGCTCTACCCGGTGGCGACGGCGCTCGGCATCGATCCGATCCATTTCGGGCTCGTCGTCTGTCTGAACATCTGCATCGGCATGATCACGCCGCCGTTCGGGATGGACCTGTTCGTGACGTCGTCGACGCTCAACAAGCCGGTCGAATCGGTGATCGCCGGAATCTGGCCGTTCATCGCGACGAACATCGCCGTCCTGATGGTCATCAGCTACGTCCCGAGCATCTCGACGGCGCTGCCCAGACTGTTCGGGCATTGAGGCAAAGCATGGGAACCGACTTGCGATTGGTACACGACGGGACAGACACGAGCGGTGATCTTCCGGCAGGCGACATAACGGCCCGCGTCATCAGCAACGACTGGGTCAATCCGGAGTACAAGCACCTGGTGCTCGCCGCGGGCGATCCCGCGACACGCGCCGAGGCGGGCCAGTTCTTCCATCTGCTCTGTCCGGGCGACGGACCCAAGAAGCCGTTCCTTCGCCGGCCGATGAGCATCTACGGCGTGGATCCCGATCAGGGCCGCATCGAGTTCCTGTACAAGGTGACCGGCCTCGGAACGCGCGGGCTGGCGACGCTCAAGCCCGGCGACGATCTGCCCGTGCTGGGTCCGCTCGGCGTCGGCTTCTCGATCGAGCCGTCATGGCGGCACATCGTGGTGCTCGGGCGCGGCGTCGGCCTCGCGACCCTTGCGCCGCTGTCGACGCTGGCGAGCCAGCGCGGCGTGCACGTGACCGCCATCCTGAGCGCGCGCCGGCCCGACCTGGTCATGTCGGTCGATCGGTTCGAGCGATGCGGCGCCGACGTGATCGTCGTGACCGACAGCGACGGCAGCAGCGATCCGGCCAACGTCGAGGCGCATCTGCGCCGCCTGATCGCCGCCGGACACGCCGATGCGTTCTTCACCTGCGGCTCCAACCGCCTGATGCTGCTGATGCAGTGGCTCGCGCGGGAGCACGGCATTCCCGGCCAGGTGGCGATGGAACAGCAGATGGCCTGCGGCCTCGGCATGTGCTTCTGCTGCGTGCGGTCCTTCAAGGTGAACGGGCAGATGGTCAGCCGCCGCGTCTGCTGGGACGGCCCCGTCTTCAAGCTGGAGGAGGCCACCTCATGGTAGACCTCAGCGTCGATGTCGGCAGGCTTCGGCTTGCCAATCCGGTCATGCCCGCCTCGGGCACCTTCGCCGAGGGGCTGCAGAAGGTCATGCATCTCGACCGTCTCGGCGCGTTCGTGACCAAGACGGTCACGCGGGAACTGCGGGCGGGAAATCCGACGCCGCGCGTCGCCGAGACGCATGAAGGCATGCTCAACTCGATCGGTATTCCGAGCAAGGGCGTGCCGTATTTCCTCGAGAACGTCATTCCGTTCTACCGGCAGTTCAAGCCGCCCCTGATCGTGAGCATTTCGGCACCCTCGGCGGAGGGGTTCGCCCAGCTCGCGGCGGAGGTCAGCGTGCCCGGCGTGGCGGCCATCGAGGCGAACATCTCGTGCCCGAACATCGAGGAGGACGGCCGGGCGTTCGCCATGCATGCCCGCTCGACGGAAATCGTCACGCGCCGTCTGCGCGCGGCCACGCAACTGCCGCTGTGGGTCAAGCTCACGCCGAACACCGGCGACATCGCCGAGGTGGCGCGCGCCGCCGAAGCCGCCGGTGCGGACGCGCTGGTCGTCGCCAACACCATTCTCGCCATGGCGATCGACGTCGAGACGTTCCGGCCGCGCGTCGGCAACGTCATGGGCGGCCTGTCGGGACCGGCGATCAAGCCGATCATCCTGCGCATGGTCTATCAGTGCGCGCGCGCGACCAAGATTCCCATCATCGGCTGCGGCGGCATCTCGACCGCCGAGGATGCGATCGAATACATGCTGGCCGGCGCGACGGCCGTTCAGGTCGGCACGGCGACCTTCATCCATCCGACGGCGATGGTGACGATCATCGACGCGCTGGCGGCATTCTGCGAGCGGCGCGGCATCGAGCGGGTGCGCGATCTTATCGGCGCGGTGCGCGACGAAGGTTTCGACGCCGAACAGATGGTGGCCCTGCCATGAACGTGACCCTCAAGCCCGTGGCGGGCACCGACGACGCTATGCGGAAGCTCGCCGGCGACATTTTCGCCGAGCTGCGGCGGTTGAGCTCGGACGGCGTCGGCATAACCCGCGAGAGCTACGGACCCGGCGAGAGTGCGGCGATCGCGCATCTCGCCGTACTTGCCGAGCGCGAAGGACTCCAGGTCTCCTACGACCGCGCGCAGAATCTCGTCATCGGCCTGCCCGACTCGCGCACGGAGCCGGCGATCCTCATCGGATCGCATCTGGATTCGGTGCCGCAGGGCGGCAATTACGACGGCGCGGCGGGCGTCGTCGCCGGCCTCATCTGCCTGATCCGGATGAAGCGCACGGGCTATCTGCCGCCGCGCCCCGTCAAGGTCCTGGGCCTGCGCGGAGAGGAAAGCGCGTGGTTCGGCAAGGCCTATGTCGGCTCGAGCGCGCTGTTCGGCAAGCTCTTGCCCGAGGATCTGTCCGCACCGCATCGCGACACCGGGCGCCCGCTCGCCGACTACATGCGCGAGCTCAAGGTCGACGTCGACGCGATTCTCGCCGGCGAACGCCTGATCGACCCGTCGAGTGTCGCCGCCTATCTCGAACTGCACATCGAGCAGGGCCCCGTCATGGTCGCGCGCGACCTGCCGACGGCGGTGGTGACCGGAATCCGTGGCAACATCCGGCACAAGCAGATCCTCTGCCGCGGCGAGGCCGGCCATTCCGGAGCCGTGCCGCGCTGGCTCCGCCGCGACGCGGTATTCGCGACGGCCGACCTCATCTGCCGGCTCGACGAGCACTGGCGGGCGTTGCTCGAGCGCGGTCTCGACCTCGTGGTCACGACCGGGATCATCAGCACGAATCCCGCCGAGCATTCGATGTCGCGCATTCCGGGCGAGGTCGGGTTCAGCTTCGAGGTGCGCAGCCAGAGCTGGGAGACGCTCGAGGCCTTCTATCATCTGATGCGGACGGAGTGCGCCGCCATCAGTGCCCAGCGCAAGGTCGAGTTCGTGTTCGACCGGCGCATCGATTCGGCCCCGGCGCGCATGGACGAGAAATGGATCAAGCGGCTGCTCGACCTGTCGGCCCGCCTGGGACTTCCGACCGAAACGGTGCCGAGCGGCGCCGGGCACGATGCCGCCGTCTTCGCCAATGCCGGGATCCCCTCGGCCATGATCTTCATCCGCAACGACAAGGGTTCCCACAACCCCTACGAGGCGATGGCCCTCGACGACTTCATGGCGGGCGTCGAACTCCTCTACGCCGCGGTGGCCGAGCCGGTCTGACGCCTGCTGCCCTACGGGCGGGTGCCGACTCGGCCGGGGCCGGCCGGGTCGGGGCCGGGGGTGCCCCGGCTGCTGGTTCCAGCAGACAAATCGACCCCGATGTCGTAGAAGGGCGGGCGGCCAGCCAACCTGTAGGGAATCCATGTCAGTGTCCGAAATCTTCATGGACCGGAAGCTCGTGGCGGAGCGGACCGCCCGCATGCTGCTCGAGGTCAAAGCGGTTCACTTCAACGCCGAGAATCCGTTCATCTTCACCTCGGGATGGGCGAGTCCGGTGTATATCGACTGCCGCAAGCTCATCTCGTTCCCGCGGCTGAGGAACGCGATCATCGACTTCGCCGTCGCGCTGGTGCAGCGCGAGATCGGCTACGAGTCGCTCGATGGCATCGCCGGCGGCGAGACGGCCGGCATTCCGTTCGCGACACTCCTCGCCGACCGGCTCATGCTGCCGATGCAGTACGTGCGCAAGAAGCCCAAGGGCTTCGGGCGCAATGCCCAGATCGAAGGCGACCTCAAGGAGGGGGCGCGCATCCTGCTGGTCGAGGATCTCACCACCGATGCCCGCAGCAAGATCAACTTCTGCAAGGCGTTGCGGCAGGCCGGCGCCCAGGTCGACCATGCGTTCGTGATCTTCCATTACGCCATCTTCCCGCAGAGTACCGAGAACATGCGGGCGATTGGCGTGAACCTGCACAGCCTGGCGACCTGGTGGGACGTGCTGGAGGTGGCAAAGACCAGCCGCTACTTCGACGCAACAACCCTGAGCGAGGTCGAGGCGTTCTTGCACGAGCCCGAGAAATGGTCCGCGGCGCACGGGGGCATCTCGTCGTTCCCGTCGCAGTGAGCATGACGCCGGCCGGGGCGCGCATCAGGGGGCCGATGTCCCGGTGACCGGTTCGGGCATGACGGCGGACGGCGTCGCGACGCCGAAACCGGCGGCCACGCTCGTCCTGCTGCGCGACGGGGCGGACGGGCTCGAGGTCCTCATGGTCGCGCGGCACGAGGCATCGGGCTTTGCCGCCGGCGCGCTGGTATTTCCCGGCGGCAAGGTCGATCCGGCGGACGGCGCGCTCGCGCAGCGATGTCCCGGCATCGCCGATCCGTGCGGCGCCGAGGCGGCGGCGCGCGTCGCCGCGATCCGCGAAACCTGGGAGGAGTGCGGTATTCTGCTGGCGCGCCGCGCTGGCGCCGGATCCCTTCTCTCGGCCGCCGACGTCGCGGCGCTGCGGGCCGGGCATGGGGCGGGGTTGGCTGCTCTCGTCGAGGGCGCGGGGCTCGAGCTCGCCGCGGATCGACTCGTTCCCTTCGCGCACTGGATCACGCCGGTGGATCGGCCGAAACGCTTCGACACGCGCTTCTTCGTCGCGCCTTTCGACGGCGATCAGGAGACGGTCTTCGACGGCCGCGAGGCCGTCGACGCCCGCTGGGTGCGACCGGCCGACGCCATCGCCGCGGCGGACACGGGCAGGCTCAAGCTCGTTTTCGCGACCCGGATGAATCTTCTGAAACTGTCGCGCTGGCGCAGCGTCGCCGCGGCATTGGACGCCGCCCAAAGGCAGACGATCGTCACCGTAACGCCGCAGGTGGTGCAGACGGCGGCGGGCTTGGTCTTCCGGATCCCGGCGGAAGCGGATTACGGCGCGAGCGAAATCCCCGCCGAGGGAATCGCACGCGCATGATCCGCGCCGACCGCAGCTTCACCTGCGCCCACGGGGTCCTGGAGCCGGTCTCGCCGCTGATCCGCCGCATCGTCGCGCCCAATCAGGGCCCCTACACGTTCCGGGGCACCGGCACCTATGTCGTCGGCCACGGCAAGGTCGCGGTCATCGATCCCGGCCCCGATCTTCCCGAACATGTCGACGCACTGCTCGACGCGCTCAGGGGCGAGACGGTGACGCATATCCTGGTCACGCATACGCATCGCGATCACTCGCCGGCGGCGGCGAGGCTGAAGGCGGCGACCGGGGCGCCAACCTTCGGCTTCGGTCCCCATGGCACCGCAGGCGAGACGGTCGAGGCCGGTGCCGACCTCGAATTCACGCCCGACGTGCGGATGGGGGACGGCGATGCCGTCGAAGGACCGGGATGGCGGCTCGAGGCCACGCACACGCCCGGCCATACCTCCAACCATCTTTGCTTCGCGCTGCCGCAAGAGCGTGCGCTGTTCAGCGGCGATCACGTGATGGGCTGGTCGACGACAGTGATCGCGCCGCCGGACGGTGACATGGCGCAATACATGCGCTCGCTCGACCGGCTGCTCGGACGGGACGACGTCGTGTACTGGCCGGCCCATGGCGGACCGATTCGCGAGCCGAAAATCCACGTGCAGGCACTGATCGCGCATCGGCGTGCGCGTCGCGCCGCCATACTGGCGGCACTCGGGCACGGGTCGGCACGCCCGGACGAACTCGTGCCGACCGTCTATGGTCCCGATCTCGATCCCCGGCTCGTGCACGCGGCGGCGCGGTCGGTGCTGGCACATCTCATCGAGCTCGCCGGCGATGGCGCGGTAATCGAAGACGGCGGGCGCTGGCACCGCCGCTGATCTTGGGGCGCCGGCGTCCGATCGTGCCCGACCCCTGCCAATAAGCCCGTTAACCAAGGCTTTTCGTTGCCCTATCCCGATCGACGCGACAAAATCTCGTTAAATTTGCGTAAACGTCGCGCGAAACGGGCAGGCCGCGTATGGGCGAGATCGCATTCAGCATCGCAGCCGCATTCCTCACGACGTCGCTCGTCCTCCATCTCTGTTTCGTGAGCGGCTATCTCGGCGTTCTCGCATCGGACTGGATGGTGCAGAAACGCCGGCCCGACGACAGCCAGTTCGCCGGCCTCTGCCATCTGCTCGGCCTTGCGGCTGGTACCGCCGGCGTCTTTTTCCGGATCCCGGATCTGACGTTCGCCGGAGTCCTGTGCCTTGTGCTCAGCGTCGTCCTGTCGCCACGGAATCTTACGCCGCTGCCGGCGCCGCTGCGCGCGCTCGCCTATGGTTCGGCGGCGGCCAGCACGCTGCTCGTCACGCTGATACGGCTCTGAACGGCAACCCGGATACCTAGAGACGACCCGCCCCTCTTGACACGCAGGGTTGTCGATCCCAGCTCGAAAATTGCCGAGGTGGCCTGCCGCTTAAAGGGGGTCAACCCGGGCCGCTGTTTCCAGGTTGCTCGACCGAGGACGTGGAAACGCTATTGCAGCGAGCCGGCCGCAAGTTCCGGCACCGCCGTCGCTTTTCCCCGGTCCTCTGTCGGCAGTCCCGGATGCCGCCCGCGTGCGCGGAAGACGCGGCGTGACGGCGCGTGCATCCGCAGCGGCGTGAAATGGACGCGCCGACGATCGGGCGTCCGTTGAACTGAAACCGCATAGGAGGTGACTGCAATGACACTGCCTTCCGTTCTTCCCTTCCGTCGCGACAGAGACGTCGCATCGGTGATGAGGGATCCGTTCGTCTCGCTACGGCGCGAGATGGATCGCCTGTTCGACGAGGCTTTCCGCAGCTTCGGATTCGGGACCGGTCTCGGCCTGTCCGACGGGGCCGCGTGGACGCCGTCGATCGACGTCCGCGAGACGGATGACGGCATCGAGGCGAGCGTCGAGCTGCCCGGTGTGGACGAGAAGGACATCGAGGTCACGGTCGCCGATGGCGTCTTGACCGTCCGTGGCGAGAAGAAGCTCGACCGCAGCGACAAGACCGACGGCTGGCACATCATGGAGCGCAGCCATGGCACCTTCGTCCGGTCGATCACGCTGCCGATGGAGGTCGACGAGGACAAGGCGAGCGCCGAGTTCAAGAACGGCGTTCTCCGCATCACCTTGCCTGCTGCGCCGAATGCGGCGCGGAAGGTTCACCGCATCAAGGTGAAGTCGGCGTAACATGGAGCCGAGGGGCGCCGCAACGCGGCGCCCCGGGCCCCGGACCGGTTGCGTGCCACGTCACGCGACCGCCTGCATGCAGTCAGACCAATCAGGTTATGGACTGCAGGCGACGTCACCGCACGGCGATCGCCTGACGCCGTTCGTCACCGTTACTTCGCTTCGTACCGCATTCGCTACGGCAATCACGCCGCCGTGCCGGACACGGCACACGCGGAACCGGGGGGCATCGCCCGTCATGTCACACCCGAAGGTTCAATTGACGGTGCCGAACCCGTGACTACACGATCTTCCAACGGTTCAATTTGCGCAGGAGGTTCAATTTGCGCAGGAGGGAGGTCTCTGTGCCGAACGAAGCCCTCGGCAAACTCATCGCGCGCGGTGACGGGATGCTCGGCTATTGCGATGCCTGCGGCCGATCCAGATGGATCGATCTGTATGCGCTCGCCGCGAAGCTGGGGCGGAGCTTTCCCATCGCGCAACTGAACGGGAAGCTTCGTTGTGATCAGTGCGGCAGCAAGCGGTTGTCGATCACCATTTCGCCGGCGCATAGCGTGCTTGCCCACTGAGCGGCGGGCGGATGCGCGAATTTCGGGCGCGGGCCAAGGAAGGATCGATCCGCTGTCGCCGCGGCGTGCGAACATGACTTCGACGGTTTGGATCGGGCGGTCCGCGATGAACGGGCCCGAGGGGCGCCAAGCGTGCGCGTCGGGCCGGGAAGCATCGGACGCGACGCTGCACAGGTCGGCTGCGATCCGAGTTGCGATCTACAGGTTCATGCGCGCCCGCATCTCCCCTTCCCATTCCTCGCGAGACTTGAACCCCGGAAGCTGACGGCAGGTCTTCTCGACGAACTGCCAGATCTCCTCGTCCGGCCGGTCGAGATCGATGGGGATGCGCGGAGGCTGGGCGACATACCAGGGTGAGTCGACGAAGATTTCGAGGCGATTGCCCTCGGGGTCCCGGAAATAGATGGATACGGCATTGCCGTGCGTCACCGGGCGCAATTCGTCCACGCCTTCATCGCGCACCCGGCGATACACGTCCTTGAGCGCCGGAAGATCGGCGGCACGCAGCGAGATCTGGTTGATGACGTTGAACGGAACCTGGGCCGGCCGCCCCGAGACCAGGACGATCTGATGATGCTCGCGCGGATCCTGGCTGAGGAACACGAGCTCCGCCGAACCAAGCTTGCCGCGGTCGGTCACGGTAAAGCCGAGAACCTGGACATAGAAGCGTTCCATGCGGGCGAGGTCGGAGACCCAGAACCCCATGTGACTGAACGCAAGCCGGGGAGGGCGCATGCCTGCCTCTCTCGTTCGCCTATCGGGACGGCTGCCTATCGGGACGGCTATGGATGAATCCATAGCCCCGGACAAGTCCAGGCGGATCGACAACGATTCATCGGGGAACCGGGTACCGCCCGCGGCGTCGCGGGAGCCCACATCGCGGGACCCCCTACGTGCGACCTTGCTCGTTCGTATTGTTTACACGCCCGCGCGCGAGGATCAGTCTAATGCGCCGAGGCCTTGCCGACGGCCATCCGCCGGCCGCCTTCATACATCAAGGATGCAGCAAGCGGCCGCCAGCAAGGCGCATGGCCGCCGCTCCGCTCGGCCGACTCTCGCGGCTCAACAAAACAAGCGGGAGCAAGAGGAAATCCGGGGGGCGGAGGGAGGCAATCATGATCCGGCTCATTCGATCGCTGCTGTGCGGCGGCATCGCGGCGGTCCTCGTGTGTTCCGTCCCGGCCGTTTCGCGCGCGGCGGATAACACGATGGAGATGGAGGAGGAGCGAATCGCCCGCAGCCTTGCCACGCTGCTGCAGGCGGCGCGGGCGGTCATCTCGAACAACCAGGCACTGATCAACGACGAGAACATCGGCGACAAGGGCCTCAGCGCCGAAAAGGTCCTGGGCGACGCACTTGAACTCTACAAGGCGCAGACCGGCATGGACCCGGCCAAGGTCGATCCGCAGAGTCGCGAGGGACGGCTGCTGCGGGCCCAGATGGACGCGATCACGAAGGTCGTCACCGAGGTCCAACCCATCATCAACCGACAGGGTATCGGCTTCAAAGGCGTCATACCCGCCGCCTTCGCGCGCATGGTCAACGACGAGTTCCAGGAAAGGACCGGCGACGAAGCGGAAATCAAGGTCACCGCACCGCCCGATCTGATCCGCAACCGCAAGACGCGTCCGGATGCCTGGGAGGCGGAGATGATCGCCACGCGCCTGGCGCAGCCCGACTGGCCAACGGGTCAGCCGCTCACGGCCGTCGCCGAGAAAAGGGGGCGCGAGGCGTTTCGCCTCATGATCCCGGAATACTATGCCGCATCCTGCCTTTCCTGCCACGGCTCGCCGAAAGGCGAAATCGACATCACCGGCTATCCCAAGGAGGGAGGCAGCGAGGGCGATCTCGCCGGCGTGATCAGCGTATCGATCTTCCGCCGGTAGCGGCGCAGGGATCGTCCCATGCGCGCCCCGACCCTGAGCATCCGTGCGCGGCTGGGCCTGCTGCTGGTGGCCGCGCTGCTGATCGTGATCTCGACCAATCTGTACCTGGGATCCATCGTCTCCGACAGCGCGCGCCGTCTCGATGCCGAACGCGAATATATCGACGTGCTGCGGACGGCGAATGCCGCGAACGCGGCCTTCGGCGAGCTCAAGTACTGGCTGACCGACTTCGCCCTCAGCCTCCATATCGAATCGGAGCGCCGGGCGGACGCCGCGCGGCGCACGCTCGAAAGCGAGCTCGATCGTCTTGCCGTTTATGATCCTGCTGCTGTCGATCGCATCCGTGGGGACCTCGCCTCCCTCATCGAGACGACGACGCAGGCGGTGGATGCCTATACCGAAGACCAGCGCATCCGCGGCAACGCGCTGATGGCGCACGGTCGCGCCTACAACTACGCCATCGATCGCGGCCTTGCCGATCTCGTCGGCCGGTTTCAGGGGCAGGCCGCGGAGGCGCGGGAACGGACGCGCGCGGCGGCGGAGCGGGCGGTGTTCCTGTCGTGGTCGCTGGGCGCGGCGGGCGCTGCGCTCGTGCTGCTTCTCGGCGCGCTCACGCTGATGTCGTTGAGCCGGCGCCTCGACACGCTGATGGGTGCGGTCACGGCCCTCGCGGCCGGGCGGACCGACATCGCGCTTGCCGACAGCGGCAAGGACGAGATCGGGGCGCTCGCCAACACCATGCGGCTGTTCCGCGACAGCCTGATCGAACGCCAGCGGCTCGAGACGACGCTGAAGCAGAAGAATGCCGAACTCGCCGACGCGGTTGAGACCGCGGAACAGGCCAAGGCGGCGGCGGAGAAGGCGCGCGCCCGACTGATGGATGCGATCGAGAGCATCTCGGAGGGCTTCTGTCTCTATGATGCCGACGACCGGCTCGTCCTCGCAAACCACAAGTACAACGAGATCTATCCCGAACTCGCCCCGTTCCGGGTTCCGGGGGCGCGCTTCGCGGACATCGTCCGTCTGGCGGCCGAGCGCGGCCTCGTTCCGGAAGCCGAAGGCCGCATCGACGCCTGGGTTGCCGAGCGCGTCGCGTATCACCACAACCCGTCCGGCGTCATCGAGCAGCAGCTTGCGGACGGCCGCTGGGTCCGCATCAGCAAGCGTCGCACGAGCGAGGGCGGGATCGTGTCGGTGTTCACCGACATCAGCCCCCTGAAGGAGCGCGAGACGCAGCTCGCCGAACTGGTCAAGAGCCTCGAAGTCGCCCGCGACCAGGCGAACCAGGCGAGCGCCGCCAAGAGCGCGTTCCTCGCCAACATGAGCCACGAGCTCCGGACGCCGCTCAACGCCATCATCGGCTACAGCCAGATCCTGACGGAGGAGCTGACCGGTTCGGGCGACAGCGAAACGCTGGATGACCTCGCCAAGATCGAGGCGGCCGGCCGGCATCTCCTCGGCCTGATCAACGACATCCTCGACCTTTCGAAGATCGAGGCGGGCCGCATGGACATCTATGTCGAGACGATCGACGTCCCGGCGTTGGTTGCGGAGGTCGGGACGCTGGTCCAGCCGCTTGTGACCAAGAACGGGAACCGGCTCGAGATCAACTGTCCGCCGGACATCGGGGCCATCCGCACGGACCTGACCAAGGTCAAGCAAAGCCTGCTCAACCTGCTCAGCAACGCGAGCAAGTTCACCTCGGACGGACGGGTCGGGCTCGACGTCTCGCGTTTCATGAGCAAGGGCATCGAATGGATCAGCTTCGCGATCTCGGACACCGGCATCGGCATGACGCCGGAGCAGCTCGGCAAGCTGTTCCAGGCCTTCACCCAGGCGGACGAATCGACCACGCGCAAATATGGCGGCACCGGGCTGGGGCTGGTGATCACCCGGCACTTCGCGCGCCTGCTCGGCGGCGACGTTACGGTCGTGAGCGAGCTGGGCAAGGGCTCGACGTTCACCGTGACGGTGCCCGCACGATTCGGCGAACGCGCGCGCGATTACAGCCCGAAACTGTCCAAGGTTCCGGTGATCTCGGGCGATCCGAACGCGGCGGCGACGGTTCTCGTGATCGACGACGATCCGACGGCGCAGGAGCTGATCGGTGACATGCTGGCCAAGGAAGGCTACCGGATCCTGCACGCAACCGACGGTCGCGACGGGATCGAGCTGGCGCGCCGCGAGCGGCCCGACGCGATCACGCTGGACGTCCTGATGCCGCAGATGGACGGCTGGTCGGTTCTCACGGCCCTCAAGGGCGATCCGGAGCTCTGCGACATTCCGGTCGTCATCGTCACGATCCTGCACGAGCGCAGCATGGGCTTCGCGCTGGGGGCGAGCGGGTTCCTGACGAAGCCGATCGAGCGCGGCCGGCTCGCTTCGCTCATCAATCGGCTGGCGGCAGATGCACGCGCGAACGGGCGTACGCCCGACACCGTGCTGATCGTGGATGACGATCCGTCGGTGCGCGAGGTGGAGCGGCGGCTCGTCGAACAGCTCGGCTTCGCGATCGCCGAAGCACGAAACGGTCGCGAGGCGCTCGACTGGCTGAACGCCAACGCCGTGCCCGCGGTGGTCCTTCTCGACCTGATCATGCCCGTGATGGACGGGTTCGAGTTTCTGCAGGCGCTCCGCGCCGATCCGGCCCTCGCCAATGCGCCGGTCGTGGTCGTGACGGCGAAGGACCTGTCGCCGGAGGACATGCACATCCTCGCCAACCACACGGCGCAGGTCATCTTCAAGGGGCCGGAGGCGAACATCGAGCTGACGGACGCGATCGGGCGCGTCATGGCGGCGCGGCGAACGACTGCCGAATGACAGGGAACGAGCGCGCCTTGAGGCGCGCATGGGACTTTTGCGATGAAGATTCTTCTCGTCGAGGACAACGAAATGAACCGCGACATGCTGTCGCGGCGTCTTGCCCGGACGGGCCACGTCGTCGTCATCGCGACCGACGGCCAGCAGGCGATCGACGCAGCCCGGACGGAAATGCCCGACATCATTCTCATGGATATGAGCCTGCCGGTCATCGACGGCTGGGAGGCGACGCGCCGTCTCAAGGCGGACGCCGCCACGCGCGGGATCCCGGTCGTCGCGCTCACCGCCCACGCCATGCCCGGCGACCGCGACAAGGCGCTCAAGGCCGGCTGCGACGACTACGACACCAAGCCGATCGAGTTCGCGCGGCTTCTCGACAAGATCGAACGGCTCGTCGCGCGGACCGGCCAGATCTCCTGAAGGATCGGCACGGACGATGACGCATGTGCCGGCAGATGCCATGAATGCGCAGGTCCGTCGTGCCGTCCTTGCCGCCGTCCGGCAGGAGCTGAGCGCGCCGGTCGCCGTCATCCTCGGCTTCGCGGAAATGCTGCTCGAGGATACGGTGCGTCCCGACCTGGCGGAGTTCGCGGACGATCTGCGCCGGATTCACGCGGCCGGAACGCAGCTCGCCAAGTTCGTGGACCGGCTTCTCGACACGGCCGATGCCGATCGCGCCGGCATGACGGCCGACGCGTTCCGGTCGTGGCTCCGGCACGACCTGAGAACGCCGATCAATGCGGTCAAGGGCTATGCCGAGCTGATGCTCGAAACGGCCGAGGGGCGTCGTCTCGCCCCGTTCGCGACGGATCTCAAGCGGCTGATCGCCGCGGCCGAGGCGCTCCTCGAGCAGGTCGAGGAGATCGTCGCGTTCGATACAGGCGGGGCATCCGGCACGATGCGCTCCCCCGGACGCCTCGAGGGCCTGGAACTGCTCAAGCAGAGCGTGCTGCCCGAAGTCGCATCGGCGATTCGCCCGCTCGCCGAGAACGCGGCGGCCCGTCAGGTGCAGCCCGGGCGCATTCTCGTCGCTGACGACAACGCGGCAAACCGCGATCTTCTGTGCCGGCGCCTGGAGCGTCACGGCCACCAGATCATCACGGCCGAGAACGGAATCCGTGCGCTGGCGATCGCGTGCGCGCAGGATCTCGACCTGATCCTGCTCGATCTCATGATGCCGCGCCTGAGCGGGTACGAGGCGCTGACGCGCCTGCGCGCGATGGAGCGCACCGCCCACGTGCCCGTGATCGTGATCTCCGCACTCGACGAGATGGAGAGCGTCGTGCGGTGCCTCGATGCTGGCGCCGAGGATTATCTGCCGAAGCCGTGGAACCCGGCGATTCTCCAGGCCCGGGTCAATGCCTGTCTCGAGAAGAAGTATCTGCGCGACCGCGAACGGATTCATCTCCAGCAGCTCGAGGCGGCGCACCGGAAATCGGAGGCGCTGCTGCTCAACGTGCTGCCGTGGCCGGTCGTCGACCGGCTGTACCGGGGCGAGGCGTCGATCGCCGATCGTTATGACGACGTCACGATTCTGTTCGCGGACATCGTTGGATTCACGCGGCTGTCGGCGGACCTGTCGGCGCCGCGGGTCGTGGAGGCGCTCAACGCGGTCTTCAGCGCGTTCGACCGGCTCGCGGACGAGCTGGGAGTGGAGAAGATCAAGACGGTGGGCGATACGTACATGGCGGTGGCCGGACTGCCGGAGCCGGTGCCGGACCATGCCTTCCGGATCGCCACGCTCGGGCTCCGCATGCTCGGCGCGACGTCTCGCGCCGCCATGACGCTGGGCAAGACGCTTCAGCTCCGCGTCGGCATTCACACCGGCCCGGTGGTGGCCGGCATCATCGGCACGCACAAATTCGCCTATGACGTATGGGGCGACGCGGTGAACGTCGCGAGCCGGATGGAGGCCCAGGGCCTGCCCGGCGAAATCCAGGTCTCGCACGAGACCTATGCACGCCTGCGGGATTTGTTCGCGTGGATTCCCCGGGGCGAGGTCGACATCAGGGGAAAGGGGCCGATGGCCACGTATCTGCTGAAAGGGCCGGCGGAGGCGTAAGGCCGCGGGGCGCAGCCGGCGCGTGCCGGTCGAAGCGGCTTGCGCCGGCTGCGGCGCGCAACGGTTCAGCGGGCGAGGCCTGCGGCGACGGGCGCGCGATCGTCGGCGGCGATCATGCCCGCGCGCGCGGCGAAGAGCCGTGCAACCGGTGACATGGGCTTTGCCTCGATCCGCTCCGAGGCGAGGGCGCGCGCCAGGGCATGGTCGCCGCTGCGCAATGCCGCCTCGACGAGCGTGAGGTCGAGCAGATCGCGCTGGGCGTGGCTGCCGCCGAAGCGGTAGTCCGTCGCCCGGACGGGTCGGAGCAGTGTGATCGTCTGGCGATAGTCACCGCGGTCGAAGGCGTGGAGCGCGCGCGCGACGGGCAGCCCCACGTCGCGCGTCATCGCGTCGTTCGTGCCGCCTTTGCCGACGCGACGCACCATCGCATCGAAGACCGTCTCGACGAGATCGCGCCGACCGGCGCCGAGGAAGGCCATCAGCGCGTGGCAGTCATTGAAGACATAGAATGCGTCGGTCGCCATCGGCGACCACGCCTCGGCGAGTTCGTTCCAGCGGGTGCCCACGTCGATACCGCGCAGATAGAGCCGCCACAGCAATGCCGAGGCGTCGATCAGGTCGAGAATGACCGTCGAACGCTTGCCCCGGATCGGACCGTCGTAGAGCGCAAGCACCTGATCGATCTCGCCGCGATCGAGATGGTAGAGCGCGAGGTGCCACCAGTTGTGAACCGCGAAGAAGCTGTCCGTCGCCCAGCCCGCGACGTTGCCGCGCATCCAGGCGATCCCTTCGGCCGTGCGGCCCTGCATTTCGAGGACATGGGCCACCGCGTGCTGGGCCCATCCGTCGCGGTCATTGAGGGCGACGGCCTCGCGCCCCAGGGCTTCGGCGCGTGCGTAGTCGCCGCATTCCTCGAGCCCGAAGGCATACATGCCGAGGACGGCATGATAGCCCGGAACGGACGTGTTCCACGCGTAAATGACACGGGCGATCCGGTCGCGCAGATTGCGGGAATCGCCCAGGTAGAAGTCCCACAGATGCGCGGCCTGCAGCGCGAGCGCATCGCGCGGATGCGCGATGAGGATGTCCTCGAGCTTCTCACGTCCGCCGAAGAAATCACCCGTGACGAAGTCGCGAATCGCGGCGAGGTGCGTCCGCTCGCGCTCGTCGGCGGGAAGGGCGGCTGCCGTCTCGAGACTGTCGCGGGCGGCCGGGAGGCCGGCGGCCTCCGTGCCGAGAAGATGCAGTTGCGCGCGCAGCACATGCGCCATGACGAATTCCGGCGACGCCGCGATCGCGGCATCGACGGTTGCGACGGGGTCGTTGATATAGCACTGAAGTTCGTGGACCGCCTGATCGTAAAGCCATGCGGCCTCGGTCGTTGCCCCCGTGAGGGCATTTCCTTGCGCGTCGCGCACCATTTTCGCTGACCTCCTCGTCTGACCCGAGCCGTCGCGGGGCTCGCGGGATTTCGGCCGGTTCATAGCGCCCGGCGAGGCCGGACGATGTGACGCCGTTCACAGTCGCGCTCACACCCGGCGCCGGGGCAAGGGGCGGACCGTCAGGCCGATGCGCGAGCCCGTTCCGCGGGTCTCGCGCATCTTCGGCGTCGTCGATTGCGGCCGAGGACGGCGGATCGGCCGCAACGTCGGCGTTGCCCGATGGGGCGGCGGAGTTCGGAGAGTCAGGCGGCTTCAGCAGCGAGGCTGGCGGTTAGTAGCCCTGCTCCCGTTTCCATTGTTCGAACAGTCGCTGCTTCTGGAGCTGCCGCTCCACCTCGTCGCGCTGCAGCATGCTCTGGCGCTCGTAGTCGAGCTGGCGCTGCATGGCGCGGTCGCGGGCGGCCTCCGCCTGCTCGCTTTGCTGCTGCTCGACCGGTTTGTCGACGAGCTGATTGCCCGCGATGCCGCCGAGAAGGGCACCGCCGACGATTGCCGCCGTGCGCCCCTTGCCTCTGCCGAGCAGGGAACCCAGCGCACCGCCCGCGGCGGCACCGCCGACGGTGCCGAGCGCGGGCTCGGCAGGGGTCGGACCTCGGCTCTGGGCGCAACCGAGGCCCGTCATGGCCATGGCGGTGACGCATGTCACCACCAGAGCTTTGCGATTGCGGACGTTGAACATGTCAGCACCCGGGCGATTGTGCGGCGTTGAACCGCAGTATCTCTTCGACGATCAGAACCCCGTCCTGGTTTGTATCGGCACGTCGGAACTCCGCCATCTTCATGCACATGACCTCGACGAACGACAGGTGGCCGTCGCGGTCGACGTCTGGCCGCACGAAGACATCGCGCTCCACATCCGTCACCTCGGATGGCTCCAGCCATCCATCGAGGTTGGAATCGAGACCCACGAAGCCGGCCGCGACGTCGCTCGCGAACTCGGCTTCATCGACGACGCCGTTACCGTTCCGGTCGGCCATGGCGAAGGTCGCCCGACCGAACCGTTCCAGCGATGAGCATGAGATCTGCTGACCGGTGGCCGGTATGGTGATGACGACTGACAGGCAAAGGCCGAGGAGGGCGTGCTTCCACATGTTCCCAACTCCTCGTTTCGGGATCGGCCATGCCAAAGTACGCGCGGCCGCCGCTACCCGCCTACGGGGCTTTCGAACGAGACCTTCGCCCTAAGAATAGGAAGCGGGATCCTCAAACAATCAGGTTCGGATGCGCCGAAGGGATGAGACCCGGGAGTCGGCTTTCCGGTGCGCCGTCGAGCTTGTTTCCGCATTCGGGTTCTTTCCGGCTGACGTCGGTGCACATCCGCCGGCACATCGATCCCAAGTCGTGGGGTGCGCCGGCCAGTCGAGTACGACGTCGAGCAGCTGTTTCTCGACGTCCGGCCACGGCGCGCCAAGGTCGACGGTCGCGACGCGGATGCGATGACCTTGTACGAGCATGTGCTCGTCGAGATGCACGCCGACGACCGGATACAGAAGGATCCCGGATGCGGTTCTGTGCGCGCCGCCCTTTTCCTCTTGCGAGCGCAGATAGGCATAGATCTGGTAGAGATCGTCCGACTTGAACGCCGCGTCGCCGAACGGCGGGGACGCAAGCGTCGTCGCCGAGAACTTGGTGTCGATGACGATCCGCCGCCGGGGTGGCCGGCGCGACTGCAGCGTGATGTCCGTGCGCATGCCGGGTGCGTAACGGCATTCGAACGCATCGGGCCATGAGAGCAGCTCGCTCGACGCCTCGAACGCGTCGCCCAGATGCAGGCGGTAGAAGTTGAGGGCAAACCGCTCGAAGAGCCTGTCGCGGGCGATCTCGTCGTGGATGAGCGCGCTCAGGGCCATTGGCCCCTGCCGTTCCGTCGGCATCTCGAGCCGGTGCACGAGACGACAGACATTCATCGCCAGCGGATACGGGTCCTCGATACGACCGACCGGCAGCCGGTTGAACAGCGCCGTCGTCGCCTCGACGGGCGTGATGCCGTCGAATCTGCGCACGAGGCCGATCAGCTCCCGGCGCAGCATGCGCGCCGCCCTGGCATTGCCGCCGGTCACGCGCGCATCCCGCGCCAGGCGCCGCAGGGTCGCGTAGAGGATGCGGTTGTGAAGGGTATCGATGCCGAACGCCTCGAAGCGGCAATGCGCGACGCCGTGGGGGAAGGAGAGGTGCTTCAGGCTGCGGGCAAAGTCGATGCGCCCGCGTATGCCCCGCACCGCTTGCGATTCCGGGACGTAGGACTGCACGAGGCCGCGCCGCGCGATGTCCCGCGTCGTGTCGACGAGCACGCGCGCGAGCAGACCCAGGAGCGAGGGCGACGTTTCCGCCGCCAGCGACCAACGATCACGGTACCGCGCCAGGTCCCAGGCATAGAGAAGCAGGTACCAGAGATTCCGGATGGGGATCACGGGCAGCGCCGATGACGTCGCTGACGCCGGTTGCAAGATCGCCGCTCCCGTTCACGCCAACAGCCGGCGCACGGCATCGGCGACCTTGTGCGGGTCGTCGTACCAGTACTCCTCGAGGAGCGGCGCGATCTCGGTCTTGACGATCGTCTCGTACCAGCCCCGATCGAGGCCGGCGAAGTCGGCGCGTCCCTGGATGAAGCAGCTGTGTCCGATCCGATAAGACGGACCGAGATTGCGATCCTCGGCGATCATGCGGTTGACCGCGACCATGCGCCGTACGATGAGGTCGGCGAGCGCTGCATCCATCCCCCGCGCCGTCAGCCAGGCGCGGAAGCGCGGCTTCTCGAACTGCGGCGTCAGTGTGACGAACGCGAATCGGCGGCGCAGCGCGTAGTCGACCATGGCCAGCGACCGGTCGGCCACGTTCATCGTGCCGAGCACGTGCACGTTCGCCGGCACGTGGAACGTTTCGCCCGCGTACCGGGAATAGGCGAGGGGGATGGCATGACGCGCCCCGCGCTTGTCGGCCTCCAGCAGCATGAGGAGCTCGCCGAAGATCTGGCCGAGATTGCCGCGATTGATCTCGTCGATGATGAAGACGTAGTCGCGGTCCGGATCCTCATGAGCGCGTTCACAGAAGCGGACGAACGGTCCGTCCACGAGCGTGAAGCCGCCGGTCCCATCCGTCGACGGGCGGTACCCGCGGACAAAGTCCTCGTACGAATAGGATTGATGGAACTGAACCATCGCGACGCGGTCGTCGCGCGCGCCGATCAGCGCATAGGCGAGCTTGCGGGCGAGGAACGTCTTGCCGACGCCCGGCGGGCCCTGGAGGATCACGTTCTTCCGCGACCGGAGCCGGTCGAGCGCAAGCTCGATCTCGGCCTCGTCCAGGAATACGCCTTCGGCGAGGATGTCCGCGACCGTGTATGCCGGCGTCCGGACTTGCGGCCCGCCATCGGGAATCGCCTGCCCGGTGCGCCGGCTGTCGCCATGTTCGACAGGCCGCGGGGCGCTGCGTCGCCGGCGATCGATGAAGAAGGCATAGTCCTGCGCGGCACCATGGAACGCGAAGTCGATGAGTCGCTGCGCCCGCGGATCGTCCCGCCGCAGCCGCCAGACCGTCTGCTGGTACGTATAGAAGTACCAGTCGCGCGGCACGAAATCCGGGTCCCACGCCACCTCGATCTGGTAGCCGTTGCCCGGATTGTGGACGATGGTGCCGACGGCCTTGATCGTCATCTTCGACACGGCATGCCCGTCGGCGTCGAAGGGCAGATTGACCCGCTGCGTCGTCGTGGCTTTGATCGCGATCCGGTCGCCGGCCTTCATCGTCTTGACCCGTTCGACGTGCCGGTCGTCGTAACCGTTCTCCCAGATCCCCTCCTCGAGGAACCGCGCCGTCTGGTCGGGCGGATCGAAACCCTTCCAGTAGGCGCCGACCATCCAGTAGTCGTTCTCGGGCGACAGCCGCGCGGGCGTCGTCGCGTGTGTAGCGGCCCGTCGGCCGATGCCCCTGGCGCGGGACGGGTTCGGGGACGGTCTGTCGAGCAGCTGTGCGCTCACGGCGAACCTTCCTTCGTCCGCACCGCCCTCGCCTCGTGTTCGGCCTCGCTGCCGGCGCGGCGGCCTAAGGATCGCAGGCTTTTCTTTGCCAAGTCTGACGAAGGTCAAAATAAAATCGACACGAAGCCTTACGGCCCGCCGGTCAATCAAGCAAAACGAAAGTCATGCCGCAAGGAATTATTCCCGTTGATCTTGGGCGGCATTCCTGTCGGCGGCAGCCGACCGCGACGGGTTTCGCTATTGGCGCTTTGCCGGGTCGGGTTCGTAGGCCGCGAGCGCCATGAGCGCGGCCGGCATGTCCGCCCCGGCGCGCCGCAACGTTTGCGCCATTTCGCGGCAGGCCTGGCGGTCACCGCCTTTGACCGTGTCGCGTACCTGCTGCACGGTCACGCCGCCAGCGAGCCTGAACGCCGTCGGTCCTTCGGCAGAGCCGGCCGGACTGGCGCCCGTTTGTTCGTTCGAGGAATCCGTGGCGTGCGGGCTGGACGCGGCCGCCTCTGCGGTGCCGGGTGTCACCGGCGTGGTCGGCGGCGCGGATTCCTGGCTGCTCGTATCGGTCGACGTGCTCGGGCCGACGGACCCGCCGCCCTGGGTGCCCGATGAACGTTGGTCGGTTCGCGCGATGGGGGCGGCGGCGGAACTGGGCGCCTGGCCGGCCGCGTTCTTCGGCGGCTCGGCGGCTTTCTTGTCGGCGTAAGCGAGCAGCTCCCGGCAGAGATCCGCCGGGCCGGTCGCAGCGCCCGACGGCGTATTCGTCTGGGCATGAGCCGCGGCGGCGATGACGGCCGTGGAACCGAGCAGGGCGGCGAGAAGCATCTTGCGCATGATCATCTCCAGGTTGCGGACACGCGCCGGCGCACTTGTACGCGCCTGCCCCCCGCTCATGCCCGAATGTTCAACGAACGAGACGATCGGACGGTTTCGCGCGTCGTTCCTTCACATCGTCCTGATGCTTGACGCGAACGCGCACAGCGCGTCGCGCGAGGCGCGCCGCGACGATGCGTGAGCGACGTCCGTGCGAGCGTATCAGGTCGATTTCATCAATCCTTCCGATCATCGGGATCGGCTGCCGTCTCGCTTCCTTCCGGCGAGGCCGGGGTTTCTCTTTCGCTGCTGTCGACGGGTTTCGCGTCGGCGGTCCGGCTGGACTCGGCGTCGTTCGACCTGCCCAGGATGCGCCGGACCATGGCGGCGACATCGTCGCCGGGCGCCAGCGGGCGATGGCCCGGCGCGCCACCCGGCGTGTTCCAGTCATAATCGTAGTCGCGGGCGTGGCCCACGAAGTCGCGGATCGCGGGATCGAGCGTCCACATTTTCCTGAGGGCCGCCTTCCGGAGCCCTTCCGGGACGCCGCGACGCAGGAAACCCTTGATGTCGCTGTCGGGCGTCAGCTCGTCGATCTTCGGCAGCGCCGCGATCTCTTCCGGCGTGAGCGCAGGTTCGGCACCGCGCGTCGTCTCCGGATCGTCGGCCTGCGGCTGCCGCGCCGCCGGCGTGATCGTCGCGGCCTCATCTGACCGCGCCGTGCTGCGGTCGGCGCGACGCGCCGCGTCCTTGCGGCGCGACCAGCGTGACAGGAAATCTTCGCTCATTCGTTCGCCTGCGGGGGAAGCTACGACCCGCGCCGACGTCCGGGCATTGCCGGGTCGGCACGGTTGCGCTTGCGCTTGATGAACGGCCGCTCGACATGGAACATCCCGAAGAACGCAGCGACCTTGGCCTGGATCTCCGTCGGCATCGGGACCGCCTCGACGATTCCGCCGATGCCTTCGGTCAAGGCCTCGCCCTCGTAAGGATTTGCGGTCACGCCGCGAATCTCGCATGCATCGGCACCGAGAAGCCGGAGCGATACCCAAAGCGAAGGCCGGCCGGAGGCGAGGTTGTCCCGGTAATGGGCCGTCTCGGCGGCATGAAGCGTCAGCACGGCGGGGCCGGCGTAGAAGAGTTCGTCATCGCCATCCATCCCAAGCGACGTCCATGGTGCGGCGGAAGGGACGGCGGGAAGAACGGAATGCGGTACCCAGGCATGGTCCGCCCAGGGACTTCCGAGCCTCTTTCTTGCGACGATCACGCCGACATCGACGTGGCGCTCGGTCATGGCGACGTACCTTCCGCGCGAGTCCGTTATGCAAGCTTCGAACGTGGCGGAAAGACTCCAGTTCCGGTGGGCGGCGGGCCGCCCGAGCGTTGCCGTGCCGAGCCGTGGGTATGCATTGAGCAGGGCCGGTCGCCTGGAACTTCCCGAGCCGTGGCGGGTTTAAGCTTTGCGGCCGGTCGCCCGTTCCGACGCGATATCGCGTCTGGCGTGATGCGGCGGGCCTGCAGCAGGGACACGCCATGCGCGTTATCTTGTCCGGAATCGTGGCGGCGATCGTGGTGGGCGTGATTGCGGCCCTCGTTCTGCCGGCTTTCCAGAAACCTGCCTACGAAATCTACTCCACGTCGAGCACGCGCGTCGGCGAGCCGGGATCCAACCTCGTCGGCGAACGGTGGACCGGCAATCCGACGGCTCGCGACGAGGAATCATAGCGCGAAAGCGGTCGCAGCCGGCCGGGATGCGGGCTATTCGGCCGGCGCCGACGCCGAACCTTTGCCGAGCTGAGGTCCATGCAGGGTCTTCGCCTGCTGCTGCTCGACCCAGGCACGGTGATGGTGGCGCGCCCAGGCGAGGTCGACCTCGCCCGATCCCATTGCATCCCACGCGCCTTCCATGCCGAGCGTCCCGATATAGATGTGCGCGATGATGATCGCGATCAGAACAACCGCGGCGATGCTGTGCACGTACTGGGCCCACTGCATGCCGTTGACGTCGAGCAGGGCGAAGGGGAACAGCATGATGATGCCGGTCACCGAGAGCGCGACACCGAAGAGCACCACGGACCAGAAGACCAGCTTCTGGCCGGCATTGAAGCGCGCGGCGGTCGGCTGCTCGTTGCCGAGGAAACCGCCGCCGGCCTTGAGCCAGGCGGCGTCGTAGCGGTCCGGAAGATTGTCCTTCACCCAGACGGCGATCATGAACAGCAGGCCCAGCATGAAC
This sequence comes from uncultured Rhodospirillales bacterium, assembly GCA_937926175.1. Classification (GTDB taxonomy): domain Bacteria; phylum Pseudomonadota; class Alphaproteobacteria; order CACIAM-22H2; family CACIAM-22H2; genus CALANV01. The sequence continues at coordinate 86,396 of CALANV010000028.1, read as the reverse complement.
GGCCAGGCCAGAAAGTTGTGGGCGTATTTCGCCCACTGCGACCACGCCGCGAAGGCATCCGGGCCGAGCAGCGGCATGAGCAGCCGCTTGCCGAAGAAATAATTGAGTCCGGTGATCGCCAGCACGATGAAGCTGGTCGCGGTCGTCCAATGGATGAAGCGCTCGAAGGCGGTGAAGCGCAGGATCTTGCGGCCGGAGTCCTTGCCGGGCTGCAGCCGGATCGGTCCGCGGAGGAAGTAGAACACGGCGAGCAGGACAAGCATGCCGAGGATGGCGATGCCGCCGATCCACGGCAGCGCGCCTTCATGGAAAGCGCGATAACCTCGTCCCTGCGGCTGCTCCACCGTCGCCAGGATCTGGTTCGGAATCGTGAGACGACCCTGGAGCTTGCCGAGTTCGCGCAAGAGCTGCTCTTCCGTTACCGACTCAGCCGTCGGATTCGAGCCGCTCGGCTGTTGCGCCGATATCGGGTCGACACCTGCCACGAAGGCGAGGAGGAGCGTCGCCATCAGGAGGCGGACTGCGTGAATGCCCAGTTTCATCGCGGCTTCCTTCCGCAACCTTGCGGTCCCGTCCACCCGATCAGGACGCTGTCGTCTCGCCATAGGCCGTCTTCCAGCCCCACATGCCCGAGCCATAGCCGCGTACGGCGACGCGCTCGTTGTAGATCTGCTCGATCATCTCGCCGTCGCCCGCAAGGAGGGATTTCGTCGAGCACATCTCGGCGCAGATCGGCAGCTTGCCCTCGGCAAGGCGATTACGGCCGTACTTGACGTACTCCGCCGCCGACGAGTCCGGCTCCGGCCCACCGGAACAGTAGGTGCACTTGTCCATCTTACCGCGCGTGCCGAAGTTGCCGGCCTGCGGATACTGCGGTGCGCCGAACGGGCAGGCGTAGAAGCAATAGCCGCAGCCGATGCACAGGTCCTTTGAGTGCAGAACCACGCCGTCCTCGGTCCGGTAGAAACAGTCGACCGGGCAGACAGCCATGCATGGCGCATCCGTGCAGTGCATGCAGGCCATGGAGATGGACCGCTCGCCCGGCTTGCCGTCATTGATCGTGACGACCCGGCGCCGGAAGATGCCCCACGGCACGTCATGCTCGTTCTTGCATGCGGTGACGCAGGCATTGCATTCGATGCAGCGGTCCGCGTCACAGAGGAATTTCATTCGGGCCATTGCGTTCTCTCCGGCTCAGGCCGCCCGGATCTGGCACAGCGTGACCTTGCCCTCGTGCATGTTGGTCACCGGGTCGTAGCCATAGGTCGTGACGGTGTTGACGCTTTCGCCGAGGACGATGGGATCGGTCCCTTCCGGATAGCGCCCACGCAGATTTTCGCCCTGATAGAATCCCGCGAAGTGGAACGGCATCCACGCCACACCCTTGCCGACCCGCTCCGTGACCAGCGCCTTGACGCGCGCCTTGGCGTTGTTCTCGGGACCGAACACCCAGACCCACTGCCCATCCCGGATGCCGCGTTCGGCCGCGTCCGCCGGGTTGATCTCGACGAATGCGTCCTGCTGCAGCTCGGCGAGCCATCGGTTGGAGCGCGTCTCTTCGCCGCCACCCTCGTATTCGACGAGGCGTCCTGAGCTCAGGATGATCGGGAACTCCGCGGCGATGTTCCGGTCCAGTGCCGCCTTCTGCACCGAGAAGCCGAGATTCGGCATCCGGAGTTGCCATTCATCGGGCCGCGTCGGGTACTTCGCGACGAGGTCGGGCTTCGGCGAGTAGATCGGCTCGCGATGCACCGGGATCGGGTCGGGCAGGTTCCAGGCGACCGCCCGGGCCTTGCCGTTGCCGTAATGCATGACGCCGTGATCCAGACAGACCCGCTGAATGCCGCCGGAAAGATCGATCGCCCACGACACGGCATCGGGCGCATTGCCGCCGATCGTGTTGATGATCGCCAGCTCCTCGGGCGTGAGGTCCTTGTCCCAGCCGAGTTTCTTCAGCACGCCCAGGGTGAATTCGGGATAGCCGTCGGTCAGCTCCGATCCTTTCGTGTACGAGTCCTCGGCAAGGAGCGTCTGGCCGTCGCGTTCCAGACCGAAGCGCGCCCGGAACGGGCTGCCGCCGTCCTTCACGTGGCGCGACGTGTCATAGAGGACGGCCGAGCCGGGATGGCGGATTTCGGGCTTGCCCCAGCAGGGCCAGGGAAGGCCGTAGTAATCGCCGCCGACTTCGGGATCGTCCTTCGGTGCCCGCAGCGTGGCGATGTCGAACTTGTGCTGGTTCCTCATATGCGCCTTGAGGCGCTCCGGCGACTGGCCGCAGTAGCCGGTCGACCAGCCGCCGCGATTGATCTCGCGCAGAAGATCGTCGGCGCTGGGCACGTCGTTCTCGACCTTGATGTTCTTGAACATGTCGTCGGCGAGGCCGAGCTTCTTCGCGAGGCGATAGAGGATCTCGTAGTCGGTCTTCGACTCGAACACCGGCTTCACGACCTGTTCGCCCCATTGCAGCGAACGGTTGGAGGCCGTGCGCGACCCTTCCATCTCGAGCGAGGTGCAGGCCGGAAGAAGATAGGTGCCGTTCCGGCGCTCCGACATCGATGCGAACGAAGTCGGGTACGGATCGGCAACGACCAGCAGATCGAGCGCCTCGACACCTTTCACGGCATCGGGGATGCGCGGAATGGTATTGCCGCCGTGGCCCATCACGACCATGGCCCTGATCCGGTTCGCCTGATCGATCTGGTCTTCCGGCAGCAGCACCGCATCAAACCACCGCGTCGAGGCGATGCCGGGTGCTTCCATGTTCTGCTTGCGCGTGCGGGGCTTGCGGTCTCCCTTCGCCGGCACCTCGTCGAACCGACCCTGGAACCATTCGTAGTCGACGTCCCAGACGCGGGCCCAATGTTTCCAGGCCGCTTCCGTCAGGCCGTAGTAGAGCGGGAGCGTCGTGACGTCGAGGCCGAGGTCGGTTGCACCCTGAACGTTGGTGTGCCCCCGGAAGATGTTCGCGCCGGTGCCGCTCGCCCCGACATTTCCCGTGAGCAGCAGCGCGATGCAGGAGGCGCGCACGTTGGCCGTGCCGACCGATTTCTGCGTCTGGCCCATGGCCCAGATGAGAGTCGCCGGCTTCTGCTTGGCCAGCATTTCCGCCACGCGCTCGAGCTGGTCGCCGGATACGCCGGTGATGCGCTCGACCTCGTCAGGCGGATATTTCTCGATTTCCTTGTAGACCTGATCCATCCCGTAGACGCGCTGCCGGATGAATTCCTTGTCCTCCCAGCCGTTCCGCACGATGTGCCACATGATGCCCATCAGCACCGGGATGTCGGTGCCGGGGCGGATGCGCACATAGAGCGTGGCATGCGCGGCGGTGCGCGTGAGGCGTGGATCGATGACGACCAGGTTGGCGCGGTTGATCTCCTTTCCCGCCAGGATGTGCTGCATCGAGATCGGGTGCGCCTCGGCCGGATTGCCGCCCATGATGATCATGGTCTTGGCGTGGCGCAGGTCGTTGAAGGAATTGGTCTGCGCGCCGTAGCCCCAGGTATTGGCGACGCCGGCGACGGTGGTCGAATGGCAGATACGGGCCTGGTGGTCGACGTTGTTGGTGCCCCAGAATGCGGCGAACTTTCGCAGCAGGTATGAGGCCTCGTTGGTGAACTTCGCCGAGCCGAGCCAGTAGACGGAGTCCGCGCCGGCCTGCTCGCGCAGCTCGAGCAGCTTGTCGCCGATCTCGTCGATCGCCTGATTCCACGAGATCCGCTCCCAGCGGCCGTCGACGAGCTTCATCGGATATTTGAGCCGCCGTTCGCCCTGTACGACCTCACGGATCGCCGCACCCTTGACGCAGTGCGTGCCACGGTTGATGGGGCTGTCCCAGCCGGGCTCCTGTCCCGTCCACACGCCGTTCTGCACTTCGGCCAGGACCGTGCAGCCCACCGAGCAGTGGGTGCAGATGTTCTTGCGGATCTCGACCGCAGCGCCGGGTATCGGCGCCGGAATGGCCTTGGCTTTCCGCACGGTGCCGAACTCGAGAGACCCGAAGGCGGCGAGACCGGCGGCCGCACCCGATCGGTGAAGAAAGGCGCGACGGTCGATGGTCCCAAAGGTCAAGTTCGACGCAACAGCCTGCAGCCTTCGGCGTGCAGGCCTGCCGTTCATGCGTTTGATGAGCATCGGCGCCTTCGCTTCCTCTTTGAGCTTCTCAGCCCTTCTTCAGCGTCTCGTAGCCGTTCGTCCGGTAGAAGGCCTGCACATAAGGACTGTCGGGACGGTACCGGGCTCTGGTTTCCTGCTCGCCGGGGTCGTAGGCGTGCGCCTCCTCCGTCGCCGCAACCGACAACGCCGTCGCCGCGACGGCGGCCGTCGAGGCGGACCCGACTGTCCGGAGGAAGTTGCGGCGGTCCATCGACGGGTTGTTTCGGCGGACCATGATTCACCTGCGAACTGCCGATAAAGAGACGGCGCGGCTTGATGCGTCGGTGGTCCTGCCGCGCTCGCGTTTCAGGAAAACCCGCAGCCTGCGCTTCAAGGGGAACTCGTGACGGCTCCCGGAGTTCCCCGGGGTATCGCGCCAATGTTCATTCGACCCGGAATAGTCGGGGCACGCATCGAGACGTCGGTTATGCCCGTTACCACCTGACGGTACGATGGTGCCGTCACGGTGCTATGCGCGCCGCGATGACGGTGCGTCGGCCTCGATCCGCTCGAGGGCCTCGCTTGCTTCGAGCCAGCGCGCCTCGGCCGCTTCCAGCTCACGCTCGATTGCGGCGCGCTTCTTCATGAGTTCCGCGACGGCCATGCCCTTGTGCGGGCCGTCATACGCGTTCGGATCGAGCAGCGCCTGGTCGATTTCGCGGCGCTGCTCCGTCAGGCGCGCTACCTCCATCTCGGCCTGTTTGACCGCCTTGCGCAACGCCTGGCTGCGCTCGCGCGCTTCGGCCGCACGGCGCCGTTCGTCCTTGCGGCTGATGCGCTTGACCGGTCTGGCGCCCGCATCGTTTTCGTCCGCGTCGCCGCCCAGCACCAAGTCGCGGTAATCGTCGAGGCTGCCGGGGAACTCCGTCGCCGTGCCATCGGCGACCAGCACCAGCCGGTCGGCCGTCAGCTCCAGCAGGTGCCGGTCGTGGCTCACCACGACGACGGCGCCGCCGTACTCGTTCAACGCCTGAACCAGCGCCTCGCGCGCGTCGACGTCGAGGTGATTGGTCGGCTCGTCGAGGATCAGGAGGTGCGGCGCATCGCGCGTCATCAGCGCCAGCGCCAGCCGCGCTCGTTCTCCGCCTGACAGATGACGCACCTTGACCTCGGCCTTGTCGCCCGAGAATCCGAACCGGCCGAGCTGCGCGCGCACTTCGCTGGGCTTGGCACCGGGCAGCACGCGCGACATGTGCTGCAGCGGCGTGTCGTCGAGCTCCAGCTCTTCCACCTGGTGTTGTGCGAAATAGCCGACGCGCAGCTTGGGGCTCGTCGTCATCGTGCCCGCCATGGGCGGCAGCTGGCGTGACAGCAGTCGCGCCAGCGTCGTCTTGCCGTTGCCGTTGCGGCCAAGGAGCGCGATGCGGTCGTCCGGATCGATCCGGAGATTGAGGCGCGAGAGGACGGGTTTGCCGGGCGCATAGCCGACGGCAGCACCGTCGAGGGTGATGAGCGGCGGCCGCAGCTCCTCCGGACTCGGAAAATCGAAGACCAGCGAGGGATCCTCGGCCACCGCGGCGATCGGCTCCAGGCGGGCGAGCGCCTTCAGGCGGCTCTGCGCCTGGCGCGCCGTGTGGGCCTTGTAGCGCCAGCGATCGATGAAGGCCTGCAGCTTCTGTCGCTTCGCTTCCTGGCGGAGCCGCAGCGCCTCGACCTGCGCCTGGCGTTCGCGCCGCTGGCGTTCGAAGGCGTCGTAGCCGCCGGCGTAAAGGGTGGTCTTGCCGCCCTCCAGGTGCAGGATGTGATCGACCACGTTGTTCAACAGGTCGCGCTCGTGGCTCACGATCAGCAGCGTCCCGCGGCACGTCTTCAGGAAGGATTCGAGCCAGATCGTCGCCTCGAGGTCGAGATGGTTCGACGGCTCGTCCAGCAGCAGCAGGTCCGGTTCGGCGAACAGCAGGGCGGCCAGTGCGACGCGCATGCGCCATCCGCCGGAAAAGGAATCGAGCGGTCGATGCTGCGCCGCCTCGTCGAAGCCGAGGCCGGCCAGGATGCGGGCCGCGCGTGCCGGCGCGGCATGGGCTTCGATCGCATTGAGCCGGTCGTGGATCTCGCCGATGCGATGGATGTCCGTTGTGCGCTCGGCCTCTTCCAACAGGCGCGTGCGCTCGGTATCGGCGGCGAGCACGGTCTCGAACGGGGTCGCGGTGCCGCCCGGCGCTTCCTGCGCAAGATAGCCGATGCGCGTGTTGCGCGGCGTCTCGACCGTGCCGCCGTCAGTCTCGGCGATGCCGGCGATGATCTTCAGCAACGTCGACTTGCCCGCGCCGTTGCGCCCGACGAGCCCGACGCGGCTTCCCGGCGGAATCGATGCGGAGGCGCGATCCAATACGACATGGCCGCCCAGGCGCACGGTGACGGCGTTCAACGTCAACATGGGCGCGCCTGATAGCACATTGCGGCACCAAGCGTCAGCGGGCCGCGACGACGCGGTGCGGCGCGAGGATCTCCGACAGTGCCCAAGACCGATCCAATCCGATTCAATGTGGTGCGAGGCGAGCTTGAGGTCGGATGCCTGTTCGTCGCGGACATTCGCCGTCGCACGAAGATTCAAGAGATCCGCATCCGTCTTCTTAAGTCGCACGCGACCTTGCCTCGACCGAGCACGTGCCATAGGATTTTATGGAAAGACAGCACGATCGCGTGAGAACAAGCGCGGCAGAGGCTCGTTGCGTAGCCTCCGTCCTCGCGGGGAACCGGCCTCACGGGATGACTGCAGATCGGCCAAAGGGCCGATACCGGCGAGCAGGGCGCCACATATGACGGCTCGGGCGACATGACACAGGCAGGCGTCGAACGCCGGCTCGCGGCCGTGCTTGCTGCGGACATGGCCGGTTACAGCCGGCTGATGGAGCTTGACGAAGCCGGGACGCTTGCGCGGCTCAAGACGCATCGGCTCGAGCTGATCGATCCGGCGATCGCCAAAGCCAAAGGCCGCGTCATCAAGACCACCGGCGACGGCATGCTGGTCGAGTTCCAGAGCGTCGTCGACGCGGTTCAATGCGCCGTCGAGATTCAGCGCCGGATGGCGCGCCGGAATGCGGACGTGGCGCCGGACCGGCGGATCGAGTTCCGCATCGGCATCAATCTGGGCGACGTCATCGTCGAAGACGGGGACATCTTCGGCGACGGCGTCAACATCGCAGCACGCCTGCAGGCGATGTCGGAGCCCGGCGGCATCTTCGTCTCGCAAGCGGTTCGCGACCAGATCGGCAGCAGGCTCGACATCGCGTTCGAGGACCTCGGTCCGCAGAACGTCAAGAACATCGCGCGGCCCATCTGCGCCTTTCGCGTCCTGCTCGATCCCCAGGCGACGATCGCGCCGGCGAAGGAGGCCGCGCCGCGCACCTTCTCCCGCAAGCCGTCGATCGTCGTGCTGCCGTTCATGAACATGAGCGGCGATGCGGAACAGGAGTTCTTCGCCGACGGGCTGACCGAGGACATCATCACCGAGCTGTCCCGTTTCCGGGACCTCGTCGTCATCTCCAGGAACTCGAGCTTCGTCTACAAGGGAAAGGCCGTGAACGTACGCGACGTCGCCGGGGAGTTCGGCGTCGAGTACGTGGTCGAGGGCAGCGTGCGCAAGGCCGGTCATCGCGTCCGCGTGACGGTGCAGCTGATCGACGCGGAGACGGATTGCCACGTGTGGGCCGAGCGCTATGACCGCCAGCTCGAGGACATTTTCTCGATCCAAGACGAAATGACGGCCGCAATCGCGGCCGTACTGCCCGGCAGGATCGAAGCCGCCGCGCAACAGCGCGGCGGGCGCAAGCGGACGGAGAACATGGAGGCTTACGAATGCGTCCTGGCGGGCAAGGTGCTCCATCACCGCTCGACCCGGGAAGACAACGCCGAGGCGCTGCGAATGATGGACCGGGCGCTCGCGCTCGACCCGAAATACGCGCACGCGCATGCCTGGCGAAGCTGCATCCTGGGACAGGCCTGGGTTTACGGCTGGTGCGCGGATCGGAACGCGGTCTTCGATCAGATCGTCGATGAGCTGCGGATCGCGCTGTCGTTGGACGACAACGACAGCGACGTTCACCGCATCCTGGCCGCCGTGAACGTGGCGCGCGACGATCTCGACGCCGCTGTCTATCACCAGGAACGGGCATTGAGCCTGAATCCCAACAGCGATCTCATCGTGGTGCAGCAGGGCGAGGTCCTGACCTGGCTCGGCCGGCCGGTCGAAGGGGTCGAGTGGATCAGGAAGGCGATGCGCCTCAATCCGTATCACCCCGAACGGTTCTGGAATCATCTCGGCCGCGCCTATTACGTGGCGCGTCACTATCCCGACGCGATCGGGGCGTTTCGGCGCATCGGCAGGCCGGATCACACGCATCATGCCTTTCTCGCCGCCGCCCATGCGCAGGCAGGCGACGAGGCGACGGCGAAGGCCCATGCACAGGAAGTGCTGCGGCTCGAGCCGGCATTCTCGGTGGAGAGCTATCTCGCGACCCTGCATTACCGGCACGAAAGCGACCGCGCGCACCATCGCCAGGGGCTGCTGATGGCCGGTCTTCCGTCCTGAAAGAACCTTCGGTCCAATGGATGCGGGCAAGACGGCACACGGAGCCTGCGGTTCAACTGTTCGCCTGCCGCCGCCGGCGAGAAAGGATCGGTCGGGTGCCGTCCATCCAGTCGTCGATTCTTCTTTAGGCACATGACCTGATCCCTGCTTCGTTCGGCGGCAGACTCTTTCGTATCCGATCGCATCACGACGTCGCGCATGCTGCGATGTGTCTGCTTTCGCATGCCGGTTCGGCCGCAATCGATGTGTGGCGCCGCTGGCATGAAGCTTGCGTAATGCAGGTATGAGCCGCGGCCTGCCGCGGCCGCGCCAGGTCCGGGCGATACCAGGCCGATTCGGCGAGTTGAACAGGGGCGACGGTGGGGCTCGCGTCGCACCCACCGGTTCGAGACGGCGGTGCGTTTCCCAAACGCGCCGTTGTGTCTCCCACGGACCGGGCGGTTCCGTTTCAAAACGGTGCCGCCCGGTTCGACCACGCCGAATTCATCCGACGGCCCGATCGGAAGCGGCGCGGCGAAACGCATCCGATGCGGCGGCGACGCACGACATCGGCCGGGGAACCCGGCCGGATTCTCCGCGGTTGTCATGGACACGGTTTGCGCAAGGCCATCGCGCCACAGCACGGACACAGGCCGTGACACGGAGGAAAAATGACCAATCTCGTCGATCCGAATCTTCCCGCGCCGGGCGCTACGCCGGGTGACGACACGATTTCTGGCACGCAATTCGCGGATATCCTGACGGGCGGCGACGGCAACGACACCATCGAAGGCCTCGATGGCCGCGACTGGATCGACGGCGAGGCGGGCCTCGATACGCTCGCCGGCGGCTTGGGCGACGACCTGCTCTACGGCTTCGACGGCGACGACAGGCTTGATGGCGGCGACGGCAACGACTTCCTGTTCGGCGAGGCCGGCATGGATACGCTCACGGGCGGTGCCGGCAACGACGTGCTGGCGGGCGGACTCGATCCGAACGTGTTCGTCTTCGGCGCCGGGAGCGGCGTCGATCATGTTCTCGATTTCGAGCCGGGCACCGACACGCTTGCCATCGCGACGGGAACGGCGGGAATCGCCACCGCGGCGGACGCGCTCGCCAGAGTCTCGGCCGATGCGGACGGCACGGCCGTGCTCGACCTTGGCGAGGGCAACGCCGTCGTGTTGATTGCCGTCGCGCCCACGGCGCTTACCGCCGACGACTTTGCGATCCTGCCCGCCGTTTAGGCGGGCGCAGAGGGGACTGCGTCATCAGCGCTTTTTCCGGGGCGGTGCCGGTTGTTGCGGTTGCCCGATGCCGCGACGTTCCGCTGCCCCGGCTGGGGCATTGACCTTCGGTCGCGACTGTTCACGCTTGCGCCGAAATTCGGGTGGCGATCCGCTGGCGGGAGGCGGCTTGGCGTCAGGACCGTTCTTGACCGGCGGTCGGACGTCGTCGTTCCACCAAGGCCCGGCATAGGGGTAGGGCGAATACCAGTAAGGATACGCTCCATAGTACGGATAGTACCGGCCGTACCCGTAGCCGGGTCCGTATCCACCATAGCCGCCATCGCCGTAATCGGACCACGTACGCTCGGCGCAGCCCGCGAGAATGAGTGCTGCCGACAGTACCACGATGCGCATGGCTGGTGGCCACCGACGCATCCGCCACATGGCCCAGGTGGCATGAGATTCGGTCATACAAAGAACAACGCGCGGGCGACGCATAGTAGTCCCGCCCGACTTGCCGCTGGGTGGCCCGTCGCGAATACCGCGCGATGTGCGCGGATCAACCTGGTTGTTTTGCGCGGGCAGGTTCTTCCGCCAGTTCTTCTTTTTCTTCCCGCCGCCACAGGATCAGCACACCCAAGCCGCCGGCGATCAGCGAAGCAAGAAAGATCGCGATCTTCGCCGCGGCGAATTCCGCGTCGGGAAAGGCTTGGCGCGCGATGAACAGCGACATCGTGAAACCGACGCCGGCGAGCGCGCCGGCGCCCGACAACTGGCGCCATGTGTAGGCGGCAGGCTTCACGGCGATGCCGGTACGCACCGCGAGCCATGCGGCCAGCACGATTCCGACCGGTTTGCCGATCACCAGTCCCAGGATAATCGCCAGCATGAGGCTTGCGTGTCCCGTCATGACGTCGGCGGACCATGCCACCCCGGCATTGGCGAGTGCGAAGACGGGCAATACCGCATAACTGGACCACGGCTCGATCGAGCGAAGCAGCTTGCTCGCGGGCGACTCGATCCGGTCATGAATAACGTCCAGCGCGCGCAAGGCGGGTTCCGACGGCCCGTGGCGCAGGACGGCGCCGTCGGCGCGGCTGGTCTCGGCCTGGATCACCGTTTCGGCCTGGGCCATGAGGGCATGCAGGTTCGCGGGTGGGCGCGTCGGCGTCACCATGGCGAGGATCACGCCGGCCAAGGTGGCGTGCAGTCCCGATGCGTGCAGGCAGGCGCAGAGGATGACGCCGAGCACCGCATAGGGAAGGGCACGATAGATGCCCCAGCGGTTGAGCGCGATCAGGGAGCCGGTGATGGCGACCGACGCGGCCAGATAGCCCATGTCGATGTCGCCCGAATAGAACAGGGCCAGCACCGCAATGGCAACCAGATCATCGACGATGACGGCCGCTGACAGGAACACCCGCAGTTCCACCGGAACGCGCTCGCTGAGCAGGACGACGAGGGCAATCGCGAAGGCGGTATCGGTCGAAATGGGAACGCCCCATCCGGCGAGCAGCGGACCCGGCGGGGCCACCGCGAGATAGATGAGTGCGGGCGCGACGATGCCGCCGATCGACGCCGCGACGGGTAGTGCTGCCGCGCGCCACGTGGCAAGGCGCCCGACCGTGAACTCGCGTTTGATCTCCAGCCCGACGACGAGAAAGAAGATGCTCAGGAGCCCGTCGTTGATCCACTCGAGAAGCGGCAGGGCGAAAGCGCCATCACCGAGACGAATCCCGAACGGCGTGTGCCACCAGGACTCGAAGGCCGGGCCGAGAGGCGAGTTGACCAGCGCGACCGCAAGGATCGACATGAGCAGGAGGAGCAATCCGGTGGACGGTGCCCAGCGGACGAAATTCAGCGTCGCCGTATGCAGTCGGTGGCCGAGCGAGCCGAGCATCGCCTCGGCCAGCGCCGCTTCGTCCCAGGCGCCCTCGTAGCGGCGGCCGTTGATGAAGAAGGTCGGCGTCACCAGCGCACCGCTGCGTTGGGCGCTGTGGTTGTCCTCGCGTACGCGTCGCTCCGCCGCCTGCCATGCCGGCGCATGCGCGCCGTCGTGCGGCGGCAGCGCGAATTCGGCGGCGATCTTCGCGAAATCGTCGGGGCTGAACGTTGGCCCGCGCTTCATCAGGGCGTCGTGCACCGCCCAGAACTGACCGGTCGTCTCGAACGCGTATTCCGCAAGGACGGCGGCCGTCCATGCCTCGTCGCTGCCGGCGATCGGACGGTGCCGGAAGACGTACCGCATCTGATCGCCGAAGCGGTCGCGGAGGTTGGTGATGACGTCATGCGCGGCATGACAGTAGATGCAGGCGTAGCTGCCGTATTCGACCAGGGTCATTTCCGCCGTCGGATTTCCCAGGACATGGTCGCGGCGGAGGTCTAGCGGCGGATCCAGCTTGTAGGGTCGGGGCGGCGTCATTCAGGACAAACGGCGGTTGCGCACGGGGCGGGACATACGGTCACGGTCGCTCCGCCTTTCATCGTTTTGCGCGCGCCTCGGTTCCCAATCGCCCGGTTCGGGCGGGGCGCGTGCCGGCCGCTTCGGCGTTACACTCGAGCCGAGATGCGACGCAAGGCAGCCGAACGATGCAGGAGTAAGGAGGAGCAAGGATAAGTGGAAGCCGATGGAACGTGCGGTCATACTGCCCGGGAGCAACATCAAGCACCGGGTCCGGCGTCGATGACGTCCGATGTCCGGTGTTGATGATGCAGCGCGAGCCCTTCCTTGCGTTCGAGGGCGCTTAGGGCTTCGAACAGGCGGTCGATCTCGGCGAGACCGAACGCCGTCGGCGCGAGTGCGGGGGCGCGGTCGTAGACGCGATCGATGCCGAGACGCCGCGCCATGAAGCGCTTGCCGTAGCACAGCAGCCCGGGGATCGAGCGGATCATGAACACGATGAGCGGCAGGACCTCCTTGTGGAGGCGTTCCGCCTCGGCCAGGGCCTCGGGCGTTCCCTTTCGGAACAGCTCATAGATACGGACCTGAACGGGCAGGCAGTCCGGCGCCGGGATGAGGCCGGCCGCGCCGGCCCTGAGCACGGAGAGATATTCGATGCCGCCGTGGCCGCCGAACACGGCGAGCTTGCCGTCGGTCGCCGCGACGAGGCGCTCGGTCTCGACGGCCGTACCTTCGCCCTTCAGCACGGTGATGTTGGGATGCTGCCTGTGCAGCGCGACCATGCCCTCGACCGAGAGCCAGACGTCGAGATTGAAAGGGTTGTGCTGGATCGCGACCGGGAAATCGAGAGCGTCGGCGACGCGGCCGAAAAAGCGGATCAGCTCGGCCTCGCCGCCGCAGCGTGCGGCAGGCGGCTGCAGGATGACCCAGTCGGCGCCGCAGGCGCGGGCGGCACGGGCGAACGCGATCTGCGTCTCGACCGACGGTTCGGCCACCGTCACGGCGAGAGGTAGGCGGCCGGCATTGAGTTCGTTGACGCACTCCACCACCGCGCGCCGCTCGTTGACGTCCATTTTGGTCACTTCCGTGACGAGCCCGAGCACCATGAGCCCGTGCGCGCCGGCCGCGACGCAGTGCTCGACCTGCCGGCGCATCGCCTCGACGTCCAGGCGGCCATCCGGCCCGAAGAAGGCGTAGAGGACGGGGTAGACGCCGTGAAAGCGGTGGCCGGTCATGACGCGGTGTCCTTCCAAATCATCAGATCACAAACATCTGATGATTGTTGCATGAGGTGGCCGCCTGTGCCAAGCTCAAGCCGGTATCACGAACAACTCGCCGTTGGGAGGACGCGATGAACTCGCTCGCCGAGCGACTGGAGGCCTGTTACACGGGCGTCGTCTACGACGTGATGCGCGACATGGGGTTTCGTCCCGGCGTCCTGCCGCGCACGATCGTCGGCCTCACGCCCGAGATGAAGGTTGCGGGGCCCGCGTTCACGGTCCGGGGACGTCCCGACCCGACGATCGACGCCCACACCTCGCTACTCGAATGGACCGGGCTTCTGTCCCGCGCGCCGAGCGGCCACGTGGTCGTCTGTCAGCCGCAGGACGACGTGCGGGCGCTGATGGGCGAACTGTCGGCCGAAGCGCTGAAGCACAGGGGCGTGCGCGGCTACATCGTCGATGGCGGTTGCCGCGACACGGAACGGATCTGCGCCATGGGGTTTCCGGTCTTCTGCCGCTATACGACGCCGATCGACATCGTTGCCGCCTGGCGTCCCGAGGCGTTCGGCGAGCCCGTCGCGATCGGGAACGTCATCATCGAAACCGGCGACTACGTTCTCGCTGATCGGGACGGCATCATCGTCATTCCGAAGAGCCACGCGGAAAGCATCATCGCCAAGGTCGAGGGGGCGGTCGGTACCGAGTCGGCGCTGCGTCGGGCCATTCGCGCCGGCGAGGATCCGCAGAAGGCTTATCTTACGTACGGAAAGTTCTGACGCGGCATGACGTCCCGCGCGAAGCCAGGCAGAATCGGCGTGGTGGTCGCGACGCTCGGGGCCGAGATCGCGCGCGGGCAGATTGCGGAGAATGCGACCCTGCCGCCGGAACCCGAACTCGAGGCGCGGTTCGGCGTCAGCCGCAGCGTCGTGCGCGAGGCGATCAAGACCCTCGCCGCCAAGGGACTGGTCAGTGTCAAGCCGCGCCGCGGCACGCGCGTGCGGCCGCGCTGCGACTGGAGCCTGCTCGACCGCGACGTGCTGATGTGGCTCACCGGCGACGGCGGTTTCGACCGTGATCTCCTCTTCGCGCTCGAGGAGGTTCGCACCATCGTCGAGCCGGCCGCGGCGAGCCTGGCGGCACTCCGGGCCGACGCCGAAGACCACCGGCGCATCTTCGCGGCACTCGCCGGCATGCAGAGCGCCGGCGCCGATGCCGAGGCCGCCGTCGCCGCCGACAGGGACTTTCACCTGGCGATCCTGGATGCGACCCATAATCCCGTGCTGCAGAGTTTCCGCGGCGCGATCGACTCGATCCTGAGCGCCGTGTTCAAACTCACCGTCGACTGGTTCGAGGAGAACCTCGCCAATCACGCCGCCGTCGCGGAAGCGATCGCCCGGCGCGACGCCGACGGCGCGCGTGCCGCCATGCATCAGGTCCTGGGAACGACACAGGCCAATCTGGAAATGCGACATCGCCAGGCCGGAGCATCAACACCCCGACAAACCTGAGGAGGAGATCGCCATGACGTTACGCAGTTTCATTGCCGCCGCGATGCTCGTCGCGACGACGGCCAGCGCTCAGGCCGCGTGGCCCGAGCGGCCCGTCTCGTTGATCGTGCCGTGGGCCGCCGGCGGCGGCACGGATGCCGTCGCGCGGATGCTCGCCGCCGGCCTCGAGAAGGAGCTCGGCAAGCCGGTCAACGTCATCAATCGGACCGGCGGCGGCGGCGTCATCGGACACAACGAGATCGTCACCAGTAAACCCGACGGCTACACGGTCGGTCTCGTGACCGCCGAGATCACGACCTACTGGTGGGCGAACACGGCGCAGTTCACGTACGAGAAGCTCACGCCGATCGCGCTCATCAATTTCGATGCGGGCGCGTTCCATGTCGCGGCGTCGAGCCCGTGGAAGTCGCTCCGCGATGCCTTGGACGAGATTCGCAAGGCGCCGGCCGGGACCTACAAGCTCTCCGGCATGCCGGTGGGGGCAGCCTATCATCTTGCCTTCGCCGGCCTGCTCCAGCTTGCCGGCATCGACCCGAAGGCGGTCGCCGTGGTGCCGAGCCAGGGTGCGGCTCCAGGATTCCAGGAACTCGCGGCGGGCGGCGTGCACATCATTCCGTCCTCCCTGCCGGAGGGCAAGGCGATGGTCGATGCCGGGCGCGTCAAGGCGCTCGCCGTCCTCGCCCGCGAACGCATCGCCGCCTTTCCCGACGTGCCGACCGTAAAGGAGGCGATCGGCGAAGATTACGCCGGCGGTACGTGGCGCGGCGTCGCCGGGCCGGCCGGCCTGCCCGCCGACGTCGTCAACAAGCTCACGGCGGCCGTGGAGAAGGTTGCGACGTCGGATGAGTTCCGCACCTTCATGAACGAGCGCGGCTTCGGCACCGCCTGGGCCAAAGGCGACGAATTCGGTGCGTTCCTCGCCGAGCAGCACAAGAGAAACGGCGAGATCATGGGCGCACTGGGGTTGCGTCAACGCGATTGAGGGACCGGGCGTTGCGCCTTCCGGACACCGTAACCGGGCTCGCCTTCGCGCTGCTCGGCATCGCGGCCGTGCTGGTCGCCCGGGGCTTTCCGGCCCCGGGCGGACAGGCGGTCGGCCCCGCCCTGTTTCCGACCATCGTCGGCACGATCATGGCGGCGGCGGGTCTGATCGTCGCCGGTCGTGCTCTGTTCGATCGTAACCGCCGGGCCCTTCGGATCGAGGACTGGATGCGGCGGCCCGGCACGCTCGTCGCCATCGCGATCGTGCCCGCCGGCATTGCGACCTACGCGCTGCTGGCCCCGCTGGTCGGGACGATTGTCGTCGGCGCGGCGGTCGTTTTCGCGATGGCGCTCGCCTGGCGCGAGCGCGTCGGTGCGGCGCTTCTCGCCGGGGCGGTGGCGAGCGTCGCGTTGTATGCCTTCTTCGTCATGGCGCTGCGCGTTCCGCTGCCCGCCGGTCCCATCGAGCTGTGGTTCCAATGACCACGTTCTGGGACGCCCTGCACGTCGTTCTGTCGCCCGAGATCGCGGCCGTCATGTTTCTCGCGGCCGTGTTCGGCCTCTTCGTCGGGGCAACACCCGGGCTGACGGCGACGATGGCGACCGCGCTCCTGGTGCCGATCACCTTCTTCATGCCGCCCGTTGCCGCCATCGGCGCGATCGTGACCTGTTCGGCCATGGCCATCTTCGCGGGCGACATTCCGGCCGCACTCCTGCGCATTCCCGGCACGCCGGCGTCGGCCGCCTACACGGACGAAACCTTCGCGCTCAACAGAAAAGGGCGGCTCGACCTCGCACTCGGCACCAACATGACGGCGTCGGCGCTCGGTGGCATTTTCGGGACGATCGTTCTCGTCTTCGCCGCGCCGCAGCTTGCGGATTTCGCGCTGTCGTTCTCGAGCGTCGAGTACTTCTGGCTCGCGCTGCTCGGCCTGTCCTGCGCGACGCTGGTGTCGATCGGAAGCCCGCTCAAGGGAATCGTGTCGCTGTGTTTCGGCCTGCTGCTGTCGATGATCGGTCTCGACGTGGTGATGGGTTTTCCGCGCTTCACCTTCGGCAGCATGGATCTCCAGGGCGGGGTGTCGCTGATCGCCGTTCTCATCGGCGCCTTCGCGGTGGCGGAGCTGATGCGCAAGGCGACGAATCTCGGCCGGCCCCTGCCGGTTCCGCCGCCGATCCGGGGAAGCATCCTCAAAGGACAGGCGCGGGTGCTTTGGCAGCATCGCAAGGGCTTGGCGCGCGGCAGCGTGTTGGGAACGCTGATCGGCGCCTTGCCCGGGGCGGGCGCGGACATCGCCGCATGGATTTCCTACGCCGTCGCCAAGCGCTTCTCCAGGACGCCGGAAAAGTTCGGAACCGGTCACGTTGAGGGGGTCGTCGAGGCCTCCGCGTCGAACAACGCGGCATTGAGCGGCGCCTATATCCCCGCACTCGTTTTCGGCATTCCGGGCGATTCGATAACGGCCATCGTCATCGGCGTCCTGCTCATCAAGGGGCTCACGCCGGGGCCGACGGTGTTCACGAGCAGTCCCGATCTCATCGCGGCCGTCTACGTCGTCTTCTTTCTCGCCAATTTCCTGATGGTGCCGCTCGGGATCGCCGCGATCCATCTCGGCCGCCGCATCCTCATGATCCGGCCGGGCGTTCTCTATCCGCTCATCCTCCTGTTCTGCGTCATCGGTGCCTTCGCGACCAACAACGCCGTCTTCGATGTCTGGGTGATGCTGGTCATCGGCGTCGTCGTGTGGATCATGGAGGCGAACGGCTATGCCGCGGCACCGATGGTGCTCGGGCTCGTGCTGGGGCGGGTGGTCGAGGAAACCTTCGTCAACAGCATGATAAAGTCGAACGGATCGCTGCTGATCTTCTTCGAACGGCCGCTGTCGGCCGTGCTCGGCGTCGTGACGCTTCTCGTGTGGGCGTATCCGGTCGTCGTCCTGTTGTGCCGCAACCTCCGGCACGCGAGCCCGGACACCAGCTCGCGCGCTTCGTGACGTCGAGAAAGAGACGGCGCCGCGGGCGCGGTATCCGCTCCCACGCCCGCCCGGCGCCGTGACGTCTTTTTACGCGAGAACGAAACCGCCGTTGACGTCGAGAAACGCCCCGGTCATGAAGCAGGCGGCGTCCGAGGCGACGAACAGGACGACGTTCGCGACATCGTCGGGTTCGCCCAGACGCCCGAGCGGAATTTGACCTGCCATTTCGTCCACTTTCGTCGATCTGCGCGAGCGAAAGGACACACCGCCCGGCGTCGAGCCGGTGCGGATCGGCGTCGTGTTGCGGGAAAACCTGCCGTGACGATGCGCCGGCCGTCGTGACCGTTCGGATGAACTGCGCTCACCCGAAGCGCGAAGCTAATTCAATTGGCGCCACGGCGCGAATCGGTAAGGTTTGGGTGTCGAGATCGGGGATTCGGCCATGGCGTATCGACTGCCCCCGCTGAATGCACTGCGCATGTTCGAAGCGGCCGGGCGACACCTGAGTTTCAAGCTGGCGGCAGAAGAGCTGAACGTGACGCCCAGCGCTGTCAGCCATGGCATCCGGTCCCTGGAGGATTGGCTCGGCGTGTCGCTCTTTGCCCGGGCACGCCGCGGTCTCGTCCTGACGGGGGCCGGCGCCGCCTATTTGCCGTCGGTGCGTCATGCCCTCGAGCTCCTCGCGAAGGCCACGGAGGCCGTGCCGGGGCGGCGGCCGAGCGGCCGGCTCGCCGTCAGCGTGGCGCCGAGTTTCGGTTTGCGCTGGCTCGTTCCCAACCTGCCCCGCTTCAGCGAGAAGTATCCCGACATCGAAGTGTCGCTGGATACCGCGCATCGGCATGTCGAGTTTCCGCGCGATGGGATCGATCTGGCCATTCGCATGGGGCGTGGCAATTGGCCGGATCTCTATGCCGTCTGCCTGGCAAAGGAGGAACTCGTACCGGTTTGTGCGCCGGCCCTGGCGGCAACCATCCGTACGCCGCAGGATCTTGGCGCGGCGACCTTGCTGCACGTGGCAAACGTCACGGAAGATTGGGACAGTTGGTGCGCCCTGGCCGATGTCCATCTGGAAAATCCGCGGCGCGGGCTGCGTTTCGACACGATTCATATGGCGCTGGAGGCGGCGGCGCAGGGGCTGGGCGTCGCGATCGGCCGCTTGCCGCTGATTGCAGCGGATGTTGCGGCAGGGCGTCTGGTGCCGGTCCTGGCGCCGCCGCGACGTTGCGCGACCGCCTACTGGCTGGTTGCGGGACGCGAATCGCTGGCGCGGCCCGAGGTCGTCGCGTTTCGCAACTGGATTCGGGACGAGTTCAAGACGGCGACGCAGCCACGTGACGGGCGTTCGTCCGGCAAGGAGATCACCCCCGTCGCGGCGAAGGAAAGCAGAGGGCAGAATCGCTTCGACCAACGGCATGCGCCGGCATGAATCGGGCTCTGCTTCGGCTGCGGGCACCTTTGCTCATTTCGGCGCTCATGTTCCGGTAAAGATCGGCGGCCGGCGTTCGATCCAGGCATCGATCCCCTCGCGAATGTCGTTCGTGGGGGCGACGCGGGCGAATTGCTCGCTTTCCATCTGAAGTCCCTCGCCGATTGTCATGTTCAGGCCACGGCACACGGCCGTGATGATGCGCGCAGTGGCCAGCGGCGAATGCCGCATGATGCGACGGGCAAGGTTGCGGGCCGCGGGCATGAGCTGGTCATGGGCGACGACCTGATTCACGAGCCCCATCTCCAACGCCTTGTCGGGATGGAACGGGTCGCCGGTCAGAAGGAATTCCAAGGCTCGCTTGCGGCCGGCGAGTCGCGGCAGGCGCTGCGTGCCGCCGAAGGTGGGAGGCATGCCCAGTTTGATCTCGGGCTTGGCGAACAGGGCGCGCTCGCTGGCGACAGCCAGATGGACGGCTTCGATGATCTCGCAGCCGCCGCCGAAGGCAAGGCCGTTGACGGCGGCAATGATGGGTTTGGGAAACGCTTCCAGCCGCGCGGTCATGGCCTGGCCGCGTCGGACGAAATCGCGCACGGCGACGGCCGGCCCCTGGCGGATGCTTCCGGAGAACTCCTTGATGTCGGCGCCGGCTGAGAAGGCTTTCTCTCCCGCACCCGTAACGATGATGGCACCGATATTTTCGTCCGCCTCGATCGCCTCCAACACGGCGAGCAGGGTATCGGCCATCGCGTAGTTGATAGCGTTCAGCGTTTCCGGGCGGTTCAGGGTAACGGTCGCAATACCTTCGACAACTTCGCAGAGGACCGGGCTCGACATCGGCGGCTCCTGTTTCGACTGCACCATGTCCGCAGTGTCGAGCGCCGTGCGGCGCCTGACAAACGAGCAAGTTGAATGCGTGGATGAGAGTGTTTCACCCATCTCGCGGACGGGGCGCGCGCATGTCGCTGCCGCCATGGTCGGCGCACGCGACCGGTGCGACGTCGGCGCGATTCGCCGGTGCTGGCACGAAAGTCGCACGTGCGCGCCCATGCTCCGGGTCTCCCGGCCATCGGGTCGACGCGCCGCGGACCCGAAACCGGGGCGAGATCCGGGTTCCTATTTCTCAAAAATCATGGTTGTCATTCCCGTATAGTGAGAATATGGTTTGCCTCATCGGGGGGTATTTCGGTCATGTCGAGCGCGGAGCGCCTGCTGGACGTTCTTCTTGCCGTCGCGACGGCGCCGGCGCCGCAGACCGTCAAGCAAATCTGCGACACCACGGGCCTTCCCACCAGCAGCGCCTATCGCCTTCTGACCTTGCTGAAGAAGCGCGGGTTCGTGTCCGATCTCGGGCGCGAGGTCGGCTACGGGCTGGGGCCTGCCTGCCTGCAACTGGCCGGAAACTTCGATCGTACGTCGCGTGTCCTCGCGCTGGCGCTGCCCGAGATGCAGAAGCTGTCGCTGAGCACGCAGGAAAGCGTCGGCCTGATGAAGGCCGTCGGCACCGAGGTGCTGTGCATCGAGATGGTCGAGAGTCCGCTTTCGCTGCGCTGTTCGTTCAGCCGGGGACGATCCCAGCCGCTCATCCGCGGGGCATCGGCGAAGGCGCTGCTCGCCTTTCTGCCGCAGGAGGTCTGCAACGCGACGATCGAGCGCCTGCTGAAAGATGAAGATCAGCGCCGCGCGCTCATGGACGAACTCGCCGTCATCCGCCGGCAGGGGTTTGCCGTCAGCGAAGGCGAGGTCGATGCCGGCGTCTGGGGCGTCAGCGTTCCGGTCTTCGCGCCCGGCGCGCGTCTCGAATGCAGCATCAGCCTGATGGCCCCGAGCGTGCGCGTCGGCCCGCGTGCGCAGGAGTTCATTGCCCAGACGATCAAGGCGGCGCAGGCCGTCACCGAAGCGCTTTCACGGTCCTGACCACAACCTAAATCGGGAGAACCACGAAATGAGTCTGTTACGAAAGCTTGCCCTCGCATTCGTCGGCACGATCGTCCTGCTGGGCACGGCCAGGGCGCAGTCCGGTGATGTCCTTCGCGTCGCGACGGATGCGACGTTCCCGCCGTTCGAATACGTCGAAGACGGCAAGATGACGGGCTTCGACATCGAGCTGGTCGAAGCCATGGCCAAGATCATGGGCAAGAAGGTCGAGTGGACCCAGATCGACTTCAAGGGCCTGATTCCCGGCCTGCTGGCGAAGCGCTTCGACATGGCGGTCTCGGCCATCTACATCACCGAGGAGCGCAGGAAGGTCGTCGACTTCACCGATCCGTACTACCCGGGCGGCCTCGTCATCCTGGTGCGGAAGGACAATACCGCGATCAACGGGCCCGAGGATCTCGACGGCAAGCGCGTGTCGGTCCAGGTCGGCACGAAGTCCGTCAACTTCCTGAAGGAGAACTATCCGAAGGTCATCCGCGTCGAGGTCGAGAAGAACCAGGAGATGTTCAACCTGGTGGAGATCGGGCGCGTCGATGCGGCCGTCACGGGCAAGCCCGCCGCCAAGCTCTTCGCCAAGAGCCGTCCATCGGTCAAAGTCCTCGACAAGCAGCTGACGACCGAAGAGTACGGCATGGCCGTCCGCAAGGACACGCCGGAACTTACCCGCGCGCTCAACGCGGCGCTCGCCCAGCTGAAGGCGGACGGCACCTACGACCGGCTCGTCCAGAAGTGGTTCGAGGCCGGCGAGTGAGCCGCATCGCGTCGCCGGACTGATCGATGGACCTCGATTTCACACCGGTCTGGGAAGGCTGGCGCGAGCTGGGGCACGGTGCGCTCGTCACCATCGAGGTGACGAGCGCCTCGCTCCTGCTCGGCTGTGCCATCGGATTGCTGATCGGCATCGCCCGCCTCGAGCCGAAGCGGCGGCTGATCTATGGCGCGGCTTCGGCCTATGTCACCTGCATTCGCGGCACGCCGCTCCTGGTGCAGCTCTTCCTGCTGTTCTTCGGCCTGCCGCAGTTCAACATCCTTCTGCCTGCCTTCTTCTGCGGTGTCCTGGGCCTCGGGCTCTATTCAGGTGCCTATGTGTCCGAGATCGTCCGCGGGGCCATCCAGTCGATCGACCGCGGCCAGATGGAAGCGGCGCGATCGCTCGGCATGTCCTACGTGCAGGCGATGCGGATCATCATCATTCCGCAGGCGGTGGTGCGCATGATCCCGCCGCTCGGCAACGAGTTCATCGCGCTCATCAAGAATTCGGCGCTCGTCTCGCTCCTCACCATCACCGACCTGATGCACGAGGGGCAGAAGATCATCTCGGTTTCCTACCGCTCGCTCGAGGTGTACCTCGCCGTGGCGGCCATCTATCTGCTGCTCACCAGCACGACGAACTTCATCCTGCGGCGCATCGAGACGCGCCTGCGTGCCGGAGGGCTCGTACAATGACGTCGCCGCAACAGCCCATCGTCCTCGCCCGCGACGTGGTGAAGCGCTTCGGCGATCACACGGTGCTCGACCGCGTCTCGTTCGCCGTCGATCCGTCGCAGGTCGTCGTGATCATCGGGCCGTCAGGCAGCGGCAAGTCGACGCTGCTGCGCTGCTGCAATGCGCTCGAAGTGCCCGAGGCGGGTTCGATCACCATCTGCGACACCGTGCTCGTGAAGGACGGCGTGGTCATCCCCGACCGGGCGCTCAACGCGCTCCGCATGCAGGTCGGGATGGTGTTCCAATCCTTCAATCTCTTCCCGCACCTGAGCGTGCTCGACAACATCACGGTCGGCCCGCGCACGCTGCGCAAGGTGCCGCGCGCCGAGGCCGAGGCGGCGGCGCGGGCACTCCTGGAAAAGGTCGGCCTTGCCGAAAAGGCCGACGCCTATCCCGGCACGCTGTCGGGCGGACAAAAGCAGCGCGTCGCGATCGCCCGCGCGCTCGCCATGAAACCGCGCGTCATGCTCTTCGACGAGCCGACCTCGGCGCTCGACCCCGAGCTCGTCGGCGAGGTTCTGCAGGTCATGAAGACGCTCGCGCGCGAAGGCATGACCATGCTCATCGTCACCCACGAGATGGGCTTCGCCCGCGAGGTCGCGGACGTGGTCATGGTCATGGACGGGGGCCGTATCATCGAGCAGGGCCCGCCGGAGCAGATCTTCGGTGCGCCGTCAAACCCGCGCACGCGGTCCTTTCTCGACGCCGTCATCAGCCGAACCTGAACATCGCGAACATGTCTTTCATAGACGTCACGGTCGGCCTTCCCGCCGACCAGGGCGAGGACGGCCTCATCCTGCGCGTCAAGGATGTCGTGCGGCCGTTGCCCCCCGACGCAAGCGGCGGTGCGGGCCTGATCGGCTTCGCCTGCGACGAAGGCGTACGCCGGAACCATGGACGCCCCGGCGCGGCGCAGGGACCTTCGGCCATTCGGCAGATGCTGGCGCGGCTGCCGGTTCATGGCGCGGCCGTCATCCACGATGCGGGCGACGTCGCCTGCACGGACGGGGATCTCGAGGCCGCGCAGGCGCAGCTCGCCGGGCGCGTCACGGCGCTGCTGGACCGCGGCATCCGCCCCGTGGTGCTCGGCGGCGGACACGAAGTCGCCTACGGCAGCTTTCTCGGCCTCGCCGACCATCTCCGGGACGGCTTTCCGGCGAAACGTCTTCTGGTCATCAATCTGGATGCGCATTTCGACCTGCGGCGCGCGTCGCGCCCGAATTCGGGCACGCCCTTCCGCCAGATCGCCGAGCTGTGCGAGGCGAGGGGGGCCGAATTCCGCTACCTGTGCTTCGGGATCAGCGCGCTTGCCAACACGACGGCCCTGTTCGAGCGTGCCCGGCGGCTCGGCGTCGAATACTGGCTCGACGAGCAGATGCGGGCCGGCAACATGCCCGCGCTGCTGGACGCACTGGCGCAGCACCTCGATGCGGCCGATGCGATCTATCTGTCGATCGATCTGGACGTGCTGCCCGGCTGGGTCGCGCCCGGCGTCTCCGCGCCGGCGGCGCGCGGCGTCGCGCTCGAGTTCGTCGAGGACATCGTCGATGCCGTCATCGCCTCGGGCAAGCTCGTGCTCGCCGACATCGCCGAAATGAACCCGGCCCTGGACCGGGACGGCCAGACCGCCCGCATCGCCGCGCGCCTCGCCTACAGGCTTCTGGAGCTGCCGATCTCTCTTCCCGCTGCGACGGCGAACGGATAACGGTAACGGGCAACGGTCATGAGGCCGCCGATGCGGCCTCGTCCGTCGCCGTCCGCCGCATGATCGCCCGTGTCCATCGGAACGCGCGCATGGCCGCGCTCGTTATCGTTCCGAAGGCATGGGGGTGGCCGATGTCCAACGCTCCTCGCGTCGTTGTGGTGCTGGTGCTCCTGTTGGCCGGTGGGTCGGGGGCGGCCACCCCGCTTTCCGACGGCGACGCATGGCGCATGGTGCAGGCCACTCCGCGGTCGGCCGAGGAACCGTCGACCGAGAAAGCACCGGCCGAGAAGGCGCCGGCCGCTGGCGACGAGGCGGACAAGGCCGATAAGGCCGATGAAGAGCCGGCGAAGACGGTGCTCGGCAAGGACGAGATCCAGGGCATCCTCGGCAAGGTCGTTCGCGACAGCGACGGCAAGGAGATGGGCCGCATCGTGAATGTGATCGTCGACCGCAACAGCCGGCCGCGCGCGGTCGTGATCGACTTCGGCGGCTTCCTCGGCGTCGGCAGCCGGAAGATCGCGGTCGACTGGAACGCGCTGAAGTTCGGGCGCGGCGAAGAACAGGATCAGATCGCCCTCGATCTGACGCGCGACCAGGTCAAGACGGCACCGGAATACAAGGAGGGCCAGCCCGTCGTCGTGCTGGGGGCGGCCGGCGGCACGCGCGCCCTGCCGACGAACGGTCCGGAAAAGGCGGAGCCGTAGATCTGCCTGCGACACGTTCCTCGCGCGACACCGGCGGCCATGTTCCACGGACGGCGGTTCCGTCAGCGGCCGATGCCGTGCGGCGCCCGTCGCGGTCGAGCCTCAGGGGCCTCGACTGGTTCAACTTCTTCATCGCCGACGTCCAGACCGGCTTCGGTCCGTTCATCGCCGCCTATCTGACCGCGCATGCCTGGACGCAGGTCGATATCGGCCTCGTGCTGACGGCGGGCGGCATCATCGCGCTCGTGGGGCAAATTCCGGGCGGCGCGATCATCGACGCCACGCCCGGAAAGCGCCGCATCGCCGCGCTGGCGGTCACGGGGATCGGGCTGAGTGCTGTCGGAATCGCGCTATGGCCGATCTTTCCGATCGTGCTTGCCGCCAAGGTGCTGCACAGCGCGGCGAGCTGCCTGGTCAGTCCCGCCATCGCCGCGATCAGTCTGGGCCTGGTCGGCCATGCGGCGCTGGGCGAGCGGCTCGGGCGCAACGCGCGTTTCGCCTCGGTCGGCGCCGGTTTCGCCGCCGCCGTCATGGGCGGGGTCGGGTATCTGGTCTCGATCCAGGCCGTCTTCTTCGTCACGGCGATCTTCGCCCTTCCCACGCTGTTCGCGCTGACCTGCATCCGGGCGGACGAGATCGACCCCGTCCGGGCGAGCGGCGGCGCGCCGGACGCACGCCTGCCGCCGGATGCCGAAGAACGCCGTCGTGCGAAAGGACATCTTCGCGCCGCCGTGGAGAACCCGGCGCTGCTGATCTTCGCCGCCTGTCTGTTGCTGTTCCACCTCGCCAATGCGGCGATGCTGCCGCTCGTCGCCGGGCTCGTCACCATGCGCACGGACGAGTGGGGAAGCGTGCTCATCGCCGCCTGCATGGTCGTGCCGCAGATCGTCGTCGCGCTCTTTTCGCCCTGGGTCGGCCGGCAGGCCGAACGCTGGGGCCGCCGGCCGCTGCTGCTGCTCGGCTTCGCCGCACTCGTGGTGCGCGGCGTGCTGTTCGCGCTCGTCTCCGATCCCTACGCGCTCGTCGGCGTGCAGGTGCTCGACGGCATCTCGGCGGCCGTCCTCGGCGTGATGCTGCCCCTCGTCGCCGCCGATCTGTCGCGCGGCACCGGGCACTTCAACCTGACGCTCGGCATTCTCGGCACGGCGATGGGAATCGGCGCCGCATTCAGCACGACGCTGGCAGGCTTCATGGCCGATGCGTACGGCGCCGAAGCGGCCTTCCTCGGGCTCGCCGGCATCGTGTTCGCCGGCCTCGTTCTCGCCTGGGCGTCGATGCCCGAGACGCGCACGGGCGAGCGGTGATCGGGGCCTCGGCCTGTCATGCAATCGGGCCGGCGGCCTCGGTTCTCATTGCGGCGGCGGATCCGGCAGAGCCGGAGTTTGGCATCTGATCAAAGATGGTTATCTCCACCTCTGATCCAGCTGTTTGCAGGTCTTCAACACTTTCGCCGCGACCCGGTCGAGACTGCTGTTTATCTCGTGCTCCCAGAAACGGAGCACAGTCCAGCCTTCGGCGCGCAGCAGATCGTTCGTCCGTCTGTCCCGCACTTTGTTCTGGTGCAGCTTGCGCAACCAGAACTTCGCATTCGACTTCGGCTTCACGCCATGGATCGGACATCCATGCCAGAAGCACCCGTCCACGAAAATCGCAAGCTTCAGCCTTGGGAACACCAGATCGGGTCGACCCGGAAGTGGTGCATAAAGTCTGTACCGATATCCTTCGGCCCAAAGACGCTTTCGTAGAGCAAGCTCCGGTCCGGTGTTGCGACCGCGGATGCGGGACATGCACCGGCTTCGCTGCTCTGGAGTCATGACATCGGTCATGGGCTCCTCCGGCCTGATCAGCCTTGGGATGGATCGAAGGACCTGGCGGTAGAGTCCAGAACCTGGTAAGTTCTACTTAAACGAGATTCAATGGTTCGATAATCCATGTGGTCGGGCGTGAAGGCGATTGATCTTTTCTGCGGCGCTGGCGGAAGCAGCTACGGGGCGCAGGCTGCAGGTGCAAAAATAGTGGCCGGAATCGACATGTGGGGACTCGCGACGAAGACATTCGCCGCAAACTTTCCAGACGCCAGCGTGTTTACGAGCAAGCTTGAGCACTTGCGGCCGGAAGCGCTGATCGAGAGGTTTGGGCGGTTCGACCTCCTATTATCATCGCCAGAGTGTACAAGCCATACATGCGCAAAGGGGAGTGCTCCCCGGTCGGAGGCCAGCCGGCAGACGGCCTTTCAGGTCCTGAGATATGCCCGGATCCTCAAGCCACGATGGTTGGTGCTTGAGAACGTTGTCCACATGCGGCCCTGGCCTCGCTATGAGGAGCTCAAGTCCGAATTGCAGAAAACGGGATACCGGCTTCGCGAGCAGATCCTCGATGCATCAGATTTCGGGGTTCCACAAAGTCGGCGTCGCCTCTTCCTCATGGGGGACCTGGAATCAGAACCGCCCCTCATATCACCTGCCGCCACATGCAAGAGGACTGTTCTGGATATTCTGGATCCGGTGGGCACTTGGCCGTCCAGTCCGCTTTACAGGAAGGGACGGGCGAAGCCGACTTTAGCCCGTGCGCAGCGGGCGATGCGCGCGCTCGGGAACGATGCGAGTTTTCTGGTCGTCTACTACGGTAGCGATGGCAGCGGGGGCTGGCAGCCACTCAACCGCCCTCTTCGTACCATCACCACGGTTGACCGATTTGCTCTTGTTGAAAGGACGTCGGCCGGCCCACGGATGCGTATGCTGCAGGTGCCAGAGCTGCAGCGTGCCATGGGGTTCGGCGACGCCTACAAGCTGCCGTTCGGAACCCGGAGAGACAAGATCAAGCTTCTGGGTAACGCAGTGTGCCCGCCGGTGATGACCGCGATAGTGGCGAGTCTAACGGGCGCGAGCCAGCTGGCAAACGCGCTCCACAAAGCGGCTTGATGGAAGGTTCCAGGTTTTTGCGCTGATGATCGGATGTATCTTGTCTCAGACCAGGGGGGCCGAATTCATAAGTCGTCACCGGTCCTCGAAATAGCGGATTCCGGGAACCCGGAGTGCGCGCCATGCGAGCGGCCCGGTAATTGGCCTGAGTATGAGACTCAATCGGGGGACGGTGTCCGCGTAGAGCGGTCGCAACCATCATCTCCGGACCGGTGCTTTGCCCCTTTAGTCGCGCCAGAGAGCGTTGCGGTTCTCTGGCTCAGGATTTCGGCGCAGTAACTCTGTACTCTAATCGGCAAACCGCAACTATTAATGTTATGTTCGTTTGAAAATTCCCGCTTTGATTGCTAGTCTGAGTCAATCATAGCGACCACATTCGTAAATGTCCGCTAACGAAGATATCCGTCGGCGCATCGAAGTCCGAATCAGCCAGGGCGAGTTCCTGGCAAACATGCTGCACGTTGCCGCTCGTCAGTCGGACGAAGTGCAGCATCAGTTCGTCAGCAAATTGTCGTCTCTTGCTTCGGTTGTCCGCGGGCTGCTGGATAACAATGATCTCTTGTGCAAGCTGACATACCGCCCGGGCGATTTCTGGCCCGGCGTAAAGGGCAAGTGCTTCGCGTTTATCGACGGTGGCGTGGCGAGCATCGACCTTCCTTCAGCGGCTCCCATCGGGATCCGGGTGGGATCATACATTGTCAGGCCGGGTGATGAGACCGACCGCCGTGAACGGTTCAATATCGAGCTGGCACTCGTTGACGATCTTTTTAGCAAGACCGGTATTCTCTACGAGGATGATTTTCAAGACATAGCAAAGCTGCGCGATGCTGCGAGAATAGCCGGCGAGACAGCCGCCGCGTATCGCTTGACCCGCGCCTCCAGGGATCGCCCTGACGTCATCATCCTGCATGGTCCGCTCATAAATCCGGTCTCTCCTTACGGGCTTGAAGACTTCCCACCCTTCAGTTTGGCTGCCTGCCGAAAGTTTCTCGTCCAAGACACATGGCAAGGCAGGGACAGTGACCGGCAATTTGTGGCTCTCTATCTCGAACTCCTGGATCGATTGAGGACGACCGGCGTGCCGGTAGTCGGCGTAGTCGAGCGCTCTGTCGGTCGCGATCCAGTCGTGCTTCGGCGGATTCTGGATAAACTGCGCGATGACGGCGTTCTGAAAGAGAGGGATGCCAAGGACATTCGCGATGAGATCATCCTCTACGGCCTGAATGACGCGTCGTTACTGGATGTAGTCATGGGGGAAGGTGAGTATCTGACACCTATTCCGGTAAATCGCCAAGGCCCTGACAACAAGTGGCCCGAACCTTGGAAATCAGACGGTGTCATTGAAAGATACCCCAAGGCGCTGACGACTTATCTCAAGCCATCCAACCTGGTGATGCCGTTTCGCATTGAGGCATTCGAGAACATTGCCGAATACGAGGCCGTGCTGGAGCTGATACTCCACACTAGCCGCCTGCTGCCTTCCTATGGATTCCCCGTTGGCCTCGATATCGTGGATAGATTCGCAAAGGTGCCATCATGGATGAGCCGCAGCATCAAGAGGCAGCACCAGATCGTTCTGCTGAAGAAGGCACTCGAAAAACGTGATCCGCGGGCGGTCGCTTTCGCCAAGAGGGTTCTTGCGGCGAAAGGGCGGGACTGGCTGTTCCGCCCATCAGCGTGATACGGAGAGTTGGAGAGGGCGAATGGACGAGGGAGCCACACCGAAGGCGGAAAAAGCATCTAACGCAGGCCTACGAAAAGGCTGGACTCAAATCGGTACCGTCGTCGGCAATACCTCGACCGACAAGTTCACCTTCATCCTGCGGAGCCTGCAGGCGAAGCTCGGAGATATCGTCGCCACTCGGGTCGAGGTGCCGGTTGGTTCGCATGGCGCGAAAGATGTGGCCACCGTCTGGGGTCGTATCGTCTCAATTGACCGTTTCAATCCCTTTTTTCCGGCGGAGGCGGCGCAGGAGCTTGCAGATCAAAACATACGGCTTCTCGATACGGTCTTGTCTGGCAGCCGTGACCACCTCGAGGCTGAGGTGCTCATTCTAGGAACGACGTTCGGTGACGATCCAGGAGCGGCTCAGCTCTCACCTCTGACCTACCCGGTGAAACCCTCGGCTGAAGTGCTATACCCGCCTGCGGACGCCGTTCGGCAATTGCTTACAGGAGATGACGATCGCAGAAAGCCCACACCGTCAAAGCTGCTGATCGGAAGCCTGATCGCAAGGGACGATGTGTCTGTTTTCTTATCAGCAAAGCAGGTCGTGTCGCGCCACTTGGCCATCCTTGCCATGACGGGAGGAGGCAAGACGGTTGCAGCAAGACGGATCATCCGCGAGCTCATCGAGATCGGATATCCGCTGGTCATCTTCGACCCGCATGGCGACTATCTCGGCTTTTTCGAGAAACGAGCGCTGTTTCCGAAGACGAAAATCCGCATTTTCTACCCGATGATCCGGGTGCGGTCGAACAACGTCGGCATCATTGCCGATCTGATAGACAAGATGGGCCGGCGGCTGAGTGACGCACAACAGCAGTTCTATAGTTGGTTGCTCAGCACAACGCCGCCGGATGACGGCGAAGCCGCGACAACATTCATCCAGCGCATGATTAATAAAGCTGAAAGCGCTGCGAAGAAAAAAAGGCCGGCGAGAAGGTTGACGACGATATCGCAGACATTCGTGGGCAGACGATAGGTGTGGTCAAGCGCTCGCTCGAATTTGTTCTCGCAAATCTGCGTCAGATGGAGCGCAACAATGAACGCCTACGGAAGCAGGAACGCTTAAAGGCGTACAAGTTCGAAGAGATGCCGGATCCGACTGATGCGCCTGACGAAATCGTAGCGCCCAACACCGTGTCGATTTTTTACTTGGCAGGGTACGATCACCTAAATCAGTCGGCCATTGTATCAATCGTCATGGAGGCCTTGTTCGATCACAGATCGACACTGACGGATATCATTCCACCCTTTCAGGCGATCATCGAAGAAGCTCACAACTTCATCCCTAGCAGGCAGGAAGGCACGGATGAGACGCCTTCATTGGTTACCATCCGGAAGGTTATCACAGAAGGGCGGAAGTTCGGCACTGGATTGGTGTTGATATCGCAGCGGCCATCACGCCTTGACGAGACGACGCTGGCGCAATGCAACAGTTTCCTCGTGCTGCGGCTCGTGAATCCAAAAGACAAGTCGTTCGTCCGCTCTGTCATGGAGAACCTATCGGAGGCGGATGCCGATATCCTGCAGACGTTTGGGCCAGGACAAGGGATCGTGTCTGGCCAGGCAGTTCGTTTTCCACTCCTGGTCAAGGTCAAATTCGACGCAGATTTGGTCAGTCAGGCCATTGGCGACGAAGATTTTATTGATAAGGTGAAGACCTGGACACCGAACCCAAGACGGAAGGCAATTTCGGAAATCGTGAGCCGGCATTTCGGTCCAAGGCCTCCGTTGCCGACAAAACCCACTGGGCTGTCCGCAATAAAGGCCAAACGAAAACCAAGCCGGCGCCGTGGTGGAATCAGGCCAGAGGGCTTCTGAGCATGTAGTTTGTGCCGGATGCTCTTTGGAACAGACCTGGGCGTACTTCAAGGAGTATCGTTGTCGAAAACCCCGGCTTTTCGCGCGGCCTTTATTATACGAGCCCCCCGGATTGCCTGTTTCAGGGATGGCTCCTTTAGCCATCCGTCCATTGCATAACCGCTAAGTGTGAGTGCAACCTTCCTGTCCCATTCATCCAGCGATGGTGTCTTTGCTACCCAGGCGATGATTTTTCCCCATGCTGCGGCATCAAGGCTGGTACAGACAGTGACCGGAGCCTCACCGTCCTCCACAGAGCAATTTTCGGTATGTTCCTCTGTTGAATTCGAATCAATTCCGCTGGCGGTAAATTCAGGCGGCAGTGGTGATGGCAGGTTGAGTTGGAGTGCCCTGATCTCATCCCAACAACCTTCTTTCTTGCACCACTCTGTAACGTTCCGTTTGCCAGCACTTTGGACAATAGCTTCGTGAATCTGAGGCGCCCAATCGGTCAGCAGAGCAATCATCTCGGACGAGACGGAGTTCTGGTCCCAAAGGAAATCGAGATCTATGTCTCGACCATAATCGAGGGCTAGTTTCGCCACCATGTAGGTGACAACGTTCGCGCCATAGGATTGCAGCTTCGCCTTTCGAACCGCCGTCTGAGCCGCCTTGAACAGGAGAGCACGTGCAATGGTGTCACGATAGAATTGTGAATCCGGCTCCCAATCATCCCCCATACGACTGCGCAAACTGGACATGAAGGCGGCATAATTTTTCTGCGCCCCCTTGCTGACCACGTGTGGGAGCCCCCACCAAGTCATAAGGTATTTGGCCAGATCGGCCTTCCCGAAATGCTGGCTTTTGGGGATGATTCTGTCGAATTCCCGCCGCTTGGCCGCAGTCGATCCATACCTTGCTCGGGCAACTTGGTAGGAGCCCCGAGCGCGCTCGTAAAACCAACGCGTTTCACCGCGGCTCCAGATTCTTTCGGAGAGATCCTCGAATTTTTGATGGAAGCGATCACTGGCCGACAGGTCAGCAAGCTGGATCGGGTTCTGCGTGTTAGCGAACCGTGCGATCAGAGGTACAAACTCGTTTAGCTTTTCGGGCGGAACGAGCGTCAGCTTCATCGAAACGGCCACTTGGTCGACAGGCAGCTTATCCACCTTTTTGGCACGGTGGATTGAAGCCGTAGTTTGGGCGCCGTTGACGATCTGCAACCCCTTGAGGCGCTTGATCACGGTCTCGCCATGCCATAAGCCAACCTCTATTTCATCGGCGGTAGCGGTTAGGCCATTGTTGTAAGCGAGAAAACGTCCGGGGTGCTCCTCGATAGTCTTGCGGATGCCTTTGTTAACGCTCCCCTTGACCTGCAAAAACGATCGGACGTTGAACTCGAACAAGCGAGCACCGAACTCCTCGTATAGCCTGAAGATCAGCTCGCCAGGGAGCACAAGGAGGAACGTCTGATACTCAGCAGGTGGGGGTTTCATCTCAAGACACGCGATCGGTCGGCCGAGGAGCTTCTCAAAATCGACCTCAATGCGATCGCGGGTAATCTCCTCTCCGACCGCCCGGTAAAGTCGCTCCAGGTCCCAGACCTCAAATTCCACCCGACGGCCGCTGATTTCTAGATCGTCAACGTCCCTTTCCCGTACCACTGCGTTGGTTAACACGTGAACGCGGACATCCTCGATGCGGTCTATTTCTTCCAGGATGCGGCGAGCAGCCGCAGCGACGGGCTCATTGCCGTCGAACCTAGCCAAGTCCGCCTTGGCAACATGGGCGAAAAACTGAGCCGCCCGGCCAGTTTGGCGGCTTACCATGCTGGGGGGAAGGGGGCCGGGTTCTTCCGCACTTGCCCAGTAGGCAGTGAAGAGTTCAAGCCTGGTCGAGTCCTCGGGTAGAGAGTAGGCCGTAATGCGGCAGCGGTTTCGTCCCGCTTGATCCTCATGAGGGCATAATTCGTGGTCCGCCGCTAGGCCTGCCTCCTCGAGATAGCCGAGCATGACTTCTGTCAGGGCGGCTTCATTGGCCAGCAGTGGTCCGAAGTCCTGCTCGCTCAGCTTTTCCTCGACCTCCAGACGGAGTCGATTTCCGAACTCAGTAAGAAGTTGTTCCTCGAGCATGATTCCGCTTTACGACGTCACCGAGCGCCAGCATGCGCCTTGCGTGATTTTGGACTGTTCTGTCTTTTCTCGCAAAGGTTGCTGACTTACCGGCACGTCATCTTCCCTGAAATCGCCGTCCTCTTACGAAGGCCGGAAGCGCTGCTTAGCTTGGTGTGATTGGGGGGAACAGGCAGAAACTGCCAGTAGTATTCCGGCGTCGGGCCCAATGGGCCGCCGACGGCCACCACCCGGAACGCATTGGGGCCAGGGCGACCAGTCTAACCGCCTATCCCATCATATAATGCGGTACTAAAAGCGACTTGTCCGAGAGCGCCCGGAGAGAAAGGCCCCGGTTACGTCTGATCGAGTCCAAACTGGCTCTCTGAACGGCGCCAATCAGTTCCGCAAATTCAGCAGAAAACGTCCATCTTCCAGGCATAACTGACTGACGGGTTCTGCGCGGGAGATAAATTCGCTAGAACGGCTGGCGGAGAGGGGGGGATTCGAACCCCCGATACCCTTGCGGGTATGCCGCATTTCGAGTGCGGTGCAATCAACCGCTCTGCCACCTCTCCGTGGGTCGCCTGTCGGGCGGTCGCGAGGCCGCGAAACTAGCGGAGGCGGATGCCGCCTGCAAGAGCGGGGTGCGCGGTCTCGCCATCGTGGTCCTGCCGCCGCGGCCGTGCCGCCCGGTACCGCCCGGTTTCGCCCGCCTTTTTCGGGCCGCCGTCAGGCCGTTGCCGCGGCCACGCCCGCCGGCGCGTCCGGTGCGTCCACCAGGCGGCGGAACCGTTCGGCGTCGCCGGGGGCCGCTTCTTCCTTCGTGTTGTCGAAATAGACGTACACGTCGCGGTCTTCGTCGCGCCAGCGCCGCGCCCGCTCGGCCCAGGCCCTCAGCGCGTCCTCGCCATAGCTGGATATATAAGTGTGCGGCCGGCCGTGGAGGCGGACGTAGACGAGGTCCGCCGTCGCCACGTCCCACCGCGGCCACCTGCCTGCGTCCGAAACCGCCACCGCCACGCCGTGCGCGGCCAGCCGCGCCGCCACCTCCGCCCGGAACCACGACTCGTGCCGGAACTCCATCACGTGGCGGGGCCCGGGCCAGATGCGAAGCGCGGCGAGAAAGCCTTCGAGGCGCCGGTCGTCGCGCACCACCCGGCGCGGCAATTGCCACAGCACGGCCGCGAGCTTCGGGCCCAGCTCGGCGGCCGCGTCGCGCTGCTTCGCGATCAGGTCGGCCACGTCGACGAGCTGCCGCTCGTGCGTCACCGCCCGGTGGCCCTTCACGGCGAAGCGGAACGCGGGCGGTGTTGCCTCGCGCCAGCGCGCATATGTGGTCCCCCGCACGAAGCGGTAGAAGCTCGCGTTGATCTCCGTCGTCTCGAACCGTCCGGCATAGTGCGACAGCCACGCCCTGCGCGGCACGCCGGCATAGAAATGCGCCTGCCAGGGGTGATAGTCCCACCCGCTCGTGCCCAGGTGGATGGCCTTTGGTGCGGGTTCAGCCATCGTCATCGTCGCCGACGCGGCCCATGCCGCGGTTTCGGGCCGGTCGCCTTACGTGCCATCATCGGTCCTTCAAAAGGATCGGCCATGCTCGGCAGGGCGTCCAGGGCAAAACAGGCAGAGCGGGCGGCGGGTTCCTTCCGCGCCCGGCGGGAACGATCGGGGCGCGCCGCACGTCGGCGCGTCTTCGCCTCGTCACGGTTCGGCGCCGTCTTCGCGCTCGCGCTGCTGGCGCTCCCCATGACGGCACGCGCCCAGGGCGGCGATTGTCCGGCGGCGCCCGATCCCGACGTCCGCCTCGACGTCGCGGCATCGGCGCCGGCCGTCGTCCGCAACCGGACGATGGCGGAGCTGCGCGAGGTCGCCGGCGCGGTCGAGCACAAGATCGCGCTCGGCCTCTATGCCGCCCGGCTGCGCGCGCGCCTCGACGTGCAGTTCCGCTATCGGATGCGCGCCGGCACCGCCTGCCTGTGGGTGCAGGGGGCGAGGATCGTCGTCGAACTCGACGAGCGCACCATCTATCTCGCCCGCGAGCTCGCGGGCGACGAATGCCGCACGCGCGTCGCGCTCGCGCACGAGCGCGAACACGCGCGGATCGACGACCGGATCATCGACCGGCATTTGCCGCAGGTCCGCCGCGCCGTCGCCCAGGCGATCGAACGCATCGGCGTCGTCGGTCCGATCGATGCCGACGAGATCGAGGCGGAACAGGCGCGCATCGGCGCCGAGCTCAACCGCGCGTTCCGCCAGCAGATGGCGAATCTGGAAAAGCAGCGCGAGCGCGCCCAGGCCGCGATCGACACGCCGGAATCCTATCGCAAGGCCGCCGGGCAATGCCGGTGACGGCCGGCGGGCGCCTTATCCCTTCGCTCCCTCCACGGGCGGAAGAGGGAACGAAAAGGCCGCCTACGGCCGCGCGACGTGCCACACGTTGTTGACGCCGTCGCCCGTCGTGTCGCCGGGCTTCTGGTCCTTGACCCATAAGTAAAGGGGCTTGCCCTTGTAGGCCCACATCTTCGAGCCGTCGTCGCGCGTCACGACGGTCCAGTCGCCCGTCGGCTTGGCGTCGGCCGCCGCCATCAGCGGCGGCCAGTTCTGCGCGCATGGCCCGTTGCAGTTGGACTTGCCGGGCGCATCGCGGTCGAACGTGTAGAGCGTCATGCCCCGCGCGTCGGCCAGCACCTTGCCGTGCGCGGTGTCGACGACTTTCGCGGGCGTGCCGGTGTCGGCACTGACGGCACAGGCCGCAAGCAAGACGGTGCCGGCGGCGGCGAGAATCTTCAGTCGCGTCATCGGGGCGTTCTCCTCCTCGTTCGGGTTGCTTCATCCCCGTTCGTTCGCGGGGCGCGGGACGTCCGTCGGTCGCCGCGACAGATCGGTCGGCGTGATCGTATGCAGACATGTACAGGGGCTTCCGGCCGTTTATTCCGCCGTTCCCGCGGCGCCGGTACCGAATCCGCATTGACCGGCGCCCGGCGTTCGGGTCCAATTCCGGCCGGACAATTGCGCCCGCGGCGAGTCGACGCCGGCGGGCGCTTTTCGTTTCCGGTGGCCGTTTTCGCCTCGCGCGCCGGACGAGGGGCGGGTGAGAACGGCCGGAACGCGAAACGGCCGGAACAGGTGAAACAGCGGAACAGCCGAAACAAGCGGAACAGGCGGAACGGCTGGAACGGATGGAACAGACGGAACGGCCGAGACGCCTGAGACTCGCGAGACTCACGAGACATGCGAGATTCATGAGAGTCGAGAGACGCTCGAGATCCCTGAGACCGGCGCGACGGCCGGGACCGTCGGGACGTGCGGGGCTTTTGAGGCGTTCGGGAACGGCCGGGACAGGCGGGAGAAGGCGCAAAACCGGCGAAGGGTCGCGCCCCGGCGCCCCTGCAGCGCGAATTCGTGCGGATTTTCCGTGGGTTACCGCCGGCGGATTCGCTTGACTTCCCGGCCTTCGCGGCTATATTGCCGGCTCTCGCCGCGGCCCGGACGGGGGGCTCGCGGCGTGTTTCCTTATGCGATCAGTTTTTTGCGGACGGCACAGTCATGTACGCAGTGATCCGGACCGGCGGCAAGCAGTACAAGGTCGCCCCGAACGACGTCATCGTGGTTGAGAAGCTGGCGGCCGAGCCGGGCAGCGTCGTGCAGTTCGACGAGGTGCTGATGGTCGGTGGCAACGGCCGGACCTCGGTCGGCACGCCGCTCGTGGCCGGGGCCGTGGTCACCGCGACTGTGCTCGACCAGGGCAAGGGCGAGAAGATCGTCATCTTCAAGAAGCGGCGCCGCAAGAACTCCCGCCGCAAGACCGGACACCGTCAGCCCGAGACGACGCTGCGCATCGCCGGCATCTACACCGACGGCCAGAAGCCGGACCTGAGCGCTGCCGCTGCGACGCCGGCGCCGAAGGCCGCGGGCAAGGGGACGGCGTCGCGCGCGAAGACGAAGAAGGAGTAACGGGTCATGGCACACAAAAAAGCCGGCGGTTCGTCGCGCAACGGTCGCGACAGTGCGGGCCGCCGCCTCGGCTTGAAGCGTTCGGGCGGGCAGATCGTCGTCGCCGGCAACATCATCGTGCGCCAGCGCGGCACAGTTTACCGTCCCGGCATGAATGTCGGCATGGGCCGCGACCACACGCTGTTCGCGCTCAAGGACGGCCGGGTGAAGTTCTCGTACAAGACGGGCGGCAAGACGGTGGTCTCGGTGGAGCCGGTGGAAGCCCCGGTGTCGGCGGCGGCCGAGTAGCCGTTCCTCGCCACGCGACCGAATCAAGGGGGAACGGCATGCCGTTCCCCCTTTTCGTTTGCGCTCCCGTATTGCTCGTGGACAGTGTCCGATGAAGTTTCTCGACCAGGCCAAGATCTATCTGAAGGCGGGCGACGGCGGCGCCGGCGTCGTCGCCTTCCGTCGCGAGAAGTTCATCGAGTTCGGCGGGCCCGACGGCGGCGACGGCGGCAAGGGCGGCGACATCGTCTTCGTCGCCGTGCCCAACCTGAACACGCTGATCGACTATCGCTATCAGCAGCACTTCCGCGCCGAGCGCGGCCATCACGGCCAGGGCCAGAACAAGACCGGTGCCAACGGCAAGGATCTGGTGCTGAAGGTCCCGGTCGGGACGCAGATCCTGGACGAGGACAAGGAGACCGTCCTCGCCGACTTGCGCCGTCCCGGGCAGACCGTCGTCATCTGCCGCGGCGGCGACGGCGGCTTCGGCAACGCGCATTACAAGTCGTCGACCAACCAGGCGCCGCGCCGCGCCGATCCCGGCTGGCCGGGCGAGGAACGATGGGTCTGGCTGCGCCTCAAGCTGATCGCCGATGTCGGCCTCGTCGGCCTGCCGAACGCCGGCAAGTCGACGTTCCTCGCCGCGACCTCGCGCGCCAAGCCGAAGATCGCCGACTATCCGTTCACGACGCTGAAGCCGCAGCTCGGCGTCGTGCGCATCGACGATACCGAGATGGTCGTCGCCGATCTGCCCGGCCTGATCGAAGGCGCGCACGAAGGACGCGGCCTCGGACACCGCTTCCTCGGCCATGTCGAACGCTGCGGCGCGATCCTGCACCTGATCGACGGCACGCAGGACGACGTGGCCGGTGCCTACCGGATGATCCGGGCCGAGCTCGCGGCCTATGGGCACGGCCTGACCGAGAAGCCCGAGGTGATCGGCCTCAACAAGATCGACGCGCTGCAGCCGGACGAGATCAGGAAGAAGCGCGCCGCCTTGCAGCGCGCCGCCCGGAAGCTGTCGCCGGGTGCCAAGGTGCTGCCGCTTTCGGGCGTGAGCGGCAAGGGCGTGCCCGAGGTCCTGCGCACCCTCGTGCCCCACGTTCTCGCCCGTC
Organism: uncultured Rhodospirillales bacterium; assembly: GCA_937926175.1. Taxonomy (GTDB): domain Bacteria; phylum Pseudomonadota; class Alphaproteobacteria; order CACIAM-22H2; family CACIAM-22H2; genus CALANV01. The sequence goes on along the minus strand of CALANV010000028.1, from coordinate 47,261 downwards.
GTGCGGCCGAGGCGGAGGCACCGAACGACGACGATGTCGCGACCCTGTCGGAGGTCGCGTCATGACGGCAACCCGATCCACCTGCCTGCGCGGCCGGCGCATGCGCCGCCGTGAACACGGGTGCGGCTATTCGTCGGCGGTGCGCCGCGGGCGGGGTGCGGTGTCCGTGGCGTTGCGGGTGGTTTAGTTTCGATGCCGCCGGGGGGACGAATGCCGGTCGTGCAGAAGCAATCCGATTCAAGACAGCAATCCACGAGACCCACGCTCGCCGAGGCGCGGCGGCTGGTCGTCAAGATCGGCTCCGCCCTTCTCGTCGATGAAGCGACCGGCGACATCCGGCGCAAATGGCTCGACAGCCTCGCCGACGACGTCGCCGCCCTCAAGCGGCGCGGGGTCGAGGTGATGATCGTATCCTCGGGTGCCATCGCCGTCGGCCGGCGTCACCTCGGGCTGAAGCAGCGGACGCTGAAGCTCGAGGAAAAGCAGGCCGCGGCGGCGACCGGCCAGATCCGCCTCGCGCACGCCTATCAGGAAACGCTCGCGCGGCACGGCATCACGGTCGCGCAGATCCTGGTGACGCCCGACGACACGGAAGAGCGGCGCCGCCATCTCAACGCGCGCGCGACGATCAACCAGCTCCTCAAGCTCGGCGCGGTGCCAGTCATCAACGAGAACGACACCGTGGCCACCGAGGAGATCCGCTTCGGCGACAACGACCGCCTGGGCGCGCGCGTCGCTCAGATGACGAGCGCCGACACGCTCGTGCTGCTGTCCGACATCGACGGACTCTACACCGCCAATCCGAAGCGCGACCGGAACGCGACGCGCCTCGATCTCGTGTACGAGATCACGCCCGAGATCGAGGCGATGGCCGGCGAGGCGGGATCGGCCTACAGCTCGGGCGGCATGGTCACCAAGATCGCCGCGGCGAAGATAGCGCTCGCCGCCGGCTGCCGGATGGTGATCGGCCGCGGCACCGTCGATCATCCGCTCGCGGCACTCGAAGCAGGCGCGCCGTGCACGTGGTTCGTGCCGTCAACGAGTCCCAAGACCGCGCGCAAGCGCTGGATCGCGGGCGCGTTGCGCCCCGTGGGCGCGGTTACGGTCGATGCCGGGGCGCTCACGGCGCTGCGCGCCGGCAAGAGCCTGCTGCCCGCCGGCGTGCGCGGGGTCGAAGGCGACTTTCAGCGCGGCGACCCGATCGTTGTGCGGGCTCCCGACGGGCGCGAGGTCGCGCGCGGGCTGTCGGCCTATGCCGCCGCCGACGTGCGGCGGATCATGGGCCACAAGAGCAGCGCGATCGCCGAAATCCTCGGCTATCGCGGCCGCGACGAGATCATCCACCGCGACGACCTGGTGCTGAGTTGACGCGGGGGACGGACCACAGGGGGCCGGGACGAGCCCGGATTTCCGTCGCGGATTCCGGGTGGCACGTCGCCCGCATCGGGCTAGTCTTGGCGTTGCTTTTGTCTTGGTGATCGACACGGGGCGGACGGGTTGCGTGATATGAGTGCAGCACAGCAGGTCGAACAGACGGATCTCGCGGCGACGATGCGCGAACTGGGCGCACGCGCGCGTGCGGCGGGCCGGGCGCTGGCCGTGGCGCCTTCCGAATCGAAGGATCGCGCCCTGCGCCAGGCCGCCGCGGCGATCCGCGATTCCGTCAAGCGCCTCCTCGAGGCCAATCGCGCCGATCTCGATGACGCGACGAAGGCGGGCGCCACCGCGGCGTTTCTCGACCGCGTCCGGCTCGACGAGAAGCGGATCGAGGGGATCGCCAAGGGGCTCGAGGACATTGCCGCGCTTCCCGACCCGGTCGGCGCGACGACCGAATCCTGGACGCGGCCCAACGGGCTCAACATCGCCCGCGTGCGGGTGCCGATCGGCGTCATCGGCATCATCTACGAGGCGCGGCCGAACGTGACGGCCGATGCGGGCGGGCTCTCGCTCAAGGCCGGCAATGCCGCGATCCTGCGCGGCGGCTCCGAGAGCTTCGAGTCGTCGAAGGTCCTGATCGACTGCCTGCACGCGGGCCTGCGCGCCGCCAATCTGCCCGAGGCGGCGGTCCAGCTCGTGCCGACGCGCGATCGCGCAGCCGTGGGCCACATGCTGACCATGACCGAGTTCATCGACGTGATCGTGCCGCGCGGCGGCAAGTCGCTGATCGAGCGCGTGATGCGCGAGGCGAAGATCCCGGTCATCGCGCATCTCGAAGGACTGTGCCACACCTACGTGCATCACAGCGCCGACATCGAGATGGCGCGCCGGGTCGTGCTCAATGCCAAGATGCGCCGGCCGAGCGTGTGTGGCGCGACCGAGACGCTGCTCATCGACCGCGCGGCCGTGACGACGCATCTGCCGCCGATCCTCGCCGCGCTGTTCGATGCGGGCTGCGAGGTACGCGGTACGGAGGAGGTACAGCGTCTGGACAAGCGCGTCGTGCCGGCGACGGAACAGGATTGGTGGACCGAGTATCTCGACGCGATCATCTCGGTGAAGGTCGTGGACGGTGTCGACGAGGCGATCCGGCACATCAATCACTACGGCTCGCACCATACCGATGCGATCGTCGCAAGCGACGAGGCGGTGGCGCAACGGTTCCTCGACGCGGTCGACAGTTCCATCGTGCTGCACAACGCATCGACGCAGTTCGCCGATGGCGGCGAGTTCGGCTTCGGTGCGGAGATCGGCATCTCGACCGGACGCCTGCCGCCGCGCGGTCCCGTCGGCGCCGAACAGCTCACCACCTACAAGTACGTCGTCCGCGGCAACGGACAGACCAGGCCCTGAACGTGCCACCGCCGCCGGAAGCCGCCGGCGGCGGGCAAGCTTGGCCGGGGAAGATAAGACGAAATTCTTATCGAACAAGGGTCTTGACGCGCGCGGCCGAGCTCGTCCAAGACCCCTAAATTTCCGAAAATTGTGCGTTTTTACAATGGTTTACGGTCGAGCTAATTCGTTCACACGAAGCCGCTCCTGATCGCCTATAATCAAGGTCCGCGTCGGAACAACGAGACATCGCTGCCGATTGCGGATTCCTTTTTCCGAGGAAGCGGCCGCCGGGGTCCGATCGCCCCGGCGGCTATTTCTTTTCGGCGCCATGCCGGAACGAAGCGGGCGCCGCGATCCATCGTCGCGTCGACCGTCGTGCCCCCTTGTCGATCTTCGCACGTCCTGGCCGCGCGCGATCGAGGGAGCGCGCATCACACGCATTGTTGCGTCGCATCATCCATCGCGCCTCGTCGATGCGTCGTGCGTGATCGAACCGATATCGAATCGATTTCGTGATCGAATCGATTTCGTGCGCGATCGGTTCCGATGTCGTTTCCGTCGATCGCAGTCGGCGCGTTTTGAGTCGCGGATGTGCGCGGAAGACGATGCGGAAGACGACATGCGCGCGGCCGATGATCCGTGCATGCGCAGGGGATGCGTCGGGTCCTGGACGGTTTCGCATGCCCCGACATGCCCCTACATGCCGATCAACTTTTGAATTGCTTTCTTAACTTTCTCGGCGCACAAATAGTGTACGGGTACCGATTCGGGGGCATGTCCGGTGATCCGGACGTAGGTGCGGCACGTTGATCGGAACGTACTCACACCCGTGCTCCAGCGATGACGGCTCGTGCGATACGGAAGGATCCGTGTCGCGGAATCACATCGGAAAAAGGAATCCAACGATGGCTGCGAAGAAGAAGGCCGCCAAGAAGGCCACCAAGAAGGCTGCCAAGAAGCGGAAGTAGGCGCGTCATCCGCGCAACTTCGCGGGCGGCACCTCATCGGGTGCCGCCCGTTTCGCTTTTCAAGGGCACTGCGTCGGCATCGCGTCTTTCGATTTCGATGCGATGCCGTGGATGGACGATGGTTCCGTCGTCACGACGTCGCGCCGGACGCGGCGGATCGTCTTGATCGCGCGAGCCGCTCGATGATGGCGCGGCGCTCGCGTTCGTCGAGCTGCGGCCACGCCGCGATCTCCATGATCGTGCGGCCACAGCCGATACAGACCTGCGTCTTCGGGTCGAGCTTGCAGATCGAGACGCAGGGGCTCGCCGTCATGTGTCGGCGACGGCCCCGATCAGGATGGCGCCCTCGTCGGGATCGCCGCCGGAGGGGATGATCTCGTCGCCGCCGCAGCACGGGTCGATGTTGATGCGGCAATGCTGGCACTGGGCGTGGCCGTGGACCCAGATCGGCTGGGTCGGGTACTGGCACCAGGGACAAATCTGGACGGCGGACGCGCTGGATCTCATGGCTCCCTCTCCACCCCAGAGGCTAGATCTACCCGCGACTCGGGGGCCATATGACAATCCATAGTATTAACAATTGATTAAGCAGCGGCAGCCGCGAGGCGCGCCCGCTGCCGCACGAGTCCGGGCACGGCCTCGCCCATCGGCATCGCGACGTCGACGAGGCGTGCCATTCCGACCACGGCGCCGCGCAGTCCGCCGATGGCGCCTGCGCCGAAGATGGGAGATCCGCATGAAACCTCGCCGTGCCGATCCGTGCGAAACGCCTGCGAAGGTTTTCGCGGACGGCATGCGTCTTGGCAACCCGTGACGACAGGGCCGGGTTTGCGGCTCACTCGTCGCGCGCAAGCCACCAATAGGGACGGGCACATTTTCGGTCGCCGAAGAGGTGGCCGAAACCGGCATGCTCGAGCGCGGCGCGATTGTCCTCGAGCGTGGCGCGATCGAGACGGGCGAGGATGTGCAAATCACGTCGCGTGCGATGCCGCTCATGCAGACGTCGCCGCAGCGCATCGGCGCAAGCTCGTGTCGTGCCCGGCCCGCTGCCGACGAGGATGATGCCCGCGAGGATGGTGAGGATCCCGAGCGCCAGCCGTGGCGGCGCCGGTTCGTCCAGGACGAGCGCGCCGAGCACGAGCGACACGACCGGATTGAGCGCGACGGTGGTTGCGACGCGGGTCGGCGTCGTGTGCTCCAGCCCGTAGCTCCACAGGAAGAAGGTCAGGGCGGCGCCGCCCACCCCGAGAAAGACGACCGCGCCCCAGCCCCACGCGGGCAGCGCAACCACGCGCGCGGGGTCGCCTGCCGTGCCCGCCCACACGATGCCGGCAAGCGCGCCGGCGGTCATGCCGACCGTCGTGTACGACAGGGCGGGGATACGCGCGAGATACGGGCGCGACAGCACATTGTAGAGCGCGCCGCAGCCGGCGGTCGCGATCATGAACAGATCGCCTGTCGCGACGGTCCCGCCGACGGCGAGGCGGTCGCCCAGCGCGGTCGCGACCCCGGCGATCGCGAGTGCGACGCCCGCCACCTTTCGCCAGGCGAGCTTTTCGGCCCGAAGCGCCGCGGCGACGAGCAGCGTCAGGAACGGCAGCGTGGAGAGGGCGAGCGAGCCCCGCGCCGCCGTCGTGTAGGACAGCGAGACGTTGAACAGGACCGGGAACGCCGTGAAGAACAGGACGCCGAGCAGGATCACGGCCGGCAGATCGGATCGCGCGGGTGCCGGCCGTCGCAGCAGGCGCAGCACGGCGGCAAGGCAGATCGCACCGATACCGTAGCGCAGTGCCGCCAACGTCGCGGGATCGAGCAGTCCCACCACGGCGCGCGTGGCGACGACCGAGACGCCGCCGAGGCAGCTCGATGCGCCGGCCGCCGCAATGCCCAGGATTTCCCGATTCCGCGCCATGACGTCTCCCGCTCGTGTCCGGGCAAGCGTAGGGCCATGCTTTTCATCAGCAAAACGAATAGCGTAAATTCCACAGATCAGGAGATGTGATGGATGCGGCCGGTCGTTCTCGACACCGATCTCTTGCGGACATTCGTGGCGGTGGCCGACCGCGGCGGCTTCACGCGCGCCGCGGCGGCGCTGAACCGCACGCAGGGTGCCATCAGCATGCAGATCAAGCGCCTCGAGGACGACGTCGGCGCGGCACTCTTCCTTCGCGACGGTCGCCGCGTTCGGCTGACGCCGTCGGGCGAGGCTCTCATCGGCTATGCGCGGCGCATGCTCGCGCTCAACGACGAGGCGGTCGGCGCCGTGCGGCGGAACGTGATCGCGGGCGTGGTCCGGCTCGGGTGCATCGACGACTATGCCACGCGCGTCCTACCGGGGATTCTCGCGCGGTTCTGGCGCGAGCACCCCGCCGTCCTCGTCGAGGTCGAGACCGGCCTTACGTCCGATCTGCTCGAACGGCTCGATCGCGATCTCGACATCGTCCTCGGCATGCATCCGGCCGGCATGGGCCGGGGCGAGGTCATCTGCCGCGATACGCCGATCTGGGCGGCGTCGCCCGTCCACGCGGTGCATCGCCAGAACCCGGTGCCGCTGGCGCTCTACCGCGACGGCTGCCTGTTCCGGCGCTGGGCGACCGGCGCTCTCGACGAGCTGGGGCGTCCCTGGCGGCTCGCCTATGTGAGCCCCAGCCTCGCGACCGTCGAGGCGGCGGTGGAGGCCGGCCTCGCGATCTCGGTCTTCAAGCGGTCGACGGTCAGCCCGCGACTGCGGCGTCTGACGCGACGCGACGGTTTTCCGCCGTTTCCCGACGTCGACATCACCCTCCACGTCCGGTCGGGCGGCGTTTCGCGCCAGACCGCGGCGCTCGCCGATCATCTGACCCGCAGCTTGCGGGCATGGCACGGCGACGCCGCGCACAAAAAAAGGGGGCGGGTCGCATGACCCGCCCCGTCGGTCGCGTTTGGGACGCCGCGCTCAGAACAGGCCGGTGATCTTGCCATCCGGCGTGACTTCGATGTTGTTGGCGGCCGGCACCTTGGGCAGGCCCGGCATGGTCATGATCTCGCCGCAGATCGCGACCAGGAACTCCGCACCGGCCGACAGCCGCACCTCGCGGATCGGCACGATGTGGTCGCTAGGCGCGCCCTTGAGGTTCGGGTCGGTCGAGAAGCTGTACTGGGTCTTGGCGACGCAGATCGGATAGTGGCCGAAGCCGCCGGCCTGCAGTTCGGCGATCTGGTCGCGCACCTTCTTGTCGGCGGTGATGTCGCGCGCCCCGTAGATCTCCGTCGCGATGGTGCGGATCTTCTCCCACAGCGGCATCTCGTCGGGGTAGAGGAACTTGAAGTCCTTGGCCGGCTTCGTCTCGCACAGCTTGACGACCGCCTTGGCGACGTCCACCGCACCGGCGCCGCCCGCCGCCCAGTGATCCGCCATGAACGCCTCGACGCCGAGCTCGGCGCAGGCGTTCTTGACCAGCTCGATCTCCGCCGGCGTGTCGGCCGAGAAGCGGTTGATCGACACCACCAGCGGCAGGCCGAACTTCTGCACGTTGCGCACGTGGCGGGCGAGGTTGGCGATGCCCTTCTTCAGCGCCTCGAGGTTCTCCTCCTTTAGCGCGTCCTTGGCGACACCGCCATGCATCTTGAGCGCGCGGATCGTGGCGACGAGCACGACGCAGTCGGGCTTCAGGCCCGCCTTGCGGCACTTGATGTCGATGAACTTCTCGGCGCCGAGATCGGCGCCGAAGCCCGCCTCGGTGACCACGTAGTCGGCCAGCTTCAGCGCCGTGGTCGTCGCGATGACCGAGTTGCAGCCATGCGCGATGTTGGCGAAGGGACCGCCGTGGACGAAGGCGGGGTTGTTCTCGAGCGTCTGGACGAGGTTCGGCGCCAGCGCGTCCTTGAGCAGTGCCGTCATCGGACCGGCGGCCTTGAGGTCCGCCGCGCGCACCGGCTTACGGTCGCGGGTGTAGCCGACGATGATGTTGCCGAGGCGGCGCTGCAGGTCCTGGAGATCGGTGGCGAGGCAGAAGATCGCCATGACCTCGGAGGCGACGACGATGTCGAACCCGTCCTCGCGCGGATAGCCGTTGGCGACGCCGCCGAGCGAGTTGACGATCGAGCGCAGCGCCCGGTCGTTCATGTCCATGGCCCGGCGCCAAGTGATCCGGCGCGGATCGATGCCCAGGCTGTTGCCCCAGTAGATGTGGTTGTCGATGAGGGCGGCGAGCAGGTTGTTCGCCGACTCGATCGCGTGGAAGTCGCCGGTGAAGTGGAGGTTGATGTCCTCCATCGGCACGACCTGGGCATAGCCGCCGCCGGCCGCACCGCCCTTCATGCCGAAGCAGGGGCCGAGGCTGGGCTCGCGCAGGCAGATGATCGCCTTCTTGCCGATGTAGTTGAGCGCGTCGCCGAGGCCGACGGTCGTCGTCGTCTTGCCCTCGCCGGCCGGCGTGGGCGTGATCGCCGACACCAGGATCAGCTTGCCGTTCGGCCTGTCCTTCAGCGTGCGGATGTAGTCGAGCGAGACTTTCGCCTTGTAGTGCCCGTAGGGCTCGAGGTCCTTGGCGTCGATGCCGAGCTTGTCCTTCGCTACGTCGAGGATGGGCCGCATTTTGGCGGCCTGGGAAATCTCGATGTCGGACTTGGGATTCAGATGCTGTTGTTTCGGGTCGTGCATAGTTTCTTCCCTCGACGCGTTTTCTCGGTCTTGTCAGTGAACTCGTGGTTGTCTGTGAACTCGTGAATGGGCGAACGGCTCATCCCAGCATCGCGCCGGGCTTGAGTCCCGCCGCCGCCGCCCACTCGCCGGCCTTCTGCTTGGCGCCGTCGGCCGGCTTCACGCGCAGGACCTGGATCTGTCCGCCGCCGCAGGCGACGGCGAAACCGTCCGCCGTGACCTCGGTGACCTCGCCGGGCTTGGCCCCTTCCCTGGCCGGCAGCTTCCTGCTGTCGTAGATCTGCAGGACCTTGCCCTCGAATTTGGTCCAGGCGCCCGGTTGCGGGTTGGAGCCGCGGATCAGGTTCCAGACCTGCTGCTGCGGCCGCGACCAGTCGATCTCGACGTCGTCGAACTTGCACCAGCTCTCGTAGGTCGCCTGGCTTTCATCCTGCTTGATCTTCGGCGCCTTGCCGGCCTTGACGAGGTCGATCGCCTCGAGCATCGCCTCGACGCCCATCGGGAACAGGCGGTCGAAATAGACGCTGCCCAGCGTGTCGTCGTCGTTGATCGGCGTCTCCTTCTGCAGAAGGATCGGCCCAGTATCGAGCCCGTTGTCCGGCCAGAAGATGGTAAGGCCGGTCTTCGTCTCACCCTGGATGATCGGCCAGTTGATGGAGCTGGGCCCGCGGTGCCGCGGCAGCAGCGAGGGGTGGTACTGGATCGAGCCGTAGGTCGGGATATTGAGGAACTCCTCCGGCACGAACAGGGTGACGTAGGCCATCACCTGCAGGTCGGGCTTGAGCGCCGCGAACTGCTCCCACACCTCGGGCTTGCGGTACGACTTGGGCTGATAGACCGGAATGCCGGCAGCCATCGCCGCTTCCTTCAGCGGATCGGCCTTCTGCCCTTCCTTCTCGGGCGCCACGTAGACAGCGATCACGTTCTCGCCGCGCTTCAGCAGCGCTTCGAGGACGGCCTTGCCGAAGGCCTGCTGGCCATGGACAACGATGCGCATTTCCAAACCCCTTCCTTGCTCTGCCTTTCGTCAGGCTGCGTTCTTCTGCCCGGCCTCTTGCGGTGCACCGAGCGCGCCTGACGCCTTGATCTCGGCGATCTCGTGCGCCTTGAAGCCGAGCACGTTCTTCAGGATCTCGTCCGTGTGCTCGCCCAGGAGCGGCGACCGCTTCACCTCGGTGATCGAGTCGGACAGCTTGATCGGGTTGCCGACGGTCAGATACTTGCCGCGCGTCGGGTGATCGACCTCGACAATCGTGCCGGTCTTGCGCAGCGACTCGTCCTCGGCGAGCTCCTTCATCGACAGGATCGGACCGCACGGGATGTCGTACTTGTTGAGGATCTCCATGGCCTCGAACTTGGTCTTGGTCATGGTCCACTGCTCGATGCGGTCGAAGATCTTCCGGAGCTTCGGCAGCCGCGCCTCCGGCGTCGCGTATTCCGGATCGGTCTTCCAGCCCGGCTCGCCGATCACGTCGCAGATGGCGCCCCACACCGGTGCCTGGGCGATGAAGTAGATGTAGGCGTTGGGGTCCGTCTCCCAGCCCTTGCACTTCAGGATCCAGCCCGGCTGGCCGCCGCCCGAATCGTTGCCGGCACGCGGCACCGTGTCACCGAAGGGGATACCCTCGCCGTACTGGCTGTACTCCTTGAGCGGCCCGTGCTTGAGGCGCTGCTGGTCGCGCAGCTTGACGCGGCAGAGATTGAGCACGCCGTCCTGCATCGCGCAGAGGACCCTTTGGCCGCGGCCGGTGCGCTGACGCTGATAGAGCGCCGCGACGATGCCGAGCGCCAGATGCAGACCCGTTCCCGAGTCGCCGATCTGGGCGCCGGTAACGAGCGGCGGGCCGTCGCGGAAACCGGTGGTCGAGGCAGCACCGCCGGTGCACTGCGCGATGTTCTCGTAGACCTTGCAGTCCTCGTACGGTCCGGGGCCGAAGCCCTTCACCGAGGCGACGATCATGCGCGGGTTGAGCTTGTGGATGTACTCCCAGGTCAGCCCCATGCGGTCGAGCACGCCGGGCGCGAAGTTCTCCACCAGCACGTCGCTGACCTTGATGAGCGCCTCAAGCACGCGCTTGCCCTGCGGATGCTTGGTGTCGATCGTGATCGACCGCTTGTTGTGGTTGAGCATCGTGAAATAGAGGCTGTCGACGCCCGGTATGTCGCGGAGCTGAGTGCGCGTGATGTCGCCGCTCCCCGGACGCTCGACCTTGATCACGTCGGCGCCGAACCAGGCAAGAAGCTGCGTGCAGGTCGGACCCGACTGCACGTGCGTGAAGTCGAGGACGCGGACGCCCTCCAGCGCCTTGCCGGCGGCTCCCCACGGCTTCCTGGACGGCGGGGGCAGGCCGTTGCCGTTCTTGCGCTTCGCCGCGACGGCGTTGCCGTTTCGCCTCTTTGCCGCGACCGCGCGCGTCTTTGCCTTGACGGCGCGCGACTTCGTCTTGACGGTGCGCGCCGACGCCTTGCGGCTCGCGGCCTTCGACTTCTTCGCCTTGCTCTTCGTTGCCATCTTGATCTCCTCCGCAACCTTTGTCCTGTGCCTGCGGCGACGCAGGACCGGTCGTACCGGTCTTCGCTATCGCCGCTTCGGATGACGACCTACTTCTTGCGAATTGCGCTTTGCGGGTTGAGGTTGCCGATGCGCCCGCTCTCGGTGCCAGCAGCCGGATCGATCACCGCATTGATGAGGGTCGGCTTGCCGGAGTCGAGCGCCGCATCGACGGCGCGCTTCAGCTCGTCGGGCGTCGTCACATGGACGCCCACGCCGCCGAATGCCTCGATGATCTTGTCGTAGCGCGCATCCTTGACGAACACGGTGATCGCGGGATCCGGACCGCCGGACGGATTGACCTCGGTCCCGCGATAGATGCCGTTGTTGTTGAAGACGACGACGCAGACCGGCAGCTTGTAGCGGCAGATCGTCTCCACCTCCATGCCGGAGAAGCCGAAGGCGCTGTCGCCGACGACCGCCAGCACGCGGTTGCCGGTCTCGATGGCGGCGGCGACCGCGAAGCCCATGCCGATGCCCATGACGCCCCAGGTGCCGACGTCGAGCCGCTTGCGCGGCTGATAGATGTCGATGACCCCGCGCGCGAGGTCGAGCGTGTTGGCCCCTTCGTTGACCAGAATGGTGTCGGGACGCTCCCTGATGACGGTGCGCAGCGCGCCGAGCGCGCTGTGGAAGTCCATCGGCACCGAGTTCTTCATCAGCCGCGTGGCCATCTTGGCGATGTTCTCTTCCTTCTTCGCCTTGATGGTGTCGAGCCACTCGGCCGGCGGGGCCTGCCACTTGCCGCCCATCGCATCCAGCAGCGCCGACACGCAGGAGCCGATGTCGCCGACGACCGGCGCCGCGATCTCGACGTTGCTGTCCATCTCCTTGGGCTCGATGTCGATCTGGATGAACTTCTTCGAGCCGGGCTCGCCCCACGTCTTGCCCTTGCCGTGCGACAGCAGCCAGTTGAGGCGGGCGCCGATCAGCATCACGACGTCGGAGTCCTTGAGCACCAGCGAACGCGCCGCGCCGGCACACAGCGGGTGCGTGTCGGGCAGGAGGCCCTTGGCCATGCTCATCGGCAGGAAGGGAATGCCCGTCGTCTCGATCAGGGTGCGGATCGCGTCGTCAGCTTGCGCGTAGGCGGCGCCCTTGCCGAGGATGATCAGGGGGCGCTTCGCGCCTTTCAGCAGATCGAGCGCGCGCTTGACCGCCGACGGCGCGGGAATCTGGGCCGGCGCCGGATCGACGACCTTGACGAGCGACCGCCGGCCGACTTCGGCCGGTATGACCTGCGAGAGCAGTTTGGCCGGCAGATCGAGATAGACGCCGCCCGGCCGTCCCGACACCGCGGCACGGATCGCGCGCGCCACGCCGATGCCGATGTCGGCGGCATTCAGGATGCGGAAGGCCGCCTTGCAGAGCGGCTTGGCGATGGCGAGCTGGTCCATCTCCTCGTAGTCGCCCTGCTGCAGGTCGACGATCTCGCGCTCGGACGAGCCGCTGATGAGGATCATCGGGAAACAGTTGGTCGTGGCGTTGGCGAGCGCCGTCAGACCGTTGAGGAAGCCGGGCGCCGACACCGTGAGGCAGACACCGGGCTTCTTCGTCAGGAAGCCGGCGATGGCGGCGGCGTTGCCGGCGTTCTGCTCGTGCCGGAACGAGATGACGCGCATGCCCGAGGCCTGCGCCAGACGGGCCAGGTCCGTGATCGGGATGCCGGGCACGCCGTAGATCGTGTTGATGCCGTTGAGCTTGAGCGCCTCGATGACGAGGTGAAAGCCGTCGGTCAGTTCCTGCGTTTCGTCCGCCATCGTCTTGTCCTGTTGTTTCGCCGTTCCTTCGGCCATGGTTTCCTCACTGACTAGGATTGCAACGGGCGGGCTCGTCCCCCGCCGATTTGATCTTGGTACGGCGCCGGCCGGCGCCGCGATTCCGGGCGGCCTTTAGTCCAGATAGTCCACGTGCTTCTCGACGTGCGCCGCGAGATCGAGGCTGTGCTGGCGGACGAGCTGCTCCGCGCGTTCCGTCTCGCGCCGCTCCAGCGCCTCGATGATGTTCATGTGGTCGATGATGGACCGGGTCGCGCGATCCTTCTCCGAGATGGTGCGGCGCCGGATCGACTTCATGTGGATGAACAGGTTCGCCATCGTGTCGATGAGAAGCTGGTTGCGGCTCATGTTCACGATCGCCTGGTGAAAGCGGATGTTCGCCTCGGAATATTCGTCGATGTGAGCGTTCGGCTCGTGGCCGTCGCGGAAATCGACGAACAGCTCGCGCAGGCGGGCGATCTCCTCGTCGGTCGCATGCAGGGTGATCAGCCGGGCGGCCATGCTCTCGAGCGCCGCCCAGACGCGGATCATGTCGATGATCTCCTTCTTCGTCTTGCGGACGACGAACACGCCGCGGCGGGGAACCGAGCGGACGAAGCCTTCCTGCTCGAGGCGGTTCAGCGCCTCACGGATCGGGGTGCGGCTTACGCCCAGGTCCTGCGACAGCCGCCGCTCGTCGAGGCGCAGCTCCTCGCGGCTGTCGTAGATGTTCATTTCGGTGATGGCCCGTTTCAGCGCGTGATAGACCTGGTTCCGATAGCTGAGATCGGCCTCGATCGGCTTGACGGAGAGCTTGACGACGGTCACGGCGGAAACCTGCCTCCCCTCGGCCGCGCCGGCGGAACACCGGGTTGTTCGTTCAACCGGTAGACGCCGCCGCCGGCAACCTGTAGAATCCCATTCGTCAGGTATTTTGTATACCAGATACCAAACGGGGTGCAAGGCGGGCCGGGGACAGGCCACGATAACCGCCACACCCCGATCCCGTTGGCGTTGACGTCAACGGTGCCGCCTCTCCCCAAAAAGAACATGAGGGGTGGCAGGAGGAAACGCAGGGGAGGAGCGATTTGGAAGAGATCGCATCGCTGTTCCACGGCTTCGCCGTCGTTCTCGAACCCTTCAACCTCGTCTTGATGCTGATCGGAATCACCCTCGGTGTGCTCATCGGGGTGTTGCCGGGGCTGGGCGGGGCAAACGGCGTGGCCATCTTGTTGCCGCTCACGTTCAGCATGCCGCCCACGTCGGCGATCATCATGCTGTCGTGCATCTACTGGGGGGCGCTGTTCGGCGGCGCGATCACCTCGATCCTGTTCAACATTCCGGGCGAGCCCTGGTCGGTCGCCACGACCTTCGATGGCCATCCGATGGCCCAGCAGGGACGAGCCGGCGAAGCGCTCACCGCGGCGTTCACTTCGTCCTTCGTCGGTGCCTTCATCGCGGTCGTCGTCATCACCTTCCTCGCGCCGCTCATCGCCGGCTTCGCGCTGCAGTTCGGCCCGCCGGAATTCTTCGCCGTGCAGTTCCTGACGTTCTGCAGCTTCGTCGGCATGGGACGCGGCAATGCGTTCAAGACGATCGCGGCGATGACCCTCGGCTTCGCGCTGGCCTGCGTCGGGCTCGATACCGTCACCGGCCAGCTGCGCATGACCTTCGGCACGACGGAGCTCCTGCGCGGCTTCGACTTCCTGATCGCCGTCATCGGCCTGTTCGGCATCGGCGAGATCCTGCTGTCGATGGAAGAGGGGCTGTCGTTCAAGGGCGGGGCGGCGAAACTCAACCCGACGGTGGTGTGGCAGACCTGGAAGAAGCTGCCGCAGTTCTGGGTCACCTCGCTGCGTTCGGCGGCGATCGGCTGCTGGATGGGCATCACGCCCGGCGGCGCCACCCCGGCCTCGTTCATGAGCTACGGCATCGCCAAGCGCGTGTCGCGGAACGGCGACCGGTTCGGCAAGGGTGAAATCGAAGGCGTCGTGGCGCCCGAGACCGCCGCGCACGCGGCGGGCACGAGCGCGCTGCTGCCGATGATCACGCTCGGCATTCCGGGCTCGCCGACGGCGGCGGTCCTCCTGGGTGGTCTCCTGATCTGGGGCCTGCAGCCGGGGCCGCTCCTCTTCGTCGAACAGAAGGATTTCGTCTGGGGGCTGATCGCCAGCATGTATCTCGGCAACGTCGCCGGGTTGCTGATCGTGCTCACCTGCGTGCCGCTGTTCGCTGCGATTCTGCGCATTCCGTTCAGCATCATCGCGCCGGTCATCGTCGTGATCTGCGCGGTCGGCGCTTACACGGTCCACAACGCCGCGTTCGACATCGCCCTCATGCTCGTCTTCGGCGTGATCGGGTATGCGTTCAAGAAGCTGGACTATCCGCTGTCGCCGCTGGTGCTCGCACTGGTGCTGGGTGACATGGCCGAAAGCGCCTTCCGCCAGTCGATGCTGCTGTCGGGCGGAAGCCTGAGCGTCTTCTGGTCGAACTGGCTGGTGGCATCCATCATGTCGCTGGGACTGGCGTTGCTGCTATGGCCCTTGGTGTCGTGGGCGAAGGGAATGCTGCAGCGCACGGTGCCGGCGCCGGGAACCGGAGCGTAGCGGGGGATTTGTGCCGGGGGTCCGCTGGACGCCCGGTGCCGGCCCGCGCTACGCTCTCAAGAAAAACGACAAAAGAGATCAATCAACATTCAGGGAGAGAAACATGAACGTGGCGAAACTACGGCTCTTCCGGCGACTGACAGCCGTCGCCGGCGTTGCGGTCGCCGCGGCGATCGCGACGAGTTCCGCTTTCGCGGCTTGGGAACCGACCAAACAGATCACGATCGTGGTGCCGGCCGGCACCGGCGGCGGCGCCGATCAGATGGCGCGATTCATCCAAGGCGTCGTTTCGAAGCACAATCTGGCCGACAAGCCGATCGTCGTCATCAACAAGGCGGGTGCCGCCGGCGCCGAGGGCTTCCTCGATGTCAAGAGCAGCCCGGGTGATGCGCACAAGCTGATCATCACGCTCTCGAACCTGTTCACGACGCCGCTCGCCTCGGGCGTTCCCTTCAGCTGGCGGGATCTGACGCCGGTCGCGATGCTCGCCCTCGACGAGTTCGTGCTGTGGGTCAACGCCGAATCGCCCTACAAGACCGCCAAGGAATACCTGACGGCGGTCGGCAACGGTCAGCCCGGCGAGTTCAAGATGGGCGGCACTGGCTCGAAGCAGGAGGACCAGATCATCACGGTCGCCCTGCAGAAGGTCGCGGGCAAGCCCTTCACGTATGTTCCCTACAAGGGCGGCGGCGACGTGGCGGTCCAGCTCGTCGGCAATCACGTCCACTCGACGGTCAACAATCCGATCGAGGCGGTCGCGCACTGGCGGGCGGGCAAACTGCGGCCGCTTTGCGTCTTCGACGAGCAGCGCATGCCCTACAAGGACAAGATGACCGACACGATGTCGTGGAACGACATTCCGACCTGCAAGGAATCGGGCGTGGACGTCAGCTACCTGATGCTGCGCGGCATATTCATGCCGGCCGGCGTGAAGCAGGAGCATGTCGACTATTACGTCGAGCTGTTCAAGAAGGTGCGCGCCACGCCGGACTGGAAGGAATACATGGAGAAGGGCGCCTACAATCAGACCTTCATGACCGGCGACGAATACCGGAAGTGGGTCGAGAACGCCGAGAAACTTCATTACGAGCTGATGAAGGAAGCCGGCTTTCTCGCCAAGACGAACTGATGGAACGGGCGGCGCCGGAGGACCGGCGCCGCCCCGACGTCGCAGCAGTCCGCATCGTGCAACGGATCGTGCGTCACAGACCTCGAGGGTCAACCCATGAAGGATGGTGAGTTCACGTCCAGTCGCGGCCTGGTCTCGAAGCGGACGATGGAGATCGTGGTCGCCGTGCTGTTCCTGGTGGTCGGCTCCATCGTGATCACGGATTCGCTGCGCATCGGTGCCGGCTGGCGCGATCCGGAAGGGCCGGAGGCCGGCTACTTTCCGTTCTACATCGGTCTGATCATGTCAGGGGCGAGCCTGGTCACGCTCGTTCAGGCCGTGCTGAAGCGTCCGGGGGCGGGTACGTCCTTCGTCGATGCCGAGGCCCTGAAGCAGGTCCTTCAGGTCCTGGTGCCGGCGGGCGTCTTCGTCCTGTTGCTCAATTTCATCGGGATCTATGTTTCAGCCGCCCTCTACATCGCCGGGTTCATGGCGGTCGTGGGCCGTTACGCCTGGTTCCGGGCGATCCCGGTCGGCGTCGGCGTCGCCATCGTCCTCTTCCTCATGTTCGAGGTTTGGTTCCTGGTGCCCTTGCCCAAGGGGCCGATCGAGGAGCTTTTCGGCTACTGAGGCGCAAGGCCGCAGACCCGTGTCGCGTCTGCAGCCATGACAAATCGCGAAACGCTGGTATACATTATACCGACCGGCGCCAGGGTGCCGCCGATCCTGCCAAATTCATGTCCGCTGCATGGCGCCAGAGTGCCGCCAGTTGCAGGGCGGACTTTTGCCTTTTGAGTTCTACAGGACGATGGCATGGCACATACTTCGTCTGACGTTCATCGCGCACGACATCCCGGTTCCGGGCGCGGCCGGACCCGCACCACGCCGAAGGGGCGGCAGGTCGAGGAGGTAGCGCTCAACGAGATTCGCGAGCTGCTCGGCGACCGCCCGCGGCGCCGCGACCTGCTCATCGAGCACCTTCACCTCATCCAGGACAAGTTCGGTTACCTGTCGGCGGCGCATCTTGCGGCACTGGCGCACGAGATGCGCCTTGCCCTTGCCGAGGTGTACGAGGTCGCCACCTTCTACGCGCATTTCGACGTGGTGAAGGAAGGCGAGACGCCGCCGCCGCCGGTCACCGTGCGCGTGTGCGACAGCCTCACCTGCGAGATGTTCGGCGCCCGGCAGCTGCTGGCGGATCTGGCGGCGAAGCTCGGACCCGGCGTGCGGGTCGTGCGCGCGCCGTGCATGGGCGCATGCGACAAGGCGCCGGTGTGCCATGTCGGCCATCACGAGGTCGCGCGGGCGACCGTCGACAGCGTCATGGCCAGTCTGAAGCACGATCATCGCGCCGTGACGGCGCACCGGCCGGACAAGGATTTCGCGGCCTATACCGCGACCGGCGGCTATGCCCTGCTGCGCGCCTGTCTGAACGGGGAGCGGACGCCCGAGCAGATCATCGCCGCGCTCGACGGCGGCGGCCTGCGCGGTCTCGGCGGCGCCGGATTTCCCACCGGCCGCAAGTGGGGTCTCGTCCGCAAGGAGCCGGCGCCGCGCCTCATGGCCGTGAACGGCGACGAGGGCGAGCCCGGCACGTTCAAGGATCGCGCCTATCTGGAGCGTGATCCGCACCGCTTCCTCGAGGGCATGCTGATCGCCGCTTGGGTGGTCGAGGCGCGGGAGGTCTACATCTACCTGCGCGACGAGTATCCGGCGATCCGTCACATGTTGCTGGCCGAGATCGCCAAGCTCGAGGCCGCGGGCCTGTCGCCGCACACGAAGATCCATCTCCGTCGCGGCGCCGGCGCGTATATCTGCGGCGAAGAGTCGGCGATGATCGAAAGCATCGAGGGCAAGCGCGGCCTGCCGCGCCATCGTCCGCCCTACGTGGCCCAGGTCGGCCTGTTCGGTCGCCCGACGCTGGTCAACAACATCGAGACGTTGTTCTGGGTGCGCGACATCGTCGAGAAGGGGGCTGAGTGGTTCGCGGCACAGGGGCGCCGCGGCGCCAAGGGGTTGCGTTCCTTCTCGGTTTCGGGCCGGGTGAAAGAGCCGGGCGTGAAGCTGGCGCCGGCGGGGATCACGGTTCGCGAGCTGATCGACGAGTACTGCGGCGGCATGCTGCCGGGGCACACGTTCAAGGCCTATCTGCCGGGCGGCGCCTCCGGCGGAATCCTGCCCGCATCCATGGCCGAACTTCCGCTCGATTTCGGCAAGCTCGAGCCGTACGGCTGCTTCGTCGGATCGCACGCGGTCGTCATCCTTTCCGACAAGGACGACATGCGGGACGTCGCCCTCAATCTGATGCGTTTCTTCGAGGACGAGTCCTGCGGGCAGTGCACGCCGTGCCGCGTCGGCACGGAAAAGTCGGTCAAGCTCATGTCCCAGCCCAAATGGGACGAGGCCCTGATCACCGAACTCGCGCAGGCGATGACCGATGCCTCGATCTGCGGCCTGGGGCAGGCAGCCATGAATCCGGTCAAGTCGGTGTTGAAATATTTCCGCGAGGACGTGTCATGAGCGAGCGGATCCGGTTCTTTCTCGACGGCGAAGAGGTCGAAGCCGCACCCGACGAGACGATCTGGCAGGTGGCCAATCGCCGCGGCGTGGAGATCCCGCATCTCTGCTACACGCCTGCGCCCGGCTACCGGCCGGACGGCAACTGCCGGGCCTGCATGGTGGAGATCGAGGGCGAGCGGGTACTCGCCGCGTCGTGCATCCGCAAGCCGACGCCCGGCATGAAGGTGAAAACCGCGAGCGAGCGCGCCAAGGCGGCGCGCAAGATGGTGTTCGAGCTGCTCGTCGCCGACCAGCCGGCGCGGGACAGGGCGCATGATCCGGACTCGCGCTTCTGGCGCTGGGCCGACCGCCTCGGCGTCGCGGCCAGCCGGTTCGCGCAGCGTGCAACGCCGGCGCCGGATTCGAGCCATCCGGCGATGCGGGTCAATCTCGATGCCTGCATCCACTGCAATCTGTGCGTCCGCGCCTGCCGCGAGGTGCAGGTCAACGACGTCATCGGCATGGCCGGCCGCGGCCATCACGCCAAGATCGTGTTCGACTTCGACGATCCCATGGGGCTCAGCACGTGCGTCGCCTGCGGCGAATGCGTGCAGGCCTGCCCCACGGGTGCGCTGATGCCGGCGACGTTGCTCGACGCCGACGGAATCAAGGTGGCGGAGGCCGACCGCGAGGTCGAGAGCGTGTGCCCGTATTGCGGCGTCGGCTGCCAGGTCACCTACAAGATCAAGGACGATCGGATCCTGTACGTGCAGGGGCGCAACGGGCCGGCGAACGAAAATCGCCTGTGCGTGAAAGGCCGCTTCGGCTTCGACTACGTTCATCACCCGCATCGCCTGACCGAGCCGCTGATCCGCAAGCCCGGCGTTCCGAAACACGCCGACGACTACGTGGATCCGGCCAACCCGTGGACGCATTTCCGCAAGGCGACCTGGGAGGAGGCGCTGGAGGTCGCTGCTTCGGGCCTCAAGCGCATCCGCGACACGTATGGCGGCGGCGCGCTCGCCGGTTTCGGTTCGGCCAAGGGATCGAACGAGGAGGCCTATCTGTTCCAGAAGCTCGTCCGCACGGGCTTCGGCACCAACAACGTCGATCACTGCACGCGTCTGTGCCATGCCTCGTCGGTCGCCGCTCTGATGGAGACGATCGGCTCCGGTGCGGTGACAGCGCCGTTCACGGCGTGCAAGGACGCCGACGTCATCATCGTCATCGGCGCCAATCCGACCGAGAATCACCCGGTGGCCGCGACCTTCTTCAAGCAGGCGGTGAAGCGCGGGGCGAAGCTGATCGTCATGGACCCGCGCGGCCAGGCGCTGAAGCGGCATGCGACCTACATGTTGCAGTTCAAGCCCGGGCGTGACGTTGCGATGCTCAACGCGATCATGAACGTGATCGTGGAGGAAGGGCTCTACGACCGCCAGTACGTCCAGGCGCATACCGAGGAGTTCGAACGGCTCGCCGCCCACATCCGCGACTTCCCGCCCGAGAAGATGGCGCCGATCTGCGGCATCGATGCCGAGACGCTGCGCACGGTCGCGCGGATCTATGCGCGGGCCGAGCGGGCGATCATCTTCTGGGGCATGGGCGTGTCGCAGCACGTCCACGGCACGGACAATGCGCGGTGCCTGATCTCGCTCGCCCTCATGACGGGCCAGATCGGCCGTCCGGGCACGGGCCTGCATCCGCTGCGCGGCCAGAACAACGTCCAGGGCGCGTCCGACGCGGGCCTGATCCCGATGGTCTATCCTGACTACCGCTCGGTCGAGAACGAGGACGTCCGCAAGCTGTTCGAGTCGTTCTGGGGCACCAAACTCGATCCCAAGCGCGGGCTCACGGTCGTCGAGGTCATGAACGCCATCCTCGCCGGCCAGATCCGCGGCATGTACATCATGGGCGAGAACCCGGCGATGTCGGACCCCGATGCGCACCATGCGCGCGAGGCGCTCGCCAAGCTGGAGCATCTGGTCGTCCAGGACATCTTCATGACCGAGACCGCCTTCCATGCCGATGTCGTGCTGCCCGCATCCGCCTGGCCCGAGAAGGACGGCACGGTGACCAACACCAACCGTCAGGTGCAGCTCGGCCGCCGGGCGATACCGATGCCCGGCAACGCGCGCGAGGACTGGTGGATCATCCAGGAGATGGCGCGCCGTCTCGGGCTCGACTGGAACTACACGCACCCGCGCGACGTGTTCGCCGAGATGACGGCGGTGATGCCGTCGCTCAAGAACATCACGTGGGAACGGCTCGAGCGCGAGCATTTCGTGACCTATCCGTGTCCCGGCCCGGATCAGCCCGGCAAGGACATCGTCTTCGGCGACGGCTTCCCCACGCCCAGCGGTCGCGGCAAGTTCGTCCCGGCCGGGATCGTTCCGCCGGCCGAGGAGCCCGATCAGGACTATCCGATGGTGCTCACGACCGGCCGCCAGCTCGAGCACTGGCATACCGGTGCGATGACGCGCCGCGCCGAGGTGCTCGATGCGATCGAGCCGGAGGCGATCGTCACGCTGTCGCCGCTCGACGTGCGGCGTCTGGGGATCACGGCGGGCGAGTACGTGCGCGTGTCGACCCGGCGCGGCGCCATCGAGCTCAAGGTCCGCGTCGATCCCGCGCTGCCCGCGGGCCTGATCTTCATCCCCTTCTGCTACGCGGAGGCGGCGGCCAACATCCTTACCAATCCCCAGCTCGACCCGTTCGGCAAGATTCCGGAGTTCAAGTTCTGCGCCGCGCGCGTCGAGAAGATCGCCGCAACGGCGGCGGAGTAAGAGGCCGGTTGCGGGCGCGGTTCGGCCGAACGGTACCGCGCATCGACAAGGGGACGGAATGGGCGGCACGGTCGTGCCGCCCTTTTCGTATTCGGTTCATCGGGCATCGTTCGGCACGCATCGACCCATGCCGCTGGCGACTGGACCGCACCGGGCGGGCATGCGCCGCCACGGCGGCGTTCCTCGGCCGCGCCTGATCGATGTGCCGTTGCCTGACGAAGGGAAGAAAGAAGAAATACGTCGGAACGACGCCCGGGCGCGTCTTATGCCCAGAGCACCACGCTCGCCAGCGGCGGCTGGCGGTGCTGGACGAAATTCGTCTCGACGGCCGTGTACATCGACACGGCGGGGCTGAAATCCTCGATATAGGCGCCGGGGCCGAGCGCTTCCTGCGCGATGCGCTGTGCCGCGAAGGCGATGCCGGCCGATGCGCGCCGCTCGCCGACCTCCCAGATCGGCGATCCGTCGCGCCGATCGTAGCCGCGGGGATTGTCGCGCAGCGGCGTCGTCTGCCAGCGTACCGAATCGTTCGTCGCGCGTTGCCGCCGCGGCGCTTCGACGTCGATCGCCTCGATCTCGATGACGGGCGCCCACGGCCGTGCGCCCGTCGGTGCGCTCGGCCGGGTACCATCGGGAATGGAAATGATCGCGTTCGAAACGGAGATCACGACGAAGCTGCCGGTCACGGATCGGGCCAGAAGTATAAAATTTTCAGAAAAGAAAAGGAAACTTATTTCGGTATGGGCCCGCCGTTTTCGGATTTACCAATTAACCATAATTCGCGCGTGCACTGACGCGCGATCGGCGGGCGACTGCACGCTCCGGTTTCAACATTTGTTAAACACCTGATCGCTACGCTCGCCCGGATTTCCGACCGATGCGACGCATCGCGAACCGGTCGAAATCAAGGCTCCCGTCGAGCCAACCGGGGATGCGGTCGATGTCAGAGCCGTCCGAACACTTCCAGCGTCTAGAGGCCGCGCTCGCCGCATCGGGCGATATCGCCTACGACTGGGACCTGATCGCCGACACCATCACCTGGATCGGGCCGGCGCAGACCCTGTTCGACGGCGACATCAGAACCGGCCAGGCGTTCAAGGAGCGCGTTCACAGCGAAGACCTCGGCCGCTGGATGGAGGCGATCTCGTACGCCGACACGGCCGAGATGCCGTTCGACTGCGAGTACCGCATCCGCGGCGGCGGCGGCAAATTCGTCTGGGTGCACGACCGCGGCACGACGCATCGGATCGAGGGGCGCGCCGTTCGCGTGACCGGCGTGATGCGCGTGATCACAGCGCGCAAGCAACGCGAGGCCGAACTCGAGCATCTCGCCAACTACGACCCGCTCACCGGACATTTCAACCGCACGCGGCTGAGAGAAGCACTCGACCACACGCTTGCCGGCAGCGCCCGCTACCAGACGCCGGGTGCCTATCTCGTGATCGGGATCGACAAGCTCGGGGTCATCAACGAAGCCTACGGATCGGATACCGCCGATGCGATCGTGCTCGGCGTCGGCCGGCGCCTCGACCGGGTCGTGCGGGCATCGGACGTGATCGGCCGGCTGGGCGGCGACCGGTTCGGCATCATTCTGGCCCAGTGTCCGGCCGAAAGCGTGGCGCGCGCCGCCGAGAAGATTCTGGCGGCCATTCGCGACGCGCCCTTCGAGACGCCGCACGGTCCCATCCATGCCACCGTCTCGGTGGGTGGGGTGCCGTTCATCGGCGGCTCGCTCGGCGCGCACGAGATCATGAGTCGCGGCGAAAGCGCACTCCAAGCGGCGAAGCAGGCCGGTCGCAACTGCTACATGCCATTCTCGGATTCAGGCGTCGGCCGCGAGGCGCGGCGCCGTTCGCTCGCCATCGCCGAGGAGGTGCAGGCGGCGCTCAAATGCGATCGCATCCTTTTCGCCTTCCAGCCCGTGGTCGTGGCCGCGACGCACGCCGTCGATCACTACGAGTGCCTGCTGCGGATGCGCCGCCAGGACGGTAGCCTGGTTTCGGCGAGCGCGTTCGTGCCCGTGGTCGAGCAGTCCGGATTGATGCGCCTCGTCGACCGGTATGCCCTCGACCTCGCCATCGCGGAACTCGACCGCCATCCCGACGTGCGGCTGGCCCTCAACATCTCGGGACTGACGGCGGTGGACCGCGGCTGGCTCAGGGCATTGACCGCCGCCGTCAAGCGCAGGCCCAACGTCGCCGAACGCCTCATCATCGAGATCACTGAAACCGTCGCCCTGCAGGACATCGAAGAGACGGCGCGATTCGTCAGCGCGATTCGTGATCTCGGCTGTCGGGTCGCGCTCGATGATTTCGGCGCCGGCTACACCTCGTTCCGGAACCTCAAGGCGCTGGCGGTCGACTGCGTGAAGATCGACGGGTCCTTCGTGCGCGGGCTCGCGGACAATGTCGACAATCAGCTTTTCATCCGTACCCTGCTGGGGCTGGCGGAGGGATTCGGCCTTGCCACCGTGGCCGAGTGCGTGGAAACCGCCGCCGATGCGATCCATCTGACGCGGCGCGGCGTGCGTTTCCTGCAAGGGCACTATTTCGGGCGGCCGACCATCGAACGCCCGTGGCTCGCGCAGCCGGCGCCGCGCTTCCCGTTGATTCACGGCAACGGTGCTGCCTTGAGCCCCCGGCCCCCGACATGACCCGGCGAGGGCATGCGGCGTAAGCCACCGGTCTGCGTCGGTAGCCAAGCCGATTTCCCGGCGACATCTATTCTATTTCTTGGACAGCTCCTCGAGCCGCTTCTGCATGGCCTCGAGCTGGGCGCGCAGCTCGTCGATGCTCGCCGCCTCGCTCTTCTTTTCGGGGCCGCTTTCCGACGGCTGGTCCTTCTTCGGCGCCGCGTCGTAGGCGAAGGGCGTGAACATCTTCATGGCGTTCTGGAACAGAGCAAGGTTCTGCTTGCTCATTTCCTCGAACTCGCGGCCGAACGGAAAGAACCCGCCGAACGCTTCCTGCATGTAGTTCCGGATCTGCTCCTGATTTCGCGCGAACACGGCCATGGAGTAGTCGAGATAGCGCGGCACCAGGGCTTGCAGGCTGTTGCCGTAGAACGAGATGAGTTGCCGCAGAAAACTGACGGGCAGGAGGTTCTGCCCCTTGGCTTCTTCCTCGACGATGATCTGCGTCAGCACCTGACGGGTGATGTCCTCGCCCGTCTTCGCGTCGTAGACGACGAACTCCGTGCCCTCCTTCACCATCTGGCAGAGATGGTCGAGGGTCACGTAGCTGCTCGTCGCCGTGTTGTACAGCCGCCGATTAGCGTACTTCTTGATCTTGATCTTTGGCGAGGTACGCTCGCCGCCCTCGCCACCTGCCGGCGGCTCGGATGGTTGTTCTTCCGCCATGACCATTGCCCTATGTTGCAACGCGGCCACGCCGCTGGCAAGCGGTGTTCCGTGAGGCTATATAATACCTTGATCATGGCTGAGCCGCCCGATTTCGACACGCTCGCCCGGCGCTACATCGATCTGTGGCAGGAACATGTGGCGGCGGTGGCGGCGGATCCCGAGTTCGCCGAGACGCTGACGCGGTTTCTGCAGGCGGTTTGGTCCCTGAGCCCGGCCGCGTTCATGGCCGGGTATGGCGCGACAACCGGGGAGAGGGATGGCAGAGGCGAAGCCCATGCCGGAGCGGCGGCCCCGTCTGGGGCCGCGGCCGCTCGGCCTGCACCTGGCGACGGCGGCGATGACGTGGCTGAGCTCCGCCGCCGCGTTGCCGCTCTTGAGGCCCAGCTCGCCGCCATCCGGGCTGGCACCGACGGTGCCACGGTTGTGGCACCCAAGTCTTCGGGCAAAGGCGGAGTCGCTCGGCCGCGACCTCGCCGGGGCCGATCCCGAAGCCCTCGGCCCGGCGGTCCAGCGGGAGATCCGGCGTCGGCTTGACGAGCTCGAGCGCGGGATCCGGCGCTACCACCAGCATCCCTATCGCCGCGATCTCTCGCCGCCGCCGGTGGTCTGGGCCGAGGGGACGACGCAGCTCTTCGACTACGGGGCCGTGGGCCGGAGCGGTGCCGGGGGCCCGCCGCTCCTGGTCGTGCCCTCGCTGATCAACCGCGCCTATATTCTGGACCTGTCCCGGCGCCTCAGCCTGATGCGAACGCTCGCGGCGCAGGGGTTCCGTCCGTTTCTGGTGGATTGGGCGCACCCCGGTCCGATCGAGCGGAACTTCGACCTTACCGCCTACATCACCGGCCGGCTCGCCGTGGCGCTCGAACGGACCATCGCGCTGGCCGGGCGCCCGCCCGTCGTCATCGGTTACTGCATGGGCGGGCTGTTGGCGCTGGCGCTCGCGCAGCTCAGGCCGCGCGACGTCGCAGGGTTGGTGCTGCTGGCGACGCCATGGGACTTCCATGCCGACAAGCCCGAGACGGCGCGGACGCTCGTCAGCGTGACGAAGCCCTGGCTCCCGCTGTTCGAGTCGATGGGCGTGATGCCGGTCGATGTGCTGCAGGCGTTGTTCGCCGGCCTCGATCCGTTCCAGATCACACGCAAGTTCGCGAATTTCGCGCGGCTCGATCCCGCGAGCGACAGGGCAGAGGACTTCGTCGCGCTCGAGGACTGGCTCAACGACGGCGTGCCGCTCGCGGCCCCGGTCGCACGCGAATGCCTCGTCGGCTGGTACGGCGAGAACACGCCGGCGCGCGGCGCGTGGCATGTGGCGGGCACGGCGATTCGGCCCGATATCATCGACACGCCGACACTGGTCGTCGTGCCGGAGCAGGACCGCATCGTGCCGCCCGCCTCGGCCCATGCGCTCGCCCGTGGGTTGCGGCGCGCCGAAGTTCTGACACCCGCACTGGGTCATATCGGCATGGTCTCGAGCCGCCGGGCGCCGCAGGAGCTGTGGCCGGCGCTCGCCGCCTGGCTCGCCGCCCGCCTTGCCACCCGGAATATCAGAAGCCTATAAATTAACCATTGCTGCGCCGCAGCGAAGCGACGCACCCCAGTCAGCAAGGAGATGAAGCGATGACCGACATCGTAATCGCCGGTGCCGCCCGGACTCCCATCGGCAGTTTCAACGGTGCGCTGAGCACCGTGCCAGCGCACTATCTCGGAACGGCGGCCATCGTCGAGGCGATGAAACGCGCCAAGGTCGAGCCCGGCGACGTCTCCGAAGTCATCATGGGGCAGATCCTGACGGCGGGCGCCGGCCAGAACCCGGCCCGGCAGGCGGCGGTCGCCGCCGGCATTCCCGTCGAGCGCACGGCTTACGGCATCAACCAGCTGTGCGGCTCGGGCCTGCGTGCGGTGGCGCTCGGATATCAGGCCATCAAACTCGGGGACAGCGACGTGGTCGTTGCGGGGGGGCAGGAGAGCATGAGCCAGGCGCCGCACTGCGTGCACCTGCGTAGCGGCACCAAGATGGGCAACGCCGAACTCATCGACACGATGATCAAGGATGGCCTGTGGGATGCCTTCAACGGCTATCACATGGGTAATACGGCCGAGAACGTCGCCCAGCGCTGGCAGATCACACGCGAGGAGCAGGACCGGTTCGCGCTCGCCTCGCAGCAGAAGGCCGAAGCTGCCCAGAAAAGCGGCAAGTTCAAGGACGAGATCGTTCCCGTGAAGATCAGCACGCGCAAGGGCGAGACGACCGTCGACACGGATGAATATCCGAAGCACGGAACGACGCTGGAAGCGCTGGCGAAACTGCGTCCGGCCTTCGACCGGAACGGCACGGTGACGGCCGGCAATGCCTCGGGCATCAACGACGGCGCGGCGGCCGTCGTCCTGATGACCGACAAGGAGGCGGCGCGGCGCGGGGTGAAGCCGCTGGCGCGGATCGTGTCATGGGCGACCGCCGGCGTGGATCCGGCCGTGATGGGGACGGGACCGATTCCGGCGTCTCGTGCTGCGTTGCAAAAGGCGGGATGGAAGGTCGACGACCTTGACCTGATCGAGGCGAACGAGGCCTTCGCGGCCCAGGCCTGCGCCGTCACCAAGGATCTCGGCTGGGACCCGGACAAGGTCAACGTCAACGGCGGCGCGATCGCCCTCGGCCATCCGATCGGCGCATCGGGGGCGCGCATCCTGGTGACGCTGCTCTACGAAATGCAGCGCCGCAACGCGAAGCGGGGGCTCGCCACGTTGTGCATCGGCGGCGGCATGGGGATCGCCATGTGCGTCGAGCGCGACTAAGCGGCAGCGCGCACCGCGGCGTGGGGCGCATCCATCGCGCCGCCCGCCGGTGAATGAATCAGGGCCCGGTATCCGTTGGAGATCCCGGGCCTTTCTTTTCCGATCCCGACGGGTGTGTTTTGATGGGGCGGGAAGGCTTGACGGAAATCAAGGCCCGAACATGGGCCGTGACATACTGGATGTGGCGGGCGTGACGCCCCGCCACGCTGGAGAGGGAGAGACAGGCGATGACCGGACGGGTGGCAGTGGTGACCGGCGGAACGCGGGGCATCGGCGCGGCGATCGCGACCGCGCTGAAGAAGGCCGGGTACCGCGTGGCCGCAAACTATGCGAGCAATGACGCTGCGGCGAAGAAGTTCTCCGAGGAGACCGGCATTCCGGTCTACAAGTTCGACGTTTCCAACTTCGCCGCCTGCGAGGAGGGGGTGAAGCGCATCGTCGCGGATCTCGGTCCGATCGAGATCCTCGTCAACAATGCCGGCATCACCCGCGACACCACGATTCACCGGATGACCTTCGAGCAGTGGAACGAGGTGATCCAGACCAACCTGACGTCCTGCTTCAACATGTGCCGGTGCGTCTTCGATTCGATGCGCGAGCGCAACTTCGGGCGGATCGTCAACATCGGTTCCATCAACGGGCAGGCCGGCCAGTATGGCCAGGTCAACTACGCGGCGGCGAAATCGGGCATTCACGGCTTCACCAAGGCGCTCGCCCTCGAGGGGGCCAGCAAGGGCATCACGGTCAACGCGATCGCGCCCGGCTACATCGATACCGACATGGTCCGCGCCGTGCCGCCGCACGTGCTGGAGAAGATCATCGCACGCATCCCGGTGGGCCGCCTCGGCAGGGCCGAGGAGATCGCGCGCGGCGTGCTGTTCCTGGTCGCCGACGAGGCCGGGTTCATCACCGGTTCGACGCTGTCGATCAACGGCGGCCAGCACATGTACTGATTTCGGCCGCCACGGCAACGCGCCGTGCTCCAGGCCGTGTTCCGGATCGGCGGGACGGCGCCATCGGACTCTACGAGGCCAGTGCGGGCGGGTCGGCTACGGCGGCCGGACGTACCACCCGGTCGGCGCCGAGCCAGACCGTCACGGTCGTACCCATCGCCGGTCTGCTCGCAATCTCGAGCTGACCGCCGTGCAGTTCGACGAGGGCCTTACTTAGCGGCAGGCCGAGTCCGGTGCCGCCGTATTTCCGGCTGAGGCGGCTGTCGACCTGTTGGAACGGCGACAGCGCGATCGGAATGTCTTCGGGTGCCATCCCGATCCCCGTGTCGGTGATGCGCAGCTCGAACCGCCTGTCGCGCGGATCGACGCGGCAGATGATGTCGATACGGCCGCCGGGCGGCGTGAACTTGATGGCATTGGTCAGGATGTTGATGACGATCTGCTTGAACTTGAGCTCGTCGACGTTGATGCGGAGGCCCGGTTCGATGCTGGTATAAAGCGACAGCCGCGCGGCATTGGCGCGCTCGCGGACCAGTCGCGTACAACGGTCGATCACGTCGGCGACGTCGACGGTCTCGACGACGAGGTCCATGCTGCCAGCTTCGGCCTTCGACAGGTCGAGGATGTCGTTGATGATCCGCAACAGATGCTGGCCGCTCTCGTGGATATCGGCCGCATAGCTGCGATAGCGCTCCGCCACCGGGCCGAAGACCTGATTGCGGATGATCTCGGAAAAGCCGTTGATCGCATTGAGCGGCGTGCGCAGCTCGTGGCTCATCAGCGCCAGGAACTCGGACTTGGCGCGGTTCGCGCTCTCGGCCGCCGTCTTCGCGTTGGACAGCTCCTGCTCGCGTTGCCGCAGTTCGGCGATGATCGTGGCCGCGGTCCGTTCGTTCCGATACTGCAGAACGAAGACGTAAAGGCCGATGAGCGCGCTCGCCACGAACAGCCCGAGCCCGGCCAGGATCGCCTTCTCGCGCGCGCTGGCGAGGAACGCATCCGCCGGAACCTCGAGCGCGAACGCCCCTATCAGATCGTTCAGCTTCCAGCCATGGCGGCCGTTCTGGACGGCGTTGTGACAGTCGACGCAGCTCTGCGCCGCGAGGGAGGGGTAGACGGTCCGCAGTACCGTCTGCCCATCGACGGTCACGAAGGCGGATACGGGCTGCGGCGACGGCTGCGCGGCAAGGTCGAGGATGGTACGGGCGAGCTGGGCGTCGCGCGGCGCCGTCCGGATTTCCTTGCCGGGCACGCCGATCCAGTCGAGGCGCAGCACGTCGGTGCCGCCCGCGGCGGCATTGAAGTTCGCGATCGCATGGACCCGGAACGAGGCGGGGATGGGGGCATCCTCGCTCAATGCGGCGCCGCGGATGTCTGAATACGTGCTGACGAACGCGTTCACGAGCCGAAGCACCGTCAGTTCTTCTTCGGTCTTGTTGACCTTGAACGCATGCACGCTCGACTGATAGAAGCCGAACCCGGCCGCAACGGCGAGCAGCGCGCAGAACGCGAGGAAGACCACGAAGCCCCGGCCGGCATTGGACGAAAGGAAGTCTGCGCGCATCGTTGGAATGCTCCGGGGCCTCCTCTTGTTTTGTCCTCCTAACTTGCGCGGTATTCCTTAAACCCGGCTTAACTACCCAGATACCTCTGCCGGCGATCGCACGGCCGGACGATACGCTTGCTTAGGAGTTTTCCAGGAATTGAGCATGCAAACGGGGCATTCCACGGTCGGCGCGACGTTGGTCGGGTTCGGGGCGATCCTGCTTTGGGCTTCGCTCGCCCTCTTCACCACGTTGGCGGGTCCGATCCCGCCGTTTCAGATGACGGCAATGGCCTTCGCGCTTGCGTTCGCGCTCGCCCTGGCGAAATGGGTGCTGAGGGGTGAACGGATCGGCCGTCATCTTGCCTTGCCGGCGCATGTCTGGGCGGTCGGCGTCGGCGGGCTGTTCGGGTATCACGTCTGCTATTTCGCGGCGCTGGCCTGGGCGCCGCCGGTCGAAGCCAATCTCATCAACTATCTCTGGCCGCTGCTCATCGTCGTCTTCTCCGGCCTGCTGCCGGGCGAGAGGCTGCGCTGGTGGCATCTTGCCGGGACGGCCGCAGGGCTTGCGGGCTGCGCGCTCCTCATCGGCGGCGGGATGAGCGGCATTCGCAGCGAATATCTGGCCGGATATCTCGCGGCGTTCGGCGCGGCCCTCGCGTGGTCGTCCTACTCGGTCCTGTCGCGCCGCCTGCGCGCGGTGCCGACCGATGCCGTCGGCGGATTCTGCGGCGCCACGGCGCTGTTGGCGCTTCTTGCCCACCTTGCCTTCGAGGATACGTACGTCCCGACGGGCAGCGAATGGCTCGCAGCATTCGGCCTCGGCCTCGGGCCGGTTGGCGCTGCGTTCTATCTGTGGGATTTCGGCGTCAAGCGCGGCGACATCAAGTCGCTCGGCGCGCTGTCCTATATGACGCCGCTGCTCTCGACGTTCCTGCTCATCGCGTTCGGACGGGCCGAACCCAGCCTGCGGCTCGGCCTTGCCTGCCTGCTCATCGTCGGCGGTGCCGTGCTGGCGTCGCGCGAACTCTGGGACCGCCGGCCGAAACTGCGCGCCGCCGACGGCGCGTGAGGAATTCGCGGGATCCGGAAGACGAAGCCGCCTCCTGTGTCGGCAGGGACGTCCCGCCGCATCAGCCCGGTTGCCAGCCAGGCGGGGCGAGCTCGAAGCCGGAAAACTCGAACGCCGGTCCGACGGTACAGCCGACGAGAGTCCAATCGCCGAGGCTGCGCGCCGTCTGCCAGCAGCCGGGCGGCACCAGAATCTGCGGCCGCTCGCCGGCACCGATATCGGGGCCGAGACGTGCCGATGTGGTGTCGCGCCCATCCGGGGACAGCGTGAGGAGAAGCGGCGCTCCGGCGTAGTAGTGCCAGATCTCGGCCGCGTCGACGCGATGCCAAGCGGACACTTCGCCGGCCCGGAGAAGATAGTAGATCGCGGTCATCGCGCCGCGACCGCCCGACGGCGGCCGGTCGCGAAACGTCTCGCGATAGTGGCCGCCTTCGGGATGGGGCTGCAGGTCCAGCGCCCGGATGATGTCGGCGGCGTTCATGCCTTCGGCTGTGTGGCGACCATCGACGGACGCTGGACGAACGCGTCATACCAGTCGAAGAGTCGGGGCCGGCCTTTGCGGATGTCCCCGGCCGGCTTGCGGAATTCGAGCCAGCCGATGGCGCAGGCGACCGCGATCTGGCCGAGATTGAGGTCGCCCGAAAGCCACTCGACGTTGGCTTCGAGCGTGTCGAGACCGTTCCGCAACTTGGCGAACTGGCCGTCGATCCACGCCTGGCTGCGCTGCTCGGGCTTGCGGTACAGCTCCTCATATCGCAGCAGGACGCCGGCATCGGTTATGCCGTCGCCCAGCGCTTCGAGCCGCAGCACGGCCCAGCGCGCCGGGCCCGATTCCGGCACCAGCTTGCGGCCGGCATGCAGCGAGTCGAGATACTGGCAGATGAGGCTCGACTCGTAGAGCACGTCGCCGTCGTCGGTCACGAGGGTGGGAAGCTTCATCAGCGGGTTCTGCCTGGCCAGCTCCGGGTTCGGCTGGACCGGGGCGACCGTCGTCGGAACCGGCTCGATCCGGTCGAACAGCCCGGTCTCGTGCGCCGTGACGGTGACTTTGCGAACGAACGGCGAGGCCGGCGAATAGAACAGCTTCATCGCGGCATTTCCCCCATGATCGATTGAGTCGGATCAGAACTTGTCCTTGCGGGCGCGGATCTCGGCGAAAACCGCGACCGGATCCCGCGGGTCGAGCCCGAGCCGCCTGGCGAAGTCGGCATCGTCCGCGCGCAGGAAGGGATTGGTCCGGCATTCCTCGGCGAGCGTCGCCGGCACGGTCGGCAATCCCTTGGCCCGCAGCGCGTCGACGCGGGCGGCCCGCGTCTTCAAGGCGGCGTTGTCGGGGTCGATCGCCAGCGCGAAGCGGGCGTTCGACTGCGTATATTCGTGGGCGCAATAGACCCGCGTCGTGGGCGGCAGACCGCGCAGCTTCGTGAGCGAGTTCCACATCTGCGACGGCGTTCCTTCGAACAACCGGCCGCAGCCGATCGCAAAGAGCGTGTCGCCGCAGAACAGCGCGTCCGAATCCGGAAACCAGAAGGCGATGTGGCCGCGCGTGTGGCCGGGAACGTCGAAGACATGCGCGCTTTCGTTGCCGAACCGGTAGGTCTCGCCTTCGCCGACGGCGACGTCGATGCCGGGGATGCGCTCGCGGTCGGCGCGGGGCCCCACGATCGTGCAACCGGTCATCTGCTTGAGTTCGAGGTTGCCGCCGGTGTGATCCCCATGGTGATGGGTATTGAGAATGTGGGTGAGGCGCCAGCCCAGCTCGTCCAGCCGCCGGCGAACCGGTCCTGCTTCCGACGGGTCGACCGCCGCCACGGCGCCGCTCGCCGGCTCGCGGAGCAGCCAGACGTAGTTGTCGTTCAGGCAAAGCACGTGCTCGATCTGGAGAGGCATGGGCGCGAATCCTGATTACAGCGACATCCGTCTGCCGCGGGTCACCTCGCCGTTGGCCCGCGCGTTGCGGCAGACTTGATCGCTCATCTCTCGGACGAGTTGTTCGGGCACCTAGATTTAGACCAGCGATACCAGCCTGCCAAGGCGGGGACAGGCAAGCTTGGCCATGGCCGGCACGACGGCCGCCCGTGCTATGCTTGCTCTCGGACCTCGCCCGGCAGGCTTCCCGAGAGCCCGGCCGGGCGGGTCTCGATCGGGCGACAGGCAGGAACGTCAGACGACATGTGGTCGGACGTCATCGATCTGCGGGATTTCTACGCCTCGCCCTTGGGGCAGGTGGCGCGGCGCATGATTCGTCGCCGGCTGCGGGAAATGTGGCCCGATCTCAAGGGGCAGCGGGTCCTCGGACTTGGCTATGCGACGCCCTTCCTGCGTCCGTTCATGACCGAGGCGGAGCGTGTCATCAGCATGATGCCGGCGCCGCAGGGCGTTCTGCATTGGCCGCACGACGGGCCGAACGCGACGACTCTGGTCGAAGAGACGGACCTGCCGCTGCCCGATCTGTCGATCGACCGCGTGCTGCTGGTTCACGCCCTCGAGCATACGGAGCAGTTGCGACCCTTTCTCCGCGAGATCTGGCGGGTGCTCGATGCCAGCGGACGGCTGATCGTCGTCGTGCCCAACCGACGGGGAATCTGGGCACGGGTCGAGAGCACGCCGTTCGGCCACGGCCTGCCGTATACGGCGGCGCAGCTTTCGCGCCTGCTGCGGGACAATCTGTTCACGCCGCTTGCCACGCGCAGCGCCCTGTTCGTGCCCCCGGTCTATTCGCGGCTCTACCTGACCTCGGCCGGCGCCTGGGAGC
Source organism: uncultured Rhodospirillales bacterium (assembly GCA_937926175.1). GTDB lineage: Bacteria > Pseudomonadota > Alphaproteobacteria > CACIAM-22H2 > CACIAM-22H2 > CALANV01. The sequence goes on along the minus strand of CALANV010000028.1, from coordinate 13,098 downwards.
GCATCGGCGAGCGGTGGTTCGAACGCTTTGCCGGCGTCGTCCTGGTCGAGGCCGGCAAGCAGCTCTACGCGCCGACCACGGTGCGCACGACAACGCGGCGGCGGCCGTCCTATGCGGCGCTGCCGCAGCCCGCCGCCCATCGCGGGCCGACGCGGCGCCGCGTACCGTAAAGGCCGATCACGTCCGGCGGCGCAGCAGGAACAGGCCCTGTTCGCCCAAGAGGTTGGCGAGCGTTCCCGGTGCACGCAGCGAGCGCGGCCGGCCCTTGGCATCGAGCACCATGCCCTGCTCGATGACGATGTCGAGATCGTCGCAGAGCTCGACGAAATCAGAGATCGTGCACAGGTGGATGTTCGGCGTCTCGTACCACGCCGTGTCGTAGGAGTCCGTGACCGGCATCTTGCCGTAGACGAGCAGCTTGAGGCGCACGTGCCAGACGCCGAAATTGGGAAAGGACACGATCGCGCGCCGGCCGATGCGCACGAGTTCGCCCAGCACCGTCTTGGGGTCGTACATCGCCTGCAGCGTCTGCGACAGGATGACGAAGTCGAACGCGTCGGACGGATAGTCCTTGAGGTCGGTCTCGGCGTCGCCCTGTATCACCGACAGACCCTGCGCCACGCAGGCATTGACGCCTTCCTGCGAGATTTCGATGCCGCGGCCATCGACCTGCTTGAAGTGCACGAGATAGTCGAGGAGCGCGCCGTCGCCGCAGCCGACGTCGAGCACGCGCGCGCCGGGTGTCACCATGTCGGCGATGATCTGCAGGTCGACGCGGATGGAGGCCCGCGGCCGCTTGCCGTTCGGAGCGAAGGGGGTGTTCATCGCCGCGTGCCGTTCCAGCGGTGCTCGGCCGCGCCGTTCAGGAATCCGGCCAGCGTCGCGAAGAACTCCGGCTCGTCGAGAAGGAAGGCATCGTGTCCCTTGTCGGTCTCGATCTCGACGAAGCTGACATTGGCGGCCACGGCGTTGAGTGCGTGCACCAGCGCGCGGCTTTCCGCGGTCGGGAACAGCCAGTCGCTGGTGAACGAGACGATGCAGAATCGGGTCTTCGTGCCGCGGAACGCATTCGCCAGCACGCCGCCATAGTCGCGGGCGAGGTCGAAATAGTCCATGGCGCGCGTAATGTAGAGGTAGGAGTTGGCATCGAAACGCTCGACGAAGGTCGAGCCCTGGTGGCGCAGATAGCTTTCGACCTGGAAGTCGGCGTCGAAGCCGTAGGACAGCGCCTCGCGGTCCTGCAGCGCGCGGCCGAACTTGCGGTGCAGCGCCGCCTCGGACAGATAGGTGATGTGCGCCGCCATGCGCGCGACGGCGAGGCCGCGGTGCGGCCGTACCCCGCGCTCGAGATAGTCGCCGCCGCACCAGTCGGGATCGGCGATGATCGCCTGCCGGCCGACCTCGTGGAACGCGATGTTCTGGGCCGAATGGCGCGCCGCGGTCGCGATGGGGACGGCGCTGAACACGCGCTCGGGATAGGCCGCGGCCCATTGCAGGACCTGCATGCCGCCCATCGAGCCGCCGATCACGCAGAAAAGCTGATCGATGCCCAGGTGATCGATGACCCGCACCTGCGCCCGCACCATGTCGGCGATGGTGATGACGGGAAATTTCAGGCCCCACGGCTTGCCGGTCGCGGGGTTGATCTCCTTGGGGCCGGTCGTCCCCATGCAGCCGCCGAGCACGTTGATGCAGATGATGAAGAAGCGGTCGGTGTCCAGCACGCGGCCGGGGCCGACCATGTGCTCCCACCAGCCCGGCTTGCCGGTGATCGGATGCGGCTCGGCGACGAACTGGTCCCCGGTCAGGGCATGGCAGACGAGGATCGCATTGGACTTGTCGGCATTGAGACGGCCGTAGGTCTGGTAGGCGATCGTGAACGGGGCGAAGTCGATGCCGCAGTCGAGCCGCAGCGGCTCCGTCGCCGGTACATCGAGCCGATGCCCGGGCAGCTCGACGACGCGTCCGAACGGCATCGTCGTGGTCGGTTTATTGGAAACGTGCGGCGTCATCGCTCTAGCGGCAGCTCCCCGCTTCAACGGCCCGGCAGCCCGCGGGGTCGTCTGCTGCGGGCGAGGGGGCGCGAAAAATTGCATCACTGTGCCCTGCGATTCAAGCCGTGTCGAAGCCTGCCCGCGCCGGCCCATGGCACGGCGCTGTACGCGGGCGTATTTGCTTTGATTTTGGCAGGCGGGACCGATATCGCTAGCGGCGAATCGAGGCCGTTTCGCCGTTGCCGCCGCTCGCCGGGAACGTGCGGCGCCCGTCCTGCGCGATTCGCGTCGCCACGACGGCAAGCGAAGGTGGCGGTCGGCGGCCGAGTGACCTAAATTGGCGGCTCCCCGAAAAGCCCGAGACAGCGTATGTCGCCCACACCACGTCCTGGAATTCTCTCGATCGAACCGTATGTCGGTGGCAAGTCCGCCCTGCCGGGGCAGACCAAGCCCATCAAGCTGTCCTCGAACGAAGGCGCGCTGGGCCCGAGCCCGCGGGCCATCGAGGCGTATCGGCGCGCCGCGGAGAACATCCATCGCTATCCGGACGGCAGCGCATCGGAACTGCGCGTGGCGATCGGCAAGCGTTTCGGCCTCGATCCGGAACGCATCGTCTGCGGCGCCGGCTCCGACGAGATCATCGCGCTGCTGACCAAGGCCTATGCCGGGCCCGGCGACGAGGTGCTCTACAGCCAGTACGGCTTCATCATGTACCCGATCGCCGCCCATGCGGCCGGCGCCACGCCGGTCCAGGCGCCGGAGAAGGACTACCGGGCCGACGTCGACGCGCTGATCGCGCGGTCCAATGAACGGACGAAGATCTGCTTCATCGCCAATCCGAACAACCCGACCGGCACGTTTCTGACCGCCGCGGAGCTGCGGCGGCTGCGCGACGGTCTGCCGCCGCACGTCCTGCTCGTGATCGATGCGGCGTATGCGGAATACGTCTCGCGCAACGACTATTCGGCGGGGGTCGAGCTCGTCGACGCCAGTGACAACGTCGTCATGACCCGCACCTTCTCGAAGATTTTCGCGCTGGGCGGCATGCGCCTCGGTTGGGCGTATTGTCCGCCGGCGGTGGCGGACGTGCTCAACCGGGTGCGCGGGCCGTTCAACGTGTCGGCGCCGGCGCAGGCGGCCGGGATCGCCGCGCTCGAGGATCTCGCGTTCATGGACCGCAGCCGGGCGCACAACGATGTCTGGCTGCCGTGGCTGACGCAGCAGCTGACGGCACTGGGGCTCAAGGTCGTGCCCAGCGTCGGCAACTTCGTGTTGGTCGAGTTCCCGAAGACGGGACCAAAGACGGCGACGGCCGCCAATGCGCATCTCAATGCGCGCGGCATCATCCCGCGCGCGCTGGCGAATTACGGTCTTTCCGATCATCTACGCATCACGATCGGAACCGAGGACGAGATGCGCGCCGTGGTGGCGGCGCTTGCCGAGTTCATGGCATGAAGAAGTCCCGTCGCGCCGGTCCGCTGTTCGACCGTGTCACCCTGATCGGACTCGGCCTGATCGGCTCGTCGCTCGCGCGCGTCATCCGGCGTGAGCACATCGCCCGCCATGTCGTCGCCTGCGACATCGACGCCGGCGTCCGGGCCAAGGTGAAGGAACTCGCTCTCGCCGACGACGTCGTGGCCGACGCGGCGACGGCGGTCGCCGGCGCCGATCTCGTCGTTGTCTGCACGCCGGTCTCGACCTATGCCGCGATCGGTGCGGCGATCGGTCCCCGCATGAAGAAGGGGTCGATTCTCTCGGACGTCGGCTCGGTCAAGCAGGTGGCGCTCACCGATCTCGGCGCGAAGCTGCGCAAGGGCGTGCATTTCGTGCCGGGCCATCCGGTCGCGGGGACCGAGAACTCCGGGCCCGAGGCCGGTTTTGCCGACCTTTTCAAGGGGCGTTGGTGCATCCTGACGCCGCCGGCCGGGGCATCGCCCGCCGCCGTCGACCGCGTCGCCGGTCTGTGGCAGCGCGCCGGCATGCAGATCGTGACGATGGATGCGCAGCATCACGATCGGGTGCTGGCGATCACCAGCCACGTGCCGCATCTGATCGCCTACACGATCGTCAACACGGTGAGCGATCTCGAGGCCCATATGAAGGCCGAGGTCGTGAAATTCGCCGCGAGCGGATTCCGCGACTTCACCCGCGTCGCCGCGTCCGATCCGATCATGTGGCGCGACATATTCCTGACCAATCGCGAGGCGGTGCTGGAGATGCTCGGACGCCTCTACGAGGATATCGCCCTGCTGCAGAAGGCGATCCGCTTCGGCGACGGCGAGACGTTGCAGCGCGTGTTCGCGCGCGCGCGCCAGATCCGTCGTTCGATCGTGCAGGCAAAGCAGGACTGAAGCGCAACGCCCCCACGCATCGGCCGGGCGGAAGGGCGGTCAGCAGCGGCGTTGTTTGGCGGCGGCTAGAACCGTTTCAGCAGACGGTCGATGTATTCGCGTTCGATGGCCGGGCGGAAGCGCTCGCCGGCGCGGCGCAGCAGCTCGTCCAGGATCTCACGCGAACGCTGGACGTCGGCCTCCTCGGGAATCTGCACGTCGCGGCCGTCGAGCCCGCCCAGACCATTGAGCGGCCGGCCGGCGGGGTCGCGGTTCTGGGTCATGTATGGATCGGCTTCGGGGGCTTCGCCGTTGCCTTGTCCCTGCCCCATCTGCTGCATCATCTGCTGCATCATCTCGCGCGCGCCGGCCCGAAGCTGCTCCATCGCCTCCATCTGCGGCCGCAGCGCCTGTCCCGGCGCATTGCGGCCGAGTGCATCGACCGCGTCGCGCATGGCGCGCTCGGCGCGGCTGAAGCTGCCGGGCACGTCGCCCATCTGTTCGGCCATGCCGCGCATGATGTCGCCCAGCATGCGGCGTAGCGCTTCCTGTTCGGCGCCGTCGTTCGTCATGTCGCCTTCGCCCAGCTCCTGGCCCTGCTGACCCGGCATGCCGCGCTGGCCCGGCTGGGGCATGCCGCGCTGACCGGGGCGCCCCTGCTGCGTCCGGCGGAACGTGCGGTCGGTGAGGTTCTGCTGGCGCTGCATCAGGTCCTGCAGGCCGCGCAACATCTGCTGCGCCTCCGAGCCGCCGGGCTGCTGGCCCGCCATGTCCTGGCCGACGCGCAGGTTCTCGAGCATCTGCTGGAGCTGGGCGAGAAGCTCGCGCGCGGCGTCCCGCGCGCCGGTCCGCGCCAGCTGGCGCGCCTGGTCCAACATGCGCTGCAGATCGCGCCGCTCGATCCGCATGGCGTTGCGGTCGACGGGCTGATTCTGCATCGCGTTCGGATTGCGCTGGGCGTTCTCCAGCATGGCCTGGAGATACCGGTCGATCGCCTGCTGCAGCTCCTGCATCAGCCGTTCGATTTCCGAATCCGGCGCGTTGTTCGCCATCGCCTGCTGCAGCTTTTCCTGCAGTTCGCGAAGCTCGCGCGCGACCAGCGACAGCCGTCCGTCCTCGATGCGCAGCGCCGTGTCCCACAGCAGGGCCTGAACGGCGTCGGTCGCCGCCGCGGACTCGTCGCGCAGAAGACGGATCGACGCCATCCGCAGCGCAAGGAATACGACGACGTCATCGTGATACTGGGCCGGAACCGATGCGATCGCCGTCAGCGCCCGGCTCACCGTCGCGCGTTGCGCGGGATCGGCGACGAGGGTCTTGCGCTGTTCGATGATGGCGCGTGCGACCGGGTGCTGGAAGACGCGCTCCGGCAGCACCATGCGGACCTCGTCCGACATGCCGGTCAGCCCGGCGGCATCGGTGGCCTTGAGCTGGACGACGACCGGAAGCCCGGCCCACGGGTGCGCTGTCAGGTCATGGAAACTCTGTCCCTTGGCTTCCTTGAGGCGCTGGCCGGCGAGCGGCAACGGCAGTTCGACCGGATCGGCGGCCACACCGTCGGGCAGTTCGGCCCGTCGGATCACGGCGGCGACGCTGGTGAGGCCATAATCGTCGGTCGCTGCGTATTCGAGGCGCAGCGCGGCGCGTTGCGTCCGTGCCGGCGCGCTCGCGAACTCCACGTGCGGCGGCTTGTCGGGCACGACCCGCATCGTCCAGCTTCCGAGCAGCTTGCCGTTCTGCTCGACGGCGAGGCGCGTGCCCTGGTCGATCGTGTCGGCCAGGCGATAGGCCTTGTTGTCGACGGCCGTGAAGTCGATCCGCTTGTCGTCGATGACGAGCTTGGGCACGCCGCGGCCGCCAGAGACCTGGGCGAGGAGCCTGCTGCCGCTGGGGACGACGATTTCGGTTTCGGCCGGGACGCCCGGCTCGTTGCGCGGCAGGAGCGGGGGCAGACCCGTATATTCGGGTGGCGTGATCCAGAGGTCGAGCAGACCCGGCGGTACGGTCGCCACCGCGGCACCGGGGCGGAGTGCCCGTTCCAGCCGCGCGCCCGCATCGTTGCCGGCGATACTGACACCGACGACGAGAACCAGAAGAAGGAGGGCGCGCAGCGCCCACGGATCACGTTTTGGCAAGCCCGGCGCCGGCCAGCCGGCGCGCAGCGTCTTGAGCGTCCGGCGCACGCGCGCGAGATGCGCCTGCCACAGCGCTTCGGCCATCCGGTCGTACCGGCCACCGGCAAGCCCGTCGCTCAACGTCGTGAGCGGACGATGGGACATGCCGCTCGCGAGTTCGAGGCGCCGGCGCGCGCGGTTTTCGTCCGGAATGCGGAAGGCATGGCGCGCCCGGTACAGGCTCCACACCAGCCCGGCGGCAAAGGTGGCCAGCACGGCAGTATGCAGCCAGCCGGGCAATAGAGGCAGGAGATCGAACAGGGCGATGACCCCGAACCATCCGACTATGGCGACGCTGGGCCACAGGGCAGGCCACAGCGCCTCCCACGCCAGCGCGGCACGGGCGAACAACAGCCGCCGCCGAAGCAGCCCGTCGATCGCTCCATGCGACGCCGAGTCGTGCGCCTCAGTCTCTCTCAAAATCACCTCGCGTGCCGTGGCCGGCCTCGGTGGGCCCGGCCAAGACGGACTCGCTCACGCTCGCTCTTGTTGATTTCAAACTCATCTTCATGAGGCGGGGGTGGAAACCGTCCGAGCCAACGCTTCCCTTCGCCCCTCGGCGCCAGGCGCCTATAAACAGTCTGCCAGTGTCCGGTCCGGCGGTCCACCCCGACGCTTACGGCCGAGGAAACGGCGCTAGACTTTCGTGAGTTCCAGCCAGGGCGGCAGGCGGTCGGCGGCGATCAGGGCCTCGATCGTCTGGCGCGGCCGGATGGTGGCGATCTGATCGCCTTTGACCAGGATTTCGGGCACGAGCGGCCGCGTGTTGTAGGCCGACGACATCACGGCGCCGTAGGCGCCGGCCGATCCGACCACGATCAGATCGCCCGCGGCGAGCGGGGGCAGGGCGCGGCCGAGCGCCAGGTAATCGCCGGTCTCGCAGATCGGTCCGACGACATCCACGGGCGCAAGCGGGGCATCGGGCGCCGGCGCCACGACCGGGCGTATCGACATCCACGCCTCGTAGAGCGTCGGCCGGATCAGATCGTTCATGCCGGCATCGACGATTACGAAGCGCTTGGACACGCCGTCCTTCACATACACCACGCGCGCAAGCAGCACGCCGGCGTCGGCAACGAGGTAACGCCCCGGCTCGAGCACGATGTCGACGTCGAGCCCGCCCACGGCATCGCGAACCGCTTGGGCGTAGGCGCCCAGATCCGGCGGCGTCTCGTCCTTATAGACGACGCCAAGCCCGCCGCCGAAGTCGAGCCGGCGCACGGGAAGGCCGTGCGCGCGCAGCGTACGGGCGAGTTCTGCCAGCCGCGCGAAGGCGGCGCGATACGGCTCGACCGAGGTCAGCTGCGAGCCGATATGGACGGCAAGGCCCTGCAGCGCGATGCCGGGCAGGCTGGCCGCCAGCCGGGCGACGTCGAGGGCGCGCGCGATTTCGATGCCGAACTTGTTCTCGGTCTTGCCCGTCGTGATCTTCGCATGCGTGCGTGCATCGACGTCGGGATTGATGCGCAGGGCCACGGGCGCGCGCACGCCCCGTCCCGCCGCGACCTCGGACAGAAGCCTCAGCTCCGGCTCGGACTCGACGTTGAACTGAAGAATGCCGGCATCGAGTGCCGCCGCCATCTCGCGCGCGGTCTTGCCGACGCCGGCGAAGACGATCCTGTCCGCCGGCACGCCTGCCGCGAGCGCGCGCCTGAGCTCGCCTTCCGACACGACGTCGGCGCCGGCGCCGAGCCGGGCAAAGGTGGCGATCACCGCCTGATTGGAGTTCGCCTTGACGGCGTAGCAGATCGTTGCCGGCATGCCGCCGAAGGCCGCGGCGAAGGCCTTGAAGCGGTGCTCGAGTGTGGTCGCCGAGTACACGTAGGCGGGCGTGCCGACCCGTTCCGCGATGGTCGCGAGCGAAACATCCTCGACGTGGAGGATGCCGTCGCGATAGGCGAAGTCGTTCATGATTGTCCTTACGTATCAGCGGATCGGATAGCGCCGTGGCACCTTCGGATCGGCATCCTCGGGCGGCGTCGGCGATCCCCGCCGGCCGCAGGCGCCGAGCGACAGCCCGAACGCGGCAAACAGGGCCGCGAGCAGCGCGCGGCGGGTCATAGATACCTCTTGCGCGCCGCCTTGACGGCGCGGGCGACGTTGATCGGGGCCGTCCCGCCGAAACTCGTACGGCTGGCGACCGATTTGTCGACGCCGAGGACCGAGAATACGGCCTTGGTGATCCGGCGGTCGATGCGGCGCATGTCCTCGAGCGACAGTTCCTCGAGCGCGACGTTTTTCTCTTCGGCAAGGCGGACGATGCGGCCGGTGACGTGATGGGCCTCGCGGAACGGGAGACCTGCTTCGCGCACGAGCCAGTCGGCGAGATCGGTCGCGGTCGTGTATCCGGCCCCGGCGGCGCGCCGCATGGCGTCCTCGTCGACCGTCATGTCGTCGATCATGCCGGCCATCGCGGCCAGCGCCAGCGCCAGCGCATCGGCCGCCTCGAACACCTTGGCCTTGTCCTCCTGCATGTCCTTCGAATAGGCGAGCGGCAGGCCCTTCATCACGGTCGTGAGACCGACGAATGCGCCGAGAAGCACGCCGGTCTTGGCGCGGATCAGCTCGGCGGCGTCGGGGTTGCGCTTCTGCGGCATGATCGAGCTGCCGGTGGTGAACGCATCCGACAGGCGCACGAAACCGAACTGCGGGGTCGTCCACAGCACCAGCTCTTCGGCGAGACGCGACAGATGTACGCCCGCGATGGTCGCAGCCGACAGGAACTCGAGCGCGAAGTCGCGATCGGAGACGGCATCGAGCGAATTGGCCGTCGGCCGGTCGAAGCCGAGCGCCTTCGCCGTCGCCGTGCGGTCGATCGGGAACGACGTGCCGGCCAGTGCTGCGCTGCCGAGCGGGCATTCGTTCAGCCTCCGGCGGCAGTCGGCAAGCCGGCCGCGGTCGCGGCCGATCATCTCGACATAGGCCAGCAGATGATGCCCGAACGTCACCGGCTGCGCCGGCTGCAGGTGGGTGAAGCCCGGCATCACGGTGGCCGCGTGGGCTTCCGCCTTGTCGAGCAGCGCGCGCTGCAGCGTCCGCATCTGTTCGTCGAGCGCGTCGATGGTCTTGCGCACCCACAGACGGAAATCCGTCGCCACCTGGTCGTTGCGCGAGCGCGCCGTATGGAGGCGGCCGGCCGCCGGCCCGATCAGTTCGGCGAGCCGCGCCTCGATGTTCATGTGGATGTCCTCGAGCGCGGTCTTGAACCGGAACTTGCCGGATTCGATTTCGGCCAGAATGCGGTCGAGGCCCCGCTGGATCCGGGCGCCGTCCGCCGCCGACAGAATGCCTTGCTTGACCAGCATGGCGGCATGCGCCTTCGACCCGGCGATGTCCTCGGCATAGAGGCGCCGGTCGACGTCGATGGACGCGTTGATCTCGGCCATGACGGCGGCCGGACCTGCGGCAAAACGTCCGCCCCACAGGGCGTTCGCCTTGGTATTGCGATTGGCGTTGCGCTTGGTGTTGCGGGGCATTACCTGACCTGGGCTAGGGCACCGCCGTTATAGAGAGCCAGCTTGCCTTTCGACAAGCAAAGGGTGAAGTCTGATGCGGAAACCGACTGGGAATATGCGGGGGTCGGCGAAACCGGCCCGGGCGGCGGGGGCGGGCGCATGAGACGCCTGTTTCGGCGACGCGTCCTCCTGGGCGGTTTCGTCGGCGCGGCGATTCTCGTCGCCGTCGGTTTTGGCACCGGCATGCTGGCCCCGTCTGCCGGCGACGCTCCACCGGCCTTTCGCGGGCAGATTGCCGAATTCACGCCGCAGGCGACGCCGAAGCCGGCCCCGGCGATCAAATTCACCGACCTCGACGGCACCGAACGCACGCTTGCCGACTTCGCCGGGCGCGTGGTGCTGCTCAATTACTGGGCGACATGGTGCGCGCCGTGCGTCGAGGAGATGCCGGCGCTCGAGCGCCTGCATGCCCGCCTGGGCGGGCCGGGATTCACGGTTGCCGCCGTTTCCGTCGACCGTCAGGGCCGTAACGTCGTCGAACCGTTTCTCGCCAAGCTCAGTCTCGACGGGCTTCCGATCTATCTCGATCGCTCGAACGAAACGATGCGGGCCTTCGGCGTGCGCGGCCTGCCAACCACGATTCTGATCGACGCGCAGGGCCGCGAGGTCGGCCGCCTCGAAGGCGCTGCGGCGTGGGATTCACCGGCAGCCGAGGCGCTGATCCGCCACTACATGGCGCCGGCTGGCTGAACCCGCCGACGGTCGATTGCCGACACGGATCGAACCGTCAAGGACACCAAAAAAACGGAGCCCGGCGCGCAGTGCGCCGGGCGCACCGCCTGTGGCGGCCTTCGCGTTCCTGACGAATTCAAAATCGCCGCTACCGGGTCGGGACCGGCTTTTCGCCCGAATAATCGTAGAAGCCGCGCTTGGTCTTGCGGCCGAGCCAGCCTGCCTCGACGTATTTCACCAGGAGCGGGCACGGGCGGTACTTGGAGTCGGCGAGACCCTCGTACAGCACATGCATGACGGCAAGGCACGTATCGAGCCCGATGAAGTCGGCGAGCTCAAGCGGCCCCATCGGGTGGTTGGCGCCAAGCCGCATCGCCGTGTCGATCGATTCGACGTTCCCCACGCCTTCGTAGAGCGTGTAGACCGCCTCGTTGATCATCGGCAGCAGGATGCGGTTGACGATGAAGGCCGGGAAGTCCTCGGCGACGGCCGGCGTCTTGCCGAGCTTCAGCGTCAGCTCCTTGATCGCCTGGAACGTTTCCTCGCTGGTGGCGATGCCGCGGATGAGCTCGACGAGCTGCATCACCGGCACCGGGTTCATGAAGTGCATGCCCATGAACTTCGCCGGCCGGTCGGTGGCCGCGGCGAGGCGCGTGATCGAGATCGACGACGTGTTCGTCGCGATCAGCGCCTCGGGCTTCAGCACCGGACAGAGCTTCTTGAAGACATCACGCTTGATCGCTTCGTTCTCGGTCGCCGCCTCGATCACGAGATCGCAGTCGCGGAACATCTCGTAATCGGTGCCGGTCGTGATGCGCTTGAGCGCCTTCTCCTTGTCCTCGGCCTTGATCTTGCCGCGCGCGACCTGACGATCCAGGTTGCCGGAAATCGTGTTGAGCGCCTTGGGCAGCGCCTCGGGGTTGACGTCCAGCAGCCGCACGTCATAGCCCGACAGTGCGCAGACATGGGCGATGCCGTTGCCCATCTGCCCCGCGCCGATGATGCCGATGGTCTTCATGGTGGAAACCTCTTCGAAGACGGTCCGTGATCAGCGCTTCGCGGGAAGCGCGTTGGTCAGTTCGGGCACGATCTTGAAGAGGTCGCCGACCAGTCCGTAGTCGGCGACCTGGAAGATCGGTGCCTCTTCGTCCTTGTTGATCGCGACGATGACCTTCGAGTCCTTCATGCCGGCAAGATGCTGGATCGCGCCCGAGATGCCGACGGCGATGTAGAGATCGGGAGCCACGACCTTGCCGGTCTGGCCGACCTGATAGTCGTTGGGCACGAACCCGGCGTCGACTGCCGCGCGCGAGGCGCCGATGGCGGCCCCCAGCTTGTCGGCGAGCGGTTCCAGATAGGTCTTGAAGTTTTCGCCCGACCCCATGCCGCGGCCGCCCGAGACGATGATCCGGGCAGAGGTCAGCTCGGGGCGCTCGGAGCGTGACAGCTCCTGGCCGACGAAGCGCGACAGCCCGCTGTCGCCCGCGGCGTCGACGGTCTCGATCCCGGCATTGCCGCCGGACGCAGCGGCCGCGGGAAACGCCGTGGCGCGCACGGTAATGATCTTGATGCGGTCCTTGGATTGCACCGTCGCCATCGCATTGCCGGCATAGATCGGCCGTACGAACGTGCCGGCGTCGACGATGGCGACGATGTCGGACACTTGTGCGACGTCGAGGAGTGCCGCCACGCGCGGCATCAGGTTCTTGCCGAAGGTCGACGCCGGGGCGAGCACGTGGCTGTATCGCTCGGCCAGCTTCGCGACGACCGGGGCGAGATTCTCGGCAAGGCCATGGGCGAGGACGGCATCGTCGGCGAGCCACACCTTGGCGACGCCGTCCACCTTCGCGGCCGCCTCGGCCGCGGCGCGGCAACCCTGTCCGGCGACGAGCACCTCGACGGCGCCGAGCTTCGCGGCCGCTGCGATGGTGTTGAGTGTAGCGGCCTTGAGGCCGGAATTATCGTGCTCGGCGACGACGAGGACGGACATGTCAGATGACCTTGGCTTCGTTCTGGAGCTTGTCGATCAGTTCGGCGACGTCCTTGACCTTCACGCCCGCCTTGCGCTTCGGCGGCTCTTCGACCTTGAGGGTCACGAGGCGCGGGGCGACGTCGACGCCGAGCCCCTCGGGCGTCAGCTGCTCGATCGGCTTCTTCTTCGCCTTCATGATGTTCGGCAGGCTGGCGTAGCGCGGTTCGTTGAGGCGGAGGTCGGTGGTGATGACGGCCGGCAGCTTAAGCTGCAGCGTCTCGAGGCCGCCGTCGATCTCGCGCGTGACGTCGAGCGTTTCCGCGTCGGGGCCGGCGATGACCAGTTTCGAGGCGAAGGTGCCCTGAGGCCAGCCGAGCAGGGCGGCCAGCATCTGGCCGGTCTGGTTGCAGTCGTCGTCGATCGCCTGCTTGCCGAGGATGA
>CALANV010000027.1 GCA_937926175.1 uncultured Rhodospirillales bacterium | reverse complement strand
ATTCATCTTTGAACCGCGTCATCTTTGAGTGACGTCGCGCGGCGCGGATTGCGGGACGGCGCGACGAATTCATGTCAGGCGCGGACCCGGTCCGCGCATCCGGGCTGCGGCCGGCCGTGCGGCGCCGGCAGCCATCGATCGCCGGGGCGCGCCCGGCGACGGCCGGGAAAAAGCTCCGGGCACATCGGAAATGCGGTCGAGAGGAGCCACAGCAACATGTCCATCACGACCTATGCCGAGCTGCGGGCGGCGATCGCCGACTGGCTCGCCAGGCCCGGCGATGCGACGATCGCCGGCATCGCGCCGGACCTGATTCGCCTCGCCGAGGCGCGTATCAATCATGGCGCGGCGCATCCGCCCTTCGTGTCGGCGCCGCTGCGCGCGCCGCAGATGGAGACGCGCGTCGTCCTGCCGCTCGACGGCGACGACGCGGCCCTGCCGGCGGATTGTCTCGAGATCCGCGCCCTGACCCTGCAAGGCGCATCGCCGCGCGCGCTCGCCTATGTGACGCCGCAGCACTTCGCCTCGCTGCCGCGCGGCGGTGCGGGGATGCCGCGATTCTTCACGACCGTCGGCGACACGCTGCGCGTCGCGCCGGCCGCCGCCGCGGGTCTGACGGCGGAGCTGCTGTACGTCGCCGCGGTTCCGGCCCTGTCCGACGCCAATCCGACCAACTGGCTGCTCGCCGCCAGTCCGGGCATCTATCTGTACGGCGCGCTGCTGGAGGCGCAGCCCTACATCGGCAACGACGACCGCGTCGCGCAGTGGGCCGCCATGTTCGGCGCCGCCCTCGACGCGCTGCAGGCGACGGCGCGCCGGGCGCGCGCCGGCGCCGCGCCGCTGATCATGCGTCCGGCAGGGGAGGCACCGTAATGGCCGTGGTTCCATTCGGGGAGTGGCTTCCCGACATGCCGGCCCATGGCAATCCGGGACTCGTCGTGTGCCGGAACGTCATTTCGCGCACGCCCGACAGCTACGGACCGTTCGCCGCGCTGGCGGCGTATTCGGGCGCGCTCGGCGCACGCTGCCAGGGCGCGTTCGCGGCGCGCGATGCCGACGGCAACGTCACGCTGTTCGCGGGCGACGCTGCCAGGCTCTACCGGCTGACCTCGGCCTCGACGGCGTGGAGCGACGTGTCGCGTACCGGCGGCTATGCCGTGCCCGCCGACGACCGCATCGGCTTCGTTCAGTACGGATCGCGCCTGATCGCGGCGATGGGGCTTTCCGATCCGCTTCAGAGCTTCGTTCTGGGCGCGTCCGGCAGCTTTGCCGACCTTGCGCCGACGGCGCCGCGCGCCCGCCACATCGCGGTGGTGCGCGACTTCGTCGTCGTGGCGAACACCTATGACGCCGTCGACGGCAACCAGCCGCAGCGCGTGTGGTGGTCGGCGATCGACGATCCGACCGGCTGGCCCGCGCCCGGTACGAGCGCCGCGGCGACCGTGCAGTCGGATTACCAGGACCTGGCCGGCGACGGCGGCTGGAACCAGGGCATCGTCGGCGCGCTCAACACGGCGGACGGGGTCGCGTTCCAGGAGCGCGGCATCTGGCGGATGACCTATGTCGGCGCGCCCCTGATCTTCCAGTTCGATCGCGTCGAGGGCGCGCGCGGAACGCCGGCGCCGGGCTCGATCGTGCAGCTCGGCGGCACGGTCGCCTATCTCGGCGAGGACGGTTTCTACCTGTTCGACGGGTCGCGCTCGATCCCGATCGGGGCCAACAAGATCGACAAGACCTTCTTCGCGGACCTGGACCAGACCTATTTCGCGCGCATCTCGGCGGCGGTCGATCCGATCAACAAGATCTTCTACTGGGCCTATCCCGGCGCCGGGAACGTGTCGGGACATCCGAACCGGCTGCTCGCGTACAACTGGAGCACGGCGCGCTGGTCGCTGATCGCGCTCGACATGGCGCTGATCTTCCGGGCGGGGTCGTTCGGCTACAACCTCGACGGCGCCGACGCGCTGGGCCTCACGGTCGACGATGCGCCGTTCGGGCCGGACTCCCGGTTCTGGACCGGCGGGCGCGCGCTTCTCGCCGCGTTCGACGTCGAGCACCGGCTCAATTTCTTCACCGGTCCCAATCTCGGCGCGACGTTCGAGACCGGGGACCTGGACCTCGGCGCCGGGCGCCGCGTGTTCGTGTCGGGCCTGCGCCCGATCGTCGACGGCGGCGCGGTGACGGCGTGCGTCGGCCATCGCGACGCGCCGGATGCGAGCGTCAGCTACACGGCCGCGACGGAAGCGGCCGCCGACGGATTCTGTCCGCAGCGGATCGCGACGCGCTTCGCGCGCGCAAGGATCGAGATCGCACCCGCCGGCGCCTGGAGTCACGCCAAGGGCGTGGAGCCGCGGCTGATGCCGGAAGGCACGCGCTGACGGCGTGAAGCGATAACCGGCTGTTACGGATTGCGACCTGCGGCGATGCGGGACACATCGCTTCCGGTGCAGACCGCCGGCGCATAGGCCCGGCAGCGGCGGAACCGGGGCGGGGCGCAGAAAAAGTACAGGGCAATCGCAATCGAGGGCAGGCATGTCCGGCTACAAGGGCATCGAGAACTATCTGCCGGATCATGCCGAGTGGATCCGGCGCGCCGCGCGGGTCATCAACGGCCTGCTGGTGGGACGGCTCAACGTCACGGGCCTGGTGACGCTCGCGCCGGACGCGACGGCGACGACGATCGTCGATGCGCGCATCGCGTTCGACAGCGCGATCCTGCTCGTGCCGACGACGGCGAGTGCCGCCGCAGCACTCGGCACCACCTGGATTCCGGAGACGGGGCGGACGAACGGCGCGGTCTCGATCGCGCATGCGGCGAGCCCGGCGACGGATCGCACGTTCCGTTACGTCGTCCTCGGCTGACGCCGCGGACGCATTCCGCCGATGACGCAAGGAGGACAGCTCGTGAGCACGACGCTGAACGCGATTCCGTCGCGCCATGTCGCGACCGTATGGCCGTTGGTGGAGAAGCCGATCGCCGCGGCGCTCGCCTATTCGGGCGGGCGCTACGGGCCCGACGACATCCGCCGCGCCCTGATCGACGGGCGCATGCAGCTTTGGATCGCGTGGGACGCCGGCGCCAAGGCGGTCCGCGCCTGCGCGGTCACGATGCTGATCCCGTATCCCAGGCTGAACGTGTGCGCCGTCGTGCTGCTGACGGGAAGCGGTCGGCGGACCTGGCAGCACCATCTCGATGCGCTGAGACGCTGGGCCAGGGCGCAGGGCTGCGGCGCGTTCGAGGCGTGGGCGCGGCCGGGGTGGGAACGCGTCTTCAAGGGGAAGCTGCGGCGCACGCACGTGCTTCTCGAATGCAGATTGTAGGAGGGCAACCATGGGCAGCAGAGCGCCAAGCACCACGACCACGATCCAACGCGACGATCCGCCGGCGTATCTTCAACCGTATCTGACCGACATCGCCCGGCAGGCGCAGAGCCTCGCCGGCACGCCGCGGACCTTCTATCCCGGCCGGACCTTCGCCGACCTGTCGCCCGAGACGGCGACCGCGCTCGTCCGCCAGGCGCAGCGCGCCAGCGAAGGTTCGCCGCTCACGCGCGCGGCGGGCGCCGAGCTGACGCGCACGCTCGCCGGCGCGTATCTGGACGGCGGCAATCCGCATTTCGCGCGCATGATGGACCGCGTCGCGGGCGAGATCCGGCCGCGCCTCGACGCGCAGTTCGCCGCATCCGGCCGTTACGGGTCGGGCGCGCACGCGAACGCCGTGGCCAGCGCGCTGGCCGAGACGGCGGGGCAGCTCGCCTACCAGGACTACGGACGCGAGCGCGAGAACATGATGCGCGCCATGCTCTTCGCGCCCGAGCTCGCGCGCGAGGACTACGCGGACCTCGCGAAGCTCGCCGAGGTGGGCGGCGTGCGCGAGGATTTCGCGCAGCAGGCCATCGACGAAGCGATCGCCCGTCACGACTTCGCCCAGGCCGAGCCGTGGCAGCGCCTGGCGCAGTACGCCGGAATCATCCAGGGCCAGAACACGGGCGGCGTTTCCACCACGACCCGGATCGGCCCGCGACGCAGTCTCGGCGCCGGGCTGCTCGGCGGCGCCATGACCGGCGCGGGCCTCGCGACCTTGCTCGCAGGCGGCAGTCCATGGCTCGCGGCGGCCGGCCTCGACGGCGGCCTGCTCGGCGGGCTGTTGGACTGACGATCGCCACGACCGTTCGGGAGGGAAGATTGCGATGCGACCGTTCGATTCATCGTCGCGCCCGATGCCGCGGGATCTGGACGACGCCCCCGCCGCATGGCGCGCGCGCGACATCGGCAGCCTGCTGACGCTCGTCGGCGCCAGCATTCTCGCGGCCAACAGGCCGGGTATGAGCTTCGGCGAGGCCGTCGGCCGGGGCGTGATCGGCGGCCTCGACGCCCACGCGCGCCTGCGCGAGCGCCGGCAGGACGCGCGGCCGCGCGCGCGGCAGATCG
>CALANV010000026.1 GCA_937926175.1 uncultured Rhodospirillales bacterium | reverse complement strand
ACCGGAACGTCACTCCATCCGGTCCGCTCCAACGCTCGATGATGACCTCGATCATTCGGTCCCTGTCCATCTCGGGAAACCTGCGATGCCGCAGCACCGCCACCGTCCGGAACGTCGGCCAGGTACGGGTCGATCACTCCAGGCGGCTCCCCATTTGTTCGCGCCAAAGTCCAAAGCAGAGCAATGTCCAAAGAAGATAGCCGTGGTTGATCTCGCCTCTTTCATGGGACTGCCAGATGCGCCGTACTGCGGACGGCGAGAGCCAGGGCGCAAAGCAGTGCGGCGTATCGGACAAAAGCCGCTTCGCAACGCGCTTCAGTCCGGTCCGCAGCATGCGGTTGAGCGGCGTATTGAAGCCCGTCTTTGGGCGCGAAACGATCGCCTGCGGGCCGCCAAGATCCGCGACGGCCTGCCGGAGCAGGAGCTTCCCCTGGCCAAAAGGCGACAGCAGGAGAGAGCGGTCCAGGCTGCCGGCGAAATCCATGATCCGCCGGTCGAGAAACGGAACGCGCACCTCGAGGCTGTGCGCCATGCTCATGCGGTCGGTCTTCATGAGCAGGTCCGCGGGAAGATAGAATTGCTGATCGGCCAGAAGCGCCCGGTCGAACGGCGTCCCCGCCGCATTCCGATAGGCTGCGGCATAGAGGGAGAGGGGATCTTCCTCGAGGCAGTCCCGTAGCTCGCCCATGCAGAGCATTCGGGCTTCCCGCGGGTAAAGATACTGGCGCCATGCCGTATGAGGCACGGAGGCGCCAAGCCCCAGGAGAAAGCGCACGAGCTTTTCCTCGAGCGGAACGCGCCTCTCCGAAACGCCGGCAAGTCGCCGCGCGGCATACCCCAACCCGGCCCAAACTGCGCCCGGCAGAAGCCCCTTCAGAGCGCCGGCAATACCCGCCACGCCATAGGTCTGGTATCCCGCGAAGAACTCGTCGCCGCCATCGCCGCTCAACGCGACGCGGGCCGACTTGCTGACGGCCTGATACACGAGCCAGCTCGGAAATGTGCTCGAGTCCGCCAGTTGCCCATCGCTGTATCGGACAATGTTCCGCAGGACATCTTCGGCATCGTCCACGTCCGCCGAGACGACGTTCAGCGGCCGACCCGATACCGCCGCAACCATTGCGGCCTCGGCCCGTTCATCGTGGCTCTTCTCGTTGAAGCTTACGCAGTAGAGCGGCGCCTTTGCGGTTCGGGGCAACGACAGACTTATGAGCGTGCTGTCGATCCCACCACTCTGAAGGACGCCGATCGGCACGTCGCTGATCAACTGCTCCTCGACCACGCGCGCGAACAGCCTCCGGAATTCCTCGCGCGCCGTCTTGCGGTCGCGTACGGTGCCGGAGCGGCTGGGGCGCCAGAACGTGTGCGTGTCGATGGCGGATGACGTGAAAACGACCGCGCTGCCCGGCGGGACCTGGCGTACGCCGGCGAGAAGGCTGCGCGTCGGCGCCGGATATCCAAGCGTCAGATAATGGGCCAGATCCGAAACGCTCAGACGACAAGGCTGCGTCGGATCCGACAGCAATGCCTTGATTTCGCTTCCGAAGCGCACGACGTTCCCGTCGGCGAAGTAGTACAGGGGCTTGATGCCGACGCCATCGCGCGCAAGAACGAGCCTTTGCCGGGCCTTGTCCCATAACGCGATCGCGAACATGCCCTCGAGACGGTTGAAAAGCTCGAGGCCCCAGGCCTGATACCCGGCCGGCAGAACTTCCGTGTCGCTTTGCGAGCGGAAAACGGTTCCGAACTCGCGCGTCAGCTCCGCCTTCAATGCGCGGTCGTTGTAAATCTCGCCGTTGAAGACAACGACCACCTGGCCATCGGGGCTTGCCATCGGTTGCGCCCCGAGTTGCGACAGTTCGCGTATCGCAAGACGCCGATGGCCGAGACCGACGTTGTTTTCGGTCCAGCAACCTTCACCGTCCGGTCCGCGATGGGCGAGGGCGCGCGTCATCCGCTCGAGGACGAGCGAATCGACCGGCCGGCCGTCGCGCCAGAAAATCCCCGCCAAGCCGCACATGGAGTCCGTTCAGGGTGCCCGTGCCGTCCGCCAGAGGTCATCGCGGCGGTCGACATTCAGCGTCAACATCTGGCCAAGCGCATAGTA
Organism: uncultured Rhodospirillales bacterium; assembly: GCA_937926175.1. Taxonomy (GTDB): domain Bacteria; phylum Pseudomonadota; class Alphaproteobacteria; order CACIAM-22H2; family CACIAM-22H2; genus CALANV01. The sequence goes on along the minus strand of CALANV010000026.1, from coordinate 4,331 downwards.
GGTCACGGGTTCGTTGAATACGAAGCCTTCGCCCAACGGCACAGGCAAATGGCCCGATAACATGGCCTCGATTCTCTGGGCTCGCTGCGCGAACCATTCCCATAGCGGCGGCTTCGAGTGATTCTGATAGACGAAACCCAGGCTCCATACCAGCGCCAGAACCGCAACAATCATGGTCCAGCGGCAAGCCGGGAATCGTGTCACCAGATACATGGCGGTGCCGAAGAAAAATACGGGCTGCAACAGGCCGATGGCTCGACCATGAAGCTGATGCCAGAAATAGATGTTCTGCAGATCGCTCATGAACAGGCTGATGAGCGCAACCGGCAGAAATGACGCTGCCCAGAACGCGGCGATCAGAAGCAGGTCGCCGCCCCATGGCGATCTTTGGAATAGCCATTTGCCGGATAAATCCAGCCATTGCGATGCGCGTGGCCAAAGACCGCGAATCCAGCCGAGCGGATGCTTCGACCAAATCGCGAAGGCCAGCAGGGCAAAGAAGGCGGCAAGCGCTGCCTGGATAAAAACGGAACCGGCAACCGTCGGCCACAACGTTTCGCGCCAGAGGCCATAACCGAAACCGGTGGCGATGAGCAGAAGGACGATGGGATCCCGTAATACCGCGCGCCGGCGAAACAGATCGAGCGCGACGAGGTGAACGAGCAGCAGCAGCGTCAAACTGGAATGCACCCCGAACATCGGCAGCAAAAGCAGGTACAGCCATCGCGCCCCGACGCCCGACCATCGCAAGGCGAACAGCGCGACCGCCAGAACGGAGAGATAATTGCGGGGCGTAAAGCTGAAGACGCTGAAACCGTGTCTTGGATTGAGTATGAAACAAACGAGGTTCTTGAGTGCAGCCAATGGATTCGTTACGCCCATCAGCACCATCGACGGCACTTCATTTGGCATCAAGGACAGAAGCGCGACCACACCCAGTCCCAGCGCGGCCGCGGCGACAAAGCGCCGGTCGCGCAGAAACACCAGCACAACCAGAAGCATCAACCAGGCGACGCCGGCCGTCGCCGCGAACATCAATGTGACGGTGGTTCCCAGGTATGTGGGATAATCCGCCGTGTTCTTTGGCGGGGAAACGAAGTTCTGCAGCCGGTTCCATGCAATCACGGGAAGGGCGTAGTTGAGCCCGTAATCGCGCCGCATCTCGAGTCTTGCGATGCTGTGCTTCACGGCGTTTCGTGTTTGCGCGAACGATATCACGGCTTCTTCCAGGTCGCGTCCCTTCACGGGTTCGGCGATTTTGCGCGACAGGAAGTAAAGCCACAGATTGTCGTCGTCCGGATACAGGCCGGACTGGCCCTGGTGCCAAAATCCCGTTGCCGCAAACAGGCACAGGCAGAGGGCAAAGAAGATGGTCGACCAGCCGGTTCGCAGGTGTGCGGCAGCGGGCATCACTTCATTATCCTTCGGGAGACAGTGGCGCCTTGAGAATCGGGAACAGGGTGAACACGCCGGGCAGGCTTCCGATCAGGAAGCAGCCGCCAAGCCCGAGGCTGAGCGCGACGGCGCTTTCCGGCGTGACCGGTGCAAAGAGCGGGAGCCCGATGGCGAAAACGGTTTCGCGAGCACCCAACCCGGCGTAAGTGAACGGAACGACAGTCGCAAGCAGAGCGGCCGGCGCGAATGCGATTGACGTCAGCAGAGACAAGTCTGCACCTAGCGCACGGGCCAGAAGCCACAGCATCGCGCCGACGGCGAGCACGATGGAACTCTGCAGGGCCACCTGGCGCCCCAGCAGACGACGGTCCATGACACTACGCGCAAAAAACGATAGCGGCGTTCTGAGCCATGCCGGCCAGAATTTTGCGTGGGCCAGCAGCCACCCGACGGTCAACCCAAGCAATAGAAGCACAAAGCCGCCGAGCGCCAATGGCGTACCCGGTGCAAAGGGAAGGAGCAGGAAGAGCCCCCACGCCAGCAGCCAGGTGCTTAGAAGCCGGTCGGCAATGCTTGCGCTGATCGAGACACTGAGCGCCATCCCGTATCGGCGCATCAAATAGCGGATCCGGATCGTGTCGCTCAAAATCCCCAACGCATGGGTTGCAAGAGCGAGCGCAAAATTAAGGCGGATGGCGTCATAGGGGCCGACCCGCGCCACGCGTTCGACAAAGCTGGCGAAGCGAAAGCCGCCGGCTATGTAAACCAGGCCCGTCAGAACAAGCGCAGGCGCAAGGGATGTCGCCGGCAGCATCCGAAGCATTGCCGCGCTTTCCCGAAAGTCGATGACGCACGCAAGCAGCGCCAGGACAAGTGCGGAGAGCAGCAGTGCGAGAGCCGATCGCAGAACGGGCAGACGCATCTCAATTCGGCTTGTGCGCGATGTATAGGCAGTTAAGGCCGTAAACAAAGCGCTTCAACGCGATGTCGGCAAACCCCGCCTTGCGCAACAAGTATTCGATCTCGCGGGGGTTCATCCCCATGAGCTCGTCATGATGTACGTCCCTGTGCTTGTCTTCGCTGTACCACCATATGGCGTGCCCGATGGTTCCAATGAGACGTCCGATCATGGTGATAAGGACGCGGCCGCCCGGTCGAAGCACGCGGATCGCCTCCCGCAAGGCCTCGTCGCGCTCCGGAATGTGATTGATGCATGCGACGAAAGACACCGTATCGAAGCTCGAATCCGGGAACGGGAGGGTACGGCAGTCCGGCACGATGATGCAGCCGCCGCCCCAATCCATGACGTCCAGCCCGACGCTTTGGTCCGCCAAGGCCGCTTCCGGGCCGCCGGCTTTGCATTCGCCATACAGTCTGATCAACATGTTGTCGCCGGCACCGATGTCGAGGCAGCGTCCGCGCAGCTCGGGCAACACGACGGCCAGCCGTTCGGCGCGCAATGACGTCAGGTGCAGCCGCTCGTTCACATGGTCGGGGAGCAGCGCCAGGCGAAGCGGCGCGCCGATGAAATCCCAAACGTGCTGCAGAACGGACTTTGGCCGGATCAGGCTCCACGCCGGGGGACGGCCGACGAACATCCGATGCGCGCTTTCGTCCGAATTGGTGCTGCGGTGTGACTTGTTCATTCTTCTTCCAGCCGGACGAAGTTCGCCTCGGGTAACTGGCCCAGGCGCAATTGGCTTATCTGGTCCGCGATCAGGCCCAGCATGATCGAGAGCAGGCCCGTGATGATCAGCAGCACGCCCGCGGCCGGCAGCCCTTGGCCCATGAACAGGGCCAACGTCGCGCTGTAAAGGCCGCCGGCTGCGACCATGAACAGACCGGAGGGCAGGAAAATCCGCATCGGCGCAAACAACATGACCGCACGCAGCAACCATAGAATGGCTTCGAAGCCGTCGCGCAGCCTCACCGTGCTTTGTCCGATCCGCGGGCTTGTTTTCACCGGCTCAAAGGCAATCGGGTAGCGCTGCTCCACGAGGATCAGCGTGGTTATGAGGCTCGCGCTGAAACGATCCGGTATCAGGTTTCGATACCGCATTATCACGTCGCGGCGGAACACGCGCAGGCCGCAATTCAGATCGGAGCCGGCTTTGATGTTGAGGCCGCGTCCGATGAGGCGGATCAGCCACTTACCGCCGCCGCGGATCAAATTTGCGGATGGCGTCACGCGTTGGCCAATTACCGCCGCGAGCCGTTCGGTCCGGATGCGCTCATAAAGCCGCAACAGATCTGCCGTTCGATGCTCGTTGTCTGCATCGAACCACGCGACGAAGGCTCTGGTCGCTGCCCCCATGCCCGTCTTGAGCGCGCCGCCCTGACCGCGATTGAACTTGTGGCGGATCAGCCTGACGCTCCGATATGCGGACACGATTTCGGCGGTCCTGTCCTTGCTGCAGTCGTCGACGACGATGACCTCTGCTTCGGGGAAGGCTTGCAGCACGCTCTCCAGCGTGGGGCCGATGCCCGCTTCCTCGTTGTACGCAGGTATCACGATTGACAGGTCCGAGCTCACTACATGCCTCTCATTGTCGAGCGCGCCTGACGAAACGCGTGAACCTTTTAACACAGACGCTGACGACTGGTACCTGCAATCTGAAGTAGGCTTCCCGGCAGGCGTCCGAAAGCCGAGGCGCCCGCGGGCGACCGCTTCCGACGGAAGGCGGGGTCGCGTCCGTTGGCACTCGGCGGCAAGGGGGGGACATGAAGAGTAGGGCATACGCGAGTAGCATCGATCCTCCACCTCGATGCCGGATTGTCGGTCCGGCCCCGATCGGGTTTCCGCCGATCTGCGCGGCTTGCTATGTTCGGGCGGCAGGAGGTGTCCATGAGCAGCCGGACGCGATTGATCGATCATCCGCTTATCCAGCACAAGCTGACGCACATGCGGCGCAAGGAGACGCCGCCAGCGGATTTCC
>CALANV010000025.1 GCA_937926175.1 uncultured Rhodospirillales bacterium | reverse complement strand
AGTTTAGCCGATGAAGAATCGCGGTCCAGCCGCAACGCAATCGTCAGACACGAGAACGGCCGCAAAAGTTTAGCCGATGAAGAATCGCGGTCCAGCCGCAACGATCGGCGATGATTTGCTGAGCCTCGCGAGAGTTTAGCCGATGAAGAATCGCGGTCCAGCCGCGACGGCCGGCGTCATCGCCGGGCGGAGGTCTGCACCCAAGCGATGCGCGCGTGATCCTTTGCCCCTCGCCGCCGCTTGAACGTGGCGAGGGGCGATGGGGATGGGACCGCTATTCCGCCGCAGCCTGGGCCGGCGCGGGCGGGCGCCAGCGCAGGACCGGCTGGCGCGCGGCGCGCGTCTCGTCCAGGCGGCGTCTGGGCGCAAGACGTGGCGCAGCGCGGAAGAAGTCCGCCTCGCCCCGCTTCGCGCGCTCGGCCAGCGCGCGCACGCTGGCGATGAACGCATCGAGCGAGCCGCGGCTTTCGGATTCGGTCGGCTCGATCAGCATGGCGCCGTGGACGACGAGCGGGAAATACATCGTCATCGGATGGAAGCCCTCGTCGATCATCGCCTTGGCGAAATCGAGCGTGGTGACGCCGGTGTCCTTGAGGAAGCGGTCGTCGAACAGGCATTCGTGCATGCACGGGCCGTCGAAGGCGGGCGTCATCACGTCGCGCAGCTTCGCCATGACGTAGTTCGCGTTCAGCACCGCGTCCTCGGCGGCGCGGCGGAGGCCGTCGGCGCCGTGGCTCATCATGTAGGCGAGCGCGCGGACGAACATGCCCATCTGCCCGTGGAAGGCCTTGAGCCGGCCGAACGGCGCGGTGCCTTTCTCCTTCGTCTCGACGAGGCGGAAGCCCTTCGGCCCGTGGACGACGTAGGGTAGCGGCGCGTACGGGGCGAGCGCTTCCGACAGCACCACCGGTCCCGCGCCCGGCCCACCGCCGCCATGCGGCGTCGAGAAGGTCTTGTGCAGGTTGATGTGCATCGCATCGATGCCGAGATCCGCCGGCCGCACCCGCCCGACGATGGCGTTGAAGTTGGCGCCGTCGCAGTAGAAGTAGCCGCCCGCCTCGTGCACGAGGCGCGCGATCTCGACGACGTCGGGCTCGAACAGGCCGCAGGTATTGGGATTGGTCAGCATGACCGCGGCGACGTCGGAGTCCAACTTCGCCTTGAACGCGTCGAGATCGACGCGGCCCCGGGCGTTCGCCGGGATTGGATCGACGATGAAGCCGCAGGCCGCCGCCGTTGCCGGGTTGGTGCCGTGGGCGGACTCAGGCACCAGCACGCGCCGGCGGTCGCCTTCGCCGCGGGCCTCGAGCGCGGCGCGGATCGCGACCATGCCGCAGAACTCGCCGTGCGCACCGGCGGCGGGGCTCAGGGCCACCGCGGGCATGCCGGTGAGCGCCTTGAGCCAGCGCGCCAGCGTGTCCATCAGCTCGAGCGCGCCCTGAACCGTGCTTATGGGCTGCAGCGGATGAAGGTCGGCAAAGCCGGGCAGCCGCGCCAGCTTCTCGTTCAGGCGCGGGTTGTGCTTCATCGTGCACGAACCCAGCGGATAGATGCCGGCGTCGATCGCGTAGTTCTTCTGCGACAGCCGGGTGAAATGGCGGATGACCTGGGGTTCGGAAAGACCGGGCAGTCCGATCGGACCTTTCCGCCGCAGTCCGCCGAGGCGATCGGGAACGTCCGGCACGGGCGGCAGATCGACGCCGCTGCGCCCGGGGCTGCCCTGTTCGAACAGCAGCCGTTCTTCCTGCTGCAGCGCGCGATTGCCCGATGCGGTCTCGACCGGGGGCAGCGGCGCGCCCGTCTCCTGGCGCGTGATGCGCCCTTGCGACATGTCCATCACAGCACCTCCTGCAGGGCACGGGCGAAGAGATCCATCTCGGCCCCGGTATTCGTCTCGGTCGCGGCGACGATCAGCAGGTTCGCGAGATCGCGCTTGCCGGGCCACAGCCGCCCGCCGGGCACGCCACCGAGCACGCCCTTCCTCACGAGCCGTTCGACGACGGGCGCCGCCGGCTTCGGCAGGCGCAAGGTGAACTCGTTGAAGAAGGTGTCGTTGACGACCTCGACGCCCGGCACCTGTCCCAGCTTTTCCGCGAGCCGCACGGCATTGGCGTGATTGAGCGCGGCGAGCTGCGTGTATCCGGCCTCGCCGAGCAAGGCGAGGTGGATGGCGAAGGCGAGCGCGCACAGCCCAGAATTCGTGCAGATGTTCGAGGTCGCCTTCTCGCGCCGGATGTGCTGTTCGCGCGTCGACAGCGTGAGGACCCAGCCGCGCCGTCCGTCGGCATCGACGGTTTCGCCGGCGATGCGGCCCGGCATCTGGCGCACATATTTCTCGCGCGTCGCGAACAGGCCGACATAGGGCCCGCCGAAATTGAGCGGATTGCCGAGCGACTGTCCTTCGGCGGCGACGATGTCGGCGCCCATGGCGCCGGGCGGCATGAGGAGACCGAGCGAGACGATTTCGGTGACGACGACGACGAGAAGCGCGCCCGCCTTCTGCGCGGCTGCGGCAAGCGGCGACAGGTCGCGGACGTGCCCGAACACCGACGGATTCTGGACGACGACGCACGAGGTGTCGGCGTCGATCATCGCCGCCAGATCCTCGACGCCCGCTACATCGGGCGGGGCCGCGACGACGTCGAAGCCGGTCCAGCGGGCATCGGTCTCGACGACCTCGCGATAATGCGGATGAAGGCCGCCCGACAGCACCGCGCGTTTGCGCCGGGTGAGGCGGTTCGCCATCATCACCGCCTCGGCACAGGCGGTGGCGCCGTCGTACATGGAGGCGTTGGCGATCTCCATGCCGGTGATGAGCGCCACCTGCGTCTGGAATTCGAACAGGGCCTGCAGCGTGCCCTGCGACACCTCGGGCTGATACGGCGTGTACGACGTCAGAAATTCGCCGCGCTGGATCAGATGATCGACCGCCGCCGGGATGTGGTGGCGATAGGCACCCGCACCGAGAAAGCAGGCGAGGCTGCCGGCATGCCGGTTCTTCGCGGCCATCGCGCCGATGGCGCGCTCGACCTCGAGCTCGGTCATGTGGTGCGGCAGATCGACCGGCCGCTCCAGACGCGCCGATACGGGCACGTCACGGAACAGGTCGTCGATCGAGCCGACGCCGATCGCATCCAGCATGGCGCGGCGGTCGGCATCGGTGTGCGGAAGGTAGCGCATGGGCGACTCCTCACGATTGGGCGAAGCGGGTTGCCACCGGCGCGTTCCGTGCGGCCGCAGCCATATGGATGAGGCCGCAGGTCACGCCGCCGGCCGCTTCAGCTCAGGCCCTCGACGAACTTTTTGTAGGCGGCCTCGTCCATCAGCTCGGCGAGTTCGCCGGGATCGGCGAGCTTCAGCTTGAAGAACCAGCCCTCGCCCTCCGGCGACGAATTCACGAGTGCGGGATTGCCGGTGAGATCGTTGTTGACCTCGACCACCTCGCCCGAGACGGGCGCGTAGACCTCGCTCGCCGCCTTCACCGACTCGACCACGGCCGCATCGCCACCCTTGGTGACCTTCCGGCCAACCTCGGGCAGCTCGACATAGACGACGTCGCCGAGCTGGGCCTGGGCATAGTCGGTGATGCCGACTGTACCGATATCCCCCTCGACACGGACCCACTCGTGTTCCTTGGTGAATTTCAGATCCGCCATGAATGATTCTCCGTTGCTTTGAAGCGCGCCGCTATCCCCTGAAGTAGCGGTGCGGAACGAACGGCAGCGGCACGACGCGCGCGGGGCGCGCCGTATCGCGCACGATCAGATCAAGCCGCGTGCCGGGTTGCGCCGACCGCACATCGACATAGCCCATCGCGATCGGACCGCCGACCGTGGGACCGAAGCCGCCGCTGGTGACGTCGCCGATCCAGTTGCCATCGGCGTCCATGATCGGCGTGTGTTCGCGCGCCGGCGCACGCCCTTCGGGCAGGATGCCGACGCGCCGGCGCGACGGACCGTGCGCGAGTTCGGCAAGGATGCGCGACGCACCCGGAAAGCCGCCCTCGGCGCGGCGCCGCTTCGGGATCGTCCAGCCGAGATCCGCCTCCACCGGCGAGGTCGTGCGGTCGATGTCGTGACCGTAGAGACACAGGCCCGCCTCGAGGCGCAGCGAGTCGCGCGCGCCCAGGCCGGCGGGCCTGACCTCCGGCTCCGCCAGCAGCCGTTGCGCGAGACGCACGGCCGCGTCCGCCGGCACGGAGATCTCGAACCCGTCCTCGCCGGTATAGCCCGAGCGCGTCAGCCAGCAATCGATGCCGTCGATCGTGAACTGCGCGAAGCTCATGAACTTCATCACGGCGGCATCGGGCGCAAGGCGGGCCATGACGGCCACGGCCTGCGGCCCCTGCAAGGCGAGTAGCGCCCGATCGTCGAGCATCGTCACCGTCACGCGATCGCCGATTTCGGCCCGGAGATGCGCGACGTCGTCGTCCTTGCAGGACGCATTGACCACGAGCAGCAGATGGTCGCCGGCATTGGTGACCATCAGGTCGTCGCGAATGCCGCCCGCCTCGTCGGTGAACAGCGTATAGCGCGTGCGGCCGACCGGCAGCCCGACCACGTCGCCGGGCACCAGCCGCTCGAGCGCTGCGGCGGCATCGCGGCCGTCGAGCCGCACCTGTCCCATGTGCGAGACGTCGAACAGCGCGGCGCCGGTGCGGCAATGCTGATGTTCGGCAATGATGCCGGCGGGATACTGCACCGGCATGTCGTAGCCGGCGAACGGCACCATCTTCGCGCCGAGCGACACGTGGAGCGCGTGCAGCGGCGTGCGTTTCAGCGCAACGGTCGAAGCTTGTGTCACGCTCAGGTCCTCCAGTCAGAGCCGCGGGGCAAGTCCGGCACGACGACCGGGTCTTGCGCCCCCTCTGTCCTTGGACCTGAAAGATTCACCGCGGGGCGATCCCCGCGATTTACATCTTCGGTGAGACGGCCCGGCCTTGGCACCGCACCGTCTGCTTTCCAGAGATCGTTCCCCCTCGCGGTCCTTTTGCCTGAGAGTTTCCGGGGCGGTTGCTCCTTCGGCGCCGGCGCTGACCCGGCAATGGCCGGGCGGCCGGTCTCTCCCGCACGGGGGGGGGCCCGTTACCGGGCCATCACCACGATAGTCGGGCCGACGTGCATGTCAATCGGACAAGAGCCCAGACCCGATGCCGCGCAACCGGGAACGTCGATCACGTCCCCAAAGACGATAATATCATTCCCCGCTAACAACCTATGGTTATAATGGCCGAATAAGCGCGTCTGAGCAACTCAGCCGAACGCCATGCCGAAACTGCCGGACAACAACCAGGATCCCCTGCTCAACACGATTCTGCAACGCTTGAGCTTCGCCGAGAAGGAGGCGGTCGGCAAATACCACATCTACGTCAATGATCAGACCCGCTATACGGGCGGCCTCGCGACGACGTTTGCGACAGCGGCGACGCTCGAACTGGGAACGGTCGAGGGCGCGACAAACTTTCATCAACAAGTCACCCAGGCCCTGAACCGGTTCATCAATCAAGCCACACGATCGACGTCGTCGAGCCAGCTCATTCACCTCGAAACCGAAACGAGCGGCGACGTGAAGAACATCCTCACCGCCGAAGCCGCGGCCTATTCGCATCTGCTAAGCGGCATAGCCGATTGGCGTCCGCTAAGCCCCGTAGACCGCGATTGGAGGCAACTGATCAAGTACGCCCCGATCATCTGGCAGCAGTTCCTGACGAACACGCTGACCCCTGAGAACTCCGCGCTACTGGCCCGTCTGCTTCAGGCAAACGGGAACAATGTAGCTGACCTGTTGGACCGGATAGCCACCGCCGCCAGTGCGAACGGGCGCTTCAACCTGCACGAGGCGAAAACGGTAGCGCGGCTGAGGCAGCACCTGTCGAACGTTGCGGCGAACATCAAGAGCAACAGTCCGTCCGCGCTCTCCCGCGAGGTCACAGAGGCGCGCGGCGAATACGCCGCAACCAAAATCATCCTGACGCTCTTCGGTTCGCCAGAGTTTCGACAGATCTTCGGCACGGCCGGCGAGCTGCAGCTCAAGATCGGCAAGGCGGCGCAAGGCAGCCAAAACGGCATCGACCAGATCTGGGTCGAGCGCGACATGGCGACGGGCGACGTCAAACGTTATTTCATCGTCGAGGCGAAGGGCAACAAGGACGCCACGGTCGGGTTCACGCAGCAGACCGGCTATCAAATGTCGTTCCGCTGGCTGTTCTACGCTCTCGTCATGATGTGGCGTGGCGACGGTCGCTACATGGACCAGACGTCCCCGAACCAGTCGCGCACGGCAAAGAAAATTCTCGATGCAATGTTCGACGACCAGAAGCGGATCAAGGTCGTCGGACTGAAGGTCAAATCGCTCTTCGGCGGTGGCCGTGACTTCAACAGCATTGTAGAACTCACGTATTACGGCCAGTACAACGCGCCCGAGGTTCTGCAGGACATCATCATCGAACAGGCCGCCCGGCTGGTATCAAGAGGTGACCCCTTCACGCAGGCGGAACTCGGCACCATAAACGCGGGCATCACCTATCTTCGGCAGAGGCAGCAGATCGAGGAGGCACGCCGCCAGCAGCAGATGATCGAGGAACTCCTCGCAACCCTGGCCAACGATCCGCAGCGGCTCCAGACGTTCGTATTGCAGCTACAGGCGCTGCTCGCCCCGCGGCCGCCCATGGTCGTGCCGCACCAGCAACAAATGCCAGGGCAGCCCATGGTCATGACGCAATACCCACAAATGCAAGTGCCACACGGACAGGGTGTCATGCAGCAACAGCCGCTGTCCGTCCCGCCGCCCCGGCCGCCCATGTTCATGCCGCAACAGCAGCAAATGCTAGGGCCGTCTACGCAAACGCCGACCGGATACGTTCCCGCGCCCCCATTCCCGCCAAATCGTTCTTCATCCATGCCGGGGAATTCATCAACGCCGGGGAATTTCTCCAGATGACTATCGGCTGGCGGGTGACATCCATACCGGACACGACGGTCCCGCACAGCCGACGCACGCGCCGCGCACGTCAGATCCAGCTCGTCTGACGGTGGCTCAGCGCTTGTCGAACGTCATGACCTTGGAGAGGAAGGCGACATCGTTGCCGACGTGGTCGAGCCCGACCCCGGCGAACAGCCGGCGCAGATCGGCGCGCACGTAATCGGCGTAATAGGGTTCGTGATAGGCCCTGGGAAAGACGTCGAGCAGCCGGTCCAGTTCGGGATCGTCGCCGCGCTGGAGAGAGTCGACGAAAATCAGGCGCCCGCCCGGCCGCAGCACGCGCGCGATCTCACGCGCGACCGCCGCGCGTATCTTTCGCGGCAGTTCGTGGAACAGATAGATGCAGGTGACGACGTCGATGCTGTTCTCGCAAAGCGGCATCGCCTCTGCCGCCGCGTTGACGACATGAGTGCGTGCATCCCGGCCGAGCGCAACCTGGGCGCGCCGCAGATAAGGCGGGCTCAGGTCGAGGGCGATCGTCGACAGCCGCGGATAGTTGTCCTTGACGAAGGTCAGGAAGCGCCCGGTTCCGGCACCGATGTCGAGAAGGCGCGTGCCGGCGACGCGGCGGCCGCGCAGGAAGTCCGCGAGCGGGACCAAAGCCTGGCGCCGCATCGCATCGGCCCCGCCGTAGAACAGGACCTCGACCTGATAATCGTAGAGCGCGGCGGAGGTATCGCTGAGATAGCCGTCGGTCTGATAATGGAAGTTCTGCAGGTAGTAGCGCGGATAGCGACGGCGCGGCTCCTCGCCCGCAACACGCCTGTAGACCTCGTCGCCGAGACGCAGGCGACGGCGGCGCCCGACGTCGTCGAGATCGGTGAAGAAAAGACGGCTCAGGCGCAGCATCCGCATGACCGGCGGAATCCAATCATGGGGCATGCGGTAGAGCCCGGCCTCGATATTCCCGAGGTCGCGCCGCAGGAGCGCGAGCAGGCGGACGAAGATGTCGGCCGTCGACGGCAGGCCGTCGATCTTTCCCGTCGGCGCCGCCGGCGCGCCGCGGCGCGCGGCAAGGCGGTACTGCGAGTAGAACCACGCGATGCGAAGACCGTGCGAGACGCCGTAGGCGAGGCGCGCCAACGGCCCGATGCGCGAAATCCCTCCCGTCGACGTGGATGGCATGGCGGGCGACCCCAGGACGATGTCGTATCCGGGCGTACGCCAACGGCGCATGCCGTGAAACGCGCCGCACCCGCCGAACGATCCGCGGGCCGCCGCGCCTTACGCGGCCCACGCGCCTAAAGACCCGAGCCGGAGACCCAGGACGCACGCCCTAACGGGCGTCGCCGCGGTTCCACCGAAGCTCCTCGGGCGTGAGCTGGAAGCCGACGACGACGCGATAGGCAGGGGCCTGCTTCACGTCGGGCAGCGGGATCCGCGGTTCGATCTCCTCGATCCGGCCCACGCGGGCGCGCGTGTCCGGAAAGGCAAAGCGGATATCGAAGACTTCCTTGGCAAGGACGTTCTGTCCGGGATCGATCACCGCCACGAAATAGTCGAATTCTGCCGCGCGATCCTCGTCGGCGGGTCCGCGCGTCGCGGCGATGGCGACCTGCATGTCGAGCGTCACCACGTTCCCGTCGTAGCTGCAGCTCGTCGCGACGTCGACGATCTCGCCCCTGGCATCGACGTCCGTGAGGTCGCGCCCCGGCCCGTCGCGGAACTTCGTGACGGTCGCAGCGCCGTCCAGAATCGAGACGCGCGGGCACGGCAACGGCTCGGTCCGACTGCAGGCCGACAGGGCCACGGCCCCGAGAACGACGAACGGAACGATCCTGAACAGCTTCATGATATCGCGTGGCCTCGACCCCATTCTTCGGTGAGTGACGGCCACGCGCCGAGGCGTCGGCCGGTCGGTTACGATGACGGTCCCGGATTCAGCCCGGATGGACGCAGGTTCCGCCGCAGAAGGACGTCCCCCTGCCGCGCCCGCCGGCAAACCAGAAACAAGCCTTGCCCGGTTCGACATCGATGCCGTAGGGAGCCTTCTCTGCAGGAATTGGCCCGGCCATCCTCAAGAATACTCTAAAATACCGGCTGCCGATCCCGTCAGCGCCGGTTAGGCTTCCGTTGCCGCCGACGACAGGGTAAGTTGCGGTCCAACCGCTTGCCAAGCTTGGGAATTTAGAGAAGCGACCATGAATCCTCAAGCGCCGATCCAGAACGGGACCGGCCATGCCTGACGGCACGCCCGCCAAGGCGCCGCTCGACATCCTGCTGGCAAGCCCGCGCGGCTTCTGCGCCGGCGTCGACCGCGCGATCCTGATCGTCGAGCGGGCGCTCGAGCGGTTCGGTCCGCCGGTCTATGTCCGGCACGAGATCGTCCACAACCGCTACGTGGTCGAAAGCCTCAAGGCCAAGGGGGCCGTGTTCGTCGAGGAACTCGACGAGGTGCCGGATGGCGTTCCGGTCATCTTTTCCGCCCACGGCGTGCCCAAGTCCGTGCCGCAGGAGGCGGAGCGGCGCAAGCTTCTCTACATCGACGCGACCTGTCCGCTGGTCAGCAAGGTGCATCGCGAGGCCGAGCACCACTTCGAAGCCGGCCGGCACATCATCCTGATCGGCCATGCCGGCCATCCGGAGGTGGTCGGCACGATGGGCCAGCTTCCCCCGGGCGCGGTCACGCTGGTCGAAAGCGCGGCCCAGGCGGAAACCGTCACGGTTCCCGATCCGGCGAACCTCGCCTACGTCACGCAGACGACGCTGTCGGTCGACGACACGGCCGCGATCGTCGCCGTGCTGACGCGGCGCTTTCCGGACATCGTCGGCCCGCGGCGCGAGGACATCTGCTACGCGACGACGAACCGCCAGAGCGCGGTCAAGGCGCTCGCCGAGGCCGCCGACGCGGTGCTGGTCGTCGGCGCGCCGAACTCGTCGAACTCGATGCGGCTGGTCGAGGTTGCCAAGGCCGCCGGATGCAGCAAGGCGGCACTCGTGCAGCGCGCGAGCGACATCGACTGGTCGTGGCTTGCGGGCGCGCGGCGGCTCGGCCTCACGGCCGGCGCATCGGCGCCGGAAGTGCTGGTGCAGGAGATCATCGCGGCGTGCCAGGAGCGCTACGACGTCCGCGTCGAGGAAATGCGCATCCGCGACGAGGACGTGCACTTCAACCTGCCGCGAGTCCTCGCGAGTTGAGCGTCTCCCATGCGCGCAATCGTGCCGGCAGGCGGCAACGAACCATCAGGACATCAAGGGACCGAACGGGTGCGCGCGGCGCGCCATGAAATTGCCATTCGGGTCCCCGATGCTCCGGGTCGTTGTTCCAGAGCAGTCAACACATAACGGGCGCGGACCGATCTCGCATGGCCGTCTATACCGAGGTCGATGACGACGCGCTCGAAGACTTCGTCGCCGCGTACGACATCGGCGACGTCGTCGCCTACAAGGGAATCGCCGAAGGCGTCGAGAACTCCAACTACCTGCTGCAGACGACGCGCGGCAACTACATCCTGACGCTGTACGAGAAACGCGTCGCCAAGGAGGACCTGCCGTTCTTCCTGGGCCTGATGGAGCATCTGGCGCGGCAGGGCATTCCCTGCCCGACGCCGATCCACGCGCGCGACGGGCAGGTCATCCGGCCGCTCGCCGGGCGGCCCGCTGCGATCGTCAGCTTTCTGCAGGGCATGTGGCCGCGGCGAATCCAGGTGACGCATTGCGGCCCCGTCGGCGAGGCCCTCGCCAAACTCCACCTCGCCGGCGCGTCGTTCCCGATGCATCGCGCGAATGCGCTGTCGGTCGACGGCTGGCGCAAGCTTCTCGATGCGTGCCGCGCGCGCGCCGACGAAGTGAGGAAAGGCCTATGGGATGAACTCGCCCGCGAGTTCGACGACATCGCCGGGCATTGGCCGAAGGATCTGCCCTCGGGCATCATCCATGCCGATCTGTTTCCCGACAACGTCTTCTTCCTGGGCGAGCGGCTGTCGGGCATGATCGACTTCTATTTCGCGTGCAACGACCTGCTCGCCTACGACCTTGCCATCTGCCTCAACGCGTGGTGCTTCGAGCCCGACAACAGCTTCAATGCGACGAAAGCCCGGCGCCTCGTCGCCGGTTATTGCAAGGTGCGCCCGCTCGAGCCTGGTGAAATCGAAGCGCTGCCGCTGCTCGCGCGCGGCAGCGCGCTGCGATTCCTGCTGACGCGCCTCTACGACTGGCTGAACCAGCCGAAGGGCGCGCTCGTGCGGCCCAAGGATCCGCTCGAATACTGGAAGAAGCTGCGCTTCCACGGTTCGGTCAAAAGCGCGGCCGCCTACGGGCTGTAACTGCCACCGCCATGAGGTGCCGAATGATTCGCGTCATCGTCCTTTGCACCCTGATCCTGATGCCCGCCCGCCTTGCCTGGTCGCAAACGGCGACGCCGGGCGAGGAGAGCGGAACCGTGCTGCGGCTCGTCGAAAGCGCCGAGCGCACGATGACGCGCGATCACTTACGCGCGGAACTCCGGGTCGAGGCCGTCGGCGCCAATCCGACGCGGCTGCAGGCGGAGATCAACCAGCGCATGGCCGCCGCCCTCGATCGCGCCAAGGCCGTACCGGGCGTCAAGGCCGAGACCGGCGGCTACTGGGTGTACGAGGAGCGCCCGAAGAACGCCGCGCCGCGCTGGCGCGGACAGCAGTCGCTGATCCTCACCGGGACGGAGTTCGGCGCGCTACTCGCGCTGGCCGGCGAACTGCAGGCGCAGGGCCTCGTGTTCTCGGGCATGTCGTTCGACCTCAGGCCCGAAACGGCCCGGACGGCGCAGGACGAACTTACCGCCGAGGCGCTGAAGCGGCTGCTCGAGCGGGCCGAGCGTGTCGCGACCGAGCTGGGGCTCGACATCGTCCGCATCGCCGAGATCCGCGTCGGCAACGTGCTCGGCGCGGCGCCGCGCCCGGTCACCATGCGCATGGAAATGGCGACCGATGCGAAGGCGCCGCCGGTCGCCGAGCCGGGCGAGCAGACCGTTCAGGTCACGGTCGAGGGCGAGATCGTGCTGGGGCCGCGGCGCGGACCGTGACCGACGCATCCGACATCGTCGATCTCTTCACCGACGGCGCCTGCAGCGGCAATCCCGGCCCCGGCGGCTGGGGCGTCATCCTGCGCTGGCGCGGGCACGAAAAGGAACTGTCCGGCGCCGAAGCGATGACGACGAACAACCGCATGGAGCTGCTCGCCGCGATCCGCGGCCTGGAGGCGCTGAAACGCCCGGCCCGCGTGCGCATCCATACCGATTCCACCTATCTCAGGGACGGCATCACGCGCTGGATCCACGACTGGAAGCGCAACGGCTGGCGGACCGCGGACAAGAAGCCGGTGAAGAACGTCGATCTGTGGCAACGGCTGGAGGCAGCACTCGCCCCCCACCAGGTGGAATGGCACTGGGTGCGCGGACATGCCGGGCATCCGGAGAACGAGCGCGCCGATGCGCTGGCGCGCGCCGCCATCGCCGCGTTCCGCGAAACGGGCGCCGCACGCCGCGAGGATTTTTAGGGAGGAAGATTTCCGGGGACGATGCCGCGTCGCCTGCCGCGAGGCGGCAAGGAGGCCCCACGCACCCGTCATGGGCGCGTGAGGCGAATCGCGAAGGGTCAGCTTGCGCCAGCCCCCTTCTTGACGGATTCGAGATACTCGATCACGGCCTCGCGCTCGTCCTCTTTCTTGAGGCCGGCGAAAGCCATCCTGTTGCCGGGGATGAATCCTTTCGGATCGGCGAGATACTTGGCAAGGTTCTCCTCGTTCCAGACGACGTCGGCCTTCTTCATCGCCGGCGAGTAGTTGAAGCCCTCGACCGATCCCGACTTCTCCCCGTACACGCCCGCAAGCGACGGGCCGACGCGGTTCTTGCCCGGCTCAACCGTATGGCAGGCGCCGCATTGACGCTTGAAGATGGTCGCGCCCTGCTTTGCCTTGTCGTCCGCCGACGCGCTGCCGGCGCTCACCAGTGCGGCCGCAACGGCCAATACAAACAAACCCTGTCTCATCATTTCCTCCTAACACGGCCCTTGCAGCCGTTCCGGTTGCTGAAGCAGGCGCTTTTCAACGCCTGCCTGTTCCGGGCGCCTCCTACCATCGATGAATCATGCCCGGCTGCGGCAAGCCGTCAGCCGGCGGTGCTTTGTTCGGCCGGCCGCCCGCACCTGACGGTCATGGGCGCGGCCCGTCAAGAAGAAGGGCGGGGACAGGAACAGAACCGTTCCCCACCCTTCCGAATGCGCATCGCAACCCGAATGCGTCACCCCAGTTGCTGCAGAATCGTCTCGGCATTCGAGACCTCGAACGCACCCGGCTTCTCGACATTGAGCTGCTTGACGACGCCGTCCTCGATGATCGCCGAGAAGCGGCGGATGCGCGTGCCCATGCCATTGGCGGTGACGTCCAACTCGAGCCCCACGGCCCTGGCGAAATCGGCATTGCCGTCCGCGACCATCATCACCTTGTCGCCGACGTTCTGGCTCTTGCCCCACGCATCCATGACGAAGGCATCGTTCACGGACAGGCAGACGATGCGATCCACGCCCTTGGCCCGGATCTGGTCGGCGTGCTGAACGAAGCCCGGCAGATGCTTCGCCGAGCAGGTCGGCGTGAACGCGCCGGGCAGGCCGAACAGGACGACCTTGCCTTTGAACAGTTCGTCGGTGGTGATGTCCTTCACGCCTTCCTTGGACATGTACTTGAGCTTGACCGAGGGAATCTTGTCTCCGACCTTGATCATGTCTTTGTCCCTTCTCGTGGATCGAGTGCGGTTGCGAACGCTGCGGCCGACCTCCACAGCCTCCCGACGCTATTTTTATACCGCTGCCGCGCGTGCATCAAACGCCCGCGGCCCGGCTTACCGCGCGGGATCCGCGCGCGCATCGGCACGGCCCGCCGCGCGATCGAGCGCCGCGAGCACGACGTCGGACGACAGCAGTTCGGGCAGCACGATGCCGGCCGGCGCGCCGGGACCATAGACGACGTTGAAGGGGATGCCGTACCGCCCGAAGCTCGCGAGATAGTCGGCGATCCGCGGGTCGGGCAGCGTCCAGTCGGCGCGCATGGCGACGACCCGGGTTCCCTCCGGCCCCTCGCCCGCCAGGCGACGGGCAACCTCGCCACGCGAGAGCACGAGCGTCTTGTTCGCCTGACACGTGATGCACCAGTCGGCGGTGACGTCGACGAACACGACGCGACCATCAGCGACGAGGCGATCGATCTCGCCGCGATCGAAGCCGCGCCAGCCGGGTTCGGCCGCAGCAGACGGCGGCACCGAATGTGCGCGGAGCGCAAGCGGCGTCGCGAACGCAACCGCGCCGAGCGCGACGAGCCCGAGCGGCCGCAGCCAGCGGCGCGATTCGCCGGCCTCGCGCACGACCCACAGGAACGCAAGCAGGAGCACGACCACGCTCGCAAGCGCGAGCGTGGCACGAGTTCCGATCTGGACGACGAGGATGGACAGCAGCCACACGGCGGTGCCGAGCAGGGCCACGCCCAGCAGGCGCCGCAACACCACCATCCAGGCGCCGGGGCGCGGCAGCAGGCGCGCGAGCCGCGGCACCAGGGCGACGGCAAGATAAGGCAGCGCGAGGCCGGCCCCGACGGCGGCGAACACCGCGAAGATCTCGGCCGGGCCGGCCGCGAGCGCGAAGCCGATCGCGGTCCCGAGAAACGGCGCCGAGCACGGCGTGGCGAGCAGCGTCGCGAGCGCGCCCGTCAGAAACGATCCGACGACGTCGTCCTGCGCCCCGCGCGTGCCGCCTGCGCGCGCGGCGACGTTCGCCAGTGCGCCGGGTACGCGGATTTCGAACCAGCCCCACAGATTCGCGGCGAAGACGGCGAGCAGCACGATCAGAAAAACCAGGAAGAGCGGCTGCTGGAACTGAATCCCCCAGCCGACCGCCAGCCCTGCCGTCTTGAGGCCGGCGAGCGCGGCCGCGAGCACCAGGAACGATGCGACGATGCCTGCCGCCGACGCCACGAAGTTGCGGCGAATGGCGGCCTGTGCGGCGCCCGCATGAGCGACGACGTTGAGCAGCTTCAGCGACAGCACCGGCATCACGCACGGCATCACGTTCAGAATCAAACCGCCCAGCACCGCGAGCGCGAGGATGCCGAGAAAACCCGTGGCCGCAGGTGCCGTGCGCCGGCCGACGCCGAGCGTCCGCTCGGCGGCACGCCCGCCGTCGATGAGCGTCAGGGTGACGGACCGGCCGACGAGGTCGCGCATGCCGTCCGTCGCTTCGAGACGAACCGGCACGCGCAGCTCAACCGCACGGCCGCCGTCGCGCAGCGCCGGCACGGGCCGGCCGAAGCTCCACGGGCCCGGCGCCTCGACGAGAACGTCGGGGGACGTGAACGGCTCAACGCTGCGCGCCGCGACGATCAGCTGCGGCTCGGCGCCGTCCAGCCAATCGACGCGCTCGATGGCAAGGCCGACGGCCGTGCCGTCGCCCGGCACGCGCGCATTGAAACGGTCGATGAGATGCGCGAAGGCGCCGGGGCGCGCCGGTCCGGCCGGGAGTACCAGCGCGAGATCCGCCTGGTATGGAATGCAGATCTTCTCGCAGACGAGGTAGTCGACGCGCGCGTCGAGGCGCAGCGGTTCGCCCGGACGCTGCAGCGTGACGTCGATCGGCAGCACGATCTCGCCGCCGTAACCGAACGTTTCCAACCCGAACAGCTCGAACCGCACCGGGGCCGGCCAGCGGATATCGGCACGCGCCAGATTGTCGGACCCGCTCCAGTCGATGCGCGGCGGAAAGCCGGCGTCGCCCGGCGAGCGCCAGTAGATCTTCCAGCCCGGCGCCAGCTGAAACTGCAGGCCGAGGCGAAGGCGTTCGGCGGTGCCGGTCGCCGCGACGGCCGAGACGAGGCGCACGGCGGCATGATCATTGCGGCTCCAGGACGACGCGGGCTCGGCATGCACCGGTCCGCACGCGGCGCCGGTCAAGCCCAGCCCCGCCGCAAACAGCACGAGAACCCGCCGGAGCGACATCCACATCGACTTCGTTACCGTTGCCGCCCGCCGGAAAAATGGGGCGATTCACCCAAGGAACGATTCACTCGAGCCCTCTCTTCTATATAGTAGCGGTCGAAGCCGAAGGCGCGTATCCCCGCCTTGCGGGGTGGACGTCGCGCCGGGCCAGGGCGTAGGCTTGTTTTAACCGGATCGAAGCCATATTTGATAGCCATGCCGCTGAAGACCACACAAACGGAGTCACTCACCGGGAATCTGCTGGTCGCGATGCCGCAGATGAGTGATCCGCGCTTCGAGCGTGCGGTGATCTACATCTGCGCCCACAACGACGAGGGCGCGATGGGCCTGGTCGTCAACAAGCTGTTCGATCAGTTGTCGTTTCCCGATCTGCTCGAACAGCTCAACATCAAGACCGGGCCGCGTACGCAGCAGATCCGCGTTCATTTCGGCGGTCCCGTCGAGTCGGGCCGCGGCTTCGTGCTGCACTCCGACGATTACGTGCGCGAAGGTACGATGCTGGTCACCAGCGGCTTCGCACTGACCGCGACCGTGGACATCCTGCGCGCGATCGCCGAAGGCGAAGGTCCCCGCAGCAGCATCCTGGCGCTCGGCTACGCCGGCTGGGGTCCGGGGCAGCTCGAAACCGAGATGGCCGCCAACGGCTGGCTGAACGTGCCGGCCGATCCCGAGCTCGTGTTCGGGAGCGACCTTGAGCACATGTGGCAGAACGCGATGGCCAAGATCGGTATCAACCCGACCTCGCTGTCGAGCCTGTCCGGTCACGCCTGAAGCAGCCGACGCGTTCCCATCCGGCGTGCGATCCCGTCGAGCGACGGCAGATTCCGCAACGGTCCCATTGCCGCGAGCGTCGGCGGCCCCGTCAGAATGCGACGCGCAACGCGCGCGACGTGGTCGGCATCGACCGCGTCGATGTGTGCGGCGAGCTCCGCCGGCGAAAGCGGGCGGCCATACGTCAGAATCTGCGAACCCAGCGCATCCATGCGCGCATTGCTGCTCTCGAGCGACATGAGCAGCCCCGCCTTCATCTGCGTGCGCGCACGGCGCACCTCCTCCTCGGGCGCCGGCTCGAACACCGCCGCAAGCTCGTCGATCAGCATCGGCACGAGTTCGGCGACCTCGGCCTCGCCGGTGCCGGTATAGATGCCGAAGACGCCGGCATCGAGGAACGAGCTGGAGAACGACGAGATCGCGTAGCACAACCCGTGCTTCTCGCGGATCTCCTGGAAAAGGCGTGACGACATGCCGCCGCCGAGCATGGTCGAGAGCACATGCGCGGCGTAATAGTCGGGGTCGTCATACGCGACACCGGGAAAACCGAGCACGAGGTGGACCTGCTCGAGGTCCTTTTCGTCGCGGAACTCGCCGCCGACATACACGGCCGCGTCATAGGAGCCGTCCGCCTCGGTCGGCACCTCGGTGAAGCTGCGCGAGACGAGATCGACCAGCGCGTCGTGCTCGACCGCGCCCGCGGCGACGACGACCATGTTGCGCGCGCCGTAATGGCGCAGCTGGAACTCGACGAGGGCGGCGCGCGGCAGCCGCTCGATGATCTCGGCGCGTCCCAGGACGGGACGCCCGAGCGCCTGGTCGGGATAGGCGATTTCCTGGAAGTGGTCGAAGATCACGTCGTCGGGCGTATCGACCACCTGACCGAGCTCCTGCAGGATGACGCCGCGCTCGCGCTCGAACTCGACGGGGTCGAACACCGAGCGCTGCAGGATGTCGGCCAGTATGTCGACGGCGAGCGGCAGATCGTCCTTCAGCACCTTGATGTAATAGGCCGTCTGCTCGCGCCCGGTATGCGCGTTCATCTGGCCGCCGACGGCCTCGATCTCCTCGGCGATGCGCCGCGCCGAGCGCGTCGTCGTCCCCTTGAACGCCATGTGCTCGAGCAGATGCGCGACCCCGTTCGCCTCGGCCGGCTCCTGGCGCGTGCCGACGCCGATGTAGACGCCGACCGAGACCGTCTCGATCTCCGGCATGGCGTCGGTTGCGATGCGCAATCCGTTGGAAAGTGTGGTCACGCGAACGGTCATGCGAACACCCTCACGCGCGACCGGACGAAGTCCTGGACCGCGCGAACGTCGTTGGGAAGCGTGGTGACGCGTTCCGGCCGCTCGAACAGATCGGCCAGACGTGCCGGAAGCTTCGGTTTTATCCCGGTCGCCTTCTCGACGGCATCGGGGAACTTCGCCGGATGCGCGCAGGCGAGTGCGACGAGCGGCACCGACGGGTCGCGTTCGACACTGCGCGCGGCCGCGATTCCGACGGCCGTGTGCGGATCGACGATCTCGCCCGTGCGCTGCCAGACGTCGCGGATCGTCGCGAGCGTCGCCTCGTCGTCGACGCGCGCGCCGGCAAACAGGCGCGTGAACCGCGCCCACCGCCCCTTGGCGAGGTCAAGGCGGCCGTGCCTGCGGAAGCGCTGC
This sequence comes from uncultured Rhodospirillales bacterium, assembly GCA_937926175.1. Lineage (GTDB taxonomy): Bacteria > Pseudomonadota > Alphaproteobacteria > CACIAM-22H2 > CACIAM-22H2 > CALANV01. The sequence continues at coordinate 77,390 of CALANV010000025.1, read as the reverse complement.
ATGAGCCTGGCGATCTGCCCGCCGTTGCGACCGTAGAGGTCGAACAGTAGACGTTCAAAGTTGCTCGACACCTGGATGTCCATGCTCGGGCTGAGGGAGGGCTCGACCGGCGCGATCGCCATCGTCCCGGTCGCGACGAGCCGCGCCAGGATGTCGTTGCGGTTGGAGCCGATGACGAGCCGGGCCACGGGCAGCCCCATCTGCGCCGCCGCATAGGCCGCGAACACGTTGCCGAAATTGCCGGTCGGCACCGCGAAGGCGACGCGGCGCGCGGGCGCGCCGAGCGTGAGCGCGGCCGCGACGTAGTAGACGATCTGCGCGGCGATGCGCGCCCAGTTGATCGAGTTGACCGCCGACAGGTTGAACTCGTCGCGGAAGGCGGCGTCGTTGAACATCGCCTTCACGATGTCCTGACAGTCGTCGAACGTACCCTCGATCGCGATGTTGTGCACGTTCGGTGCGGCGACCGTCGTCATCTGCCGGCGCTGCACCTCGGACGTCCGCCCCTTGGGGTGCAGGATGAAGATGTCGATCGCCTCGCGGTCGCGGCTGGCCTCGATCGCGGCCGAGCCGGTGTCGCCCGACGTGGCGCCGACGATAGTGATGCGGCGCCCCTTCGCCTTGAGCACGTGATCGAACAGCCGGCCGACGAGCTGCAGCGCATAGTCCTTGAACGCGAGCGTGGGGCCGTGAAACAGCTCGAGCAGGAAGTCGTTGGCGTCGAGCTGCCGAAGCGGCGCCACGGCCGGGTGGCCGAAATCGCGATAGGCATCGGCAATGATGTCGGCGAGGTCGCGATCGGCGATCGTGCCGCCGACATAGGGGCGGAGAATCGCGAACGCGATCTCGGCATAGGGCCGGCCGGCGAGCGCGCGCAGCTCGGTCTTGCCGAGGCGCGGCCACGTTTCGGGCACGTAGAGGCCGCCGTCCCGGGCGAGCCCGGTGAGCAGAACATCGTCAAAAGCAAGCGCCGGGGCTGTCCCCCGGGTCGACACGTAGAGCAAGGCCGTTTTCCTCGGGACGTCAACGAGGCGGCGAGACTAGCCCCCGGGCGCGGCGGCGGCAAGGACGATCCCGCGCCACCCGGCGCACGGGAGAGATGGGCATAACTCATTGATATGACTTATCATATCTTCGGAGCTACCCACCCGGCGCGAGGGCGCCGCCCAGCCGTTTCAGGATTACTGTCCTGCGGATTGATCCCCGGCCGACCATAGTCCCGCGGGCCCGGGCCGGCGGCGCCAGCGGCTAGGAATAACCGGACGTTCCGGGCGACGCGCGCAAAGTACGAGCCCCTCCGGCCATGGCCGGCAGCCTCGGCCGCCCCGCCGGCCGGCATCCCCGTCCGGTCGGCGAGCTGACCGCCTGCCCTGCCCGTTCCGGCGCCAACCGCGGCCCGGAAAGACGGCAGACTGCTGCGCGATTCAGCTGCACCATCTGCAATGCTGCATTGCAATATCGAAAGATGAATCTTCCTGATTCAGCGTGATAATTCTCATAACGCACTGCAACGAACGGGAGGGACCGCCGAAGCGCTTGGACGATTTTGCAGGAGGCTTCCATGCGGTCTGATCTGGAACACACGAGAGTCCCGCTCGGCATCGAAGCCGAGGACAATCCCTATTGGCATCTCACGGGCATCGAGCTGGAGCGACGCGCGCGTGCCGAAGCGGCACGGGCGTTCGCCAACGTCCTGATCCGGTTCTTTGCCTGGATGAGCCGCCTGCCGACGCGCGTTGCCGGCACGGCCCGCACCCGGATCGTTGCGCAACCGTAACCTCGTTCCCCTCTCGGGCACCTGCGCCCGCCGCGCCCTACGGGGCCGGCGGGCGCAATTCTTTCCCGGCCATGGGTAAAGCCGGCAGCGTCCCCCACGTTTCGCACAAAGGTCGTGCGGGACGCGTCAGTAGGGAACTTTGTTCGGGTTGGCGGCCCAGGCGGCGAACACGGCGCGGCCTTCTTCGGGCAGCAGGCGCACGGCCGGCAGCCGCCGCGCGTGCAGCGGCAGAGCGACCTCGCGATAGAAGACATCGTCGTCGAAGCCGGCTGCCGCCGCGTCGACACGGTCGCTCGCGTAATACATGCGGTCGAGCCGCGCCCAGAGGATTGCGCCCAGGCACATCGGGCAGGGCTCGCAGCTCGTGTAGATCTCGCAGCCGGCGAGCGAGAACGTCTCGAGGCGGGCGCAGGCGTCGCGGATCGCCACGATTTCGGCATGCGCGGTCGGGTCCTTTAGCGTCGTGACCTGATTCCATCCCTCGCCGACGATCTCGCCGGCGCGGACGATCACGGCCCCGAACGGTCCGCCGCCACCGCTGTCGGCGTTGCGGCGACCGAGCGCGAGGGCGCGGCGCATGAAATCTTCGGGACGTTTCATGTCTCCAGATACCGGCGCCGGAGATGCTGCTTGTAAATGGCCGGATCGAGCGGCCGGCCGGTCGCCTGCACCAGCAGTTCACGCATGGGCAGGGACGAGGCCTTGGCATGGAAATTGGCCTTGAGCCACGCCATCAGCGGGCCGAAGTCGCCCTTGGCGAGCGACGGGCGCACCGATGCATCGGCCCGTGTCGCGGCATCGAAGAGCTGCGCGGCCGTCATCGCGCCCAGGGTGTAGGTCGGGAAATAGCCCCAGGCGCCGCTGGGCCAGTGAATGTCCTGCAGGCAGCCGTCGCGGTCGTCCGGCGGCACGACGCCGACGAGCTCGCGCATCCCCTCGGCCCAGGCTGCCGGCAGATCGGCGAGCGCGAGATCGCCCGCGATCATCGCCTTCTCGAGACGGTAGCGCAGGATGACGTGCGCGGGATACGTGACCTCGTCCGCATCGACCCGGATCAGGCTGCGCTCGACGCGGGTGTAGATGCGGTAGAGATTGTCGGCGCTCCATTCCGGGCCGCTGCCGCCGAAGGCGGCCGCGGCGAGCGGAGCGAGATAGTCGATGAGCTCGCGCGAACGGCAGGCCTGCATCTCGACCAGCAGCGACTGGCTCTCATGCGCGCTCATCCCCCGCGCCTCGCCGACCGGCTGATGCCGCCATTCGGGCGGCAGGCCGCGTTCGTAGAGCGCATGGCCCGTCTCGTGCAGCACACCCATCAGCCCGGAGAGAAAGTCCGACTCGTTCCAGCGCGTGGTGATCCGCACGTCCTCGGGTACGCCGCCGCAGAACGGGTGATGGCTGGTGTCGAGCCGCCCGTGCTCGAAATCGAAGCCGAGCGCCTTCATCAACTGCTCGGCCAACGCCCGCTGGCGGTCCGCCGGAAACGGTCCCGTGAGCGGCAGAATGGCGGGTTCGCGTGCCTGTTTCGCCAGCACCGCATCGATGAAGCCCGGCAGGAAACGCGCGAGGTCGTCGAAGATCCGGTCGATCTCGGCGGACGAGCCGCCCGGCTCGTATTCGTCGAGCAGCGCGTCATAGGGGCTGACGCCCAAGCGCGCGGCCTTGATCTGCGCCACCTCGCGGACGAGGTCGAGCACCTGACGCAGCAACGGCAGCAGCCCGGCGAAGTCGTTCTCGGCGCGGGCCGTGCGCCAGCGCATCTCGGATTCCGACGTCGCGCGCGACAGCGCCCCGACGAGGTCGGCCGGCACCGCCGTGGCATGAATCCAGGCGCGCCGCATCTCGCGCAGGTTGGCACGCTGCCAGGGTCCGAGCGCGTCGGCGCCGGCCTCAGCGGCATCGAGAAGATCGGCCATCACGGGATCGGTCATCTGCTCGTGCACGATGACCTTGAGGGTCGCGAGCTGCTCGCCACGCACGGCGGCACCACCCGGGGGCATCATGGCCGCCATGTCCCACTGCAGCATGCCGGCAGCCTCGCGCACCAGATTCATGCGCCGGAAGCGGCGCTCGAGCGCGGCGTAGGCGTTGGCCGCATCGGACGTTTCGGCAGGAACGGTCGCCATGGATACGTGCTCTCGATCGATCAGTGTCGGGAAGACGCAGCAGACTCCGACGGCCGCCGCTGCGACACGATGTAGATGACGGCGAGCGCGATCGCCAGCGCGTACCACGTCAGCGCGTATTGCAGATGATTGTTCGGCAGCTGGATCTGCGTCTGGCCGCCGATCGGTACGCCGCCCGGGTTCGCCGTCGCACCCGCCTCGATGTAGAGCGGTGCCGCATCCGGAACACCGGCCGCTTCGGCCATGGCCGGCAGGTCGTACCAGAACCAGACGTTGCGCGTCGGGTCGTTGTCCGGCATCAGCCAGCCGCGGCGCGCGTCGAACCGAAGAATCCCTTCGACCGTCACCGTACCCTTAACCTGGCCGGCCGTGCGCGTCGCCGGATCCTTGCGTTCGTAGGGAATCCAGCCGCGATTGACGAGGACCGGCGGTCCGTCCGGCCGGACGAGCGGCGTGACGACGTGATATCCGGTGTTTCCGTTGAGGGAGCGCGCGTGGAGATAGAGCTCGCGGTCGTGGCGGAACTCGCCGGTGACGGCGACGCGGCGGAATGCCCACGCGCCCGGATCGTCGATCCGGGCCGGCAGCGGCACCGCCGGCGCGCCGGCGCGTTCGGCCCGCAGGGCATTGATCGCGTTCTTCTCGGCCAGACGGAAAACCTGCCACGTACCGAGGCCGAGCAGAAGCGTCACGCCCACAACCGTGATCAGGGTCGGTACGAGGCGCGGTCGGAAATCGGCGAACAGATTACGCAGCATCGAAGGTGTCGCGCCGGTGCCTGTACTGGAGGGCGATCAGGGTCGCCTTGAGCGGCCGCAGCATAGCAAGGGCGCCGCCCAAGATCACGACCGGCCAGACCACCGCGTGCACCCAGAGAGGCGGCTCGAACCGCGCCTCGACCAGCAGCGCCAGCGCGACGACCAGAAAACCGAGAATGAGGATCACGAACACGGCCGGGCCGTCGCCGGAATCGTGCGCCTTGAGATCGAGCCCGCAATGCGGGCATCGCGCACGAACGTCGAGGAGCCCCCCGTAAAGCGGCCCGATGCCGCAACGCGGACAGCGGCAGAGCAGCCCGGCGCGGAACGGCGACGGCGGCGCCGGGCTGTCCTGTGCCATGCGGGACCGATCAGTGCAGGTCGCTGAGCGTGACCGGACCCTCGCCCCACCAGTAGATGGCAGTGAACAGGAAGATCCAGACCACGTCGACGAAGTGCCAGTACCACGCCGCCGCCTCGAAGCCGAAGTGGCGCTCCGGCGTAAACTGCCGCTTGATGGCGCGGACGAGGCACACGATCAGGAAGATGGTTCCGACGATGACGTGGAAGCCGTGGAATCCCGTCGCCATGAAGAAGATCGACGGATACACGCCATCGGTGAACTTGAACGGCGCCTCGCTGTACTCGAGCGCCTGCAGCGCGGTGAAGCAGAGACCGAGCGCAACCGTCAGCGCCAGTCCGTAGACCACGTGCGCATGGTTGTTTTCACGCAGCGCATGATGGGCCCAGGTCACCGTCACGCCGGAGGTGAGCAGAATCAGCGTGTTGAGGAAGGGAATGTCGAACGCGTCGAAGGTGACGATCCCCTGCGGCGGCCACACCTCGGAGCCGGCATGCTGCGGGAACAGCGCGAAATGGAAGTACGCCCAGAAGAAGGCGACGAAGAACATCACCTCGGAGCTGATGAACAGCACCATGCCGTAGCGCAGGCCGAGGCGGACGACCGGCGAGTGCAGCCCGGGCGTGAGCGATTCCCGGATCACGTCGCGCCACCAGCCGGCCATGGTGAACAGCACCAGCACGACGCCGATGATGACCTTCCAGATGCCGAGCGCCTCCATGGCCGGCTCCAGCCCGGGCCCGAACATGCCCGGGTGCATGTAGGACAGCCCCCCGATGGCGAGCACGAACGCCGAAATCGACCCGATGATCGGCCACGGGCTCGGATCGACGAGGTGGTAGGGGTGCTTGATTCCAGATCCGGTGCTGGGCTGGGCCATTTTTATTCGCTCCTGGTGCAGATCGCTCAGTTTGCGGCAGCAGACGACGGGGCCAAGGCCGCGACGGTGCTGCTGGTGCGCAGCGCCCGGTCGGCATCATGCTTGGCCCGGAAAAAGGTGTAGGACAGCGTGATGGTGTTCACGTCGCGCAGGTTCGGATCCTTGACGATGTCGGGATCGATGAAGAACGAGACCGGCATATCGACGGTCTCGCCCGGATCGAGGCGCTGCTCTTCGAAGCAGAAGCACGCGATCTTCTGGAAATAGGGGCCGGCCTTGGCGGGCGTGACGTTGAACGTGGCCGTGCCGATGACCGGCTCGGTGCCGTTGTTCGTGGCCTGGTAATGGATCAGCCGTTCCTCGCCGACCCGCACGCGCACCTCGTGCTCCACCGGCCGGAACGTCCACGGCAGATTGTTGCCACCGATGTCGGCATTGAAACGGACGGTCACGATGCGGTCGCCGGGGGCAGCCGGCGCCTCGGCCGCGCGCTGGGTCGTGCCGCCGAAGCCGGTCACCTGGCAGAACAGCCGGTAGAGCGGAACGGAGGCGAAGGCGAGCGCGACCATGACGGCGACCACACCGCCGAGGACGACGGCAACGCGCACGTTGCTGCGGTTGGACGAGGTGCTGTTCATTGCGTCCCCATCCGAACGATGGTGATCACGTAAAACAGCAGGCACAGGCCGCCGATGGTGAGCGCGAGCGCCAGGTTCTTGGCGCGCTGACGTTTCCTGTCCTGCTCCGACATCATCGCAAGACTCATGACACGGTCCCCGCCGGCGCGCGATCGAGGATGAGAAGCGCGAACAGCAGGAACAGATAGACGATCGAATAGCCGAACAGCCGCCGCGCCGCCGTTTCGCCCGGATCCCGCCAGACGGCGACGGCGCCGGCAAGCAGCAGCGTGCTCAGCGCCGCGGCGCCAGCCGCGTAGAACACGCCGGCCGTGCCCAGGACATAGGGTGCCAGTGACAGCGGCACCAGTGCCGCCGAATAGAGGACGATCTGCCGCTTGGTCTCGCGAATGCCGGCGACCACGGGCAGCATCGGCACGCCGGCCCGGGCGTAGTCACCGGACCGGAACAGCGACAGCGCCCAGAAATGCGGCGGCGTCCACATGAAGATGATCGCGAACAGCGCCAGCGCGCCGAGCGACACGTCGCCACTCACCGCGGCCCAGCCGATCATCGGCGGAAACGCGCCGGCCGCACCGCCGATCACGATGTTCTGCGGGGTCCGGCGCTTCAGCCAGATCGTGTAGACGAAGACGTAGAAGCCGATCGACAGCGCGAGCAGCGCCGCCGCCGTCAGGTTGACGGCGAGCGCCATGACGGTGACGGCGGCGATCGACAGGACGATCCCGAAGGCCAGCGCCTCGGCCGGATCCATGCGGCCGGCCGGAATCGGGCGCGCGCAGGTGCGGGACATGACCGCGTCGATGTCGCGGTCGTACCACATGTTGATGGCCCCGGCCGCGCCCGCGCCGACGGCAATGCACAGGACGGCGATCATGGCCAGCACCGGATGGAGGTTCCCGGGCGCAACCAGCATGCCGGCGACGCCGGTGAACACGACCAGCGTCATGACGCGCGGCTTCAGCAGGGCGATGAAATCGCCCACGCTGGCGCCGCCGGCGGCGCTCACCGCGCCGCCGGCAACATATCCGGAATGAGCCGTGCCGTCAGGCAATGCCGCCCTCCCGCATGAACCGTCCGGCCGCGATCAGTGCTTCGCCTCCGCAGCGATGCGCGGCAGTTCCTCGAACGTATGGAACGGCGGCGGGGACGAAACGGTCCATTCGAGCGTCGTCGCCCCCTCGCCCCACGGGTTCGCCGCCGCCTTGCGGCCGGCCGCGAGCGACCAGAGCACGACGACGACGAAGAACACGGTTGCCGCGAAGGCGATATAGGCACCGATCGACGAGACGAAATTCCACCCGGCAAACGCGTCGGGGTAGTCCGGAATGCGGCGCGGCATGCCGGCCAGACCCAGGAAGTGCTGCGGGAAGAACGTCAGATTGGCGCCGATGAAGGTCAGCCAGAAATGCACCTTCCCCGCCCACTCCGGAATCTCGCGGCCCGACATCTTGCCGAACCAGTAGTAGAAGCCGGCGAAGATGGCGAACACCGCACCGAGCGACAGCACGTAGTGGAAGTGCGCCACGACATAGTAGGTGTTGTGGAGGGCCACGTCCGCCCCCGCGTTCGCCAGCACGACGCCGGTGACGCCGCCGACGGTGAACACGAAGATGAAGCCGCAAGCCCACATCATCGGCACCCGGAACTGGATCGAGCCGCCCCACATGGTGGCGATCCACGAGAAGATCTTGATGCCCGTCGGCACCGCGATGACCATCGTCGCCGCCGTGAAGTAGGCCCGCGTGTCGACGTCGAGGCCGACCGTGTACATGTGGTGCGCCCACACGACGAAGCCGATCACGCCGATCGCGACCATGGCGTAGGCCATGCCGAGATAGCCGAACACCGGCTTGCGCGAGAACGTCGAGACGACGTGGCTGATGACCCCGAAGGCCGGCAGGATCATGATGTAGACCTCGGGATGGCCGAAGAACCAGAACAGGTGCAGGAACAGCACCGGATCACCGCCGCCTGCCGGATCGAAGAAGGCCGTGCCGAAGTTGCGGTCGGTCAGCAGCATCGTGATCGCCCCCGCCAGCACCGGCAGCGAAAGAATGAGCAGGAAGGCGGTCACCAGCTCGGCCCAGACGAACAGCGGCATGCGGTGCATGGTCATGCCGGGGGCGCGCATGTTGAAGATGGTGGTGATGAAGTTGATCGCCCCCATGATCGACGACGCGCCCGCGAGGTGCAGGCTCAGGATCGCCATGTCCATCGACACGTCCGGGTGGAACTGACCCGAGGAGAGCGGCGGATAGACCGTCCAGCCCACGCCGGCGCCGTTGCCGAGGAAGACCGAACCGAGCAGCAGCAGGAACGACGGCGGCAGCAGCCAGAAGCTGATGTTGTTCATGCGCGGGAAGGCCATGTCCGGCGCGCCGATCATCAGCGGGATGAACCAGTTGCCGAAGCCGCCGATCAACGCCGGCATGACGGCGAAGAACACCATGATCAGGCCGTGGGCGGTGATGGCCACGTTCCAATGGTGGCCGTCCGCCATGATCTGCATGCCGGGCTGCTGCAGCTCCATACGCATGTAGACCGACATGAGGCCGCCGATCAGGCCGGCGATCACCGAGAAGACAAGGTACATCGTGCCGATGTCCTTGTGGTTCGTCGAATAGACCCAGCGCCGCCAGCCGGTCGGACGGTGGTCGTGATGATCCGCGTGGTCGTGCGCGTGAGTTGCCGTATAGCTCATGACCGATTCCCTCGACTCGAATACCGTCTAGCCCCCGAGACCGTCAGCGCGCCGCGTTCGCCGCCACGGCGATCGGACGGTCGGCCGGTGCGGCCGCAAACTTCTGCTTCGCCTCCTCGAGCCAACGCGCGAACTCTTCCTTCGACACCGCCTCGATGGCGATCGGCATGAAGGCGTGATTGATGCCGCAGATCTGGTTGCACTGGCCATAATAGACGCCGGGCTTGTCGACGCGCACCCAAGTCTCGTTGAGGCGGCCCGGCAACGAGTAGATCTGCACCCCGAGCGACGGCACGAACCAGGAGTGGATCACGTCGGTGCCGGCAACCAACACGCGGATGGTGGTGTCGACCGGCAGGACCAGGCGATTGTCGACCTCAAGCAGGCGCTTCTGTCCGGGCTGCAGATCCTCGTCCTGGACCATGTAGCTGTCGAACCTGAGATCGCCGTGATCCGGATACTCGTATGACCAGTACCACTGGTGCCCGACCACCTTGATGGTCATCTCGGCATCCTGCGCGCGGTCCTGGTAGTAGAGCAGCTTGAACGACGGGATCGCGATGATCACGAGGATCAGCACGGGAATGACCGTCCAGGCGACCTCGAGCAGGGTGTTGTGGGCGGTGCGCGTCGGCACCGGATTGCGCGAGGCGCGGAAGCGCCACATCGTGTAGACCAGCAAAATCAGCACGAAGGTCGTGATCATGGTGATGATCACGAGCAGCAGGTCGTGCAGCCCCTCGATCCGCTCCTTGATCGGCGACCCGGCCGGCTGCATCCCCAACTGCCACGGCTCGGGCGCGGCGGCGAACGCCGGCGCCACAATGGCCATGACCGCAATGCCGAGCATCCCAAAGGCCGCCAGGGCGGCCGCACGATTCATCCAATGCATGTCTGGTCTCGTCTTCCTAAGACTGCTTGACGGCCAAGATCCGTTCACGATGGCCGCGCCGGCGACTGAATAGCGCCTTGCCCCCGGCCTCGATTGATCGCGACACTACATATTCGCGGCAGCCGTCACAACCGGGAACGCCAAGACGTCGCACCGGCGCCGGCAATCTCTGAATAGCTCTTTTCCCGTTGAAAACGTTGAACGTTTTCGACTGTGCGACGTTATGCCGCAAGCCCCCCCCGCGCCCCGGGGCGACGGCGGCGAGACGCGCCCGGGGTCGGCACCGCCCGTGGGTCGTCCCGGCATGCCGGCGCCCCGGATCCCAGCCCTTGCCCCGACGAGGATCACGCTGCAAAACGCCCGGCGAGAACCTATGTTTTATTGTGATCCCGGCCTTCGAGGCCGCCTGCCCTTCCCCAAGCCAAAGGTTTTCCCCAATGACCGATGTGGCACGCACTGACGAGCTGTTCTTCGAACGAGCGGGGCTCGATCGCAGCCGGGTGGAGCGGCTCGTCAGCGACGCGCTCGCGGGCAGCGACGACGGCGAACTCTTCCTTGAATACCGCCAGTCGGAAAGCCTCGCCTTCGACGACGGCAAGCTGAAGAGCGCGTCCTTCGACACGGCCCAGGGCTTCGGCCTTCGCGCGATCGTCGGTGAGGCGGCCGGCTATGCGCATTCGACAGAGCTGTCGGAAGCGGCCATCCGGCGCGCCGCCGATACCGTCGCCGCGGTGAAGTCGGGCCAGAGCGGCACGGCCGCGGAGGCCCCGGTCGGAACCAACCGGCAGCTCTATGCCGCCGACAACCCGCTCGGGCTGATGCGCTTCGAAGACAAGGTCAAGCTGCTGGCGGAGATCGACGCCTATGCGCGCAGCCGCGACCCGCGCGTGCGCCAGGTGATGGTCAGCCTCGCCGGCGAATGGCAGGCCATCCAGATCGTCCGTGGCGACGGGCGGCGGCTCGGCGACATCCGGCCCCTGGTGCGCCTCAACGTCTCGATCGTCGTCGGCGACGGCGACCGCCAGGAGACCGGCAGCTACGGCACGGGCGGCCGCTTCGCCTATGCGCAGATCGTCGATCCGGCCAGCTGGCGCCAGGCGGTCGACGAAGCGTTGCGGCAGGCGCTGGTCAATCTCGGCTCGATTCCCGCCCCCGCGGGCGAAATGCCGGTCGTGCTCGGCCCCGGCTGGCCGGGAATCCTGCTGCATGAGGCGATCGGCCACGGCCTCGAGGGCGATTTCAACCGCAAGAAGACGTCGGCCTTCGCCGGCCTCCTCGGCCAGCGCATCGCCAGCCCGGGCGTCACGGTGGTCGACGACGGCACCATTCCCGACCGGCGGGGATCGTTGACGATCGACGACGAAGGCACGCCCACCGAATGCACCGTCCTGATCGAGGACGGCAAGCTCGTCGGCTACATGCAGGACCGGCAGAACGCGCGCCTGATGGGCATGCGGCCGACCGGCAACGGCAGGCGTGAGAGCTTCGCGCATCACCCGATGCCGCGCATGACCAACACCTACATGCTCGCCGGTCCGTACGCGCCCGAGGAGATCATCCGCAGCGTCAAGCGCGGCCTATATGCCGTGAATTTCGGCGGCGGACAGGTCGACATCACCTCGGGCAAATTCGTGTTCTCTGCCTCCGAGGCCTATCTGATCGAGGACGGCAAGATCGGCCCGGCGGTCAAGGGCGCGATGCTGATCGGCAACGGCCCCGATGTGCTTACGCGCGTCAAGATGATCGGCAACGACATGCGGCTCGATCCCGGCATCGGCACCTGCGGCAAGGAGGGCCAGGGGGTTCCGGTCGGCGTCGGCCAGCCGACCCTGCTGATCGACCGGTTGACGGTGGGCGGCACCGCGACCTGACGGCAGCAACGCGCGCGGCATCGGCCGCATCGAGACCGCAGCCGGCGGATTGGCGGCGACGGCCGGTCCGCTGGTTCGGCGGATACGTCGCCGGGCCGGGCGACGACAGAATCCGCAAGCCGTTCGACATGGCCGGGCCCGCATCTGTCGGCACCGGTCGTTGAATATCGCGGCGCGACGGCGCATCATGCGCTCGGCCTCTCGTCGGAGACACTTCCCGCTCGATGGAAATCGCAAACTGGCTTGGCGCCGCCTTCCTCGGCGTCGTCGAAGGACTGACCGAATTCATTCCCGTTTCATCGACGGGCCATCTGATTCTCCTCATCGACCTGATCGGCTTTCACGGACCGCCGGGCAAGGTCTTCGAGATCGTCATCCAGCTCGGCGCCATTCTTGCCGTGTGCTGGGCCTATCGGGCACGTCTCCTGGGCGTCGTCATGGGCGCCTTCTCCGACCCCGACGATTTCCGCTTCCTCCGCAACATCGCGCTGGCCTTCGTACCGGCCATGGTCATCGGCGCGCTCGCCCACGGCTATATCAAGAGCGTGCTGTTCCACCCGCTGGTGGTGTCGTGCGCGCTGATCGCGGGCGGCATCGCCATCCTAGTCATCGAGCGCAGCCTGCCGGCAAGCCGGCATCATGTGATCGAAAAGTTTCCGATGCCGCTCGCACTCGCGATCGGCTTGTGCCAGGCGGCGGCGATGATTCCCGGGGTGTCGCGTTCGGGCGCGACGATCATGGGCGCCGTGCTGCTGCGCGTCGAGCGCAAGACGGCGACCGAATTCTCGTTCTTTCTCGCCATCCCGACCATGCTCGCCGCGACCGCTTACGACATCTACAAGAACTGGTCGACGCTCACCGTCGACGGCGTCACCGTCATCGTCGTCGGCTTCGTCGCCGCCTTCCTCGCCGCGCTCGTCGTCGTGCGCAGCGTGATCGCCTTCATCGCGCGGCACGGTTTCGTCCCCTTCGCCTGGTACCGGATCGCCATCGGGATCCTGATGATGGTCCTGCTGACGCTGCGCTGACCGGAACTGACATGCATAGCGGCCGCGAACGCCGTTCCGGACGGCACGGCGGCGCACGCCCCGGGAACCGCCTTCGGGGCGACAGAAAACGGCCCGGAAGTGTAAGGCCCGTCACTCAAAAACCCGTTGAAGGCCCCCAGGGCGGCTGGTATACGCGGCCACTGTCCACCCGAATTCCCCGCATCATCAGGAGCGAAGTATGGCCGCCAAGAGCGACTACAAGGTTGCCGACATAAAGCTTGCCGACTGGGGACGGCGCGAAATCGCGATCGCCGAGACCGAAATGCCGGGTCTGATGGCCCTCCGGGAGGAATTCGGCAAGCAGAAACCGCTCAAGGGCGCCCGTATCGCCGGCTGCCTGCACATGACCATCCAGACGGCGGTGCTGATCGAGACGCTCCGCCACCTGGGCGCCGAGGTCCGCTGGAGCTCGTGCAACATCTTCTCGACCCAGGATCATGCCGCAGCCGCCATGGCCGCCGCGGGCGTGCCGGTCTTCGCCTGGAAAGGCGAGACCGAGGAAGAATACGAGTGGTGCATCGAGCAGACGATCCACGGCCCCGACGGCTGGCGGCCGAACATGCTGCTCGATGATGGCGGCGATCTGACCAAGATCATGCACGAGAAGTACCCGGACCTCCTGAAGGACGTCCGCGGCGTGTCCGAGGAGACGACGACCGGCGTGCACCGGCTCTACGAGATGGAGCGGGCGGGCAAGCTGCTGATCCCCGCCATCAACGTCAACGACTCGGTGACCAAGTCCAAATTCGACAATCTGTACGGCTGCCGCGAAAGCCTCGTCGACGGCATCCGTCGGGCGACGGACGTGATGCTGGCCGGCAAGGTCGCCGTCGTCTGCGGCTTCGGCGACGTCGGCAAGGGATCGGCGGCCAGCCTGCGCAATGCCGGGGCCCGCGTCATGGTCACCGAGATCGACCCGATCTGCGCGCTGCAGGCGGTAATGGAAGGCTATCAGGTCGTGACCATGGAGGAAGCGGCGCCGATCGCCGACATCTTCGTGACCGCGACCGGCAACATCGACGTGATCACGCTCGATCACATGCGCCGCATGAAGGATCGCGCCATCGTCTGCAACATCGGCCACTTCGACAGCGAGATCCAGATCAGCGCGCTCAAGAACTTCAAGTGGCACGAGGTCAAGCCGCAGGTCGACGAAGTCGAGTTCCCCGACGGCAAGCGCCTGATCGTTCTCGCCAAAGGCCGCCTCGTCAACCTTGGCTGCGCCACCGGTCATCCGAGCTTCGTGATGAGCGCGTCGTTCACCAATCAGGTGCTGGCGCAGATCGAGCTGTGGACGAACCCGGGCAAGTACGAGAAGAAGGTCTATACGCTGCCCAAGAAGCTCGACGAAAAGGTGGCGGCGCTGCACTTGGCCAAGGTCGGGGCTAAGCTCACCAAGCTGACGCCCGAGCAGGCCCGCTACATCGGTGTCGATCAGAACGGACCGTTCAAGTCCGAGGCCTATCGTTACTGAAAGCCGCGGGAACCGGAACGTCTCGGTTCGCATGTCGGCCGGCGACAACGCCGGCCGATCTTGTTTGGTGGTGCTGATTGCGCCTATAAACAGGCGCGGGGCTCAAGATTCGTGTGGAGTCCGTGCGGGCGATCCAGATTACGCGAATGAAGAGTCGATCGATCACATGACCGGCGATCTGATCGCTTGGTCGGCGGCGCTACTGGGGGGCATCGGCGCAGGCGCCGCCCTGGCATGGAATCGCCGACAAGTCGCGCGTATGAGAGACGCCGCGAACCGCGCAGCCGAAGCGGCGGCCGAGGAACGCGCCCGCCTCGAACAGCAGATCGCCAGCCTGACCGCCAGCAAGAACCAGCTCGAAACCGAGCTGGGCACGCAGCGCGAGATGCTCAGCCGGCTGGCTGATGCCATCGAAGCCATTCCCGTCCCCATTTGGCGTCGCGATGCGCAGCTTCGCATTGTCGACTGCAATACCGCCTATGCCCGGGCCGTCGAATCCGACCGCGAGCGGGTCATTGCCGAGGGCCGGATGCTCGGCGGCGCCTCGATCGCCGAGCAGGGACGCGCGCTTGCCGCACTCGCACGCACCGCGCGAACGCCGCAGAGCGAATCGCATCATGTCGTCATCGCCGGGACGCGGCGGCTGATGGAATTCACCGAGGCGGCGCTTCCCGACGGCGGGACGATCGGCATCGCGCTCGACATGACCGAGCGCGAAGAGATCGAGGCGGAACTGAATCGCGTCGTCGCGGCGCATGGTGAGGTCCTGGAGAATCTCACCACGGCCATTGCGATCTACGGCGCGGATACGCGCCTCAAGTTCTTCAATACGGCGTTCGCCAAGCTGTGGAAGCTCGACGAGGCGTGGCTGCGGACCGCGCCTGATTTCGGCGCCGTCCTCGAACGCCTGCGCGAGCGGCGCCGGCTCCCGGAATATGCGGATTTCCGCGCCTTCAAACAGCAGCGCCTGCGGCTCTTCACGACGCTGCTCGAGCCGCTCGAGGAGCTGATCTACATCCCCGACGGCACGACGCTGCGAAGCCGGACGACGCCGCATCCGCTCGGTGGCCTGCTCGTCACCTACGAGGACGTCACCGACAGCCTCGTTCTGGAGCGGTCGTACAACACACTGATCGCCGTCCAGCGTGAGACGCTGGACAACCTCTATGAAGGTGTGGCGGTGATCGGCGGCGACGGCCGGCTGAAGCTGTACAACCCTGCCTATGCCCGCATGTGGAAGCTGTCGCCCGAGACGCTGTCGTCCGAGCCGCACGTGTCGGAGATCGTCGAGCGCACGAAGGATTTCTTCAATTACGGCGACGACTGGCTTGCCTACAAGGAACGCATCATCTCGCGGCTGACCGAACGCAAGGCGCGGAACGGACGGCTGACGCGGACCGACGGCTCGATTCTCGAATACGCCTGCGTGCCGCTGCCTGACGGCGCGGTGCTGCTGTCCTACATCGACGTGACCGACTCGACCCGCGTCGAGCGCGCATTGCGCGAGCGGGCCGAGGCGCTGGAGACAGCCGACCGCCTGAAGTCGGAATTCATCTCCAACGTCTCGTATGAACTGCGCACGCCGCTCAACACCATCATCGGCTTCGCGGAGATCCTGGCCAACCAGTATTTCGGCCAGCTCAATCCGCGCCAGCTCGAATACTGCCGCGGCATCATCGGGTCGTCCGAACGCCTGCTCACCATCATCAACGACATCCTCGACCTTGCCTCGATCGAGGCCGGCCGCATGACGCTCGAGCGTGAACCCGTCGCCCCTAGGGCGCTGCTCGAGACCGTCGCGGGAATCATGCAGGAATGGGCGCGCTCGCAGAACTTGCGGCTCACGGTGGAATGTCCGCCGAATCTCGACAAAATCGAGATCGACGAGCGCCGACTCAAGCAGGCGCTTTGCAACCTCGTGTCCAACGCCATCAAGTTCACCCCGCCCGGCGGTTCGATCGAGATCAGGGGCAAGATCGAGAACGGGCATGCGCTCCTTTCGGTCTCGGATACCGGGATCGGGATCGCCGCCGAGGACCAGGAACGGGTGTTCAAGGAATTCGAGCGCGGACGCCCCGCGCAGGCCCGCCGTGCCGGCGCCGGCCTGGGCCTGTCGCTGGTCAAGCGCATCGTCGAGCTGCACGGCGGCCACGTGACGATGTACTCGGTGCCGAATCGCGGCACGACGGTGACCTGCGTGCTGCCCGTCACTGCGCCCGCGGCCGGGTAGCAGCGTTCGGACGGTGCCGACGCGCCGCACCGTGACCGCGGCAATGCGCGGATCAGCACAGCAAGCGGATCAGAATTCACCGCCGCGACCTCGACCACCTCGCGGTGGCGACCGGCGTCGTTCCGTCACAAGGGTGAGGACGAATGGATGAGAAGATGACGGCGGTTCGGCGTCAGGACGCGGTCAGCCCCGGCACGCCCTTGGACGTCGAATACTCGAAGTGCAACGCCTCGCCCGGATGGACCAGAGGATAGATCGCGTGGGCGGCCGCCGCGGCCTCGGCAAACCCGCTCAGGATGAGCTTGAGCTTTCCCGGATACGTGGCGATGTCACCGATCGCAAAGATGCCGGGCACGGAGGTCGCACAGGTCGCCGGCTCCACCTTGATGTGGTTGCGATCGAGATTGAGCCCCCAATTGGCGATCGGCCCCAGGTTCATGGCGAGACCGAAAAACGGGAGCAGGACATCGGCCGGCAGCGATTTGATGCCGCCGTCGAGATCCTTGACGATGACGGCCGAGAGCTTGCCGTCGCTGCCCTCGAGCGCTTCGAGCTGATAAGGCACGACGAGGTCGAGCCGTCCGCTCGCCGCCAGTTCCTTGAGCTTTGCCGCGCTGTCCGGTGCCGCGCGGAACTTGTCGCGGCGATGCACAACCATGATCCGTTCCGCGACGTCGACCAGCGACAATGCCCAGTCCACGGCCGAATCGCCGCCGCCTGCGATGACGACGCGCTTGCCCCGGAAATCCTCGCGACGCTTGACGAGGTAGAAGACGCTCTTGCCCTCGAAGGTCTCGATCCCCTTGAGCGGCGGACGGTTGGGCCCGAACGCCCCGACGCCGGCCGCGACGATGACCGCGCGCGCCCTGAGCCTGGCACCCGACGACGTCGTCAGCTCCCAGTCGTCGCCATCGCGCGCGAGTGCCTCGACCCGCTGGTTCAGATGATACACCGGCTTGAACGGGGCGGCCTGCTCGACCAGACGGTCGATGAGTTCCATCGCACCGATCCGCGGATGGCCGGGAATGTCGTAGATGGGCTTTTCCGGATAGAGGGCGGCGCACTGTCCGCCGACGACGTCGAGCGCATCGACGACCTGACAACTCATCTTGAGCATTCCGCACTCGAACACGGCGAACAGCCCAACCGGACCGGCCCCGATGATCGCGACGTCGCTGCGAGGAACGATTGACATGCAAACTCCAGAACTGGGCGCCTCAACGGACAAGCGCGGGGCATAACATGATGCGCACGCGCGGCCGGATCAACCCTTGCCAAGCTGTCACTGCCGCGCCGCGGGCGACATCGGCCGGTTGCGGCCCCAGCGCGGGCCGGATACAAACACGCGGACATGATCGAGTCCGCTGCCGCCCCGCTCGACCTTACCATTCCCGATCTTGCTGCGATGGAACGTCTCGCGGGAGCCCTGGCCCAGCGTGCGCACGCCGGCGACGTGCTGGCGCTTTGGGGCACGCTCGGGGTCGGCAAGACCACGTTCGCGCGCGCCTTCATCAGGGCCCGTCCGGGCGGCTCCGCCATCACGGAAGTGCCAAGCCCGACCTTTACCCTCGTGCAGGTCTACGAACTTCCCGAAGCGGAGGTCTGGCATTTCGACCTTTACCGGCTGGCCGATCCGGAGGACGCCTGGGAACTCGGCATCGAAGAGGCGTTCGCAAACGCGATCTCTCTAATCGAGTGGCCGGATCGCCTGGGGCCGCACCTGCCGGCGGCGCGGCTCGACGTCGAAATCGACATCGGCCCGACACCGACCGCGCGGCGCGTACGCCTCGCCGCGCACGGTACGTGGCCCCAACGTCTCGAAGGCCTTTCGCAGCATGTCTAGTATCGTCGGCGGCCGCGAACCGCAGATCATCGATTTTCTTCGCGCGGTCGGCTGGGGACAGGCCGAGCGGCGCATGCTTGCCGGCGACGCCTCGTTCCGGAAGTACTACAGGCTGAGCGACGGCGCGCGGCGCGCCGTGCTGATGGACGCACCGCCGCCGAAAGAGGACGTCCGTCCGTTCCTGACGGTTGCACGGCATCTCGCCAAGCTGGGTCTGAGCGTCCCCCGGGTTTTCGAGGCCGACATCGATCGCGGCTTCCTGCTGCTGGAGGACCTGGGCGACGATACCTACACGCGCAAACTCGCCGACGGCGCCGACGAGTTCGAGCTCTACGGGCTCGCCGTCGATCTGCTGATCGACCTGCATCGCCGCTTCGCGGTCGACGCCGCCACCGACATCCCCCGCTTCGATGCAGAACGGGCCTTGCGCGAGGTCAATCTGCTGCTCGACTGGTACTGGCCGGCCGTCATGGGCCGACCAGCGGACGAGGCGACACGCAAATCCTATGCGGCCGCATGGAAGGAGGCGCTGCCGACGATCTGGTCGGCGCCCGAGAGCCTTGCGCTGTTCGACTTCCACGTCGACAACCTGATGCTGCTGGCCGGTCGCAGCGGCGTCGCAGCCTGCGGGCTGCTCGACTTTCAGGACGCCGTCATCGCGCCGGTCGCCTTCGATCTCGTTTCGCTGCTCGAGGACGTCCGCCGCGACGTGCCGCCGGACGTGGTCGCGGCGATGAAGGAACGCTATTTCTCGGCTTTCCCCGACCTCGACCGCGCGGGCTTTGCGCGTGCCTACGCCGCCATCGGCGCACAGCGGAACACCCGGATCGTCGGCGTGTTCACGCGGCTGATGGTGCGGGACGGCAAGCCCCGCTACCTGTCGATGATCCCGCGCGTCTGGCGGCTGCTCGAAGGCGACTTCGCGCATCCGGCGCTTCAGCCGGTGCGCGAATGGTTCGATGCATATCTGCCGCGCGAACGACGGATCATTCCTGACCTGAAGACATCCTCATGACGACGAATCAGATGCCATCACGCGCCATGGTGCTGGCTGCGGGTCTGGGCACGCGCATGCGGCCGCTGACCGACACCATGCCGAAGCCGCTGATACCGGTTGCGGGCAAACCGCTGATCGACCACGTCCTCGACCGCTTCGCCGCGGCCGGGGTCGAGCAGGTCGTCGTCAACGCACATCACCATCGCGACAAGCTCGAGGCGCATCTGCACCAACGTACGGACCTGAACATCCACATCTCGGTCGAGCCCGAGCTGCTCGAGACCGGCGGAGGCGTGGTACGCGCCTTGCCACTGCTGGGGCCGGACCCCTTCTTCGTCGCGAATTCGGATAATCTGTGGCTGGACGGCGCGACGCCGGCGCTGACCCGGCTCGCGCAGGCGTGGCGCGATGCCGACATGGACGTGCTGATGCTCCTGCAGCGGTCCGTCGGCGCGCGCGGCTACGAGGGCATGGGCGACTTCCTCATGGATCAACTCGGCCGGCTGAGACGACGAAAGAGCTACGAGGTCGCCCCGTTCGTGTTCTCGGGCGTCCAGATCATCCATCCGCGCGCGCTGAAGGATGCCCCTTCCGGCGCGTTCTCGCTAAACTTGATCTACGACCGTGCCGAGTCGCGCGGACGTCTATACGGCATCGCGCATGACGGGCTCTGGTTCCATGTGGGAACGCCCGAAAGCATCGCCGAGACGGAGGCCGAACTGGGCTATGTGAAGCGTGCGCCAAGCAGCGCCACATGACTGAGGCGGCAACGGACACGGGGCGTCGCGCCCTGCGCCATCGGCCGCGCATCTACAATATTCCCGCGGGCTGGCCGTTCCTCGACACGCTGGCCCGGGGAATCTGGGAAGATGCCGGCGGCGACAAGATTGCGCTCGCCCGCGCCACGGTCCTGTTGCCGACCAGGCGCGCCTGCCGCAGCCTGCGCGAAGCCTTCCTGCGCCTGACCGACGGCGAACCGCTGTTGCTGCCGCGGCTGCAACCGATCGGCGACATCGACGACGACGAATTCTTCACTACCGGCGACGAAGCCGACGCACTGGACCTGCCGCCGGCGATCGACGCCCTCGAGCGACAGCTTCTGCTGACGCGGCTGATCCTCAGCCGCGCCGACGTCGACCGCAATCCCGGCGTCGCCGCCCGGCTCGCCGAAGCGCTCGCCTCGTTCCTGGACGAAGTCCAGATCGACGAAGTCTCGCTCGATCGCCTGGACGACCTCGTGCCGGCCGAACTTGCCGGCCACTGGCAGCTCACGCTCGACTTCCTGCGGATCATCCGCGAGCACTGGCCGCGGATTCTGGCCGAACGCCAGCAGATGGATCCGGCCGAGCGCCGTATCCGCATGATCCGGCGGCTCGCGCGCCGCTGGGGACACACGCCGCCGACCGATCTGGTCTATGCCGCCGGTTCGACCGGCAGCATCCCGGCGACGGCGGAGCTGCTCGCGCTCGTCGCGCGGCTGCCGACCGGCAAACTGATCCTGCCGGGACTCGACCTCGACATGGACGAGGCCTGCTGGCGGGAGTGCTTCGACGATCCGACGCATCCGCAGCACGGTCTCGCGCGGCTGCTCGATTCGATCGGCGCGAAGCGCGACGAGGTGCGGCCATGGCCAGGAACGGAGGATCCCGCGCGGCGCGCGCGTGCCGTGCTGATCGCCAACGCCCTGCGGCCGGCCAGTACGACCGATACATGGCGCACACTGCCGCCGCCGCCCGACGAGGCGTTCACCGGCCTGCGGCGCATCGAGGCCGCCTCGCCGCAGGAAGAGGCCGGCGCCATCGCGCTGCTGATGCGCGAGACGATCGAGACACCGGGCCAAACCGCCGCCCTGATCACGCCCGATCGCAACCTGGCGCGGCGCGTCGTCGCGGAACTGGCGCGATGGAAGGTCATCGTCGACGATTCCGCCGGTACGCCGCTTGCCCTCACGCCCGCCGGCATCTTTTTCCGGCTGGTGGCGCAGGTCATCGCGGACGAGGTAACGCCAGGTTCGCTGCTCGCGTTGCTGAAACATCCGCTCGCCACCGGCGGCAAGCCGCGTGACGACTTCATCCGCCGCGTTCGTCATCTCGAACGCCGCGTCCTGCGCGGTCCGCGTCCCGCACCGGGCTTCAAGGGCGTCGTCACCGCCGTCGCCGACAGCAAGGACGCCGACGACCTGCTGGCATGGATCGAGGAGATCGCGCTTGCGGCCGCACCGCTCGAACGGCATATGTCGGCTGCGAACACGCCGATGGCCGACCTTCTTACGGCCCATGTGCGCTTCGCCGAATGGCTGACGACGAGCGAAACGGGCGAACCGGGAATCTGGGCCGGCGACGCGGGCGAGGCGCTCGCCGATTTCGTCGGCGATCTGCGGCTTGCGGCACCGCTGCTCGACGGCATCGCCGGCCGCTACTGGCCCAGCCTGCTCGATGCGCTGATGTCCGGGCGCGTGGTCCGGCCGAAGTTCAACCGGCATCCCCGCCTGTTCATCTGGGGACTGCTCGAGGCACGGCTACAGCACGCCGACGTGCTGATCCTGGGCGGTCTCAACGAGGGCACATGGCCGCCGGAAGCGAAGGAGGATCCGTGGCTGTCGCGGCCGATGCGTGCGGCACTCGGCCTGCCGTCACCGGAGCGGCGGATCGGCCTGACGGCGCACGACTTCGCACAGGCCGCGTGCGCGCCCGTCGTCGTGCTGACGCGCGCCAGCAAGGTCGACGGCGCACCGACTCTGCCGTCACGCTGGTTGCTGCGCCTCGATGCGTTGTTGAACGGCGATCCGCGTTGGACACGAACGTTGGCGAACGGGTACGTCGAATGGCACCGGCGCCTCGATCATCCGGACACGATCACGCCGGTACCGCCGCCGCGCCCCCGTCCGCCCGTTGCGTCGCGTCCGCGGGAACTGTCGGTGACGCAGATCGAGACGTGGATACGCGACCCTTACGCGATCTATGCGCGACACGTGCTCCGCCTGGAGCCGCTGGAGCCGATCGACGCGGATCCCGGCGCGCTCGACCGCGGCCTGATGATCCATCAGGCGCTCGACATGTTCGTGCGCGACCACCCCGGGCCTTTGCCCGAGGACGCGCTGCAGCGCCTGCTGACCTACGGCGAAGAGGCGTTCCGGCCCTATATGGACCGTCCCGCGGTGCGGGCCTTCTGGTGGCCTCGATTCCGCCACATCGCGGCCTGGTTCGTCGAGCTCGAGCGCAAACGCCGGGCGAATGGCGTGCGACCGGCGGCGACCGAGATTGCCGGCACGCTGCAGATCGAGACGCCGACGGGTCCGTTCACCCTTCGCTGCAAGGCGGACCGCATCGATATCGGTCCCGACGGCGGGCTCATCATCATCGACTACAAGACCGGCCAGCCACCGTCCGCCAAGCAGGTCGCGAGCGGCCTGAGCCCGCAACTGTCGCTCGAGGCCGCAATTGCGCTGAATCACGGCTTCGAGGGCATCAAGGGGAAGACGGTCACGGAGCTGACATACATGCGCCTGAGCGGTGGCGCACCGGCCGGCGAATACAGGCGGCTGGAGCCAAGCCGTGACGGTACGGCGCTCACGCCCGAAAGGCTGGCGGCGGAGGCGCTCGAAGGTCTCAAGCGCCGCATCGCCCAGTTCAATCTTCCCGAAACGGCATACCTGTCGCGGCCGCGTCCGCAATGGATCAGCCGGCCCGGCGACTACGACCATCTTGCCCGCGTGAAGGAATGGTCGGGCAACGGGATGGACGTGACATGACGAACGTCGTGACGGAACCGGCAGGCATCGAGGACCAGCGGCGCGCGTCCGATCCGGTCGCGTCGGTCTGGGTGATGGCCAACGCCGGTTCCGGCAAAACGCGCGTCCTGACCGACCGCGTGCTGCGGCTGCTGCTGAACGGCACGCGGCCCAACGCGATCCTGTGCCTCACCTTCACCAAGGCCGCCGCGGCGGAGATGGCGAACCGGCTGCACAAGCGCCTCGGCACATGGTCGGTGCTGCCGGATGCGGAGCTTGCCGCCGAGCTGCGCACCCTGCTCGGCCGCGGCGCGACGGACGACGAGATGCGGCTGGCGCGCCAGCTTTTCGCCCGGACGCTCGACTGCGCGGGCCGGCTGCGGATACAGACCATCCATTCGTTCTGCGAGTCACTGCTGAAGCGGTTTCCGCTGGAAGCGGACGTCCCGCCGCATTTCGGCGTGGCGGACGACGCGACCGCGGCGCAACTCATCGAGGATGCGCGCGAACGGCTGCTGGCGACCGCATCCGGCGACGAGAAACTCAGCCCGGCGCTCGCCTTCGTCGTCGGCGAGATCGAGGAAACCGGCTTCCGCGAAGTCATCGCCGAGCTGGTCGCCGAACGGCGCAAGCTGCGGCGCCTGCTCGCGAACCATGGCGAGGACGTCGAAAAACTCGTGGCATCGGTCTGGCGCCATCTGGGCGTCGTGGAAACGGATGCACCGGAGTCGCTTCGCGCGGCCTTCGTCGCCGAGACGCCCGAAGACGATCTGCGGCGTGCCGCAGCGACGCTCGACACCGGCAGCGCCGCCGATGCGAAACGGGCGGCGGCGATACGCGCATGGCTCGCCGCGGCCGATCGCGACGCGCGCATCGAGACCGAGTGGGCCGATATCTTCCTGACCAAGAACGGACAGCCGCGCGCAACCCTGATCACGCAAAAGGCGCAGAAGAGCGACGACGCGGCGCTTGAGATCCTGGAGAAGGAACAGGCGCGCGTCGTCCAGTTCTGCGAGCGGCTGAAGGCCGTCACCGTGGCACGCGGCACCGCGGCGCTGTTGCGGCTGGGCAAGGCGCTGCTCGACATCTACGAGGAGGAAAAGGCGGCGCGCGCGCTTCTCGACTATGACGACCTCATCTTCAAGACCGGCGCGCTGCTGCGCCGCAGCGGCCAGGCAGCGTGGGTTCTGTTCAAGCTCGACGGCGGCATCGACCATATCCTCGTCGACGAGGCACAGGACACCAGCCCCGAGCAGTGGGACGTCATCGCCGCACTGAGCGAAGAGTTCTTCGCCGGCCACGGCGCACGCGAACGGCAACGGACGATCTTCGCCGTCGGCGACGATAAACAGTCGATCTTCAGCTTCCAGGGCGCCGATCCCGAGGCGGTCTCGCACATGCGCGCGCATTTCGCGGCACGCGCCCGGGATGCCGGCCAGGTGTTCCGTTCGGTCGACCTCAAGATCTCGTTCCGCTCCTGCGCGGCGGTGCTCAACGCCGTCGATACGATCTTCAGCCGCGCCGAAGCCCGCGATGGCGTTTGCATGAATGGGACCGAAATCCGGCACATTCCCTACCGCAAGAGCGCCGGCGGCATGGTCGAATTGTGGAAACCGGTCGCCCCGCGCGAGGACGAGGCCGGCGATCCCTGGGATGCCCCGCTCGACTATGTCGGCGAGTCGAGCCCGCCTGCCGTGCTCGCCCGCCGCATCGCCACGACGATCCGCGGCTGGTTCGACAACGGCGAGATCCTCGAGTCCCGCGGCCGGCCGATCCGTCCCGGCGACATCCTGATTCTCGTGCGCAAGCGCGACGCCTTTTTCGACGAGATGGTCCGCGCGCTGAAAACGGCCAACGTGCCGGTTGCCGGCGCGGACCGCATGATCCTGGCCGAGCAGCTCGCGGTCATGGATCTGATCGCGGTCGCGAAGTTCGCCCTGCTGCCCGAAGACGATCTGAATCTCGCGATCGTCCTCAAAGGCCCGCTGTTCAACTTCGACGACGACGATCTGTTCGCATTGTGCCACCGGCGCCAGGGCCGGTTATGGACGGAGCTGCGCATGCGCGCCGACGAGCGCCCGCACTGGCGGCGTGCGGTGGACGAGCTGTCGGCCGTGCTCGATCTGGCCGACTACGTCCCGCCGTTCGAATTCTTCGCCGGTCTCCTGAGCGTCGATTGCGGCCGCAAGCGCATCGTCGCCCGGCTCGGCCACGAGGCCACCGACGCCATCGACGAGTTCCTTGCCCAGGCACTCGCCTACGAGCGGCAGAGGCCGCCGACCCTGCAGGGGTTCCTGAGCTGGTTCGAGGCGGGAACCGCCGAGATCAAGCGCGATACGGAGCAGAACCGCGACGAGGTGCGCGTCATGACCGTACACGGCGCCAAGGGCCTTGAAGCCAATATTGTGTTCCTGCCGGACACGTGCGGCGTGCCCGACGGCCGGAACGATCCGCGCATTCTTTGGACCGAGGGCCGGGATCCGCTCCCGCTGTGGCCGATCCGGAGCAGCAACGACACCAGCGCCTGCGCCGCGGCGCGGGACAGCGGGCGCCGCGCGCGCGAGCGCGAGTATCGCCGGCTGCTCTACGTCGCCGCGACCCGGGCGCGCGACCGTCTCTACATCTGCGGCTGGCAGGGACCGACACGGCCGGGCGGCTGCTGGTACGACCTGATCGCGCCGGCGATCGAAAGCGATCCGCGCGCCGTCGAGGTCACGCTGCCCTGGAACGAGACAGCGATTCGCCTTCACCTGCGTCAGGAAGGTCCGCCCGAGCACGACGCGCTGCCGCAGAGCATCGATACCCTGATTTCAGGCCTACCCCGCTGGTGCGATCAGCTGCCGCCCGAGGATCCGATCCCGCCGCGTCCGCTGATGCCGTCACGACCCGATGTCGAGCCGCCGGTGCGCTCGCCGCTCGATGGCGACGACGCCGCACGGTTCAAACGCGGGCGCCTGATCCACCGCCTGCTGCAGATGCTGCCGGAGCTGCCGCGACACGAACGCGAGGCGGCGGCGCGGCGCTTCCTGGCACGACCGGCGCACGGGCTTACGGCCGAGGCGCAGGACGAACTCGTCCGCGAGACGCTGGCCGTCCTCGACCATCCGGAATTCGCCGATCTCTTCACCGGCAACGGCGTCGCCGAATCGCCGATCGTGGGACGGCTCGGCACGCGCGTGCTGTCGGGGCAGATCGACCGCGTCGTCGTCGCGCGCGATGCCGTGTTCGTACTCGACTACAAGACCAACCGGCCGGTACCGCGCGATCCCGACGACGTGCCCAGCGTCTACCTTGCGCAGATGGCCGCATACCGCGCCGCGGTACAGACCATCTATCCGGACCGGCAGATCCGCTGCTGCCTACTCTGGACCGACGGTCCCCGCCTGATGGAACTGCCGGCCGATCTCCTCGACCGGCACGCGCCGCACTGAGGCGAACAGATAGAGGACCGACGTCAGCCGCCGCGGCCCAGGGCCCGCCCGATCTGGCAGAACAGATCGCAACCGCCGCCGCTTCCGCCACCGCCCCGGCCGACGCCGCCGGACGCCGCTGCGGCGGGCGAATCCAGCGTGGTCGACAGCAGGAACGAAACCGCCGGTGGCGTCACGACCGCGAACTTCCCGCAGCGTTTCAGGAACTCGCGTCGCGCCTCGTCCGCATCGCGCGTGGTCTGCCGATCCGTCGTCGATGCCGTCATTGCTCCTCACCCCTCCTTCTTGTGGTTCGGTGGCCGGAATTGTCGATGTGCGGATGCAAACGAGGAAGCCTGACTTTAGGAGCGCCGGTAGAGAAGAATATGTAGAACGCGGCTGACCGTCCGCGCGCGATAAGTGCGCAGATAGGCCACGACGCGGCGAACGCGGGGTAATCCCTTGTCCCGCTCCGGCAAACGATACCAGGCGAGACTACGCCGAAGATTGCCGAGGATCTGGCCGGCCCGAACGAGGGGCCGATATCGCAACTGGAGCAGTGCCCATCGCACGAGGAGGCGCGTTCGCACCCGGAACGATAGACGATCGGGTGGTGCGACGCCGAAGAGCATCTCGATCGCACACAGCCAGAAGTCGAGTGCCCTATCCAACCGGAACGCGGCCAGGTGCCGACGCAGGCTCGACCAGTCGACCACGGCATCGCGACGCATGAGGGTCGCCACGTCGTACAGATGCCGAAGGTTCAGCCGCCCGTCGTAGTAGCCGTAATCCTGCACGAGATCATGCAGCAGGAGATGAAGGACGCTGTCGGTGGAATCGAGCACGCGAAACCTGATGCCGTCCACCTCGCGGACGAGGCTCCGCGTCAGTGCCGTTTCCAACGCCAGAAGTTGCGGCGCCGTCAGCAGTTCGACATGAAGATCGACGGCGCCCGGCTGGCCGGGACACACGAAGTCGCCGGCGCCATGCGGCGCGACGGCGGCCGGCAGGCGGGTATAGCCGAGCGCCGCCAACGCCGCGACGGCATCGCCGAGTTGGTCGCGTTCGACGGCGACGTCGAGGTCGGCGATCATCCGCCCGTTCGTAAACGGATTCCCGTCCTCGAACAGCATCGCTGCGCCTTTGAGAAGAAGCGGCGTTATGCCTCGCCGGTTGAGCACCGCGACGAGTTCCGTCGCCTGCTGCCTGAGGCGGCGATTGCGCCGCACGTTGCGCGCATGAAGTTCGCCGAGATAGGCGCGAACATCCTCGGGCACGGCCGCGCACCCGCCCAGCGCGACATGAAGGGCCGGCGTCACGAGCGCATCGTTCGCGGCGGCGACGAGCGCCGTCCACGACAACCTGCCCCGCATGACGCGCGCCGGCAGTGCGCCCGGTACGGCGAGCAGGCATCGGCCCAACAGTCCGTACAAGACGACGGGACTCATCGGCAGATCTGCCGCAGCAGACGGACAGCCGTTCCGAGATGCGAGGCATCGAGTTCATAGCACTCGAGTCCAGCGAGCCAGGCGGCGAGCTGCCGGACGTCCGCGACGGCGAGACGGCGCGCCGGCGCATAGCACATCGTCAGAAGGCGACGCAGCGCCTCGACGCGCGAGAGCGGCTCCAGGCTGGTGCGCCCACATCGTTCCGCCCGCGGAAATACGATCCACCGCGCCGGCAGCGACTCAGTCGCGATCCGCGCCGGCCGCAGATAGCGCACCTGCCGGCGATCCGGTCGGACGTCGATCGGCAAGTCCAGAATGCCGGGGAAATACGGTGCAAGCAGTTCCCAGGCACCCGACTTGACGGCCGGGGCGAACGGCAAGGGACGGACCCGAAGGTCGCGCGCCTCCAGCACGACCGTATCGTCGCCCAGCAGCGTGAATCCGCTGGCCATCAGTGCAGCCGCCAGCGTCGTCTTGCCGGCGCCGGCCGGGCCGGGAATCAGCAGTACGCGACCATCCACGGCGAGCGCCGCCGCATGAACGGCCAGCCGAAAATCGGCACGCGCCAGGATTGCCTGGACCAGCACCGCCTTGATCGCGGGCGCGATCTCCGCAAGATGTGCCGCGTCCGCGACCGGAACGCCGTCGCAAGCGATCACATAGCCGTGCGGGCCGCGTCTCACGTCGATGACGACGCCAGGCTCTGCCGCCATTGCCGCGGCGAGATGCGCGAATACCGGATAGACCCGCCGGGCCACATGAGGTGCCGGGCAGCGGACGAGGACGTCGAGCCCCGCGACATGGAACTGCGGCCGGTCACGACGCGGCCGCGCCGGCGGCGGCTGTGCGCTGGCCGCCGACAGCATGCGTTCGACGACGGAAACGCCGGCCGTTGCCGGATGCATCGCGACCAGCTCAACGTCGAGCAGCCCGTGCGCACGCCATGCCCCGATCGCCGCATCGACCAGCGACATGCACGCCTCGATCGACAATGACGTCGCCGCCGCCAGCCGCGCCGCCGCCTCGGCGGGCCGCAGGCCGTCAGCGAGCTGGCACCAGACGAACGCTGCCGTCCGGTCGAGGACGTAGAGACGTTGTCGCGCCTCGTCGAACAGCAGGCCGGTATCGTCCAGAACGAGAAATTCCGCGTTGAGCGCACCCGACATGCCGGGCCGTGAGACGTCCGGCCCGTCGGCCCCGCCCGCAACCGTTTCGAGCATGGAATTACTTTTCGCCACCTGCGGCAGAAAGTCGCGCGCTCTCGCGAACTACCTCGGCCGCAGCAGGGCGCCGTGCCATGGCCCCCACTGCGGAGAACTCCCGGGGGACCGCTCGTAACCTACTTGAAATGAAAGAAAAAACGGCGTGGCCATGGACTGCAAGGTCGCTTGACCGAGGGTGGAACGGCCCCGTAGAGTGGCAACTCGTCCGGGGTTCAAGGGGGTGAAAACCTCCGCCGCGGCCGCTCTGCAATCCGCAGTCACGAGGTTTCATGAACACACGCAAGGTCACCGACGACACGTTCGATACCGATGTCCTCAAGTCAAAGACGCCGGTGCTCGTCGACTTCTGGGCTGAGTGGTGTGGGCCCTGCAAACAGATCGCGCCGGCGCTCGAGGACTTGGCCAAGGACATGGCCGGCAAGATCACGGTCGCGAAGATCAATATCGACGAGAATCCGGCCACGCCCACGAAGTACAACGTGCGCGGGATTCCGACGCTGATGGTGTTCAAGGACGGCCAGGTCGCCGCGACCAAGATCGGCAGCCTGCCCAAGAGCAAGCTCTACGAGTGGGTTCAGTCAGTCATCTGATCGTCCGCGACGACGATCCGATCGCAACACAAGCCCCGCCCCTCAAGGTGGGGCTTTCTCGTCTGCGGACCGATTGAGGACCGCGGGCCCGCGGCGCGCCCGGACCCGGACGCGCATCGAGGCTGGATCAAAGCTCTTCAGGTCGAAGGCATGCGCGGCGAACCGACCGCGTTGTCGGATGATGATGCCGCCTGAACGGAATCATCCGTTCTCGCGCAGCACGGCGCCGCACAGCGCTGCGAGCGAACCGCAAATCAGGATCCGGCTGGGCCCCTCGCTTGCCGCGGCGAGATCCGCTACGGCTGCGTGGAAATCCGCCGCGGTGGCGACGTCGGCGATACCGACAGTCCGGGCGGCGACGGCGACCGTTTCGGCGGGCAGCATCAGCTCCTCACCCGGTACCGTAATGGCCCTGAAGCGCCGGACGTGCGGCGCAAGCTGGGCGAGAAACCGGTCCGGCTTCTTCGTCGACAACATGCCGCAGACGATGTCGAGCGGCTTGCCGTCGCGCTGCTCCGCGGCCCAGTCCGCCAGGACCTTGCCGCCGCCCTCGTTGTGGCCGCCGTCGAGATAGAGCTCCATCCCCGGGCGCAACATCGCGACGAGCGGTCCGCGCGTCAGCCGCTGCAGGCGGGCAGGCCACACCGCACCGGCGATGCCGGCGCGAATATGTGCATCGGACAGCGTAAAGCCGGCCGCACGCAGCCGCTCCGCGACAGCGACGGCAATGCCGGCATTCCCGACCTGATGCCGACCCGGCAGCGCCGGCCGCGGCAGCCGCAGCGTTTCATCGCCGCGGTAGCGGAAGCCATCGGCGTCGAGTTCGACATGCCAGTCTTCGCCGAAGATGTGCAGCGGCGCGCTCGCCGCCCGGCCAGCGTCGCGCAGAACCGCGAGCGCCTCGTCGGGCTGCGGCCCGATGACCGCCGGAACTTCCGGCTTGATGATGCCGGCCTTCTCGGCGGCGATCCGCGTAATCGTGTCGCCCAGGTACTGCATATGATCGAGAGAGATCGGCGTGATCGCGCTGACGACCGGCTTCTTCACCAGATTGGTCGCATCCAGCCGGCCGCCGAGTCCGACCTCGAGCACGACGAGGTCGGCCGGCGTTTCGGCAAAGGCAAGAAAAGCGGCCGCGGTCGTGACCTCGAAGAAGGTGATCGGCTGGCCGGCATTGATGCGCTCCACCTCTTCGAGAATCGCGGCGAGCGTCGAATCCGGGATCAGTTCGCCGGCGAGCCGGATCCGCTCGTTGAAGCGGACGAGATGCGGCGACGTATAGGCGTGTACCCGGTATCCCGCGGCTTCGGCGATTGCGCGGACATAGGCGACCGTCGATCCCTTCCCGTTCGTGCCGGTCACATGCACGACCGGCGGCAGCCGGTCCTGCGGATCGCCGAGATCCGCCATCAGACGGCGAATGCGATCGAGCGACAGATCGATCGCCTTGGGATGCAGCCGCGTCAGGCGTTCCAGGATCGGATCTGGGGCAGACATGGCGAATGACGGCCTGGTATCTTTACACGGACTCGCTGCCGACGCCGGTGGCGACCCGAGCCGCAAGGCGTCCCGTAGCGATCATGTGATCGAAGCCGGACGCGTGCAGTCCGATGCCGGGCAAAATGTCAGGACCGCGGCGTCGGCGCGTTGTCCTTTGCCGAAACGTCGGAACCGTGCTGCGGCAACGGCAGCACTTCGGCCACGGGGCCGCGCGCCATGAGCAGGCGGATCAGTCGCATGAGCGTCTCGCGAAGCTGATGGCGATGCACGACCATGTCGACCATGCCGTGCTCGAGCAGATACTCGGCGCGCTGGAAGCCGGGCGGGAGCTTCTCGCGGATGGTCTCCTCGATCACGCGGGCGCCGGCAAAGCCGATGACCGCACCCGGCTCGGCGAGCGCGATGTCGCCGAGCATGGCGAACGACGCCGAGACGCCGCCGGTCGTGGGGTCGGTGAGGACGACGATGTAGGGCAGCCCCGCCTCCTTGACCTCGTCGGCGG
Organism: uncultured Rhodospirillales bacterium; assembly: GCA_937926175.1. Taxonomy (GTDB): domain Bacteria; phylum Pseudomonadota; class Alphaproteobacteria; order CACIAM-22H2; family CACIAM-22H2; genus CALANV01. The sequence goes on along the minus strand of CALANV010000025.1, from coordinate 45,390 downwards.
CGAGCACGGTGCGCGGCAGCTGCATGAGCGACAGAATGCCTTCCTGCATGCGCGCGCCGCCCGACGACGGCACGACGATCAGGGCGGCCTGCTGCAGAACGGCAAGACGCGCCGCGGCCAGCAGTGCCTCGCCCACCGCGATCCCCATCGAGCCGCCCATGAAGTCGAAGTTGAAGACCGCCGCGACGACCGGCAGGCCGCCGAGCTTGCCGTGCGCGACGACGATGGCATCCCACTCGCCGGTCTTCTCGCGGGCCTCCTTCAGCCGATCGGTATAGCGTTTCTGGTCACGGAAGCGCAGCGGATCGTTCGGCACCTTCGGCAGCTCGATCCGCGTGTAGCTGCCCTCGTCGAACAGCATCTCGAGGCGGCGCTTGGCGGGAAGACGCATGTGATGCCCGCAATGCGGGCAGACCCGCGCATTGGCCTCGAGATCGCGGTGGAAGATCATCTTGGTGCAGTTCGGGCATTTGTCCCACAGGTTGTCGGGGACGTCCGCCTTGCGCACCAGCGCCCGGATCTTGGGGCGCACAAAATTCGTCAGCCAGTTCATGATCGCTTTCTGTCAGGGTTGGGTCGCGCCCGCAAGTCGCGCGGCACGGACCGCCTTGCCCAGGCTTTCGACGAAACCGGCCGCCGCCGCGGCGACGTCGCGGCCTTCCGCGGCGGCCCGCCCGATCACCTGGACGAGCGCCGACCCGACCACGGCCGCATCGGCCGCCCGGCCCACTTCGGCCGCCTGGTCCGGTGTCTTGATGCCGAAGCCGACGGCGACGGGCAGTTCCGTCCTGGCGCGGATGCGTGCGACGGCCGCCGCAACGTCGGCCGTCTGTGCCGATTTCGTGCCGGTCGTGCCCAGAACGGACACGTAGTAGACGAAGCCGCTGGCGTCGCGCAGCACGGTCTCGAGGCGCCGGTCGTCGCTGGTCGGGGCGACCAGGCGGATGGTCGCAATGCCGGCCGCCGCCGCGGCCGGGCGCAGCTCGGCATCCTCCTCCGGCGGAAGATCGACCACGATCAGGCCGTCGACACCCGCGGCGCGCGCGGCCTCGACGAAACGCTGAACCCCGAAGCGATAGATCGGATTGTAATAGCCCATCAACACGACCGGCGTCGTCGCGTCGACGCGGCGAAAGGCGGTGACGAGGTCGAGCGTACGCTGCAGCGTCATGCCGCCCGCAAGCGCGCGCAGACCGGCGGCCTGGATCGCCGGCCCATCGGCCATCGGATCGGAGAACGGCATCCCGATCTCGATCACGTCCGCGCCCGCTGCCGGCAGGCCGCATAGGATGCGCAACGACGTGTCGTAATCCGGATCGCCCGCCATCACGAATGTGACGAGGCCGGCGCGGCCCTCATCCCGCAATGTCGCGAAACGCGCGGCGAGGCGGCTCACAGTTCGACCCCCAGCGACTTGGCGACGGTGAACACGTCCTTGTCGCCGCGCCCGGACATGTTGACGACGATCAGATGCGACGACGGCAGGCGCCGCGCCATCTTGATCACCTGCGCCAGCGCATGGGCCGGCTCCAGCGCCGGCAGGATGCCTTCGATCTGCGTACAGAGCCTGAAGGCATCGAGCGCCTCCTGGTCCGTGATTGCGACGTACTGGACGCGGCCGATCTCGTGCAGCCACGCGTGCTCGGGCCCGATGCCGGGATAGTCGAGACCCGCCGAGATCGAGTGCGCGTCCTGAATCTGACCGTCCGCGTCCTGCAGAAGATAGGTCCGGTTGCCATGGAGCACGCCCGGCCGGCCGCCGGTCAACGATGCGGCGTGCTTGCCGGTCTCGATGCCCTGGCCGGCAGCCTCGACGCCCACCATAGCGACGTTCTCGTCGTCGAGGAACGGATGGAACAGACCCATGGCATTCGAGCCGCCGCCGATCGCCGCGACCAGCGTATCCGGCAGCCGGCCTTCCAGCGCCATGATCTGCTGGCGCGTTTCGCGACCGATCACCGACTGAAAGTCGCGCACCATGGCCGGATACGGATGCGGACCGGCCACGGTCCCGATCAGGTAGTACGTCGTGTCGACGTTGGCGACCCAGTCGCGCAGCGCCTCGTTCATCGCGTCCTTGAGCGTCGCCGTGCCCGACGTCACCGAACGAACCTCGGCGCCGAGCAGCCGCATGCGGAACACGTTCGGCTGTTGCCGCTCGATGTCGGTCGCCCCCATGTAGATCGTGCAGGGCAAACCGAAGCGCGCGCACACGGTCGCGGTGGCGACGCCGTGCTGACCGGCACCGGTCTCGGCGATGATGCGCCGCTTGCCCATGCGGCGGGCGAGCAGGATCTGCCCGATGCAGTTGTTGATCTTGTGCGAGCCGGTGTGGTTGAGCTCTTCGCGCTTGAAGTAGATCTTCGCGCCGCCGAGATGGGCGGTCAGCCGCTCCGCGAAATAGAGCGGGCTGGGCCGCCCGACGTAATGCGCCAGATAGCCGTCGAGCTCGCGCTGGAACGCCGGATCGGCGGCTGCCGCCTTGTAGGCCCGTTCGACCTCGAGGATCAGCGGCATCAGCGTCTCGGCGACGTAGCGGCCGCCGAAAATGCCGAAATGGCCGCGTTCGTCCGGGCCAAGGCGGAGAGTATTGGGGCGCATCGTTCGGAAGAATGCCGGGGCTGTTCCGGGGTGAGAAAACCGGGGCTTTATAGCGCACCACCCCCTGGGAGACACAGAAATTCTTGGCCGCGCCGACCCTGGCGCGGCCGTATCGGCCTTATGGGGCAAGCTCTTAGCCGCCGCCCCCGACGATGGCCCATGAGGCGCGGGCGGCGGGCTCCCTGCCGTCGGGCAACGGCCGGCCCGCCAACCCGTTCCGTGCCGGTCGACGTCGTCAGCGCGTCCTGTACTGGCCCGTCTGCGGATCCACGACGACCGTGACGGTCTGGCCGTCCTTCACGGCCTGTGCCTGCCACTGGTTGCCGACCCGCTCGAACTGGCTGGTCACGCGATAGCCGTCGGCACTCAGATTGTTGAGCAGCGCGGTCGCGTTCGGCGGCTGCGGCGTGCTCCGCGACTGTCCCGCCGATCCGCGCATCATCTGGTCGCGCTGGCGCGGCTGGGTCTGCATCTGATCGCGGCCCATCTGGTCCTGCATCGGCTGGCCCCGCATCTGCGGACCCTGCATGCGCTGCTGATCCATCGGGCCCATGCCGGGCCGGTCGGCGGCCCCCGATCCGGGCCGCTGCTGCGGCATCGGCTGAGTGGGCCCGCGCATGCGCTGATCATCCGTCTGCGGCGGCGTCTGGGGGGCCTGTGCCTGCTGGTTCGGCGGTGTGAATGTCGGCAGCAGCTTGCCCTCTGCGTCACGCTCGCCCGCAAAACGCGCACGGCGCTCGACGGTCGGGCCGATGCGGCCGGTTTCGTCCGGCTCGCCCGGGCGGACGACCTCGGGCATCTCGCGATTCAGGTCGCCGCGCTGGCCGATCGGCGGCAGACCCGACGGTGGCGGCAGCGGTGCGGTGGGCGAAAAGGTGGGCGCGCTGCCCGGGACTCTGTTGTCGGTGCGAAAGCCGGGAAAGCCCGGCAACACGCCGGGGCCCATCACTTGCGCCCCGGCCGTGGACGACATCGGCCCGAACGAGATGCCGCCAACGCAAAGCACTGCGCCAAGCGCAGGTAGAATGAGCTTCCTCATGGCTGACCTCATGTCCTGTTCCGTCGGCGCGCACAGCCTGCCGGCATTCTCAGGGCAGCCGCGACCTCGCCGTCCTCTTGACTAACGGACGGGCGGCGAAGCCGGTTCCGGTCAAGCTTGCGGACGATGACGGGCCGCGTCGAGGAAGGCCGAAATCAGGGCCGGCTGCTTCTGCCCGGGCCGTTCTTCCACGCCTGACGACACGTCGACGGCCGTGGCACCGGTCCGGTCGATCGCCTCGGCCACATTGCCCGGCGTGAGCCCGCCCGACAGGAACCAGGGGCGCCGCCACACCCGGCCGGCGAGCAGATCCCAATCGAAGGTGGCGGCATTACCGCCCGGCAGCGCACCCACATGCGGTGGCTTGGCATCGAACAGCAGCCAGTCGGCGACGTCCTCGTACGCATGCGCGCCTTCGAGGTCGGCGGCATCGCGGATCGGAATCGCCTTGATGACCTCGACCGCATGATCGCGGCGAATCGCGGCGACGCGCGCGGGCGTCTCGCGGCCGTGGAGCTGGACGAGATCGGGCCTGAACCGCGCGAAGGTCGCGCGCAGCATGTCGTCGTCCGGATCGACCATGACGGCGACGCGGCGCACCGACGGCGGTATCACGGCCGCGATGCGCGCCGCCGCCTCGGGCGCGAGATGGCGCGGCGACGGCGGATAGAAGACGAAGCCGGCGAAATCGGCAGTGGCGCAGGCGCGCGCGGCAATCTCCGACGTCAGTCCGCAGATCTTGACGCGGACCGTCATGACGCCGTCGCGCCGGCGATCTCGTCGGCGATCCGCTTCAGGCTCGCCGCGGGGTCGTCGCTGTGCGTGATCGGACGGCCGATGACCAGATAATCGGCGCCGCGGGCGATCGCTTCCGCCGGCGTGATGACGCGCTTCTGGTCCTGGCTTGCGGCCCAGCTCGGCCGGATGCCCGGCACGACCAGCAGGAAATCCGGCCCGCAGAGTTCGCGCAAGGCCGCCACCTCGTGCGCCGAGCAGACCACCCCGTCGAGACCGGACCGTTGCGCGAGCGCGGCCAGGCGCTTCGCCTGATCGATCACGGGGCCACGCTGGCCGACGGCGTCGAGATCTTCGGCATCGAGACTGGTCAGCACCGTGATGCCGAGCAGCTTCGGCCGGCCCGGCCCGGCCGCTTTCGCGGCGTCGGCGGCCGCCCGCATCATCGCTTCGCCGCCGGATGTGTGGATGGTGAGAAAACGCGGCGACAGCAGGCAAGCGGAGCGCACGCCGCCCGCGACGGTGTTCGGAATGTCGTGGAGCTTCAGGTCGAGGAACAGCGGGACCGGACCGGCAACGGCGCGCACGCCCTGGGGACCATTGGCGATGAAGAACTCGAGGCCCAGCTTGATGACGCCGGCCATGGATTTCAGGCGCGCGACGTCAGCGTGCGCTGCGTCGAGATCCATCCGGTCGATGGCGACGATGATACGGTCGGCGGCCCCGGCCATAGTGCAATCTCCCCCGTTTGTCCGGCCCTCCTTCTAGCACGAAACCCGGCCGGCGCGACCAGCCGGGCCGGCATTGCGTCACCGGCAGCGCCGCGCGAAGCCGGTCACGAAGGATCGGGCATCTCGCCCGCGGCCCAGGCAGTGAGCACAGAGGAATCGCGCCGGCCTGAAATGGCATCGGCGAGCGCCAGTCCCAGGACGGCGCCGAACTTGAAGCCATGGCCCGAGAAACCGCTCATGACCCAGCCCGCAGCACCCAGCCGTTCGACGATGAACCGTTCCGCCGGCTCGACGTCGTAGAAACAGGTCTTCGCCTCGACCAGACGATAGCGATCGAAGCCGCGCAGGCGTCCGGCGCAAAGCTGCATGATGGCGCGGGCCTCGTCGTCGCCCGGGGTACGGTCGCGGTCGGGATCGCCCTTAAGCGTGAAGCCGTGATTGCCGACCTTGAGTCCGGTGCCGGCGCGTGGCGGCACGAGGTAGAAGCCCGCCGCCGGATCGATGTCGAGGATCATGGGATGGTGCTGCCACGCGACGGCAAGGTCGTCGGGCGGCGCCAGGTAAACGATGACCTGCCGCGACGGCGTGACGCGGGCGGCGAGCGACGGTAGGAGACGCCGCACCCACGGACCCGCCGCGATCACGACCGCATCGCTGTCGAGTGCCTTTCCATCGTCGAGCGTCACGCGTGCGATGTCCGGATCGACGTCGCGGACGCGCGTCGATGTCCGGATCGTGGCGCCGCGCCTGATCAGGTGCCGCGCGAGATCGGTGATGATGCGATCGGCAAACAGCGTGCCGCCGCTCTCGAGATGGAGTGCGAAGCGGACATTCGCCGGATCGATCAGCGGGAAGTCGCGCGCGACCTCATCGGCGCTCAGGCGGCGGAACGCAATCCCCTCGGCCGCGAGTGCGGCGGCGCTGTCCTCGGCCCAGCGCCCCGCGCTCGTCTCCAGCACCAGCGTGCCGGTGGGCGCGTAATGCTTCGCGCCCAGATCGCGCCACATCAGGTCCCACGCGGCAAAGGCCTCGTTCACCATGCGCACGTAGCCGCGCTGCGCACCGTAAGAATGGCGGATCAGGCGATGCTGGTCGACCGACGAGCCCAGCGGATTGGGGATCTCGCCCTGCTCGCAAACCGTTACGTCGTGTCCGTCGCGCGTCAGCGCCCATGCCGCCGATAGACCCATGATGCCGGCGCCGATGACGATGATCTTCATGTGCCCCCGAACAGCAGATCAATGAACAACGACGCGCTTCACGAGGCCGGAGAGGTTGCGCACATCGCCGAACACGAAAGACGTGCCGGCAGCGGCATTGCCTTCCGCGCCTTGAGATCGGCGAACGTCTCGCTGCTGACGCCGATATCGTTGACCGTTGCGTCATCGGTAGCGATGCAACGGACGACGACCTCACTGTCAATCAACACGCCGTCGAGGATGACGAACGTAGGTGATGTGATCATCGCCGGCGTCATCCTCTCAGCACACCGCCGTGCCCATGGCCTTCACCGGGGGCGCGGTCGAGCGTGGTCTCGAACAGCAGGATGGCGGCAGCGAGGTCCTCGATCGCCGTGCCGACCGACTTGAACAGCGTGATCTGGTTGTGGAAGCGGCGTCCGGCGACGCGGCCCTGTGTCAGCTCGGCGAGGTCGCCCGCGATCATTTCGCGGGTGATGACGCCGCGCGCGAGCGGCTGCACGATGTCGCCCGCTTCCTTCAATGCGCCCTCATAGGTGTCGACGAACACACGCGCGCGCTCGATCGCGACATCGTCGGCCTCGCGCATCTCGGGCGTGAAGCCGCCGACGAGATCGACATGCTGTCCCGGCTGTAGCCACTCCCCGCGCACCAGCGGTTCCTTCGACAGGGTCGCGCACGAGATGACGTCGGCCCCGTGCACCGCACCTGCGAGGTCGTCCGTCGCGCGCACGGTGAGGCGCCGGCCATCGAGCGTCTTCGCCAGCCGCGCGGCCTTGTCCGGATTGCGGCCCCAGATCAACACCTCGCGGATCGGCCGCACGCGCGCATGCGCGAGGATGAGATGCGGCGCGAGCGCGCCCGTGCCCACCATCAGGAGGCGCGCGGCATCCGCGCGCGCGAGATACTTGGCCGCGAGCGCCGAGGCGCAGGCCGTGCGCCGCAGGGTCAGCATGCGGCCGTCGATGAGGGCCAGCGGCTCGCCCGTGCGCGCCGAGAGCAGCGCGTAGGAGCCCATCACCGACGGCAGGCTTTTCTCCGCGTTGCCGGGAAAGACCGTGACGATCTTCACGCCCATGTAGCGGCCGACCTGCCACGCGGGCATCAGCAGCAGCGTCGCATCCGGGCCGCCCGGCACGGGGACCGTATGGTGGTGGCGCGTCGGCGCGGTCGCACCAGCGCGGAACATCTGGCGCAGCTGCTCGACGAGCGCCTCGGTCTCGAGTACCGCCTCGACCTCGCTCGCGGAGATCACGCGCATGTGCGCCTGTCCCCGCTCACGGCGCGGGCCACGCGGCCGAGGCCGTCGGCCCGACATTCGCGGGCAATTGCCCCGGCGGCGGCACGAGGGATGGCGGTGCCGACGGCGGCGGCACGCGCTGCGGATTTGCGGCGTCGAGCCGCGCCTTGAGCTCGGCGACCTCGTGCTGCAGGCGCTCGGCGCGGCGCGCCTGCTCGCGCGCACGGGCACGCGCGGTGCGCCCCGCCCACCAGGCGACGACGGCGCCGAAGAGAAAACCGACATAGAGCGCCGCCACGAGCGCGAGAAAGAGCGGCACGGAGACCTGGCCGGCGACAGGCCAAAGGTCGATCGTCACCGTTTCGCGGTTGGCGATGGCGAAGAACGCCGCGATGAACAGGAGCGGCAGGGCGACGATCCAGAACAGAAGCTTCATGCGCTGAAACCCGATGACCAGTGCCGGCCGGGATTCCCACCGGATCCTCGGCTGCGTAGGGGGCAGCAGGCCCCTGGGAACCCCAACCCTCGAACGCGCCGATGCGGTGCGGCGGCGCGGGCCCCCTCCATACTCGCCGTTCAGGCGGAACGCGACAAGCGTCCGGGGGTGGGGTCGGCCCGACTATTTCTTGGCGTTCAGCTTCTCGCGAAGCTCTTTGCCCGTCTTGAAGAACGGGATGAATTTTTCGGCGACGTCGACGGCCTCGCCGGTGCGCGGATTGCGTCCGGTGCGCGCCCCGCGCCGCTTGACGGAGAAGGCGCCGAAGCCGCGCAGTTCGACCCGGTCGCCGCGCGCGAGCGCGCCGGCGATCTCGTCGAAGATCGTCGACACGATCCGCTCCACATCCCGCTGATAGAGGTGCGGGTTGAGTTCGGCCAGACGGAGTATGAGTTCGGACTTGGTCATCGGAACTGCCACCCAGACCTTGTTTCCCGCCCCCGTCGCGGGCTTCCCGACGGCCCCGCGACGCAGCCTCAAGGCCTAGCGGGCGCCGAGGTCAGGGTGCCAGACGGCTACCAGCCCGTCAAGTTTAAGTCTCTCAGAAAGATAGGTTTTTCCTGTCAGCAGCGAGAGCCCGGCATCGATGAGATCGATCCAGGATTCGGCCGTCCGCTGGATCTTGAGCTCGCGCACCGGCAGGTCGGCGGCAATGCCTTTTTCGGCGAGCCACGCCCGCGCCTCGGTCTCGCCGCCGATCGCATCGATGAGGCCAAGCGCCCTGGCCTGGCGGCCGGTGTAGACGCGGCCGTCGGCGAGATCGACCGCACGCTCGCGCGGCAGGTTGCGACGTTCGGCGACCATGTCGACGAACATGTCGTGCATGTCGCGGACGAGCTGCATCGTCGCCTCGCGGCCGGCATCGGTCAGCGGCTCGAGCGGCGACGGCACGGCCTTGAGCGGACCGCTCTTGAGCGCCTCTGTCGAGATGCCGAGCTTCGACAGCAGCCCCGTCACGTCGGTCGTCTGCAGAATGACGCCGATCGAGCCGGTGATCGTCCCCTCCCGCGCGAAAATCCGCTCGGCGGCGAGCGCCACCATGTAGCCGCCCGAGGCCGCCACCTCGCCCATCACGGCGACGACCGGCTTCACCGCAGCGAACGCGCGCAGGTCCTTGAACAGCGACTCGCCCCCGACGACGGTGCCGCCGGGGCTGTCGATGCGCACGATCAGCGCCTCGACGTCGGGGTCTTTGGCCGCCGCGGCGATGGCGCGCGAACGGTCCGGATCGTCGACGATCACGCCGCTGATCGACAGGCGGGCGATGTGTTCGTTGCCGATCACGCCGAGACGGCCGACGCCGATCGCGACGGCGGCAACGGCGGCGACGATCGCGAGGAAGCGCCAGACCGAAATCTGCCGCCGGAGGCGGCGACGATCGGCCAGAAGTTCCGGATCAGCAGGCATGGCGCGAAAGAACCCTGAAAAGATCGGGGCGGATCGGTCGCCCGACCCGCCCCTAGATCATTGGCAGAAGCCGCCCAAGTCAAGCGGCCATGGGCGTCAGTTGCCCTGCTCGCGCTCCTGCTTGTTGCGCAGCGCAGCGCCGAGGATGTCGCCGAGGCTGGCGCCGGAGTCGGACGAGCCGTACTGGGCCATCGCCTCCTTCTCCTCGTCGACCTCCTTGGCCTTGATCGACAGCACGATCTTGCGCGACGCGCGATCGAGCTGGGTGATCTTGGCGTCGACCTTCTCGCCCACGGCGAAGCGGTCGGGCCGCTGCTCGCTGCGGTCGCGCGACAGCTCCGACTTGCGGATGAAGCCGGTGACGCCTTCCTGCAGCATGACCTCGATGCCGTTCTCCTCGATACGGCTGACGGTGCCGGTCACCACCATGCCCTTGTTGAGCTTGGCGAGTGCCGCCTCGAACGGATCGCTCGCGAGCTGCTTGATGCCGAGCGAGATGCGCTCCTTGTCGACGTCGATGTCGAGGACCTTCACCTTCACCCGGTCGCCCTTCTTGTAGTCCTTGATGGCTTCCTCGCCCGGCCGGTTCCAGTCGATGTCCGACAGGTGAACCATGCCGTCGATGTCGCCCGGCAGACCGACGAACAGGCCGAACTCGGTGATGTTCTTGACCTCGCCCTCGAGCTCGGTGCCGACCGAGTACTTGTCGCGGAAGGCTTCCCACGGGTTCGGCATGGTCTGCTTGAGGCCCAGGCTGATGCGCCGCTTCTGCGCATCGACGTCGAGGACCATCACCTCGACCTCCTGGCTCGTCGACACGATCTTGCCCGGGTGGACGTTCTTCTTGGTCCAGCTCATCTCGGACACGTGCACCAGCCCCTCGATGCCCGGCTCGAGTTCGACGAAGGCACCGTAGTCGGTGATGTTGGTAACGCGGCCTTTGAACTTCGCGCCCACCGGGTACTTGGCGCTGACGCCTTCCCACGGATCGGCCTCGAGCTGCTTCATGCCGAGCGAGATACGCTGCGTCTCGGGATTGAAGCGGATGACCTGCACCTTGACGTGCTGGCCGATCTGCAGCGCCTCGGACGGATGATTGATGCGGCGCCAGGCGATATCGGTCACATGCAGCAGGCCGTCGACGCCGCCCAGATCGACGAACGCGCCGTAGTCGGTGATGTTCTTGACCACACCTTCGAGGACCTGGCCCTCCTTGAGGTTGGCGACCAGTTCGGAGCGGGCCTCGGCGCGCGTCTCCTCGAGCACGGCGCGGCGCGAGACGACGATATTGCCGCGCGAGCGGTCCATCTTGAGGATCTGGAACGGCTGCGGCGTTCCCATCAGCGGCGTGATGTCGCGCACCGGACGGATGTCGACCTGGCTGCCGGGCAGGAAGGCGACGGCACCACCGAGGTCGACCGTGAAGCCGCCCTTAACCCGGCCGAAGATGACGCCGTTGACGCGGGCGTTCGCCTGGAATGCCTTCTCGAGCTGGCCCCACGCCTCTTCGCGCTTCGCCTTCTCGCGGGACAGAACGGCCTCGCCGTTCTTGTCCTCCATGCGCTCGACATAGACGTCGACGATATCGCCGACCTTCAGTTCCGGCGCGCGGCCGGGCGCGCCGAATTCCTTCAGCGGCACGCGTCCTTCGGCCTTGAGACCGACGTCGATCACGGCGTAGTCGCCCTCGATCGCGATGACGCGACCTTTGGCGACCATGCCGTCAAAACCCTGCGAATGCCGCAGCGACTCCTCGAGCAGAGCGGCGAAATTCTCCTCGACGCCGCCGGCGCCGGGTTGCATCGAAGCTTGAGCCATTCCGAGATTAAAGACCTTTCTGAAGTCCGGTCATCCGTTCCGCCCCATGCAGAACCGCCGACGCCGGGGTTGGTGCCCGCCGGCGCTTCATGCGTCCGACGAGCGGGTTGCACCGCACGCAGCCGATCCGCTCAGATCATGAACGTTCGCTGCGGTCCCTGGACTGGATGAACGAGAGCGCTTGGGCGAACACTTGGTCCGCATCGAGTTCGGACGTGTCCAGGTCGAACGCGTCCGGGGCCTTTTTCAAAGCCGCGATCCCGCGACCTGAATCGCGGGCGTCCCGTTCCTTCATGTCCCGAAGAACGTTAGAAAATATAGCGTTCTCGCCGCGTTCCCGCAACTCCTTGAACCGCCGCTCGGCCCGCTTTTCCACGCTCGCGTGGACGAAGAGCTTGATGACGTCCGGCTCCGGGCAGATGACGGTCCCGATGTCGCGCCCGTCGAGCACGGCGCCGTTCGTCCCAGGCGGGGGATGGCGCGCGAAATTCCGCTGAAAATCGAGCAGGGCGGCCCGTACGTCGGGCTGGGCCGCGACCACCGAGGCGGCTTGGCCCACCTTTTCGTCGCGCAGGTCCGGCGACTCGAGATCGGCCGGCGCGAGGCTGCGCGCCGCGGCCGCCGCCGCCGCCGGATCGGCCGGGTCCCCGCCCGCCCGCAGCACCCGGAGTGCCACGGCCCGGTAGAGCTTGCCCGTATCGAGATAGGCAAGGCCGAAATGCGCCGCCAGCCGCCGGGCGAGCGTCCCCTTGCCTGCGGCAGCCGGCCCGTCGATCGCGATGATCATCCCCCGGCGCAACGACATCCCGCTCCCGCCTCAGACGCCGGCCGGCTCGAGCGCACCGCCGAGATCGCGCATCAGCGCCAGGAAACCCGGAAAGCTGGTCGCGATCGGCGCCACGTCGTCGACCTGGACCGGGGCCTCGGCGCCCAGCCCCATGACGAGGAACGCCATCGCGATGCGATGGTCGAGGTTCGTCGCGATCGTGGCACCACCAGCCGGCGGCCGGCCGGTGCCGGTGACGATCAGGTCGTCGCCGTCGACCTCGACCTTGACGCCGCATGCGGCAAGGCCGTTGGCGATCGCCGAGAGCCGATCGCTTTCCTTCACCCGCAGCTCGGACAACCCGCGCATGACGGTCCGCCCGCGCGCGAACGCCGCCGCGACCGCCAGGATGGGATACTCGTCGATCATCGACGGTGCGCGCGCCGCCGGCACGTCGACGCCGACGAGCTCGCGATAGCGCGCGGTCACGTCGCCGACCGGCTCGCCGGCCTCGGTCCGGGCATTCGTGACGGTCAGGTCGGCCCCCATTTCGCGGAGCGTTTCGAGCAGCCCCGTACGCCGCGGATTGAGGCCGACGTTGCGCACCGTGACGTGCGAGCCCGGCACGATCAGCGCCGCAACCAACGGGAACGCCGCCGAGGACGGATCGCCCGGCACACGCACAACCCGGCCGCTGATTTCCGGCTGGCCGGTTACCGTCACGGCAATCCCGCCGCCGTCTGCGGGCTCGGTTGCGACCTCGATGCCGAAGTGCCGGAACATGAGTTCGGTATGGTCGCGCGTCGGCTCCCGCTCGATCACTGTGGTGCGACCGGGCGTATTGAGCCCGGCGAGCAGGATCGCCGACTTGACCTGCGCCGATGCCACCGGAAGCCGGTAGGTGATCGGTACCGGATCGGCCGTGCCGATGACGGCGAGCGGCAGACGGCCGCCGTCACGCGTCACGAACCGCGCGCCCATCTCGCCAAGCGGTGCCGTGACGCGCGCCATCGGCCGCTTGCGCAGGCTCGCGTCGCCGGTGAAGAAGGCCACGAGCGGCGACGTCGCCACCAGCCCCATGAGCAGGCGCGCGCTCGTCCCCGAATTCCCGAGATCGAGAACGTCGGCAGGTTCGATCAGCCCGCCGATGCCGCGCCCCTGCACGCGCCAGACTCCGTCGGCGCCGCGTTCGACCTGCGCGCCGAGTGCCGTCATCGCCGCCGCCGTGCCGAACACGTCCTCGCCCTCGAGCAAGCCGTGAATCTCCGTCACGCCGGTCGCGATACCGCCCAGCATGAGCGCACGGTGCGAGATCGACTTGTCGCCGGGCACGGCGATGTCGCCCGCGAGCGCGCCGGCGGCGCGGGCGCGGAACGGTCCAGTCGGGGCCGGATGAGCCCGGCCTTCAGCAACGGAAATGGCGCGTGTGGCCACGGAACACCCTTGCAATTCGCGCCCGTCTCTACCACATCGCGAGGCCCCAGGAACATATTTGCGGCCGGGACACGGCATCGGCGGCACGGGTCGGGCGCGTTGACACGGTTCCCCGAACGTGGCATGTCGCTGCCCGTTTTTTTTCGGCCCGAGGGAGTTTGAAGTCGTGGCGAAGCCTGAATGGGGTCTGAAACGGACCTGCCAGTCGTGCGGCGCGCATTTCTACGACATGCGGCGTAACCCCGCCGTCTGCCCGAAGTGCGGAACGGAATTCGATCCCGAGGCCGTCCTGAAGTCGAAGCGCGCGAAGGCGGCGGATCGTATCGCGCCGACCGAGATCCCCGAAGCCGACGATCAGCTCGACGTCATCACCGACGATCTGATCGATGCCGACGAGACCGAAGAGGAAGAAGTGATCGAAGATACGTCGGAGCTCGGCGAGGACGACGAGGATGTCGCCGACGTGATCGAGAACGTCGACGAGGACGATGATCGCTGAAGACGACCGAATTTCGGCCGACCGCAAAAATTTCCCTTGCGCAAAGGGGGCGGCAGGTCTTTTAAGTTGAGCCGAGCGGTGCCGCGCCGGGCCCAACCCCGCGCGGTCGAGACAAGAGTTTCGGGGCCATAGCTCAGTTGGGAGAGCGCTACAATGGCATTGTAGAGGTCAGGGGTTCGACTCCCCTTGGCTCCACCAAAAAAAGCGGCGGAAATCCAGGGCTCGAGCCGGGATCTCCGCCGCTTCTGTTTTTGCGTGGCGGCAGGAAACCGTGGAACGTGACCGGGATCGGAACGGGCCCGTCCTGCCCGCACAAAAGCTGTTCAGTTCGTCTGATACCGCCCCTGCAGGCACGCGGGCGGAGACGACACGCGCGGTCCGGCGATGCGGGCGATCAGGGCACGGTCGGTTGCGCCCGGGAGTGACCCGCACGCTCGTCGGGTCGCACGGCCCCTCCGGGACGAGACAACAGGCGTACGGCAGCACGCGGTAGTCGCCGCGCTGGATCAGGACGGGGGCCACAGGTGATGGCGGGCGGCCATGCCGCCCGCCTTCGGCACGGGCCGTCGCATCGGTGCCGAATGCACAAGGGGGCCGCGGACCGCGATCGATCCGCCTTCAGGCGGACGACCGCCGCTCGTAGCCCCCGACGGCCCCTAGGGGAGGGGACAATCCGCGACCCTAAAGGTCCGCGAGCCTCACCCAAACGCCGAGTGCGGCGGCAATGAGCAGGCTGACCACGACATTGAACGTGGTCGTCTCGCCCATCAGCAGCAGCAGCAGCACGAAGACGAAGATCGCGACGAAGATGCCGCCGATGAGGGAGGCAATGCTGCGTTTGATGACCGCTTGCTGAGCCATGAAACGCCCTCAGCTCCGAACGGTGGCCGCGGCAGGCTCGTCGAACGTCGCCCGTACCTTCTTGAGGTTCTTCTTCCTGTACCGCGTGTCGTAACCGTTGAAGAGATGTCCCAGCAGGCCGCGGTCGAGATCGCTCGTGCCGAACAGCCAGTCGCCGATCGGATAGGTCAGATTGAAGTTCTTCTCCATCATGATCGCCGTGTTGTGGTGGGCGATGTGATGGCGCCGGATCGTGTTGACGAACGGGATGTGCTTGATCAGCGAATCGTCCTTCACGTGGCAGGCCCAGTGGAACAGCTCGTAGTTCAGGTAGATCGCCGTCGTCGTGCACATCAACAGCCAGCCTGCGTTCGCGGACCACAGATGCCCGACGATCAGTGCCGGCGGGACCGACATGCAGATGAAGGTCGCCAGCGCGTAGGGCGGGAAGAAGACGATGCGATAGTCACGCGAATTGTCGTAGGTCGGCTCTTCCTCCGTAAAGAACTGGTGATGGGCCAGCGTGTGCCGCTTGTAGATGCCCATGAAGCCCTTTACGGGGCGATGCATGATGTACTTGTGGATCCACCACTCGAAAATGTTCGCGGCCAGGAACGTGATCGGCACGATCAGCCAATCCGTCCACGTCGTGTCGTGGATGTGGCGCGCGAAATACCAGATCGCGGCAAATCCGATTGCATAGATGACCGCAACGTGCAGCGGCCCGTTGTAGAGAGGCGCGATCTTGGTGCGGTAGTCGTCTCGGAACGCCGCCTGACGCTTCGTCATCATAGGTTCGATCCTCCCTTCCCTCGCTTGGACTCTGTTCCGAACCGTACTGGATTATAGGAAACCCGCGGCTGATATATCAATGGTATATTTTGCTGCCGGCCACACGTTTGCGCAGCCGCTCGAACGAATGGCTCAGTCTGCCGCCATGCCGGGTTCAGGGCACGCCGAGCGCCGCCCGAACCTCGGCCGAACGGTCCCAAATATTTGGAAGTGCGACATTTCCGTAGCCCGAGACGAAATCCTTCGTTTCGCCTGACACCTTGAAGACGTGGCGTTTCACCGCCCCGATATTGGCTCCGTAAATGTGAATGCTGATGGATGTACGATCGGCAAAGGCGTTGGCGACTTCATGGATGTCGCCGATGCGCGGGCTAACTGCCTCGACCTCGCCAGGCGTCAGGCGTTTCTCCGGTCCCGGCACCAACGTCCCATCTGGCCGCCGGTCGTAGTTCCGGCACGTCTCAGCCCCCCGCAGCACGCCGATCAGGCCCCAGACCGTATGGTCGTGGATCGGCGTGCGCTGTCCCGGCCCCCAGACGAAGCTCACCAGCGAGAACCGCTCGAACGGATCGCAATAGAGGAGATACTGCTGGTAATGGTCCGGATGCGGCGCTGCAAAAGCATCCGGCAGCCAGTCGTCCTCCGCGACGAGCGCCCCCAATTTTGGACGCAGCGCCTCGAGAATCCGCGCCTCGTCCGCCTCCGTCTCGACAATGCGCGTCGCGTCACGGACGAAGTCGCGCAAGCGGGTCAATCCCGTGGCCATGCGTACCTCCCTTCCGGTCGCCTAGGGATCGTCGGAAACCGTGGCGCGCGCGAACTCCTCGACATAGTCCATCAGGCGGTCGGAGGCTTGGGCCGCTTCCGCCTCTTTGCCGGCTGCGATCGCCCGCGCGATCTCGGCATGCAGCCGCGCCGCCCGCGGCAGGTCCGCCACTTCCTTGTAGTGGATGTACCAGAACCGCCGCGACAGCCCCGCCATCAGCGCCATGGCACCGGATGCGAACTCGTTGCGGGCGGCCTGCAGGCTGAGCACGTTGAACTCATGGTCGAGGCGCATAAAGCCGATGTCGTCGTTGGCGACGGCCGCGGCCTCCATTTCACCCGCAATGCGCGCGAACTCGGCTCGCTCCGCCGGGGTGGCACGCCGGGCGGCACGGCGCGCGATGAGCCGCTCGACCTCACGCCGCACCTCGAGCAGGCGAAGCTGCGTGCGGACGTTGACCTCCGACACCATGATGCCGCGCCTGGGCAGAATGACGACCAGCCGCTCGCGGCCGAGCCGCTGCAGCGCCTCGCGGATCGGGGTGCGGCCGATACCCAGACGCTTGCTGAGCGCGGCCTCCGACACGACCTCGCCGGGTGCCAGCTGCAGCGTGACGATCATCTCTTCCAGACGCTTGTAGGCGCGGTCGGTCAGGCTGAGGGCATCCGTCTCGCCCGACTGCGCCCGTGGTGGCGTACCACGGCCGGCCCCGTTCGGCTTCTTCCGCGCCGCTGCCGTCTTGCGGCGGGCAGCGGCGGAAGGAAGGTCGGCTTCACGGCTCATCTATGTCACCCTGGCCCCAACAGCACCTTCGGCAGCCACAGCACGGTATCCGGGAAAGCGAGCACGATGGCAAGCGTGATGAATTGAAGGACAATGAACGGTATGACGCCACGGTACATATGGGCGGTCGTGATCTCGGGCGGACTGATGGCGCGGAAATAGAAGATCGCCGGCGCCATCGGCGGTGAGAGGTAGCTGGTCTGGATCACGATCAGGAACAGGATGCAGAACCAGACCATATTCACGCCCGACGCCACGAGCAGCGGCGAGAAAATCGGCACCAGGATCAGCACCAGCGAGATCCAGTCCAGGAAGAACCCGCCCAGGAACGCGAGGAACAGCACGATCGCGAGCACGCCCCAGGGGCCAAGCGCCAGCGAGTCGACGAGTTCCTGCGTCACGGCGATGCCCCCGGCGCCGAGAAACGCGCCCGTCATCATGTTGCCCGCGAGCAGGATCGTCATGATCATGGTCGTGATCGAGAGCGTCTTCATGACGGCGTCGTGGAGCGAACGCCACGAGAAGCTCCCGTAAATCATGGTCAACAGGATGGCGCCCAACGCGCCGAGACCTGCGGCTTCCGTGGGCGCCGCCCAGCCCATCATGATCGACCCGAGCACCGCGAAGATCATGATGAGCGGTGGCACCAGCGCCCATGCGGTAATGCGCAGCTTCTCGGCAAGCGTCGGCTCTCCCGGTTGCGGGGGGATCCGCGGGCCCGCCTTCGGATTGATGAAGGAAAGCCCGAGGATATAGACGATGTACGAGCCCGCCATGATCAGGCCGGGAAAGACCATGCCGACGAGCAGGTCGCCGACCGAGACGTTGGCGACGGGTCCGAGTACCACGGCAACGACAGATGGCGGGATGATCGTGCCGAGCGACCCGCCGGCGCAGATCGTGCCGACGATCAGCTCCTTGTTGTAGGCGTAGCGCATCATCACCGGCACGGCGAGAAGGCCGACGACCGTTTCGGTGGCGCCGACCACGCCGCTCGACGCCGCGAAGATGATGCACATGAGGACCGTGCCCACGGCGAGACCGCCCGGCAGCCGGCGCGTCCAAAGATGGATCGCTTCGAACAGCCGCTCCGCGATCCCCGAGCGCTCCAGCATCGCCCCCATGAACACGAAAAGCGGAACGGCCGCCAGCACGTAGTTCGACGCGACGTCTTCGATCTTCTCCGCCATCTGAAAGATGAAGGCGGACCCGAAGGTGAGATATCCGAACACAAGGGCCGTCGCCATCATCGAGAAGGCGACCGGGAAACCCAGGCACAGAAGCGTCAGAAGAAACGGGAAAAGAAGAAGCGAATAGTAGCCCATCACCGCGCCCCCGAACCCTGTGCCGGCGACTTGTCATGTCCGGCGAGGACGCGCACGCATTTGATCATCTCGCCCACGATCTGGATCAGGAGAAGCGCGAAAGCGATGAAGAAGATCGTCCGGAACGGCCATACCGGCGGATTCCAGGCCGACTGCCCGGACCGTTCGCCGGAATGATACGCATCAAGGGCGCGCGTATAGAGCAGATGCGAGAGCCAGGCCACGAAGGGAATAAGGAAGACGCCATAGAGGACGAGATCGACACCGGCACGGAGCTTCGCGCTCATGTGCATCGAGATCACATCGATGCGGATATGGGCGCCTTCGCGCAGCGCATACGCCATCCCGATCAGGAAGCTGGTGCCCGTCGCGAGATAACCGACTTCGTAAGCCCAGATCGTCGGCGCAGTGAAGACATAGCGCGAGACGACCTCGTAAACGGTCGCGAAGATCAGCGGAACGATCAGCCAGCCGGCGATCACGCCGCTCGCGCCGCTCACGCGCTCGATGAGGCGTAGAATCAAGAGACCTCCCCCTTAACGACAGGATGCTGCCGCCGACGAGACAAAAGGCAGCCGGAACGACGGCTGGCGTCCCTTGCGGGACGCCAGCCGGGTCGACTCAAGAGCCTTTGACCAGGACCTTGCGATAGCGGTCCGCGCCGGCCCACAACTTTTCGAACTGGCGCTGGCTTTCGAGAACCTTCTTGAACCAGGGGTCCTTCTGCGCCTGCTCGTCGGCCCACTTGTCGGCGATTTCCTTCACCTTGTACTGGACCTCGGGATCGAGCTCGATGATCTCGTTGCCGGCCTGCCGGTAGAACTCGAGAGACTTCGCGTCCTCCTGCCCGATCCTCAACCAGGATTCGAACGTGACCAGCTTTGCCGCCTGCTCCACCAGCTTCTGGTCGCGCGGGCTGAGCTTTTCCCAGGCGGCCTTGTTGATCACGAGCTCGAACGGCGCCGTCGGCTGATGCACGCCGGGGATGATCAGATACTTGGCGACCTTGTAGAACCCGGGCGAGATGTTCTCCCACAGCGTGCCCCATTCGGTCGCGTCGATCACACCACGCTCCAGCGCCGGGTAGATTTCACCGCCCGCCGTCTGGACCGGCGCCGCGCCGAGCGCCCTCGTCATATCGAGCCACGCGCCCGCGGTGCGGATCTTGAGGCCCTGCAGGTCGGCGAGCGTGCGCACCGGCTTGCGGGAATGCAGGAACACCTCCGCGGTCCGGATGAACAGGGGCATGGAGATGACGCCCGCGGTCTCTTCGCGGAACTGACGCTGCAACTCGACCCCGCCCGCCTCGTAGAGCCAGTGGAGCATGCGCTCGGTGTCGAAGCTGCCGGCATAGCCGGCGAACAGCGTGGTCGTGATCTGGGCGCCCCAGTCATAGCCCATCCACGTGTGACCGCATTCGGCGACACCGTTCTTGACCGTTTCGGGAACCTTGAGCGCGTTCCCCAGCGCACCGCCCGGGAACACCTGGACCTTGAAGCGACCGTCCGACAGGAACTCGATCTTTTCCGCAAATGCCTTGGCGCCAATGTCCATCAGCGGACCGCCGGGCCAGCCTGTCGCCATTTTCCAGTTTATGGTCTGCTGCGCGGCTGCCCCCTTGGCAACCATCGGTGCGGCGACGAGACCGGCGCCAATGCCCTTGAGCGCCGTGCGGCGCGAAAACTTCGTCTTTTTCATAGTTCGTGTATCCTCCACCCTAGATACGAGATCTGGCGCGGCGACACTCGCCGGCCTTTTTTCGGCTTAGATCTGCTTGCGTTTCTCCACCATGCTCAGGAACTTCTCGACTTCCTCGTCCTTGACCGAATAGCTGTGTTCTTCGTCCGGGAACTTGCCGGATTTGACCTCGTCCACGTACTGCCTGATGGCGCCCACCGCTATCTCGGTCAAGTTCGTGTAACGCTTCGTGAACTTCGGTTTAAAATCGGTGAACACGCCGAGCAGGTCGTAGCACAGCAGAATCTGACCGTCGGTGCCGGCACCAGCGCCGATGCCGATGGTCGGGATCGTGAGCTGCTTCGAGATGATCTCGGCGATCTTCGCGGGCACGGCCTCGAATTCCAGCATGAAGCAGCCGGCGTCCTCGATCGCGAGCGCGTCCTCGAGAATCTTCATGGCCGCCTCCGCGGTGCGGCCCTGGATCTTGAAGCCGCCGAACATCGCGATCGTGTGCGGCGTGAGGCCGATATGCGAGGCCGTCGGAATGCCGGCGTCGACGAGCGCCTTCAGGATATGCGCCTGGCTCTTGCCGCCCTGCGGCTTCACCGCGTCGCACAGCGCCTCCTGCATGAAGCGCGTCGCGTTCCTCAGCGCACGGTCGACCGTGTTGTAGCTCTGATACGGCATGCAGCCGAGCACGAACGTGTTCGGCGCACCGCGGCGTACGGCCTGGGCGTGCATTATCATCATGTCCATGGTGGCCGGGATCGTGCTGGGATGGCCATGCGCGACCATCGCCAGACTGTCGCCCACGACCGCCACGTCGACGCCCGCCATTTCGGCCCAGCGCGCCGACGTGTAGTCGGGCACCGACATGTAGACCATCTTCTCGCCGGTACGCTTCGACTCCCGGATTTCGGTGATGGTGCGCTTCTGCTTCTTTTCGTTCGCGGCCTTGGTGGCCGACGCTGCATCTTGCGGCACGGATGTTCTCCTGATCGCTTCGAGTCTAATCGCGAGGTGACAATGGGAACGAACGCCCCCTACAGCGCTTCACGCCGCCGCGGCGCCGATTCGTTTGAGCGCTGCGTCGATGTCGGCAGAGGTCAGACGCCAGGCGTTGTCGAGCTCGGCAACGACTTCGCGCATGAACGCCTCGTAATGGAGAAGCGCCTTCTGATCGTCCCCGAAATGGTCGGCGAGCAACGCGAGCGCGAGCTGTGCAGGACCGGCGCCTTCGTAAGTCCACTCGAATCCGGCAGGCGACAGACGCTTCAAATCGAAACGCGGGGGCAATGGCTTGCCGTCGACGGTGACGACCGCGCCTGCAAGGCTGCGACTGCCCTCGTAAACCTTCATCGCTCCTCCCATGGCTTTGTTATCAGCCGTATACTTTTGATATATTAGTCTGACTCAGATGGCAATCACCTGCAGGGGAGGAACCATGATCGCGGTGATCTTCGAGGTCGTTCCGAAGGAAGGCCAAGCGTCCCGCTATTTCGATTTGGCGGCCGCGCTGCGCCCGGAACTGGAAAAGATCGACGGCTTCATCTCCGTCGAACGTTTCCAAAGCTTGACCACACCGGGCAAGTACGTCTCATTGTCGTTCTGGCGCGATGAACAGGCTGCAGCGGCCTGGCGTGCGCATCTCGGCCACAAGGCTGCCCAGGATCTAGGCAAGTCTGAGATATTTCAGGATTTCCGTATTCGGGTTGCCACGGTCACGCGCGACTACACCCTCAAGGACCGGGTCGCCGATGCGTCCGCAGCGGATTGACGGCAATACCCATTCCGACGGCCCATGAGTTTCTCATGTCCGGTCTACCCAAGATCCGCGTCACCTTCGAGATCTATCCGGATTCGCTCCAGATGCTGCAGGAGGTCGCGACGAAATACGCGATGCCGGATCCCTCGAAGGCGCTTCGCTGCCTTCTGGATTACGCCGCCACAGACGGCGACTGGGCGGAGATCTTCGAGAAGGTCCGCTGCCGCCGCTGTGGCTGACCGGCGTCAACCGGCGTAGGCGCGGATCGGCTCGCCCGCGTCTTCGCCCTGCTGGAAGGCGAAGATCGACCTATAGCCGCCCGACCAGTCCGGCGGCAGCAGGCACGGCCGCGGATCATGATGCGCCCAACGCGCCGGCTTGCCGCGGATATGAAAGTGTTCGTAGCGCGACTTGATCGGGTTCGGCGTGTAGGCGTAGGCGTCGGAGGATGCCAGCGTGACCAGAAACAGCGGCCGATCTACCGCTGAATTGTTCTGCTTCGAGCCGTGGACCGTCCGGCAGTGGTGAATGGTGAGCGATCCGGCAGGACCTTCGAGATACACCGCCTTCGACAGATCGATGCGTCTGAGATCCTTTTCCGAAAGGCAGCCGGTCCACTGTCCCTTTTCATTGTACTGGTCGAACAACTCGCCATTGTGGCTGCCGGGGATCACACCCAACGCGCCATTCTCGACGGTGCAGTCGTAGATGTACGTCCCGATCGTCAGCAGCGAGTAGTTGGTGTGGGGCCAGAACTGGATGTCCTGGTGCCACTTCACTTCCGTACCGCCTTCGGACGTTTTGAAGTTGAGCTTGGAATGGTGGAACTTCACGTCCGGGCCGAGAAGATCCGCTGCAATATCGGCCAACAGCGACTGTGACACGTACTCCCAATAGGTCGGATGGTGATCGCAGGGCGCCGAGAGCCGGCGCAGCTTGGGACGTTCAGCGCTGTGTCCGACCTCGAGATCCCAAACCGCGTCCGACTTGGTTACCGATCGGCTGCGCTCGATCATTTCCCTGGTCGCGGCGCGGAGCCGTTCGACCCACTCCTGCGGGATGATGCGCTCCAGCAGGAGGTATCCGTTTTCGAAATAGAACTCACGCTGCGCCTGCGTCAGAACGCGCGGCGGATGAGACAGGATTTGCTCAGGCGTCATATTGGCCCTCCCGACCAGGTCGCCCGGTTGCTCCGGGTATCTGACATATCACAGATATATGAGATTGTAGGCCTCCGGACCGGAATGGTCAATCGAACGATGCCCGACATGCATTGAAGGGCCTGCAAAACGGTCCGGTCGGCATTTCGAACATGCGCGGCTCAAACGCGCACACCGTCTGCAACCAGAAAAGATTGAACCCGGGACAGGCTGCGCGTCGTCCGCCAGTTGCCAGAAAGCGGTGCGGAAACCGTGCGAACGCCGCCCTCAAATCGACCGGCCACTCAGGGAGCAGCCACGTACGCCCCCAAGCGCGACAATGGCATTGTCGAAGTCGGCGGTTCGGCCCGCGACTTCGACAAGAGAATCAACGGCCTGGCCGATAAACGGCGGAGCCGTTGCGCGTCGGCGCGCCGATGTCGTCGAGAACGGCCGGAACGGGACTTCGCAAGAACCGTTTCGACACGATCAACCGTTGTCCGCCGTTCGCGAACGAGCGGCGCCGTACGTGAAGGAGACATCCATGCGACTCTTGATGCGGCCTCTCGGTGCTGCGGCACTTGCCGCCGCGTTTCTTTTCTCCGGACCCGCCGCAAACATCCAGGCACAGACATCGGGGCCGAGTCCCTCGAGCCCGTCCGTGAACATCTCGGACCACAAGCTGGATCAGGCGGCGGCGGCAATCGAACGCGTGACCTCCGTCAAGCAGGACTACGAGCAGCGCATGGCCAGCGCCCCGCCCGCGGATCAGGAACGGCTCGCCGACGAAGCGACCGAGGCCATGGTGAAGGCCGTCAACGAAGAAGGCCTTTCTGTCGAGGAGTACAACTCGATCATCCAGGTGGCGCAGACCAATCCTGACGTCCGGCAGCGTATCCTTCAGCGTCTGGAGACCAAGAACAAGTAGCCGCGGCGGATCGAACCGCCGTCCCGCGTACCGACGACGCCCGCGCAAGCCCCCTTCGGCGCGCGGGCGTTTTCGCGTGACGGCGCCGGCCGCCTTCCACCGGGCACGCGGGCACCTGCCGTGCCTGTTCAGAACAGCTGGAAGCGGACCGGTACGCGCAACCCGATGCGGGCATCCGGCGCTGCGTCGGTCGCACCGACCGCGACGCCGAGATTGACGCTGGTGCGCGGCGAGAACTGATACGACAGTCCCAGCAGGAAAGATCCGATGTCGTAGTCTGAGCCGGCCACTTTGTTGCCGCCCGACTTGGTCTCGAGAATCCGGAGGTGCTCGTAGCCGAGGCTGAACGACGCGCGTTCGTTGATGCCGAAGCCCATGCCGAAGCTGAAGCCGATACCGTCGCCGGGGTCGATCTCGGTCTCGACACCGGTCGTCGGCAGGGTGACGTCGCGCGCGATGTTCCAGATGTAGCGTGCGTTGCCGAAGAACACGACCGGATCGGAAGGATAGATCACGGTGATGCTCGGCTCGAGCGCGTCGAATCCGGTGCCGGTCGGCAGTTCGAGCTCGAGCCCCGTGCTCGGATCGACCGCGACCTCGAACGGGTCCTCGCCCGTACGCGACTTGTAGCGCAGATTGGCGATGAAGAACGGCCAACCGTCGGCGCCGGAGTTGAGCTGATAATGCGCCCCAATCTCGATGTCGCCGAGGCCGCTGCCGTCCGCGCTCACGACCTGCTCCGTTTCGGTGACCGTGCCGCCAGCGATCGTCCGGCTCGTCGTCGTGTCGTCGCGCATCAGGTACGGCAGCTTGACGTCGATCTCGAACCGGTCGGTGATGCCGAGGCGGCCCGTCAGCGAATAGGTCAGCGTGCGGCGGTTGACCTCGCGGACGTCGACATTGCCGACCGTGATGCCGGGGACGACCGTGAAGCCTTCGACGAGAATACGGTTGTCGCTGGTGTAGGCGTATTCGATCCCCGGCTCGAGGATGAACACGCCGCGCGGCGTGAGCACGCCGCCGCCGCTCGCGAGCGACGGATCGGGGATTTCCGGCCGCGTCGGCGCCGGCGGGGTCGGCGCGGGGGACGGGGCGGGCGCGGCATCCTGCGCCGGGACGGTACGGCCCGGCACGAACACGCCGGCGCGCGGTGCCTGATACGCAGCCGGCACGACGCTTGCCGGCTGCGGCGGCGCGGTGCTCGCGACGTTGGCGCGGCCCATGATCATCGCACGCAGCGCCTCGATCTGTTCGCGCTGTTCTTCGATCGCCCGCGCCTGCTCGGCAAGTCGTGCGGCCTGCTCCTTCATCTGCCGTTCCTGCGCGGCGATCAGGGCTTGCTGCTTCTCGATCTGCACCTGCAGCGCGCGAATGTCGGCCGTCACGTCGGCGGCAAACGTGACCTGCGGCACAAGCGGCCCGGCGAAAGCGGCCGCGAGCACCAGTGCCGGGCGCGGCCGCCGGACAAGCAGCGAGCGAAATGTGAAGCGCGAGACGTGGGACGGCCAGGCGAACCGGTTTGCGTTCATTTGTGTCCCCCATCGAGACGACGCGCATCAACCGAAAGTGCGCGGAAGCCTTCCTGAATGCAATAATAAGATGTTTGAAGTAATCCGCAACAAGAGCTTGCTGAACGGATTATCCCGACAGTTAAGAATTGCCGGGCGTCATACGGCCAAGCTTGTATTTCTTCATCAACTTGTAGACCGTAACCCGTGACACGCCGAGTGAGCGCGCCGCCCTGGTGACGTTGAAATTGCTGGCCCGGAGCGCCTCCTCGACAATCCTGGCCTGCGCCGCGTCGCGTGCGTCCTGCAGCCGCATATCCTCGCTGCAGGCACAGGCGATCCGCTGGACCGTGACGTCGGGACACAGATCCGAGGCCCGGATCGCCCGCCCGTCCGCCACGATCATGGCGCGGCGCACCTTGCTGATCAGCTCGCGCACATTGCCCGGCCAGGCATAGGACCGGATGAATGCGATGGCGTCCTCGGCGAGCGGCGGCGGGGACTTGCCGAACTCGCGGGAAATCCGGTCGACGAAGTAGCGCGCCAGCAGTTCCGCGTCGCCTTCACGCTCCCGCAGTGGCGGCAGATGCAGCCGCAGGACGTCCAGCCGGAAGAACAGGTCCTGACGGAAGCGCCCTTCGGCCACCGCCCGCTCGAGATCGACATTGGTTGCGGCGACCACGCGCGCCCTCACCTTGATCTCGCCATACCCGCCGACGCGCTGGATCGTGCGCTCCTGGAGGAAGCGGAGAAGGTGGGTCTGCAGGTCCAGCGGCAGATCACCGATCTCGTCGAGGAACAACGTGCCGCCGTTCGCCTGCTCGATGCGGCCGATCCGGCGCTCGATCGCGCCCGTGAACGCCCCCTTTTCGTGCCCGAACAGCTCCGAGGCGATCAACGTCGGCGGCAGGCCCGCGGCATTGACCGCCACGAACGGCCCCTTGGCAAAGGGCGAACGCTCGTGGATGGCGAGTGCCGCGAGCTCCTTGCCGGTGCCGCTTTCCCCCGTGATCAGGATCGGCAGGTCGGTCGGCGCGAAACGCCGGATCACGTCGAACACGGCGCGCATCTGCGGCGAGTCGCCGACCATGTGCGGCTCGCCGGCACCATCGGCGACGACAGGATCGGACGACTCCGCCGGCGCCATCCGCATGTCGCGGCAGAGCCGATCGAAAAACCTGGGATCGTCGCGCGCCGCCTTGAGAACGAAATCGGCAAGCCAGCTCGCGCCGCGCTTGACCAGATCGCTCTTCGTGATCCGACTTCCCGATGCCTCAGAAAGACCGACGGCCGACGCAGAATATGTGTCCGTCAACCGCGCAAGCTCGTTCATCCCCTCTCCCGAAGCGCGCCTTCTTTCCCTCTCCCAAGACACGCCTTCCTTGTCTTGGGCGCGAGAGTGCCAGAGAACGGCGCCGCTTTGCGAGGGCGCGGCGGGGATAATACGCCGGAAGCAATTGACGTCCTACAGCCGCCGGTACTTAACCCCATCGTCCTACATCGAATGATTGTTCAAGTCGCGGTTGAAACGCAACGTCGGCCGCATCCGTCTGTCAACTGTCAACCGACACTGTTCCGCGCGATTAACACCCGCAGGCGTCGGCGCGGAGACGCGATGTCAGCCGATCAATGGGTTAGCGGCGAACGCACGTTGGCACTCGACTTGCTCTACGTCTCGCGACGCCACCGCGTCGTGGGGTGCGCTTCGGCAACGACTCTTCACGAGCAGTGTCGACGTCGCCGCCACTGTCGAAACGAACCTGGCCAGCTTTGGCCATTGAATGGGAGTGACAACATGAAGAAGACGCTTATGGCCGCGGCTGCCGCGGTCGCTTTGATGGCAGGCATGTCCGTCGCGCAGGCGGATGGGCTTGGCTACCGTGAGGATCCAATCGTGGATGCGGCCGTCGCCCTGTCGGGCAACGCCGGCTTCGTCATCGGCACGCTGAGCGGCGACGGCTTCAGCCGGGACAAGAACGAGATCAAGGGAGGTGCTTTCGAGGACGCGAAGGGCGTTTTCAACGTCAACCAGAACAACGGCGCCCACTCGGTTTCCCAGAACAGCACGGCCCTGTCGGCGATCCTGGGCTGCGAGTGCGATGACTCGCTGCTCAATGTCACGGTCGCGGCCGCCGGTAACGTCGGCGCCGTCGCGCTGGGCGGCACCCTGACCCTTGCGGCCACCAACACCAACTCGATCTCGTACGACTCGTTCAAGGGCGCGACGGGTCTCTTCAACGTCAACCAGAACAACGGCGCTGCGTCCGTGTCGCAGAACAGCCTGTCGGTTGCCGCGATCATCCACTAAGACGGGAATGCGTGCCGGCGGCGAGTGCCGCCGGCACGACTTCTCCTCTCGAAAGAGCGGAGGCAATCGCAATGCGCAAAGTTGTTCTGGTCGTGCTGCTGGGCGCGGCCTGCGCGGTCGGGTCCGTGACGGGCACGCGCGCCGGCGACGTCGCGGCGTCATTGGGCGCCGAGACTCTGGCGCCGGAGGAGCTCGCAAACAGTCGTGCGCAGGGCCAGGATGGCGGCCCGAACTACAACTTTTACTTTTCGTCGGACGGTCGCGTGGAAAATGCCAGCATCGGATCGAGCGTCACCGGTGCAAACAACATCAACCTTCCGAATTTCGCGGGGAACGGGATCTTCACCTTCGTCCAGAACAGCGGCAACCAGTCAGTGATCCAGACGGGCGTGGTCGTGGGCATCACGGTCCATTGACGTGCGGCGCCCGGAGGGGCCTGCCCCGGTGCGGGAGACGATGATGACAGTTCGAACGCAGTCTCGCGTTCACCCGCTGCGTTTGCTGGCGGCGGGTATCGGCGCCGTCGGCATGCTGACCCTGTCAGCGCCGGTGCGAAGCGGCGAAATACAGATCTCGGATGTCGCCGGCACCTACAACATCCGGCTCATGACGTTCAAGGAACGTCAGCTTCGCCACACCATCCGCCAGCAATACGACTTCAGCTGCGGCTCGGCGGCCCTCGCCACGATGTTGACGCATCATTACGGGCGGCCGACGACGGAGCCCGAGGTCTTCCGGGACATGTGGGAAAGGGGTGATCAGGCGCGGATCCGCAAGGAAGGTTTCTCGCTGCTCGACATGAAGAATTATCTGGAGCGGCGGGGCTTGCGCGCGAACGCCTTCCGTGCACCGCTCGACAAGCTCCAGAAGGCGGGTGTGCCGGCCATCACGCTCGTGCACGGCGGAAACCTGGCTCACTTCGTGGTGGTGAAGGGCATCGAGTCGGACCGTGTCCTGCTGGGCGATCCGTTCGTCGGAACCCGCGTCGTCAACCGCGCGGATTTCGAGCAGGCCTGGAACGGGGTCGTGTTCGTCATCATCGACGAGGTCGAGCGCGGCCAGGCGAGCTTCAACCGGGCCGAGGAATGGGCCGTTCGCCCCCGGGCGCCCCTTCAGGCGGCCGGCAGCGGATCGAGCCTCGCGGGTTTCCTGCTCCAGCTGCCGAGCCGGAACTTCTTTTGATGCGGTCATGGGAGGACTGACGGTGTTCCCGAAGAAAACTGCTGGACGATCGCGTCGCCTTGCCGGATTCGCCTTCGCGCTGGCCTGCGCGGCAGGCATCGTTACAAGCGTACCGACCGCCTCGGCCGCAGCGCTCACGGCCTTCGATGCGTTTGCGCCGTTGCCGGATCGCGAGCTCGATCAGATGCGGGCGAGCGGCTTCGACATCTGGGTCCGCTACGACCTTCTGCACGAGATCAACGGGATCGCTCATACCGTGAGTCTCGGCGAATGGCATCTCGGCGGATCGGGCGCTTCGTTGTCGGCTGATCTTCCGGGCGAAGTTCTGCTGTCGACGACGGCCAACGGCGATCTGACCCAAGTGACGACGAATGCCGGCCCGAACTTCCTGATCCATTCGGTCCGCAACGCCGCCGACGGGCAGGTCATCCGGTCACTCATGGTTGCCGATGTCAACGTTTCGGGGCTTGCCGGCGTGATCCGCTCGGTCGTCGCCGACACCCGGCTTTTTGACATCGCGCGCATGAACGGCCTGATCCGGCGCTAGGTACCGCCGGAAACACGACCGTGCCGCCTCGACCGATCACTGCGGCGATCGCCCTGGCGCTGACGACGGCATTTGCTGTGCAGGTCCGTGCCTACGCGCAAGCGCCGTCGCCGGCCCGGCCGGCGGTGGGCGGCCCGGCGGTTCTCGGCGGTGCGCTGGCGATCGACGCCCTCGATCGCGCAAGGGCCCGGGGAACGCCGGCGCCGTCCGTCGACAGCGGCATGCCGTACACGCCGGCGGTGATCCTGTGGGACGAAGTTCGCCGCGGCCGGCGCAACCTGTCTTCGGATGTGATCGTCCAGATCAGAAGCGGCCGTGAACGGTGACCCGTGACCGTCGGGCGAAAGAAGAACGGGGCCGGCCCGTCGGCCGGCCCCGCGCGTGCCCGGGACGCTCAGGCGATCAGGTCGTGAGATACTGGGCGGGATCGAGGCCGAACCGCGTGTAGATCTCGGCTGCGACCGGAATCATATCGGTCGCCGTCACGTTCTCGGTCTCGATCCAGTCGTCGCCTTTCGAACCGCTCACCTTGGTGAGGGCGGCACCGTTCTGCGCGATCATGATGTTGTGAGCGAACGATCCGCCGAGCGGCGTCGAACGACCGACCTTCAGCGCCGCGTCGTGCGGGTTCTCGAAGACGTTGCCCTGGATCGTGATGCCTTCGCGGTCGTTCTTGCCGAACAGGTAGATCCCCGCCCGACTGTCCTCGAACAGGTTGCCCTGGATCGTCAGATTCTCGACATCGTTGTGATTGCCGCTGAGGATCCCGGCCGACCACTTGGCCTTGTTGTGGCCGATGAAGCGGTTCCCCTCGACCGTCGCGTTGCTCGCATGAACGCTGAGGCCGAACGCGCCGCCGTTGAAGATATTCCCCGCGACCACGCCGTCATGGGAATTCTGCAGCAGCAGGTTGCCCTTGCCGCTGTTGGTATCCCCGCTCATGTCCATGTAGTTGCCGCGAATCTCGAAATTCGTGGCGTCGTAGATATGGACGTTGTCGGCCGTGCCGCCCTGGTTGGTATTGAAGTGATTGTTGAGGATCCTGAGACCGTCCGTGTCCCAGAACCACAGGCTGTCGCCCGTCACGTTCGTGAACGTGGAGTTCGAGACGGTCATCTCGTCGCTGTACCAGGATTGGATGCCGCCGCCGCCCTTGGTCCGCTCGACGCCGGTGTGGTCGAAATTGAGCTGATCGAAGGTCCAATGGCTCGAGTCGCTGACGAAGATCGCGACGTCGTCGGTATTCCGCAGGTCGAGTCCCTGCACGACGATATGGTGCTTGTTCTCACCGACGATGGCGTGGTCGCCGCCGTCGATGATCGGCGCCGCCCCCTCGCCATAGGCGCCGAAGGTGATCGGCGCGTCGGCCGTCCCCGACTCGTCGACCTTCAGCGTCCCTTCCCAGGTTCTGCCGCGCGCGAAGAGAACCGTGTCGCCGGGCTGGAGGCTGGCGCTGTTGACCATGTCGATCGACTGCCAGGCCGCTTCCGGCGCGGTGCCGGCGTTGGCGTCGGACCCGTTCAGCGCATCGACATAAAAGACTCGGCTCATCGCGTGTACTCCACGTGTTGGCGTTCGATGCTGCCGAGCCTTGGCGAATACGGTTAACAAAGCGTGAAAGAATTAAACGAAACCATAATTCGCCATAATCAAAACTCATGGTTGAATTGCAAGTTGATCGATCTACCAAGAAAATAATCCATTTTATACGTAATATATGATTGATTTTTCTTTTTTATATTTTCCCAATATTTTGCGTCTATGGCGTCCGCTGCGCCACGACGGACGATCGGCACGGCCGCGACTTGCATCGGGGCCGGGACAGACGGCGGCGGCGCACCGGACCGTAACGTCTTGATCACGCGGACAAACGGGACCATATAGAGGGCAGTGGCGGTGCCCCCTGCGGGACCGTCGGCCGGACGCCGGCAACGGGTCCGGTCAGCATGACTGGCATTGCTCGGACCATGGAGGATGCCGAATGACGACGCGCCTGTCGCTGTTCAACCATCCCTTGCTGCTCGGCTTCGAGCAGTTCGAGCGTACGCTCGACCGCATCGCCAAATCGGCGGCCGACAGCTATCCGCCCTACAACATCGAGCAGGTCGGTGATTCGGGCTTCCGGATCACGTTGGCCGTGGCCGGATTCAACCGCGAAGACCTCTCGGTGCAATTGGA
Source organism: uncultured Rhodospirillales bacterium (assembly GCA_937926175.1). Lineage (GTDB taxonomy): Bacteria > Pseudomonadota > Alphaproteobacteria > CACIAM-22H2 > CACIAM-22H2 > CALANV01. Next base: position 13,684 of record CALANV010000025.1, on the reverse strand, counting down.
GGACAATCAGCTGGTAATCCGCGGCAAGCAGGCCGACGATCCGAACCGTGTCTTCCTCCATCGCGGCATTGCCGCACGCCAGTTCCAGCGCAGTTTCGTGCTGGCGGACGGCATCGAGGTGACGGGCGCGACGCTCGACAACGGCCTTCTCCACATCGATCTGGTCCGTCCAATGGCCGCGACCCGGGTCCAGACGATCGAGATCAAGACGGCCCAGACCCGGACGCCGCAGTTGAAGAAGATCGACGCCGCCTGATCGGGGTGTCAGGGAGTTAGCATCGATGGATAAGTCGACCAACCATGCCAACATGTCGCCGCAGGCATTCGCTGCCCTCGGCCTGCAGGATGTCGCTTATATCAAGCCGGTCGTCCGCAACGGCGTGAAGCGCGTCGCTGTCCATGCGGCCGACGGTACCGAGGTCGCCCTCGTCGATTCGCGCGAGCTGGCGATGGCGCTCGTGCGGCAGCACGGGCTTGAACCGCTGAGCGCACATTAATGGAAACAGCCGGCGCCGCCGGGCGCCGGAACATGCATCGGCGATGACGGACGCTCAGGCGGCGTGGCTGCTGGCCGTATGTTCGGTCAGCAGCGCATAGAGCGCATCCGCCGTATCCGATCCGCGCAGCTTCTCACAGACTTTGCGGTCACGCAGTAGCCGCGACACGCGTGCCAACGCCTTCAGATGGTCGGCGCCGGCCGTGCCGGGTGCGAGCAGCGCAAAGATGAGATCGACGGGTTGCTCGTCGATCGACTCGAAGTCGATCGGCTTCTCCAGCCGCGCGAACACGCCGTAAAGACGGCTGATGCTCGGCAGCTTGCCGTGCGGGATGGCGACGCCGCCGCCGACGCCGGTCGTGCCGAGACGCTCACGTTCGAGCAGGACGTCGAAGATGGCCCGTTCGTGTTCGCCGGTGATCTCGGCGGCCTTCTTTGCAATCTCCTGGAGTGCCTGCTTCTTGCTGGTCACACGCAAATTCGCGATGACCGCTCCCGGAGTCAGTAGTTCGGAAATCTCCATATCAACCTTCTTGGCTGGCCCAGGATCAGGCCGGGCGACTGCTGAGTGAGACGGCCGGCTGCGGATCGATCCAGCCGATCGCACCGTTACGCCGCCGGTAGACGACGTTCGGGCGACCGTGGGCGACGTTGCGGAACATCAGCACCGGCTGATCGCCCAGATCCGTCCGCAAGACGGCTTCGCCGACGGTAAGCGCCGCAATCTCGGACGGCTGCTCCACGACGACGGCGGGCTGTCCGTGCTCGGGATCCTCGGCCTGCTCCCCGGCATCCGGTGCCAGAATGCAGTGTTGCGCAGGCTCGCCCCGCTTTTCCGTCTGCCGAGCCTTGCGGCGTCCGAGCAAGCGCCCCTTGCAGCGCTGCAGGCGCGCCTCGAGGCGTGCTGCCGCACCACCGAACGCTGCATATGCATCAGAGGCCTCACCATGACTCTGAACCATCACGTTGCGCGCCACATGGACCGACACATCGGCGTGAAACGGATGACGCTCCCGCGCAGACACGACCTTCGCCTCGATCGCAGCGTCGAAACAGCGGTCCACGACCGTGTGCAACGTCGCGTCGACATGACCACGCAGGCTTTCGCCAACGTCGATGTGCTTACCGCTCACGGAAAGCTGCATAATGCCGATGATAGATGATCCGATGCGATGCTGCGCCTTCTATCAAGAGGAGGGCGCCCTATCTACGAGGTCGCGGACCATAGTCACGGCTCAAATTTAAGTCAATAGAACTCGGCCGCCGCTCAACCGGCCTGCTCATCCTAAAACACCTCTCGTGGCCAAGCTAGGCCATATCCGGGTGTTGCGGTCATTCGTTAAAGCCGAAGCGATTTTTCCCGGCGACGCTGCACGGAAGAGGGAATGCGCATTGCCTCGCGGTACTTCGCGACCGTCCGGCGGGCTATGTCCACGCCGTCCTTGCGGAGAAGTTCGACGAGCTTGTCGTCCGAAAGAACCTGGTCCGGACTCTCGGACTCGATCAGCGTCCTGATGCGGGCCCGCACGGCCTCGGCCGAATGCGCCTCGCCGCCGGAAGCGCTGGCGATTGCCGATGTGAAGAAATACTTGAGTTCGTAGATCCCGTGCGGCGCGGCAAGATACTTGTTGGTCGTGACCCGGCTCACCGTCGACTCGTGCATCTCGATCGCTGTCGCAATGTCGCGAAGCACGAGCGGGCGAAGATACCGCACGCCGTGCCGGAAGAACGCATCCTGCTGGCGCACGATCTCGGTCGCGACCTTCAGAATCGTCTGTGCGCGCTGATGCAGCGACTTCACCAGCCAGTTCGCGGCGTTGAAGCGCTCGACGATGAAATCCTTCTCCGCCTTGTTGCGCGCCGCCTTGCTGATGCGCGCGTAGTACTGCGTGTTGACGAGGACGCGCGGCAGCGTCTCCTGATTGAGCTCCACGATCCAGCCGCCGCCGGGTGCAGGGCGCATCAGCACGTCGGGAACGATGGGCTGGAGAACGGTCCGGTCGAAGGCAAGTCCCGGTTTCGGATTCAGGGTTTTGATCTCGGCCACCATGTCGGCGATGTCCTCGGCGCCGACACCGCAGACGCGCATGAGCCCTGCGATGTCACGCCGGGCGAGCAGGTCCAGATTGTCGAGAAGCGCCGCCATCGCCGGATCGAGCCGGTTGCGATCGCGTAGCTGCAGCGCCAGGCATTCCTTGAGGTTGCGCGCGAACACCCCCGGCGGGTCGAGCCGCTGAAGCTTTTCGAGAGTCGCCTCCACGCGCGCGACGTCGCAGTTCAGGACGGACGCGATCTGCGCCAGATCGCCGACGAGATAACCCGAGTCGTCGAGCAGGTCGAGCAGATGCGTCGCAATGATCCGGTCGACGGGATCTGTCAGGTCGATACCGATCTGCGTGAGAAGATGCTCGCGCAGCGAAACGTCGCGCGACAGCGTCTGCTCGAGGTTGAGTTCGGCATCCTCGAAGTCCGATCGGCCGCCGTTGCCGCGCCACTCCATCGGCGCCGCAGCCGCGTCGTCAGACCACACGTTGCTGAAATCCGTATCGAGCGGTGCCTCATCCGTTCCGTCGGCGCGCCCGTCGATCGGGTCGAACAGCTCCGCCTCCAAGCGGTTCGCGTCTTCGGCGGCGGACTCGGGCTCCGCGCCAGGATCGTCGCCGGCACGCGAACCATCCTCCCCCTCATCGCGGTCGAGCAGCGGATTCCGTTCGATCTCCTGCTCGACATACGCCGCCAGCTCCATGTTCGAAAGCTGCAGAAGCTTGATCGCCTGCTGCAGCTGCGGCGTCATCACCAGAGACTGCGTCTGGCGCAGATCGAGGCGCGGTGCGATAGCCATAGATCAACGCCTACAGGCTAAATCTTTCCCCCAAGTAAACCCGGCGCACGCCTTCGTGCGAGACGATCTCGGCCGGCGTGCCCTCCATGAGCACGTGGCCATCGTGCAGAATGTAGGCACGATCGACGATGTCGAGCGTCTCGCGCACATTGTGGTCCGTGATCAGCACGCCGATGCCGCGATCCTTCAGATGCAGAACCAGATCGCGGATGTCGCCGACGGCGATCGGATCGATGCCGGCGAAGGGTTCGTCGAGCAGAATGAAGTGCGGCTGCGAGGCAAGTGCGCGCGCGATCTCGACCCGGCGACGCTCGCCGCCCGACAACGCAAGCGCCGGCGTGCGGCGAAGATGCGTGATCGAGAACTCCGCAAGAAGATCGTCGAGCATGGCCTCCCGACGTTCGGGATCCGACTCGACCACCTCGAGCACGGCGCGCACGTTCTGCTCCACGGACAATCCGCGGAAGATCGAGGGTTCCTGCGGCAGGTAGCCGATGCCGAGCCGAGCCCGGCGATACATCGGCAGCTCCGTTATGTCGGTCCCGTCCAGCCTGATCGAACCGTAGTCGGGCGCAATCAGACCCGTGATCATGTAGAAACACGTCGTCTTGCCAGCCCCGTTGGGCCCGAGCAGACCGACGACCTCCCCGCGCTGGACCGAAAGGCTGACGTCGCGGACCACGGGGCGCTTCTTGAAGCGTTTGCCGAGATTCGCGGCGATGAGGCCGGGATTGCTCGCGACCAGGCGCGGCTTGCGGTCGCCAGAACCGGGGGCGGCGATCTGGTCTTTGGTGACGGTCGACATGGATCTACCGGCCCTGTTCCTGCGCGGGCGTTTCCGGCTGCGCTTCGGCGGGGGGGTGTTGCTTCTGGCTTTCGGGGACGAAGAGACCGCGGACGCGATTGTCGCTGTCCGGCCGGCTCAGCAGCCGACTGACTCCCGTGTTCATGTTGACTTCCGCGTAATCGCCGTTGAGCTGATTCTGCCCGCGCGTGATGCGAACGTTGCCGGCGAGGACGGCGATGCCCGTATCCGCATTGTAGATGCCGCGGTCGCCGACGGCGATCTCCGTTTCGGTCGAGATATGAACGTTGCCGAACGCCTCGATGCGCTGCAAACGGGACTGCCCGCCCGCCTCGCCCGATCCGGTGCCGGGCCGTGACGTCTGGGGCGCGGGCGACGCTTCGGATGCGGAATCGCGCGGTTGAGGCACGAAATACGCCGTCAGGAGGTCGCCGCGCAGCCGGCGCCCGTCCTGCGTGACGACGAGCGCATCGCCGCGTGCGACGGCGACCTGGCGCTGCTCCCAGTATTCGAGCGCATCGCGCGCGGTTACCACCTCGGTCGGCGTCGTCAGCCGCAACGCCGATCCAGTCAGGACCATGACCCCGGTATCGACGTCATAGATGGCACGGTCGCCCACGGCGCGATGGGTTGGCGTCGCGATGCGGACGTTTCCGTCGGCCTGATAGCGGTAGATTTCGGTCTGCGACGTCGCCCCCGGCTTCCCGTTCGCACTCTGCCTGTAGAATGCGGTCAGCGTGTCGGCATCGACCGTCGTGTCGCCCTGCCTGGCGCGCGCATCACCCCGCGCGATATAGCGTTGTGCCCGGCGATCCCACTCGATGCCGTCGCGGGCCTCGATCTCGATCGGCTGGTCGCCCCCGCCGAGGCCGAGCGGCTGCCCGAACGCCCGGCCATCGGCGATCGCCGAACCGAGGGCGACGAGGGCGAGCAGCTTCAAGACGTGCGCCGTACTGAAGAAACGGCCCATTACCGTTCCGTGGTCGCCTGATGGATCACGAGCTTCGACTGTCCCGTTACGATGATGCGGTTGCCGCGATCGTAGACGCGGAATCCCTGGCCCCGCATTTCGACATCGGGGCCCTGGCCGATGACCGGATCGTCGCCGGCGGCGCTGCCGTTCGCGAGGTCGATCTTCGCCCGCGACGTGGTGATCTCGTAGCCGTCGTCGTGGAAGAGATTCACGTTGCCCTCGAGATCGAGGATCCGCTTCTCCTTGTGATAGGTTCCCGTCTGCGCCGACAACGCGACCCGATCCCCGCCTTTCAACATGATGTCGCCCTTTGGCTTGACGAGGTCGGTGACGTCGCTGTTGCCGGAAGCCTGCGTCGCCTGCTCGGCCGTGATCGTATACGGCTGGTTCTCGGAATCGCTGCCGACGTAACGGGGGCTGACGACGCGCAGATTTTCGAGATCCTCGAAACCGACGGTCACCGGCCCGAGCCGGAGCCCCTGCGCCAGGGGATTGAGCTGCGGCCACAACAGAATGAGCGCGACGAGCGCGACCGCGACGGCCGGCAGCAGCAGCTTCAGAAAGCTGACGACCTGCGTGCGCGTGGGGCTGATCCGGCGCGGCGACGTCCATGTGGTCGGATCGATCCGGCGCCCTTCCGCAGTCGCGGCTCTTGCCGACCTGCGCGGTTGTGCGATGGGCGCGCGAACCGGTCGCATCACACAACCCCGGCGCGAAGGATATCGTGCATGCGCACGATGCCGGTGGGTCGGCCGTCCTCGATCACGAACAGCGCGGTGATCTTGCTGGCGTTCATCTGACCGAGCGCCTCGGCCGCCAGCGCCTGTGGCCGGATCGTCTTGGGGTTGGGCGTCATCACCTCGTCGACCGTCCGGTTCAACAGGTCATCATCCATGTGGCGGCGCAGATCGCCGTCGGTGATCACGCCGACCAGCCTTCCGTCCGCGACGATGCCGACGCAGCCGAACGTCTTGGCCGTCATCACCAGCAGCGCCTCGCGCATGCCGGTGCCGGTCGCGACCAGCGGCACCGCGTCGCCCGTGTGCATGATGTCGCTGACCTTGATCAGCGCCTTGCCCAGCCGGCCACCGGGATGCAGCACCTGGAACTGCTCCGGCGTGAAGCCGCGGCGCTCCAGGAGCGCCACCGCCAGCGCGTCGCCCAGTGCCAGCATCATCGTCGTCGAGGTGGTCGGCGCCAACCCCAGAGGACACGCCTCCGGCACCGACGGCAGCAGCAGCGCCACGTCCGCCGCCTGCGCCAGCGTCGAGCCGGCCCGACCGACGATGCCGATCAACGGCACGGCAAAGCGCTTGGCATGGGCGATCAGGTCGGCGAGTTCGGGAGTCTCGCCGGAATTGGACAAACACAGCACCGCATCGGCGGCCGTGATCATGCCGAGATCGCCGTGGCTCGCCTCCGCCGGGTGCACGAACTGCGCCGGCGTGCCGGTCGAGGCAAAGGTCGCGGCGATCTTGCGGGCGATGTGACCGCTCTTGCCCATGCCGCTGACGACGACCCGGCCGCCGGTCTGCCGCGCATGAATCTTCTCCAGGATCTCGACCGCGCGCGAGAAGTTCCCGTCCAGCGTCTCGGCCAGCGCCCGGATCCCGTCCGCCTCCAACGTCAGCACACGGACGGCCGATGCGCTGACGGCTTGGTCCGCGGCGGCGGATGTCGGGCGATTCGGAACGGCGGAATTGGCGGGCATGGGCTCGGGACTTGATGGTGCGTCAAGCAATCCGGTCAGTTATCGGGCCAGACAATCACGGCATCGCGCCAGAGCCTGGATGCGGCACCGCAAAACCACCCATGGATGGTCTGTCAGCGGCACCGCAATACCCCCGATAGGCAAAAAATATGCCTATCGCGGCACCAAAAATCAATGTAACCGCCGTACTTTTCGTATCAACGGGTTAGTGGGCGAAAATATCCTGCTCGCCCCACCCGGCGAGGTCGAGCTCGGCCCGCGCCGGCAGAAACCCGAAACAGGCCGCAGCCAGCTCGCGCCGCCCCTCGCGCGTGAGCATCTCGTCGAGCTTGTCGCGCAGGTCGTGAAGATACAGCACGTCCGATGCGGCGTATTTGAGCTGGGCGGGGGTGAGCTCCGGCGCGCCCCAGTCCGACGACTGCTGCTCCTTGGACAATTCGACGTTCAGCAGGTCGCGGCACAGGTCCTTGAGACCGTGCCGGTCGGTGAAGGTCCGGCACAGCCGGGACGCGATCTTGGTGCAGTAGACCGGTTGCGGCATCACGCCCAGAAAACGCCGGATCACCGCCAGATCGAAGCGTGCGAAATGGAAGATCTTGAGCACCGACGTGTCGGCCAGCAGGGCCTTGAGCCGCGGGGCCTCGTATTGCCCGGGCGCGAAGCGGACGATATGCGCGTTGCCGTCGCCCCCCGAAAGCTGGACGAGGCACAGCCTGTCCCGAAACGGGTTGAGGCCCATTGTCTCGGTGTCGACCGCAACCGCCGCGCCGAAGCGCAGACCTTCAGGCAGGTCGCCCTGATGCAGCTCCACAGCCATCCTTTCGATCCGAAGGTTGTCGGTCGAGCGGAGCCGCTAGGGAAAGTGTTGGTGCCCGAGAGAAGACTCGAACTTCCACGGCCTTTCGGCCACTAGAACCTGAATCTAGCGCGTCTACCAATTCCGCCACCCGGGCACCGGTTGCGCGGCGTGCTCGTAGGAGGCGCATTAGCTACCCGCCACATGGCGCCTTGTCAAATTTTCCGTCGCCTGCGACGGGTGCGCTTGACCTGCCGGCGCTATATCTGTAACCGGCTGCGCGAGAATCAAGACATTGGTCGCGCCCAGTGCGCAAGAGGGAATCGCTCAGTCATGGCGCCGGCAGGTCAGCGCATTACCGTCTTCGGTGGGTCCGGGTTCATCGGCCGCTACGTCGTCAAGCGCGTGGCGGCGGCGCAGTGGGTCGTCCGCGTGGCCGTGCGCGACCCGGTCGCGGCGGCGTTCCTGCGGCCGATGGGCAATGTCGGCCAGATCGTGCCGATGCGGGCCGACCTGACGGCGGACGATGCGGTGCTCGAAGCGGCCGTGGCCGGCGCCGATGCGGTCGTCAACCTCGTCGGCATCCTCCACGAGCGCGGGCGCCAGCGTTTCCAGGCGGTCCACGCCGACGGCCCGGCGCGGCTTGCGCGCATCGCCGCCGCAGCGGGCGTCCGACAGTTCATCCATATTTCCGCGATCGGCGCGGATCCGAACGCCGCGTCGTCCTATGCGCGCTCCAAGGCTGCCGGGGAAGCCGGCATTCGCGCGGCCTTCCCGAACGCCACCATTCTCAGGCCGTCGATCGTGTTCGGCCCCGAGGACAGCTTCTTCAACCGCTTTGCCCGCATGGCGCAGTTCCTGCCGGCGTTGCCGCTGATCGGCGGCGGGCATACCCGATTCCAGCCCGTCTATGTCGGGGACGTGGCCGATGCCGTGATGCGCGTCCTCGACACGCCGTCGGCCGAGGGCAAAATCTTCGAACTCGCCGGCCCGCGCGTCTACACGTTCCGCGAGCTCATGGAGCTCATCCTGGCGCAGACCGGCCGCCGCCGCGCCTTGATCAGCGTGCCGTTCTGGGCGGCGCGCCTGCAGGCCGCCCTCCTCGAATGGCTGCCGAACCCGCCGCTCACGCGCGACCAGGTCGCGCTGCTCGAGCGGGACAACGTGCCCACCGGGGACCTGCCCGGCCTACGGGATCTCGGGATCCAGCCGACGGCCGTCGAGGCGATCATTCCCACCTATCTCGAAATCTACCGCAAGGGCGGCCGCTTCGGACCGCGCGGCCCCCTCATCCAAGCGTCGCAACCCTGAAATAGTGCAAGCCTTTGAAACGGCCGGCTATCGCCGGCAATGGCCGTGCTGTGCCCACGGCCATTAGTTCACGTATGAGACCTATTTTCCCCTGATACGACGACCGACCCTAACAGCGGAAGCTTGACTTGCCGGCATGAACCCAATATTGGGGCAAACGAGCTGACCTAACTGCCATTTTTGACTCGGCGCAGCGCGGTAATTGCCGTATACGGCTGTGGAGAGACACGGAATTACCGGCCATCCGCCGGCGGGGGACAACGAACATGGCGACGACCAGCAAAATGCTCCGCTTTGTCCAGGTGGAGCAGCAAATGCCCGCGAAGCGCTCGGCCGACGAGCGCCGTCGGGATTTCCGCGAGATTTATGCGAGTTTCGAGCAGTCCCGCGCCGCGGAACAGGCTGGCCGGTGCTCCCAATGCGGCGTGCCGTTCTGTCAGATCCACTGCCCGCTGCACAACAACATCCCGGACTGGCTCAAGCTCACGGCCGAAGGCCGGCTCGAGGAGGCCTACGAGACCTCCCAGGCGACGAACACGTTCCCGGAGATCTGCGGGCGGATCTGCCCGCAGGATCGCCTGTGCGAGGGCAACTGCGTCATCGAGAAGGGGTTCGACTCCGTCACGATCGGCTCGGTCGAGCGCTACATCACCGACACGGCCTGGGCCATGGGCTGGGTCAAGCCGCCCAAGCCCGCACGCGAGCTGCCGCAGTCGGTCGGCATCATCGGCGGCGGGCCCGCCGGGCTCGCCGCGGCCGAGGCGCTTCGGCGCAGGGGCTATCAGGTCCACGTCTATGACCGCTACGACCGCATCGGCGGCCTGCTGATCTACGGCATTCCCAGCTTCAAGCTGGAAAAGGACGTAGTCCAGCGCCGCGTCGACCTGCTGGCCGAGGCGGGCGTGGTCTATCACACCGAATTCGAGGTCGGCCGCGACGCGACCCTGGCCGAGCTGCGCGCGCGCCATGACGCGATCCTGATCGCGACGGGCGTGTACAAGGCGCGCGAGATGCAGGCGCCCGGCATCGGCCTGTCGAACATCGTGCCGGCGCTGGAATATCTGACGGCGAGCAACCGCAAGGGGCTTGGCGACGCCGTGCCCAGATTCGACGACGGCACGCTCAATGCGGCCGGCAAGGACGTCGTCGTCATCGGGGGCGGCGACACCGCCATGGACTGCGTGCGCACGGCGATCCGCCAGGGTGCCAAGTCGGTCAAGTGCCTGTACCGCCGCGACCGCAAGAACATGCCGGGTTCGCAGCGCGAGGTCTTCCATGCCGAGGAGGAAGGCGTCGAGTTCGTCTGGCTCGCCGCACCCGAAGCGTTCATCGGAAAGACCGCGGGCCGGCGCAAGAAAGGCCCCGAGTCCGTGGCGGCGGTGCGCGCCGTGCGCATGCGTCTCGGCATCGCCGACGCCTCGGGCCGCCAGACGCCCGAGAAGATCCCGGGCTCGGAGTTCGACCTGCCGGCCGACATGGTCGTCATGGCGCTCGGCTTCGATCCCGAGAACGTGCCCGTCATGTTCGGCGCGCCGGAACTCGACGTCACGCGCTGGGGCACTCTCAAGATCGACTATCGGACGATGATGACGAACCTCGACGGCGTGTTCGCCGCGGGCGACATCGTGCGCGGCGCGTCGCTGGTCGTGTGGGCAATCCGCGACGGACGCGACGCGGCCGCATCCATACACAAGTATCTGGTGAAGAAATCGGCCGCGACAGCGACGGCAGCGCTGTCTGCCGCCGCGGAATAACGCCCGATCCTCCCCGCGAGAGCCCCTCTCCCGCCGGGAGAGGCCGGAGAAGACGAGCGGGCGGGGGGCGAACGAACAGAACGAGAGTCCGACCATGGCGAACGAAATCGAGACCGGCGAGGGCTTCATTCGCGATTACGTCGCGAACGAACGCAGGCTGATCGAGGCGAAAGCCTACGATCCCGCGGACGAGCACGACGCCTGCGGCGTCGGCTTCATCGCGGCCATCGACGGCAAGCCGCGCCGCGCGGTCGTGGAGGCCGGCATCGCCGCGCTCAAGTCGCTGTGGCACCGCGGCGCGGTCGACGCCGACGGCAAGACCGGCGACGGCGCCGGCATCCACGTCGAGATTCCGCAGGATTTCTTCAAGGCGCACATCGCGCGCCAGGGCATCGATCCCGGCCCCCGCACGCTCGCCGTCGGCCAGGTGTTCCTGCCGCGCAACGATCTCGATGCGCAGGAGCGCTGCCGCTGCATCACTGAGGCCGAGATCCTGCGCATGGGCTACGCGGTCTTCGGCTGGCGGCAGGTGCCGATCAACACGGCGGTCTGCGGCGAGAAGGCCAACGCCACGCGTCCCGAGATCGAGCAGATCATGGTCTCGAACACCCGCGGCGTCGACAACGACCAGTTCGAGCGGGACCTCTACATCATCCGGCGCCGCATCGAAAAGCAGGTGCTGGCCGAAAACATCACCGACTTCTACATCTGCTCGCTGTCGTGCCGCTCGATCATCTACAAGGGCATGTTCCTGGCCGAGCAGCTGTCCGAATTCTATCCGGACCTGAAGGACGAGCGCTTCGTGTCGTCCTTCGCGATCTATCACCAGCGCTACTCGACCAACACGTTCCCGACCTGGAAACTGGCCCAGCCGTTCCGGATCCTCGCCCACAACGGCGAGATCAACACGCTGCGCGGCAACGTCAACTGGATGAAGAGCCACGAGACGCGCATGGCGCACGAACTCTTCGGCGCCGCGGTCGAGGACATCAAACCCGTCATCCAGCCCGGGTCGGACTCCGCGCAGATGGACAACGTGTTCGAGCTCCTCGTGCGCGGCGGCCGGGCGCTGCCGATGGTCAAGACGATGATGATCCCGCCGGCGTGGAGCTCGGATTCGAAGATCCCGCAGGCGGAACGCGACATGTATTCGTACTGCAACGCGGTGATGGAGCCGTGGGACGGTCCGGCGGCGATCGCGGCGACCGACGGGCGCTGGGTCATCGCCGGCATGGATCGCAACGGCCTGCGGCCGTGCCGATACACGATCACCGGCGACGGGCTGCTGATCGTCGGGTCCGAGACCGGCATGGTGAAGGTCGACGAGTCGAAGGTCGTCGAAAAGGGACGCGTCGGCCCCGGACAGATGATCGGTGTCGATCTCGTCGAAGGCCGCTTCTACCGCCACGAGGAGCTGACCGCGAAGCTCGCGGCCTCGCGCCCGTTCAGCGCGTGGGTCAAGAACATCACGGTTATCGACAGCCTGATCAAGGGCGACGGCGAGCCCAGCCCGGAATACAGCCGCGACGAGCTGCGGCGCCGCATGGTCGCGGTCGGATGGACCATGGAGGATCTCGAACTCCTGCTCCATCCGATGGTCGAGGACGCCAAGGAAGCGGTCGGCTCGATGGGTGACGACACGCCGCTAGCAGTCCTGTCGGACAAGTACCGCGGTCTGCACCACTTCTTCCGGCAGAACTTCAGCCAGGTCACGAACCCGCCGATCGACAGCCTGCGCGAACGCCGCGTCATGTCGCTGCGCACCCGACTCGGCAATCTCGGCAACATCCTCGACGAGGATGAAAGCCAGTGCCGGCTGCTCCAACTCGACTCGCCCGTGCTCCTCAACGAGGAGTTCGAGGCGATGCGCGCCTACATGGGCGCAACCGCCGTCGAAATCGACTGCACGTTCGAGCCGAGTCCGGGCAACGACGGTGCGGCGCTGCGCGAGGCGCTCAAGCGCATCCAGCGCGAGGCCGAGGATGCGGTCCGCGGCGGCTGCGTGCACGTCATCCTGACCGACAAGAACATGGGGCCGAAGCGCGCCCCCATCCCGATGATCCTGGCCGCCGGCGGCGTGCATACGCACCTCGTGCGCCAGCAGCTCCGGACCTTCACCTCGCTCAACGTCCGCTCGGCCGAATGCCTCGACGTGCACTACTTCGCCGTCCTCATCGGCGTGGGTGCCACGACGGTCAACGCCTATCTCGCGCAGGAGGCGATCGCGGACCGGCACCGCCGCGGCCTGTTCCCCGGCCTCACGCTCAAGGAGGCGCTCAAGCGCTACCAGAAGGCCATCGACGACGGTCTGCTGAAGATCATGTCGAAGATGGGCATCTCGGTCATCAGCTCGTATCGCGGCGGCTACAATTTCGAGGCCGTCGGGCTGTCGCGCACGTTGGTCGCCGACTTCTTCCCCGGCATGACCAGCCGCATCTCGGGCATCGGCCTGGGCGGCATCCAGCGCAAGGTGCTGAGCCTGCACGAGCGTGCCTGGAACGAGGACGTGATCGCGCTGCCTGTCGGCGGGTTCTACCGGTATCGCCAGTCCGGCGACGTGCATGCCTGGCAGGGCGACCTGATGCACACGCTGCAAACCGCAGTCGCGAACGACTCCTACTCGACGTACAAGCGATATTCCGAGGCCGTCCGCAAGCTGCCGCCGATCAGCCTGCGCGACCTGCTCGACTTCAAGCCGGGACGTTCGCCGATCCCGGTCGACGAGGTCGAATCGATCACGGAGATCCGCAAGCGTCTGGTGGCGCCCGGCATTTCGCTGGGCGCACTCAGCCCGGAGGCGCACGAAACCCTGACGATCGCGATGAACCGCATCGGGGCGAAGTCCGACTCCGGCGAAGGCGGCGAGGATCCGGCGCGCTACAAGCCGCGGCCCGACGGCGACAATGCATCGTCGGCGATCAAGCAGGTGGCATCGGGTCGTTTCGGCGTGACCGCCGAGTACCTCAACAACTGCCGCGAGATCGAGATCAAGATCG
>CALANV010000024.1 GCA_937926175.1 uncultured Rhodospirillales bacterium | reverse complement strand
TGGATCAGGTCCAGGAACTGCAGGCCGCGGTTCGTGTACTTCTTGGCGATCGAGATCACGAGGCGCAGGTTCGCCTCGACCATCTCCTTCTTGGCACGGCTCGCCTCGCGCTCGCCCTGCTGGACGGTCTGGACGATGCGCTTGAACTCCTGGATCGGCAGGCCGGCGCGCGCCGAAATGTCGGCGATCTCCTTGCGCAGCTGAATGATCTCGTTCTTGTACTTCGCCTGCGCGAACTTCGCCCAGCCCTTGCCGGACAGGCGCGATACGCGCGACAGCCAGCGCGGGTCGACCTCCTTGCCCGTGTACTTGGCCAGAAACTCCTCGCGCTTGATGCCGCAGCTCTCGGCGAGCCGCAGCAGCTTGCCTTCCGCCGCGGTAAGCTTGCGGTTCAGGTCGTAGAGCTGCTCGACCAGCTGATCGATGCGGGCGTTGTTGAGTCGCACGCTCTGCATTAGCGCGACGAGCTCGCCCTTGAGCTTCTGATACGTCTTCTCCGACGCCGGGCTGAAGGAGCGGCCGGCATGCAGTGCCTCGATCCGCTTCTCCTGGATCTTCAGCATCCGCTTGTAGGTCGCCGCGATCTTGTCGAACGTCTCGAGGACCTGCGGCTTGAGCTGGCTCTCCATCGCCGACAGCGACATGTTGGATTCGTCGCCGCCTTCGCCCGCCGACTTCGACTCGCCGTCCTCGTCGCCCTCTCCGCGCTCCTCGGCCTCGGCCTCGGCATCCGCCGGGTCGACTTCGGCGCTGTCGCCCGGCATGCCGCCCATGGTGGCATCGAGGTCGATGATGTCGCGCAGCAGCATGCGGCCCTCGACCAGCGCGTCACGCCATTGCACCAGCGCGCGCATGCTGAGCGGGCTTTCGCACAGCCCGCCGATCATCTTGTCCCGGCCGGCCTCGATCCGCTTGGCAATCGCGATCTCGCCTTCGCGCGAGAGCAGCTCGATCGAGCCCATCTCGCGCAGGTACATGCGCACGGGGTCGTCGGTGCGGCCGATCGAGTCGGCGTCGAGGTTGCCGCCACCGTACTCGCTGTCATCGGAGTCGTCCTCGTCGTCCTCGCGCTCGGGCTCGACCTTCTCCGTCTCCTCCTCCTCCGCTTCGACCACGTTGATGCCCTGCTCGTTGAGCATGGCGAGCGTGTCCTCGATCTGCTCGGAGGAGTACTGCTCAGGCGGCAACGCGGCGTTGATCTCGTCGTACGTGATGTAGCCCCGCTCCCGGCCACGCTGGATCATCTTCTTGACCGCTGCGGTCATGCCATCCATCAGCGGTCCGTCTGTCGGCTCCGTGCTGACGGGTGCCACCGCCTCGGCCTTGGGTTTCGCTGCCATGCTGTGCCTATCTGCTCTCTCGACTGTTCACACCGCGGCCCGAGGCCGCAAAATCCGCTCCTGGCCGACGAAGGAGGATCTTGCTCCTCGCGGCCGTCTGGTACGTCCTATCTCGCTGTGACCGGACCGGGTGCCGGCCTCTCCCCCACGCTGAAGGGATCGTCATCTTCCAGGTCCGCGTTTGCTGTCTCGCGAATCTGCCGCTGCAGCTCGCAAAACCGCGCCCACGCCTCTTCGGTCATGTTCTGGCCGAGGTCCGCGAGGGCCGCGTCAACCTCCCCCTCCAGTCTGCGCTTTTGGTAGAGCGCAACGATGTGCTGCCAGCCGGCCCGGGCCTCGTCATCGGATGCCTCCGGACCCGAAAAAGGCCAATGTCGGTAAAGGCTTGGCTCCGAGAGGCCAGCTAGCGCATCGGCTAAACCAGCCTCTTTCAACTGGTTTTTCAACATGGCGGAGTCAAGGTCCGGATTGCGGCCGGCAACGTTTAGAATTTCCTGGCGAACCATGTCAAGGTCGCCGGGCGGCAGCTCCAGTGCGCTGATGACCTCGCATTCCTCGGAGATCAGCGCCGGATGGTTAATAAGCGTCGCCAGCAGGACCTGCGCCTGCCGGATCGACAGCGCCGCGGGATCGCCTGGCGCCCGCATGCCGGCCGAAATCGGCCGCGAGCGGCCCCGGCCGGTACGCCAGGCCGCCCACATTCGCTCGCGGATCACCTGGAAATACTGGTCCTGGACGGTCCGATCGGCGATCTGCCGCACGCGCTGCCTGAGACGCTCGGCAAGCCCGGCGCGACGCTCGGGCGTGTCCAGCGGCCGGCCCGCCGTCTCGGCTTCCCAGATGATGTCGACGAGCGGCCGGGCGCGTACCAGCACGTCGCGCAATGCCCCGGGCCCTTGGCGACGGATCAGGCTGTCCGGATCCTCGCCGGCGGGCAACGTCGCGAAGCGCAGGGAACAGCCCGGCCTCAGGAGCGGCATGGCCCGCTCGGCTGCCTTGAGCGCCGCGCGCTGGCCGGCGGCATCGCCGTCGAGACAGACGATCGGTTCGGGCGCGAGCTTCCACAGCGCTTCGATCTGCGCTTCGGTCAGCGCCGTGCCGAGCGGTGCGACCGCCCCCGTGAATCCGGCGGCATGCAGCGCGATGACGTCCATATAGCCTTCGGCGACGATGAGCTCGGCCCCCTTCGCGACGCCCTCCCGCGCCTTGTCGAGGGCATAGAGCGTGCGCCCCTTGTCAAAGAGCGGCGTATCCCGGGAGTTGAGATATTTCGGCTGCCCGTCCCCGATCACGCGGCCGCCGAAGGCGATGATGCGGCCGCGCCGGTCCGCGATCGGAAACATGACCCGGCCGCGGAAGAAATCGAAGCTGTCGCGGCCGTCATCGGGACGGACGATCAGGCCCGCCTGTAGAAGCTGCGCTTCGGTAAATCCGGCCGCCAGCAGCGCGCCCTTGAGTGCGTTGCGCGCATCGGGCGCATAGCCCAGACGGAAGCGCGCGATGGTGGCGTCGTCGAGCCCGCGTTGGCGCAGGTAGAAGAGTCCCGTTCGACCGGCCGGCGCACGAAGTTGTTCCTCGAACCAGGCGCAGGCCGCCTCGACCACGTCGTGAAGCGTGCGTTCGACCGCCTCGCGCGCACGGTCGGCCGGGCTCTGACGCGGCATCTCGAGACCCGCTTCGGCCGCGAGCCGCTCGACCGCCTCCGGGAACGAGAGGTTGTCGATGCGCATGGTGAAGCCGATGACGTCGCCATGCGCGCCGCAACCGAAACAGTGGAAGAAGCCCTTCTCGTCGTTGACCGTGAACGACGGCGTCTTTTCGTTGTGGAACGGGCACAGGCCCAAATGTTCCCGCCCCTTGCGCACCAGGCGCACGCGCCGACCGATCACTTCCGAGCAGGTCAGCCGCGCGCGGATTTCGTCCAGAAATCGGGGCGGAAAGGCCAAGCTCACCCTCCGGTAGAGGTGCGAAACCCGCAGACTAGCCTCGGCGGAGCGACGATTAAAGCGGCCAACGGTTGAGGAAAGGTTGAATAACGGGGATAACTATCCCGCCTCATCCAAGCAGTTGCTTGACCACGCTGCTCGCCTTCGCGAAGTCCATCTGGCCGGCATAGCGCTGCTTCAGCGCCGCCATGGTGCGGCCCATGTCCTTGATGCCCTGCGCGCCGATCTCGTTGATCAGCTCGCGCGCGACGCGCTCGATCTCGGCGTCGCTCAGCTGGCGCGGCAGGAACCCCTCGATGATGGCGATCTCCTCCGCCTCCTGCTGCGCAAGTTCGCACCGCCCGCCCTGCTCGTACATCGCGATGCTCTCGCGGCGCTGCTTGATCATGCTCTGCAGCATGGACCGGATCTCGTCGTCGGAGATGCCGTCGTGGTTGCCCTTGGCGCGGGCCGCGATGTCGCGGTCTTTGAGCGCCGCCAGGATCAGGCGAAGTGTCGAAATGGCGCGCTCGTTCTTGGACCGCATCGCGTCCTTGAGCGCGTCCGTCAGCTGGTTCCGCAGCATGTCCAGTCCGTTCGGGAAAGCGCACAACATATATGGGATCGATGCCGCTGGCAAACCCGAATTTTCTCTCAACTAATTGATGTATAATACAAATTTTCAGCGTACATCGCTTGACGGCGGCACGCCGATTGCTTATTTAGCGCCGCAACGTCTTCGGCCTTTCCTCGCGCGCCGCTTCCGACCCGCGGGGTGAAGCCGATCTCTCCAGCACGCGAGGACCCCGACCGATGCCGCCAGCCGCCCTCCAGCCTGGCTCGCCCAGCCTCGCGCACCGACAACCGCCTGGCGCGAACGCAGCCCTGGTGCTGGCGGACGGGACGGTCTTCTGGGGACGCGGTGTCGGCGCCCCGGGAACGGTCGTCGGCGAGGTATGCTTCAATACCTCGATGACCGGGTACCAGGAGATCCTGACCGATCCGTCCTATGCCGGTCAGATCATCACCTTCACGTTCCCGCACATCGGCAATGTCGGTGCGAATTTCGAGGACATCGAGACACGGACTCCGGCCGCGCGCGGCCTGGTGCTCCGCGCCGACATCACCGAGCCGTCGAATTTCCGCGCCACGCAGCATCTCGATGCGTGGCTGAAGTCGCATAATCTGGTCGGTCTCGCCGGCGTCGACACGCGCGCGCTTACGCGCCGGATCCGCGACGGCGGCGCGCCCAACGGCGCGATCGGCTTCGCGCCGGACGGCAGAATCGACATCGACGCGCTGCAGGCCGCGGCGGCGGCATGGCCCGGACTCGAGGGCATGGACCTGGCGCTCGAGGTCACGTGCCGCCAGAGCTACGACTGGGACGAGACCCTGTGGCGTCCGGGCCAGGGTTACGGCCGGCAGACGGCCCCGCGTTTCAAGGTCGTCGCGATCGACTACGGCGCCAAGCGCAACATCCTCCGTTGCCTCGCCAACGCGGGTTGCGCCGTCACGGTCGTGCCGGCCACCGCGTCGGCCGAAGACATCCTGCGCCACCGGCCCGACGGCGTGTTCCTTTCGAACGGTCCAGGCGATCCGGCGGCGACCGGCCGCTATGCCGTGCCGGTGCTGCAGGAGCTCCTGAAGCGCGACCTGCCGATCTTCGGCATCTGCCTCGGCCACCAGCTGCTGTCGCTGGCGCTCGGCGCCCGCACCCGGAAGCTCGATCGCGGCCATCGCGGGGCGAATCATCCGGTCAAGGATCTCGCCACCGGCCGCGTCGAGATCACGTCCCAGAATCACGGCTTCGCCGTGGTGCCGGAATCGCTGCCTGACGACGTCGAGGTTACGCACGTCTCGCTCTTCGACGGCACAAACGAAGGCATCCGCGTCAGGGGTCGGCCCGTCTTCTCGGTCCAGTACCATCCCGAAGCCTCCCCTGGCCCGCAGGACAGCCTGTACCTGTTCGAACGCTTCGTCCGGTACATGGAGCAGCGGACGTGAGCGGCACGCCGGACGTGCGTCGCATCCGTGCTCTTCGACCGGTTCCGTCCGCTCCTTCGGCCTTCCGCGCGTAACGAACGATGCCCAAACGCACCGACATCAAATCGATCCTGATCATTGGCGCCGGTCCGATCGTCATCGGCCAGGCCTGCGAGTTCGACTACTCGGGCGTGCAGGCCTGCAAGGCGCTGCGCGCCGAGGGCTACCGCATCATCCTCGTCAATTCCAACCCGGCGACGATCATGACCGACCCGGGGCTGGCCGATGCGACCTATATCGAACCGATCACGCCCGAGATCGTCGCGAAGATCATCGCCAAGGAACGGCCCGACGCGCTGCTCCCGACCATGGGCGGCCAGACCGCGCTCAATACGGCGATGAAGCTCGCCGATATGGGCGTGCTCGAGCAGTATGGCGTCGAACTCATCGGCGCCAACCGGGACGCGATCGCCAAGGCCGAGGACCGGCTCCTGTTCCGCGAGGCGATGGAGAAAATCGGCCTCTCCTGCCCCCGCTCGAAGCTCGTCACCTCGATGACCGAGGCGCGGGCCGCGCTCGAGTTCGTCGGCCTGCCGGCGATCATCCGGCCGTCCTTCACGCTCGGCGGCACCGGCGGCGGCGTCGCGTACAACGTCGACGAATACGAGCAGATCGTCGCGAGCGGGCTTCGTGCCTCGCCGGTCGGCTCGGTGCTGGTCGAGGAATCGGTGCTCGGCTGGAAGGAGTACGAGATGGAGGTCGTGCGCGACCGCGCCGACAACTGCATCATCGTCTGCTCGATCGAGAACGTGGACCCGATGGGTATCCACACGGGCGACAGCATCACCGTGGCACCGGCCCTGACGCTGACCGACAAGGAATACCAGATCATGCGCAACGCCTCGATCGCGGTGCTGCGCGAGATCGGTGTCGATACCGGCGGATCGAACGTGCAGTTCGCGGTCAATCCCGCCAACGGCCGGCTGGTCGTGATCGAGATGAATCCGCGCGTGTCGCGCTCGTCGGCGCTTGCCTCCAAGGCGACGGGCTTTCCGATCGCCAAGGTCGCGGCGAAGCTTGCGGTCGGCTACACGCTCGACGAACTCGCCAACGACATCACCGGCGTGACGCCGGCCTCGTTCGAGCCGACGATCGACTACGTCGTCACCAAGATCCCGCGCTTCACCTTCGAGAAGTTCCCGGGGACGCCGCCGCTCCTCACCACGGCGATGAAGTCGGTCGGCGAGGTCATGGCGATCGGCCGCACCTTTGCCGAGTCGCTGCAGAAGGCGCTGCGCTCGCTCGAGACGGGGCTCACCGGCCTCGACGAGGTCGAGATCCCCGAGGCCAATGCCGGCGCCAATCGCGACGCGATCCGCGCCGCGCTCGCCAAGCCGACGCCGGACCGGATCCTCACCATCGCGCAGGCGTTCCGGTACGGCTTCTCGGTCGCCGACGTCCATGCCGCCTGCAAGTACGATCCCTGGTTCCTGGAACGCATCAAGGAGCTGGTCGAGACCGAAGCGCGGATCCGCCGCGACGGACTCCCCGCCGACGCGCCCGGCTGGACCCGGCTCAAGCAGCAGGGTTTCAGCGATGCCCGCCTCGCGCATCTCTCGGGCAGGACCGAGGCCGAGGTCTCGGCGGCGCGGCGTGCGGCCGGCGTGCGGCCCGTCTACAAGCGCATCGACACGTGCGCTGCCGAGTTTGCCTCGCGCACGCCCTACATGTACTCGACCTACGAAGGCGACGGCTTCACCCCGCCCGAAAGCGAGGATGAGGCGTCGGCGCGCGACAAGGTCGTGATCCTCGGCGGCGGACCGAACCGCATCGGCCAGGGCATCGAGTTCGACTATTGCTGTGTCCACGCCGTCTATGCGCTTCGCGACGCCGGCTACGAGACGGTGATGATCAACTGCAATCCCGAGACCGTCTCGACCGACTACGACACCTCGGACCGCCTCTATTTCGAACCGCTCACGGCCGAGGACGTGATCGAGGTGATCCGACGCGAGCAGACGAACGGCCGCGTGCTCGGCGTGATCGTGCAGTTCGGCGGTCAGACGCCGCTCAAACTCGCCGGCGCGCTTACCGCCGCCGGCATCCCGATCCTCGGCACGTCATCGGATGCGATCGACCTCGCCGAGGACCGCGAGCGTTTCCAGGGGCTTCTCAGGAAGCTCGGGCTGAAGCAGCCGGCGAACGGCACCGCCTTCTCGCTCGAGGAGGCGGAGAAGGTCGCCGCCGATATCGGTTATCCGGTCCTGCTGCGCCCCTCCTACGTGCTCGGCGGCCGCGCCATGAAGATCGTCCACGACGCCGAGGCGCTGCGCAGCTTCATGGCCGAGGCGGTGCGCGTCTCCGGCAGGAATCCCGTTCTGATCGACTCCTACCTGCAGGATGCGATCGAAGTCGACGTCGATGCGCTGTGCGACCGTGAGACCGTGCACGTGGCCGGCATCATGGAGCATATCGAGGAGGCCGGGATCCATTCCGGCGACTCCGCCTGTTCGCTGCCGCCCTATTCGCTGCCGCCGAAGATCATCGACGAGATCGCGCGCCAGACCAGTCTGCTCGCCCGCGCGCTCGACGTCGTTGGCCTGATGAACGTGCAGTTTGCGGTCAAGGACGGCGAGGTCTACATCCTCGAGGTCAATCCCCGCGCGTCGCGGACGGTGCCGTTCGTCGCCAAGGCCACCGGCGTGCCGATCGCCAAGATCGCCGCCCGGATCATGGTCGGCGAGAAGCTCGCGTCGTTCGATCTTACCAACACACGGCTCAAGCACGTCGCCGTCAAGGAGGCCGTCTTCCCGTTCGCCCGCTTCCCGGGGACCGACGTGATCCTGGGGCCGGAAATGAAGTCGACCGGCGAGGTCATGGGCATCGACATCGATTTCGGCCACGCTTTCGCCAAGGCCCAGCTCGGCAGCAACTCCAACCTGCCGCTCGCCGGTACCGTTTTCGTCTCGGTCAAGGACCGCGACAAGCCGGCGATCGTCGAGCCCGTGCGCCGTCTTCTGACCATGGGCTTCCAGGTGGTCGCGACGCGCGGTACCGCCGCGTTCCTCCGCCGGGCGGGACTCGAGGTCGGCGTCGTCAACAAGGTGCTCGAAGGCCGTCCGCACGTGGTGGACGCCATGAAGAACGGCGACATCCACCTCGTCTTCAACACGACGGAGGGTTCGCAGGCCCTCTCCGACAGCTTCGACATCCGCCAGACGGCGCTTTTGGGTAATATTCCCTACTGCACGACCGTCGCGGGGGCCCGGGCGACCGTCGAGGCCATTGCCGCGCTTCGCGCCGGTAATCTTGAAGTCGCGCCGCTCCAGTCGTATTTTGGGGTATCTTTCTGATCCCGGTATCCACCAGGATGAATGGCGTCGGGATTGTGCCGGTCTGCCGGTACGGTCCCGAAAGGTGAAGGTCGTTGTCGATGGAAAAGATTCCGATGACCCCCGAAGGCTTGGCGCGGCTGGAGGCCGAGCTCAAGCACCTCAAGACGGTGGAGCGTCCAGCCGTGATCAAAGCGATCGCCGAGGCGCGCGACCACGGCGATCTGTCGGAGAACGCCGAATATCAAGCCGCGCGCGAGCGGCAGAGCTTCATCGAGGGCCGCGTTGCCGAACTCGAGGACAAGATCGCGCGGGCCGAGGTGATCGACGTCTCCAAGCTGTCGGGCAAGGTCATCAAGTTCGGCGCCAAGGTTACGCTCGCCGACGAGGACTCGGGCGAGGAGACGACCTATCAGATCGTCGGGGCGGAGGAGGCCGATATTCAGCAGGGCCGGCTCTCCATCACCTCGCCGCTCGCCCGCGCGCTGATCGGCAAGCAGACCGGCGACTCGGTCGAGGTCACCACGCCGCGCGGCTCCAAGGCCTACGAGATCATCCGCGTCCGCTACAAGTGACGGCGCCGGCCTATCCCGGCCCGTGAACGCCGGGTGGTTGTCGCCGGCGCGCCGTTTCATCGTGGCCATGGAAACCGGCTTACGCGCTCATGGCCGGTGCAACCGTTCAACGACGGGCTCGCCGGAACGCGCGACGCTGTCCGCTCTTGTCCGGCGCCCGATCCGGCCGGCATCCCTGAAGGTGAGGCCCCTCCCCTGAGGCCGCACCCGTCCATCCAGCCCCAGGTTGAACCGGTCACGTTCTACCTTTAGCGTCAGCGGCTGCTACCAGCCATTCGCAGCCGGCACGTCGCACGCGGTGCCGGGGTGTGCGATGGTTTCCACGAGTCCTTCCGCAAGGCAGCGCGGATGAAAGGATGCACGATGCACGGCACAGCCGCACCGCCTGCCGGCCGCGCCCCCGATACGTCCCATCACGGCGTGCCGTTCGGACAAGCCGTCAAGGTATGGGCACGCATCGCGGCGCTCAGCTTCGGCGGTCCGGCCGGACAGATCGCCGTCATGCATCGCATCCTCGTCGAGGAAAAGCGCTGGATCGGCGAAAGCCGGTTCCTGCACGCGCTCAACTACTGCATGCTGCTGCCGGGGCCCGAGGCGACGCAGCTCGCGATCTATGTCGGCTGGCTGATGCACCGCACGCTCGGCGGCGTGGTCGCCGGCACGTTGTTCGTGTTGCCGGGCTTCGTCGCGCTCATGGTCTTAAGCTGGCTCTATGCCGGCTTCGGCAACGTCGGAGTGGTTCAGGCCCTCTTCTTCGGTTTGAAGGCCGCCGTCCTCGCCGTCGTCATCGATGCGGTGGTGCGGATCGGTCGGCGCGCGCTCAGGAACCGCCTCATGGCCGGCCTCGCGGCCGCGGCGTTCGTCGCGATCTTCGCGTTCGACGTTCCTTTCCCGCTCATCGTGCTCGGCGCCGGCCTGATCGGGTTCGTCGGCGGCCGCCTCGGCCTGTCGGCTTTTACGGCGGCAAACGGCCACGTGACGGACGGCGCGAACGCCCCGGCCGATCGCGCCCCCCTGCTCGGTGAGCGGGTCCCGCCCCATGCACGCCCGAGGCTCGGCTGGTCGCTGAAGGTGACCGCCGTATCTCTCGTGCTGTGGCTGGGCCCGATCGCGGTGCTGTTCGCGACCTTGGGAAGCGCCGACGTCTTTACCCAGATCGCCGTGTTCTTCAGCAAGATGGCGGTTGTCACGTTCGGCGGCGCCTACGCCGTCCTCGCCTATGTCGCGCAGCAGGCCGTGGAGCATTACGGCTGGCTGGCGCCCGGCGAAATGCTCGACGGCCTCGGCATGGCCGAAACCACGCCGGGGCCGTTGATCATGGTCGTGCAGTTCGTCGGCTTCCTCGGCGCCTACCGCGATCCGGGCGGCCTCGACCCGATGCTGGCCGGTACGCTCGGCGGGATCCTCACCACCTGGGTCACGTTCGTACCTTGCTTCCTCTGGATCTTCCTGGGCGCGCCCTATATCGAGGCCTTACGCGGAAACCGGGCACTGTCCGCGGCACTCGCGGCAATCACGGCGGCGGTCGTGGGCGTCATCCTGAACCTCGCGGTCTGGTTTGCGCTGCACGTGTTGTTCGCCCAGACGCGCAAGATCACGAGTTTCGGCTTGGCGCTCGACGTGCCGGTCCTGGCGACCCTGAACGTGCCGTCGCTGGTCCTGACGATCGCCGCGATCCTGGCAATCTTCCGATTCAGGCGCGGCATGATCCCGACGCTCGCCGGTACCGCCGCCCTCGGAATTCTCTGGTTTCTCGCCGGCGGCACGACCTAGGGCATGCGCCCCGTGCTGTCCGACCCGGCGTTTCCGACGCCGCCCGAGACCGGATCGGCTCAAAGCGGCCCGAGGTCGCTCACCGGAAGAAAATGAACGTCGTCAGCACGAAGAGCGGAATCAGGATCAGGACCGACCAGGCCATGTAGCCGAAGAAGCTCGGCATCTTTACGCCGCGGCTTTCGGCGATCGCCTTGACCATGAAGTTGGGCGCGTTGCCGATATAGGTGTTGGCGCCCATGAACACCGCCCCGCACGAGATCGCGGCGAGCGTGACCGGTATCTGGTGCATCAGCACCTCGGCATCGCCGCCGGCGAGATTGAAGAACACGAGATAGGTCGGCGCATTGTCGAGGAAGCTCGAGAGCACGCCCGTCAGCCAGAAATACATGGCGTTGTCGGGCGTGCCGTCGGGCCGCGTCACCAGCGCAACGACGCTGCTCAACGCCCCTTCCCTGCCGGCGCGCAGGATCTCGATCACCGGGACGATGGTGAGAAAGATGCCGGCAAAAAGCTTGGCGACCTCCTTCATCGGACCCCAGTTGAAGTCGTTCATTTCGTGCGCCGCCTTCGGCGTGAGGCGAAGCGACGCGAACGCGATCAGGATCAGCAGCGCGTCGCGGACGAGGTTCTGCAGCGGAATCTCGTTGTGATAGATCGTGAACGACACGCCCGAATCCCAGACGCCGCTCAGGAGAACGGCGCCGACGACGCCGGCCAGCAGCAGGATGTTGATCTTGCCCTCGACCTGAAGGCCGCTGGCCTGCGCGGGCGGCGTGTTCGTCTCCTTGCGGTAGTAGAAGCTGTCGATCACGAAGAACAGGGCCAGCAGCGGCACGGCGACGACGAGCGTCTCCGCGAAGATGTGCGTCGTCGTCCAGAAGAAGTCGACGCCCTTGAGGAAGCCCAGGAACAGCGGCGGATCGCCCAGCGGCGTGAGCGAGCCGCCGATGTTCGACACGAGAAAGATGAAGAACACGACCGTGTGCACCACGTGCCGACGCCATTTGTTCGCCTGCAGCATCGGCCGGATCAGCAGCATCGACGCGCCGGTCGTGCCGGTCCAGCTCGCGACCGCCGTGCCGATGCCGAGCATGACGGTGTTGGAGACCGGCGTGCCGCTCATCGCGCCCTTGACCGAAATACCGCCGCTGACGGTGAACAGCGCGAACAGCAGAATGATGAAGGGAACATATTCGAGCAGCAGCGTGTGCAGGACGCTGTAGACCGTCACGGCCGGCCCGAACGTCACGGCGAACGGGATCAGGAAGGCGAACGCCCAGAATGCCGAGACCTTGCCGAAGTGATGCTCCCAGAAATGCGGCGCGATCAGCGGAAACAGCGCAATCGACAGCAGGATGCCGACGAACGGCAGGCCCCAGATCAGGCTCAGGGCGCTGCCATCCATATGCGGCGCATCCGTTCCGGCCGACGCGGCGAACGCGACATCCGGGAGGATGAGGCCGAAAATTGCGGCGACGGCCGCCAGAAGCATCGTGCGCGTATTCACTCTTGTCCCTGTTCCCCGTCGATTTCGTTGCAGATTGGGCCGACCGGCCGTCTCGAACGGATGGACACCTCAATGCGACATCAGCACCGGCACCGTGGTGTTGGCCAGAACATGCGCTGTCGCCCCGCCGAGGATCATTTCGCGCAATCGCGAGTGCCCGTAGGCACCCATCACGATCATGTCCGCATCCAGGTCGCGCGCATGGGCAAGCACGACCGCGCCGACGTTGCTCTCGTCGCCGTAATCGGGTCGCATCGTGGCGAGAATGCCGTGTCGTTCGAGATATGCCACCAGCTTTGCGCTCGCCCCTTCATCGGCTGCGGCTGAACCGACCGTGAGCACGGTGACGGTCTGGGCCCAGCGTAGGATCGGCAAAGCATCCCGTACCGCACGGGCCGCCTCGCGCGCGCGCTTCCAAGCGATCAGCACGCGCCGACCGGTTTCCGGCGTGCCGGTGCCGTGCGGAACGATCAGCGTCGGACAGGCGGCGACCAGCGCGGCCTGATCCGGCCGGCTGCCGGCCAGCACGTCCTCCACCGTTTCCGGCGGAGTCTGGCTGACGACGAGAAGATCGGCACAGCACGAACTCGCGGCGAGCACGTCGATCGCCTCGCCGGACTGCTCGACGAATTCGGCCGTGATACCGGCCCGCTCCGTTGCTGCCCGAAACGCTGCGGATGTTTCCTGTGCCTGTTCCGCGGCGCTTGCTTCCATTTCCCGCAGGAATAAGGCGGATGCGCCGCGACCGACGATCGCCGGCGGCGTGACATGCAGTGATTTCGTGTAGATGCCGACGAGATGGGCGCCATGCGCGGCGGCCAAGCCGACCGCCGTTTCCACGCGGCGGCGGCAATCGTCGTCGTGAGCCAGATGGACGAGGATGGTTTTCATGAAACCTCGTGCCCGCTGCTGAAATGAAAACACCCTCGTCGCGGATCGGCTCCGTCGGCCGCGGGCGGCGCGTAAACTTTTCCGAAACGTCCGGTCAAGTCAAGCCGAAGCGCCGCGCGCTGGTGTCATCTTTACCCCGCCGGCGGGCGACAACTGCGTCGGCATCGGGCGTGGCGCACGAGGATGAAACGCAGTCGCCGGGAAGCGCCGATGCCCGCTGCCGTCGTTTCCCACCGGCGGGCCCGCGACTTCGTCGGCGGCATGATCGTGCCGGTAACGATCGACGCCGCGCCCAATTGGCGCGATGCGATCGTGATACGCCGCTCGACCAATCCGTCGGCAACCCGGCATCGCGGTCGCGCCAGCATTCTTGCCGGCTCGCTCGTCGCGGACGTGGCGGCTACATCACGCAGTGCGGCATCGGTCGCGTGTGGAAGAGGTGATTAGTCCACCTCGACCGGAACCCCCGGCAGAAGCTTTGACGTGCGGATCGCCAGCGCGGACTTGACATGGCTCACGTTGGGCGCCGTCGTCAGCTTGGTGGTAAGGAACGTCTGATAGGCGTCCCAGTCCTCGGCGACGATCTTGAGCAGGAAGTCGGTCTCGCCCGCCAGCATGTGGCATTCGCGCACCTGCGGCCACGTGTTCACCATGTCCTCGAACGCCTTGAGGTCGTGTTCGGCCTGACTCGACAGGCCGACATGCGCGAACACCGTCACGTGAAAGCCGAGCGCCGCAGGATTGAGTTCCGCGTGATAACCCTTTATGACCTTCGCCTCTTCGAGCGCACGCACGCGCCTCAGGCACGGCGGCGCCGAGATTTCGGCCCGTCTGGCAAGCTCGACATTCGTCATCCGGCCGTTGTCCTGAAGGTCACGAAGGATCCGCCGATCGATCCGGTCGAGTTTCACCCGGCGCATCGCTCTTTTCCGTAAATTGCGCTAACTTGAAATAATGTTACCCAGACTGAAGAAAAATGGCAACTACTCGGTGCCGGTGGGCGGATTCGGCAGAGCCCCGCTCCATGTCACCGTGCCCGGCTGACTGGACGGCCACGTTTCATGACGATGCGAAAGTGCTGGGTGATCACCGAGGGCCATGCCGGCATGGAGGCGCAGGGGCGGGGCCTCGCCGAGGCGTTGGGGCTGACGCCCGAGATCAAGCGCGTCCGCGTCCGTCTGCCCTGGGACTGGCTGCCCAATCGGCTGTGGTTCCGGCCGCTCGCCGCGCCCACCCGCGACAGCGACCCGCTCGTCCCGCCCTGGCCCGATCTCGTCATCAGTTGCGGCAACGTCAGTGCGCCGCTCGCCGTCGCCATCAAGCGTGCGAGCGGCGGCCGGACACGGATCGTCCATATCCAGAATCCGCGCATGAATCTCGCCGCGTTCGATGTCGTCGTCGTGCCCCGGCACGACAACGTCGACGGCTCCAACGTGATCGTCACCAAGGCCGCCGTCCATGCCGTGACGGCGGCGAAGCTTGCGGCGGGGGCGGAGCGCTGGCGCCCAGTGTTCGCGCATCTGCCGCGCCCGCTCACCGCCGTACTGGTGGGCGGCTCCAACCGCCGCCATCGGCTGACGCCTGCCATCTCCAAGCGGCTGGCCGACGACCTGCTGAGATTTGCCCGCGTCTCGGGCGGCGGCCTGGCCGTGACGCCGTCGCGCCGCACCGATCCCGGCTGCGTCGCGATCCTGCGCGAACGGCTCGCCGGTGCCCCGGTCTATATCTGGGACGGCACCGGCGAGAACCCCTATTTCGGCATGCTCGCGCTCGCCGATTCGATCATCGTCACCGAGGACTCGGTGTCGATGACGTCCGAGGCGATCGCAACCGGCAAGCCCGTCTATGTCGCGCAGCTCGAGGGCGAATCGCGCCGGATCCGGCGGTTCCACGAGATGCTCATGGCCGACGGCATCACCCGCCGGTTCGACGGCAGTGTCGCCACGTGGCGCTACGACCCGCCCGACGACACAGCGCGGGCCGCGGCGAAGATCCGCCAGCGCTTCGGCTGGTCGTGATCACCTGTACCGATCCGGTGGTGGGAAAGCCGGTCACCCGCTATAAGACCGGCGTAACCAACACTGGGTTCGTACATGGCGCTCAGAATCGAGACGTTCAGCAACGCCAAGGGCGGCGACAGTTTCTTCAAGGCCATCGGCCATCCCTACGTGCAGGCGGCGATCGGCGCGCTGCTGGCGGACCTGCGCGCGGCCGGGCCCATTGCCGTCTACGATCCGGCCGGCACGGCCGACGCGTTTGCCGAGATCCACCGCCTGGACGGCATCGACGTTCGCGCCGTCTTCGTCCAGAACATCGCCGAAATTGGCCGCACGATCCTCGGCCGCGCCGCCCAACCGGTGACCGACCTTGCCGGCGCCAAGGTCGCGCGCGTCTTCATTCCCGTCTTCGATGCCGAACGCATCGTCGCGCACATACGCCATCTCGTTCCCTCTGGCGCCGGGATCGTGACGCTCGACGCCGTCCGGCTGCCGGACGACATGCTGACGAACCGGCGCCGCTACCTCGACCCGCTGAACTTCGCGACCAACTTCGCGTTCTTCCGCGACAGCGCCGGCCTCCACACGCGCATCGCGACCGCGAATTACTGGGCCGGCTATGGCGCGAACAAGGTCGCGCTGTGGCTCTGCCTGTTCGATGCCGACGGCCGGGTGCTGGCGCAGTGGCGCGAGGACATGCCCCCCAGCCCCGCCGGGATCGTCATCGATAGCCGCGACGTTCGGCGCCGCTTCGGCCTCGGCGACTTCACGGGGCAGCTCTTCATCCACGCGACGGGGGCTGCCGGGCACGACGTCGTGAAATACGCGCTGGACGTTTTCGGCGAGCACGCGGCGGATCTCTCGTGCACCCATGACGCCAACGCCTGGCCCGCCGATTTCTACGCCGGCCTGCCGGCTCCCCGCGCGGATGAAAAGGTTGTCCTCTGGGTCCAGAACAGCCACCCCTGCCCCATTCCGGCCGGGGCGGTCGGGCTCAACCTGATGGGCGAGAACGAGGTCGTCTGGCTCGACCGCGCCGTGCCGCCCTTCGGCAGCTATGCCCTCGACGTCTCGGCGCTGCTGCCGGCCGCGCGCTGGCCGGCGCAGATCGAGATCCGTGCCGGGCGGCACTTCGTCCGCCCGCGCTACGAGATCACCACCGAGTCGGGCCACCGTCGCATCGCGCACCCGAACGTGGAGCGCATCGACCTCAAGCCCGACCCGCATCTGCCGGAGCTCGCCAACCTGATGGGCAAGGGGTTCGTGCTGCCGGCGCCCGTGCTGCCGCCCAGCCGCTATCGCAGCCTCCTTCTGCCGACGCCGATGGCGACGACACAGGCAGAGTTGCCGGTGGGCGTGCGGATCTACGACGCCAGCGGCCGCGAAGTGGCCGAGCGCTTCCTCGGCCGGCTGCCGCGCAATCACCGTACCGCGGTGGACGTAAGCGATATCCTGAACGGGGCCATCGAGACCGTTCTCCCGTCCGGCTACGGGCACCTCGAGCTGCTCTACGACTTCCGTGACGGCGGTGAGGGCGACGGCTGGCTCCACGCCCTTTTCCGCTACGAGGACAAGGTGAGCGGCCACGCCGCCGAGACCAGCTTCGGGGCGCACATCTTCAATACGGTGCTCACCTACAAGAACGAGCCCCAGTCCTACACCACGGCCCCGCCCGGGCTGTCGACGCGGCTTTTCCTGCGACTCGGCACCGACGGCCTCGATACGCTCTGCCATCTCATCTATCCCGCCTCGACGCCGTGGCACACGCAATCCGACACGTGGCTCATCCTCCACGATCGCGCGGGCACGGAGCTTGCGCGCGAACATGTCCGCATTCCGTGCAGCGGTTCGTATCTGTGGCGGGCATCCGAGGTGTTCGGACCGTCGCTGCTCGCGCGCGCCGGCGACGGCGGCTATGTCATCATCCGTGACACGACGTGCCGCCTGTTCGGCTATCACGGACTGGTCGACGGCGACTCGGGATTCAGCTTCGATCACATGTTCGGATTTTGAGGCAAGTCCGCCGCGTCCGAAGACGCCCGGTAAGCGTTGCGGATTTCAGCGCTGCGTGAAAAGCGAAGCTTGCATGCTTGCACCCCGAAGGATGGGGTCTTAAGTTGTGCAGCGCCCCACGCGCCGATTCACCGATGCCCCAGACTCACCATACCAAGGTTCTGATCCTCGGTTCCGGGCCCGCCGGATACACCGCCGCGATCTACGCTGCTCGCGCCAATCTGGGCCCGATGCTCATTCGCGGCCTGCAGCCCGGCGGCCAGCTCTCGATCACGACAGAGGTCGAGAACTACCCAGGCTTTGCCGAGCCGATCCAGGGGCCGTGGCTCATGGAGCAGATGGGCAAGCAGGCCGAGCATGTCGGAACGCGGATCTTCGACGACACGATTGTCAAGGTCGATCTCTCGCGCCGTCCTTTCACCTGCATCGGCGACAGCGGGGACACCTATCTCGGCGACACGCTGATCATCTGCACGGGCGCGCAGGCGCGCTGGCTCGGTCTTCCGAGCGAGGAGAAATTCCGCGGCTATGGCGTTTCCGCCTGTGCGACCTGCGACGGTTTCTTCTTCCGCGGCAAGCATGTCGCGGTGGTGGGCGGCGGCAACACGGCGGCCGAGGAGGCACTCTACCTCACCAATCATGCGTCCCACGTGACGCTCATCCATCGCCGCGACCAGCTTCGCGCCGACAAGACGAACCAGGCCCGTGTATTTGCCAACCCAAAAATCGAGGTCATCTGGAATTCCGTCGTCGAGGAGGTTCTCGGCCACGACGACCCGCCGACCGTCACGGGTCTCCGGCTGCGCGACGTCGTCACCGGGGCGGAGCGGCGGCTGGACGTCGACGGCTTGTTCGTCGCGATCGGCCACACGCCGGCGACCGAACTCTTCAAGGGCCAGCTCGACATGGACGCCGAGGGCTACATCGTGACCAAACCCGATTCGACGGCGACCAGCGTCCCGGGCGTGTTCGCCGCGGGCGACGTCAAGGACAAGGTTTTCCGTCAGGCGGTGACAGCCGCCGGCATGGGCTGCATGGGCGCGCTTGAGGCAGAGCGCTTCCTCGCCCATGCGGAAGCGGCCGCGCTGGAGGCGGCGCAGTAGACGATGATTTGAACAGGGGGGAACCGCCGCGTGATGGTCGCGGCGGCTTCCGGTGGAAATGGACTGGGACAAACTGCGAATCTTTCACGCCGTGGCCGAGGCCGGCAGTTTCACCCATGCCGGCGAGGTGCTGAACCTCAGCCAGTCGGCGGTCAGCCGGCAGATCAGCGCGCTTGAGGAGTCGCTGCGCACGCCTCTGTTCCACCGGCATGCGCGCGGCCTCATTTTGACCGAGCAGGGCGAGCTGCTCTTCCGCACCGTCCGCGAAGTGTTCCTGAAGCTCGCCGCGGCCGAGGCGCAGATCAGCGAGAGCAAGGACAAGCCGTCGGGCCTCCTCCGGGTGACGACGCCTGTCGCGCTCGGCACGGTGTGGCTCACGCCGCGCCTGCGCGAGTTCATCGAGCTCTACCCGGACATCCGTCTCAACCTGATCGTCGAGGACGAGGAGCTCGACCTCGGCATGCGCGAGGCCGACTGCGCCATCCGCACGACGACGCCGCGCCAGCCGGACCTGATCCAGCGACACCTGCTGACGATTCACGTGCACGTGTTCGCGAGCCCGGCCTATCTGAAGAAGTACGGAATACCGAAGACGGCGGCGGACCTCGACAATCACCGCATCATCGTCTACGGCGAGGATCCGCGCCCGCCCTTCCCCGGCGTCAACTGGTTGCTGGAAGCCGGCACCAAGCCCGGCCACCGTCGCGAGCCGGCGCTGATGGTGAACAACGTCTATGCCATCATGCGCGCCGTCGAGAACGGCATCGGCATCGCCGCCTTCCCGGACTACATGGCGCAGGAAAGTTCGCGCATCGTCCAGGTTCTGCCCGAACTCGAGGGGCCGACCTACGAGGCCTACTTCGTCTATCCGGAAGAGCTGCGCAACTCGAAGCGCATCGCCGTATTCCGCGACTTTCTGATCCGCAAGGTTGCCGAGGGGCAATTTTAAGCAGTACGGACGTGTCGGAAGACACGTCACGGGAGAATTTCCGTGACCGGTGGAAAGACGGCCGGGCTGGCGCCTCACCGTCGGCCATGGCGCCGCGGGCCCGCCTCCCATGGTCCGAGAGACTTGATTTTAAATGATTCCAAGTCGACGGCAGTGCAGCATCACCACGCCGGCACGGCGGCCTACGTCCCCTAGTATGGGCCATGCGCACATCGCATGCCTTCGTTACCAAATCTGCGATACCAATTTTTGGACAGCAGTTTAAATTCGGAGACGCTGATGTTGCATCGCAGCATCATGTGTCGCTTCCAGCGACACGGCCGGGCGAAAGCCCGACTGCAGGGTCTTCGGACCCTACGTCTCCCAGACGTGAAGCCTCCCTGTTCAACTCGCCGGGCCCTCGCGGCCCGGCGGTTTTTTTTATTTTTTACAGGATAGCCCTCGTTGGCTTCAGGTCTCAACGGGGTTTCCAATCCACCGAGCCGTGAGGGCCGGAGCGCCCCTTTCCGTCGCCTCGGTCTTTAATTTATTTGCCCGCTTGGATGGATCGGACGACGTGTCCCGCAAAGCGCATGTAGGACAAAGCGTGTCGCGCCCGCGCCGAGCCGCCATCGGATGGTATGTGCGCTTGGGCTTACCAGGATAGATCGTCGGGACGCACTTTCTTTCAGGGCAACCCCAAACATCTGCTGAGTCGCCCGGACGAGCATTTGTTCGTCAGCGCCTCGCCCCGTCTGTGTCGGCTCGGATCCTGAACGCGTCGACTTAAGTCGAGCAGATCAAGGAATGGTAGGAGGCTGGCAGAAGTTCGTGCGATGCAACTTCCACCAGGACCTTCCAGCTCAGCCGCCGCGGCGGGAGGCTGGCCTGCGCCGCGACCAGATAAATCAATCACAAGGGACAGAACGCGAGCGGATCGAGCAAACGTTGCGGTTCGGCTAGCGCAACTCCAACGCCACTCTGGTGCATCAACACTTCGCGCCGGGTGACCACGCACCACCATTCTGAACACGACTTCATGCCGGAGGTCGTGCAGGCGAAATATCTCCACCGGCGGTCGTGTCGATCTGAGGTAAAAAGTGTGTTTGCCAGCCCCGTGCTGTCGATAGGCATGGCGGAATTTTGGTGTCTCTGCGAGCACGGAATCCCTTCTCATTACCGTGCCTGCCACCTGACTCCGGCGGGCGGACCCGTCGCGAATCCCTATTCGCGGCTCTGCAAAAATCTCAACGGAAGGACACTTGGAATGATCGAGAAACGAAGCATCAACGCTGCCGATGCGCCGGAAGCCCGAGGCGGTTACGCGCAGGCGCTCGAGATCGGAAATGCGGGTCGCATGCTCCACATCAGCGGGCTAATTCCCGTCATGTGCAAGGAAAGATTCCGGAAACGTTTGCCGATCAGGCCCAGCTCGTTTGGCGAAACATAGAAGCGCAACCTCGAGCCGCCGATATATCCCTCGGCAATCTGGTCAGGTCACGACGTTCCTGTCCGACCGTCGATATAGCGATGAAAAATCGGGCCGTGCGCCAGGCGATCTTGGGAGACCGTACACCTTGCCTGACCGTCATTATTACCGGCATATTCGATCCCGTGTGGCTTCTGGAGATCGAGGCGATCGCCGTGGCCTGAATGTCAAGCGTCGCCCATCACCGATGGCACGGCGTCGATACGTCATCTCGTCGGGCACGAAAACGACTTCGACGTGGCGATCCGGCACCGCTTGCCGACGACCGTTCCATTGCGCGTCGAGCCCATCAGTCGCGCGCACATGATGCCGTCTGTTTGCTGCGACGCAGCATGGGGTTTTCTTGCCTGGACACAACGCGCTGAGTAGCATGCCGCGTGCAAGAACGCGGCCTCTGCAAACTGATCGCGGTTCGCCGGCCGCGCCGTCTTTCCACTCTCGAGACGCGGAGCTGCTGACGTGCAAACGAAGTACGACACGTTGATCATGGGCGCTTCCTACGGCTCGCTCCTGGCGATCAAGCTGGCGCTTGCGGGCCACAACGTGAAGCTGGTGTGTCTTCCTGAAGAAGCGGCGTTGATCAACGCGGAAGGTGCCCGCGTGCGCCTGCCGGTCAAGGGCCGGAGCGAACCCGTCGAGATCGACTCGCGCAAGCTGCCGGGCACCGTGTCAGCCGCCGTGCCCGGCGACGTCAATCCCGCCGATTACGATCTCGTCGCCCTGGCCATGCAGGAGCCTCAGTATCGTGCCCCGGGGGTGCGCGAGCTCCTGGACGCCGTCGCGAAGGCGAAGGTGCCCTGCATGTCGATCATGAACATGCCGCCGCTGCCATATCTGCGGCGCATTCCGGGCCTCGACGCCGATGCCTTGCGGCATTGCTATACCGATGCGTCCGTATGGGACAATTTCGATCCGGCGCTGATGACGCTGTGCAGCCCCGACCCGCAAGCGTTCCGGCCGCCGGAGGAAAAAGTCAACGTGCTGCAGGTCACGTTGCCGACCAACTTCAAGGCGGCCCGTTTCGATTCCGACGAGCACACGGCGATGCTGCGCCGGATGCAGGCGGACATCGAGGCGGTCCGTTACGATCCCGGCGACGGCGCGATCGAATTGCCCGTCAAGCTCAAGGTGCACGATTCCGTGTTCGTGCCGCTGGCGAAGTGGGCCATGCTGCTCACGGGCAATTATCGCTGCGTTCAGAAGGATGCGGCGCGCTCCATTAAGGACGCCGTGCATTCCGACGTCGAGGCGTCGCGGTCCGTCTACAACTGGGTCCGCGATCTGTGCATTGCGTTGGGCGCATCGCCCGACGACCTGGTGCCGTTCGAGAAGTACGCCGCCGCGGCGCAAGGCCTGACGCGGCCGTCTTCGGCCGCGCGCGCCCTGTTCGCCGGTGCACCCAATATCGAACGCGTGGACCGGCTGGTGCAGAGCATCGCGGCACAGAAAGGCATGCGGAACGACGTCGTCGACGAGACCGTCGCCCTTGTCGATGCCCGGCTGGCGATGAACCGGAAGGCCGCCGCCTGACCTTTTCGACGGTCGTGACCATGTCCGTCCCGCCGCCGGGCGGGACCGGCCATGCCAGACAGGATACCGGATGAAGATGAACGCCGGATCGGTCGGCCGATCCGGCGTTCACGCTTCAGGTGTCGGCCCGGACGCCCTGCCCGTCATTCCGCCGCGGCCTCGCTCATCATACGGTCATATTCGAGCCCCTTGCCGCGATCCTGTTCGCGCAGGCCGGGTACCGGATGCACCCCGTCGGTCTCGAGACGGTATTCGCGGTCGCCCCTCTCGCGGCGATGCGCGTCGATGACCTGCTCCGACGGGATCAGGCCGTCGGCATTCACCTGACGCTGGTACCAGAAATACCGGTGATCTTTCGGCAGTTGTGTCACCGGTACGAACTCGCTCTGATCGGCCGTCAGGTCGACCTGATCCTTCAGCACGCGCCGTACGAACTCCTTGTTGGACTGGAACTTGACCGGCTCGGGCAGCGAGCGCGGCAGCATCGCCTCGGGATCCGTCCTGTCGACTCGTTTCATCAGCTCGCAGGCGAGCCTCAGGTGCTCGAGTTCCATGTTCAAATGCAGTTCCCAGATCCGCTTGATGCGCGGGTCGCTCTCCTGCTGCATGAACGAGTAGTACATGTAGCATTCGTTGTATTCGTGCTGGACGAGCTTCGCGGCCCAGGACAGCGACGGATCCATCAGTGACTCGTAATGAGTCACGTGCTGCTCCTCGATCTGCGCGATCTCCAGATAAAGGCCGCGCGCGATCTTCTCCTGCGGCCGGTTGCCGAT
Organism: uncultured Rhodospirillales bacterium; assembly: GCA_937926175.1. Classification (GTDB taxonomy): domain Bacteria; phylum Pseudomonadota; class Alphaproteobacteria; order CACIAM-22H2; family CACIAM-22H2; genus CALANV01. The sequence continues at coordinate 7,760 of CALANV010000024.1, read as the reverse complement.
GGTCATGTAGAAGTTCATCGTCTGCTGCTCGGCTGCAACGATGGTCAGCGCGTGCAGCGACGACAGCGGATCGGCATTTTCGGCAATGAGATGCCGCCTTATCTCGTCGAACGGATGCCGGTGCTCGAGCCGTGTCGGGCGGCCCGGCATGATCTCCGTCAGCTGCCCGACGACCTCGGCGGCTTTCTTGCCGTCCATCATGTCGAGCAGATTGGCGTAGCGGTAGAGATGATCGAAATCCTCGAGCAGGCCGAACTCGTAGGCCTGCCTGGCATAGGGGTTGGGCTCCGCCTGCGCGACCCAGGCCGTAAGATCGACGGCGACCTGCTCGTAGCCGATCGTGACCTCGAGCGTCGTCTCCTGCCCGGGGATGAGCCAGTTGATCGCCTTCTGCTGCTGCTGCTCGATCCGGCGCGTCATCGCCAACTGCTGCTTGAGCGCCGCATCGGCGGTGTTGCGCGCGAACTGGTGCGAGAAGAGGATGGCCTCCACCTCGATGCCGTTCATGGCGATGACGCGACAGCGCGTATAGGGATCGACGCCGTCCTTGTCGTAGGGATCGACGTTGAGCTCGGACCAGTTGCGAAGCTGCTGGTCGATCGGAATGCCGCGTTCCTGGAGCGGATTGAAAGCCACGGGGCACCTCCTGTTTGGAACCGTTGCGAAGAACGGTGAGACGCCAACGTGGAAGAAGGTTGGTCGTTCCCGGCAATGCCGCTGCCGTGACGCGGACCGGCCGTCGGGCCGGCCATGCGCCGACCCGCCAGGCCAGGCGAGCCGCGCCGCGTGCGCCTTGCAATGCTTGCTGCTGACGCCCTACCTGTCGATGCCCGATGTCCGGCGCTTTACGAAACGGCCACGCACGCCCTCACTGCGGGTCCGGCGGCTATCGCGGTCGGTGTAGCGCCGGTCGCCTCGTACAGCGCGGCCATATCGCCGAACGCGGCGCGGAACACGACAGCGACCGCATTGCCCGAGATGGTGCGCGGAATGGCTATACGCGCCGCATCGATCGGCTGACCGTCCGGCCCGATGACGACATCCACGCCCCACCAGCCGGCGACGGTCGCACCCGGCGCGCCATAGCGCAGGTCGGTCAAACGCACCACCGTTCGCCCCGTGTCGTCACGGCGGAGCTGCGGCCAGATCTGGCCGTCGGCGAACCACGCCAGCACCTGCGCCGCAGGCGTCGCCGTCGCAGCCGCAACGGCCGGATCGTGCGGACGGCGCAGGCATGTCCAGGCGATCTCGGCCGGTGCCCAGGTCGAAACGAATCCGATCCGCACCCCGTCGCCGTCCTGAGCGACGACACGGCGGAGCCACGGCTGGAAGATCGTCGTATAGGCGCGGACCGTGCCGACCGTCACGCCGTGCGCGGCAAGCTGGCGCCGCGCTTCGGCCTCGGCCGCCTGGTTCTGCGCCCAGCCATAGAACAGATACGCGGACGACAGCGTCAGCGCGGCCGCCGCCGCGGCATGCGCGCGCACGCCCATGCGCGAAAGCAGCCCGACCGCGACGCCCGCGAGCAGGACAAGGGTATAGACCGGATCGATGATCGGCACCGCAGGTATGGCGAAACGCGCATTCGAGAACGGCGCCAGAAGCTGCGTCCCGTAGATGGTGAACAGATCGAGCAGCGGATGCGTGACCAGCGCTAGGACCAGCACGGCGATGATGGGGCCGAGTGCCGTCGGCGCGGCACATCGGCTCTGCGGCCACCACCGCCGATAGATGCGCCACATCGCATAGCCCAGGATCGGCCCGACCACCGGACCGAAGAACAGGGAGTGCGTAACGCCGCGATGGTACTGCCACTCCGCGAGCGACCCCAGCGGTCCGACCACGAGGACGTCGAGATCGGGAATCAGCCCGCCGGCGGCGCCGAGCGCGAGCGCGCTGCGGCCGAGCGTCTTGCGTGCGGTCGCCTGACCGACGGCGGCGCCAAGGACGATCTGCGTGAACGTGTCCATGCCCATCCGATCCGTAAGACTTGGTCCAATCTAGACCGTACCGACGAGGCTTGTCCGCCGGAACCGGGCAGTGGCAGACCGCGGACCGCGCCGGTGCCTCGGTTGCGGCCGTTTCGGCCGGTCGCATGGCGCTCGCTGGTCGGCCGCTCGCGGGGGGAACACTTTGACGGGCCGACTCGTCTGGCGAACACATGGCCGGATCGATGCCGCGTCGGTCACCGATCTCCCGAGGCTGGCGACGCCGTATGCTACACGATGATAACCGGCCTGACGGCACCAAGGACGCGGCGTCGATACGACCGGCGCATCCACGCCACACTGCATCGGAGGTCACGATGGACATTCAACGCTGCATCGAGGACTGTCTGGATTGCTTCCGCACCTGCACGGAGACAATCGCGTACTGCCTGCAGAAGGGCGGCCGGCATGCCGAGGCGAACCATGTCCGCCTGCTCCAGGACTGCGCCGACATCTGTGAAACCGCGGCGGCATTCATGATGCGCCGCTCCGACCTGCACGTCCGCACCTGCGCCTTATGCGCCGAGACGTGTCTGCGCTGTGCTGAGGATTGCGACCGGCTGGCGGACGACGAGCGGATGCGCCGCTGTGCCGAAGTGTGCCGGCGCTGCGCCGAAAGCTGCCGGCAGATGAGCATGGCGACCGCGTGACGGCCGCGCTCCGAACTTGGCGAACAGAAAGCGCCAAATCCCTACGATCTTGATCCGACTACGGCGACCGGGTCGCGGCACGCACCGTTTGCGTCGCCGTCGATGCCGCCGGACATTCGGCCGCTCAGCGACGCGCGGCGGGTGCGGGGATCGTGCCAGGTGCGCCGGTCGTGTGCGTGGTACCGGTGCTGCCGCGCTGCGCGGCGGGGGCCGGCATTACGCCCGGCCGGAACAGGCGGGCAATGGGGCCCTGACCGGTCGAGGCAGGTGCGGCCGAGGGTGCGGAGTCATGAGCGGCCGAAGCGGGATTGGGCGACATGGGAAGGCAGAGACGGGTTGAACGTTTGCAACGATCTGCGACCGGAGGTTCGCATCGTTTTGGTTAAGATTTGTTTACAGTCTAGCTTGAACTTGCGGAAAAATTATGGCGGCACGTTTGCGACGTGCCGCCGTCATCGCCGCGCAGGGGCGAAGCGCTCGGCCTCGTCCCTGCCCCGCACGCCCCTTACATGAACAGCCGCTCGTCCTGCTTGTCGGCGTAGAGGTGGGCGACGAACTCGCCGTAGCCGTTGTAGATCTGGGTCGGCACGCGCTGACCGGTGCCCAGCACCTCCTCGGTCGCCTGGCTCCAGCGCGGATGCGGCACCTTCGGGTTCACGTTCGCCCAGAACCCGTACTCGTGTCCCTGGACCTCCTCCCAGAAGCCCTTCGGCCGCTCGTCGGTGAAGGTGAATCGCACGATCGACTTGATCGACTTGAACCCGTACTTCCACGGCACGACGAGGCGGAGCGGCGCGCCCATCTGCTTGGGCAGCGGCTTGCCGTAGATACCGGTGGCAAGGAGCGTAAGCTCGTTCGTCGCCTCTTCGATGGTCAGGCCCTCGACATAGGGCCACGGATACCAGATCGCCCGCTGGCCCGACGCAATCTCGGGCTTCATGAACGTTTCCATGCGGACATACTTGGCTGACGACAGCGGCTCCGCCCACGCGACGAAGTCCTTCATCGCAAAACCGGTCCACGGCACGGCCATCGACCAGGCCTCGACGCAACGATGACGATAGAGCCGCTCTTCGAGCTGCATCGCCTTCAGCAGGTCGTCGATCCCGATCGTACGCTCTTTCGCGACCATGCCGTCGATGCGGATCTCCCACGGCCGCAGCGGCAATTTCTGCGCCGCCTGCCAGATGCTCTTGGACGATCCGAACTCGTAGAAATTGTTGTAGGTCGCCGCCAGTTGCTCGGCCGTGATCTCGCGGTCGAGACGGTAGCGCAGGTTGCGCATTGCCGGATAAAGATGGGCCGACGGGTCGGCATCACCAGCCGCCGCGAGCTGCGGTCCCGCCGCCTGCCCTGCCCTGCCGCTGCCGAGCGTCCATAGTCCCGCGCCGGTCCCGATCGCGGCGGCGCCGGCCGCGCTGCCTGCCAGGAAACGGCGTCGGTTGAGGACGACGGACTCGGGCGTGGCCGCCGCCTCCGGCATTTCCCAACCCTTCTTGCGCTTGATCCACATGTCGTCTTCTCCCGAGTTTGCGGCGATTGTTCGCGCGTCCGGCGGTGCGAGGCAAGTCAACTCCCGGTGAGCAACGGCACCGCTCGCCTCAGATGGCCCCTTGCCGCGTCCGCCGCCTGAGGGCCTCGACGTTCGCCTTCACCGCCGGCATGTGCGGATTGACCGACAGTGCGCGCTCGAACGCCTCGAGTGCCTTCGCCTCGTTCCCACGCTGCAGGTTGATCATGCCGAGGCCCGACAGCGCGCCGAAGTGGCGAGGCTCCAGCTCCAGCACGCGCGCGACGTCCTGGGCCGACTTCTCGTACGCCCCCATCATGAACAGCACCGTCGCCCGTTTATTCCAGCCCTCGGCATAGTCCGGGTTCTGCGTCGTTACCGCATCGAAGAGCTGCAGCGCTCCGGGCAGATTGCCGCTTTGCAGCGCCATGAGGCCGAGTTCCATCAGCGTGTTCGTCGCCGCGTCGTCGGCCTCGGTCCAGATCTGCCAGATGAACGCCTCGATCGTCTGTGCCTCTTCGGCACTGTCCGCCGCCTTCAGTTGCGTGAACAGATCGTCCAGCCGCGGATCATTCTGGTCGGCGTGGAGTGACGCCGCCGGGGCCAACAGGCCCAAGGCGAGCGCGAGCCGGAACAGCCATGTCACGGGTCGAAGCCTCACGCGGTCGAGTATGGGCCCGAATTGTGCCGCACGGAAGATCGGCTATGCACGGTCGCCGGCCGCACGGAAATGTGGACAGCCGGCTTGGCCGAGGGCATGAAAGGCGTGTCCTTGCTACGTGCGTTTCATCCGATGAGCATCGTCCGTCATTTCCCCCGCAACTACGCCGACGCCCGCGCCCGGTTTCTCGAAGCCGCCCGCGATGCCGGTGCGACGGTGACGTCGTACCAGAACCCGTTGCGCGGGCCTGACGGCGAAAAGCTGTTCACCGATGTCGGCTGGTGGGGCCCAGTGGATGCGGAGCGGATCTTGATGACGATCTCCGCAACGCATGGCGTCGAGGGTTTTTGCGGCGCATTGTGCCAGATCGCCTGGTTCGCGGAGGGGCTCGTCCGCGAGCTGCCGCGCGGCATCGCCCTCGCTGCCGTTCATGCCATCAACCCGCATGGCTTCGCGTGGCTTCGGCGCGTCACCGAGGATAACGTCGACCTCAACCGGAACTTCGTCGACCACACGAAGCCGTATCCGGTCAATGCGGGCTACGAGGCGCTGGCGGACGCCATTGCGCCCGCCGAGTGGACGCCGGCGTCGCGCGCCGCCGCGCAGGCGAAGCTTGATGCCTATGCGGCCCAGCATGGCACGAGGGCGCTGCAGGCGGCGATCTCGTCGGGGCAGTACAGCCATCCGCTCGGCCTTTTCTTCGGCGGCCATGCGCCGACATGGTCGCACCGCACGCTCCTCGCCATCCTCGATCGGTTCTGCGCGCGGGCCCGTCACGTGGCTGTGATCGATTTCCATACTGGCCTCGGCCCTTACGGCCATGGCGAGATCATCGGTGCGCTGCCTGCGAACTCCGAAGGGTTCAGGCGAATCCGGGAATGGTTGTCCGGCGAAGTAACGTCGCCCGAGCTCGGCGACTCGGCTTCGGCCCCGCTCTACGGCATCAACCAGCCGGGAATGGCCGCGCGCGTGCCGCACGCCGCGTTTTCGGGCATCGCGATCGAGTACGGCGTCCGGCCTCTTGACGAGACGCTGAACGCGCTGCGTGCCGACAACTGGCTTCATGTGCACGGCGATCTCGACAGTGCCGAGGCGCGCGAGATCAAGGCCGAAATGCGCCGCGTGTTCTACGGCGACACCGATGCATGGAAGACGATGGTGTGGGAGCGCGCCGTCGACGTGACCCGCCGGATGCTCAAGGGCCTCGCCGACACCTGAGCCCGCGACGTATCCCGAAGCACCTCGCCCGTCCCGCCGATCGGTGGCGGACGAGATGACTTCGGCTCACGACACGGCGATCGTCGTCATGCCCGGTTCATCCCGGCTCGATCTTCTTCATGCGCTCGCGCTGTCGGGCGCGCCGCTTCGCCTCCATCAGGTTCAGCGCCTCGACGGCGATGGAGAAGCCCATCGCGCCATAGATATAGCCCTTCGGCACATGGAAGCCGAATCCGTCGGCGATCAGCACCATGCCGACGAGCATCAGGAAACTCAGCGCCAGCATCTTGACGGTCGGATGCCGGTTGATGAAGTCGGCGAGCGGCCGCGACGCGATGACCATGACGATCACCGCGATGATCACGGCCGTAACCATGATCCATAGCTCGTCGACCATGCCGACCGCGGTGATGACCGAGTCGAGCGAGAAGATGATGTCCATCAGGATGATCTGGAAGATCACGCCGCCGAACGTCGCCGACACCATGGCGACGGCGCCCGGCATCTCCTCGTGTCCCTCGATGCGTTCGTGGATCTCGCGCGTCGCCTTGTAGACGAGGAACAGACCACCGGCGATCAGGATCATGTCGCGCCACGAGAAATCGTGGCCGAAAAGACCGAACACCTTGCCGGTCAGCCCGACGATCCACGAGATCGTCGCAAGCAGGGCCAGACGCATGATCAGCGCCAAGCTCAACCCGATCTTGCGGGCGCGGTCCTGCTGATGCGCCGGCAGGCGGTTCGCAAGAATCGACAGGAAGACGAGGTTGTCGATGCCGAGGACGACCTCGAGCGCGATCAGCGTCATCAGGCTGATCCAGATCTGCGGATCGCTGAGCCACTCCATGAATCGGTTCCGTTCTTCGAACGCGTTGTGATGCGGGACAACGAAAGCGCTGGTCCGGCACGCGAATCGTTAACGCACAGGCTCCCGTCACGGGCCGCAAGGGCCCAAGCGACCGTTCAGGCACAAAAAAACATGCGCGTGAACGGCACGGCGTGCAGATCAACCTGTCATCATCGCGAGCCTCTCTGTCTGTCCGATCGTCCTAGTCCGACATCGCAGCGTCGTTCGCTGCCAGAGGGGCCCGGCCTAGGGAACATGAAATCTATAGGAAGGGAGCCGCCGGCATTCAAGGGCACGGCACGCCGGGCCGGACGACTGGATCCGGCCGTGGCGACAGACCGGCGTGTCGGCCGTTCCGAACGTGAAAGAAACCGGGTTGACGGCCATGGTGCCGTATACCACCATCGCTGCCGGATAAATGCGCCCGCCGGGACCCGATCCCGCGCGGGCGTTTTGATTCGGCGGGGTGAAGACACGCAATCAGGGGGCATGTGCCACTGTCCCACTGTCCCACTGTCCCACTGTCCCACTGTCCCACCGTTTCACCGTCCCGGATATCCCGTACCGGACGGGCTCCTCCGGTCTCGCCCCTCTCCCCATCACCGTCATGCGCGAAGGGGAGACGGGCCGGGACGCAGCCTGAAAGAGAACGGGACACACCCGGAACGGACGGAACAGCGGAGACGACTGGAACAGCCGAAACGGATGAAACGGTTGGAACGGGCGAACCGGTTGAAACAGATGGAACGGTTGGAACGGCCGGAACAGATGAACCGGCTGGAACAGACGAAACAGTTGGAACAGTTGAAGCAGCCGGATCGATGGAACGGCTGGAACGGCTGGAACGGCTGGAACGGCTGGAACGGCTGGAACGGCTGGAACGGCT
>CALANV010000023.1 GCA_937926175.1 uncultured Rhodospirillales bacterium | reverse complement strand
GCCAGGCAGACGCGCCGGACCCGGAACGGCCGCTCGCGATCGCGCCAGTCCGTCGGTGCATCCGACGAGCAGACGACGGTGACATCATGGCCGCGGCCGCTGAGCGCGTGGGCCAGGCGATCGATGAAGGACGCCGGGCCGCCGATATGCGGCGGGAAGATGTTGGTGATAAGCAGAATGCGGGCCATGTCAGGATCGTGGGACAACGTGCATTCGAATGCACCCGGCGCAAGGTCACTGTTACATGGCGCGCGGCGACGCTACATAGCCGGTTTTGCGCCGCGAAGATAGTAGCCAAGGGCGGTCCGCACGCCGCCATGTGGCAGTCCGGCAATATGAGTCGAACCTATGGTGAACGCCCCGGCTCCGGCAGGCGCACCGGTGGCTAGGTACGTGTGACGGCTGTCCGCGCGCAAGGCCTCGATCGCTGTACAGGACTTGGCGCTTGAGGGTGTCCGATGCCGTGTCGGAAGCGAAAACACTCGCGTCATATCCGACCTGAACGAAATGAAGCGGCTGCGCCGCAGTACACCCGCCGTCTCTCGCCATGTGCATCATCGGGCAGTCGCGACGCCGGGCGAAGTACGGCGACGCATCAACATGATGAGTACGGCCGGATAGATCACGACGTAGTAGCTGACATACCCGAGACTCCCCGCCGCCGCACTGGGCCAGATCCAGGCCAGCAGTGCTGCGGTCACCCCGGCCTGCACGAGAGCCGCCAGGATCGAGAGCGCGGCGAAATGGCCGATCTCGCCGCGCTCGACCAGAAGCGGCCACAGCCAGAGATGGACCCCGCAGATGACCAGGAACGGCAGGATCAGGATTGCCAGCGCGGTCGCGATGCCGTCGAACGCCGGAAGGTAATAGGCTGCGAGCGGCGGCACGATGACGAGAGCGCCGGCGACGCTCGGCACGGTGACGGCGGCGGCGATCACGGCGAGCCGGCGCGCCGCGCGCCAGAACTCGGACAGCCGTCGTTCGGCCCTAAGCCGGACGAGCACCGGAAAATAGTACTGGGAGAGCGCGTCCGTCATGATTTGGAGGCCATCGGCAACAGTACGGGCTAGGCGGTAGACGCCCGTGACCTGGTCGCTGGTGAAATAGCCGATCATGAGGACGTCGGACCAGCGATGGATCATCTTGCCGTATCCGATGACCGTTCCGCCCAGGATGAAGCGCCAGCTCTGCCGATACGCCGGAAGTGCGAGCCCGGAAGCACGGGAGATCAGCCGCACGCCATGACGGCTTGCCCAGAGCCGGTCGAGCACGACGAGCGCGCCAACCAGATTTCCGAATGCAGCGATAATCGCCCCTGCAAAATAACCATCCAGATTCGGAAACAGCCAGATGCTGCCAAGAACGACGCCGGATCCCAGGATCTGATGGACGATCCGGGCGGCCCCAAACGCATAGAACCGCTCTGTCAGCCGCTGCAGGGCGAACACCGTGCCGAGAAGGCTGGCGGTGGCCGTCAGCATCGCCTGCGCGACGATCCAGCGGAGCGCGACCGGCTGATCGACGAAGAGATGGACCGAAAAAGTCGCGACCAGCATGGATGTCGCCGCCGCAAGCAAAACGATTGCGGCGCTGAAAGCGAGAGTGAGCTGGGCGACGCTCTTGCGGTAGATCGCCGGCTCCTGCCCGTCCGGCGGCGCCTGAACGAGCAGTCGCATCGCCAAGTCGAACAGGCGAACGTCCCAGAAGTTCGCGATCAAGCTGGCTATGGCAACGAGGATGCCTATGACGGCGTAGGCCGGCGCGCCGAGCGACGCGGCTACGACCAATGTCTGGACGAGGCCGACGGCCGCGCAGAGCAGGTTGACGGCGATCAGAAAGATCTCGGGCCGGACGAATCGCTTCACACGGTTACTCACTTGTGTACGCAGCCCACGACCGCCGCATCCCCGCTCGAGGGCGCGACGGGTCGGGGACACCGGCGCGTTTCCGGCAACCACATGCTGATGATGCCCATCATGAGCGTGAGCCAATGGAATTGTATGTTGCCCGGCAGCAGCCACGCGCCCGTTTGGTGGAAGAGAACGAACAGAATCGCCCAGATCGCGCCGGCCGTCGCCATATCATCCAATCCATCGCCGGCCGCCGCACAGGCATGACGGCGCCGTTTGACGTACAGGCGGCTCGCACGGACCACGACGAAAGCGGCCAGGGCGACCGCGATTGCAATGCCCGGCAGTCCCATCTCCGCCGCAAGTCGAACGACGTGGTTGTGGATGCCATTGATGAACTCGAAGTGCGTGGGGGTAATGCCGCAGCATTCCTGCAACCCGAATACGTCGACTCTGGCGGCCTCTTGAACCCGATCTGCCGTCAAACCGTATCCTGCCCCAGTCAGCGGATGATCCACGAAAAGTACGTATCCAGCCCCGATGGAGGCCAGCCGAAGCACGCCGGTATTCCGAACCAACCGCAGGAACATCTGCTGGTCTGGCGACAGTCTGGACCATGTGCTGGTTCCAATTCCCTCCACCGGTGAAATCTGAGGAATCTCCTTCGGCGGAATCCGGTCGCCATCGATCAGGTCAGGCAGACGGGACACGACGTTCGTAAACAAAATGACGGCGGTGGCTGCTGCCAGTATGCCGCCGATCAGGACGCGCGCCGGCCGCGCCGACGCCGTCGCCGCAATCGGCACCGACAGGACGGCAAGGTCGAGGGCCGCTTTACCTCCCATCATGAGCAGCGCGAGCCAGGCGACGAACGCCCGGACGAAGCGTTCGGTCAGCGTGTGATAGATGACGAAGAACACAAGAACGAGGGCAGCCGTATCGCCGATCCAACCCTGTGCGCGAATTTGGCCCGTGCGAAAGATGTGCACTTCGCCGACGAGAAAAAGAAAACTGGCGGCAATTTGACCGATGATGATGACTTCGACCCCCGATAGCCCGTATGTCAGCAGGCGCGAAATCCGGGGCGACTCGCGCCAGAGCGCGAAATAATTGATCACCGCCAGATGCGCGGCGAGAACGACAGCGATCTTGTAAAGAGTTATATCGTCCCACCGATCGAAAGCGGCCAACTGGATCGCGAACGCCGCCACGATGAGAGCGGTCAGAAAGACAACCGGCCGGTCGAGCCGGATCGACCCATTCACGACGGAAATCGCGGTGAGCGCCGCGCCGAAGAGCAGGATGCTGAACTGCACGAAATCGAGCCACCCGATAACCGACGCTAACGTGGCGACCAGGAAGAACCCGACCGTGTAGGCGAAGAGAGAGGCGACCTGCAGGCAGCCGAATATCGCTGGAAGCTGGAAACCCATTCTATGCGATCGGGGCAGGGCGGAGTTTCTTGACTTCCCTCAGGGCGACGGATACCAGACCTGCCAGTCCGGATTCATCGGAGCTGAGGTGCAGCATGCTCCTGACCAGTTTTGTGGAGAGCTTTGTTGGCCACCCAGGCTTCTGGCAAGGGCAGTTACGTATATAACGTTCCGAGGTGGCTGCAAACATCGGCCCGTTGAGCAGAGCCGCTTCGGCCTCGAAATGATGCGAAGCGGCGGACCTAAGTCTGGCCGATGTCGTGATTGCTGGAATCGGTATTGGCCGAGCGCATGCGGCCCGGAGAGCGAAGCATGTTCTGGCAATTGAAGATCCTCGCCAAGATTGTGCTCTCCCGACTTCCGATTCGGTACGGCAGCTTCAAGCGTCTGGGGATCTTCAGGTCCGGCCGCATGGACGAACCGGCCTATGCCTGGTCCGTATTTCGGCGTCATTGCGCGCATGCCGGGCTTACGGAGTCGCTCGCCGGCGCCACGGTGCTCGAGTTCGGTCCCGGCGACAGCCTGCTGACGGCCTTGTTCGCGCGTGCCCTCGGGGCGCGGCGGACTTATCTCGTCGATGCGGCGGATCTGGCCGGTCGCGACCTCGGCCCCTTCCGAGCGGCGCAGGATCTGCTCCGGGCCGAGGGGTACGCACCGCCCGAAATTCCGCAGGACGGATCGATGGAGCAAGTCCTCGCCGAGCTGGGCGCAATCTATTTGCCCGAAGGCGTCAAGGCGCTGGCAAAGATCCCGACGGCCTCGGTCGACTTCGTTTTTTCCCAAGCCGTCCTCGAACATGTCCGGGCCGCCGAGTTCGACCATGTGTTGCGCGAGTTGCGGCGCATCATGTGCGATGGCGCAATCGCGTCGCATCGCGTGGATCTTCGGGATCACCTGGCCGGCGCGCTCAACAATCTCCGTTTTTCGGCCTCCGTCTGGGAGTCCGATTTCATGGCGAGATCCGGGTTCTACACGAACCGGATCCGTTTCTCCGACATGTTGGAGCGGATGAAGGCAGCCGGTTTCGCGGTCGAAGTCATTGGGGTCGACCGGTGGGCCCGCCTGCCGACGCCGCGCGGCCGGCTCAAGGCGCCGTTTCGCGACCTGCCCGACTCGGAGCTGTGCGTATCCGGGTTCGATGTGTTGATGCGCCCCGTGCGGGCTGGCGCGGCAGCCGCGTAAGGTACGGTTTTCCATGCGGGTTCTGATCATCAATTTCGAGATGGACGAGGACAGTGGTGTCCTTGCCTGGCAGGCATCGGTCGCGCGCCGCATCGCCCGGCACGTCGAGGCGGTCGCCGTTTTCACCGAGCGCCTCGGGCACGTCCGACGGCCCGCGAACATGGAGATCGAGGTCATGCCGCGCCGGCCGCTCGGCATCCCGCGTCGGCTCGGCAGCGGCTGGCTCATAAACCCGCAGCTTTTCCGCTTGTGCCGGCGGTTCCGGCCGGACGTTTGCTTCATTCACATGGCGCATGAGTGGAGCTACCGGTTCGCGCCAGTCCTCAGAGTTCTGAGGATTCCGGTTCTCATGTGGTATGCCCACGGCTCGGTGCCGCTTGGCCTGCGCCTCTCGACGTTATGCGCGACGCTATGCGTCACGTCGACGCCCGAGGGGTTCAGACTCCGCACGCCCAAGCTGCGCGTGATCGGCCAGGCGATCGATACGGATCTGTTTCGGATTCCGGAGGATCGGAAACCCGGTCAAGATATCGTCTATGTCGGTCGCGTCTCGCGCCGCAAGCGTATCGAGCGTCTCATCGAGGCCATGGCCATTGTGCATGGCTCTGCCGCCGGGAAAGACATTCGGCTGCGGATCGTCGGCCCCATGCTGACGCTCGACGATCTCGCGTATGATCGCGAGCTGCGGTCGTCGGTCTACGCGAAGGGGTTGCACGACGCGGTTCTGTTCGAGGGCTTCATGCCGCAGCGCTTTACACCCCGACTCTATCGCTCCGCCTTCCTTCACCTCAATGTCAGCGAGACCGGCAGCATGGACAAGACGGTCATGGAAGCACTTGCATGCGGGTGTCCGGTTCTCACCAGCAATCCGGCGTTTCGCGCGGCTCTGAGCGGATACCCCGAGTTCATTCTGGACAGCAGCGACCCCGGTATCGTTGCCGAGCGGATCATGTCGCTCTACGAGCGGCGGCACGACTACGATCCGGAGAGATTGCGCGCGTTGGTGGTGGGCCACCACGACGAGGAAGCGTACGTCGAGAAAATACTGGCCTTGTTGAGGGAGTTGGCTTATCCGCGGGACCCTGTCTTGGGAGGAGCCGTGAAGTGAAGCCGGCCGGGTTTCTTCCGACGTGATTGCATCGGTGTGCGGGCAGCGGGAAATGACCAACGCGCGTAAGATCGTCTACGTCGTTGGTGAAGACTGGTTTTTCCATTCGCATTTTCTGCCGATGGGGCGCGCCGCCAAGGCGCTCGGCCTCGATGTGATCGTCGCGAGCCATCTCGGCCCGAAGGCCGCGGCGCTGGAGGCCGAGGGGTTCCGCGTTTTCCCGCTTCCGGGTCGTCGCAACGATCTCAACCCTGCAAGTCTGTTTCGCACGTTTTGGGTGCTGCGGCGCCTCTTCGCGCGGGAACGCCCGGCGCTCGTCCACAACATCGCGCTCCTTTACGTGCTGGTGGGTGCAGCGGCCGCGTGGTCCTCGGGCGTGCCCGGCGTCGTGAACGCCGTGACCGGGCTGGGTTTTCTGGGGGCGCGGCGCGGCGGTCTCGCAGGGGTAATCCGCGGCGCGCTCCGGCTATGCCTCGTGCCGTTGCTGTCGCGCCGAAACAGCCGACTGCTTCTGGAGAATCTGCAGGATCTCGAGACGCTCCAGATCCGGGGATTCCCGCGGCGGGACAAAGTGGTTCTGCTGGGTGGGGCCGGCGTCGACCTCGACGCATTTCCGGCTACGCCCGAGCCGCCGGCGCCCCCGGTGGTCATCACGATGGTCTCCCGCATGCTTTGGAGCAAAGGGCCGGACATTCTGGTGCAGGCCCATGACCTTCTCATGAAGCGCGGCATCGCATGCCGGCTGCAGCTGGTCGGCGACACCGACCCCGAGAATCCGGCCGGCATTCCCGAAGCTCTGTTACACGCCTGGAGCAACCGGCCCGGCGTCTCGTGGCTCGGCCATCGCACGGACGTCGCGGATATCTGGCGCCGCTCGCACATCGCGGTTCTGCCGTCCCGTGGTGGCGAGGGGTTGCCCCGGGCGCTCATAGAAGCGGCGGCATCGGCGCGCCCGATCGTTACGACCGACGTGCCCGGGTGTAATCGAATCGTGAAGAATGGAAAAAACGGGCTTGTTGTCCCACCCGAAGATCCCGAGGCGTTGGCCGATGCGCTCCAGCGACTTGTCGCTGACCGCGCGCTGCGCGAGCGCTACGGTGCAGCGGGTCGGATGATCGTCAAACGCGGCTTCTCGCTTCGTCACGTCACGGACGCGGTCACCTCGGTCTATAAGGAACTGCTATCCCGGGACCAGGGAAAGGCGGATCCTTCCGGACACGCCGGTCAGGTGTCGACGCAATGACCAGAGTTCTCGTCACCGGCGGAACCGGTTTCGTGGGGCGGCGGCTTGTGAGCGCGCTGACCGCCGGCGGCTATACGGTCCGTCTCGCGACGCGGGCCACCATGGTGCCACCATCTGCCGATGTCGAGATCGTGCCGGTCGGTCCGATCGGCGCCCGGACCGACTGGCGAGAGGCGTTGTCCGGGATCGAGCACGTCGTTCATGCTGCGGCAATGGTCCATGTAATGCGGCCGTCGGCTGACGACGAAAAGGCCTTTCACGAGGTGAACGCCTTGGGGACCGAGACGCTTGCACGCGCGGCAGCGTCCGCCGGCATCCGACGATTCATTCTTCTGAGCACGGTCAAGGTGCTTGGCGAAGAAAGCCGCAACCGGCCCCTCCGCGATGACGATCCGCCCCGGCCGCACGATGCTTACGCCAAGTCGAAGTATGAGGGCGAGGAGCGCGCTGCCAATGCGGCTGCGGGCGTCGGAATGGAACTCGTCGTGCTCAGACCGCCGCTCGTATACGGTCCCGGCGTGAAGGGCAATTTCGCGACGCTCCTGCGCCTGTGCGATTCCGGGTTGCCGCTTCCATTGGGCGCGATCCGAAACCGCCGGAGCCTGATTTACGTCGACAATCTGGTCCAAGCGATCATCACGGCGCTGGCACATAAGAATAGTCTCTCGGGGCGCTTTCTCATCAGCGATGGAGAGCCGGTATCAACCCCGGAACTCATCCGTGCACTTGGTTCCGCCCTGGAACGGCCGGTGCGCCTGATACCTGTACCTTTGAACCTTCTATGCCTTACGGCTAAAGCTTTCGGAATGCGGCCGGTCATGGAACGCCTGATCGGAAGTCTTGAGGTCGACGACGGGCGATTCCGCACATCGACTGGCTGGGTACCGAACGCTACACTCGGTGATGGGCTGCGAGCGACGGCGGCATGGTGGCGTTCAGGACGATGCCACTGACGGCGGCCGCCGACGAGGATACTGGCCAATGGGACATCCGGCCGATCGTCGGTTTGTAGAAATCAGACTTGCCGTTCCATGCCGTGCCAATGGAAAATCTCCGACATACTGAACGAAACATTTCGATTTCGAGGCACCACGAGCCCGAAACGCTGCAACGGCAAGCTGAATTACCGGATCGGTGCTGCAAATGAAGACGCCAAGAATTGCGGTGATCGGGTTGGGCTATGTCGGCCTGCCGCTCGCGGTGGCACTCGCAAAGCACTTTGACGTGCTTGGCTTCGATGTCGATGCGAACCGCGTCCGAGAGCTTGCTGCCGGCCGTGACCACACCGGCGAGGTCGACCCTGCCGTCCTTGCGGTCGTCCGCCTTGCCGTCACTGCGGACGCGGCACGTCTTGCGGGCCGCAACGTCTACATCATCACCGTCCCGACGCCCGTTGACGAGTCGAACCGACCCGATCTGACCGCGATCCGGGCGGCCTGCCGGACGGTCGGCGGCGTTTTGGGCAAGGGCGCAATCGTCGTCCTGGAATCGACCGTCTACCCGGGCGTGACCGAGCATGTCTGCGGTCCGATTCTCGAGGAAATCTCGGGCCTCGTTTGCGGCCGCGACTTCTTCCTGGGCTACAGTCCAGAGCGCATCAATCCGGGGGACCGCGAGCACACGGTCGATCGCATCACCAAGGTGGTCGCCGGGCAGACGCCGGAAGTGACTCGAAATCTCGCTGACATTTACGGAAAAATCACCTCGGGTGGCGTGTTCATCGCCCGCGACATCAAGACGGCCGAGGCCGCCAAGGTCATCGAGAATGCCCAGCGCGACATCAACATCGCCTTCATCAACGAAGTGACGATGATCTTTCATCGTCTGGGAATCTCGGTTCACGACGTGCTCGATGCCGCCCGGACGAAATGGAATTTCCTACCCTTCACGCCGGGGCTCGTCGGTGGCCATTGCATCGGCGTCGATCCCTATTACCTCGCCGATCTCGCGCAACGCGTCGGTCACCATCCGGAGGTCATCCTGGCTGGCCGCCGTATCAATGACTCCATGGGCCAGTACATCGTTCTTCAGGTTGCCCGTCTGCTGGCCGCCCGCAACCGGGCGACGGGTGCCCGTATCCTCGTGCTCGGCCTGACCTTCAAGGAGAACGTGCCCGACCTGCGCAATTCCAAGGTCATCGACGTCATCCGGGGCCTTGCCGAATGGGGCCACCAAGTCGATGTGCATGATGCGTACGCCGACCCGGACGAGGCGAAACGGGAATATGGGGTCAGGCTCCTGTCGTCGCTCGACGGACTTTCCGGTTACGACTGCGTCATCGGCGCCGTCCCGCATCGCGTCTACACTGCGTTCGATGCGGCGCGCCTTCAGAACCTGTTGGCGGCGCAGGGGCTCCTCGTCGACATCAAGGGCATGTGGCGCAACATTGCCCTGCCACCGGAGATCGGCCGGTTCCAGCTATAGCCTTGCCGGACGTCGGTGTCCCGTATCCTGTCCCGCGCTGCATGCGCGGGTGTCGGTACAAGTACTTGTTTTTATTTGATTCGGACGGCTGGGACGTCCCATTGTCCCATCACGACAATGCCGTCTCGGCCGATCTGGCAAGAAGCGCCCTTACCCCCGGCAACAATTTCCCGGTCCGGCCGTCGGCAGCCGTATCTCTCTTGGAAAATCATGTTTTGTTTCAATTAGTTAGATGATGGCCCGCTCTTTGCGTGCCCGGGCATCGAAGCGGCACGAGGCCGCGAGCGAGAGGTTATTCCATGAATATCAGTCCCGTCGGCCAGTCGAGCGCCACGACATCGGCAATATCGAACTTCTCTCAGAACTTCGATGCATTCCTGCTGCTGCTCACGACCCAGCTCAAGAACCAGGATCCGCTCTCGCCCATGAGCTCGACGGAGTTCACGACCCAGCTCGTCCAGTTCGCCGGCGTCGAGCAAAACATCCGACAGACCCAGCAACTCGAGCAGCTTGTCGCGATGCAGCAGGCTTGGCAGGCCGCGAGTGCGGTAAATTTCATCGGCAGGACGGTTGAGGTCACCGGCACGAGCATCGTGCTCAAAGATACCAAGGGCACCTTCAGCTACACGCTCGATGAGCCGGCCGCCGAGGTGACGATCACGATCAGAAACGCCGCCGGCGAGGTTGTCCGGACTCTGGCAGGCGAAATCGCCAAGGGGACGCACGACATTGAATGGGACGGGAAGTCGGACAGCGGCTACGCCCTGCCCGATGGCATCTATTCATTCACGGTCTCGGCCAAGAACAGCGCCGGCAAGACTATCAAGGTGGAGACGACGTTCACTGGCGTCGTTTCGTCCGTCGAGGCTGCGGGCGGCAGCATCGTCTTTCAGGTCGGCGACAAGAAGGTACCGATATACGACATCAGGTCGGTCCGCGAGACGATCCCGCCCGGCGATCCGTCCGGGGTGCCGCAGGCCTGACGAGGGAGCGCATCGGCTGGCGACGATCCGGCGGCGCTGTCGCTCCGCATCAGGCCTTGGTGATGCGGCGCAGCGCCCACTTGATCTGGGCGCCGTTGGAAATCGGTCCCGAGATGACGATCTGCTCGCTCCGGCGCATCTCGTTGCGCCGGCCCAGATAGACCGTCTCCGCCAGCTCCAGCTTGCCGCCACTGGCCAAGAACCGCCACGCGGTACCCGATGGTGCCCGCAGCAAGGCAGCCGTTCCGTTCTGGACCAGGGATACCTGCATATCGGGATGCAGGTGAAACCGCACCGCGAAACTTCCGACGTGCGGTCCGGTCAGCGTATCCTCGCCGCGAAAATCGTCCCCGTCACGCGACAGGTACAGGCGCCGCTGATGCACCAGCCGGAACAGCGGCGCATAACCGTCGTGACTGGCGGTGATCCAGACATTGCCGCCGTCTTCCTCCCGCGTGCACGTCACCTGCTCCGGCCGCCAGCCGATGCCGCCGGCCGTCAGGATCTCGGCCGAATTGGTGTCGTCGACGACCAGTGTCGAATGAGCCGCGGTCGCGCGCTGGGCGAAGCGCCACGCCGCGTCGGCCGATGCCATGGCGCCACAGTTCACGATGACGCGCTCGCGGCCCGAACTGAACTCGAAGCTCAGCGTCCCGGCATGGGCATGACGGTCGAACCCGGCGGGCGGCGGCCGTCCGACATCGGTCAGGACGAGCGCCGTTCCGGCCGCGAGGCGCTCATAGCCCATGTCGGGCGCGGCTGCCGCCCGCGTATCCGGGCCCGCCGCGCGCGCGAGCACCGCTTCGATCAGTGCCGGACTGGCTTCGTTCGCACCGTTGAACAGGGCCAGGCCACCGTCGCCGTGGCGTAGGAACCGCAGCATCGCGGACATGCGGGCAATGGCCTGGGGCAGCTCCGCCGGCACTTCGAGGCCGGCCATTTCGGCCATGTCGCGCATGTCGATCAGGGCCGCAAGGGCGGCGAGCTGCGATGCCGGCGACCGTTCGACATGCCCGCCATCGGGCAAGACCTGCCGGCGGATCTCGTTGGTCAGCAGTTTCACGGCCCGTTGCGCCATCCGATCATTGCCGATGCCGCAGCAGGCGCCATAGAGCAGCCCGCGAATCGCAATGAGCCGGGCCAGACCGTCTTCGCCGCTGCCGGCCACACGGGACAGGTGTCGCATCTGGCGGGTCAGCGACCGAAGCATGCGCCGGCCCAGATCGTCGTCGGCGCCGTCGACGACGAACTTGGCGTGGGTCAGCCAGCTGGCGATGCGCCGGCCCGCCACCGCCGGGGCCGAGGCGATCGGATGCCAAGCGCGCTCGGCATCCAGCCAGCCGGCGATGAGCTCGCGCGCCCGGCGCTGGGCCGATTCGCTGCCGACGGCGGCGAGGTCATCGAGCCAGCCGAATCCGTGGAGCTCCGCGAAGGCATCGGAATCCAGATCTTCGGCGTACCAGTCGCGGCGCCTGAGGTCGATGGTTCGGCCGGCACAGACGAGCCGGCCTGCGACGACCGCGGCGCCGTGCTCCGTGTCACCCGGCCACGCCGGCGGCGGTAACCGGACGAGGCGCTCGGGCACCCGCGCCCGGAGAGTAAGGCGGTAGAGCGGGCTCGCGTAGATCGCGCCCGCGAGGCGGTTGACCAATTTGCGGGTTGTCTCTCCGGGTCCTATTGTCATTTTGCCGGCCCGGATCAGCCGCCGCGCAGACGGCGGATGTTGTCGGCATAGGCCGCGGGCCCGCCCACGAACCCGGCCGTTCCGGCGACGAGCACATCGGCCCCCGCCGCAACCGCCTCGCGCGCGGTATCCGGATTTATTCCGCCGTCGACTTCCAGATCGATCTGCCGACCCGTGGCATCGATCCGCTGACGCAGCGCACGGATCTTTGCGAGCTGGCTGCGGATGAAGGATTGACCGCCGAAGCCCGGGTTGACCGACATGACCAAAATCAGGTCGACGTCGTCCAGCACGTGTTCGACGGCTTCGATGGGAGTCGCCGGGTTCAGCGATACGCCGGCCTTTTTGCCGAACGATTTGATCAGCTGGATTGTGCGATGGAGGTGCGGACCCGCTTCCGGGTGGACGGTGAGGATGTCGGCCCCGGCCTCGGCAAAGGCGCCGATATAGGGGTCGACCGGCGAGATCATCAGGTGCACGTCGAACGGCAGCCGCGAATGCGGGCGCAAGGCCTTTACCACGGCCGGCCCGATCGTGATGTTCGGCACGAAATGCCCGTCCATGACGTCGATGTGGATGTAGTCGGCTCCGGCTGCGCTCATGGCCCGGATTTCGTCGCCGAGGCGTGCGAAATCGGCAGAAAGGATGGAGGGCGCGACTCGGACAGGCTGCTGCATCCCATCGTTCCTAATCGCTTCCCGGCGCGCCTGCAACGGTGCTGTCGCCCCCGACACGGTTCCGCGGGCCCATGTCTTGGCCCCGATTTTTCACGGGACCTATGAAACTTGATCTAGGCATCGGAATCCCTGCCAGTATAATCCGCGGCCGATCGATCTCGGTTATCGGCCGCGTATAAGGGGGACGGCCCGGCTCGTGAAACGAAACTGGACGCACGTTGCCGCGGGCATTGCGATCGCCTTTTGCGTGAATACGTCGCCGGTGCCGGTGCTGGCGCAGGACGAAATCCGCGATCTGCCGGCTGTGCTCAAGGCCGACGAGGTCACGTACGACCGGGAACTGGACATCGTGACCGCCCGCGGCAATGTCGAGATCAGCCAGGGTGATCGGGTCCTCCGTGCCGACACGCTCACGTACAATCGCCGCGTCAACCTGATCACGGCGACCGGCAACGTCACGCTGATCGAGCCGACCGGGGACGTCCTGTTTGCCGACTTTGTCGAGCTGACGGATGATTTTCGCGACGGCATCATCCAGAACTTTCGGGCGCTGCTCGCCGATCAATCCCGGCTTGCCGCCGTCAGCGGACGCAGGGCAAGCGGAACCCTCGTTTCCGTCCGCAAGGCGGTCTACAGCCCGTGCGATCTGTGCAAGACCGACCCGACGCGGGCACCGCTCTGGCAGCTCAAGGCGCAGCGTGTCACACATGACGAGGCGGCGCGCCAGATTACGTACAACAATGCGTGGCTGGAGATCTATGGCGTGCCGGTGATGTACACGCCCTACTTTTCGCACCCGGACGGTACGGTCCAGCGCGAGAGCGGCTTTCTGGCACCCGAGTTCGGCAGCTCCAGCGTGCTGGGCACGATCTTCATCGCACCGTATTTCCAGACCCTTGGCTCGTCGGCGGATTTCACGTTCGAGCCGATGTATGTCAGCGAGGATAACCCGGTTCTGGGTGGCCAATACCGCGAGCGGACGACGCGCGGCGCCTATGAGTTCAACGGCAGCATCACGAACGCGCGCAACCGAGATTCCAACGGCGAACCCGTCGCGGGGCACGAGATCCGCGGCCACATCAAGGGCACGGGACGCTTCGACATCGACGACGAGTGGCGCTGGGGATTCGATATCGCGCGTGCAACGGACGATACGTACCTGCAGCGTTACAGATTGCTGACACGCTACGGATTTCTCGATCAGAACACGCTTACGTCGAATCTTTTCACCGAACGCTTCCAGGGCCGCAGCTATGCGGCGATGAACGCCTACGCGTTCCAGGGGCTGCGACCAGGCGACGATCCGGGCCTGGCGCCCTTGGTCCTGCCGCTGCTCGAGTACAGCACGATTGGTGAGCCTGACGCCTATGGCGGCCGTTTCTCGTTCGATGCGAACGGCCTGTCGATTTATCGGTCCGACGGTACACGGACGCAGCGCATCGCGACGCAGGTGGGCTGGTCGCTGCCCTATTATGCGCCGAGCGGCGAGATCTACACGCTGTCGGCGCGTCTGCTCGGCGCCGTCTACAATGTGACGAATGCGGACAATCCCGACGATCCAAATCGCCCGGCCGACGACGGCGTCATGGGGCGGATCTTTCCGCAGGTGACGCTCGGCTGGCGCTACCCGCTCGTCCGTCAGAGCGAGACGTTCCGCACGATCGTGGAGCCGATCGTTTCGTTCACCGCCGCACCGAACCTCGGCGATCAGTCCGACTTTCCGAACGAGGACAGCCGCAGCATCGAGTTCGACGTGACCAGTCTGTTCCGGCCGAACCGGTTCACCGGCATCGACCGCCTCGAAGGCGGCCAGCGCGTCACCTACGGCATCAACACCTCGATCACCCGCCTGACCGGCGGCAGTGCCAGCCTCCTCCTCGGCCAGAGCTATCGATTGCAGGATCAGCCTGGTTTCACGGAAGCCTCCGGCCTCAAGGATCAGCAGTCCGACATCGTCGGGCGCTTCGCCATTTCGCCGCATCCATGGCTCTCGGCTTCATACAGCTTCCAGCTGGACAAAGAGAACCTGGAGGCGCAGCGGACCATCGCCGGCCTTGCGCTCGGCCCGCCCGCCTTGCGACTGGGGGTTTCCTATGTGTTCTTCGAGCGCGACACGCAGACGGTGTCGCCGTTCGACATCGAGCAGGTCTCGACCACGCTGAGTGCCAATCTCACGCGATATTGGCGCGTCCAGGTCTACGATGTCCGCAGCCTCAGCGAGGAGGACGAGGGGCAGCTCCTCGGCGGCGCCAGCCTGATCTACGAGGACGAGTGCATCCTGGCCGGGATCGATCTCTCGCGACGGCGCATCGGCACGGGCGACAACCCGCCGGACGACACGATCCTGTTCCGCGTCGTGTTTCGGAATCTGGGCGAACTCAGGAGTCAGGTGTTCTAGCGCGTCGCCGTCGCGTTGGGCCGTGCGGCGTGCTGGCGCTGCTGGCCGTGGAAGAACACCGCCAACTGGTTGCGGATGTCGGCGCTGATCGCCTGCATGACGCGATCGCGTGCATCGCGCTGGCTCGAAACCGTTGCGAACTCCGAGCTCGAGGCTTCGAACGTCGTCGACGAAGAGGCCGAGCCACTGTAAACGGTACGACCACCTGCGTCGTTCAGCGTGAAACGCGCCGTGGCCGAGTAACCGTAACGTATCACCGTGTCGCTGCGATCGATCGCCAGATTGGTCCGCGGCTCGATGAGGCGGATGTTCAACACGTACTCGGCCTTGGCCGG
Organism: uncultured Rhodospirillales bacterium; assembly: GCA_937926175.1. Lineage (GTDB taxonomy): Bacteria > Pseudomonadota > Alphaproteobacteria > CACIAM-22H2 > CACIAM-22H2 > CALANV01. Next base: position 12,892 of record CALANV010000023.1, on the reverse strand, counting down.
GGTTCCGCGCGGCGAGAGGTCGTCCAGCAGGTAGTTCCGCAGGATCTGACTCGAGCGCGCGTTCTCCGGCTGGAAATCGAAGTCGGCCAGAATATGCGGGACCGGTGCGCTGATCTCCCCGATCCGTATTTTCTGCAGCTGTTCCGGAACGTTGACCTGTCCTTCTCGCCGGGCATAGAGTGGCTCGAAGCCGCATCCCGCTGCGCCAAGCAGGCCAGCAAGAAGGATCGCAAGTGGGAGTCGGCGCATCACGGTCGAGGATCGTCGCTGTTGCGGCTCGCGATAGTACCGGTCTGCGGTCGTTGTGCCAATCAGTGAGATCGGGATACCGGATCTCAGGCTGTTCGAACGAGGCGCGCCGCGTAGAACCCGTCGACGCCACCCAGGTCGGCCAAGTGGCAGGGGAGCGTCCGCAGGTCGCCGTCGGACGTGATCAGGTCGGCGAGGCCGGCGATCTCGCTCGGCTGGATCGCCCGCCGGACGACCCGTCGACTGCGTGCCAGCAGCGCCGATATTCTCTCGGGCCCTTCCTCTGGTTGAAGCGAGCAGGTCACGTAAACCAGGACGCCGCCCGGTGCCAGCATTTCGACCGCGGCGTCGAGGAGACGGTCCTGCAATGGCGTCAGGCGTGTCACGTCCTCGGGCGATTTAAGCCAGAGGGCATCGGGGTGCCGGCGCAGCGTGCCGGTCGCGGAGCAGGGTGCGTCGAGCAGCACGAAGCGGACCGGTTCGGGTGGCCGCCACATGACGGCGTCGGCCGCGACCACCGTCGCGTCGAGCCGCAGGCGCGCCAGGTTCTGCTTCAGACGCGCAAGACGCGGCTCCGATCTGTCGACGGCGATGACGCGTGCGCCGGCAGCCGCGAGCTGCGCGGCCTTGCCGCCCGGCGCAGCGCAGAGGTCGGCGACCGTCTCGTCACGAATGTTCCCGAAGAGGCGGACGGGGATTGCGGCGGCGGCATCCTGCACCCACCATGCTCCTTCGTCGTAGCCGGGGAGTTCGCTCACGAGCCCGACGTCGTCGCGCCGCAGCGTCCCGGTCGGCAGAAGGCGCGCGTCGAGCCGCCGTGCCCATATTTCCGGCTCTCTCTTGACCGTTATGTCGAGGGGCGGCGCCGTCATCAGCATCCGGGCGATCGCGCGTGTGGCGGGCTCGCCGTACGCGGCGGTCCAGGATCGCCACAACCACGCCGGCAGGTTGACGCGTTCGGCATCGGTTGCCGCAAGCAGGGCGGCCCCTTCCCGTGCCAGCCGTCGCAGCACGGCGTTGACGAGGGCGCGGTAGGCGGCCCGTCGACAGCCGAGGATCGATACGCTGGTACTGACGGCGGCGTGCGGCGGGACCCGGAGGAACAGGAGCTGGACGGCCCCGATGCGAAGGACGTCACGAACGACCGCCGCGCGCGGCGGCAATGGTCGATCGAGGCAGTGTCCGAGCACCGTGTCGATCTGCCCCAACCGGCGCAGCAGCGTCGTCACGATCAGCCGGACGAAGGCACGGTCGCGAACCGGAAGAACGGCAAAACTGTGGCTCTGCGCCAGGGCTTGGTCGAGCGGCTGCCGACGCTCGAGCACATTCTGTACAACCTCCAGTGCCGACCGCCGTGCGGCAAGTCCGTCGGCTAGCATGCGGCACGGGCGGGCGACGCGGCTTGGCGGGGAATAGACCGGGCCCGCGCGCCGTTATGGCCGGTGATGGAGCGAAAAGGCATGTCTCACATCGAAGCTCTTGTCCTGGCCGTCGGTCTGATCCTGCTGGGCATCGCGGCAGCGAGCGCAGCTCCACCGCCGGCCGTTGCGGCCGTCCATCTTAACGCCGATTCTGTCGTGTGGGCGCCGGCGCGTTAGCCGTCCGGCGTTGACGCGATTTTCCCCTCAGCCCCAGGGACCTGCGGCGGCGCCGGCCATGAGGCGCAGGCGCCGGATCCGCTCCTCGGTCGGCGGATGCGTCGAGAACAGGCTGTCCCACGCGTGGCCGTGGAGCGGATTCACGATGAACAGGTGGGCAGTCGCCGGATTGCGCTCGGCATCGTAGTTCTCGATCACGGCGGCAGCGCGCTGGATCTTGGCCAGTGCGTTGGCCAGCCAGAGCGGGCGTCCGCACAGTCTGGCGCCTTCCCGGTCCGCTTCGAATTCGCGGCCGCGGCTGATGGCGCTTTGCACGAGCATCGCCGTGATCGGCGCCAGGATCATGACCGCAAGCGCGCCGATCCATCCGATGGGCGAGGGGTTGCCGTTCTCGTCGCGCGCACCCCCAAAGAGGAAGGCGAAATTCGCCAGCATGCCGATGGCGCCGCCAAGCGAGGCGGCGATCGTCATGGTCAGCGTGTCACGGTGTTTGATGTGGGCGAGTTCGTGCGCCAGGACGCCCGCGATCTCCTCGCTGTTGAGCATGCGCAGGAGTCCGGTCGTCACGGCAACCGCCGCGTTCTCCGGGTTTCGCCCCGTCGCGAAGGCGTTGGGTTGCTCGTTGTTGATGATGTAGACCTTCGGCATCGGCAGCCCGGCGCGCTCGGCAAGCTGCTCGACGATGCCGTAGAGCTGCGGGGCCGTAGTGCGATCGACGGGATGCGCCCCGTACATGCGGAGAATCAGCTTGTCGGCGTTCCAGTACGCGAACAGGTTCGTCCCGAGCGCGAACAGGAACGCGATCACCATGCCCGACGTGCCGCCGATCAGCGAGCCGACGGCAACGAAGAGCCCCGTGAGAACGGCCAGCAGCAGACCGGTACGGAAGTAATTCATGGCGCGACCCGGATTGATCGACCTTGCGCCGCCTACATAGTTGCCGCCGTGCTTGCGTTCAAGCCTTGCCCAGGCGATGCAGGTGCGTCATATCGATGATATGAGCATCAATCCGGATCCAAAATCACGAAGCGACAGCGATCACGCGTCGGTACCGAAGTCGGAGGAGCCGGGGAATCCGGCGCCGCCTGAATCGGGTGCTGCGTCCCCGGATCGCAGCCGGGCGGCACCGCACGCGCGACCCGAGGAAATTGGTGGGCCGGCCGGTCCCGAGCCGACACGTTTCGGCGATTGGGAACGTGGGGGCCGGTGCATTGATTTCTGACCGGGATTTCTGACCGGCGGCAACGGTCGTGTCTCCGGCTCCGGGGATGGGGCCTGGAGCCTGGAGAATGCGATCGGCGCTAGCGTGCATCTCCGCCGTCGGGGACGGCAGTCGGCCGCCGCTGGAACAGCCAAATCGCCCCGCCGGGCAGGCCGGCTGCAACCTGAACGAGGCCGAAGACCACGGACATGGCCAGTGCCTCGGGGGCGGCGACCCCCAGGAAGCCGAACCCGACGACCATGGCGCCTTCGCGAACACCCCAGCCTGCAATCGAGATCGGCAGCGTCGTCAGCAACACCACGGGCGGAATTAGGACGATGCAGTCGACCAGCGTGACGTCGATCGACAGGGCGCATGCAATCAGCCATCCGACGCTGATCACGCCTAGATGCACGGCGACTGAGAGCGCCACGATTGGCGCGGTGCGGACGGGATCACTCAAACTGCATCGCAGATCGGCCACGAGGCGCGCCAGCGGCGCCGTCACGCGCCACCGCGCCAGGACAGCGGTCGCACGATCGCTCACGGTGAAAAAAACGAGCAGACCCGCCGCTGTCGCGGCGACGATCCCTGCAGCCGCGCCGTAGAACGCCGGGTCCGGGACTCTGTCGGCCAGCAGCGGCAACGTCACCCCGATGATCATGATCAGGACGAGCAGCGCGATCACGCGATCGATCAGCACGCCGTTGATGGCTTTGCCCAGGGGCAGGCCTTCGTACGTCGCGAGCCAGGCCCGGACGGCATCGCCGCCGATCGCCGACGGCAAGGTCTGATTGAAGAACTGGCCGATCAACGTCAGGCGAACGACCGCTCGGCGGCGGAGTTCGTCACCGAGCGCCCTGATCACGAGCGACCATCGCCAGCCGGCGAGGAGAAGCTGTGACAGCATCACCATCGTGGCGGCTGCGACGAGGACGACATCAATCCGGCCAAGACGCTCGGCAACCGGCTTGAGGTCGACGCGATAGGCCAGCAGCCCGACGAGGAAGAGCGTTACGGCGGCTTTTGCCGTTGAGAACAGCCAGGAACGGCGCATCAGGGCCGAGATGTAGACGGCCTCATGGCCGCCGTCGTCAACTCTTTTCGTCTTGCCGTCGCCCGGTTCTGCTAATAGAGCACCGGACGGACGATCGAACGGGAGCGCAAGGTGGGTCGCAACATTCTTGTGACGGGGGGCGCCGGCTATATCGGCTCACACGTCGCCAAGGCGCTCGCCGCCGCCGGATTCACGCCTGTCGTTCTCGACGACTTCCGCTCCGGACACCGGGAGGCGGTCCGCTGGGGGCCCTGCGTCGAGGGCGATCTGCTGGATCGGCCGCTCGTCGAGCGCACACTGGCCGCGTACGAAATCGCCGCGGTCATTCACCTTGCGGGCTCCATCGAGGTGGGCGAGTCCGTCCGTGAACCCGCTCACTTCTATCGCAACAACTTCGTCGGCGTCTTGTCCTTGCTCGAGGCAATGCGCGCCGTGGGCGTTGCGACGGTCGTCTTCTCGTCGACGGCAGCCGTCTACGGCGAACCGGAACGCGTGCCGATTCCCGAGAGCCATCCGACGCGTCCCGTAAACCCCTATGGGCAATCCAAGCTCATGGCCGAATGGGCACTGGCGGCGATGGAGCGGGCCCATGGATTGAAATGGATGGCGCTCCGCTACTTCAACGCGTCCGGGGCCGATCCGGACGGCGAGATCGGCGAGGACCATCAGCCGGAATCACATCTCATTCCACGCGCCTGTCTGGCCGCTCTCGGGCATCTGCCGCCGGTCGACATCTACGGAACGGATTATCCGACGCCGGATGGGACGGCGATTCGTGACTACGTGCATGTGACGGATCTCGCGCTGGCACATGTCCGCGCGCTGGAGGCTCTCATGGCCGGCGGCGCGTGCCGTGCGCTCAACCTCGGCGTCGGACGCGGGCACTCCGTCGCGGAGGTCCTGCAGGCAGTCGAGCGTGTCGCCGGCCGCAAGGTGCCCACTCGCCTCGCACCGCGCCGCGCGGGCGATCCTCCCGTCCTTGTCGCCGACCCCGCTGCTGCTCTCGACACCCTGGGATGGCGCGCCGCCATCACGGACATCGATGCCATCGTGTCGTCGGCATGGCGTTGGCATGTCCGTCGATACGGACAGAGGTGAGCGGCGCTCGCCTTCAGTCCTGCGGGGGCGGCAGCCGATCCCGTGATGGCGTGACGTCCTTCATGGGGCGGGGCTGATCGCTCCACACCGATCGTGCATCCCAGAGCGGATCCGGCGGGCCCACCTCGAGCTGAAGTGCGACTCGTCGCAAGAACAAACCGATGGCGCCGATGGCGACGCAGCCGAGCAACCAGATTACGAGGATCAGTCCGACGCCCAATCCCTGCACGAAACGGATCAGCGATCCTACGACGGCCACGAATTCTCGATTGCCGGCGAAGAGCCAGTCGATCGACGCATAAAGCAGATCACCGCCGATCTCGACCGCCGCCCAGACGCCCAGGCTCAGCAGGGTCCAGAAGGCAGCCGCGACAATGCTGAATGTCGTGATGAGGCGAGCCACGTGGCCGATTCCCTCTTGAATCTTCAGGTCGCAAAGATTCTGCGACCTGTCTTTATCTAGGAACGATCGGCACCGGCGCAAAGTCCCAAGGTCGTTTGCGCGTTTGTCGATGGCAGGGCGGCCGTCGCGGCGCGACGTCATCCGGCCGGCATGTGGGGCGCCGTCGCAGCTCGCTGCGCAAATCAGTGAATTGTACAGGATTCCCATGCCGCTGGAAGCCGGAGACCGGATTGCTGCAGCGGCGGCTCCGCCGTGATCGCGATGGCGGTGACGATATCGATCGGAACACCTCGCGTCGCGCGCGCCACCGCGTGGGCCGCTTCGCCGGGAATCTCGACAGGTGTGTGCGTGGCGATCGACACGTAGAGCTCGGCGCCGCCTTCGTAGACCGCTTCGCGGTAAAACCCGGCCGGCGTCGTTCCGCCCTCGGGTCGCCTTGCGAACGGCACAGAAAGCTGGTGGATGGGCTGCAAGCCGACTTTTGCCATGTTCGCAAGCTGTTCGAGAATCACGTCCGGGCCGCGGACCGCAATCTCCGGCGCGACATGCAAGCAGACGAGGACCATGGCCATACGTGCCGTCCGGTCTTCCCGGTCCGTTTGCGCAACGCCGACATGGCCTTTGCGTACGGTCACGGCCTGCATCGGCACGATGACCGTGAAACACAGGGCGCGCCTTTGCCCGGTCATTGCCTGGAACTGAGCTGCCAGTGCTGCGCTCGGCAAGAAGTTCAGCGCGCTCGGTACGGCCGTGAGCAAGTGCAGATCGTAGTCGCGACCGAGCGCGTCGATATCGAGCGACATGAATTCACCATTCAATCAGCCTCGCACGTTTAAGGCCAGATCCGGCGTCAAGACTGAGCTCGGATACGGTCGCGCCGTATCCTTGAATCCGGGCGTCAGGGCGTCTCGACCTCGCCCGAGTAGCAGCTCCCGAAGTCCAGCTTCCGGGAAGCTTTCCTGAAAAGATAAGCGTCGCTTTAATAACAATAAAAACATAATGAAAATGAAGATCTGTTCTTGTATGTGACTTCAGTGTGATCTGAAACGGCTGCCCTTCAATTCGGTCTTATATTGAAATTTTTTCCTTGTTCGGAACCTCGCCCGCGCGCCTGCGTCTAGGCACATGCAACGCGGGAACGGTAACGAGGGGCGCTCCGGCGTCGTCCTCTCACGAAGCTTTTCGCGTCACATCACAGCAATGGTTTGTATGAGGAGACTTGAGCATGGCAAACGGTGATACGTCCGTAACCGGCGCCGGATCGACGAACCAGTCGGACACGACATCGCAGACGACGGGTGCGAATACCCAGGCGGACCAAAGCACACAAACCAGCCAGAGTTCGACGACGTTGTCGTCGACTGACCAGGCGCAGGTTCTGGTTCTCGGCGACGCGCAGGTCGATACGACGAATGTCGATGCCGCGCGTACGGCGCTGCTGACCGGGCCTGAAGCCGAGGGCATCACGGTCCAGTTTACGGAAGGCCAGGTCCCCACGATTCAATTCGCGCCGGAAGGCGAGGCGGGACAGGACCAGCAAGGAGAGGCCGGACAAGATCAGACGCAAGCCGGCGGTGAGGCGCAGAGTTCGACCCAAGCTGGCGCGCAGACCGATCAAGCCGATCAAACTCAATCCGATCAAACCGAACAAGCCGACCAGACCGGCGAGCAGGGCGATGCGGGCGAAACCACCACTGACGTCACTGGCCTGTTCACCGTGACCGGTTCCGCGCCGGAATTCATCACCGGCAGCGAAGCCGACAACGTCATTCTCGCGGGCGACGGCAATGACGTCGTCCTCGCCGAAGCCGGCAATGACCTTGTCTTCGGTAGTAATGGCGACGATGCTCTCAACGGCGGCGAGGGCGACGACTCCGTCATCGGCGAGGCCGGGGACGACAACCTGTTCGGTGCCGCGGGCATCGACATTGCGATCGGCGGTGACGGCCAGGACGCGATCTGGGGCAATGCAGGCGACGATCGTCTGTTCGCCGGGCTCGCGTCGGACGCCCTGATCGGTGGTGAAGGCAACGACACCCTGTCGGGCGGCGACGGAGCCGACGCGTTCGTGTTCGACGACGGAAGCGGCGAGGACGTCATCATTGATTTCGAGGACGGTATCGACAAGATCGTCGTCAAGGCCAACATCAACGGTTCGGCGGTCGCGAGCGGCGAAGATCTGGTCCAGAACGTGCGGGCCCTGTCGAGCACGGGCACGGATACCGACACGACGACCGGATCGGAGGGGGACACGCAGACCGCGGACACGGCCGGCAACGAGACCCAGCCGTCAGGCACGACGGATACCGCAGGCGGTGCCGTCGACGGAGCGGCCGCCAGCGAAGCTGCCGGCGTCGTGGTCGACCTTGGCGGCGGCAACACTGTCACGCTGCTGGGTGTCACGACGGAACAGATCGACGCCGATGATTTCGTCGTCACGGCGTGATTTCGTGGTAACCGAAACGGCAGGACCCGAAAGGGTCCCGCCGATGTCTGTGCGGAACCGCTAGAATGGCGCGCTGATGGAAGCGATCCGTCGATCCATGTTGCGCGTTCTCGTCGCGATCGGCGCCTTCAGCTTCTTCGTGCATCTGCTCGTCCTGGCGGTACCTTTGTACTCGCTCCAGGTCTATGACCGGGTCCTGTCGAGCCGGAGCGAGGAGACGCTTGTTTGGCTGACGCTCATAACGGTCCTCGCGATTGCCGTGCTGGCCGTGATCGACGGCTTGCGATCGCGAATCCTGGTTCGCCTGAGCGGTTGGCTCGAGCGTCAGCTCGCAGCACCGCTTCTCGGCCTGAACTTTCGCGGCCGGCTGGCAGCTCCGGGCCAACAATTGTCGGACGATGCGCGGGGTCTCGAAGACTTGGCTGCGTTGCGGCAGTTTCTCACGGGGCCCGGCGCGATAAGCCTGTTCGATGCGCCATGGATGCCGCTCTACCTTGTCGTCATCTGTCTTCTTCATCCCGCGCTGGGCGTGATCGCGGCCGGTGGTGCCGTTCTGCTATTCGCGACCGGAGTCGTCAACGAGCTTGCGACGCGACGGCCTTTGACCGAGGCGAACGTCGCACATGGCGATGCCTTGAGTCGCGTCCGGTCATTCCTGCGGGGCGCCGATGTGGTTCGGGCGCTCGGTATGGTCCAGCCGGTCATGCGGCGCTGGCAGCGCGACGAGGAGCGGGTCCTGCAGTTGCAGGCCCGGGCTAGCGACCGCGCCGGCGCCATCCAGTCGTTCGCCAAGTTCTCGCGTCTCTTCATTCAGATTGCGATCGTCGGTATGGGCGCATTGCTCGCGATCGAGCGCGAGATCACGCCCGGCGCCCTGATTGCCGCGGCGATCATCGTCTCGCGTGCCCTTGCGCCGGCGGAAAATCTCATCGGCAGCTGGCGCAGCGTGATCGGTGCGCAGACGGCCTATCGTCGTATCGCGCGACGGCTCGGTCGCAACGACGCGCCGGGGCCGGCCGTTCAGCTTCCCCCGCCGCAAGGCCGGATCGACGTCGAGAACGTGTCACTGCTGGTGCCAGGCGTCGATCGGGCCATCCTCCACAACGTCCGCTTCTCGCTGTCACCCGGCGAAAGTCTAGGCATCATCGGCCCTTCCGCTGCCGGAAAGTCGACGCTGGCGCGCGTCATTCTCGGTTTGGTTCCGACGAGCGCCGGAACCGTGCGCATCGACGGCAGTGACATCAACACCTGGGATCGGGACCGGTTGGGGCGGTATGTCGGGTACATGTCGCAGGAGGCTCAGCTTTTTCATGGCACGATCGCCGAGAATATCGCTCGGCTCGGCGAGCTTGATGACGAACGGGTGATTGCGGCGGCACGGTTCGCCGGCGCGCACGAGATGATCCTGCGGCTGCCCCGCGGTTACGATACGCTTATGGAGCCGAACGGTCCGTCGCTGTCGGGGGGGCAGCGTCAGCTCGTCGCATTGGCGCGCGCGTTCTACGGGGCGCCGCGTCTCGTCGTTCTGGACGAACCCAACAGCAATCTCGACCGGGACGGGGAGGCGGCGCTGCTCCAGACTCTCGAACGTGCTCGCGAAGCCGGTATCACGACGATCGTCATCGCGCATCGCACGAATGTCCTGGCGAAGCTCGACAAACTCATGATCCTCCGCGACGGTCGTGTCGTCATGTTCGGGCCGCGAGCCGAGGTCCTGGCCGGGGCCGCCCCGGCTGTCGTGGCGCCTTTCAAACGACAGGCCCCGGCGCGCGCCGACGTACCGGAATCGGCGTAGCCAGGGAGATCGGCCATGGCCACGACGACGGATCCCGTCGATGCCGGTTCGCCCCCCATCGGCCGGCTCGTCCGCGGGCCGTTTCTGCTGGGTTGCGGGCTCATCCTCGCCTTTTTCGGCGGGCTCGGCGTTTGGGGCGGATTCGCCCCGCTTCACAGCGCGGCGATCGCACCCGGACAGATCGTCGTGCAGACGAATCGCAAGACCATACAGCATCTCGAAGGCGGCATTGTCCGTGAGATACTCGTCAGGGACGGCGATGTCGTGCAGGCGAACGACGTGTTGATCCGTCTCGACGACACGAAGGCGCGCACGTCTCTCGACGCATTGCAGGCCCGCTACTACGCGACGCTTGCGCGAGAGGCGCGATTGGCCGCCGAACGCGACGGCCGGCCGGACGTCATCTTCCCGCCGGAGCTCGTTCAAGCAGGTCATCCGGCCGTCGCCGACGCGATGGCCGGGCAGCGGCGCATCTTCGCGGCCCGCCGGCAATGGCTCGAGGGACAGGTTGCCATTCTTCGCCAGCAGATCGCGCAGTCGCGCGAGGAAATTACGGCATTGCGCGCGCAGGTCGCCTCGGAGACGCGCCAGGCGGAGCTGATCGCGGAGGAGATCGAGGGCGTTGAATCGCTGGTGGCGAAGGGGCTCGAACGAAAACCGCGGCTTCTTGCGCTTCAGCGCGCGGCCGAGGAGATCAATGGAAGCCGTGGCGAGCATCTGGCACTCATTGCGCGCGCCGAGCAGCGGATCGGCGAGGCGGAATTGCAGATCTCCGATCTCGAGAATCGCCGTATCGACGAGATCACTCGCGAATTGCGCGACGTCCAGTCGGAACTGTTCGAACTGCGGGAAAAGGTCCTTGCGGCGCGCGACGTCCTCGAACGGACCGAGATTCGCGCGCCGCGGGACGGCGTCGTCGTTCAGCTCCGGGTCCATACGATCGGCGGCGTCATCGGTCCGGGCGAGCCCATCCTCGACATCGTTCCGCACGAAGACAACCTCGTTCTCGAAGCCCGGGTCAGGATGGAAGACATCGACTCGGTAAGGGCAGGCCTTCCCGCTCAGATCCGGCTCGTCGCCTATCGGCAGCGATGGACGCCGACGGTCGACGGCGTCGTCGAAACCGTGTCGGCCGATCGTCTCGAGGATAGTCGCACGGGGGAAGCGTTCTTCATCGCGCGGGTACGGATCGATCCGGCCTCCCTCGCGACGCTCCCGGACGTGTCGCTCTACCCGGGCATGCCTGCCGAAGTGCTGATCCTGACCGGGGCGCGCACCCCGTTCGATTACATGATCGCTCCGATCACCACCAGTTTGACTCGCGCGTTTCGCGAGGACTGAACGGGCTGTCGTCGAACGGGTTCTTGCCGGGCAGCCGCCACAGCTCGCTGTCCAGCCGCATTCTGCACTGGATGGGCTTGTCGCGTTTCGTCAGCGGCGGCACTTCGACGTCATAGACCCGGTGGCCGTTCTCGACCAACCGCCGCCCGTTGGGGCTGTAGGCATCGGTGACCTTGGTCCGGTGAATATCGTAAGCGACCCCGCGTTCGCCCTTCCGGGCAACGCATGCCCGGCCCGCGCTGTCCGAGGTGAAGGCAGCGCAGGCGAGCAACGCCGCGACGGCGACCGAGGTACGGACAAGGCGCATCGAACTCCCCTCTCGCAAGCCGGACCGGATGCCACAATGATAAGGCGCAGGCGGCGCAAGACTTCCTGTCGTTCGGGCGTACCTCCGGCGGCTTCTGGCTGGGTAGTGCCTTGAGGCTACCGATTTTGAGACCGGCCGGCCGCGGGGTCGAAAATTGATGGCCTTGCCCCGGGGACGCCGGCCCGGCTTCCGGTGACGTCGCTCACACTGCCCTTTGCGGGTAAGCCTTTAGGCGCTGCGCCGGCAGCCCAAGACGGTCTGCCGGCGCAGCAATATGCATTTGACCTGGAGGTCCGGACGGCGGCGGCCACATGGACCGCCGCTTGGGCGTTCTAGCCGCGGTTCATCCGGTTCGCGACAAGGTCGTTGACCACGCTGGGATCGGCGAGGGTCGAGGTATCGCCGAGGTTCTGGTAGTCGTTGGCAGCGATCTTGCGCAGGATGCGACGCATGATCTTGCCCGAGCGGGTCTTGGGCAGGCCGGGCGCCCACTGGATGAGATCGGGCGCGGCAATGGGGCCGATCTGTTTGCGGACCCACTGGACCAGCTCCTTGCGCAGATCTTCGCTCGGCTGCTCGCCCGCGTTCAGGGTGACATAGGCGTAGATGCCTTGACCCTTGATGTCGTGCGGATACCCGACGACCGCGGCCTCGGCGACTTTCGGGTGGGCCACCAGCGCCGACTCGATCTCCGCCGTACCCAGCCTGTGTCCGGAAACGTTGATGACGTCGTCGACACGGCCGGTGATCCAGTAATAGCCGTCCTCGTCGCGTCGACAGCCGTCACCCGTGAAGTACTTGCCTTTGAACGTGCTGAAATAGGTTTCGACGAAGCGTTTGTGGTCGCCGAAGACGGTGCGCATCTGGCCGGGCCACGAATCCGCCAGGCACAGATTACCCTCGCACGCGCCCTCGAGCTCGCGACCCTCGTTGTCGACGATCACGGGCTTGACGCCGAAGAACGGCTTCGTCGCCGAGCCCGGCTTGGTCGGAATGGCGCCGGGCAGCGGCGTGATCAGGATGCCGCCCGTCTCGGTCTGCCACCACGTATCGACGATCGGGCAGCGGCCTTCACCGACGACGTTGTAGTACCACAGCCACGCCTCGGGGTTGATCGGTTCGCCGACCGTGCCCAGGAGGCGCAGCGACTTGCGTGACGTTTGCTTGACCGGGGCGTCACCCTCGCGCATCAGCGCGCGGATTGCCGTCGGCGCGGTATAGAAGATGTTGACCTTGTGCTTGTCGACGACCTGCCAGAAGCGCGAGAAGTCGGGGTAGTTCGGCACGCCTTCGAACATCAGCGTCGTCGCGCCGTTGGCGAGCGGGCCGTACACGATGTAGCTGTGGCCGGTCACCCAGCCGACGTCGGCCGTGCACCAGTAGATGTCGCCGTCGTG
>CALANV010000022.1 GCA_937926175.1 uncultured Rhodospirillales bacterium | reverse complement strand
TCGACTGGCTCGGCAAGATCGGCACCAGGAAGGATCAGGCCTCTCTCCAGAACCCCAAGCCGGCCCCGACGGCCGACGTGATGAACTGCGCCGGGGACGTGCTCCAGATCGTCGGCGGAGCTGCCGGCGCCGTCGCGTCGCTGGGGACGCTCCAGACCTTCACGCTCAGCATGTCGAACAATCTCCGAGGCATCAAAGGCATCGGGATCGTCGGGAATGCTGACGTGAAGGAGGGGCAGTTCGGCGTCACCGGGAGCTTCGAGGCGTATTTCGAGGACGGCACGATCTTCGATGCCGCGAAGAACCAGACGCCGTGGGATCTCGCGTTCGTGATCTCCCAGGACAATCAGGCCTACGTGTGGGATGCGCCGAAGACGAAGTTCACGGCCGAGATCGTCGCCGGGCAGCGCAATCAGGATTGCGTGGTGCGCGCCTCGTTCCAGGCGCTCAAGGAGGCGACGCTCGGCGCCTGCGTGATCATCAACAGGCTGCCCTACTACCGCTGACAGGATGCCCGCCCCAGACCGGGCTACGTTGTTCGCGCGAACGGGGGTCGGGAGTGTCTGGGCTCCCGGCCCTTCCTTCCCAGACAAGGAATCATCAAGATGAAGCTCAGTGATCTAAAGGTCGATCCCGATAAGGAGCGCAACGGCGCTCGCGTGGAGATCATCCCAGGCCTTATCGTCACGTTGCGGTCGCTGTCGGCGCCGGAGGTTCGGGCGGCTCGCGATCGCCTGCTGATGCCGTACCGCAAGATCGTCGCCATGGGCGGCATGATTCCGCCGGATGCGCAGGACAAGATCACCGCGACGCTGCTTGCCGAGCATGTCGTGCTCGGCTGGGAGGACAAGAGCGGAGAATTGCCGCCGTACTCGAAGGGAAAAGCGGCGGAGATCTTCGGCGACCCCGCGTGGCGGCGCTTGCGCGACCTCGTGTACGAGGCGGCCGGCGAGGCCGAGACGTTCCGGCAGGTCGTGGCGGATAACGCGGTAAAAAACTGATCGAGGTCTTGAGATGGGAGCAGCAATGGGGGGATCATCTCAAGACCATTCTCGCCCATGCGGAAAAGACCGGGCGCGTTCCCGGAACCATCGCGAACGCGCCCGTCCCGGACGATCTCTATGCGGGATTCTGGGAGGCGTTCAAGGAGACCGGTCGCCATCGCCCTGTCTATGTCGGCATGGGCGGCGTCATTTTTGGCCGTATCCCGCTCCAGACCGTCTACGCCTGGCTCGATGAGAACGGGATCTTTGACCCCGAGATCCGGCGCCTCTACCTCGACGTAATCGCGCGCCTCGACGACGAGCACGTCGACTTCCTCAACCGCTCCAGGAACCAGCCGCAGACCCAATGACCGACGCGAACCTCTCGCTTGGCGTTGACGCCACGGGCGTCCAGGTCGGGCGGGATCAGGCCGTTCGCTCGCTGGAAGACATCCGGCGTGCGGCTGCCCAGACGGCGGCCGAGATGGGGTCGGCCGGGCAGCGCATGGCCCAGGCCACCCGTAACGCCGCGGACCGCATCCGCGCCGACATGGAGGCCGCGATCCGGCAGATCAACGAGCTGCGCGGCGCTGGTGCGACGGCCGAGCAGTTCTCGCGCGTCCTGGAGGACTTCCGCCGGAACGCGCGCACCGCTCTCGATGGTCTCGGTGGCCCCGCGCTCGCGCGGGCCGGTGCGACCTTTCGGCAGGCCATGCAGCAGGTCACGGAAGCGGCGAAGCAGGCCACGGCGGTGATCGGCGGCGGGGGCGGAGGCGCCGGATCGGGCGGCGGTGGGGGTATGTTCGGCGGCGGCCTGTCGGCCGCGGTCGTGGCGCTCGGAACCACGCTTGGCACGGTCGCGGGGAACTTCATCACGAACACGATCGGCACTCTCAGGCAGTTCGCAAGCAGCGTCATCTGGACGGCCGACGCTTGGGACATGTTCCATCGGCGCATCAATGTCGCCGTAGGGGCGACAGGCGACGCGAACCGGGTGTTCGATCAACTAAGAAGGTCCGTCGTGTCGATCGGCGGCGAAATGCTCCCGGCTATCGACCTTTTCCAGAACATGTCCCGCGCGGCCAGTACGATCGGCGCGACGACCTCGCAGATGCTCAAGTTCGTCGACGTCGTGCAGAAGCTCGGCGTAATCGGCGGCGCCGGGCCTGCACAGAGCGCTGCCGGTCTGCTCCAGTTGTCCCAAGGCTTGAGCGCCAACATCGTGAGAGGCGACGAGCTGCGGTCCATCATCGAGAACCTGCCGGAACTCGCGAACGCGATCGCGACCGGCCTTGGCGTCACCATCGGGCAGCTACGGCGTCTCGGCGAGGAGGGCGCCCTGACCGGCCGGAGGGTCCTGGAAGCCGTCCTGGGGCAGGCCGACGATGTCGAGCGGAAGTACCGCACGATGGGCATGTCGCTGTCCCAGGCTATTCAGGGATTCGCGACGGCATGGACTGCGGAGCTTGATCGCCTGAACCAGCAGCTCGGCATAACGCACATGCTCGCGGCTGCGGTTCGGGCGCTGACGCCAAACCCGCCAACGATTGAGGAGGCAGAACGTCGCACGGAAGATCGTGCGAGAACGACGATCAGTTCGTTCTTCGGTCGCGAGCCGCGCACAGGCTCCGAACTCCTGGCGTTCGAGGAGGCGCAGGCAAACATCGCGCTCAATAACTTTGAGCGCAACGCGCGGGAGGCGGCAGAATACTGGAACAATTACGGGAAGAAAATCGAGGGGCTGCGGACCAACTTTCATAACATCATGCGGGACCTCGATCCGGTCGAGGAGAAGTTCAGCAAGCTGCGCGACGTATCCCAACAACTCAACGAGGCCATTGAGGAGTTGGCGATCAGCTCGGAGGATTATGAGCGCGCGACGCAGCTCCTCGCTGATGCGGCGCTCAAGGTCAAGTCGCCGATCGAGGAACTCACGAATGCGATCCGCAATCAGGTAGAGCTTTCCCGGCTGACGGGTCTCGCGCGTGCCCGCCGGCAGGCCGAGATAAAGGCCGGATCGATCACGACAAGGTCCGACGTGATCGACAGCGCCGTCGATGCGGCGTCGGCCGAATACCTGTCGAATCTTGAGCGGCAAATCGAAGCCATTGAGCGTCAGGCCGCCGCGCAGCGGCGTCTCGCCGACGCGACCGTCGGGGCGACGACGGAGGAGCTGCGGCGGCTTGAGGTCGAAGCAAAAGTCGCCGCTTTCGCGGCCGAGCACTTCAAGGGAACGGAGGATCTGACCGGGGTCACGAACCGCTATCGGACGGCGGTGGAGGCGCTGTCGCGGGCCGAGGAGCGGCTTGCCCAGGCGCGCTCGCGTCGCCAGTTCGAGTTCGAGATCGAGTCCCAGGATTTCTCGCTCGGGGAAGACCCCGAGGCGGGTTTGCGCGAGGCACTGGAGCGGTCGCGGACCATGCGCGCCGACAATGTCACGCGGACGCGCCAGCTCGAGGACCAGATCAAGGCCGCCCGTGAGTCCGTAATCGCCTACGACGAGGTCACGCGGACGTTCAGGGTCTACGACCGGGAGCTACGGGTCGTACAGGCCCAGCAGCAGCTCTTGAATGCCGGTTTCGCCGAGGGCGAGACCGAGGCACGCAAGCTGGCCGAGGCGGTCGTCGATCAGCAGATGGCCTTCGATCGGTTGCGCGAGGCCCAGGACGAAACGGTTCAGCGCCTGAACGACATGAAGCAGGCCGGCCGGGACGCCACGCAGGCCATATCGACGTTCGCGGAGGACGCGATCCTGCGTTTCGAGAGCCTGGGCGACGTCGCCATGGGGTTCTTGCAGACGATCGAGCAGATCGCGGTGCGCTACCTCGTGACGAAGCCTCTGGAGTACGCGATCGGGCCGATCTTCGAGGGTATCGCGGCCGGCATCTGGGGGAGCGCCACTGGCAACGTCTTCCGGGATGGCCGCATCGTCCCGTTCGCGTCCGGCGGCGTCATAACGCAGCCGATCATGTTTCCGATGCGCAACGGCATGGGTCTCGCGGGTGAGGCTGGCGAGGAGGGTATCCTGCCGCTGGAGCGCATCAATGGCGTGCTCGGCGTCAACGCGCGCATCGCCTCCCAGCCGGTCAAGATCGAGATCATCGACCAGAGACGCGGCGGCGCGCCGATCCAGACGCAGACCGCAACGGGGCCGAACGGCGAGCAGATCGTCCGCATGTGGGTCCGCGACGAGATGAAAGCGAACATCGAGTCCGGAACGACCGACGGCTCGTTCGGACGTCGATTCGGCGTGACGCCGATCCCGACGAATAGAGGCTGACGACGTGTCGAATCCCACTTGGCCCGCGACCTTGCCGCAGTACCTTGAGGCGCAGGGCTTCGAGAACCGTTTCCCGAACGGCGTCGTGCGACAGCCGATGGATTCCGGCCCCGGAAAGGCGCGCCGTCGTTTTACCGCGGCTCCGGAGCACATTTCGGGATCGATCGTCCTCGATCGGCAGCAGTACGAGGATTTCAAGGCGTTCTGGAAAGATACGCTCGCGATGGGGGCGCTCAAATTCGATTGGGTCCATCCCATCACGGGTGAGGCCTGCGAGATGTCGTTCATGGCCGAGCCGAGCGTGAGCGCCATATCGGGCACGACGTTCCGCGCGACTCTCCAGCTCATCATCTGGCCCTGACATGCCGGTTTCTCCACGCGCGATCGAGGCGGCCAACGCCTCGGTGACGGACGAGGTATGGCTTGTGCTTCTCACGATCAGGCACCCATCCCTCTCGGAGCCGATCCGGGTCGTCAACAACTTCAAGGACATCGTGAGCCAGGGGCGAACCTTCGTCGGCTGCTGGTTCACCATCGAGCTGCCGAGCGATACGCCTGGGGAAAGGCCGAGCGTATTCATCGAGGTCGATAACGTCGATCGCGCCCAAGTCGATGCGCTGCGCCGCGCCGACACGCCACCGAAGGTCGACATCGAGGTCGTCCTGGCCTCTCAGCCGGACGTCATCGAGCACGGCCCCATGACGATGACGCTGCGCGAGGCGACATACGACGTCCTGAAGATCCGCGGTCGTCTGGAGTTCGAGGAGCTGTTCTCAGAGCCGTATCCAGGCGACAGCATCACGCCACTCAGCCATCCGAGCCTTTTCTGATGACAGTCCCGATCGAGGCACCCGCGTGGGTAAACGCCTACACGGGCACGCCATACGTTGCTGGCGGGCGATCGCGCGACGGTGCGGACTGCTGGGGACTGTTCAGACTCGTCCAGAAAGACCGATGGGGGCGCGACCTTCCGCTGTTCGACGGGATGGCATGGTCGAAGGAGACGAGCGACGAGATCGCGCGCGTCATGTCCGAAAACCGCGGCTCATGGCGCCCCATTTGGGAGAAGTCTTCACCAACGGAGCCGCTACCGGACGAGCTGGTGGAGCAGCCCGGCGACGGACTCCTGATCCGCATGCGCGCGCGACCGATTCACGTCGCGGCCGTGGTTGCGCCGGGGTGGATGCTCCACACCGACGAAGGTCACGACGCGCTCCCGGAGCGGTTCCG
>CALANV010000021.1 GCA_937926175.1 uncultured Rhodospirillales bacterium | reverse complement strand
ACGTCATCGACACCTCCGGCCTGGCGGTGGTGACGGCGAACATCACGCCGGCGACGCTGACGATTACCGGGACGTTTACGGTGGATGGCAAGGTCTACGATGGTACGACCGACGCCACGATCGTGACGAACAACCTCGTGTTGTCCGGTGTGTTTGGTGGTGATGACGTCGACCTGATCGCCGTGGCCGCATTCCTTGACAAGAACGCGGGCAATGGCAAGGTCGTGGACCTCTCGGGTTCGAGCCTCGACGGTTTCGACGCCGATAACTACGTCCTGAATTTCACCGGGGCACCGACGGCCACCGCGAACATCGCGCGGCGGACCATTACGGTAACCGCCGATGCGCAGACGAAAGAATATGGGGACGCCGACCCAACGCTGACGTTCACCATCGGCGGCCTCGGCTTGGCTGCGGGCGAGACCGTCTCTGACGTGTTCACCGGTGCGTTGCAGCGGGATCCGGGCGAGGACGTCGGGACGTACGCCGTTTCCCAGGGCAGTCTCACTGCCAACGACAACTACGAGATCACGACGTTTACCGGGGCGGACCTGAGGATCGACCCCGCGACGCTGACGGTCATCGTCGATGACAAGACCCGTCTGCAGGGTGAGCCCAATCCGGTCTTCACCTATGTCGTGACGGGCTACAAGTTCGGCGATGACGAAAGCGTCATCTCGGGGCTTTCGGTGGAGACGTCGGCCGAGGCGACCAGTCCCGCCGGGACCTACGCCATCAAGGCATGGGGTGCGACGGCCATGAACTACGTATTCAACTATATCGACGGTGTTCTGACCGTTTTGCCGGCGAACGAGAATCCGGATATCCGCGAGTTGGACAACCAGCAGCTTGCCATGCTGAACCAAGGTCAGGAACTGGCAGGGGATTCGCTCGGTACGCCCGAGAGCGGCCGGACGATCAACGTCGCCCTGACCGATGAAGGTTTGATCGCCGCTCCTGGTATCGGGCGCACCAGCAGCGAGAGTCTGAGCGGGCAGGCCAGCATTGCCGGCTCTGGCTCCATTGCAGCCTGTACGGCGGGCACCAGCATCAACAGTGCCGTGTCCAACATCGTGAACGTCGACACGGGAAGCGGTGTCTACTGCGCGAGCAGTGCCCTGCCCGGAATTGTTCGGTAGCGATCCAGACGAAAGGAGAAAACCCGTATGAAGCCGATAGGGGCATTGTTCCGGTCGATTGCATGGTCAGGCTTCCTGATCGGCTTGAGCTGGTGCCCGGCATGGGCCACCAGCGGCGCGGATGCCGAGACGGCGACCTTCGGCGATTGGACTGTCCGCTGCGTCCAGCGGGAAACCTTGCCGTCCTGCGACATCGTTCAGTCGGCGCGTCAACGTGACACCGGTCGGATAATCATGCAGACGTCCATTGCATACGCCCCGGCGCAGGACCGTTATGCGGTACAGATAATTCTGCCGCTCGGATTTCTGATTCAGCCGGGCGTCAGCATTCACGTCGATGAAAAGACCGAGATTAAGGACTTTCCGGTAACGCGCTGCGAAGCACAGGGCTGCTTCGTCGAGAAGGTCGTCGAGACGAAAACGCTGGCGCCATTCCGCAGTGGCAAGTCCGGCGTCATCAGCGTCGTCGCGCCGGGCGGGCGATCGGTATCGTTCCCACTGTCGCTCAATGGCTTTTCGAAAGCCATGGACGAGATGACGGCGCGGAACAAGAAGAAGTGAAGTAAGGTTTCCTTGGACGGCCTTTTCCCCATTACGTCTGCGGATGCCATGTAGACCGCCGCATCGGGGGCGGCGCCGTGCTGTTCCGTGGGGCGGTATTACGCACGTCTGTTTTGAGAGCTCGTCGGATGTCGACGCGGCGCCGTCAGCCGGATGTGCTTCCATACGGCGTCGTTCCGCTGTCGATCACGATGGCGGGGTTTTCCGCAGGGTGTGGCCGGGACCGTTTCCAGCTTCGCGGTCCTCGCCCTCATCGCGGTCCTTCCGTCACTTGCGATCTGACAGTCTCGGTTTCCGTGCCGTCGGTCGGCGGATTCGGCGGTGCGGGCAGCCACGCTCCGAACCGCGTGCGGCGCAGGGCCGGCGTCACGATCCGGGCGCCGATCCAGCCGGCGGCGGCGCCGCACGCGCTGACGATGGCCCCCGCGACTTCGCCGACACGCCCGGGCACGAAAAGCTGCCCGATCTCGGCGATGCCCGCCAGCGCCGCCATGCCGGTGACGAACAGCCAGTCGCGCCGCACGCCCGGAAAGGCCACGAACTGAAGCGCCGTCGATGCGGCATAGGCGACGAAATGTTCCAGGTACGACGTCGCCATGACGTGGGGGCGGATCTCCCCGGGAACCCACGACAGAATCAGAATGAAAATCACGCTGGCGACGGCCGAAACTCTCAGCGCGGCGTGCAGCCGGCGCGCGGATGCCGGTGAAGTCATGAAATTGGCTCGATGGTGCCGGCCCAAGGGGGCGCCGTACGTCACGGTGCCGGCCGGTCCGCATGCGCCCCGGTCACGAAGAACCGGCGCTGCGGGCCTTCGAGGCACAGGCACGTAAGGCGTCCGGTCGCGAACGCGCCGGTATCGATGCCGATGCGGTTGGGGCGCTCCTCCGGTGCGGCGCTGATGGTGTGGCCGTGCACGACCACCTTGCCGTGGTCGCGCGTGGCGCTAAGGAATTCCTCGCGGATCCACAGCAGGTCGTGCGCGCGCTGCGCCGTCAGCGGAACGCTCGGGCGGATGCCGGCATGGACGAACAGGTAGTCGCCCTCGACATGCGTCAGCGTCAGCGCCGACAGGAAATCGCGGTGACGCGACGGCAGCCGGGCGCGCAGTTCCGCCTGCGCCGCAAACGGGGACATGACCGCCTGGGCTATGACGCCGGCGGGCACGCCGTAGCTGCGTAGAGTCTCGAGACCGCCGTTCATGAACCACATCGGTCCGGCCGCGGCATCGTCCAGGAAGTCGAGCATGGCGCGCTCGTGATTGCCCATCAGGTGGACGGTCTCGAAACCGGCCGGTTTCTCGTCGAGCAGGACGTCGATCACCTCCCGCGACCATTTTCCCCGGTCGACGTAGTCGCCGAGATAGATCAGCACTCGCCGGCCGGCGTGGCCGGTGGCGTCCGCCTCGATCTGCGCATGGAGCGACCGCAGCAGGTCGACCCGCCCATGGATGTCGCCGATGGCATAGACGCGCGTGCCCGGGGGCACGGTCGCCCCATGCGGTGCCACTTGGGGCCGCAACGATATCCGCATGGGCGGATTATGGCATCGACGCCGGCGCGGCCAAACTGGCCTTCAGGCGAGACTCTTTGAGAGGAAAGCGGGAGGAAAAAGAAAAGAAGGGGGGGGGAAGAAAAGAAGGGGAAGAAAAAAGAAAAGAAGCAGGAGAAAAAGGAAAAGTCCGTGACACGCATTTGCTGCGATCCGCTCGTTAACCATGACGTCTGGATCGCGATTCTCGCGATGCGCGAAATCACTTTACAGCCGCGTCAATTCATCTTAGGTTGAAGATAAATTTCAGCAAATTTTAACGATAATACAATTCTCGCACAGGAAGATGGGGTGTGGCAATGCGTGCGAAGCGGGTGGTGCGGCGGACCGGTTCCGCCGACGGTCGCGAGCATTCATTCAACCGGCGGCAGCAGGTGCGCGCCGCCGCTGAGCGGTCCAGAGTTCAACCGCCGGCTGTTGCCAACGTGCCGCTGCGTATCATCGCGAACCGCCCGGCCGTCCGGCCGGCGGCCGGTCGCCTCTACGCGACGACGGCACTGTGCGGCATTCTCGGCGCCGGCCTTCTCGCCACGGTGTAGAGCACGCCCGTCCGGGCGCAGACGGTGCCGGCTGGTGCGCTGCCGACCGGTGGCACCGTCGTCCATGGCGATGCGACGATCAATCAGTCGGGCACTCAGCTCGACATTAACCAGTCCACGCAAAAGGGCATCATCAACTGGCAGAGCTTCAGCATCGGCGCCGATGCGCATGTGCGCTTTAACCAGCCCGACGCCAGTTCAATCACGCTCAACCGCGTGACCGGCGGCGACCCTTCGCACATCCTCGGCCAGCTCACCGCCAATGGCCAGGTAATGCTCATCAACCAGAACGGCATCCTGTTCGGCGCTGGGGCGAAAATCGACGTCGCCGGCCTCGTCGCGACGACGTCGGACATCTCCGATTCCAACTTCATCAACGGCAACTACAATTTCGCCGCCATGCCGAATGCCGCGGGCGCCGTCGTCAACGAGGGTGAGATCACCATCCGCGACGGCGGCCTTGCCGCGCTCGTTGCACCCACCGTGCGCAATTCGGGCACGATCGTCGCCAAACTCGGCCGCGTCGCACTCGCGGCGGGCGAGACCTTCACGCTCGATTTCTACGGTGACCAGCTCGTGCAGTTCGCCGTGCCGGCGTCGGCCGGCACGGTCAGCATCGAAAACAGCGGCAAGATCCACACCGACGGCGGCAAGGTACTGCTCTCGGCGGCGACGGCCAAGGGCGTGGTCGACGGCGTCATCAACATGGACGGCATCGTCGAGGCGCG
>CALANV010000020.1 GCA_937926175.1 uncultured Rhodospirillales bacterium | reverse complement strand
GCGTCGATGGCGCGTGCGGCCGCGGCAGCGATGTTGCACGGTGCCTCGCATGCACAAAGCCTTCGGTCTGCTCGTCGCACACGGACTCGGTCTGCCAGTTCCACGTTGCACGGTCCTTCTTCGACGTTTACCGCCGAGTCCATTCACCTTTGGCGAGTCCACTGGTGCGTCACGACTTTGGATTCGGACCTGCCCTCGGGAGCAAGTTCCTGGGCGATACACCACTCGCGCGAGGTTGGCAGGATCCATATAAGCTAATGGATTCAGAAGACCCGACTGGCAATGTGCTTGTATCCTGCCTCGCGCAAGATGAAGTTCAGGCGCAGTATTCCGGCGCGCTGCTGACAGGCACCAATGGTGAGATCATCGTGGAAGGCGTGAAGGGATACGGCGACGCCTTCATGCAGGGGAGAGATAGTGCTGTACAATTGCCTCAGCGTGTTTGGTCCGACGTGGTTGAGCTCCAAATGCAAGCTGTCAAAGCGCTAGGTCCAGTTAGGATGGAATGGGTCCACGATGGACATCGCGCCTGGACCGTTCAGCTTCACATCGGGGCCACTGTAAGTTCGGGTAGAACAATAGTTCCCGGCGACGCTAAGGAATAGGTCATTTTTCACGTAAGCGATGGCCTTGAGCAATTGCGTGAAATGGTGCGTAAGATAAAAGGTGAAGATAAAGGCATCGAGTTGTTGGGGCATATCGGTATCACGAGCCGCATGGCAGATGTCTTACGCAAGGAGGGAGTGCCGCCAAAAATTCGGGATGCGGAATAGGGGACGAGCTGCGTTTGTTGAATAGGCACTGTACCATCTAATCGAGGCGCCATAGACGCAAAGCATTGACAGTGAAAACGGGCTTGACATGGCACTATTTTGACGGGGCACACGTGACAAAACGCGCTGGCGATACAGTGAATTATGTGCGCCGGCGTCAACCAGCGTACATGGATGACGGAATCCCAAACGAACTCATAATCTGAAAGCTGCAGGCCGGAACTCTATCCGGAAATCACACGTCAACCCGCCGGCGCGACAACGCCGGCAGGTTCATGCCTGTCGGCCGGGCGGTCTCGCATAGTCGGGAATCCGGAAGCGCCGGCGATAGGTCCCGGGCGTGAGCCCCGTGACGCGCTTGAAGAGGCGGCGGAAGAAGGCGGGCTCTTCGTAACCGACCTGCCAGCTGATCTCGTCGACCGACGCTTCCGTCCGCTCGAGGCGGCGCTTGGCGTCCTCGACTCTCAGGCGCTGCACATAGGCGATCGGGCTCAACCCCGTCGCGTTCGTGAACCGCCGCTTGAAGGTGCGCTCGATCAGCCCGGTGCGCCGAATCATCTCCTCCACGGGACTCGCCACCGCGAAATGCGTGGCCACCCAGTCCTGCGCCGCCCGGATCGCGAGGTCGCCATGATCCTTGCGTCCCTCGAACACGATGTAGGGCGCGAGTCCGTCCTGGTGCCACTGCAGGGCAAAAAGCCGCGCGACGGCTTGTGCCGCGGTCGCGCCGGCATACCGGCTTAACAGGTACAGCACCAGATCGTGCCAGGTCATGGAGGCGCCCGAACTGATCAGTTTCTCGCGCTTGCCGGCGACGACCAGGACGCGCTCGGGATCGGCACCTTTGGAAAGGCGGCCGTGAAGGCGCGGGCATAGTCGTAATGCACCGTCACATCCACGCCGTCGAAGAGCCCTGTCTCGGCGAGCAGAAAAATACCCGAGCAGGCTGAGCACAAAAGCGCGCCGCGACGATGCATGGCGCGAAACCACTCGACCAGTTCCGGATGACGGCCTTTCTGCCAACCCTCCGGTCCAAGTAGGATCGACGGGACGATGACGATGTCGGTCGCATCGATCGCAGCGATGCTTCGCTGCACGATGACCGGTACGTGACTGGCGAGCTCCAACAGGCCGGGGCGCAGCCCCACGATCTCGACCCGGAACGGCGGTGCAGGGGATGGGCCGTCGCCGGAAGGGGGCATCATGGCGAAGGCGTTCATCACGTCGAAGATGCCGCTTAGCGTCGAAACCACGGCTTCGGGAATGGCGACGAGGCTTACATGGCGCGGCGCCGACCCGGCCGACGCAATGTGACGTGGCATTTCGGGATTCCCTCGACGTAAGGGACAAAAGCCTAACGCCGACTGGACAGTGGCGCCAGGCTTCCAGGCCGGCGATCTAGGGGATTGTCGTCGCCTGGATTGCGACGTCACGTGGCACAAACGGCCCGATTTTGGACAACCCGGCTCTGCCGTTCATGCGCCGCAACTGCGATTCTCCGAGAAGCCTCGGATTGCTCCGGGCGCGTCAACAGGAGATTTCGATATGGACGGCATTCAGATCAACGCGATCGACCCTGCGAAACTTGATGCTTTTCTTGCGCGTGCAGTCGGCGACCTGTCGGCCGGCTACGGCGGCGTGATGGCGAGCCTCGGCAACCGGCTCGGCCTCTACAAGGCGATGGCCGGCGCTGGTCCGCTCAGCGCGCGCGAGGTGGCGAGCCGCGCCAAATGCGCCGAACGCTACGTCCGCGAATGGCTCAATTCGCAGGTTGCCGGCGGCTATGTCGTCTACCATGCGATCAG
The DNA here is from genome assembly GCA_937926175.1 of uncultured Rhodospirillales bacterium. GTDB lineage: Bacteria > Pseudomonadota > Alphaproteobacteria > CACIAM-22H2 > CACIAM-22H2 > CALANV01. The sequence continues at coordinate 88,149 of CALANV010000020.1, read as the reverse complement.
CGACACCTACGAGCTCACGCCGGAACGGGCCTTCGTCCTTGCCGACGAGGACAGCCCCGTCTTCATCCCCAATGCCTGGGCCGTTCCGGCCTCGATGTGGTTCGACGAGGACAAGGCGATCGAGGCATTCCGCACCGGCAAGGGCATTCCCTGGGGCGATCATGAGGGGCGGCTCTACTGCGGCGTCGCGGCCTTCTACCGCAATGCCTATCGCGGCAGTCTGGTCCAGGAATGGTTGCCGGCGCTCGACGGAATCGTCGAGAAACTCGAGGCCGGCGCCGTCGTCGCCGATATCGGGTGCGGTCACGGCCACTCGACCACGCTCATGGCGCAGGCCTTTCCGGCTTCCCGGTTCCATGGCTTCGACGCGCATCGCGAATCCGTGGCTGAGGCCCAAAAGGTCGCGGCCGCGGCGGGCGTTTCCCAACGGGTATCCTTCGCGACGGCCCGGGCGGACGATTATCCCGGCACGGGCTATGACCTGATCTGCTTCTTCGACTGTTTGCACGACATGGGCGACCCGGTCGCGGCGGCGACACACGCGGCGAAGGCGATTGCGCGCGACGGCACCGTGATGCTGGTGGAGCCCTTCGCCAACGATCGCGTCGAAGACAACATCTCGCCCGTCGCGCGGTTGTATTACGCCGCCTCGACGACGATCTGTTGCGCCCACGCGATCTCCGAAGGCGGCCGCACGGTGCTCGGCGCGCAGGCCGGCGAGGCGCGCCTTGCCGAGGTGTTCCGCAAGGCGGGCTTCACGCATTTTCGGCGCGCTGCCGAGACGCCCTTCAACCTGACTCTCGAAGCGCGGCTCTGATCCGCCGGATCGGGCAAGCGTCACCAATGCTGCTGCGGCGCAGCCGGCGCGTCGCCGCAGCCAAGCCGAACCCTCAGTCCGCCCGAACCGAGGGGGCTGCCTGCTACCTTCGGCAAACGCGGTTCGTGACAGGGCACGGATAGCCTGTCCGCTCGTTACTCAGGCGATGCACCTGCGGAGAGCGACGTTCGTCTAGCCGGGGCCACGACGGTCAAGCTTCGGCGCACCGCCATCGACACCGCGGGCCGATGCGTCCATGACTGGCAACAGCGTCAGGCGGCCTCTTACGAAGGAGGACATGCCGTGGACAGGTATCTTCGACGCGCGGATCACCGTAGATATCGCATCGCAAGAGTTGCGATCCTGGTGATGATCGGCGCGATCGCATCGTGCGCAGACGGCCGCAGACCGTATATGGGTGAAGCGGCATCCGGCGCCGCGCAGGAAACGTATCTCTGCCGACAGGCGCCGGTCGCCGGCCGCATCGTCGTCGCACCATCCAACGATGCAGCCGAGCGGCGGTGTCAGGCCGGTGCAGGCTGGGAAATGAACAGATTTCTGTTCCAGGACGGCGGCTTTCCCGAATGAAAGGCAGGTGGACTCGGAACCATCAGCCGTCGCGGGGCGCGTCAAAGGCCTTTGTCGAGATGTCTCGCGTCAGGCCGCCGAACTCGAGGCGGCGATGGCGCGATTGACCTCGGGCATGACCTTTTCGACCATCAGCTCCATCGAGCGGCGGGCGAGCGCCGGATCCGCCCAGTCGTGCCCGGCGTAGAGCAGGGTGCCGAAGTCACCGATCTGCTCGCGGAAGGCGAGCAGGTCGTCGACGACCTTGTCGGGCGTGCCGTAGATGACGAGGTCGTTGACGAGGCCTTCGATGGTGATCGACTCGTCGGGCTGGGACGGGTCGCGCTTGAAGAGATTGGACCGGCCGTTGCGGATCAGCTTCGTGCCAAGCGACTTGTAGTAGAAGTAATACGGTCCGTCCGGATCGGTGGCGTAGCGACGCGCGGTCGCCATGTCGTCGGCGACGAAAATGCTCTTGGCCACGCGCCAGTTGGCCGGATCGGCGACGCGGCCGCCCTTGGCGCACCCCTCGACATAGCTCGCCCAGTGCGTCTTGACCCATTGCGGCAGCAGGAAGTTGGCCGAGATCGGGTCCCAGCCTCGCGCCGCCGCCGCCGTCACGCCCTTCGAGAACGGCGCCACCGCCGTCACCACGATCGGCGGATGCGGCTTCTGGTAGGGCTTATGGATGACCCCCTGGCCGAGCTCGGGGATGTAGGTGCGGGCGGTCGAGATATTCCAGTACTTGCCGGTGCGCTGATAGGGCGGGGAACTGCTCCAGATGCCGAGGATGTGGTCGATCGCCTCGACGAACATGGCGTTGCGGTCCTCATCGAGGTTGCCGAACACCTCGGCGTCGGACAGCAGGCCGCCCGGGCTGATACCCATGATCAGCCGGCCCTGGGCCATGTGGTCGACCATGGCCACCTCGGCGGCCACCGCCGCCGGATGATGGTTGGGCAGGTTGATCGTGCCGGTCCCCAGCCGGATCGTCTTGGTTTCGCGCAGCAGCCAGGCGATGAAGATGAGAGAGGACGTGATGGTCTCGGCCGCGTCCGTGACGTGCTCGCCGAAGAAGCCCTCGACGAAGCCGAGACGATCGGCGAGCAGCGTCAGCTCGCGATCCTCCTGCAGCGTCTCCGTCAGGCTCCGCCCCGGCGGATGAATGGGCATGGTGAAAAATCCGAGCTTCATCGAACCTCTCCTGCAGCAGCGTATGCAGATTCCTTGACGCCGCGCGGCGCCGCGTCGGCGCCGGAATCGGCGAGAACTTCAGGCACGCAGTATCGGCCGGCGCTGAAGATCAGCGGCTTGCCTTCGCGGTATGTCGCGCGATTCACCCGGCCGATGAAGATGATGTGATCGCCGCTCTCGATCGCGCTCTCCGTGCTGCACTCGAAGCAGGCAAGGCAGTCGGGCAGGATCGGACAGCCGCCGAGGCCGTAAGCATGCGGGATGTTGGCAAACTTGTCGGGGGACGGCGTCGCGAAATGCCGCGACAGCGCCTGTTGATGGGCGCCGAGGACATTGACGGCGAACCAGCCCGAGGACCGGAAACTCTGGCAGGATGGCGCGTTGAGCCGCAGGCTCCACAGCACGAGCGGCGGATCGAGCGACACCGACGAGAACGAGTTCGCCGTCAGCCCTTTCAGCTTGTTCGTCGGCGTACGCGTCGTGACGACCGTCACGCCCGTGGCGAAACAGCCGAAGGCGTGCCGGAGCTGCCGGGTATCAGGCACGCTGTGTCGAAAATCCAATACCTGTTCCATCCTGCGTGTCCGCCTCTCCCGCGATCGCGGTCGGTAGCGTAGAGCCGGGCCGGGAATTATAAAAATGATATGATCTGCTCGATACCATTATGAAACTTAATGAGCTTGCCCATGCATCCGAGCCTGCGCGACATCCGGCTGTTCGTTGCCGCCTACGAGGAAAGGTCCTTCACCGCCGCCGGCGCGCGCGAGAATGCGACCCAGTCCGGCGTCTCCCAGCACATCAAGAAGCTGGAGGACCGGTTCGGCGTCCGGCTGTTTTCGAGGAAAGGCGGCGCGGTTATGCCCACGCCGGCCGGCGATTCCTACTACCGGCACTGCATCGAGGTTCTGCGCGCCGCCGATGCCGCCAATCGGGCGGTGATGGAGTTCGGCCGGGGACTCGACGGTGAAATCGTCGTCGGCCTGATGCCGACCATGACCCGCTGCGCGCTGGCGCCGGCGCTCTCGCGCTTCGTTCAGGTGCATCCCAACGTCGTCGTACGCGTCGTCGAGGCCTATAGCGGCGTACTGACGCAGCAGGTGAAGGCGGGCGAGCTGGCGTTCGCGATCGTCCCGGCCTTTTCAGGCAGTGCCGGCTTGAAGAGCCGGCTCTTCGCGCGGACGCCCGAAGTGCTCGTCTCGCGGCGGACGTCCGGTCTCAAGCACCTCAAACCGGTGCAGCTGTCGAAGCTCGGACCGCTCAAGGTCGTCGTGCCGGGCACCTCGAACACGCGGCGCCGGGTCCTCGAAACCTATTTCGCCTCGAACGGCGTGCGGATCGAGCGGATGCTGGAACTGGACGCCATGCTGGGGACGCTCGACTTCGTCGCCAACACGGATTGGGTGACGGTGCTGCCGGGCATCATGATGGCTTCCGACATCGACCGGCGCCAGTTCACGATCAATCCGCTGGCTCAGCCGCCGCTCGACATCGATCTCGTGCTCATCGAGCCGGCACGCCAGCCGCTTTTGCCGGCGGCCAGCGCGTTCTTGGCGATCCTGCAGGAAGAGACGCTGCGGCTCAACACGCGTTTGCGGCGGGTCACCGCGAGCCGCCGTTGAAGTCGGCACGGCAGCGGACGATCCAGCTCGACGGCGGATTGGGCGGGGCAGCACTGATGTCGGGACTGGTGGTCGATCACCGCGACCTGGACCGGGATCTTCGTCGCAAGTCCTTGACGATCGGGCCACCGGGCTGCCACGTTCGCGGCCAGCTTTGCCGATTCACCGTAACGTGCCGGAGATAGCTCGACATGGCGAACGAGTCCGAAAGCCCGAAGGGCAAAGATGCCGCGGACAGCGCCGTAGAGACCGTCGCGTCGCCGGAATCGCTCCTGCGTCCGCTGCGCGATCAGATCGATGCGGTGGATGCGCAGATCGTCGATCTGGTTGCACAGCGCTTTGCGCTCGTCGTTCGCGTCGCCGAGGTCAAGGCCGCCCACGGCTTGCCCGTCGTGGTGCCGGAGCGTTTCAAGGCAGTTCTGGCAAGAGCCGAGGAGCGTGCCGCGGCGCGCGGCCTCGCCCCGAAGGTGATCCGCCGTCTCTACGAAGTGATGCACGAGGAAGCCTGCGAGATGGAATCGTCGCTGATCGCGCATCGCCACAGAAGCGATGCGGGCGGATGACGGGCGTTTCGTGCCTAACTTCTTGACGAGGCGTAGGCCTCGATTCGGTGCTCGATCCAGCCGATCGCTTCGGAGGCGACGAGGGCAAACGCGAAGATGAACAACGTCAACGCCCAGAACTCGGGCATCAGGAAGTTTCGCGAGTAGAGCTCGAAGAGCTCGCCGAACCCCACGATCGACACGAGCAGCTGGCCGATGACCACTCCCTTGACGCCGCGAATGAGGCCGAGGCGGATGCCGGCGAGAATCTCGGGCAGGGCTGCCAGCGGGAGGATGCGGCCGTAGATCACCCAGCGCGATGCGCCGAACGAACGTACCATCTCCAGCAGCGACGGGTTGACATGTTTCATGCCGGCGGCCGTGTCGAGCGCGATGATCCAAACGGCGAACAGCGTGACGGTCACGACCACGGTCGTCGATCCGAGGCCGAACAGGATCATCAGAACCGGCACGAGCGCGGTGAGCGGTGCGCTCGCGAACAGGTTCACCCACATGCCGAGCAGCCGGTCGGCCATCGCGATGCGCCCCATGAGCATGCCGAGGGGGATGCCGATCGCGATCGCCAATCCCATGCCGGTGGCGAAGGAGGCCAGGGTCGTGCGCGCGCCGGCCCAGAATTGACCGGTATGGACGAGCTGTCCCATGGCGATCAGCACGTCGCTCAGCGGCGGCAGTATCGGGACCAGCTCGAGACGACCGGCGATCTCCCACAGCGCGCCCCACAACAGGAGCGCCGCCGGCATGGGAAGACGGTATCCGAGGATGCGCATGGTTCAGGCTAGATACTGCTTCAGCATCGCCCAGATTTCCTCGACCGCGTCGAGATAGGCGGGATCGCGGCGGACGGCCTCGGGACCGTGGGAACGGTCGATCCGCGGCTCGAGAACCTTCGCAACCGTACCCGGCCGGCGGGTGAGCAGCACGATCTGGTCCGACAGGTAGGCGGCCTCCTCGATGCTGTGGGTGACGAAGATCACGGTCTTTCTCTCGACGGCGAGCAGCTGCAGCAGATCCTCCTGGAACTTGCGCCGCGTCTGTTCGTCGACCGCCGAGAACGGCTCGTCCATCAGGATCACGTCCGCGTTCACCGCGAGGGCGCGGGCAAGGCCGACCCGCTGCTTCATGCCGCCCGAAAGTTCATGCGGGTAACGCTTCTCGAAGCCGGCGAGGCCGACGTCGCGGATGTACTTGGCGGCGAGTGCCTCGCGTTCGTCCTTTGCCATCCCTCGCAGCTCGAGACCGAACGCGACGTTGCGAAGCACGTTCGCCCACGGCAGAAGGGCGAAGTCCTGGAACACGAAGGCGCGTTCGGGGCCGGGGCCGGTCACGACCCGACCGTTGACGTAGACGTCGCCGGCATCGGCGGGAATCAGGCCGGCGATGATCTTGAGCAGCGTGGTCTTGCCGCATCCGCTCGGGCCGAGCAGGGTGGTGAGCCGGCCGCGCGGAAACGCGAGGCTGACGTCGCGCAGCGCCTCGATCTGGTTGCCGTAGCTCTTGGAGATGCGCCTGACCTCGACGATGTTCGGCGCGTCCGTCGTGGCGGCGAGCGTCAGTCGGGGCGGGCGTGCGAGCCTCTGTGTCATGCGCGTTTCTCCGGCCGGACGAAGCGCGTCTCGACCTGCTGGAGGATCGAGACCGTGACGCCGGCAAATACGATCAGGGACGCGATCGTGGCGTACATCGTGGGATAATCCGCGATCGAGCTGCTGTAAGTGATGATGTCACCGATCCCGGTCGGCGTGATGAGGAGTTCGGCGAGCACGATGCCGATGAAACCGGCGGCGACGCCGAGGCGGAGGCCGGCGAAGATGACGGGACCTGCGGCCGGAAGGATCACTTTCGTGACCTGCTGCAGCGGTGTGCCCAGGAAGCTGCGGCACATGTCCAGAAGCGACGGACTGACCGTACGAACCGCCTTGTAGGTGTTGAGGACGATGACGGGAGCGGCCAGGAGGCATACGGCCAGCACCTTGGCGGTAAGGCCGATTCCGTACACGAACGTGACCAGCGGAATGAGCGCGGCCATCGGTGCCGCTTGCATGACGATGAAGACCGGCGCGAGCGCCCATTCGGCCGTCCGCGACAACCCCATGAGAACGCCGAACATGACACCGAAGACCGCACTCACGACGAGCCCGGTGGCGAGCGGCTGCAACGTCGTCAAATAGGCGGCCGGCAGCGTGCCGTCGAGGATGATGCCGACGAAGGCGGCGAACGTGGCGCTGAACGGCGGGAACGCGAAGCTGACGGGGATGCGGCCCGCGATCTCCCACGCGCCGAGCACGAGCGCAATGGAGACCAATCGCCAAAACAGGACATTGGCGAACCGGGTCCTGACCGGGCGTGCCGTACCAGCCTCGGCAACGGAGGTTGCCATGACGGCGCGCGAGGCTCAGCTGCCCAGTTTGGCGAGGGCGCGGTCGAGCGGACCGAGATCCCAGTAGTCCTCCGCCTTCAGCGTCGTCGGGTCGCCCTTGATCGCCCCCGATATCGTGAAGAACGCGAAGTCCTCGCTGACCGCCTTCGCGCGGCCGCCGTCGATCGGATAGACGTTCGCCTCGGCCGCTTCCTTGTAATAGGGAACGATGTCGGCCTGCAGGTTCGCCGGCAGATCCGGCAGCAGGTTGTATTTCACGCGCTGCTCGGCCACGAAGTTCGGGTCGGCCTTGATGGCGCGCCAGACCTTCAGGAACTCCTCGACGATCAGATCGGCGGTCTGCGCGTTCTGCTGCAGCCACTCCTGCCGCGCGAACAGGGCATCGTCGGTCGCCTGGACGTCGCCCATCGGCAGGAAGATGAATTTGCCCGGCGCCTGCGATTCGAGGAAGCGCTTGTTGGCCGTATCGACGATCGTCGCCTTGATGTTGCCGCGGAGCATGGCGAGCGCGCGCACCTCGGAGCCGGGGACGTAGCTGATCGACTTGAACTTGATACCGTTCCTCTGGGCCATCAGGGTCGCGATCGCCTCGGTGCCGGAGCCGCGCGAATGCACGACGAAGTCCTGTCCGTCGAGGTCTTTCCAGGTCTTGTAGAACTCGCCGTTCACGACCGGGAAGAAACGCAGCGTGCTCAGCTGGTAGAACAGGCGCAGCGGCACCCCGAGGCGCTGCATCGGCGCATATGGCGTGCCGACGCCGATTTCCGCCTGGCCGTTGGCGACGGCCTGGGTCGCGAGATCTTCGGATTTGAGCGTCATCAGCTCGATCTTCATGCCGCGCTCCTTGATGCGTTCGAGCGCGATGAGGAAGCCCATGGCCTCGACGCCGGGCACGTCGCCGTAGGCGACGCGCACGGTCGGCTGCTGCGCGTTTGCCGCGCCGACGAATGACACGAGGGACAGAACGACGAAGGCGTGGCGTATGACCGGCAGGGTGAGCCTACGCATCGTTTCCTCCACCAGGATGGTTCCTTGTTTCTTTTATCCGACATGCTGCCAGACGCCGGGCGGGTGTCAATACGCCGACTCGGACCGGTTCAGGATGCTTCCTTCGGCCGGTCTTCGGTGGCATTCGCGCTTGCGAAGACGAATTGTATGGGGGCGTGTATTATGGGAATCTGCGTCACGGTCGAATTCGACGCACGCACCAGCAGAGGAGGACGATGAACCAGCTTTCGGGCGCCGAGGCGTTCGTGCGTATGCTGCAGCTCCATGACGTCCAGTATGTGTTCGGCCTGTGCGGCGACACGAGCCTGCCGCTCTATGACGCGTTCTACCGGCTGGATCATGGCATCACGCACATCCTGACGCGCGACGAACGTTCGGCGGCCTACATGGCCGACGGCTATGCGCGCGTTTCGGGCAAGGTGGGTGTGTGCGAAGGGCCGTCGGGCGGCGGGGCGACGTACATCCTGCCCGGCGTGGTGGAAGCCAACGAATCGTCGGTCCCCATCCTGTCGGTCACGACCGACGTGTCGGTCGCATCGCGCGGCCGCTTCACCTTGACCGAACTCGACCAGGAATCCCTGTTTCGGCCGCTGACGAAGTGGAATCAGGTCATCGACCGGGCGGCCGACGTGCCGAAGGTGGTGCGCGCGGCGTTCACCCATATGACCTCCGGCCGTCCTGGGGCGGCACATATCGGCCTGCCGCTTGACGTCCAGAAGGAGCCGGTCGACGAGGCCGACGTGTGGGCCGATCGGACGCTGGGCTACTACCCGTCGCGCCGCGTCGGGCCCGATCCCGAGGCGGTGGCGAGGGTCGCCGAAATCCTCCTGCAGGCCCGGGCGCCCGTGTTCATCTGCGGCGGGGGCGTCGTGATCTCGGGGGCGACGACGGAACTCCGCCAGCTCGCCGAGGCGCTCGGCGCGCCGGTGGCGACGACGATCAGCGGCCAAGGCAGCATTGCCGAAACCCATCCGCTCGCCGTGGGCGTGGTCGGGTCGAACGGCGGGGTGCCCCAGACGCGGGCCATCGTCGACCGGGCCGACGTGGTCGTGTTCGTTGGCTGCCGGGCCGGGTCGGTCACCACCGAGCGTTGGCGACATCCGGCCCCCGGCAAGGCGAAGATCGTGCACATCGACGTGGATCCGACCGTCATCGGCGCCAACTACCGCACGGAGGCGTGGATCGTCGGCGACGCCAAGCTGTGTCTCGGGGCGCTCGCCCAGGCGGTCGCGGCGGCGAAGCCGGATCTCGGCCGCCGGACCCTCGGGGCCGCCGACGTTGCGGCCGCAAGGAAGGAGAAGCAGGCCGCCTTCAAGGCGCTCGCGACCTCCGACGAGACGCCGATCCGGCCCGAGCGGGTGGTCGCCGAGCTCCAGGCCGTGTTGCCGCGCGACGCGGTCGTGGTTGCAGACCCCGGTACGCCGTGTCCGTACATCTCCGCCTATTACGAGTTCGCCGAGACGGGACGCCACTTCATTTCGAACCGCGCCCACGGCGCGCTCGGTTATTCGATGTCTGCCGCCGTCGGCGCCCACTACGGCAGACCGCAGGCGAAGGTCGTCGCCGTGATGGGCGACGGGAGCTTCGGCTTCACCTCCGGCGAAATGGAGACGATCGTGCGCCTCAAGGTGCCGGTCACCATGGTCGTCATATCGAACAGCAGTTACGGCTGGATCAAGGCCGGGCAGAAGAGCGGCTTCGGACAGCGCTATTTCTCGGTCGACTTCGGCCGTATCGACCATGCCCGCGTCGCCGAGGCCTTCGGCGTGAAGGCGTGGAAGGTGACCGAGCCCGGCGATCTCCGAAAGGCGCTGAGCGCGGCGGTGGAGCATGGGGGCCCGACCCTCGTCGACGTCATCACGCAGCCGCTCCACGAGGCAAGGGCACCCGTGTCGGAATGGGTCGCGTAAGCAACGGTCGAGCAACGATTCCATCGCATGATTTCATGCCATGACTCGATTGGAGGACCACGAGAAACCAGACGACGCCATGATGCAACAGACGGCGACGCCCGATATCATCATCACGCGGCGTGACAAGGAGCGCCTTCGATTCCTGGTCGACTACTATGCAGCCCAGTCATACGACGCGATCGTCGAGTTCCTGGACCAGGAGATCAGTCGGGCGGTGGTCGTCGAACCCGAGGAAGTGCCGCGTGACGTCGCGACGATGAACTCGCGGGTCCGGTACCGCGACAACATGACGGGTGAGGTGATAACCGTCAGTCTCGTCTATCCCGGCCAGGAGGACAGCGTCCTGGGGCGCATCTCGGTGCTGACGCCCGTGGGCAGCGCTCTGCTCGGGTTGTCGGTAGGACAGTCGATCACCTGGACGACACGCGATGGTAGGCCGCGCAGCCTGACGCTGCTCGCGGTCCTGTTTCAGCCCGAGGCCGTCGGGCGGTTCGATCTATAGGCTTCAGCCGATCGCAGCGACGTCGGCGGTCAGCGGCCGCCAGCGCGAGTCGCTGATCCGGAAGCGCTTCGGCGGGGTTGGCCTGAACCGCGCGCCATCCCATACATGCGGCGTGCAATCGACCTGCTCGTCGGCGATGCAGATCAGGTTGAAGCTGTTGGCGCCCCCGCGCAGTCGCGTCGATATCGCCGTGCCGGCATGCACGATCAGGATGGAGCGCTTCGCCGCGACGTGTTCGATCGCGACCGCGGCGCTGTGGTGTCGGTGATAGTGGCCGGAGAGCAGCATCTGAACGCCTGCCGCGGCAATCGCCTCGATTCCATGGCGGGCGCCGCGTATCGCAGGCGTATGGTGCGACGTCCATGGCACCAGCAACGGGTGATGCGTGACCAGAATCCGCAGCGTGGACGGGCCGACATCGCTGAAGCCGGCCCGGATCTCGGCCACGTGCCGCGTCGAGAGGCGGCCGTTCGGGCCGATCCAGCCGCGTGCCGTGTTGATGCCGAGCACCGCAATCGTCTCGTCGATGACGACCAGCTGCCGGTCACGCGCGATGAGGCGGGTATACCGGGAAAGCGGCCGGAACAGCCGGTCGAACAGGTTGTAAAGTGGAATGTCGTGGTTGCCGGGTACGACGAGCGTGGGCATCGCCAGCCGATCCAGGAACCGCCGCGCTGCGGCGAATTCGTGCGAACGCGCGCGCTGTGTCAGGCCGCCGCTCACCGCGACGAGATCCGGCCGCTTCTCCTCGAGAACGGTCAGGAGACCGTCGGCGACAATCGGGTCGTGGCGGCCGAAATGCAGGTCGGAGATATGCGCGATCCACGTCATGACGTCGGATTTGCCGGTGGCGGGACGATTACGCGCAGGGCCCGCGGCCGGATGCGGTACCGCAGCGGCGGCCGCATCGTCTTCAGCTCGCCATCGATCGCGACGTGGAGCCGTTTGGCGTGCGAGCGGATCTCGACTTGCGCGACACGGAACAGCTCGAGGTCGCGCTTCTGCGAAAGGCGCCCGGCAATCGCCTTGACGGTCAGGACGAGGAAGTGGAGCCGGCGGCGGCTGGCCGCGACGTAGACGCCGAGCTCGCCCCGGTTCAGCGCGGACCGCGCCCCGAACGAGACGGCGTCGAGGTTGTACAGGTTGTTGGCGATCAGGACGCAAGGGGTTCTTCGCGGCTGCGTCTCGTTCAGCACGCGGATGTACAGCCGATGGACCGGGAACCGCAGCATCGCCCTGCCGAAGGCAAGGATCATGGCGGCCCATTTGCCGAGGGCGAATCGCCGCCGCTGGCGATCGCGGCTGCTGAGCATGTAGGGATAGAGCCCGATCGACGAGTTGTTGATGAAGATGATGCCGTTTACATCGGCAACGTCGACGTAACGCGTGTGGCCGGACGCGATGGTCCGAACGGCATCGTCCAACTCGAGCGGCAGACCCAGATCCCGTGCGAAATGATTGAGCGTGCCGAGGGGCAGCACGCCGAGCGCGATCTCGCTGTCGACCAGATGTCCGGCCGCCGTTCCGATGCTGCCGTCACCGCCGCCCACCACGACGGCATCCGGTGGCGCGCCCGATCCGGTCGCCGGCGAGAGGGCCTCATGAATGGTCCGGGCCAGCTCCGGACCCCGGACAAGCTTGACGACGGCATCGATACCGGCGGCCGCGAATGCCGCAGCAACGCGGTCGCGGATGTCCGCGGTACCGGTTTCGGCGATCTCCTTTCCGCCGGCATTCAGGACGACCAGTGCACGCATCCGTACCGCGCTTCCTGGAAGGGGGCCAGAGGTATAACGCGGAAATGCGGCGCTTGGCGCCGGCTGCCGGTATCAGGCTGTGGCCCGAACCTTGCGGCGGTTCTCCAAAGGGCAGGCGCCGATCAGGCCCGTTGCGATCGTGCCTGCGGCGCAGCGATGCGCGCCCGGCCGGGCGGGACGATCATGAACGTGATCGCCAGCAGCACCGCGGCCCCCGCGACGATCAGCCCGGTGATCGCCATGCTGCCGTGATAGCCATAGGGACCCACTAGGACCGCGGCAAGGAACGGCCCGGCGACGCTGCCCGCGCGTTCGATCATGCGGAACATGCCGAGCACGGCGGCGCCGCCCAGCTGCCGGCGTTCGTGGGGTGTGACCTGCGTCACGAGCGTGATTTGCGACGTCATGCTGAATGCCTGCGCGGTGCCGAGCAGCGTGATCGCCACGACGACCCCCCACGTATCGGGTCGCAACAACACGACGGTCATGCCGAAACCCGACAAGAGCCCGCCGCAGATGACGAACGGCAGCGGATTGCGCCAGCGATCCACGAGCTTCGCCCAGATCGGGCTCGAGAACGCCATCATGATTGCATAGATCGTCATGACGCGCGCTGTCTCCGGCTTGGAATTTCCCAGCGCGTCGAGAAAAAGCGGGGCGAGATAGAATAGGAACGCCGCATTGACGAGGCGTGCCGGTATGCCGGCCAGCATCGTGACGGCGACGAAATGCGGATTTGTCGCCAGCGCCACGATGCGTCCGCCCGGCGCATCCTTTCGGGCCGCGGGTTTTGCGGCTTCTGCCGGCGCAACCTCGATGCGGAGAATGAACAAAGGCGTGAGGGCGGCGACGAAAGCCGAGACGACGAGCGTCATCCCGTATCCGATTTGGTTGGCAATGACGCCACCGATCGCGGTTCCGCATAACGTTGCCGAGAAATACACGCTCGTGAACAACGCCGCACCCTGCGTCCGTGCTTCGGGGCCGGCCGAATCGAGGATGTAGCTCTGGCAGAGGATCAGCACCGTGCCATAGCCGAGCGCGGTGATCGATCGCCACAGCAGTAGCTCATAGACGTCGGCTGCGACGCCGGCGAAGGCTAGTCCGACGACGGTGAGGGCGATGCCGAGAAGAAACAGGCTGCGGCGACGCCGTCCGCGCGCCCACACGCCGACAGAAGGCTGCGTGATCGCGACCACGAGCCAGAATGCCGAAATCGGCAAGCCGATCACCGCCGCCTGGGACAGACCGGGAATCGGGCTGTGGATCTCCTTCACGAACATCGGAAAGAACGAGTAGGATAGCGATTCGGCGAAGATGAAGATGAAAAGCGCCGTGCGCGTCCGGCTGAGACTGCTGTTGAACCCCCGCTGCGCCTCGGGCGTCCGGGTACAGCGGTAATGCCGCGATACATGTTCGAACGCGGCAGCGAGGCGCTCGCCGATCTGCGGACGCTGTGCGACGATGGTCATCAGCCGGGACTCGACATCCGAATAGATCGCGCAGACTCTTGCGACCGTGGCATTGAGCGCTGTCACAAGGCGTCCGACTTCGTCCTTGGCTCTGTAATCGAGGACGACGGTGAAGTTGCCTTGACTGACCGTGCGGGCAAGCTTCGCAACCGCCATCAGTGGGCCCGTCACGCGCGTGTTCATCACGAGCAGCAGAAACTCGAAGGCCAGGAGCAGCGCCACCAGAAGGACGGTTGCGACGTTGAAGACACCCTCGGTGACCTTGTGCCGGACGACGTCGGCATCGACGCCGATATGAACGACGCCGATCGTCCTGTCGTCCCGTTCGATCGGAAAGGCGAAATCGAGATAAGTGTCGACGCGGGTGGGACCCGCGGCGTGCGCCTCGACCGCGCGCCGGTCGCCCATGAAGTGGTCGGCCAGAAGTACGGCCCCGGGGGTACCAGCAGTAAGCGGTTCGCCGCCCTGGTAGAGGATGCGGCCGGCTGGATCGGTGATGGCGACGTACTTTATCTCGCCGTGATGGCGCAGCACGTCGCCGAGATAGACGTCCATCCCGCGAAACGATTCCAGCGGGATCCGCAGACCGAGCGCACGATCGATGTCGATGCGCATCGTGGCATAGATCGCCGTCAATTTTTGTTCGAGCTCGGGGACCAGCTCGCGCTCGAAGATCCTGAGCACGGCGAAGGAAAGTCCGGCCGTGGCGGTGAGCAGCAGCGCCAAGGTGAACGCCATGACCCGAACGTCGATACGTTTCAGGCCAAGCTGCTGAAGGACGTTCGCGTCGCCGGGCTTCACGCGCGAGCCTCTGTCCGGGCCAGCTCGTTGCTGAGCACTTCGAGATCGCACAACGCCGCGCCGACCTTCTCTTCCAGGTGGCCGATGCCGCTCTCGAGTTCGTTGCCCTCGGTCCCGATCCGTACGATGTTGCCGGTATCCAGCCGGTGCAGCGATCTGGTCAGCATCGCCAGCCGGCGTTGCACCGGCCGGAAGATGAAGAAGCTGCCGATCACCGAGAGCACGGCAGATGCGCCGAGCAGTGCTGCGGTCCAGACGGCGAGCTGGCTTGCCGCGTCAGCCAGCTTGTCGTCGACATAGGCGCGCGAATAGAGCAGGGTGACGCCGCCGACGTTCTGTCCGAAGCTGTTGCGCAACGGCACGCCGACGATCACGGTATCGGGCTCCGTCAAGGTCCAGAAAGGACCCTCGGCATGCGCCTGGGCGGCGAGCCAGGCGGGAGGCACCGCCTCTTCGGCGGCACGGCCGTCGGTCGCGTAGATGATGCTCGCGTCGTCGCGGCGGAGTTCGAACACGACCATCGACTGAATGCTGGGGTCGGTGCTGCGCACGCGGCCGAGTATGTCGGGCAGGGTGCGCAGCATGACCAGCGACAGCCCGAGGTCGAGATTACTCTCGATCGCGCTCTGCGCCGAAAGCGCGGAAACGACGGCACGGTCCTGGACGAAATCGATCAGCGTCTTCCGGAACTTGAAGTAGCCGAGAACGGCGGTGATGCCGAGTGCAAAGGCAAGCGTCGTGAAAACGATGGTTGCGATCTTGATGAAAAGGCTGAACTGCATCCCCCTGTCCCCGATGCCGATGGCCGGCGGCCAGTGTAAACGGTCCGCAGGGAGATGCCACAACCATGAAGCGCTCGTCGGCGTCCCAAGCATCTTGGTGATATCTGCCCGACATGGCGTCCGGCATTCGACTAGGCACGCCTCGAAAGCGCGGTCGTGGAATCTACCGATGGTAGTGATATAGTGCCGCCAGCATCGGTGAGGAGCTCGGCGAATGACGTCGGCGTTGCGCGCAATGGACGACGATATCGTGCGCGATCCGTCGCGGATGGACTGGGCCGAGCTCGACATGCTTGCCGCCCGCATCGACGCGCGCTTCGCCGGCCGCTTTACCGTCCATAGCTTCGATTACGTCCACGCCAAGCGCCTGCAGCGCACCGGACCGATGCGGCTGCGCAAGGATTATGTCGTCAGAGCCTCGTATACCCGATGGGGGCGGCCGGATCGGCCGCTGATCCTTTGCATGGGCGGAATCGCCAACACGGCGCGCCGGTTCGATTATCTGGCCGAGGCGCTCTGTGCCGATTTCAGCATCGTCTGCAGTGACTGGGTCGGACGGGGGCTGAGCGGCTGGCTCGCTACGCAGGACGATTATCGCCTCGAGACGATGGTCAGCCAGATGGAGCAGCTGATCGGGCAACTGGGTGTGTCCAAAGTGACATTGGTCGGGTCGTCGCTGGGCGGCAGCGTCGTGATCGAGCTTGCGGCACGGTTCCCGCGGCTCGTCGAGCGCATCGTCCTCAACGACGTCGGCCCCTTCATTCCGGTCAGACGCCGCCGCCGTCGGGCCGAAAGCGTCGCCCGACACTACGTGTTCCGGTCGCCGGCCGATCTGTTCCGCCGCCTGGGCGCGGCCCAGAAGCACGACGGTTCGGTCGGCGACGAGGTCCTGCTACACAACAGCTATCATCAGACCCGGTGGTCGGACGAAGAGGGCGGGCGCATCTATCGTCACGATCCGCGCGCGATGCAGGCCTATCGCGAGGACGCGCGGACGAGTCTGGACCAGTGGCATCGCTGGCGGCAGGTCCGCTGTCCGGTTCTCGTCATGCACGGCATGGAATCGGACGTCCTGAGCCCGGCGATCCTCGACCGCATGACGAAAGGCCACGAGATCGCCATCGTCGACGTTCTGGATACGGGGCATACGCCAACCTTGAGCGAGCCGGACCAGATCGCGGCCATCGCCGCGTGGCTCGACGGACGGCTTCCGTCGGGAACGCGTCAGGTATGCGCCTCGTCCGGCCGGGTGGTCCGGCGTCTCTTCGTCTGATCGCACCGTCTAATCGAACAGCGACCTGACGGTCGGCGGCTCGTCCGGTTCGACGATGAACTCGAGCGGCTCGGCATTTCCGGCCCGCAGCTTTCCATCGCCGCCGAGCAGGATATGCAGGACGCGTCCGACGCCGCGGCTGGCAACCACCAACGGCGTGCGGGACGGGTCGCGGCGCAGCCGCTCGAGGCCGCGGGCGACACGCTCATGAAACTCGGCCTCGGGCTCGCCCCCCGGTGGCGTTTCGCCGGCGGCAAGCTGCTCCTCGGTCGTGGCGATCGGCTGTCCGGTCCATGCACCCAAACGGCGCTCGATGAACGCGGCGTCCTTGACGGACGGGACGCCGAGCGCCATCGCGAGGATCGCGGCGGTCTGGCGCGTGCGGAGCAGGGGCGACGTGACGACTATGTCGATGGTGGGCGCAAGGGCACGCAGAACCTCGGCGGCGTGTCGGACCTGGGCAATGCCGCTTTCGGTCATCGGCTCGTCCCACTCGCCGCCGCAGCGCAAACCCAGCATGTTCGACAGCGTTTCGCCATGACGGATGAAGTAGAAGCGCCACTCCCGCGTTTCCTCTCTCATTCGCCAATGACCTCCGCGTATTGCAGCACAGGTATCGGCGGAAAGAACTCCAGCTCGCGCGCCACGCCGATATTGATCACGTAGGAAAAACGTTTCAGCGTCTCGACCGGTATTTCAGCCGCCGTTTTCCGCTCGAGCAGGATCTGCATTGCCTTGTGGGCGGTGAAACGGCCCAGATTGTAGTAACCGGACACAAGTCCCATCAAAGCCCGCGATTCCCGGAGCGCCAATTCGGTCGATGCGAACACCGGGAGCCGCAGGCGAATGGCGGTCTCGTTGAACAAGTCCCGGTGCACGCCGATGAAGCTGTCCGGCCCGAGATAGACGTAATCGACGCCGATCTCGGCCAGTTGGGCGAGAACGTCGGGGATCGCTTCGGCGACTGGCTTGTTGTCGACCACCGGCAGGGCCCGGATGATGAGCTCGAACTTTTCCTTTTCCGCGAGCGCCTTCAACTGCTCGGCCGTCACCACCGAGTTCCGCTCCAGCGGGTTGTAGACGTGACCGATCCGCTTGAACGGTTTGTAAGCCGCCATTGCCTTGAACTGCACGTCAAGTGGCACGACGTGGCTGGTGCCGGTCACGTTACGGCCCGGATTGTCGAAGCTGGGAACGATGCGTGCGCCGACCGGATCCGCGACCATGGTGAACAGGACGGGGCGGTCCGTCACGTGACGCGTCGGATCGGCATCATCGTAGGTGCCGGCGAGTCCGAGCGTGACGCTCGTGCCCCACGAATAGACGAGATCCGGTTTCTCCTGCTGGATCTCGGCAACGACATCGCGCAGGCGCTCGGCCTGCTGATCGACGTTGCGCACGATGTACTCCGCATGGATGCCGTTCTCGGCGAGATGGTCGCGAAATCCCTTCTCGACCGGCGTTTCGCCGCGCCACAGCACGATGAAGATCTTGAACGGACGATCCCGGGCGAACGCTGTCGACGTCGAAAGACAGCCGATCAGGATCGCGAACGCCCAACGTTTGAGAACCATCGGCGACAACCGTCTCCCTCGTTGACGCGATACCTGCGGCTGCGCGCCCGCGCGCCAAAGATAAATGCGGACTTTACCACCTTCACCTGATCCAGGTCATCATGCAATCGACCGACGATTGCATGGCACGGGCGACATGGCCGGCGCACGCGTGAAGCATTTCGACCGTTTGTGGCAGGTCGGCGGAAGGGATGCCGGTCAGCGGATGGAACCGGTCGTCACGAACGCGTCGCGGAAACCGTCGTTGCGCAGCAGCATCGTCGTGCGATTGGCCTCGGCAAGGGAAGCGATGGGGCCGATCTGAACGACGTGCCATATCCGGGAAAGGCCGTCCCGCTGCACGGACTCGAGACGAACGACGCGTGCATCAGGCCGCGAGGCTGCGACCGCTTGTGCTTTGACCTCGGTCCGGAATGCGCCGATTTGCACCCAGTATGCCTGATCGTCGACATATGTCGGCCACGTGGTGTCGATCCCGCCGGCTGGTACGGTCTGGGCCGGAACGACGGGCGCATCGGGCGGCAACGTGACGGCCGGTGCAGCGTGCTCGGCTTCCGCGGCGGACATGGCCGGTATCGTCCCGTCGGGCTCATGCGCCGGTACAGGGCGCGTTGCCTCGCTCTTGAATGCGGTCTCGATTTCGAATGCGGTCGGCGCCGGCGTCGGCACGGGGTCGATAATCGGTAGTGGCGGTGGATCGGCGGCCGCCATGTTGTCGTCCGGTGCACCGACGGATTGTTGGGGCGCCGGCGTAACGGGAGGCAGCGCGACGATCGCGGCCGGACGCGCGCTGGTCGGGACGCGTTCGTTCCGTTGCCCGATGTGAAGACCGAGGGCGAGACCGACGAGTACGCCGCCGCAGAACGAGAACAGCAAGGCGCCGCTGACGATCATCAGAACGCCCGTGAGCAGGCGTGGACGCAGTTCGATCAGCCGTTGCACGGGCGCGGCACCTGTCTTCGCACTGGCATGATCCGTCAGAAAGTCGTGAAGCCTGGTCTCGGTCGGCGGATGCGTTGCGACGGGCGTTCTCGTATTTCCGACATATTGCTCGCGCTCAACCGGGCGTGACGCGATGCCGCTGTTGATGATCCGTAAATGGGGCGAGCGGCCATTCATGTCCGGTTATCCTTCGTTTGCCCGCTCATGGATCGTCCGCCCGGTCGTGGCCGCATGCGACCATGAATTCGGTTCAACGTTGGTCGCATCTCATAAATTAACGCATCGATTTTCGGGTTCTCAAGTCATGGTTGCATGAATTATGTTCGCAAGGTACGAGATAACTTGAAAGAAGATTCAACGTTTTGTAGAGTGTCCCCGACAGGGAAACTTCAAGATTCTCATTGTGATCGTTGCCCAAGCTAGTATTTGGCTTGCGGCACTGTTCGGCGGCGCGCAGCGCGGTGGACGCGACGCTGCGGGCCGCAACTCGCGATTGAACGGAAGCCTTGTTTCCGGCGCCGTGCTTCTGGTCGTCTTGGCGTGCGTCGCGCGCGTGAGCGCGGCGTCGGCGGCCGAGAACGACACGATCACGATCGGCGCGGTCGTGTCGATGAGCGGCCAGCGGGCCTCGCTCGTCGAACACATGGTTCGCGGCTACGACCTTGCCGTGAAGCGCGTCAACGAAGCGGGCGGCGTTCGGGTCGGAAACAGCGTTTACCGGTTGAAGCTGACGTATCGCGACGACGAAGGGCTCGCCAGCAGTGCTGCGCGCGCCGCGGAACAGATCGCGCGTGACGGGGTCGATTTCGTCGTCGGTCCGCAGAGCAGCGCGCTGGTCGAACCCGTCGCCGCCGTGATGGAGCGGCACCGGATACCCATGGTCAACGCCGGCGGCGGCTCGCTGTCACTCTACACGCAGGGCCGTCGTTATTTCTTCGGGATCACCACGACCGTCGACGATTATCTCGACGACGCCATCGTCATGCTGGCGGAGGAAAGCGTGCGCCGGCATCAGCCGACGGACTCCGTCCGCGTCGCACTGGCCTTCCTGGACGTGGAGGCGGGGCGCGAGATGCGCGACTCGGTGATGGAGCAGATCAGGCGCTTCCGGATGCAGGTGGTGGTTGACGACACGCTGCCCGATCCGGTGCGCGACATGGGGCCGACCCTCGATCGCGTGCGGGATCAAAAGGCGGACGCACTGCTGGTTTTCGGGTATGCGCAGGGGGCCGATCTGACCGTCCGTCAGATGGCCGAGAAGCAGGTCTACGTACCGATGGTGGCACTCACGTTCTGCGACGGCGCGCAGCTCGAGAAGCTGGGGCGAAACGCGGATTACGTGACGTGCATGTCGCAATGGGACCCGTATGCGGGATATACCGATCGCTGGTTCGGCAACGCGGTCGGCTTTGCGGTGGAATTTGAGCTCGAATACGGGTACGCGCCGCCATATCAGGCGGCCCAGGGGGCGGCTGCCATTCTCGTGTTGGCGGACGCCATTGAACGTGCCGGATCGACCGACCGTGAGGCCGTTCGACGGGCGCTCAGCCGGACGAATCTTCAGACGTTCTTTGGACCGGTTCGGTTTGACGACACCGGCCGCAACAGGGTCAAGCCGATGATCGTGCAGCAGCTTCACGGCGGGCGCTACAAGGCCGTGTGGCCGCGCGAGGCCGCCGCTGCCCGTTTCATCTTTCCGATGCCACGTTGGGAAGACCGATGAGTTCTGCGCGAAGCATACGTCGCTCTTTTTGCGCGCTGTTCGTCCTTGCAGCATCGACGATCGCCGGATTTGGTTGCGCATCAAAGCCGCCGACGATTTCGACCGAGACCGTCCGGATCGAGGTCTCACCTGACCTCAACGAGGACAACCCGCTGGCCGTCGATCTCGTCTACGTCTTCGATGAGAAACTCGTCACTAGGCTTGCCGAAACGAGTGCACGGCAATGGTTCCAGTCGCGGGACCAGTTTCAGCGCGATTTCCCGGAAGGCTTCACGGTTCGGCAGTGGGAGCTCGTCCCGGGGGCACTGCTGATCGTGGAGACGGTGCCGGCCGAGGCGCAGGAAGCGCTGGCGAGTTTCGTGTTTGCCGACTATCTTGCGCCGGGGGATCATCGGGCACGGCTGGATCGCTACCGTAACCCGCTGCTGCAGCTAGGCGCGCGCGGGTTCACCGTGCGTCAGGAGTAAAGGGCGGTTGGGGGGGGGACAGTAACATGAACGACGAGCGGCCGCCCGAAGCAATTCAGTGGCACGAGGGGATGCTGCTGGCGCCGCAGCATTTCCAACAGTTCGCGCTGCGCAGCGATATTCTGCTCAACTACCATCTCCGGTGCGTCAACCCGAACCATTACGGTGTCCGACAGCTTCGGCTCGATC
This sequence comes from uncultured Rhodospirillales bacterium, assembly GCA_937926175.1. GTDB lineage: Bacteria > Pseudomonadota > Alphaproteobacteria > CACIAM-22H2 > CACIAM-22H2 > CALANV01. The sequence goes on along the minus strand of CALANV010000020.1, from coordinate 66,606 downwards.
CGGCGCAGCTCGTGGCGGGTGTAGTGCGCGTGCTCGAGCTCGAGGCGATCATGCCGGACGGGCTCGTTGTCTTCTATCCGAACGGCGGCGACGACCTCTCTCTGGCGTTGGAGCCTTATCAGGCGGAACTCGAGCGTGGGCCGCTGAAAATTCATCTCGCGCTGCCTTCGCGGCGTGTCGAGGGGGCTTCGGGCAGCGAGCTTGCGCGCTATGACAGCGTCGAGGGCGCGTCCGTCGTCGACCTCAATACGGGTGACGGCGAATTGCGCATTCCCCGGCTGCGCCCGCGTCTGCGGCTGATCGCAGGTGAAGTGCCGCCGCAGAAATTCGTGAGCTTTCCGCTGTGCGAGGTCCGCTATCGCGACGAAAGCTTCAGCCTGACTTCGTTCATCCCGCCGCTCCTGGCAGTCACGGCGGAGTCCGAACTCGGCTCGGCCTGCGCCGTCATCGCGCGGCGCCTGCGCGAGAAGGCGGTTCTGTTGGCGGAGCGCGCCCGTTCCCCGGCCGCGCATGCGGACGAGCCGATGACCCTCGGCACGCAGGCCACGATTCGCTCGCTCGTCGCCGCCCTGCCGGAGCTTGAGGCACTGATCGCGAGCGGGCAGGCCCACCCGTTTCAGCTCTACATCGCCCTGTGCCGCCTTGCAGGAGAGCTTTCGACCCTGGGGCCTGGCCAGGTGCCACCGGTCCTCGGCGCATATCGTCACAACGCCATCCGCGCGAGCTTCGATCCGCTGCTCGATTTCATCATGCGCCGGATCGACGACGTGCAGCTTGCCTATCGCGAAGTTGCGTTCGAAATCGACAACGGCGGATTCCGGCTGCAACTTCGCCCCAGCTGGTACAGACCCCGGCTGGTGATCGGCGCCCGTCGCCGGCCCGGGGCCACCGAATCGGACCTGCTGGCGTGGATGGAACGTTGCCTGATCGGCAGCGAGGATCGCATCTTGATGCTGACCGAGCGCCGGCTGCTGGGCGCGAAACGGCAGCGTATCGAGCGCGACGACGAGCTCGGCGTCATTCCGGGTGAGCGGATGATGCTGTTCGCGATCGATGCCAACCCGGATATCGTCCGGCCCGATGCGCCGCTGTTCATCATCAACCGCTTTGATCCGAAGCTGGAGTCGGGACCGCTCGAACTCGTTCTCTATGTCAGTTCGCGTCTCGCAACCGTTCACCCCTTGAGATAGCGAACGAAAGGGGGGGACATGGAGCGGGCAATCGGGCGTTTCGAAGAGAGCTTCCTGCGGGAGCGGTTTCACGGCTTTTACGCCGAACTCGTCAGGCTGAAGCATGTCGCCCTTCGCGACGGCCGCAGTCTGGCGGAGCCGCTTCCCCGCGGTGCGGCCGCCGGGACCGGTGACGGCTCGGACGTGGCCCGCGCGATCAATCGTCGGCTGCTCACGATACTCGAGCAGGACGCGATCGACGCGGTTCAGCAAGGGGGAGCGATGGGCGGGCGCCTGTTTCAGGAGGCACTCTATATCATGGCCGTCCTCGCCGACGAGATCTTCCTCCACGAGATCGAATGGAACGGCAAGACGGTCTGGAAGTCGATGCTGCTCGAAAGCCAGATCTTCCAGAGCTATCAGGGCGGTGACAAGTTCTTCGACAATCTCGATGCGCTGCTGCTGCGGCGTGATCCGCTGACGACGGAGATCGCCTGCATCTATCTGTTCGCGCTGCAGCTCGGGTTCCGCGGCCGTTATCGCGGCGGCTCGGAAGAGGTCATTTCCCGCTATAAGGTCGAGCTGTACCGTTTCATCGCCAACCGTGCACCCGATCTCGCCGACGCGTCGCGCCGGTTCTTCGCGGACGCCTACGAGCGTACCCTCGATGCCGGCATACCCCGCCGTCTGCCGCATCTGCGGCGCTGGGCATTGGCGCTCGCCGCTGTGATTGCCGTCTTCATCGTCGTGCAGCACCTGACGTGGATGCACCTCACGCAGCCGCTGTTCGCGGTGCTCGACCGCAATCTGTAGCCGGGGCAGGGGCAATGACAATCGAGAACCTGCTGCTCGAATGGCAAGCTTACCTGCCGTTCATCGGCCTGGCGGCGGTCCTGATTGCGGCACTGCTGCTCGTCGTGCTGGGCGTCTGGCTGGTGCGGTCGAGCCGCGTCGCTGCGCCGGCCGGGAAGGCGCCGGCCGCGGCCGACAAGCCGGCGCCGGCACCCGAGACCGGCGCGGCCGTGCCCCTGCGGCGGACATTCGACAGCGCCGCGCAAGCGTTGCGGCGGCTGGTGAGCGGGCGCGACTGGCGCTATCAGGTCCCGTGCTTCCTGCTGATCGGCGACAACGCTGCGGGCAAGAGCGAGGTCCTCGACGGGCTCGGGTTGAACCTGCCGCTTGGCCGTCCGTTCGAAACGGCGGGGCTCAGCGGCGGCGGACTCAACTGGTGGCTTTTCGAGCACGGCATCGTCCTGGATATCGCCGGCGACTATGTCGGCAGCGACGGCAAGGGAGATGAAGCCGGCTGGCGGCGCGTGCTGCGATTGATAGAGCGTCAGCGGCCACAACGTCCCCTGGACGGGATCGTGCTGGCGTTTTCGGCCGAGGACTTCATCGGACCCAAGGCGCTGTCGCAGGATGCGCTTGCGGCAAAGGGGGCCGCGCTCAATCAGCGTCTGTGGCAACTCCAGAAGCAGTTCGGGATGAACTTCCCGATCTACGTGCTCGTGACCCGGACCGAGCGCATGGCAGGATTCGACTCGTTCTGGCACCACGTGCCGGCCGAACGGCACCGGGAAATCTTCGGCTGGTCCAGCCCCTATGCCCCCTCGGTGGCGTTCGCGCTGGAATGGGTCGGCGAAGCCTTTGCCGCGCTCCGCGCCGGGCTTGCGCGGATGCAGCTCGAACTCGCCGCGAACCCCCGGGCGACGGGCGATCCGGACGGCATGTTCCTTTTCCCGGGGGAGTTCGCGAATCTGGAGAAGCCCCTGGGCGATCTTCTGCGGCATCTCTTCCGGCCGAGCGTGTATTACGACCCCTTCATCTTCCGCGGCATCTACTTTACGGGGTCGCTACGCGACGGGACGACGGGCCAGATTTCCAGCATTCTCGCGACCGATCTGTTCGAACGGAAGATCTTCCGGGAGCACGGATTGGCGGGACCTCTTTCGCGGGCGCTGTTGTCGCGCAATCGCACGGTGGCCGCACTGCGCGCGGCCACCATCGGCTTCGCCGTGCTCGTCGGGGGCGGGTTCGCCATCGATGCGCGACAGCTTTCGGAGGAGGTCGCGAATCTCACGCCGAGATTCGCGCAGATCGCCGACACCGTCTTGGATCTGCGCCGGCGCGAACAGCAGGCGCGCGCGGTCGCGTCGGATCAGGTTGTCGATACGGCCGTAATCTCGTTCCTGCAGCGCGACGAGGCGATTCAGCTTCTCGATCTCATGGCGCGGATCGATTCCGACATGGTCGTCGCGCCGTTCATGCCGACGAGCTGGTTCAGCGACCTTCACGATCGCAAGCGCAGATTCCTCACGATCGGCTTCGACAACGTGATCATGCGCGCGATGCTCAACGAGCTGAATCATCGCACCAGCCGCGCGATCCGCAACGCCAATGCCGAGCGCCGCGGGGTATCGCCGCAGCAGTCCGAGACGGATTTCGACCAGCTTCGCAACTACGTGGCCGAATTGCGCGAGATCGAGCGGCTTGCCTCGGCCTATAACGCACTGCCCTTGTCCCGGGATCTGAACGAGTTTTTGAATCTCGTCCGTACCCTGTTCAACGTCGAGCTGCCGCAGAGCTTTCTGCGGCTGGGGCATCTTTATCGTGACGCCCTGCACAACGTCCAGGAGCAGCCGTTCGACTTTGCCGTGTATCGGGGGCGCGCGTCGACGACCCTGCGGACGCTCGCATGGCGCATTTACGAGCAGACCTTTCAGGCCGGCCCCGTCGGGCGCGAATTGTTCGACCTGACCGCGCTTCTTCGCGAACTGTCGCAGCGTGGTCGCGGAGTCGAGGCGGACGTGGTCACGATGTCGCGTGTTCTCGAGGCGCTCGACCGGGTACAGGACCTGCTGGAACGCCCGGAAAATCGCTGGCTCGTCAGTTCCACCTTCGTCGCGACCGACGAACAACAGCGTGTTCTGGCCGAGATCACAGCGTCGCCGTTCTTTCAGCCCGGCCTCGCGGCCGATCTGGCGACGGCGTTTCAATCCGAGTTGGAACGTTTCCAGGCGCGGCTTGCCGCGTTCCGCTCGCCCTTCGGCGGCGCGGTGCTTTCTCACAGCACGGACGGCAAGCGGCTGATCCTCGCGCCTTCGCTTCTTGCCTTGCGCGACGCGCTGCACGCCATGTTCCAGCAGGAGTTTATGCAGCTTGCGCCGGTGCAGCCCATCGCGACCGTGGGGGCGTCGCACCGCCGGCTGACGTGGAAGGTTGTGCAGCTCGAGCGCGCGCTCGATCTCTATGCGCAGTTCGACCGTTTCGTGATCGGGGCGCTGGACCGCTTGCCGTTGGAGCTTCGCGAACGTGCCCAAGGCGTTGCGGTCGCCCGGCTCGGCGTGTCGATGACCACGGCGGTGGCCCGTGCTCAGCAGTTCGCCGATCCCGTCGAGCGGAGTAGGGTGGGGTTCACGGAAGACCGACTTGAGAATGAGGTCAGGAACTTTCAGGCGGCGGCACCTGCTCTCGGCCGGCTGATTACGATCTTCCGTCAGCTCGATCTGGTCGAGGCGGCGTCCGCGCTCCAACGCGCGGCAACGGATCAGGCCCAGGATCTCCTGTTCCGTGTCGACCAGCTGTTGGATGTCGAGGGCCTGTATCGTCCGGTCAATCCGATCGATCTCTGGAATGCCGATCGACCCGCGGCATTCATGGCGTTCGAGGCAGCCGATGCGGAGGAGTTGCAGTACTACGTCGAGATGCAGCGCGAACGTGTGTTCCGGCTGACGCGCAATTTTGCGGAGCCGCTGGTCGGTTTTCTCGCAAGCTATGACGCCGCCGCCGGCATCGAGGAACGTGGGATCGTGGTGCGCTGGCAGCGGATGATCGATGCGGTGGCACGCTACCAGAACCGTCGGCCCGACAGCACTCTCGCGCAGTTGGAGCGGTTCATCCGCTTCGAAATGAACGCGGTCACGCCGGCGAATTGCGCCGAACGGATCCGTCCGACCGGCGTGCCGCGGTCGGGCGACTTCTTCGTCGAGCGCCGCTGGGCTCTCGAGAGCGAACTGTTGGCACGTTGCCAGGACCTGCAGGCGGACAAGCTGATTGCGCGTTACAACGCGCTCGCAAACCGCTTCAACGCGACGCTCGCCGGCCGCTATCCATTTGCGGTCATGGGCATGGAGGATGGCCCCGAGGCCGATCCCGAGGCGATCCGCGCCTTCTTCCGCGAATTCGGCTCGGAGATCGAGAAGCTCAGTGAACAGCTTCGTTCCCTGCCGGATGACGAACCGGGGCGCGATGCCGCCGTGATCGTTCTCGACCAGCTGTTGGCGGCACGGAAGTTCCTGCTGACGAAGGAGGGGATCACGCCGGGGCGCGAGGACCCGTACTACGCCGTTTCGGCGGAGTTCCGCGTCAACCGCAAGGCCGAGGTCGGCGGCAGCAACATCATCGTATGGAACCTGCTGGTCGGCCGCGATGGACTGCGACAGACCGACAAGCCGCGTCCGTTGCTCTGGCGCCTCGGAGATCCCGTGACGATGACCCTGCGTTGGGCAAAGGACAGTCAGATTCAGCCCGTCGGTATGCCGACCGGGCATCCGCGGGTCGCGGCGGGAACCGTCGAGTTCGAGTATCGCGGACGCTGGGCGCTGATACGGTTTCTGCAGCGCCATGTCGTACGGGACGCGCCCACGCCGAACCTGCTCGAATTCGAGGTCGAGACGAAAGGGGAGATGCAGACTATCGCTTCGTCGCGCGGCGAGCACGACCGGCCGCGCGCCCGGGTGTTCGTCAATGTCGAGGTGACGTTCCCGCAGCGCGGGGACCAGAAGGGAGAGTTGCTATCCTTGCCCGAGTTCCCCGTGCGCGCCCCCGATCTGGGACGTTCGGGGCGCAGCGGATGATAGAGGCCGAGCCGACGTGATGTCCGCGAGTCCGATCGATCCAGCCTCGCTCGACTGGGCCGCGTTGGCGCGGCCGGTTCCCGGCCCGGAGCCGGCCGGTCCGTCGCTGCGCTATGAGCGCATCTACGACGATATCAGCGAGGCGCGCCGTTTCGACGATCCTGATCTTCCCCAGGGCGTGTGGGTCACGGAGCGTAAGCGTGCCGACTGGACGCGCGTGGCAACACTGTGTCTCGACGCCCTGCAGTCGCAGAGCAAGGACCTTCAGCTTGCAGCGTGGCTGACCGAGGCCCTTGTGCATATGCGCGGTTTGCAGGGCGCCCTCGACGGTCTCAAGGTCGTCAGTCTGCTCGTCACCTACTTCTGGGACGACGTGCATCCTCGGATCGAGGATGGCGATATCGAATTCCGGTTGGCACCGCTCGTCTGGCTCGAGGAGAAACTTCCTCTTGCCATCGCATTGGTGCCGATCACGCGCGAGAGCGTAAGAGAGGCGCAGACGTTCAGCCTGGCGGATTGGGTGGATGCCGGCCATTTCGAGAAGATGCTTGCCGCAAAACCCGCATTGCGCGAGCAGCTCAAGAAATCCGACAAGCCGACCAGAGAACGGATCCGCATGGCCGTGAACGATACTCCGGCGTCATGGCGCAAGGAATGCGCCCGCACGGCGGAACTTCTGGCCGGCGAGGCGGAACACCTGGTCGGTCTGCTCGACGAACGTTGCGGCAGGAATGCGCCCAGCTTTCGCGGGCTGATCGAAACGGCCCGCAACATTCAGCATCTCATTCAGCCGGCCGCCGAAGAGAAGGGAGAACCGCAGATGGCTCCGAGCCAGTCAGTTCGTGACAGCATGCAGGAAGGTCCGGTGCCGGCACCGGCCGCGATGGCGCCGCCGACCATATCCATGATCGATCCGAGTGCTGGAATTCGCGACCGGGCTCAGGCTTACGCCGTGTTGAGCGCGGTGGCCGACTATCTGATGCAGGTGGAACCCCACAGTCCGGTCCCGTATCTGATCCGCCGCGCCGTGAAGTGGGGCAACATGTCGTTTGCCGATCTGCTGGCCGAACTCATCCACAATCTCGGCGATATCGAGAAGGTCTACTACATCTTGGGCGTACAGCTGAAAGACAATTCATGATTTACCGCCATTGGTTGAGAGAATCCGCGTGCGTCGAACGCGACGGCGCGGACGCGGAGATGCTGCGCCGGTCATGGTTTTGCAAACGTTTAACCAACCATCTCTGCGTGCAATTGAGAATCAGTTTTTTTTATTGGGAGTTATCAGGTATAAGTCAGTGCTGACACATTCCTGATTGTGTCGGCGCGCATCCACGTCGGCCGATTAACTCGACAGGGGGGTAGATCATGGAGAGTATTCAACACAAGCTGGACCGCGTACGTCCGCCGCGGGTCCAGATCACCTATGACGTTGAAACGGGCGGGGCGATCCAGAAGAAGGAACTGCCTTTCGTCGTCGGCGTCATGGCGGATCTGTCGGGGAAACCGGCCGAACCACTGCCGCCGTTGAAGCAGCGCAAGTTCGTCGAGATCGATCGCGACAACTTCAACGACGTCATGTACGCGGCGAAGCCTCGCGTCGCGTTCCAGGTCGAGAACAAGCTTGCAAACGATGGAACCAAGCTCAACATCGAGCTGAACTTCCGCTCGATGGAGGATTTCGAGCCCGTCAACATCGTCAAGCAGGTCGAACCGTTGCGCAAGCTGCTGGAAGCGCGTTCGCGGCTTCGCGATCTGCTGGCGAAGCTTGACGGCAACGACAGCCTCGATGCCTTGCTGCGCGAGGTCGTGGATAACACCGCCCAGCAGGAAGAGCTCAAGAAGGCCCTCCAGGCCAGCGCCAGGGGCGACGGCAAGGATGGCGAAGGCAAGGATGGCGACGCCGCCTGAGGCGTTACCTGCCATTTCACGGAAATTTGTGGGGGGCTTACATGGCTACAGAAACCCAGGGTGAGGCGAACGCGGGCACGGCCGAGAATCTGTCGGTGCTAGATCAGATCATCATCAATGGCGGCATGGCGCGCGACGAGAGTCAGAAGGACTACGCGCGCGACATGATCAGCGAGTTCGTCAATCAGGTCCTCGCCGAGGGCACGACGGTCAGCGGCGATGTCGTCGCCTCGATCAACAATCGCATCGCGCAGATCGATGATCTCATCAGTGCCCAGCTCAACGAGATCCTGCATGCCGAGGAGCTGCAGCGGCTTGAGGCCTCATGGCGCGGGCTGCACTACCTGGTCATGAATACCGAGACCGGGCCGATGCTGAAGATCCGCGTGCTGAACGCCAGCCGTGCCGAGCTGCAGAAGGACCTTGAGAAGGCGGTCGAGTTCGATCAGAGCCAGCTGTTCAAGAAGATCTACGAGGAAGAGTACGGCACGTTCGGCGGTACGCCGTACGGTCTGCTCATCGGTGACTTCGCGTTCGGCCGCCATCCGCAGGACATCGCGTTCCTTGAGAAGATCTCGCAGGTTGCAGCCGCCGCGCACGCGCCGTTCATCGCGGCCGCCAGCCCGCGGATGTTCGACCTTGATAGCTTTACCGATCTGGGGGCTCCGCGCGATCTGGCCAAGATCTTCGAGAGCGCGGAGCTCATCAAGTGGCGTTCCTTCCGCGAGAGCGAGGACAGCCGTTACGTTGCGCTCACGCTGCCGCGAATCCTGATGCGGCTTCCCTATGGGCCCGACACCAAGCCCGTCGAGGAATTCAACTTCGTCGAGGATACGGATGGCCGCGATCACTCCAAGTATCTGTGGGGCAATCCGGCCTATGCGCTGGGGCAGCGCATCACCAACGCCTTTGCGCTGTACAAGTGGACGGCTGCGATCCGCGGTGTCGAGGGCGGTGGCCTCGTCACCGGTCTCCCGACCCATACCTTCCGTACCGACGAGGGCGATATTGCGCTGAAATGCCCGACCGAGATCGCCATCACCGACCGGCGTGAAAAGGAGCTGTCCGATCTCGGCTTCATCGCACTCGTCCATTGCAAGGGAACGGATTACGCCTGCTTCTTTGGCGGTCAGACGACCAACAAGCCGAAGCAGTACATCACGGATGCCGCGACGGCGAACGCCAACCTGTCGGCGCGTCTGCCGTACGTCCTCGCCGCGTGCCGTTTCGCGCACTACATCAAGGCCATGATGCGTGACATGGTCGGCAGCTTCATGTCGCGCGAGAACGTGTCCACGTACCTGAACACGTGGATCATGCAGTATGTGCTCGGCAAGGATGACGCCGGCCAGTCGATCAAGGCGCAGTTCCCGCTGCGCGAGGCCCGCGTCGACGTCTTCGAAGTGCCTGGCAAGCCCGGCAGCTATCGGGCAACCGTGTTCCTCCGGCCGCATTTCCAGCTGGAAGAGCTCACGGCATCGCTCCGGCTCGTTGCCGAACTCCCGCCGCCGGCGGCCGCCTGAGCGGCCGTCCGGTGACAACTCGAAAGATCATGACGAAACGCGCCAAAGGGGGATCTCATGGCAACTAACATGTTCATCAAGTTCGAGGGGCCGGAGCTGAAGGGCGAAAGCACCGACGAAACGCACAAGGACGAGATCGCGGTACTGAGCTGGAGCCACGGTTTCTCTCAGCCCACCTCTCCGATCCGTGTGTCGGCCGGCGGCGGCACGGTCGAGCAGGCGAACCACTCGAATTTCTTATTCACGAAGTACATCGACTCGTCGACCGACGACATCCTGAAGATGTGCTGGTCGGGCAAGCACATCGACAAGGCGACGTTCACGTGCTATCGCGCCAGCGGCGAAAAGCAGGGCGTGAAGTATCTCCAGATCATCATGGAGAAGGTGATCATTTCCAACTACTCCATCTCGGGCGGTATAGGCGACTTGCCGGTGGAGAACATCGCGCTCGACTACGGCAGCGTCCAGTACAATTACATTCCGCAGAAGGAAACGGACGGCACCGGCGAAGGCGCCCAGCCGATCAAGCACGATCTCATTCTGCAGAAGGTGGAATAACGGGGCATGGCGCGGACAGGTGGCGAGAATGTGGCGCGCGCGCTGCTTTTCGACCGCCTGTCCGATGCCGAACCCAGGGAGCCGCGCGAGGCGCGGCCTTTTCGTACCTACAGCCGCGCGGAGTTGCTCGAATCCGTGCGGCGCGAGGTAACCCAGCTCTTCAACACCCGCTGTCCGATTCCGGCACCGGAACTCGAACGGCGGGAGCGGTCGATCATCGATTATGGGATCCCGGATCTTTCCTATTATTCGCCGGGCAACGACGACAGCGAGCAGGCCCTGCGCCGCATGCTGCGCAATACGCTCGCCGTCTTCGAACCGCGCATCGCGGACCCGGAGGTGACGATCGAGCATTTTGTCGGCCGGCACCAGCGAATGCTGGTCCAGGTTCACGGCGCCCTGATCATGGGGTCGATTCGCGAACCAATTTCCTTTTCCGTCGCGATCGAGGCGCAGGGCGATCGCATCGGTACGGCATGAAGCGGTAGGCGATGGCCGACGAACGCGCCGAACTTCTTGGCTATTTTCAGCGGGAACTCGCCTATCTGCGCGCAATGGGGGCAGGTTTCGCGCGGGATTATCCGAAGATCGCCGCACGACTGGAGCTCGACGGCGAGGAATCGGCCGATCCGCATGTCGAGCGGCTAATCGAGGCGTTCGCATTTCTTACGGGGCGCATTCAGTACAACCTGGATCGCGATTTTTCCGAGATTCCCGCAGCACTGCTTCAGGCGCTCTATCCGCAGTTCGCAGCACCGGTGCCGGCCATGGCGATTGCCCGGTTCGAGGTGGACCCCGGGCAGGGCAAGCTGATCGGCGGCTATCCGATCGCGCGGCATACGCAGCTCCATGCCAATTCCAACCAGGGTGCGACCTGTACCTTTCGAACCGCTTATCCGGTGACGTTGTGGCCCTTGCACGTGGCCGATGCGGCATTGGAGCCGACCGATCTGCACGACTTTCTCGACTCCGAGCATACGGTCGCCGGCGTGCTGCGGCTTCGGATCGAGTTGATGGCGCCGGAGGGCGAGATCGCCGAGCTTGGAGTCGACCGCCTGCGCTTTCACCTCGATGGCGAGCGCAATACGGTTTATCAACTCTACGAGCTTCTGTTCCTGCATTGCCGCGGGGTCGCCGTCCGCAGCGATCGCCGGTCGGCGCCCGTGCGGCTCGGCCCCGAAGCGATCCGTCCCGTCGGCTTCGACGTCGACGAGGCGGTCCTTCCGTACCCGGCGGAATCGCACCAGGGCTATCGCCTGTTGCAGGAGTACTTCGCGTTTCCGGAGAAGTTCCTGTTCTTCGATGTCGAGGGGCTGCGCGGTCTCGATGCGGGGCGCTGGTTCGACATCATCGTCCTGCTCGAACGCAATCCGAGCGGTCGCGTCGTCGCCTCGGCCGAAAACTTTCGGTTGGGCTGCACGCCGGTCATCAATCTGTTTCCGCGGACTAGCGAACCGATCAGGATCGACGAGACCAGGACCGAATACCGCCTCATTCCCGACCAGCGCCAGGAGCGGTGGCACGAGGTGCATTCGGTCGTACGTGTGTCGATGACGTCGGACGTCAGGGACGAAACACGCACGATTGCGCCGTTCTTTTCATTTGCACATCACGGCGGCGAGGACAGCCGGGCCTTCTGGTTCTTGCGGCGCCGCTACTCGGAACGGCGCGATCTGCCCGGTACGGAAACCTTTATCTCCTTTACCGACCTGGATTTCACGCCGAGGATGCCGCCGACGCAGGTGGCATTTGCTCATCTCCTCTGCACGAACCGCGATTTGGCGCAATCGTTGCCGGCGGCGGCGTTGCTGTCGATCGAGGAGGACGTCCCGGCCTCGCGGATCCACATCCTCGGCAAGCCATCGGCGCCGATCACGCCGCCGTTGCAGGGCAAGACGCTGTGGCGGCTGATCTCGCACCTGTCGCTCAACCACCTGTCGATCGGCAGCGGTAGCGAATCGCTCGTCGCCCTCAAGGAGATTCTCAAGCTTTACGACTGGCTCGACGAACGTGCGGTCGAGCAGCAGATCGCCGGACTGCGCGACATGCAGACCCGGAAGGTCGTACGTCGGACCGGCGCAGATGCGTGGCGGGGCTTTATCCGCGGAACCGAAATCACGCTGACGATTGACGACCGCCACTTCGTCGGCTCGAGCGCATTTCTGTTCGCGGCCGTCCTGAATCGATTCTTTTCCCTGTACACCTCGATCAACAGCTTCACGCAACTGGCGGTCGCGCGCGTCGGCCGCGAAGGGGTTTGGTACCGGTGGCAACCTCTATCTGGCGAACAGCACGTTCTGTAATCGACTGGCTCTTTGCCGAGCCGTTTCGATTCGACCTGTTCCGTGCCGTTCGGCATCTCGAGCAGATGCGTCCGGAGGCACCACCGGTCGGTACGACCGCGCGGCCCGATGCCGAGGCCGTGCGCTTCCGTTCAGCCGTCGGTTACGGATTTCCGGCCAGCGAGGTCGCGGCCGTCGAGCCGCCGAAATCCACCGGCGAACCGTCGACGGTCGTCGTCAACTTCATGGGGCTCGCCGGCGCCTTGGGCCCGCTGCCGACGCCGTTCACGGAACGTCTCGTCGAGGAAACGCGGCGCGGCAATCGCGCGTTCGGCGCATTCCTCGACATATTCAACCACCGGCTGGTTTCGCTCATGGTCCGGGCGAAACGTCAGCACCTGCCGACGCTCGGGCTGGATCCGCCCTGGGCAACGTCGTTCGGGTCGTATCTCTTCGCGGCCATTGGCATGGGGACGCGGGGCCTGTGCAACCGTCTGGCGATCCACGATGGTGCGCTGCTGCGCTATGCCGGCCTGTTGAGCGACGGCCGGCGCAGTGCGCACGCGCTTCAGGTCATACTGGCCGATCACTTCGGCGTGCCCGTCAGGATCCGTCAGTTTGTCGGGTGCTGGCGGGTGCTTGCCGACGACCAGATCACGGTGCTGGGCCGCTTCGGCCGCAATCAACGCCTGGGGGGGACCGCGGTTCTCGGTCGCCGCGTCTGGGATCAGCATGGCCGCATCGAGATCGAACTCGGGCCGCTGACGCTGCGTCAGCTGCGCGATTTTCTTCCGATCGGCCGGGCGCATGACCGGTTGAGGGCACTGGTCGAGTTCTTCACGCGACGCGAACTCGACGTCGACGTGCGCCTCTGCGTCGCGGCCCGCGAGGTGCCGACCTTGCGCTTGAGCGGTACGGACGGCCCACGCCTCGGTTGGACGTCATGGCTCAGGGCCACGCCGGCCACCGCCGACGATCGTCAGGTGCGGCTCGCATGGCGCACCTGACATGCACGACATATCCTGAATGACCGGGGGGAGCCGGCATGAGCGACATCAAGACACTGATCGAAAAGCTCAATCCGGTCTGCAAGCGGGCCCTCGAGAAGGGCGCCGAGCTTTGCGTGGCGCAGACCAACTTCAACGTCGAGATCGAGCACCTCCTGCTCAAGCTGGTGGAAGCGCCCGATACCGACATTGCGATCATCCTGCGCTATTACGAGGTGCCGGCGGCCGACATCATTCGCCAGCTCACGGCAGCGATCGACAAGCTGAAGCGCGGCAACAGCCGTACGCCGACGCTGTCACCCCAGGTCCCGCAGATGCTGCAGGACGCGTGGGTGATCTCGAGCCTCGAGCTCAAGTTGCCCCACATCCGATCGGGCACGGTGCTGCGTGCGCTGCTCGACAACGACGCCCTGCGCGGACTCGTCTACGAGTCGGCACCGAGCCTGATGAAGCTTCCGCGCACACGCCTGCAGGAGGATCTCCCGGCGCTTCTCAAGGAGTCGCCGGAGGGGCGGGCCGGCGCCGCGCCGTCGGCGACGGCACCGGTCGGCGATCCTGCACGATCGTCGCCGGGCGATTCCAAGACGCCGGCGCTCGATGCCTACACGATCGATCTCACTGCCGATGCAAGAGCCGGCAAGATCGACCCGATCAAGGGGCGTGACGGCGAAATCCGGCAGATCGTCGACATTCTGATGCGCCGCCGTCAGAACAATCCGATCCTGGTCGGCGAGGCCGGCGTCGGCAAGACGGCCATCGTCGAAGGCTTCGCAAACCAGATCGCCGCCAATCGCGTTCCGCCGCCCCTGCAGGGCGTTTCCGTCCGCATACTCGACCTCGGTCTGCTTCAGGCCGGGGCCGGCATGCGGGGCGAGTTCGAGAACCGGCTCAAGTCGGTGATCGCCGAGGTCAAGGCCTCGGCGCGACCGATCATCCTGTTCATCGACGAGGCGCACACCCTGATCGGCGCCGGTGGGCAGGCGGGACAGAACGATGCGGCAAACCTGCTGAAGCCTGCGCTCGCGCGCGGCGAACTCCGGACCATCGCGGCGACGACGTGGGCGGAATACAAGAAGTATTTCGAGAAGGACCCGGCGCTCGCCCGGCGGTTCCAGGTCGTCAAGGTCGACGAACCGGACGAGGACACGGCGGTGGAGATGCTGCGCGGCCTCGTGCCGAAGCTGGAACGGCATCACGGCGTCCGTATCATGGACGAGGCGATCCGCGAGGCCGTTGCGCTGTCGCACCGCTACATTACCGGCCGGCAGCTTCCCGACAAGGCGATCGGCGTGCTCGATACCGCCAGCGCGCGCGTCGCCATCGCCCAGCATTCGATGCCGGCCGCGCTCGAGGACGCCATCCGGCGGGCCGAAAGCGTCCAGGAGGAAATCAACACGCTCAAGCGCGAGCAGCAGCTGGGCATCGACCACGGTCTGCGGATCGAGGAGCTGACCGACGAGTGGTGGAAGCTCGACGATCTCCGCCGCCAGCTCGAGGCACGCTGGCAGGTCGAGGTGAGCACCCTGCAGAAGATCCGTGACGTCGAACGGCGTCTCGAGGCGCTCGGCAAGGGACCCGCCGACGAGGTTGAGCGCGAACGCCTGCGCGTCGAACTCGACTCGCTGCGCCTTGCGCTGGACGAACTTCAGGGCGATCAGCCCATGGTGCCCTTGTCCGTCGACAAGCGCGTCGTTGCCGACGTCGTGTCGGGCTGGACCGGCATTCCGGTCGGCAAGATCATGAGCGACGAGATCGCGATGATCCTCAGGCTCAAGGACGAGCTCGAGCGGCGGGTGGTCGGCCAGCCGGCCGCGCTCGAGACGATCGCGCGACGCGTGCGGACGTTCCGAGCTCATCTCGACGAACCCGGCAAGCCGGCCGGCGTCTTCCTGCTGGTCGGACCCAGCGGCGTCGGCAAGACCGAAACGGCCATCAGCCTTGCCGACCTGCTGTACGGTGGCGAGCGCAACATGGTCACGATCAACATGTCGGAATACCAGGAGGCCCACTCCGTATCGGGCCTCAAAGGCGCCCCGCCCGGATATGTCGGTTACGGTCAGGGCGGCGTGCTGACCGAGGCGGTGCGGCGCAATCCCTATTCGGTCGTTCTGCTGGACGAGGTCGAGAAGGCGCATCCCGACGTGCTCGAGCTCTTCTATCAGGTGTTCGACAAAGGCGTGCTCGAGGACGGCGAGGGGCAGGAGGTCGATTTCAAGAACACGATGATTCTTCTGACCTCGAATGTCGGCTCGGACACCATCATGCGGCTGTGCGAACGCCGCCGCGACGTGCCGGCCGACGAGCTCGTGCAGGCGATCTGGCCTGAGCTGCTGCGTCACTTCCGGGCCGCGTTCCTCGGCCGTCTGGTCGTGGTGCCGTACCTGCCGCTCGGCGACGACCAGATCCGGTCCATCGTCCGCCTGAAACTGGAGAAGATCCAGAAGCGGTTCTGGGAGCAGCACCGGGCCGAACTCAGCTATGACGACGAGATCGTCGACCTCGTCGCCGACCGCTGCACCGAGGCGGATACCGGTGCGCGCAATATCGATCACATCCTGACGAACAGCCTTCTGCCGGAACTCTCTGCCGAGGTTCTCGACCGCATGGCCCGCGCCGAACGCTTCGACAAGGTCCATATCGGGCTCGACATCAACGGCAACTTCACCTACGCCTTCGGCCTCGACTCGGCCCGGGAACGCGACGCCGCCGAATGACCACGCAGGACGCAGCAGCAGGTCAGGCCAACATCTACCTCGGCCTGACGACGCCGTTCGGGCCGAACAAGCTCTTGCTGACGCGCATGATCGGCGAGGAGGCGATCTCGGACCTGTTCCGGTTCAGCCTCGACATGGTTTCGACCGACCGGGCGCTGGCCTTCGATACGATCGTTGGCAAGTCCGTCACGGTCCGGATCAACACCGCGGATGGCAACAAGCGCTACATCAACGGCATCGTGACGCGTTTCGTGCAGGCCGGCGAGGATGCGAATTTCTGCCGCTACTACGCCGAGGTTCGCCCCTGGCTGTGGTTGCTGACGCGGCGGGCCGACTGCAAGATCTTTCAGAACAAGACGACGCCGCAGATTCTCGAGGCCGTTTTCGGAGACGTGGAGGGAGCCGCGTTCCGCAACGACTGCACGAAGACCTATCAGCCGCGCGAATATTGCGTTCAGTACAACGAGACGGCGTTCGCCTTCGTGTCGCGGCTGATGGAGGAAGAAGGGATCTTCTACTTCTTCGAGCACGCCGACGGTAAGCATACGCTCGTCCTGGCTGATGACGCCTCGAAACACGCCGACTGCCCGTCGTCGGCGAAGCCCACCTACAAGCCGGGCACGGCGCGGGCCTGGGGCGAAGCGGATCTCGTCACCGACTGCCGCATCGAACAGCAGGTCGTGACCGGCAGCTACGACGTCGAGGATTACAATTTCGAGACGCCGGCGACCGATCTGAAGGCGACGGTCAGCGGCGCCGGTACGGGCGGCCGGATCTACGAGTACCCGGCCGGGCATACCACCGTCGACAAGGGGTCGGGAAAGGCGCGCGTCTGGCTCGAGGCGCTCGAGCTCGAGGCGAAGCTGATGCACGGCGCCAGCCTGTGTCGCGGCTTCGTTGCCGGCTACAAGTTCACGCTGTCCGGGCACTTTCGGCAGGACGTCAACGCCGCATGGGTGCTGCGGCGCGTCGTGCACGAGGCGACGTTGGACGGCTATTCCAATACGTTCGAGGCCTTTCCGGCGGACGTCCCCTTCCGGCCGGCGCGCCGGACGCCCAAGCCGCGGATCGCCGGCAGCCAGACCGCGGTCGTCGTCGGTCCGCAGGGCAAGGAGATCTGGACGGACAAGTACGGCCGCATCAAGGTCCAGTTCCATTGGGACCAAGTCGGTACCAAGAACGACCAGAGCTCCTGCTGGATTCGCTGCGCCCAGAACTGGGCGGGAAAAAGCTGGGGGTTCATGTTCATCCCCCGGATCGGCCAGGAGGTCGTGGTCAGCTTTCTCGATGGCGATCCCGACCGGCCGCTCGTGACCGGTGCCGTCTACAACGGCACGCAGACCGTGCCGTACACGCTGCCCGACGAGCAGACGAAGAGCACGATCAAGACCAATACGTCGCCGGGCGGTGGCGGCTACAACGAGATCCGGTTCGAGGACAAGAAAGGCAGCGAGGAGCTCTACGTCCAGGCCGAGAAGGACATGAAGCTTCTCGTCAAGAACGACCGCACCAAGACGGTGCAGCACGACGAGACGAATACCATCAAGAACAACCGGACCACCACCATTCAGGAGGGTAACGAGTCCCTGACGGTGAGCAATGGCAACCGGACCATCAAGGTCGAGAAGGGCAACGAGACCCATACCGTTGCCGGAACCCGCTCCGTGACCGTGACGAAGGCGGAAACCCACACGAATTCCGATTCCTTCAAGCAGGAGGTTACGAAGGACTATACCTTGAAGGTAAGCGGCAATCTCACGATCGACGTGACCGGATCGGTCACCATCAAGTCTGCTTCGTCGATCACGATCAAGGCGGGTACATCCCTGACCAACGAGGCGGGAACGTCGTTGACAAACAAGGCCGGCACCTCGCTGACGAACGAGGCGCAGATGTCGTTGACGAACAAGGCCAACATGAACATCGAGAACAATGCGGTCATGCAACTGACGAACAAGGGAGGCACCATGCAGACCGTCGACGGCGGCGGCATGCTCGTCATCAAGGGCGGCATGGTGAAGATCAACTGATGACCACCGAACAGGATACGGACGCGCCCACGCCGACCGACGCAGCGCAAGCCCATGGCCTTGTCGAGCTTCGCGCGCCTGACGGGCGGCTCCTCGAAGCCGCGCATTTCGAGAACGGACGCCTGCATGGCGAAGCGCGCAGTTTCGGGCCCCATGGCCAGGTGATCCAGACCGCACAGTTCCGCGACGGACGGCTGGACGGCGAATGCGTGATCTTCACCGAGAGCGGGGCGATCGCGCAACGGCAGTTCTGGAAGGACGGCCTGCTCGATGGACCGCTCTATGTCTATGAGAACGGCCGCGTTCAGATCGAGATGTTCTATCAGGGCGGACTGCAGGACGGCCCGATGATCACCTACGATGCGGTCGGCAACGTCGCCGCGCGGGTGGAATACCGCCAGGGACAGCGCAACGGCGAGGCGTTGTTCTACGATCCGAACGGCAATCTCGTTCGGCGTGCTTTCTATCGTGACGGCAAGCTCGACGGCGAAGTCGTCGAGTATTTCCCCTCGGGGGCCGTTCGCCAGCGCGCCCACTATGTGAACGACGTCCTCGACGGAGACCTTCTTGTCTATGACGAGGATGGCGCCATTCTGAGCCGGCAGCGCTACCGCGACGGCAAACTCGTCGACGTCGTGGACGTGCCGGATGCGGCCGGTCAGGGCAATCAGGAGCCGGAGCGGCCCGGCCTGATCCGACGACTCTTCGGCGGCTGAAGGAGAAAGACGATGGGAACGCTCGTGACGACCGGCGCTGTGCTGCAGTGCTCGTTCGGCCAGGCGCCGTCGACCCTGAACGTCCTGCCGACGAACCGGACGACGGCGACGATGCCGGCCGCGAACATCATGGACAACAAACCGATGGTAAACATCATGCCGTTCGGCATGTGCACCAGCATGGCCAATCCGACGGTTGCCGCCGCGACCGCGGCGGCGTCGGGCGCCCTGACGCCGATGCCGTGCGTACCGTTCACGCTGGCGCCATGGGCGCCCGGCAGTCCGACGATGACGGTCGGCGGCATGCCGGCGCTGTCGAATACGTCGAAATGCATGTGCAACTGGGGCGGCGTGATCCAGATCGTATCGCCGGGCCAATTCCAGACCATGGTCCCGTGACCGGTATCGCATGCGTGCGCGTCCGTCCCACTGGCTGATCGTCGCGTGCTTGGTTTCGGCCGCCGTCCTGCTCTTCACCGGCGGTCTCCTCACGGGGCTCTGGCTTCAGCTTCGCGTCGATCCGGCCGTCGTCGCGCAAGGCGCGAAGCCGGTGACACCTGCGGCACCGCTTCCGTCTCGCCCCACGGTGACGATCCCTGCGGTGCAAGCGCCTGCAGCCACAGTGCAAGTACCTGCCGTTCAAAGCGCGTTGCCCAAGGTCGATGGTGCAACCGCGGCAACTGATGCGGTCCGGGCGACGATGCCGTCGGCTGCGCCATTGGCGGTGTCCGCCACCGTCGCGGCGGCAAAGAATACGCCGGCATCGGACGAGAAGGTGGCGCAAGAGCAAGCCGCACCAGCACCCGACGGGAAGGTGGAAGGGGAGCAAGCGGCGACACGACCCGCCAAGGGTGACGGCGGGAAGGGCGAGTCAATTGCCGCGCCGGACGCAACGACGCCGCCGGCAACGGGCGTCCAGCACGCGATGTTGGCGCCGCCGCTGCGCGTGTCCGCGGCGCCGGCGAAGCCGATATCGTTGGCGCCACCGGCCCCGACGGGCGGCAATGCGGGCAGTGGGCCCGATGAGGGAACGAAAGGTGAGACGTTGACGGCGGCAAACGCGGCGGCCGCGCCCGGGTCCGATGCGGTTGCCGGCGCGGCGGTACCGGCCACCGTTTTTCCGGTAGAAGCCGAACCAAACGAAGCGGCGCAGGCCGCGGCGGTGCTGCAGACGTTCCGGGCAGGAAACAACGGTGCCGGCAACGCGGCAGCATTCACGACCGAAGTCGCGATCTTCAGCGAGCGGCAGAACGCGGCTGCTCTGCAGGAAAAGCTCGAACGGGCCGGGTTTCCTGCCTTCATCGTCGCACAGCAGGAGCCGTCGCGCGCGCCCTGGTATTCCGTCGTCGTGGGACGGCACGACACGCGCGAGGCGGCGGCGCGCACGGCTGAAGAACTGCGCCGGCGCATGTCGTTGGAGGGGCGTCTCATGCTTCTGCTGCCGGCGGATCGGCCGTCCGAGGACGCGCCGTCTGCCGCCGGTCGTTGACATCGCATCTCTAGCTCCGATGCATCGCTGGCGGAGAAGTGGGGCAGCCCGACTTGGCGGCGTCCTGTGACCGTCTTTATGTCGGGCCGGAGAACTCGATCACAGCCGACTGCCGTCCGGACGCGGTATGGATCTTGCCGATGCAACGGAGGTCCGTACATGCCGGCTTCGGCCGTCTTCAAGCACGCTGCCGATTTCAAGCACTCTGCCGACCGTTCGGAATCCGCTGAATGGAGCGAACGACCAGCGCCGCGACAGAATGTTCTCGTCCGCGATGAAGAGTTGCTCTACACGCGCGCGGATGTGCTCATGCCCGTGGCGCGTGCGGCGGCCCCCGATGTCGTGGCGACACCTCGAGCCGCCGGCCGGCGCCTGGTATGGCGGATTGCGGCGGCGGTGAGGACATGGCGCGACAGGGCGCACGGACGCCGGCTGCTGGCCGCAATGGATCCACGCCTGCGCCAGGACATCGGCCTGTCGGTGAGTGACGTCTGGCGCGAGGTGAACAAGCCCTTCTGGCAGCGCTGACGGCCAGCCACGACCGCCGAAGACGCGGATGGGCGATGGAAGCCGCATCCGATGAATACACCAATGGATCGCGATCCACCGTTCGTATAGGCGCGACATGCGCCGTCTTCGTCGCTGGAGCGCGGTTCGGAACCCATCCGGGGCGCGCCGGTTTCGTTCGTCGAGAAACGCGGCGATCGATGCCACCATACGACAGGAACGGGAGGCGCCGATGGCATTTTCGTTCGGCTCCGGGCGCGCTTCGCTGTTGTTGTCCGCCAGCGTTTTCGGTCTCGCACTCGCGGTGTCGCCACTGTCCGATGAGTTCCATTCAGGAATCACGGAGGTGCAGGTGGCGCTTGCCAAGAGCGGGGGTGGCGGTCACGGCGGCGGCGGCCGCGGGGGTGGTCCCGGCGGTGGTGCCGGCGGCAGTGGTGGCCATGGCGGCAGCGGCGGGAGCGGTGCCTCCGGCGGCGGCAGTGGCGGTGGAAGCGGCGGCGGTGGTGGCGGTTCGGGGGGCGGCGGTCACGGCGGCCCCGGCGGTGGCATCGGCGGTGCCATCGGTGGCGCGGTTGGCGGCGCTCTCGGCGGGACTGGCGGCGGTGGTGCCGGTAGCGCCGGCGCGGGCGGCGGCAGTTCAGGCGGCGGCGCTTCGGGCGGCGGTGGCAAAGGCGGTTCGGGATCGGGCGCCGGTAGCGGCAGTTCCGCCGGCGGACGAGGTGGCAGCGATGGTGGCGCCGGCGCGGGTACTGCGGGCGGTGGTCACGGCAGCGGTGCGGCCGGCGGCGGAAGCGGTGGTGCAGCCGGACTTGGCGGACTGGGCGGCATCGGTGGTGCCACCGGCAGTGGCAGTTCGAGTGCCAGCGGTTCGGGCCGCGGCGGTGGTGGTGGCAGCAGCGTCGGTTCAGGGGTGGCCGGCAACAGCGGCCCGGGTGCCGGTGCACCGTCCGTCGGCACTGGAACTGGCAGCGTCGGCGGTGGCGCGTCGAGTGCCGACAGCGGCGGCGCATCCGGCGGCGATGCGTCGAGGCCCAGCCGCGGTTTCGACGTCGGCGCGCAGAGCCGGCCGCTGGCAACGGCGCCCGACCGCAGCGGCGAGGATCCGGCGGATGATTTCGGCACGGGTGCCGCCGGCGGCGGATCGGGCGAATGGTCGCCGGCGATCGCGCTCGCGAGTGCCGGCGAAGGACCGAGCGGTGCGGCCGATGCGCCCGCATCCGATGCGGGTGTGATCGCCGATGCGGTGCGCGGCCGCGTGGTCGTGGCGGCGTTCACCAGTGCGCGTCATGGCGAAGGTGTCGCCGAGGTCGTCTACTATCGCCAGGACGGAACAGGCTATGTGTACCGGCTTGCCAGGCAGGAGCCGCGGCTCGAGACGTTCCGCTGGCAGATCCGCTCGCGTGGGACTGGCAGCTCAAGCTACGCCTTCGTCTCGCGCAATGGCGACGACGACGGCGCCGCGGTGACCCTGGCGCAGGAGAATCAGCGGCTGGCGTTTTCGGATACGCGCTATGGCCCGCTCTTCGCGTTCGGGGTGATCCAGGGCTGCTGGCCCGGCTTCATGCCGGTGCGGCCGCCGACCGTCGCGGTCTGCAATGCCGACGCGGACGGAACGACGCTGCGCCGGCTCGAGATGGAGCAGATGACCGTGGCGGCAACGCGTCGCGGCTATCAGCCGCGTCTCGATCCTGGCGCGTTCACCACCCGCCCGGGGACGATCTACACCAACAGCCTCGGCAACACGATCACGGTGACCGGGGTGGTCGGACGTACCGTGCGTTTCATCGACCAGAACGGAAAGGAGTTCTCGTCCCACGCGCTGCTCTACGCGCATAACCCGAAGGTCATCGGCAACGAGTCCGTGATGGCCGCGATCAACAGCCTGTGGCCGCTCGAGGTCGGCAAGCAGGCCGAGGCCTGGGTCTACAATCCCGATTGGTCGTGGAAGCTCACGTGGAAAGTACTGCGTCGCGAAACCATCGATGTGCCGGCCGGATCGTTCGATGCATGGCTCATCGAGCATACGGAGACGTCGATGGGGGACTTCTACGTCGGCAAGTCCCAGACCTGGTACGCGCCGGAAGTCGGCTGGAATGTGCGTTACCGCAGTTGGGTCGAGCTGGGAACGCGCGGCGACGAAACCGAATGGGGCCTGACCGGCGCGCACCTCGTGCCGCCCTGATGCGCGGCACGTCCCGGTCGTGCGCCGGACGGATCGCATGGCGATCCGTCCTGCCGGAACTCCGGACTAGGCGCGGGCCGGGAGCTGGAAGCCGATCGGCTGGCGACGCGGCACTTCCTGCTTCAGCGACTGCAGCATCCGCTCGTATTCCTGCTCCATCTCGCGTGTGACCGACGGCCGGGTTTCGGACAGCGCGCGCTCGAAATGCGCCCGCGTGACCTGTCGTGCCTCCATCGACTCGCGCAGCGCGAACAGGCCGGCGCGACGGACGACGTCCTCGAGATCGGCGCCGGAACAGCCTTCGGTGCGGCTTACGATGTCATGAAGGTCGACGTCGCCGGCCAGCGGCATGTCCTTGGTGTGAATCCGAAGGATGTGCAGGCGCCCCTCGGTGCCGGGCACCGGCACGTAGACGAGTTCGTCGAAACGTCCCGGACGCAGCAGGGCGGGGTCGAGCAGGTTCGGGCGGTTGGTCGCGCCGATCACGACCACGCCTTCGAGCTCTTCGAGGCCGTCCAACTCCGACAGCATCGTGTTGACGACACGCTCGGTAACCGCGGGCTCGGCCAGTCCGCCGCCGCGTACTGGCGCCAGGGAATCGATCTCGTCGATGAAGATCACGGTGGGCGCCACCTGACGCGCACGCGCGAACAGGCGCGCGACCTGCTGTTCCGACTCGCCGTACCATTTCGATAGGAGATCCGACGACTTCGCTGCGATGAAATTGGCGTTGGCCTCGCGGGCAACCGCCTTGGCGAGAAGCGTCTTGCCGGTGCCCGGCGGCCCGAACAGCAGGAATCCTTTGGCCGGCCGGATGCCGATGCGGCGGAACGCTTCGGGGTTCTTGAACGGCAGCTCGATCCCCTCCTGAAGCCGGCGCCGCACCTCTTCGAGCCCGCCGATGTCCCGCCACGTGACGTTGGGGATCTGGATCATGATCTCGCGCAGCGCGGACGGCTGGACCCGCTTTATCGCGCTCATGAAATCCTGGCGCTTGACGTGGAGCTTCTCGAGAACCTCCGCCGGGATTCCGTCATTGAGGTCGATCTCTGGCAGGATGCGGCGTAGTGCGTCCATTGCCGCTTCGCGGGCGAGCGCGGACAGGTCCGCACCGACGAAGCCGTAGGCCATGCGCGCCAGCTCGTCGAGGTCGACGTCCTCGGCGAGCGGCATGCCGCGGGTATGAATGGTGAGGACTTCGCGGCGGCCATCCTGGTCCGGTACGCCGATGACGATCTCGCGGTCGAATCGTCCCGGGCGCCGCAATGCCTCGTCGATCGCGTCGATGCGATTGGTGGCGGCGATCACGACCACGTTCTGGCGCGGCGCGAGCCCGTCCATGAGCGTGAGAAGTTGCGCCACGACACGGCGCTCGACCTCGCCGGTGATCTGCTCGCGCTTGGGCGCGATCGAATCGATCTCGTCGATGAACAGGATCGACGGCGCGTTCTGTTGTGCCTGCTGGAAGATTTCGCGCAGGCGCTGCTCCGACTCGCCGTAGAATCTGCCCATGATCTCCGGACCGGCAATGTGGAAGAACGCGGCCTCGGCTTCGTTGGCGACGGCGCGGGCGAGCAGAGTCTTGCCGGTGCCCGGTGGGCCATGAAGGATGACGCCCTTCGGCGGGTCGATGCCGAGGCGCTGGAACAGCTCTGGGTGCTTCAACGGCAGTTCTACCATCTCCCGCACTTGGTCGAGGACCTTGCCCAGGCCGCCGATGTCGTCATAGGTGACGTCCGTCGGCCGCGCCTCCTTCGGTTCGACATACTCGGGGAGGAGCTCGACCTCGGTATCGCGCGTCAGCTCGACGATGCCACGCGGCGATGTCGAGACCACCACGAGGCGGATTTCCTGAAGGCCATAGGCCGGCACCTCGAACAGTGCGCGGAACACGTCGTCGGGGAATCGGCCCTGGTCGGCCGGAGTCGCCCGGCGGTGATAGACCGACGTCGAAATGACGTCGCCTGCCACCAGCGGACGGCGATAAAAGGTTCGACGCAATGCGTCGCCGGATCCTTCCAGGCGCAGATGCTTCTGGGCCGGCGCCAACGTCACGCGTCGCGCCGGCCGCACATCGGCGGGGCGGATTTCGATGAAGTCGCCGCTGGAGACGCCGGCGTTGGCGCGTTGCAGTCCGTCGAGGCGGATGATCTCCAGTCCCTCGTCCTCGGGCGCCGGCGGTACCGCGATCGCCGCCGTGCTGCGCCGGCCGATGATCTCGATCGGCTCGCCTTCGTGGATGTCGAGCAGGGTAAAGGCGCTTCGGGCGATGCGGGCCACCCCCTTGCCGACGTCCTCGCTGCGGGCATTCGCGACCTGTATGCGCACGGTCTTCGCTTCGTTGTCCGGCATTGGTTTGGCGCCTCTCGGTTCTTGCAGTGCCGCATCGCCTGGCCGTCGGGCGAGGGGATGCGCATGACTGGTCGTGCGGGGTTGCCGTGCGGTTGATTCTCCAGTGTTGCAAACCGGATCGGGGCCGAGGAGTTCCAGGATCGAGAGGCTCAGCTCGATCGCCGGGCGCAACCGAAACGGATCTGGCGCGTTGTTTGAAGGGCGGCGATGCGTCGGCGTATGCGACGCACGCCCCGAATGATGTCGATTCGGTTGCGTTTTGCGGGATCAATGGCGTGAACGGCGTGCGATTGCTCGAGCCGGGAGAAACCTGCTGGCGTGTCGCGCGGGCGCATCGTGTCACCTATATCGTCGACACGGCAGCCTATTTCGCCGCGGCCAAAGCGGCGATGCGCCGGGCGCAACGGTCCATCGTCATCCTCGGCTGGGATTTCGATCCGCGACTGCGCTTCGAACCTCACAAGGAAAGCGACGGGACCGACGAGCTTGGCCGTCTTCTCGAGTCATTGCTGGACGAGAAGCCGGAACTCGAGGTCCATATCCTGATCTGGGCAATGGCTCTGCCGGTCGCGGTGCAGCGGCTGATGATTCCCTACCGGGCGCAGTGGTGGCTCTCGCACGAGCGCCTGCATTACCATCTCGACCACCGGCATCCGCCGGGCGCGTGCCATCATCAGAAGGTGCTGGTCGTCGATGATGCGGTCGCATTCTGCGGCGGCACCGATTTTGCCGGCAACCGGTGGGATACGTCGCGGCATGACGGCGCCGATCCGCGCCGGCGTACGCCCGATGGGCAAGCCTACGAACCGCGACACGACGTCGTGATGGCCGTGGACGGACCGGCCGCTGCGGCGCTCGGCGATCTTGCGCGTGCGCGCTGGCGGCGGGCGACGGGCGAGGTGCTTCGCGCCCCCGACGTCGCGAACGATCCGTGGCCCCCCTGGTTGGCGGCGGACTTGCGCGAGGTCGAGGTCGGAATCGCACGGACGGAACCGGCCTGGCGCGAGCAGGCCGAGGTGCGGGAGGTGGAGGCGCTGCATGTTCGTGCCATTGCTGCGGCGCGTCGCTGGATCTATGTCGAGTACCAGTATGTGGCATCGCCGCTGATCGGGGCTGCGCTTCGCGCCCGGCTCCGCGAGCCGGACGGGCCGGAGATCGTGATCGTCTGTCCCGAGCACAGCCCGAGCTATTTCGACCGCTTGGCGATGGACCCCGTGCGCGACTTGCTGATCGATCGCCTGCGCAAGTCAGACCACCACGACCGGTTCCGCGTGTTCGTCCCGGTCGCCATGGACGGAACGCCCATCATCGTGCACGCCAAGGTGATGATCGTGGACGACCGGTTGGTACGGATCGGTTCGGGTAATCTCAACAATCGCTCCTTCGGCTTCGATACCGAATGCGATCTTGCCGTCGATGCGAGGCACGCCGCGCGTCCCGCGGATGCGGTCGACGTGAACCGGCGTTTCCTCGTCCGTCTCTTGGCAGAGCACATGGCCGCCTTACCGGATCGCACCGCCCGTTTCCTGCAGGAGACGGGCAGCATCATTGCGACCATCCGGGCACTCAATCGCGATACGGGCCGCCGCCTTGCGGCGGTACGGACGGAACCGCCGGTCGGAATCGGTGCCGTCATCGGCTCGCATCATCTGCTGGATCCGCGCAGCACGGCGGACAACTTCCGGCCCTGGAAACGCCGTATCTCGGCGCGCGCACGCCGGCGGCGTTCGCGGGACGGTCCGGTGCAACCGGCGGGGTGATCGCAATCAACGGGTGGCGTTTCCGATCGGCCGGAACCATGCGCGTCGAAGTCCGCCGGATCAGTCAAGGTGCGGCTTTCCGTGCGAATTGAAGGCGCAAAAACGCGAATGCGGCATCACACACCATGTCGGTAGAATCATGCGGGCCGAGATCCGTAAGCTGCCGCCATCAGCTCTCGCTTGGTCGAACATGATGAGGTTGGCGGCGCTTGCCGCTCGTGCCGAAGCTCAGGATTCGGCCATCGACGCGGCGATCGTAGGCCACCGTCGAATTGCACGGCGTGCAATATGATGTCGCTGCCACGATGTCGGCAAGGCGCCGGCATATGCGCGTGATTGGCTGCATCGACGGCCACTATCGCGCTCGGTCGTCGCGTTCGCCGCGCGGAAAGAGCGGAAAGAGACGCGAGACGCTGAAGGTCGCGATACGCAAGCCTTGGCCCGATGGCAGCATGGCGGTTGCGCGCGCGAAGGTGAGTTGAAGATGGCACGGCGCGTGATACGTCATCGGTATGGAAAATCACGATTATGGAAGATGACAACTGCCGCGTCGCGATCGTGGCGTGGGCGGTGGCCATCGCGTCGATCGTCAGCGTCGTGATGACGGGTACCTTGATACAGTCGATCGAGTGCACCGATCCGACGCGGATCGATTACGGTCGGCCGCGCGCGATGTTCGTCGATTTCGGCGCCCCGACGTCCTTCGAGTTGACAGAAGCGGTGGATTGCCAGTCGCGGGGCACGACAGCGCCGTCGAACGCGGCGGACGATCCAGATCCGCAGATCGGCCCGCGCACCTGCCAGAGACCGTCGGCGGTCAGGGGCAGCGCGAACTGTCCGGCCGGTCGAAAAGGTGCTCACCGGCCCGTGAACGAATCGCCGTTGCGGTTCAGTCGTATGCGCCCATGACGTTCTGATCGAAGTCGATGAGCGATCCCGTCATCATCTCGCTGGCATCGCTCAGCAGGTACGCCGTCGTGATCGCGACGTCGCGTGGCTTGATCAGGCGGCCGAATGGCTGCACCGCCTCGGCGCGCGACAGCCAGTCCGCCGGCTTGCCGTCACGCTGCTGAATGACGTGTTCGCCCGGCGTGTCGGTCCAGCCGATGTTGAGGCCGTTGACTCTGATGCGGTGGCGCCGCAGCGCATGGGCGGTGTTCTTGGTCAGGACGGCGAGTGCGCCCTTGGAGCTCGAATAGGCGGTGAGGAACGGCTGTCCGCCGTGGCTGGACATGGTGATGATGTTGACGATGCTGCCGGGCCGTCCGGCCGCCTTCAGACGCCGGACGACCTCCTGGATCAGAATGAACGGCGCGCGTACGTTGACCGCGAACAGCCGGTCCCAGAGTTCGACGGTCGTATCGTCGATCGTGCCGCGATCGGTCAGGCCGGCGGCATTGACGAGGCCGTCGATGCGACCGAACCGCGCGTCGGCCTTGGCGACGATCGCGCGGCAGGCGTTCGGATCGCCGAGGTCAGCGGGGACGAACAGGGTGGGACAGCCGTCCCGTTCGATCGCCGCCGCGACGGCCTGTCCCCGTTCGACATTGCGTCCCGTGATGCACAGGCCGGCCGCACCGGCCTCTGCGGCGGCGCGCGCGATCGCCTCGCCGAGGCCTTGCGTGCCACCGGTGACGAGAATGATCTTGTCGTCGAGCCGGACTTCGATCATGCGCGGCTCCCTCTGATCGTGTTGACCTTCACCGGCCGTCCGGTGCGGTGCGACTTGACGGCCGCCTCGGCCAGGACGAGTGCCTGGCGGCCATCGGCCGGCCCTACCGGCATCGGCTTTTTCCGCGTCACTGCCTCGATGAAGGCGGCAAGCTCGGCGCGATACGCATCGGCATAGCGTTCAAGGAAAAAGTAGAGCGGCTTGTCGCTGCTGACCGCGGTCCGGTCGGCCTTTTCGACGGTGGTCGGCACGCGGTTGCCGGCCGAAAGCCGTCCCTTGGCGCCGTGCACCTCGATACGCTGGTCGTAGCCATACACGGCGCGCCGGCTGTTGTTGATGTGGCAGAGCTTGCCCGAGGCCGTGCGCATCACGATCATGACCGAGTCAGTGTCGCCGAACTTTGCGATCGCCGGATCGATGAGGCAGCTTCCGGTCGCATAGACTTCCACCGGCTCTTCGCCCAGCAGCCAGCGCGCCATGTCGAAGTCGTGGATGGTCATGTCGCGGAACTGGCCGCCGGACACCTTGAGGTATTCGAGCGGAGGCAGGCCGGGATCGCGGCTGGTGATGATGACCTGTTCGACCGCGCCGATCTCGCCCGCGCGCAGGCGGTCGTGGAGCGCCCGGAAGCTCGGGTCGAAGCGCCGGTTGAAGCCGACGAACATCGGCACGCCGGCCTTCGCCACGACGGCAAGGCAGGCATCGACACGTTTCAACGACAGGTCGATCGGCTTCTCGCAGAAGATCGCCTTGCCGGCGCGGGCTGCGGCCATGGCGAGCTCGGCATGGGTGTCGGTCGATGACGCGATCAGGACGGCATCGATGGTCGGATCCTTGAGTGCCGTGCCGACGTCGGTCACCGTAGCACCGTATTTCTTGGCAAGCGCGGTCGCGGCTTTTTCGTTGACGTCGACGACATAGCGGAGCCGCGCATCGTCCCGGGCGGCGATGTTCGCGGCGTGGATGGCGCCGATGCGTCCGGCGCCGAACTGGGCAAATGTGAGCATGGTCCCCCGATTTCCGCCGGCGCGTGAGGTGCAGCGCGGCGCTTGTGACGGATATCATAAGTCCGTAATGTTCAGCTTCGCATCAATTCGTTTCAAAGGCGCTGTCGTATGACATTCCGGTGCCTGTTTGACAGGGAGGGAACGGAGCATGGCGAGCGTTCGCTTGACCGCCGCCGACGCCATCGTGCGCTTTCTCGCCGCCCAGGAAACCGACATCAATGGCCGCCGCGTGCCGCTCTTCGGCGGCGTGTTCGCCATCTTCGGCCATGGCAACGTCGCCGGCTTGGGGCCGGCGCTTCATGGCGTGCGCGATCGCCTGCCGACATTTCGCGCGCATAACGAGCAGGCGATGGCCCATGCCGCCATCGCCTATGCAAAGACCTACGCCCGGCGGCGGATGATGGCGTGTACGACGTCGATCGGGCCGGGGGCCACCAACATGGTCACGGCGGCCGCAGTCGCCCATGTCAACCGGCTGCCGGTGTTGCTCCTGCCGGGCGACGTGTTTGCCGACCGCCGGCCCGATCCGGTCCTGCAGCAGATCGAGAACTTCGCCGATCCCACGGTTACCGCCAACGACTGCTTCCGGCCGGTATCGCGCTACTGGGACCGGATCACGCGGCCGGAACAGCTTCTCGTCTCGTTGCCGGCGGCTTTGCGCGTGCTGACCGACCCGGTCGATTGCGGGCCGGTGACATTGGCTCTGCCACAGGACGTTCAGACGCTCGGCTATGACTTTCCTGCCGAGTTCTTCGCGCCGCGTCTCCATCGCCTGCGCCGGCCCGGGCCCGATCCCGACCAGCTCGCCACCGTGATCGCGGCGCTCAAGCGGGCGCGGCGGCCGCTCATCATCGCCGGTGGCGGCGTCAAGTGTTCGCTGGCTGAACGCACGCTCGCGGCATTTGCCGAACGCCGCGGCATTCCGGTCGCGGAGACGCAGGCCGGCAAGGGAAGCCTCGCCTGGGATCATCCGGCCAATGTCGGCGCCATCGGCGTGACCGGTTCCGCCGCGGCGAACGAGCTGGCGGCCGCGGCGGACGTCGTGCTCGCGATCGGCACGCGGCTCGGCGACTTCACCACCGGGTCGCGTGCGCTGTTTCAGGGGCCGGGAACGACGCTGATCCAGCTCAATGTCGGCGCCTTCGATGCGGCGAAGCACGGGGCGCTGCCGCTGGTCGCCGATGCGCGTCGCGGCCTCGACGAGCTCGACGCGAAGCTGGGGCGGTGGCGTGCGCCCGACGCATGGACCGCACGGGCGGCCCGGCTGAAGCGGGCCTGGAACCGGACGGTCGACCGCGCGACCAAGGCGACCGACGGGCTGCCGACCGATGCACAGGTGCTGGGCGCGGTCAATCGTGCCGTGGGCGCGCGCAGCATCATGGTCTGTGCCTCTGGCGGCCTGCCGGGGGAGCTGCACAAGCTGTGGCGGGC
The DNA here is from genome assembly GCA_937926175.1 of uncultured Rhodospirillales bacterium. Taxonomy (GTDB): domain Bacteria; phylum Pseudomonadota; class Alphaproteobacteria; order CACIAM-22H2; family CACIAM-22H2; genus CALANV01. The sequence continues at coordinate 35,440 of CALANV010000020.1, read as the reverse complement.
GACCGATGGCATGTCTTATCACCTCGAGTACGGCTATTCGTGCATGGGATACGAGATCGCCGGCGGTCTCGGCGCGAAAATGGCGGCGCCGGAGCGCGAGGTGTATGTGCTCGTCGGCGACGGCGGCTACCTGATGATGAATTCGGAGATCGTCACGTCCGTCGCGATGGGCCGCAAGCTCATCATCGTCGTGCTCGACAATCGCGGATTCGGCTGCATCCATCGCCTGCAACAGGCCTGCGGCGGGGCGCCGTTCAACAATCTGCTCGGCAAGACCGCGCCGGTGATCGACTTTGCCGCCCATGCGCGGAGCCTCGGCGCGATCGCAGAGAAGGTGGACGGCATCGCCGGGCTGGAGGCGGCCCTGGCCCGTGCCAAGCGGGCCGACAGGACCTGCGTGATCGTCATCGATACCGATCCTGGAAAGGGGACGGCCGACGGCGGCGCGTGGTGGGACGTCGCCGTGACCGAGGTGCCGCGCACCGCCGCGGCGCGCGAAGCGCGGCGGCGCTACGAGAAGGCGCGGCGGCGCCAGAGACTCGGCGCGTGAGCCGGATGGGGACGAGCATGCCCATGAACGTACGGATCGGCATCAATCCGTTGACCTGGACCAACGACGACATGCCGGAGCTCGGCGGCGACACACCGCTCGAGGTTTGTCTCGCCGAAGCCCGCGAAGCCGGCTATGACGGCGTCGAGCTGGGCCACAAGTTTCCGCGCGACGCGCGCACGCTGCGACCGATCCTCGAGCGTCACGGCCTGGCGCTCGTCTCCGGCTGGTACAGCGCGCGTCTTCTCGAGCGCAGCGTCGCCGATGAGATCGCGGCGGTGGAATCGCATCTCGCGCTGCTCGCGGCGATGGGATGCACGACGATGGTCTTCGCCGAGGTCACGGGCTGCATTCACGGCGACCGGCGGGTACCGCTCTCGCGCCGCCCGCGGCTCACCGACGATCAGTGGAGCATTCTGGCCGAACGCATGACCGAGGTCGCGCGTCATCTTGCTCGGCGCGGCGTGCGGCTCGCCTATCATCATCACATGGGAACCGTGATCGAGACCGAGGCCGAGATCGACCGGCTCATGGCGCTGACCGGGCCCGAGGTCGGGTTGCTGCTCGACACGGGGCACCTGACCTATGCCAGTGGCGATCCCGTCGCGCTCGCGCGGCGCCATGCCGGGCGCATCGTCCATGTGCACTGCAAGGACGTGCGTCCCGACGTGCTGGCGCGGGCAAAGCGCGACGACTGGAGCTTCCTCGATGCGGTGCTCGCCGGCGTGTTCACCGTGCCCGGCGACGGCAGCGTCGATTATCCCGGCGTCCTGCGCGTATTGTCGGAAGCGGGTTATCGCGGCTGGCTCGTCGTCGAGGCCGAGCAGGACCCTGCCAAGGCCCATCCGCTCACCTACGCCCGCATGGGCCACGACTACCTGCGGCCGAGAGCAAAGGCAGCCTGAGCGTTGGCAGACGGCGTTCCGATCTCCGCCATTGAACGATCAGGCAGCACGCACGTATTTCGTGCATGCCAATGGCATCTCTGATCGTCCGTCTCCCGGGCCACCTACGCCCAAGGGGGAAGGTCGCGAGATCGTCACGTGCTGTCCGGCACCACCGTTATACGTTGGTCGCCGAGCGCGACATGAATGTCGGTGCCGGGCGTCAGCGGCCGGTCGACGGCGCGATCGATGACGAACAGCTCGCCGAGTTCGGTCGTGACCGTATACTCCATATGCGTGCCGAGATAGGCGGCCTTGCTGACGGACCCGCGGATCGATGGCCGGTTCGGCGCCTCGCGCATCAGGACCAGTGACTCCGGCCGGATCGCGACCTTGATGGGACCGAGCGGCGCGTTGCGATGCGGCAGCTGCGCCGTCAACCCGCCGAGCCGGACCGTGCCCAGCTCGCCGTCTTTGGCCGTGAGTTCGCCGTCGACGAGATTGGCGTCGCCGATGAAGTCGGCGACGAACAGGTTCGCCGGCGCCTCGTAGAGCTCGCGCGGCGTGCCCGACTGCGCGATCACCGCGTTCGACATCACGATGACCCGGTCCGAGACGGCGAGCGCCTCCTGCTGGTCGTGCGTGACGTAGACGACAGTGAGATTCAACTTGCGCTGAAGGTCCCGGATGTCCTCGCGTACGCGGCGGCGCAGTTTGGCATCGAGGTTCGAAAGTGGCTCGTCGAACAGCAGGACCTGCGGTTCCAGCACCAGGGCGCGGGCCACGGCGACGCGCTGCTGCTGGCCGCCCGACAGTTCCGAGGGCAGGCGCGACTCGAACCCCTTGAGGCCGACGAGCGCCAGTTTCTCGGCCGCAAGCTCGCGCGCCTTTGCCTTGCCCATGCCACTGACGGTGGGGCCGTAGGCGACGTTCTCGAGCACGGTCATATGCGGGAACAGGGCATAGGACTGGAACACCATGCTCACGTCGCGCTCGGCGGCCGACAGGCGCGTGACATCGCGGCCGCCGATCAGGATCTGGCCTTCCGAGGCCATTTCCAGGCCGGCGATCAGGCGCAGCGTCGTCGTCTTGCCGCAGCCCGAAGGCCCCAGCAGCGTCACCAGCGTCCCCGGCTCGATCGTGAACGAGACGGAGTTGACGGCGACGACGCGACCGTAGCGCTTGGTTACGTTGCGGAATTCGACGGAAGCAGGACCGGATTTCGTCATGCCCGCCGCGCCTCATCCTGGCAGCCGCGCATTGCGCGACGTGGCGTGCTGTTCATTTCGGAAGCCCTCCGATCTCTTTCTCCCAGCGCTCGATCAGACGCTTGCGCTCGGCCGAGCTGCCGTACTTCGCGAAGTCATAGTCGATCAGCTTGATGTCATCGAGCTTCGGCGCCTGGGGCGGGGGAGTCGCCTCCATGTTCGACGGCACCTGGTAGGATTTTGCCTTGGCGGCGAGGCTCTGCGCCGGTGCCGACAGCGCGAAGTCATACCATTTGCGCGCATTTTCCGGGTTCGGGCCGCCCTTGATGATGCTCATGGAGCCGATCTCGTAGCCGGTCCCCTCGCACGGTGCCACGACCTTGACGGGGAAGCCTTCGATCGCTTCGGCGACGGCGTCGTGGAGGAACATGATGCCGATCGCCGTCTCGCCCCGCGCCGCGTTACGGGCGGGAGCGGGGCCCGACCGCGTATACTGGTTGATGTTCTGATGCAGCTGTTTCAAGTAGCTGAAGGCCTGGTCTTCACCGAACACCTGCACGAGAGTGGCGATGACGGTATACGCCGTACCGGACGACGCCGGATTCGACATCTGGATTTCGTCGCGATACGCAGGCTTGATCAGATCGGCCCAGCATTTGGGCGGATCGAGCTTGCGCTGCGCGAGCTGCTCGGTGTTGTAGGCGAAGCCGAGCGCGCCGGCGTAGATGCCCACCGTCCGGTAGCCCGATTGCTCCGCCTGCTTGCGGGCCCATGCGTGGAGTTTCGGAAGGCTGGGCGAACGATACTCCTCGGTGAGGCCGAGCTCGGCCGCCTGGAGGTGCGGGTCGCCGGTGCCGCCCCACCAGATGTCGCCCCGCGGGTTCGCCGCTTCGGCGCGGATCTGCGCGAACGTTTCGCCGGACCCTTTCTGGGTGATGATGACCTTGATGCCGGTCGTGCGTTCGAATTCGGCCGCCATCAGGTTGCACCAGTCGATCAGTACGCTGCAGTAGACGACGACGGACCCTTGGGCACGGGCCGATCCTTGCGGCAAGGCGGCCAGGAAGCCGAGGGCGAGCGCAAAGACAGCGATGACACGTGACATTCAGCTACCTCCTTGAAAGGCAAGGTCTCCGGTCGCGGTGCGGCGGCCGAGACGTCGCTCGCCGACGACGAGCTGGATCAACAGGATGGCCACGATCATCACGAGGATCAGGACCGACGAATAGGCGATGGCAAGGCCGAATTCGCCTGCCTCGACGCGGCCGACGATGTAGGCCGTAGCCAGGTTGTATTGGGCGGACACCAGGAAGATCACGGCGCTGACGGCGGTCATCGCGCGCACGAAGCTGTAGACCATCGCCGCGACGATGGCCGGCCGCAACAGCGGCAGCACGACGCGCCGCACCGTCGTGAAGGTTCTTGCGCCCAGCGTGAGGGAGGCTTCGTCGAGGCTGCGGTCGATCTGGCTCAGCGTCGCGATGCCGGCACGCACGCCGACCGGCATGTTGCGGAACACGAAGCAGATGATGAGGATGAGGCCGGTGCCCGTGATTTCGATCGGCGGTACGTTGAAGGCAAGAATGTAGCTGACGCCGACGACCGTGCCCGGAATCGCGAAACTCAGCATCGTCCCGAATTCGAAGGCGCGCTGACCGGTGAAGCGCTGGCGCGCCAGGAGGTAGGCGGACAACAGTCCGATCGCCGCCGTGAGCGGCGCCGAAATCGCCGAGACCTGGATCGTCGTCCAGAACGAATCCCATGCCGAACCGATGAAGTGGAGGCCGTTGGGTGTGACGTCGATCGCGAAGCCGGTCAGGAAGTGCTCGAGTGTCGGCGTGTAGTCGCGCCCCATGGTGCGCACGAAGCCGCCGATCAGGATCGTCACGTAGATCACGAACGTCAGGAAGGCCCAGGGCAGGGCGACGCCATAGCACAGCCAGCTCATGCGCCGCGGCAGCGGTGCCGGCAGACCTGAGTCGCCCTTGCCCGTGACGGTCGTGTAGACGCGCCGGCCGAGCCAGCGATGTTGCACGTAGAACGCGCCCAGGGTGAAGGCGAGCAGGATGATCGCCAGCACGGCGGCCCGCCCTTGATCGTGCGAGGCGCCGACGACCGCGAAGAAGATCTTCGTGGACAGAACCTCGAAATTGCCGCCGAGAACCAGCGGGTTGCCGAAATCGGCCATGCTCTCGACGAAGCCCAGCAGGAACGCATTGGCGATGCCGGGCCGTATCAGCGGCCATGTGACCGTGGTGAACGTCGTCCACCGTTTGGCACGCAGGGTCTGCGCCGCTTCCTCCAGCGACGGGCTGATGCCCTGGACGACGCCGATCAGCACCAGAAAGGCGATCGGCGTGAAGGCGAGAAGCTGCGCCAGCAGCACGCCCGGCAGGCCGTAGATCCAACGCGAGCGCGGAATGTCGAACCACTCGAACAGCAGGGTCGATACGGCGCCGGAGCGGCCGAAAAGCAGAATGATGGCGAGGCCGATCACGAAGGGCGGCGTGATGATCGGCAGCACGGTCAGGACCCGCAGCAGCCACTTGAACCGGAAGCCGGTGCGCAACGCGATCAGCGCGAAGGCGAGACCCAGCGCGGTCGTGCCGACACCGACCAGGATCGCCAGGAACAGCGTGTTCCAGGCGACGCCGCAACGCAGGTCGCTGGTCAGGCAGTCGAGCCCCCAGATGGAATGATCGAAGAACTTCTCGGCGAACAGGGCGGGCGCGAACCGGCCGTCGTTGTCCTGTAGAGCGCTCAGCAGCACCTTGACGATCGGAAAGAAGACGAAGATGCCGATCAGTGCGACGATCAGCGCGATGGTGCCGACGGTGAACATGTCGCCGCGGCACCAGCCGTGGGCGGCGAGCCCCGCCGACAGGATGAAAAGGAAGGCCAGAGCCGTCACGCTGGCGCCGGCGCCCATGCCGGCCTGTGACGGCCCTGCCGTGCCCGTCAGTGCCGCAAGCCAGGCGGTCGACCAGCCCTGATGGTCGATCGCGAATCCCTGGGCCGTGACCCAGATCAGCCCAAGCACGCCTGCCCATACCAGCAGCCGTGGCGTGTGTGGGTCTTCAGGGGGGCGGCGCAGACCCAGGATGGGCAGGGCGAGCGGCACGATCAGAGGCGCCAGCCACCACCGTCCGTGGACGAGCGCCTGGATCAGTCCCGATGCCGTGTCCGCATCGGGATACTGCCAGAGCCAGTCGAACGAAAAGAAGCCGCCCGGGACCGCGTACCACGGCAGCAAGGCGAACCCGATCCAGCCGAGCACGAGCCATCCGACGGCGGTTCTGTTCATGGCGAGCCCCGCAAGGTGTTGGGCGTCCGATCCCTGTGCCCGTTCCGCCCCAGTTTCGGCAGGACGCGCCGGCCTCTCTTCCACTCTGCGGAGAAGGGAGGTGTCCGGCGCGCGCAACCGTGCATATCGGGCATTATGTTTGCGCCGACCGGTTCACTTCGGCAGCGACTTCACCTCTGCGTCCCACTTCGCCAGAAGGCGCCGGCGTTCGTCGGTCGAACCGTACTTGGCGAAGTCGTAGTTGATCAGCTTCACCTCGGACAGCTTCGGCGCCTGCTCGGGCACATATGCATTTTTGTTCGACGGAACCTGGAAGGACACCTTGCCTCTCGGGCCGATGCTCTGTGCCTCCGCCGACAGTGCCCAGTCGTACCATTTCTTCGCGTTTTCGAGATTCTTGGCTCCCTTGATGATGCTCATCGAGCCGATCTCGTAGCCGGTCCCTTCGCATGGCGACACGATCTTCACCGGACCGCCCTGAACCGCCATGACCACCGCATCGTGCTGGAAGGTGATGCCGATCAGGGTCTCGCCCAAGCTCACGGCCTTCGCCGGTGCGGCGCCGGACTTGGTGTACTGGTTGATGTTGCGGTGAAGCTTCTTGAGGTAGTCGAAGCCCTGATCCTCGCCCATCAATTGCACGATGGTCGCAAGCATCGTGTACGACGTGCCTGAGGAATTCGGGTCCGCAATCTGGATTTCGTCCTTGAACCGGGGATCGAGCAGGTCGGCCCAGCATCTCGGTTCGAGGCCGCCCTTGCGCTTCATCAGCTCGGTATTGAAGCTGTAGCCGAGCGCGCCGGCATAGACGCCGACCGTGCGGTAGCCCGACTGCTCGGCCTGACGCACCGCCCAGTCCTGGAGCTCGGCGAGCCTCGGCGACTTGTACTCGAGTGTCAGTCCTTCCTCGGCCGCCTGGAGATGCGGATCACCGGTGCCGCCCCACCAGATGTCGCCGCGCGGATTGGCCGCTTCGGCCTTGATCTGGGCATAGAACTCGCCCGAGCTCTTGCGTGTCATGGCGACCTTGATGCCGGTCTCCTTCTCGAAGGCGGTGACCATCAGGCGGCACCACTCTTCCTGCACCGTGCAGTAGAGCGTGAGCGAGCCCTGCGCCGACGCTGGCATGGCCTGCATGCCGAGCGCGGCGACGAGACCTGCGAACAGAACTGTGCGGATCCTGGATTCCATGCGTACCTCCCTATAGTGTTTCGAACGTCGGCCTCTTACCGGGCCGTGCCAGTGACCGGGGCGCCGCCTTCCTATTGTAGTCCGAGCCCGGGCGCCGCGGCGAGCAGGGCATCCTTGAGCCCGGGCGTCGTGGCCAGCAGCGGATTGCCCCGCACCAGTCCGTCATTGGCCAGGAAATCGCTGACCCAGCCGCCGGCCTCCTCGACGAGCAGGATGCCGGCGAGCGCATCCCATGAATTGATGTGGAGTTCGCAATAGCCGTCAGTGCGTCCGTCGGCGACATAGGCCAGCCCCAGGGCGCCCGATCCGGCCCGGTGATGACCGGCCCCGGCGGCGGTCACCTGGTCCACCAGTCGTACGTAGTCCTTCATCGGCCGGCGGGTCGACCAGCCGATTTCGATGGTGGCCTGACGCAGGTCGCTGATCGTGCTGACGCGCATCGGCTGCCCGTTGCAAAACGCGCCGGTGCCGCGGCGCGCGGCAAACATCTCGCCCTTCATCGGGTCGTAGATGACGCCGATTGCAGGCTGACCCTCGCGCACGAAGGCGATCGAGATGCAGAAATGCGCGATGCCGCGCGCGAAGTTGACGGTGCCGTCGATCGGATCGATCACCCAGGTCTCGGGGCTGAAGCTGCCGCCGCCTTCTTCGCCGAAGAAGGTATCGTTCGGGAACGCTTCGCCGAGGCGCCCAATCACGAGCCGTTCGATCTCGCCATCGGCCGCGGTCCAATAGTCCTGTGGCCCTTTCAGCTTGTAGCCGTTGCGCAGGTCGCGCGTCTCGAAGTGCCGCCGGGCCAGATCGCCCGCCTCACGCGCGACCGCACACGCTGCCAGAAAACGCTTCTCGAGACCCCGCTTGGACAAGGCAGTCGGACTCTCTTCGTTCGACGGGGCCAAAGTCGCAGCGCGACCGGCGACTCCCTCAATGCCATCTTGTTGCGCTCTTATGTCAGCCTTGTTGCAAGCGCGTCAACGGTTTTGGAGACTGCCACAAGGTCGAAGCGGCGGCCTTTTCCGATCAGGTCGCCCGCGGATGCCGATCCGACTGGATCGTAGCGGTCGGGACGTTCTCCTCGTCGAGGAGGCGCGTCTGCCGAAGCTCGCCGGCCGCCTCGAGGATGGGGTAGGCGGCGGAGGTCAGGTGGCCGTTGATGCGCTTGAGGTCGCGGATGATGTCGAGGTGAATGGCGCTGGTCTCGATCGACTCCGGCCGGCCCTGGCGCAGGCGCGCGAAGTGACTCTCGGCGGCGGCGAGTTCCTGTTCGCGGATCAGCGACTTTTCCGCCAGCAGACGCCGCGCGAGCGTCTTGTCGCGCGACGTGAAGACGTTGAAGGCGAGCTGGAGATTGTCGCTGACGCGAGCGTGGAAGCGCTTGAGCTCGGCAAGGCCCTCCGGCGAGAAGGCGTACCGGTTCCTGATCTTCTTGGCCGCGAGTTCCATCAGGTTCTTGTCGATGATGTCGCCGATGTGCTCGAGATTCGTCGTGAAGGTCAGGATCTCGACGCAGCGCCGGCTCTCCTCGATCGACATCTCCGACCGCGAGACCTTGATCAGGTAGAGCTTGATCGCCTCGTGCAACCGGTCGACCGCATCGTCGGCCTCCTCGATCTGCTTCATCAGCTTGGCATCGTCGCGCTCGAACACCTCCATGCTTGCCTTCAGCATGTACGCGATGTGATCGCCCAGGTTCAGGGTCTCGCGCGTGGCACAGGCGAGCGCTTCGGACGGCGTGTCGAGGCAGTCGGCATCCAGATATCGTGGCGTGCCGGGGATCTCGGTCTGCGGCGCCTCGGGCAGCAGCAGGGCGCAAAGCCGGGCCATCGGCTCGACGAGCGGCAGGAAGACGATCGCGACCGCCAGGTTGAAGGCGGTGTGGAAATTGATCACCACGCGCGCGCTGGCCGGCTCGAGGGCGGTGAGAAGATCGAGGGCGATGGGCAGGAACGGCAGTACCGCCAGCGCACCCGCACTCCGCATCAGCAGGTTCCCGAGCGGAACGCGCCGCGCCGGCGCGGCGGCGCCGGTCTGGGCGGCGAGCGGTGCAATGGCGCCGCCGACATTGGCGCCCAGTACGAAGGCGAGCGCGAGCGACATCGGTATGGCGCCGGAGCCGGCGAGGGACATGACCAGCAGTACGATCGACAGGCTTGAATGGGCAAGCCATGTCAGAAGGGCGGCGACGAGCATGGCGATGATCGGTTCGCCCCGCATGGCGCCCAGCAGCGTCGCGAACGTGGGCGACTCGCGCAGCGGTGCGGCCGCTTCCCCGAGCAGCTTGAGGGCGAGCACCATCAGGCCGAGGCCGATGGCGATCCGGCCGAGATTGCGCGGTCGATCGCCCTTGCTCGCCATGAAGGTGATCACGCCGGCCGCGATCAGGAGCGGGGCCAGCGCCTGGACGTTGAATGAAAAGACCTGGGCCACCAGGGTCGACCCGACGTCGGCGCCGAGCATGACGGCGAGCGCCATGCCGATGGTGATCAAGCCGCGGCCGGCGAACGACGCGAGGATCAGCGCGGTGGCCGTGCTGCTCTGCAGCACGCCGGTCACGAGCAGCCCGGTGCCGAACGCGCTCAGACGCGTGCGCGTGAAGGTGGACAACGCCCGGCGCAGTTGTGCCCCGAAGGCGCGCGTCATGCCCGTGCGCACCATCCGCACGCCCCACAGCAGCAGCGCGACGCTTCCCAGGAAGTTGACGAGCAGTTCGGTACCGTTCATGGCCGACTCTACTTCGGTCCAATCTAATCAAACTGCAACAGGAGGCCGAGGAAAAAGTGACCGACCTTCCACAAAAAAGGTGGAAGTCGCCTAGGTTCCGGGCGCCAACGGCCGGTCCTTAGGGCCGGCCGGGAAAGCGTTCAGGGGCGGTGACCGAGTCGGGCCGAGATGGTTGCCGCGGTCGCCGCGGCGAGCTGCCGACTCTGGTCGAGCGTCGTGGCGTTGTCGCGGATGCGGACGTAGGGAAGCGTCATCGCCGCGACCGCCAGGCCCGAGGCATCGAAGATCGGGTGACAGATGTCCGTGACGCCCGTAACCGTGTCGCTCGGTTCCATGACGAAGCCGTCACGACGGATCTTCTCGAGCCGCTGTACCAGGGTCCGGCGGGTGGTCGCGCTCATGCCATCGCATAGTTCGGCGAGGAGCTGACGCTGCCGTTCGGCGTCCTGGAACGCCGTCAGGACCCGTGCCGAGACGCGATCCGGACGGAAAGGGAAATGGGCGCCGAGCCGAACCGAGAATCCCATCGAGCGGAAGCCGTCGACCTGCGCGATGACCAGCAGGCGTCGATCATGGTGCACGCTGAGATGGACCGATTGTCCGGTTGTTTCGGCAAGCCGCCGCATTTCCGGCAGCGCGACATCGAGCAGCCGGCGGATCGGCGGATGACGGTGGCTGAGCTCGAACAGTTTGAGGGTGAGGCGATAGCGCCCGTCGCGCGGCGACCGGCGAAGATATTCGCGTGCCTCCAGCACCTCCAGCATGCGGAAGATCTCGCCGACGGTGCGGCCGAGACGCTGTGCGATTTCGTTCTGCGTGAGGCCGCCGTCGTCACCGGCGAGCAGTTCAATGATGTCGAGGCCCTTCTCGAGTGCGGGGGCCGAGTAGTTGTTGGTTTGTGGCATGCGACTATTGACTCGGGTCAATCGATGCTTTCAGATATGAAAGTGACTTTCAAATAAGAATGCAGGAGGGACGCGCGTGCCTAAAACACTGACGGCAGCCGAGGTCGAAGCGTATCATACCCGCGGCTACCATTTCCCCGTTCAGATCTTCTCGGAATCCGAGGCCGCGGAGATTTATCGCGGCCTGCGTGAAGTCGAGGCGCGGCACGGCATCCGCATCGAAGGACGGCTGAACCAGAAACCGCATCTTCTGTTCACGCTGATCGATCGGTTGGTGCGTCATCCCAAGATCCTCGACGCGGTCGAGGACGTCATCGGCCCGAACATCTTCTGTTGGAGTTCACAGTTCTTCATCAAGGAGCCGAACGACGGCACCTACGTCTCATGGCATCAGGATGGGACGTATTGGGGGTTGTCGTCCACCGACATCGTGACCGCTTGGGTTGCGCTGACCCCGAGTACGCCGGAATCGGGGTGCATGCGGGTCGTGCCCGGCACCCACCTCAAGCAGCTGGAACACACCGATACGTTCGAGCAGAAGAACCTTCTGTCGCGGGGACAGGAAATCGCGGTCAAGGTCGACGAGCGCGAGGCCGTCGACGTCGTCCTGCAGCCGGGCCAGATGTCGCTTCACCACGTGCTCATCGTGCATGGCTCCGAGCCGAATCGCGCGACGCTGCCGCGGGTCGGCTTCGCCATCCGCTACATGCCGACCTATGTCCGCCAGAAGATGGGCGAGACCGACAGCGCCTTGCTCGTCCGCGGCGTTGACACGTATGGTCATTTCGAGCATGAGCAGTCGCCCGAGGAAGATCTTCATCCGGCAGCGGTCGAGCGGCACAAGCGCATCATCGATCGGCAGTTGAGGATCCTCTACGCAGGCGCAAAGCAGCCCGGAAAGCTCGGTCCCGTCGCCTGAGGCTCGCGGCGACCGGGAAAAACGGGCAAAGGCCACGCGACAACAGAAGGGAGGAAATATCGTGATCAGAATCCTTGGCGCTGCGACCGGCTTGATCCTGCTGTCTACGGGGCTCGCCTGCGCTCAGGAAATCAAGATCAGGTTCGCACACTCTCTATCCTCAACGGAGCCGGCGCATATCGCGGCCGAGAACTTTGCCAAGAGGGTGGCGGAGCGCACCAACAACCGGGTGCAGATCCAGGTCTTCCCGAACGAGCAGCTCGGCTCCGGCAAGGAAGTCAACGAGATGATCCGGCAGGGCGCGAACGTGATGAACATCACGGATCCCGGCTACCTGTCGGACTTCGTGCCCGACATCGGCGTGCTCAACGGTCCTTATATCGTCAAGGACCCCAGGGAGTTCGACAAGCTGCTGGCTTCCGACTGGTACAAGTCGATCGATCAGAAGCTGCAGCAGGCCGGATTCCGCCTCATCATGATCGGCGGCTTCTTCGGCCAGCGGCACGTCATCGCCGACAAGCCGGTCCGCCGCCCCGAGGACATCCAGGGCATGACCGTCCGCGTGCCGCCGAACACGATGTGGATCGAGACGTTCAAGGCGATGGGCGCGCGACCGGTGACCGTGCAGTGGTCCGAAATCTACAACGCGCTGCAGCAGAACGTCGTCGCCGCGGCCGAGGCACCGCTCGGATCGCTGTGGGGGGCGAAGCTCCAGGAGACGCGCAAGGTGATCTCGCTGACCGGCCACTTCACCGCCATCGTCACCTGGCCCATGAATAACGGGTTCTTCAACCGGCTGCCGAAGGACGTGCAGACGGTGCTGCTGGAGGAAGGGGCGAAGGCCAAGGAAGAGATGACCCGGCTCACCCTCGATATGAACCAGGACTACATGAAGAAGTTCAGGGAAGCCGGTGTCACGATCGTCGAGGACGTGGATCTCGCCGCCTTCCAGAAGGCGACGGCGTCCGTCTACAACGCGTTTCCGAAATGGACGCCCGGTCTGCATCAGACTGTGACGCAGATCCTCGCGGCCAACTGAGGCTGTATCGGGACACGGGGCGGCGTGCTGCCGCCCCGCATTCCTGATTTCATCTTTATCCGTTGCATTCGGGATTCGCGAACCAGATGCGGGGCGCCATCGTCACCCTGATTCGCAACATCGAGGAAATCATCGCCGGCACCGCGCTGGTCGTGGTCGTTCTTTCCGTGTGCTGGGGTGTCTTGACCCGGTACATCACGGCCCAGCCGGCCGCGTGGGCGGGTGAGCTTGCGGCGATATCCTTCGCGTGGGTCGTCTTCGTGGGGGCGAGCGCCGCGCTCAAGCGCTCGATGCACATCAGCATCGACATGTTCGTTGCGGCACTGCCGCCGGTGCCACGTCGTGCCGTCAATGCGCTCGCCGACGCGGTGGTCCTCGTCTTTCTGGCCTACAGCCTTTTCCTCGCCGTCGAATTCACGGCCGAGGCCTGGACCAATCCGTCCTCGGTGCTGCGCATTCCCATGTCCGTGGTTTATGCCGCCGTGGTGGTCGGCTTCGCAAGCTTCATGGTGCGATACGTCCAGGCGGCGTGGGCGCGCTGGCGCCAGATCGACAACGGCGCGGGGTGAGCCGTGGAGTTCCTTCCCGTCGCCGTGATGTTCGGGCTGTTCGTGTTGGGCGTGCCGGTCGCGCTGGCGATCGCCGCCGCTGCGCTCACGTTCTTCATCTTCGCCGACGGCGTACCGATCGAAATCTTCATTCAAAGGTTGGTAAGCGCCACGGAATCGTTCCCGCTGCTCGCGGTGCCGTTCTTCATCTTCGCCGGCACGATCATGAACTATGCCGGCATCACGCGCCGGCTGCTCAACTTCGCCGACGCGCTCGTCGGCCACATGATTGGCGGTCTCGCGCAGGTCAACGTCCTGCTCGCGACGCTGATGGGCGGACTGTCGGCATCGGCGAACGCCGATGCCGCCATGCAGTCCCAGATGCTGGGCAAGGAGATGGTCAAGCGCGGCTATGCGCCGGGCTTCGCCGCGGCGGTGACCGCCTGCTCGGCCGTCATCACGCCGATCATCCCCCCGGGGATCGGCCTCATCGTGTACGGCTTCCTCGCCGATGCATCGGTCGGCCGGTTGTTCATCGGCGGCATCGTACCGGGCCTGATGCTGTGTGCGGGCCTCATGGCCGCGATCTACTTCGTTGCCAAACGCTGCGGCTACATGCCGCTGCGCGACCGGATGGTGAGCGGCCGTCAGCTCTGGACCGCCTTCGTCGAGGCGCTCGGTGCCCTGTCGATCGCCGCCTTCATCTTGATCGGCATCCGCTATGGCGTGTTCACGCCGACCGAGGCGGGCGCCATGACGGTCATCTATGCGGCTCTGGTCGGCTTCTTCGTCCATCGCGAGCTGAAGCTCGAGCACTTCCCGCGCATCATTCTGGAGACGGTGATCGCCACCAGCGCCGTGATGCTGATCATCTGCGCCGCCTCGGCCTTCGGCTTCTACATGACGTGGGAGCGTATCCCGGCACGGGCCGCACAGTTCCTGATCAGCCTCACCGACGATCCGCGGCTATTGCTCCTTCTGATAAACATCCTGCTTATCGGGATCGGCATGCTGATCGAGGGAACCGCTGCCCTCATCCTGCTCACGCCGATCTTCATCCCGGTCATCACGAAACTGGGCATCGATCCGATCCATTTCGGTTTAGTTCTTGTCGTGAACCTCACGATCGGAGGCGTGACGCCGCCCGTAGGCACGCTCATGTTCGTCAGCTGTTCGATCCTGCGGGTGCCGATTCAGCGGTTCACCAGAGAGGCGCTGCCGCTGCTCGCCAGCATGTTCGTCGTGCTTGGCCTCATCACCTTCTTCCCCGAACTCGTTCTCTGGCTTCCTAATCGATTGATGGACTGACGCATGAAGTTCCGTGCTGCCGTGCTGGAGGCGGTCAACACGCCGCTTGTGATTCGCGAACTGACGATCGACGCGTTGCAGCCCACCGACGTGTTGGTTCGGCTGGGGGCGAGCGGTCTGTGCCACACCGATCTCGAGGTGATCCAGGGCTCGCTGTCATACCCGCTGCCGATCGTGCTGGGGCACGAGGGGGCGGGCGTGGTCGAGGCCGTCGGACGCGACGTCACAAGCGTGCGCGTCGGCGACCATGTCGTGTGCTCGTGGAACCCCCATTGCGGCCATTGCTTCTACTGCGAACGCGATCAGCCGATTCTGTGCGAGGTCTTCACGTCGACGCAGCCGCGCGGCCAGTTGATGGACGGCGGGATACGTTACCGGCTCGACGGCAAGCCGGTTCATCATTTCTCGGTCGTGTCCTCGCACGCGGAATACTGCGTCGTGCCGGAATCGGGTGCCATTCCGGTACCCAAGGAAATCCCGTTCGACCGGGCCTGCCTGATCGGCTGCGGCGTGATGACCGGCGTCGGCGCCGCGACGCGCATTGCGCCGGTCGCCTATGGTGCCCATGTCGTCGTCATCGGCTGCGGGGCGGTCGGCCTGAACGTGATCCAGGGTGCGCGGCTGGTGGGTTGCGAGAGTATTTTCGCGGTCGATACCGATCCGCGCAAACTGGAACGCGCCAAGGTCTTCGGGGCGGTTGAGTTGATCGACGGCCGCGCGCCCGACGTGCTCGACCGCATTCGGGCGTTGACTGCGGGGCGTGGCGCCGATTACGTGTTCGAGGCCGCCGGCAGCGAGTCGGCATTCCAGCTCGCGGCGGAGGCGGTTCGTCCTGGCGGTCAGGTCGTGTTTCTCGGCAAGGTAGCGGTCGACCGTATGGTCTCGTTCCGCTGGGGCTCGCTGATGGGCGAGAAGCGCTTCACGCGCTCAAGCTATGGCGGGGCGCGCCCGCGGCGCGACTTCCCGTTGCTTGCCAAGGCATACCTGAACGGCCGTCTCAAGCTCGACGAGCTGATCACCGCGCGCCTGTCGCTCGACAGGATCAACGACGGGTTTGACGCCATGGCGCGCGGCGAGGGGGTAAGGTACGTCGTTACGTTCGCATGACACCACCGTTCCGGCATCCGCCGCTGCTGCCCTGGCAGATCGATGCGCCGCATAACTTCGTCGGGTTGGGGCGCTTTGCGCTCGAAAGTGGGGCGGCGATCGAGGATTTTCACGTCTGCTACGTCACGCACGGCAGGCTGTCGGCCGCACGGGACAACGTCATTCTCGTCTGTCCGGCGATCGGCCAGACTCATCACCGCCTTGATTTTCTGATCGGTCCGGGGCGTGCGCTCGACACCGACCGGTTTTTCATCGTCGCGATCGATGCGATCGGCAACGGCCTGACGACGTCACCCAGCACGAGCGTCCGCCAGCCGCACAGCGTATTCCCGAGATTCTCCATTCGCGACATGGTCGCAGCACAGCACGCCGTGCTTGTGGGCAAGCTTGGCATCGAGCGTCTCGTCGCCGTCGTTGGTGCGTCCATGGGCGGCATGCAGGCCCTGCAGTGGGCGGTGAGTCATCCCGCCATGATGGATGCGATCGTGGCGATGACGCCGATGGCACGGACGACGCCCTGGTCCGTCGCCGTGAATGAAACCTGCCGCGCCGCCCTGATGGCGGATCCGGCCTGGGACGGGTCGCGGTTCCGCACGACGCCGACGCGCGGTCTGCGCGCCTGGACCGGAGTCCTGCGTATCCTCGCGAACCGGACGCCGATGGCGCTTGCCGACGAATGTCCGGATGCGGCGAGCGTGCGCAGGTATTTCGACCGGCTTGTGGCGGACACGATCGAGATGCAGATCGATCCGCTCGACTGGATTTATCAGAGTTATGCCTATGATGCGCATGACGTCGCGGCGGAGCCGCGCTTCGGCGGTGACTTGGCCAAGGCGCTTGCGAGCGTCCGGGCGCGCACGATGATCATCGGCGCGCCGTTCGACTTGTACAATCCAATCGAGGCCGCGCGGACCGCGGCGTCGCTCATTCCGCGCGCCGAGTTTCTGGAAATCCCTTCGATACAAGGCCACCAGGCGGCCGGCGCAAGCGCGGCCGAGGCCGAATTCCTGAACAAGTCCATCGCGGCGTTTCTTCGCGCCATATAGGGCTTCCGCTGGATTTCCTTGGCGTGGGGTAGGCGTGGCCGGCCCGAGTCGGCTTGGCTGCACCGCCGCACGGCCGTGCCTGAACGTGGCTGTGCCGGATGACCTCCTGAGAGCGCGTCTCCGGAACCCGTCGTTGCCGCACCCGTTGCGGAAGACGACGAATGAATTGCGACGGAGGTCCTCCCATGGCCATGAAAGTACGTGATGTGATGAGTCGCGACGTCAACGTGGCGAGTCCCGACGAGACGATCCAGCAGGCCGCCACGACGATGGCGCGGATCGATGCCGGCATTCTGCCGGTGGGCGACAATGACCGGATGGTCGGGATGATCACCGATCGCGATATCGCGATCCGCGCCGTCGGGCAGGGCAAGGGGCCGGACACCAAGGTCCGCGATGTCATGACGGCCGAGGTCAAGTACTGCTATGACGACGAGGACGTGAGCCACGTCTGCGAGAACATGGCGGAGCTTCAGGTCCGGCGCCTGCCGGTGGTGAATCGCGAGAAGCGGCTCGTCGGCATCGTTTCGCTCGGCGACATCGCCCGTCGTCAGTCGGCGAAGAAGACCGGTGAAGCGCTCGAAGGCATTTCGCAGCCGGGCGGGCAGCACTCGCAGACGGTGGAGCCGGCAATCAGTCACTGAGCATCCGGCTTCTTCCACGACGAAGCCGCCTCGCAACAAGGCGGCTTTTTCGTTCGGGCGTTCGGCGGCGTTGCGCATGTTCCCGGTCTATTTGCGTGCTTGCCTTTGCCGGGATCAGGTGCGAAACGGGAATATCGGACACGGAATGGTGAATGCGCGAAAGGCTCGATCTGCGCCGGCTGGTGAAGCTGCTCGGCATGCTGGGAAGCCAGCATGACGGCGAGGCGCTGGCCGCCGCACGCAAGGCCCATGCGCTGGTGCGCGACTCGGGCCATACCTGGGCGGAACTCGTCAGTCTGATTTCCGACAGCGCGTCGGCGGCGGCCGAGGCCGCCATGGCGCGCGAGGAGGCATATGCCGCGAACCGGCGGGCGGCTGCGGCAGAGGCCCGGCTGGCCGAGGTGCTCGGCGAGGTGCCGCGGAAGGCATGGAAGTACCGTTCCGGCCACCGTTACGTCTTTGCACAGTACGGCGCCGGAACGGTCGTCAAGGCGTTCCGCCGCCGCACGTATCCGGTGACCTACCGGCTGATCGTCGATTTCGACGAGTATGGACGGCACGAGATTATCGCCCGCTGAGGTCGCGTCGACGTTTCGATGATGCCGCGCCGCCGATGACCTCGCCGCGTAAGCTGTTTCTTGACCTCGACGGCGTCCTTGCCGACTTCGATCGCGGCGTCGTCGCCGTGACCGGCAAGCGGCCGGACGAGCTGTCGCCGCGTCAAATGTGGGCGGCGCTTGCCCGACACCCGGACTTTTACGCGACCCTCGAAATGATGGCGGACGCGCGCGAACTTTGGGCGTTCTGCCGTCCCTTCGCGCCGACCATCCTGACCGGGCTGCCGCGGGGCGACTGGGCCGAGGACCAGAAGCGCCGCTGGGTACGGAACATGCTCGGCGCCGACGTACCCGTGATCACCACGATGTCGCGCGACAAGCACAAATACGCCGAACCCGGCGCCGTGCTCGTCGACGACCGGATCGGTCTCCGCGCGGCCTGGAAGGCCGCCGGTGGGATCTTCGTTCACCACGTGTCGGCGGCCGGGAGCATCGCCGCGCTCGAACGGCTGGGTTTTCGCCGCGACTAGACGGGGCGCCGCGTCCTTCGCACCGACGATCCATGACACGCGCCGGGGGGTGTTTGTGCGAGTGACTGGCACGTGAATCCGGCTTGCGGCACAATGCGGCCGCGCTTCAACCATTCGGCGGATCACGTCGATGTTTTTTCGCGTCGTGAAGTGCCGCAGGTGCCCGACTGCGGCCCGAGTTATGACCGCAGGCTGACCATGGCACCGCGGACGAACGGTGGTCTTTCCAAGAGCGAGCGCCATCGGCGCATCGTCGCCGCACTCGGCGCGCACGCGACCGTACGCATTTCCTCTCTCGCGGCGGAATTCGGCGTCTCGGCGGAAACGGTCCGTCGCGATATCGACGAGCTCACGCGGCGGGGGCTGGTCGCGCGCACCTATGGCGGCGCGGCCGTCACGCATGTCGGCGTGCAGCCCGGCGTCGAGGACCGCGATCGGATCGCGGTCACCGAGCGGGCCCGGATCGGTGCCGCCGCTGCGGCGCTGGTCAGCGCGGGCGACGTCATCATGGTCGATTCGGGATCGACGACCAGCCACTTCGCCCGGGCGCTGGCGGCGCGGGCCCCGCAGGTCACGGTGCTCACGAACAGCTATACCGTCGCGACCATCCTTTCGGCGGTCGAATCGGTGCGCGTCATCATGTGCCCCGGCGATTTCTATGCCACCGAGCGCGGCGTCTACGGGCCCGAGACGACGGCGTTTCTTTCGCGTTTCCACGCCGATCTCGCGTTCATCGGGGCGAGCGCGCTGAGCGTCGAGGGGCCGAGCGACGTCGAGACGCGGGCGAGCTGGGTCAAGCGCACGATGGTCGAGAGGGCAGAGCGGACCTTGCTGCTGATCGACTCGGGCAAATTCGGCAAGCACCACCTCGAGGTCGTCTGTCCGTTGCGGAGCCTCTCGGGAATCGTCACGGACCAGCCGCCGCCGGGAGAGCTCGGGCAGGCCATCAATCGCGCCAAGATCCAGCTGATTGTGGCACCCACCACATTAAAGTAGTGCCGCTTTTCGCCGGAAGAGGCGCGGCCGGTGCCCATTTGGGCATTGATGTTTGACCTGCAACATAAGTTGACATACCTTCCACATCAGCGGACGGCGCCGTCGCACGGCCCGGCGAACGCGTACTTGGAAGGAGCACCATGGAGCCGGTATCGCGGCCAGCTTCGCGGGTTTCAGGGCCGGTATCCGGCTCGACACCGCTGCCGTTGAGCGCCATTTCCCCGGCGTCGTTGCGGCAGCTGCAATGGATCCTCGCCGACATCGACGACACGATCACGACCGATGGGCGGTTGACCGCCGCCGCCTATCAGGCGCTCGAGGCGCTGGAGGCTGACGGCCTCAAACCCGTCCTCGTGACCGGACGGCCGGCGGGCTGGTGCGACATGATCGCGCGGTTCTTCCCCGTGGATGCGGTCGTCGGCGAGAACGGCGCCTTCTGGTTCCGCTACGAACGTGACAGCCGCCGCATGCGGCGCAGCTACTTCATCGACGCGGCGGAGCGTGCACGCGCGCGGGCGCGGCTCGACCAGCTCGCTGCGGCCATTCCTGCGGCGGTCCCCGGGGCCACCGTCGCCGCCGACCAGGCCTACCGCGTCGCCGATCTCGCCATCGATTTCGCCGAGGACACCGGACCGCTCGCGCCCGAGCAGATCGAGCAGATCGTCCGGATGTTCCGCGAGGCCGGCGCCGAGGCGAAGGTGAGTTCGATTCACGTCAACGGCTGGTTCGGCGACTACGACAAGCTGCGCATGACCGAGCGGCTGTTCGCCGAGGCCTATGGCGTCGATCTGGAGGCGGTGCTCGACCGCGTCGCCTTCATCGGTGACAGCGCCAACGACGAGCCGATGTTCGCGCGGTTTCCGTGGTCGTTCGGCGTCGCCAACGTCAAGGCTTTCCTGCCACGCATGAAGACCGGACCGGCCTATGTGACGGCGGGCGAGGCGGGGGCCGGCTTCGTGGAGTTCGCGACCGCCGTGCTCGAGGCGCGGCAGTCGCAGCCTGTGCGCTCGTGAGGATCACCAACATGCGCGACGACGTCGATCTGCTGATTATCGGCGGCGGCATCAACGGTGTCGGCATCGCGCGGGATGCCGCCGGTCGCGGGCTCAAGGTCCTTCTGTGCGAGCGCGCCGATCTCGCCGGGGCGACGTCCTCGGCGTCGTCGAAGCTGATCCACGGCGGCCTCCGGTATCTCGAGTATTACGAGTTTCGCCTGGTGCACGAGGCGCTGGCCGAGCGCGAGGTGCTGCTGAAGATCGCCCCGCACATCATCCGGCCCATGCGGTTCGTGCTGCCGCACCGCGCCGGTCTGCGGCCGCGCTGGATGGTGCGGCTGGGATTGTTCCTCTATGACCACCTCGGGGGTCGCCGCACGCTGCCCGGAACCGAGGGAATCGACTTCCGCCGTCATCCCTACGGCGCGCCGATCGATCCGTCGATCAAGGCGGGCTTCGCGTACTCCGACTGCTGGGTCGACGATGCGCGGCTCGTCGTCCTCAACGCGCGCGATGCCGAACGGCGCGGCGCGGATATCCGCGTCCGCACCGCGGTCGTCGCGGCGCGCCGCGACGGCGATCGCTGGATCTGCACGCTGCGCGCGGACGGGCAGACCAAGCAGGTCCGTGCGCGGGCGCTCGTCAATGCCGCCGGGCCATGGGTCATGGAGGCGCTTCGCGACGTCGCGCAGACGTCGGCGAAGGGGGCCATACGCCTTGTGAAGGGCAGCCACATCGTCGTGCCGCGGCTCTACGACGGTGATCACGCCTACATCCTGCAGAACGACGATCGCCGCGTGATCTTCGTGATTCCGTACGAGCAGCACTTCTCGCTGATCGGCACGACGGACATTCCGTACGACGGCGATCCGGCCGCCGTACGCATCGACTTCGACGAGATCGTCTATCTGTGCGCGGCGGTGTCGCGACAGTTCCGCCGGCCGGTTTCGCCGGGGGACGTCGTGTGGAGTTATGCGGGCGTGCGGCCGCTCTACGACGACAAGGCGGCAAACCCGTCGGCCGTGACCCGCGATTACGTCTTCGACATCGACGCACCGGCTGGTGCTGCGCCGATACTGTCGATCTTCGGCGGCAAGATCACGACCTATCGTCGGCTTGCCGAGCATGCGCTTGAGCAGCTGTCGCCGTTCCTGGGCATCACCAAGCCAGGCTGGACGGCCGGCGCCCCGCTGCCGGGCGGCGACTTCGGCGGCCGGAGCCTTGCCGAGATTCGCGCCGATTTCGTGACCCGCTACCCTTGGCTCGATCCGACCCGTCTCGACCGGTTCGTGCGCAGCTACGGGACGGAGCTTGCCGAAATGCTCGGCGACGCGCGCAGCTCCGCCGATCTCGGCGCGGACCTCGGCGGCGGGCTCAGTGAGCGCGAGGTCGACTGGCTCATCACGCGCGAATGGGCGCGGACGGCCGAGGATATCCTCTGGCGCCGTACGAAGCTGGGCCTGCACGTCCCGGCCGATACGGCCGACCGCATCACCGCCTATCTCGACCGTCGCGTCGCGGCCTGACGCGGACGGGCGCAAGGGAACGCCAACGCCCAGCGGTGGTTGTGTCGTCAGGTTGCCCACCCATGCGGCAGGCGACCGAGGAGGCCGTTGCGAGGGGCTCGAGCCATGACGACCAGGGCTGGTGTCACGGCATGCGTCGCCGTTGCCCTGTATGCCGTTGCGGCATCCGCCACAGCCCAGGGCCGGACGGCGCAGCAGATCATCGGACACGTGATGGAGCCGGACAGGTTGGCGCCGACCGACGAGCGGATCGCGCAGCTCGATCTACCGCCGAACTTCCGGATCACGAAATTCGCCGAAGGATTGATCAATCCGCGCATGATCGCGGTCGGCGCCGACGGCACCGTCTACGTGACGCGACGCAGCGTCGGCGACGTCGTCATGATGAAGGATACCGACGGCGACGGCCGCGCCGATGAATTCCGGACGATCGCATCGCGACCCGGCATGCACGGCATCGCGATCGACGGGCGGTATGCGTACCTGGCCACGGTGAAGGACGTCTATCGGGCGGAGATCCGGCGGGACGGCTCGTTCGGCGCGCTCGTACGGATCATCGACGATCTGCCCGACGGCGGACAGCATGCCAACCGTACGCTCGCGGTCGGACCTGACGGGATGCTGTATATGTCGGTGGGCAGCACGTGCAACGCCTGCGACGAGACCAATCCGGAAAGCGCCACGCTGCTGCGGGCGATGCCGGATGGCACCCGGCGGCAGATCTTCGCGTCGGGCCTGCGCAACACGATCGGATTCGACTGGCATCCGCAGACCGGCCAGCTCTTCGGCATGGACCACGGGATCGATTGGCTCGGCGACGAACAGCCGCCGGAAGAGCTCAATCTGCTGGAAGAGGGCAGGAAATACGGCTGGCCCTATGTCTATGCCGACGGCCGGCTCAATCCGCAGCACGAGCCGCCGATCGGCATCACGCCGCATCAATGGGCCGCCGCAAGCGAGCCGCCGGTCCTGATGTACACGGCCCATGCCGCGCCGATGCAGATGGTCTTCTATGACGGCACGCAGTTTCCGCCTGAGTATCGCGGCGATGCGTTCGTCGCCATGCGCGGGTCGTGGAACCGGCAGCCGCCCAGCGGCTACGAGGTGGCGCGCATCCGCTTCGAGAACGGACGGCCCGTCGCTTTCGCGCCGTTCGTCTCCGGCTTTCTCATCGACGAAGGGTACGGGCGGTATGGGCAGATCGGGCGTCCGACCGGCCTGGCGGTCGCGAAGGACGGCTCGCTCCTGATCGGCGACGACGACAACGGAATCATTTACCGTGTCAGTTACGAAGCACCGGTCGCGACGACGGACCGCCAGAAGGCCGGCAGCGGGACGACGGAACAGTCTTCGGGGGCTGCGACGGTACGCATCACGCCGGATTCGTCAAGGCGCCAGAAAACGCCGCAGCTCGCCGCGGCCGTCATTCAGCCGCGCGGCGGTGCCGACCTGCACCTGTCGTCGCCGGCATTTGCGGCCGGTCAGCCGATTCCGCCGGTCTTCTCGGCCGACGGCCAAGGAATCTCGCCGCCGCTCCAGTGGAGCGAAGGACCCGAGGGCACGCAATCTTTCGCGATCCTACTCGAGGATCCCGACGTTCCGGAGGATCCGCCCTTCGTCCATTGGGTCGTCTATGACATCCCGGCCGAGGTCCGGCACCTCCGGGAAGGATTGCCGACCACGCCGCGGCTGCCGCTGCCCCAGGGCCTGATGCAGGGACGCAACTCGTACGGATCCGTGGGCTATTACGGCATGAAGCCGCCGCCGGGCGATGTGCCACACCGCTATCACTTCCAGATCTTTGCGCTCGATACGACGCTGAACCTGCCGCCCGGCGCGGATCGGGAGCAGGTGCTGCAGGCGATGCGGGGCCACGTGCTCGCGATGGGAGAGTTCGTCGCGACCTTCGGGAAAGACCGATGAACGGGCCGTCGCCGCACGCCCCGTGACGGCCGCGAGGAGGTTGGGCCGGCAAAAACCGGCCGCGCGTCAGTCGAGTTCGACGTAGCTCTTGATCTTCCGTTCGTATTCGGTGGCGATGCGGAAATGCTCGCTCGCCAGATCCTCGAGGCCCTGGGCGAGGGCTTCCTGCGCGAAATGGAGGCGCATATCCGCGCGTCCCTTCCACCAGCCCGGCATGCGCTCGAGAACCGCCATGGGATTGCGTGTCCGGACGACAGCCAACCGCGTTGCCATTCCTGTCTCCCGTGTGATCGCTTCCGTCAGCGCCCCGCCGCCGACGGAAGGCGTAACCAGTACTGTCGGCGCCAACTCGTGTCGTTCCTTGATCTTTTCGCGGGATTTCCGCCGCCGCAGGAGAATTGTGCCGATAAGCGTCATTAACTTTATCGGTTAACTATACCTGGCCCCCGCGAAGACTTTCTTACTCGCATACCGCATATTGTGCCATTTGTGCGAGTGTTTCTGTCTTCTTGATCCCTTAGGAACGAGTACTTGCGCCGTCAATCGCCAAGCTTAGCGAGCGTTTACCACAACCGGGTGAACGGTCCCCGTAAGGGGCCGAAATTCACAGCCGGTCCAAGCGGTTGGATCAGTGTTGCGGAATCGTCACGCGCCCGCGCGGATTGACGACATCGGCCGGTCGAGGTCCGGCCGGCGCAGCGCGCGGCCCGGCCGCGCGCCGGTCGCGGCACCGTTCTGCCACACCGGCGTTCCGTTCACGATGACGAGGTCGATTCCCGCCGCTGGCTGTTTCGGCTGTTCGAAGGTCGCGCGGTCGATGATGCGGTCGGGATCGAACGCTACCAAGTCGGCATAGGCGCCGTCGCGCACGACGCCGCGGTCCTTCAGACCGAAGCGATCGGCGGTGAGGGACGTCATGCGGCGGACCGCTTCCTCCAGACTGAAGAGCCCCAACGCGCGCGCGTAGTGGCCGAGAACGCGCGGGAACGTTCCCCACAGGCGCGGGTGCGGGTGAACGTCATGCGGCAGGCTGTCGGAGCCGATCATCGCCTCCGGCCAGGACAGGACGCGGCGCAGATCATCCTCGTTCATCGAGAAATAGATCGCGCCGGCCGGCTGCAGCCGTTCGGCCGCCTCGACCAGCGATACGCCTATCTCGCGCGCGACGTCCGCAAGGTCGCGCCCGCCCACCTCGGGGCGCGCCTTCGACCAGGTGATGAGGATGCGCTGGGCCTTGTCGAACCAGTCGGGATGGAGAATGGTCGACGACGCGATGTAGGGATAGACGTCGATCGCGATCGGCTGCTGCCGCCGCGTCGCCTCGATCAGGGCGAGCGTCTCGCGGGTGCGCCCGAAATTGCGGACCCCGACCACCTTGTGATGCGAGATCACGACCGGCAGATTGGCGGCACGTCCGATGGCGAACGCCTCGGCAAGTCCGTCCATTACCTTGTCGGATTCGTCGCGCATGTGCGTCGTATAGAGGCCGTCGAAACGGCGCACCGTTCGCGCAAGCTCGATCACTTCCTCGGTCGGCGCGTGGCGGGCCGGCGGATAGAACAGCCCCGTCGACAATCCGATCGCGCCGGCCGTCATCGCCTCCTCGAGGCGAGCCTGCATCTGCCGTATTTCATCCCGCGTCGCCGGCCGGTCGAAGCGATCCATCACGCCCGCGCGCAGCGTCGTATGGCCGACGAGGCATGCAGCATTCACCGCCGGCGGCGCCGCATCGAGGGCGTCGAGATAGTCTCTGAAACGAGCGAAGCGGTATTCGCCGCGGTCGCCGAGCAGGTCCAGCGGGGGCGGCGGTGCGCGGTCGGGCAGGAGCGGCGCGAGACTGACGCCGCAGTTGCCGACTATCACGGTGGTGACGCCCTGGCTCGCCTTCATCGTCATGTCCGGCATGCGCAGCAGGGCATTGTCGTCGTGCGTGTGGGCATCGATGAAGCCCGGCGCGACGACGCGGCCCGACACGTCGATCCGCCGTGCCGCGGCAACCTCGGTGAGTGTGCCGACGCCGACGATGCGGTCGCCCCGTATCGCGACGTCCGCGGCGCGCGCCGGCGCGCCGGTGCCGTCGATCACGCGACCGCCGGTCAGCAGAATGTCGCACTGAATGGTCGCCATCGGGACACCTCGCTCGTCTGATCGGATAGCATGATCAGGCCGGCACCACGCGCGGGAACGGGAAGGGTCGCGCGGTCTCGAATGCGCGGGCCGCGCGCAAGACTAGCGCGTCCTCGTCGTGCCGGCCGACGATCTGCAGACCGATCGGCAGGCCGCTGCGGGTGCTGCCGCAGGGTACCGTCACCGCCGGTTGGCGCGTCATGTTGAACGGATAGCTGAACGGGGTCCAGTCGATCCAGTGCCGCTCACTGCCGGGATCGTTCAGGTCCTGCCCGACGGGCAGCGCAGGCACCGCCACCGTCGGGGTCAGCAGCAGGTCATAGGTCCGGTGGAACGCCGCCATGTGCTGGGTCAGCTGCATGCGGACGGCCTCGGCGGCGAGATAGTCGACCGCGCTATACCGTGCGCCGATTTCGGCCATGGCGACGAGGCCGGGATCCATTTGCGTGCGTTGCGCCGGCGAGAACGCCGAAACCAGCCTTGTGCCGCCCGTCGCCCACAGCGTGTAGAAGGCGTCGCGCGGTGATTCGAAGCCCGGATCCTTCTGCTCGACGACGGCGCCGAGCTGCTCGAAGACGCGCGCGGCCTCGGCCACGGTCGATGCGATCTCCGGATCGACCTTCGCATAGCCGAGCGTCGGACTGAAGGCGATCCGCAGGCCCTTGACGCCACGCTCGAGCCCCTCGCGATAGTCGATCCGTGCAGGTGGCAGCGCGTTGGCGTCGCGATCGTCGGCACGGGCAAGCACGGTCAGCATCAGTGCGGCATCCTCGACCGTGCGGGTCATCGGGCCGACATGAGAGACGATCGCGAACGGGCTGGGCGGATATGTCGGCACGCGGCCATAGGTCGGCTTGAGGCCGACGATGCCGCAGAACGCACCCGGGATCCGGATCGAACCGCCGGCATCGGTGCCGACATGAAGTGCACCCATGCCGGCTGCGGCGGCCACGGCGGCGCCGGCGCTGCTGCCGCCGGAAGTCCGTGAGCGGTCCCACGGATTGCGTGTGATGCCGGTCAGCGGTGAATCGCCGACGGCCTTCCAGCCGAATTCCGGCGTCGTCGTCTTGCCGAGGATCACTGCGCCGTGCTCCTTCAGCCGCGCAACCGCCGGTGCGTCCTCGTCCCACGGCTGATCCTTGGCCACGAGCTTCGATCCGCGCAGCGTCGGCCATCCTTTGGTGAGGAGCAGGTCCTTGATGGTGACGGGCACGCCGTCGAGAAGTCCCATCGGCTCGTTCTTCATCCACCGCGCCTCGGCTTCGCGCGCGGCTGCGATGGCGCCGTCAGGGTCGACCAATGTGAAGGCGTTGAGCGAAGGATCGACGGCGGTAATGCGGTCGAGTGCGAGCCGGGTCGCTTCGACGGGAGAGACACTGCGCCGCCGGTAAGCCTCGATCAGAACCGTTGCCGGCCAGAGGGCCGGATCATCCGCGATCATTCACGTCTCCCACACCCCATCCGCGCACAAGGAATCGCCACGGATTTCGAAATTGGACCGGTCCACCACGGACCGGCTATCCGCATGTGGCACAGGAATCGCATTCCCTTCAACCGTGGAGTTGTGCCTATGATACGAGGTTCGGGCGCAATAACGCATCAGGCAGGGAGGGTCTCGTGCTTTTCAGCATGTTAAAAGCGTCCGCCCGCGTCGCGTTGGTTGCCGGTTTCGCCGCTGGTGCCCTGGTGCCGTCGGACGGCGTCGCTCAATCCGCAAGCAATACGCTCAAATTCATTCCGCAGGCCGACCTGCGCGTGCTCGATCCGATCTGGACGACGGGTTACATCACGCGCAACCACGGCTACATGGTCTACGACACGCTGTTCGCGGTCGATGCCGATTTCAACATCAGGCCGCAGATGGTGGACACGTGGACGGTGAGCGATGACAAGCTCACCTACACGTTCACCCTGCGCGACGGTCTCAAGTTCCACGATGGACAGCTGGTCCGGTCCGTCGACTGCATCGCCTCGATCCAGCGCTGGGGCAAGCGTGACACGTTCGGACAGAGCGCGATGCAGGCGGTCGCCGCGATGGAGGCCGTCGACGACAAGACCTTCAAGATCGTGCTCAAGCAGCCGTTTCCGCTGCTGATCGAGGCGCTGGCGAAGCCGAGCAGCAACGTGCCCTTCATCATGCCGGAACGTCACGCCAAGACCGACGCCTTCGAGCAGATCAAGGAAGTCATCGGCTCGGGACCCTTCAAGTTCGTCGCCAGCGAGTGGGTGCCCGGCAACAAGGTCGTCTACGTCAAGAACACCGATTACGTGCCGCGCAACGAGCCGCCGAGCTGGGGCGCCGGCGGCAAGGTCGCCAAGGTCGACCGCATCGAGTGGATCTACATCCCGGACTCGGCGACGGCGGCGGCCGCACTGTCGGCCGGCGAGGTCGATTGGTGGGAGCAGCCGCCGGGCGATCTACTGCCCATTCTCGAGCGCGACCCCAACATCAAGGTCGAGAACATCGATCCGCTCGGCAGCATCGGCGTCATCCGCTTCAATCATCTGCAGCCGCCATTCAACAATCCCAAGATGCGCCAGGCGCTGCTCCATGTCGTCAACCAGCAGGATTACCTGCTGGCGATCGCGGGCAGCGAGAAGAACGGGAAGACCTGCTACTCGTTCTTCACCTGCGGGACGCCGATGGCGAGCGAAGCCGGGTCCGAGGTGATGAAAGGGCCCCGCAGCTTCGAGAAGGCGAAGGAGCTGATCAAGGAGGCGGGCTACAACGGCGAGAAGATCGTCGTTCTCTCGGCGACCGACCAGCCGATCGTGCATTCGCAGGCGCTGCTGACGACCGATCTGCTGCGTCAGCTCGGCCTCAACGTCGAGCTGGCGGCAAGCGACTGGGGCACGCTCCTGAATCGGCGCGCGGTCAAGGAGCCGGTCGACAAGGGCGGCTGGAGCATCTTCCACACGTGGTGGGTCGGTACCGACCTGGCGAACCCCGCCGTCAACGCGCCGCTGCGTGGCAACGGTGCGGCGGGCTGGTTCGGCTGGTCGACCGACGCGAAGCTCGAAGAGCTTCGCAATGCCTGGTATGCGGCACCGGATGCCGACGCCCAGAAGAAGATCGCGATCGAGATGCAGCAGCGCGGGTGGGAGGTCGTACCGTTCATCCCGACCGCGCAGTTCATCTTGCCGACCGCGTTCCGCACCAACATCACCGGCGTCATCGTGGCACCCGTGACCTTCATGTGGAACGTGGAAAAGAAATAGGTGCGAAATCGGACCTGACCGAAGACGGCGTCATGGGCGCCGGATCCGCCCTCGCTCCGATCCTCTTCCACGCGCGGGAGAGGGAGAACGCGCACGATCGGGCGCACCCTCTTCCGTTTGCGGGAGAAGGTGCGGACGAAGCGGGCGGGTGAAGGTGGCATCGCGCGTTCTCCAAACGTCGTAGTCTCATCGTGTTGGCCTATATCGTCCGTCGATTGCTGGCGACCATCCCCGTCATGGGGGTGGTCGCCGTGTTCGTGTTCTCGCTGCTCTATCTGACGCCGGGCGATCCCGCGGTCGTCATCGCCGGGGATTTCGCCACGGCGGAGGACATTGCCCGCATCCGCGAGCGACTGGGCCTGAACGAGCCGTTTCTGGTGCGATTCGGCACGTGGCTGTGGGCGGTGCTGCGCGGCGATCTCGGCGTCTCGATCTTTACCAACCTGCCGGTGACGACGCTGATCGGCCAGCGTGTCGAGCCGACGGTCGCGCTGACGATCTGCACCATGCTCGTGTCGGTGGCGCTCGCGGTACCGCTCGGCGTCATCGCAGCGTGGCGGGCGGGGACGCTGATCGACCGAGTGGTGATGGCGTTCGCCGTGCTCGGGTTCTCGGTTCCCGTCTTCGTGCTCGCCTATGTCCTGATCTTCGTGTTCTCGCTCGAGCTCGAACTGCTTCCCGTCCAGGGCTATACGAGCATCCGCGAAGGATTCTGGCCGTTCCTCGAGCGCATGATCCTGCCGAGCCTCGCGCTCGGCATCACGTTCATGGCGCTCATCGCACGCATCACGCGCGCGAGCATGCTCGAGGTGCTGAGCCAGGACTACATCCGCACCGCGCAGGCCAAGGGTCTCGATACGGGGCAGGTGCTGGTCGGCCATGCCCTCAAGAACGCGGCCGTGCCGATCATCACGATCATCGGCATCGGCGTCGCGCTGGTCATCGGCGGCGTGGTCGTGACCGAAACGGTTTTCGCAATCCCCGGCATGGGACGGCTGGTGGTCGACGCCATCCTGCGGCGCGACTATCCGGTCATTCAGGGCATCATCCTGATCTTCTCGGCCGTCTACGTGCTGATCAACCTGCTGGTCGACATCAGTTACACCTTTCTCGATCCGCGCATCCGGTACTGACCATATGGCGACGCCGGCAACCGAAATACTCCAGGTTCCCACCATCCGACGCGGTCGGGTGCGCGATGCGTTCCGCCGCCATCCGACCGCGATCATCGGCGGCGCGCTGCTGTTGGCCATGATCGCGATGGCGATTCTGGCGCCCTATCTCGGCACCATCGATCCGCAGGCGGTGTCGCCGATCCGGCGCCTGCGGCCGCCGTCCGAGCTCTACCTGTTCGGCACCGACATGCTCGGCCGGGACGTCTACAGCCGGGTCGTCTACGGCGCGCGCATCTCGCTGATCGTCGGCCTCAGCGTTGCCGTCCTGAGCATCCTGATCGGGCTCGCGCTCGGCCTCGTGACCGGATATGTGCGCGCGGTCGACACGGTGCTGATGCGGGTGATGGACGGGCTGATGTCGATCCCGCCGGTATTGCTCGCGATCGCGCTGATGGCGCTGACCAAGGCCAGCGTCGAGAACGTCATCGCCGCGATCACCATCGCCGAGGTGCCGCGCGTCACGCGCCTGGTGCGAAGCGTGGTGCTGTCGTTGCGCGAGCAGCCCTTCGTGGAAGCGGCGGTCGCCGCCGGGACCGGCTTTGTGCGCACGCTCGTGCGCCACATTCTTCCCAACACGATCGCGCCGCTGATGGTGCAGGGGACCTATATCTGCGCCTCGGCCATGATTACCGAGGCGATCCTGTCGTTCATCGGCGCGGGCACGCCGCCGAACATTCCGAGCTGGGGCAACATCATGGCCGAAGGCCGCAGCGTGTTCCAGGTCGCGTATCACATCATTCTTTTCCCTGGCATCTTCCTTTCGGTCACGGTGCTGGCGGTCAATCTGCTGGGCGACGGCCTGCGCGACGCGCTCGATCCGCGCCTGGCGCGGCGGATGTGAGCCATGACGACGACGGCAAACCCGGCGCAGCAGGGTCCCGATACGGCGCCGCCGTTGCTCGCGATCGAAGACCTGAAGACGTATTTCTTTACGCGCGACGGCGTCGTGCGTGCCGTCGACGGCGTATCGTACACGGTCGGCGCCGGCGAGACCCTTGCCGTCGTGGGCGAGTCCGGCTGCGGCAAGAGCGTGACGGCGCTGTCGATCCTGCGGCTGATCGCCTCGCCGCCGGGGCGCATCGTCGGCGGCGAGATCCGCTTTCAGGGCCGGAACCTGCTCGAACTCGACGACGCGGCGATGCGCGAGATCCGCGGCAACGAGATCTCCATGATCTTCCAGGAGCCGATGACCTCGCTGAATCCGGTGCTGACGATCGGACGTCAGATCGCAGAGACGCTGATGCTGCACCAGGGCCTCGACCGGACGGCGGCGCTGGCCAAGGCCACGGACATGCTGCGCCTCGTCAACATCCCCGAGGCCGAGCGGCGGATCGCCCAGTATCCGCACCAGCTGTCGGGCGGCATGCGCCAGCGCGTGATGATCGCGATGGCGCTCGCGTGCAATCCCAAGCTCCTGATCGCCGACGAGCCGACGACCGCCCTCGACGTCACCATACAGGCGCAGATCCTGGACCTGATGCGCGCGCTCAAGGCCAGGACAGGGGCGGCGATCATCCTGATCACCCACGACCTCGGCGTCGTCGCCGAGATGGCGCAGCGCGTCGTCGTCATGTATGCCGGGCGCAAGGTCGAGGAGGCACCTGTCGAGGCGCTGTTCAGCCGGCCGCGCCACCCGTACACGCGCGGCCTGCTGGCGTCGGTGCCGCGGCTCGGCGAGACGCTCAAGGCGCGGCCGCGCGAGCGGCTCATGGAGATCCCGGGCATCGTCCCGTCGCTCAAGGACCCGATCGTCGGCTGCGCGTTCGCGCCACGCTGTGCGCTGGCGACCGATCGCTGTCGCCGGGAAGCGCCGGCCTTCGAGGCGAAGGCGCCCGGCCACTTTGCCGCCTGTTTCGAATCCGACCGAGTGGAGCCGCCATGATCCACGCACCGTCGGCCACCGCACGAACCCAGCCGCTGCTTCAGGTCGTCGACCTGCGCAAATATTATCCGGTGCGGCGCGGCCTGTTCTCGCGCATCTCGGGTTACGTCTACGCCGTCGACGGGCTCACGTTCACCATCAACGAGGGCGAAACGCTCGGCCTTGTCGGCGAAAGCGGTTGCGGCAAATCGACCGCAGGCAAGACGATTCTCAAGCTGATCGAGCCCACCGCCGGCACGATCCGTCTCAGGGGCGAGCGTATCGACCACTTGAGCCCGCGCGAGATGCGGCCGTACCGGCGCGAGCTGCAGGTCGTTTTCCAGGACCCGTACTCCTCGCTCAATCCGCGGCTCTCGGCCGGTGCGATCGTCGCCGAACCTCTGATCAACTACGGCATCGCCTCGGGCCGGGAGCTCAAGGACCGTGTCACCGCGCTGTTCGCAAAGGTGGGCCTGCGCGAAGACCAAATGGCGCGCTACCCGCACGAGTTCTCGGGTGGGCAGCGGCAGCGCATCGGCATCGCCCGCGCGCTCGCGCTCAATCCGCGGCTGATCGTCTGCGACGAACCGGTCTCGGCCCTCGATGTCTCGGTCCAGGCGCAGGTCGTGAACCTGCTGATGAACCTGCAGCGCGAGTTCGGCCTCTCGTACCTGTTCATC
Organism: uncultured Rhodospirillales bacterium; assembly: GCA_937926175.1. Taxonomy (GTDB): domain Bacteria; phylum Pseudomonadota; class Alphaproteobacteria; order CACIAM-22H2; family CACIAM-22H2; genus CALANV01. The sequence goes on along the minus strand of CALANV010000020.1, from coordinate 2,477 downwards.
GCGCACGACATCGCCGTGGTCGAGCACATCTGCCACCGCATCGCGGTCATGTATCTGGGCAAGATCGTCGAGCTCGCCGATCGCCGGTCGCTGTTCTCGAGCCCGCAGCACCCGTACACCGAGGCGCTGCTGTCCGCCGTGCCGGTGCCCGACCCGAAGGCGAAGCGCAAGCGCATCATCCTGCCGGGCGACGTGCCGAGCCCGATCAATCCCCCGCCGGGATGCCGCTTCCACACCCGCTGTCCGTATGCCGAGGCACGCTGCCGCGTCGAGGAACCGCCGCTGCGCGAGGTGCGTCCCGGCCACTTCGTCGCGTGTCATCTGCGCAGCGTCGACACGGCCGCTTTCGCGGCCGCCGATGCCGGCGGAGCCGTGCGGTGATCGCTGCCGCGTCAGCCTTGTCTTCGTGCCGGCGGCAACGGGCGGGCCGGATTTCCGGCGACCGTTGCCCCGGCGGGAACGTCGCGGGTGACCACGCTGCCCGCACCGATTATCGCATCATCGCCGATGACGATGCCCGGCAGGATGATGGCGCCGCCGCCGATCCAGACGTTGCTGCCGATCCGCACCGGCCTGCCTTTCTCGAGGCTCGCACGCCGCAAGTCGGGATCGCGGGGATGGTCGGCCGCATAGACATGGACGCCCGGTCCGATCTGACAGAGATCGCCGATCTCGATCGGTGTCACGTCCAGGAAAACGCAGCCGACGTTCAGGAACACGCCGCTCCCCAGGCGGATGTTGTAGCCGTAATCGCAATGAAAGGGCGGCAGCACCGTCGCGTTCTCGCCGACGGTACCGAACAGATCGCGCAGCAGGCGCGCGCGTCGCTCCGGCTCGTCGGCCGCGGTGGCGTTGTACATGTGGAGCAGCATCTGCGCCCGCCGCCGGTCGGCGGCAAGCTCCGGCCCGAAGGGGCGGTACAGCTCGCCGGCCAGCATCTTTTCCTTCTCGCTGCGCGTCACCATGCCGACCGCTCCCTTTTTTTGGTGGCGTCCGATCCGCCGAATACCATAGAGCAAAGGGACCCTGGCCGATGGAAAACCTTCAGATCAACGCCGACCGGCTTTGGAACAGCCTTATGGAAATGGCGCAGATCGGCGCGACGCCGAAGGGCGGCGTATGCCGGCTGACGCTCACCGACCTCGACCGGCAGGGGCGCGACCTGTTCATCCGCTGGGCCCGCGAGGCCGGTTGCGAGGTCACGGTCGACCAGGTCGGCAACATCTTTGCGCGCCGGCCCGGCCGCAATCCCGATCTGCCGGCGATCATGACCGGCAGCCATCTCGACACGCAGCCGACGGGCGGCAAGTTCGACGGCGTCTATGGCGTGCTGGCCGGACTCGAGGTCATCCGCACCCTCAACGACTACGGCCACGAAACCGATGCGCCGATCGAGGTCGTGGTGTGGACGAACGAGGAGGGCTCGCGCTTCTCGCCGGCCATGATGGGATCCGGTGTCTATGCCGGCGTGTTCACGCTCGACGAGGTCATGCAGAAGCAGGACGCCGACGGCAGGCGTTTCGGAGACGAACTCCGGCGCATCGGCTATGCCGGCGACGCGCCGGTCGGCGGGCGCAGCGTCGCCGCCTATTTCGAGGCGCATATCGAGCAGGGGCCGATCCTGGAGGCCGAAGGCAAGACGATCGGCGTCGTCACCGGCGCCCAGGGCCAGCGCTGGTACGAGATCACCGTCACGGGGCAGGAGGCCCATGCCGGCCCGACGCCGATGGCGCGCCGCAAGGACGCGCTGGTGGCGGCCGCATGCATGATCGACGCCGTCAACCGCATCGGCCACCGGCATCAGCCGGGCGCCTGTGCGACGGTCGGGCACGTGCAGGTCTCGCCCAACTCGCGCAATACCATTCCCGGCCGCGTCTTCTTCACGGTCGATTTCCGTCACCCCAGCGACGAGTCCCTGACGGCAATGAACGACGAACTCCACGCGATCTGCTGCGACATCGCCCGGGCCGCGCAGGTCGAGGTGGAGGTCAAGGACTTCTGGTATTTCCCGCCGACGCCGTTCGATCCGAAGCTGGTCGAGGCCGTCCGCGCCGGGGCAGCACGCTACGGCTATCCGCACATGGACATCATCAGCGGGGCGGGACACGACGCCGTGTACATGGCGCGCGTCGCGCCGTCGGCGATGATCTTCGTGCCCTGCGAGGACGGCATCAGCCACAACGAGGTCGAAAACGCCAAACCGGCCGACCTTGCGGCCGGATGCAACGTCCTGCTCCATGCCATCCTGAGCCATGCACACCAGGGCTGAGCCCATGTGACACGCCGCCTCAAGGGAGGGTCAGATCGCGGCCGCGCGGCGTGACCGGCGCGGCCGCACCGGTACATTGGGCTTGACACGCCGTTGGAGCCCGAGCAATCGCCATTCTGGCGACTTTTCAATGAGTTATCCGTCTCAACTGTCTCGCCGTCTCAACTGTCTCGCCGTCTCAACTGTCTCGCCGTCTCAACTGTCTCGC
>CALANV010000019.1 GCA_937926175.1 uncultured Rhodospirillales bacterium | reverse complement strand
ATGGTGCCGCCGAGTAGAATTGAACTACCGACCCCGTCCTTACCAAGGACGTGCTCTACCACTGAGCTACGGCGGCACAGGTCCGGAAAGCAGGCGCGGAAAATGCCACAGCGCGGCCCGCGGTGCAACATGTGGTGTGGTACCCCGCCGGTGCAACCGTAGCACTCACGCGTTCCCCGCGCGCAAGGCCCGGCAAGCCCCGCCAGCTTGGCGTTTCCTCCGGGTTTTTCGGGCCGGGAGGGCCTCGCACTGACGGCGGCGGCCCCCCTTGACGCCGACGATGGCCCCCTGCCAGCCGTCGAGGTCGTACCGGCGCACACCCTGCCGGTAGCGCTTGATCCCCGTCCGTGCATCGAGGCGACATGGTCGCCGACACGGGCCGTTCTCGCCTGTCGAATCTCAGAACCTGCCGAATATCAGATTCGGCACGAAGAGGATGGCCTCCGGAACGAAGATCAGGAACAGGGTCATCAGCGCGACAGCGATGAAGAGCGGCGTCGACTCCCGCGTGTAGTCGCCGATCGACGTGCCGAGGATCGAGCAGACGGCATACATCGCCGCGCCCACCGGCGGCGTGAAGTTCCCGATCGTGGCCGCGATGATGAAGACGAGCCCGAAATGCACCGGATCGCCGCCGAGGCTCCGGACCATCGGCAGGAAGATCGGCGTGAGCATGATGATGAGCACGGTCGCGTCGATGACGAAGCCGGCGGCCAGGACGAACAGCACGATCAGGATCATCACGATGTTGAGATCGTCCGTGAGTCCGAGAATGGCGTCCGACACCGCCAACGGCACCTGCTCGAACACGATGCCGTAGCTGAAGATCGCCGACACGGCGATGAGGAACATCACCGCGCCGACGTCGGAGAGGCTCCCCTCCAGCGCCTCCGAAAAGGACCGGCGCCCGAGTTTTCGATAGATCAGAATGCCGATCACGACCGCGTAGACCACCGCGAACGCGCCGATCTCGGACGGCGTGAAGACGCCGAGCCGAAGCCCCATCAGAAGGAATATCGGGAACAGCAGCGCCCAGATGCCGCCGCGCAAGGCGCCGACGATTTCGCCGACGGAGGGTCGTGTTTCCCGCTCGGGCGCATAGCCACGCCGTTTCGCCGTCAACCAGATCGTCGTCGCGAGCGCGATCCAGAGCAGCAGGGCCGGCACGAAACCGGCGGCGAACAGGCGGCCGATCGATACCTGCCCGATCGTGCCGTAGATGATCATGCCGATGCCGGGCGGAATGATCGGCGTCAGCAGCGAGCCGAACGACAATACGCCCGCGGCGAAGCCTTTCGACATGCCTCGCTTCAGCATCTCGCCGCCCAGCATGCGGGTCTGCATCGCGGCATCGGCGATGGCCGAGCCCGAGACACCGCCCATCAGCGCCGCGAGCGCGATCGAGACCTGTGCCAGCCCACCCTTGAGCCGGCCCGTCAGCACCGAAGCCAGGCTGAGCAACTGCTCGGTGATGCCGGACTTGTTCAGGAAGTTCCCGGCGAGAATGAACAGCGGTATGGCCAGCAGGGCGAAGTTCTGGGTCTGCGAGACGGTGAGTTGAAGCGGAATGGTGACCGGCAGATCGGGGTACTGCAGGAAGAACAGCGTGCCGGATATGGCGATCGCGAACGCGACCGGCATACCCATCAGCATCAGGACCACGAAGGCGATGGTGACGATCAGCATGGCCAGGCCCCGCACCTCATCCGGGCAACTGCGCGGTCCGCGCATCGCTTCGGGCCAGGTCACGAAGCTTCAGCAGCGTCGTGATCAGCAGAAGCGCGGCCCCGACCGGAAGACTCATGGTGATCCAGGAGTAGCTGATCTCCGGTATGCCCTGGAAGCTCCGGGCGCGGCTGACGTAGGAAAGCCACAAGCCGGCAATGATCACGTAAACAAGAAATACGGTGATGATCAGATAATTGCAGTAGGCGAGGAGCCGCTGCGCCGCCGGCGACAGACGCGCGGTCACGATGTCGACCGACATCAGAACGTTCTTCCGCCACGCCACGTCGGCACAGAGAAAGCACGCCCACGCGAACAGGCAGGTGGCGAGATCGGTGGTCCAGTTCAGCGGATGGTGCAGCAGGCGGGCGATGCCGCCGAGAAAGATCAATCCGACCATGAGAACCAGGAACGTTCCCGCGACGACAGCCTCGATCCTGCACAAGAACGAGTAGAGCCTTTTCATCACGTACTCCCTGCCGTCGCGGGGGCCGTCCCTGTTCCCGTCGGTCAGTTCTTGCCGATTTCCTTGTAGACCTTGTTCTTGGCCTCAGTCAGCTTAAGCGCCTCGTACGCCTTCTCGCCAGCCTTGCGGAAGGCGGCAAGATCGACGTCCTCGACGACGGTCATGCCCTTTTCCTTCAGCTGCTGCTTCACCTTCTGCTCGAGGTCGAAGATCTTCGCCGACGTTTCCTGGCCGGCCCGCTTGCATTCCTCGACCAGTATGGTCTGAAAGTCCTTCGGCATGCGGTTGAAGTAGGCGGCGCTGATGACCTGGAAGTTGATCAGCATGATGTGCCGGGTCTCGTTGGCATATTTCAGCACCTCGTAGAATCGCCCGGCGGGAATGTTGTTGTAGACGAGCTCGACGCCGTCGATCGCCCGCTGCTGCAGGCCCGGATACATCTCGCCGAAGGCCATGGCGACCGGTGCCGCACCCAGCGCGCGGATCGATTCCTGCCAGATCGGTGCGGGTGGGGTACGGATGCGCAGCCCATCGAGATCCTGCGGGTTCTTGATGGGCTTGTTGGTGAAGAAGTGACGATAGCCCTGAACCCAATCGAAGCAGACGACCTTCAGCCCGTGATTCTTGGCGAGCTCCTCCTGCCATTGAATCACCGTCGGCGCCTTGCTCAGCTTGTCCACCTCCTCCAGGGTCTCCGCGAAATAGGGGCCGTTCATGACCGCGATGCCGGGCACGTAGTTGCCGAGGCGCGCGGAGTCCGTGTTCTGGCCGACATTCGCGCCCTGGCGCATCTGCTCGATGATGTCCTCCTCAACGCCGAGCTGGGCGCTGTGATAGACCTGGATCTTGAGGCGGCCATTGGTCCGCTCGCCCACCCGCTTCGCCCAGTTCAGAAAGCCTTCGTGATACGGCTCGCTCGGCCCGAGCACATGGTTGAACCTGATCGTGAACGTGTCCTGCGCCTGCGCCGCCATGCCGGTGAGTGCCGCCAAACCCACGGCGGCGCAAAGTGTCGCCAACGGTCTCTTGAACGTCATCATCTGTCTCTCCTTTCGCGTTTGCTCCCAGTGCGTCGTGATCGTGTTGACGGGCGCGGTCACTGCGTCTGCAAGGATCCGCCCGACTGGAGCCTCGCTCCATCCGGCCGGCCGGGCGCGATGGGCCACGGCAGTCCGAATCTCTTCGCATAACGCGCGAATGCGTCGGCGGTCTCGGGGTCGATGGGAATGCCTTCGACCGCGCGACGTTCGGCCTCCGCCCACTCGCGGTCTCCCGGCGCCATGACGACGCCGCCTGCCACCGGGCGCGAGCTGCGCAGCCGCGTCAGATAGCGTTTCATCGCGTCCCGGAAAGCGGCCGTATCCAGAAATGCGCTCGGCCGGATCGCCAACACAAAGGCACCCAGGCCCCGCGGGGTGCTCAGGTCCGGTCCGCCCATCGGGAGGAGATCGAAGCTGAGTTTCGCGCCGGTCAGAACGGCGCTCAGGATTTCGACGAGACCGGCGAGACCGGCGCCCTTGAACCCGAAGGCACCGCCGAGCGGGGCGAGCATTGCGGCGGCATCCGCCTCGTCGGTGTCCCGGCCGTCGGCGGCGGAGGCAACACCCGGCGGCAGCTTGCGACCCAAGCTCTTGTAGAGCTGGACCCGGTTATAGGTGATCGCGCTGGTCGCCATGTCGAAGAGCCACGGCCGACTGCCCTCGACCGGAACCGCGGCCGCGATCGGATTGGTGCCGTGAAAGCGCTCGGCGCCGTCGTGCAGCCGGACGAAGCTGTCGGAATTGCAGACGGCAAGCCCGATGAATCCGGCCTCAGCCGCGGCCAGCGCGTATGCGCCGGCCGGGCCGAAATGCGATGAGTTGCGGATCGCGACCGCACCGATTCCCAAGTTCGTCGCGAGATCGACGGCGCGCGCCATCGCCTTGTAGGCCGCCAGCGCGCCATGGCCATGGTCGGCGTCGAGCGTCGCGACCGCGCCGAACTCGGTCACGAATCGCATCGCCGGGCGAGGGTTGACCCGCCCCGCGGTCAGCACGGTCACGTAATGCGGAAGCAGGCGCACGC
>CALANV010000018.1 GCA_937926175.1 uncultured Rhodospirillales bacterium | reverse complement strand
ACCCAGCCGACGTCGGCCGTGCACCAGTAGATGTCGCCGTCGTGATAGTCGAAGACGTACTGGTGCGTCATCGACACGAAGACGAGGTAGCCGCCGGTCGTGTGCAGCACGCCCTTGGGCTTGCCGGTCGATCCCGAGGTGTAGAGGATGAATAGCGGATCCTCCGCATTCATCTCGACCGGCGGGCAGTCGGCCGATACGCTCGCGCACTCCTCGTCGTACCAGAGGTCGCGCCCGTCGACCCATCCGATCTGGCCTCCCGTCCGCCGCACGACGAGGACCTTCTTGACGCCGGGGCAGGACTTGAGCGCTTCGTCGGCGTTCGCCTTGAGGGGAACCTTGCGGCCGCCGCGCAGGCCTTCATCGGCGGTGATCAGGAAGCTCGAATCGCAGTCCTGGATCCGTCCGACGAGCGAGTCAGGCGAAAATCCGCCGAACACGACGGAGTGGATGGCGCCGATGCGCGCGCAGGCGAGCATCGCATAGGCTGCCTCGGGGATCATCGGCAGGTAGATCGTGACCCGATCGCCCTTCTTGACGCCGTGCTTCTTGAGGACGTTGGCGAGCCGGCACACGTTCTCGTGCAGCTCGGCATAGGTGATCAGCTTGTGCTCCGACGGGTCGTCGCCTTCCCAGATGATCGCCGTCTGGTTGGCGCGCGTCGGGAGATGACGGTCGATGCAGTTGGCTGCGGCGTTGAGCGTGCCGTCATAGAACCAACGGATGTGGACGTCACCCTCAAACGAGCAGTCCTTCACCTTGGTATACGGTTTGATCCAGCTGATCCGACGGCCATGCTCCGCCCAGAAGCCTTCCGGATCCCGGATCGAGTGGTCGTACATGGCCTGATACTTCGCCGCGTCGACCCACGCGCTACGGGCAAGAACATCGGGAACCGGAAACATGTTGCCTTCGGGCATGAGGTACCTCCCTGGCGGTTCATGGACATTTGTGGTCCCTGACGGGTGGATGGCCGGAATTATTGGACGAAGGCGGCGTCGAAACAAGTCTCGCCGGCCCTTGGTTGCAGGGGGCGGATGTCCGTGACCGACCCTGCCGGGGGCTATACGATGGGCGGGCGGTCCAAGTCAGGACCGCGGATGGACCTGCCCGGTCACGTGTGGGCGGGGTGCCGGCGCTTCGCGCTTCGGGACCGACGGCAGGGTCACAACGCGGCCACGGCGAGGACCGGGACCGGATGAGCCTGCCGGCCCGGTTTCAGCCCCGGCTCGTCGACAAGGCCAAGGCGTGCGGCCGCGAGGGCGGCCTCCGTCCGGTTCCGCACGTTGAGCCGCTTCATGATCTGCTTGAGGTGCGTCTTCACCGTGTTCTCGCCCATCTGCAGCGCACGTGCGATGGTCTTGTTCGATTCGCCGCGGCTGAGGAGGCGCAGAACGTCGATCTGCCGCGGGGAGAGCGGGCGCAGGGCGCTGGCCGCGTCCAGCGGAAGCATGCCACTGTAGCCCGACGTCGGCGTTGCCGTCGTATCTGTCCGATCTCGGGACGTAAGCGGCGGGATATAGCGGCCGCCGTTGATCAGGAGTTCGATGACCGTGATTGCGATGGCGGCCGGCATGTCCGTCGGCAGCACGCCGGCGGCACCGGCTGCCATCACCGTCGCAACGAAGTCCTTGGTCGGCTTGTCCGTCATGACGGCGACGGCAAGACCGGGCTGCCCGGCACGCAGGCGCCGAATAGTCTTCGCGCCCGCCGCCGGATCCGCCGTGCCGTCGCATAGCGCGAGGTCGAACGGCCCGGCTGTCGAAACGACCATCGCCGCTGCGTCGGGATCGGACGTGCATGTCACGTGTGCGCCTGCGATCCTCGTCTCCAGCAGGGCGCGCAGGCCCTCGGCGAGGAACGGCGAAGCGTGACAGACGAGCAGGTGCATCGTGCGGCGTTCAAGGTCCTTGGTCATCGCGTTGACCGGGTCGACGTGCTTATGCGGGATCGGGTGATGTTCGTCGGTTGCCGGACACTTGCGAAGATCGGGCCAAGGCCCCGTGTCGCGGCAGGGCATGAGCGTACGCCGCAAGCGGTTGCTTTTCGCGTCGTTTCGATGGGCGGGGGCGCTTTCGCGCGTTGGCCGGCCTGGGCCGCTTTGCATTTTGCAAAGCGATTTGCCTGCGGCGCGATTGGTCCGTTTATTTCAGGACGTCGCGTGTCGTCAGGCGACGCGCTTCAGCGGGACGGTTGACGTCGTCGTCCCAGGCCGGTGCGGTAACATGGGGTGCAAGTCTGTCGCATCAACGATATCACGCCGTGGTCGGTCGTCGACACGGGGGCCTCAGCGCGCCGTCCGGATCGCGACGAGAGCGGCTTCGGTCCGGTTCCGGACCCCCAGGCGGCGCATGATCTGCTTGACGTGCGTCTTGACCGTGTTCTCGCGCATGCCGAGTTCGCGGGCGATCGCCTTGTTCGATGCGCCCCGCGCGATGAGCCGCAACACGTCGTTTTGACGCGTCGACAGGGGCAGTCGCGGCTCGCCGCTATCGGGCGGCGAACCGACCGAACCGGATTCGTGCGCCGGCGTCTCCGGCGACGAGCAGGCGGGGACGTAGGTGCCGCCGGCCAGCAGCAGACGGATGATGTTCACGGTGAGCCGGCCGGAGTTCTTGATCGGCAGCAGGCCCGATACGCCCGCGATCATCGCCTGGTCGAGCATGGCGGGATTGACGTTGTCGGTCAGGAACGCGACGGCGGCGTCCGCCTGAACCATCCGGACGCGGTTGAGCACATCCGTCATCCGGGTGTGCTCGTCCATGCACCACAGAACCAGGCCGAAAGGACCTTGTTGCGACAAGGCCGTAAACGCCGCGCCCTCGGTCGTGGTCTGACAGACCTTGAGTTCCGGGGCCTGGGTGGTGATCAGCAGGGCAAGCGCATCAGCAACAAGCTGTGCAGGGTGGTATACCAGCACCCGCTCACGCACGCGTTCCGCGACGGGGCGATCCTGGATCAATTCGACCGATCTTGACGGCAGCGATACCATTCTTTCCTGTCCATCCGCCGTCCAGCGGCTAATGCGCCTTTTTAACCTAAGATTTTCTTAACCTAAAATTAGGTCGCAAACCATCTAACTGTAATGGCTTTTTTTTGCAAGCCACGATTACACGGTTAAAAGTACACGTAACCGACGCGGCCGTCGTAACCGGGCCGCCCCGTCTCCACTGCGGACCGTTCAGCGCTGCTCCGTCGCCGTCCGGAGCATGACGACGACGTCGTTTCCCCGCACGCTGACGGGAATGGCCTTGAGCGACTGTCCTTTGCACGGGCCGGCGATGCATAACCCCGTCGCGATCTCGAACATCGCGCCATGGGTCGAGCACAGCAGATATCGCCGATCACGCGTCAGAAACTGATCCGGCAGGAAGTCCAGCGGCGTGCCGATATGCGGACAGGCGTTCACATAGGCGAACACATGGCCCGCTTTCCGTACGACGAGCACGTCGTGACGTACGCCGCCGTCATCGAACGTGAAGCCCTTTGCGCCCGGATCGGCGAGGTCGTCGAGACGGCACAGCCTGCGTTCGTCCGTCGTCATGCCTCCGTCTCGCCCATGGCGCAAATGAGACGCCAGTGTTCGGGACTGACCGGCATGACGGACAGCCGCGATTGTCGGACCAGTGCTAGATCCGCGAATCGGGGATCGGCCTTGATCTGCGCGAGCGTCACCGGCCGCTTGAACGGGCGCAGCGGAACGACGTCGACCATGCCCCACCGGCCGGTCGGATCGGTATGATCCGGATAATACTCGCGCACGATCTCCATCACGCCGACGATCTCTTTGCCGATATTGGAATGGTAGAAGAAGGCACGATCGCCTTTGCGCATGGCCTGCATGTTGCGCGACGCCTGCGCATTCCGGACGCCGTCCCAGTGTCCGCGTCCTTCCGCTACGAGTTGATCCCAGGAATAGGCATCGGGCTCAGACTTCATGAGCCAGTAGTTCATGGCAGCCTCCATCCGGTCCGGGAAACAAACGTCAGTCTTCGTTCTTGAACGGCCGCGCGAGCAGGCTCGCGATCGCCGTATCGATATCGGCATCTTCATGGAGGATGGCATGAACCGCGCTGACAATCGGCATTTCGACGCCGACGCGCGCGGCAAGCGTGTTGACGGCTTCGGCACTGTCGACGCCTTCGACGACGGCGCGCCGACCGGCCAGCGCCTCGTCGAGGCTCAACCCGCGGCCGAGCGCCATTCCCAGGCTCATGTTCCGCGACTGCGGCCCGTTGCATGTCAACGACAGGTCGCCCAGACCTGACAGTCCCATCAACGTGTCGCGCCGGCCGCCCAGTGCCGTGCCGAGGCGCATCATTTCGGCAAGTCCGCGTGCCATCAGCGCGGCGCGCGCATTGTCGCCCAGGCCCCGGCCGGTGACGATGCCGCAGGCGATGGCGATCACGTTCTTGACGGCGCCGCCGATTTGCACGCCGGTGATGTCGTCGCTCAGATAGGGGCGAAAGCCGGCACTGCCGAGCGTCGTGAGCAGTCTCGCACCGAGGCCGCGATCAACAGCGGCGAGCGTCACGGCGGTCGGAAGCCCGCGCGCGACCTCGCCGGCGAAGGTGGGGCCGGAAAGGATCGCAAGCCGCGCGCCTGGTAGGGCCTCGGCAACGACATCGCTCATCAACTTGCCGCTGCCGCGTTCGATGCCCTTGGCGCAGATGACGACCGGCGTGCCGTCGCGGACATGGGCCGCGAGCTGCCCCGCAACCATGCGCACGTGCTGCGCGGGCGCCGCCAACAGCACGACGTCGGCGTCGGCGACCGCCGCGGCGTCCGTACTTGCGGTAATCGCCGCATCGAGCCTCACGCCGGGAAGAAAGGCCGGATTCTCGTGCCGCTCGTTGATCGCCATCGCAACATCCGGTTTTCGTGCGACGACGACGACGTCGCGCCCGGCGCGTCCGGCGACGATCGCAAGCGCCGTGCCCCATGCGCCGGCGCCGACCACGGCGATGCGCTGAAACGGTGTCTCCGTCATCGATGCCATCAGGCTTTCACGCCCGCGCCTGGGGCGCGCGGCGCCTTCGGGTCAAGCGGCCAGCGCGGACGCGGCGCGAAGTCGAGCGAATCGGTCAGGCCGAGCCGGAAACGCTCGATGCCGGCCCAGGCGATCATCGCGGCATTGTCGGTGCAAAGCTGCGGGGGCGGCGCGATCAGGGCCAGACCGTATTTTTCGGCGAGCGCGTTGAGGCGCGCCCGCAACGTGCCATTTGCCGCGACGCCGCCGGCGACGACGAGGCTGGATCCGGTCGGATGGCGTGCGCGGAAGATCTCGATCGCGTTTGCTGTCCGGTCGATCAGCACGTCGCCGACGGCGTCCTGAAACGACGCGGCGATGTCGGCCGCGACGCGATCGATGGATCCGGTCACCGACAGGCTGTCGACCAGCTGGCGGATCGCCGTCTTCAGGCCGGCAAAAGAGAAATCACAGCCGGGCCGGCCCTTGAGCGGCCGCGGCAAAGCGAAACGCGACGGATCGCCCGACCGGGCAAGACGCTCGATCGCGGGTCCTCCCGGATAGCCGAGCCCAAGCAGCTTCGCCGTCTTGTCGAACGCTTCGCCAACCGCGTCGTCGATGGTCGTGCCCAGTCGAACGTAGCGACCGACGCCTTCGACGATGAGCAGCTGGCAATGCCCCCCTGAGACCAGCAGAAGGAGATAGGGAAAGTCGATGCCGTCCGACAGGCGGCCCGACAGGGCGTGTCCCTCGAGATGGTTGACGGCGATGAAGGGCAGGCGACGTGCAAGCGCGATCGCCTTTGCCGTCATGACGCCGACGATCACGCCACCGATCAGGCCGGGGCCGCCGGTAGCCGCGACGGCGCTGAGATCGCCGAATCCGATCTTCGCCTCGTCCAACGCACGTCTGATCAGCCCATCCAGATGATCGAGATGGGCACGCGCGGCAATCTCCGGCACGATGCCGCCATAAGGTTCGTGCAGAGCGATCTGGCTGAGCACCGGATTCGCAAGAATTCGACGGTTGGAATCGACGACGGCGGCGGCGGTCTCGTCGCAGCTCGTCTCGATACCCAGTACGAGTTGAATGTCGCGGCCCATTGCCCTGCCTTACCCGGTTCACCGTGCCCTGGCAATGCCGGGGATGACGGCACCGGACGTGTCTGGACGCGGTATCGCCAACCCGCATTGGACGGTGCAGATCGCGGGCTAACCTGCTAGACAGGGTTCATGACCGCAACCCGACGTGTACGTATCGGCACGCGCGGCTCGCCGCTCGCGCTTGCGCAAGCTGAAGAAGTGAAGCGTCGACTTGAGGCGGCGTGGCCCGACCTCGGCGATTCGGATGCGATCACCCTCGTCCCGATCAAGACGACGGGTGACCGCATTCAGGACCGAACGCTCGCGGCGGCGGGCGGCAAAGGGCTCTTCACCAAGGAGATCGAGGAGGCTCTGTTCGCCGGCACCGTCGACATCGCGGTCCATTCGATGAAGGACATGCCGACCCGGCTGCCCGAGGGGCTGGTCATCCCCTGTCTTCTGCCCCGCGAGGATCCGCGTGACGTCCTGATCGGCGGTGCGGCACGCCGCATCAGCGATCTGCCGGCGGGCGCCGTCATGGGAACGTCGTCGCTGCGCCGGCAGGCGCAGCTCCTCGCGCTGCGGCCGGATCTGCGGATCGTCAACCTGCGGGGCAACGTCGAAACCCGGCTGCGAAAGATCGCGGCAGGCGAGGCCGACGGTACGCTGCTCGCGCTCGCCGGGTTGAAGCGTCTCGGTCTTCAGGACCGGGCGGTCGCCGTGCTCGAACCCGCGGAAATGCTGCCGGCGGTCGCACAAGGAGCGATCGGCGTCGAATGCCGTGCCGATGACGACGAGATGCTGCGGCGGTTGGCGCCGTTGCATGATCAGCAGACCGGTGCTGCCGTTGCGGCCGAACGCGCCCTTCTGGAACGGCTGGACGGCTCCTGCCGCACGCCGATCGCGGCACTTGCCGTCGTTTTACCGGACGGCGGTCTCCATCTCGACGCGCTTGTCGCGACGCCCGATGGATCGCGCGTGCTGCGGACGACGCGCGACGGGCGCATCGGCGATGCGGTGGCTCTCGGTCACGACGCCGGCGAACAGTTGCGGCGCGATGCCGGGCCGAACTTTTTCGGGGGCGCCTGAGATGCGAATACTGTTGACACGCCCGCGCGAGGATTCCGAGCGGCTGGCGCGAAAACTCGAGGCGCTCGGTCATGAGGTACTGATCGAGCCGCTGCTCACGATCGAACCCGATCTCGGCAGTCCGCTCGATCTCGACGGCGTCCAGGCCGTGCTCTTTACCAGCGCCAACGGTGCACGTGCCTTTGCCTTGCGCTCGGCCCGGCGCGATCTGCGCGTGTTCGCCGTCGGCGACGCGACGGCGGCTGCGGCCCGCGAATTCGGTTTTACGCAGGTCGAGAGCGCGGACGGCGATGTCGGGGATCTGGCGCGGCTGGTCCGCGAGCGCCTGAAGCCCGGCGACGGACCCGTGCTGCATGCGGCAGGCAGCGTCACCGCCGGCGACCTGCCCGGGATGCTTAAGGCCGACGGGTTCGAGGTGCGGCGGGCCGTACTCTACCGGGCCGAGCCGGTCACCGCCCTGTCCGATGACACGGTCGCCGCACTGCGCGCCGGCCGCGTCGACATGGTCGTTTTTTTCTCCCCCCGCACCGCGAAAACCTTTGCTAGCTTGGCCGCGGCGGCGGATCTCCGGGCGGCCTGCGCTAGGATCGTCATGCTCGGGCTGAGCCCAGCCGTGGTCGCCGCTGCGGCGGAGCTGCCGTGGCTCGCGCGGGAGGCGGCAGCACGTCCGAACGAAGCGGCGCTGATCGAAGCCATTCAACGACGTGAAGGAGCGATGGCCGACGCAGCCACTCAGGAGGGGAACGGGAAGACGCCGGAACCGGCGCAGGCGGCATCAGGGCCGTCCGCGAACGTGCCGGCCGCGACTGCCGGCCGGCAGGGCAGCGGCTGGCGGGTGGTGTCCGGCCTTGCCTTGCTGCTCGCCATCGCAGCACTCGCCTGGACCGCCTGGCGGGATCTCAATCCGGCATCCGACCCGGCTGCGGAGCGCCTCGCACAGCAGGAACAACGGCTCGCGACGATCGAACGGGACGCGAGCACGCGCATGGCAGCCCTCGAGCGTGATCTGTCCCAGCGCCTTGCGACTCTCGAACAGGGGCGCGGCGATGTCGACCGGCGGCTGGAAGTGCTGGCCGAACGTGCGTCAACGATTGAGACACGCATCGCCGAAGTCGTGCGCACGGTGGAAGGATTGACCGAACGGCTCCGGCAGCTCGAAGAGGCGCCTCAGGTTCAGGCGGATCCTGCCCGGCTTGCGTCGATGACGGCGGAGAACCGTCGGCTCGCGCAGGAGCTTGCCCGCCTTCAGGAGGAATTCGCGGCCCTCAACGCCAGCATCAACGAGCGTGCCGAGCTTCGACGCAACGAAAGCCTCTCTCTGGCTCTTGGACAGCTTCGCGAGGCGATCGAGCGTGGAAGACCCTACGCGGCCGAACTCGCGACGTTGCGCGCGATCGCCGGCGACGATGCCGGTCTGACGCCGGCGATCGCATACCTGGAGCCGGGGGCGGCTGCCGGCGTGCCGGGCCGGACGATTCTGCGCGCCCGCTTCGAGGCGGTCGCCAAGGATGTCATACGGGCGGCCCGCACGGGCGGCGACGACAGCTGGTGGCGGCAGCTGCTCGACAGGCTGACGTCGCTCGTCACGATCCGGCGCATCGGCGAGGTCGACGGCGACACGCCCGAGGCGGTGGTCGCCCGGGCGGAGCGCCGGCTCGCGGCCGATGATCTCGCTGGCGCCGTCGCCGAGCTCGAACGGCTGCAGGGAGAGCCGGCCGCTGCTGCCGGATCGTGGCTCGCCGATGCGCGCACGCGACTCGCGGCCGAAGCCGCGCTGGCCGGGCTCGCCGCGCACGTTCTGCGAACGGGATCGGACGCGCCGTGATTCGTGCGATCGGTCTGCTCATCCTTCTTGCGACGGTGATGCTCACCGTCTCGTGGTTTGCCGATCGGCCGGGCACCGTCGCGATCGTCTGGCAGGAATGGCGCGTTGACACCTCCGTGCCGGTCCTGCTCGCCGTCGTGGCACTGATCGCCGCGGCGGCGGCGTTTCTCTATCGGTTCTGGCGCGGCATTGTCGGGGCGCCGCGCGCCTTCGGCCGTTGGCGTCGGGAGCGCCGCCGGCGCAAGGGCTATGTCGCGCTGACGCAGGGCATGGTCGCGGTCGCGGCCGGCGATCCGGACGAGGCGCGGCGCCAGGCACGCCGTGCCGACGTTCTTCTCAACGAACCGCCCCTGACGATGCTGCTGTCGGCACAGGCAGCACAGCTCAACGGCGACGAGGAGGCCGCCAGCCGGTACTTCACACAGATGCTCGAGCGGCCCGAGACGGAGTTTCTCGGCCTGCGCGGGCTGCTGATCCAGGCCATGCGGTCGGGTGACGATGCGCGCGCGATCGAACTGGCGCGCCGTGCCCGCCGGCTCCGGCCCAAGACACCGTGGGTGTTGCGCACGCTGTTCGAGCTCGAGGCGCGCGTCGGCGAGTGGCGGGCCGCCGCCGAAACGCTCGCCCTCGCACAACGGGCCGGTGCTTTGCCTGCCGCCGAGGCGCGCCGCCACGAGGCGGCCGTCCTCATCGAGCTGTCACGCGCTGCCGCCGCCGCCGGGGATGGACGGGACGCGCTGCGGCTGGCTCAGCAGGCCTACCGGGCCGATCCGGATCATCCGGCAGCGGCACTCTGGCTGGTCAGATGTTCGATCGATACCGGCAAGACGCGCGCGGCCGAGCGGGTCATCGAGGAGCAATGGGCCCGCACGCCGCATCCGGATCTTTTGGCCGCCTATCGTCAGGCGCGCCCGGTCGCCGAGCCGCTGCAATGGGTGAAACAGGTCGAGCGTCTCGCCCGCCTCGCACCGCTGCATCGCGAGAGCATGCTGGCGCTGGCGCAGGCCAATCTCGAAGCGAGGCTGTGGGGAGAGGCGCGGCGCCATCTGACCGCGGCGCTCGATGCAGCGAACGGCCAGCCAGATTCCGGCATATGCCGGCTGATGGCCCAGCTGGAGGACGATGAATCGGGCGACCAGGCGGCCGTGCGACGCTGGCTTGCCCGCGCGGCCGAAGCACCGCCCGAGCCGGCCTGGGTTTGCGACGCCTGCGGCGCCGTATACGAGCAGTGGCAGGCACGCTGTGCCCGCTGCCACAGCTTCAACCGTCTTGCTTGGCGTCAACCGGCACGGGTCATGCCGAAGCTGGTCGAGTCTGCGGGGCGAGGCGACAAAACGGAAACGGACGCACTTCCGGCCACGTCTCCGACCGCTGCCGGTTCGGCGGATACGACCGACAGCCGCGATGTGAACGCTTAGTGAGCGGCCGCAGGACCGGCCTTGTGCGCAAGCCAGCGGGCGAGGCGTAGCAGCCGCGCATCGTCGCCTCGGGCGCCGACGAGCTGAACGCCGAGCGGCATGCCGGCCGGCCCGCGCAGCAATGGCGCCGTCACCGTCGGAACGCCGAGCAACGTCCAGATCGTGCAGAAGGTGGGGCTGCCCGTGCTCTGCAGCCCGATCGGGGCCTCGCCCGTCGTTGCCGGCGTCAGGATTGCATCGTAGTGCACGAAGATCTCGGCGAGCGCCTTGCTGAGGGTCATGGCGCACTCGGTTGCGCGAATATAGTCCACCGCCGAGTGCCGCTGTCCGTTTTCGATCATCTCGCGAAGGCGCGCGCTGAGCTTCTCGCGACCGCGCTCGTATTCCGGTGCGAAGCTTACGGCGAGATCGGATTCGTGGATGACGCGGTGCGCATCGACGGCGCGGTCAAACACAGGCGGCAGATCGACGTCGTGCACGTGTTCGCCCAGTGAGCGGGCGAACCGGGTGATCGCCGCCGCCGCACTCGCGTCGAGCTGATCCCAGACCGGCGTCCTGACGAACGCAATGCGCGGCGGAACCGGCGGCTCTTCGGCCGTCGTGCGCGACAGCGCCGGCCGGGCACGCGGGCGCATGTCGCGATCGTCCGGATCGTAGCCCATCATCGCTTCCGCGAGCAGTGCGACGTCCTCGGCGCTGCGCCCGAATACGCCGACGTGATCGAGCAGGTACGATTGATGCAGCACGCCGCGCCGCGAGATCAGACCGTGGGTCGGCTTGTAGCCCCACACGCCGCAATAGGCGGCCGGTCGAATGACCGACCCGTTCGTCTGCGAGCCGATGGCGAGCGGCACCATGCCGGCCGCCACTGCCGCGGCCGAGCCGCTGGAAGATCCGCCCGGCGTGCGATCGGGATCCAGCGGATTGCGGGTTTTCCCGGGCGCGTAGACGGCGAGTTCGGTCGTGACGGTCTTGCCCAGGATGACGGCGCCGGCGGCGCGGAGCTGTGCGACGGCCGCCGCATCGGCCTCCGGCTGCCGCCCGGCGTGAAGGACGGTGCCGTTCTCCGTCGGCATGTCGGCGGTATCGAAGATGTCCTTGATGCCGACCGGAACGCCGTGAAGCGGGCCGATCGGTTCGCCCTCCCGTCGCCGCTGATCCGCCGCTCGGGCCTGCGCAAGGGCAAGGTCGCTGTCGATGAAAGCCCAGGCCTGAATGCGCGGTTCGAGGGCATCGATCCGCGCCAGACACGCCGCGACCAGTTCTTCGGACGTGATCAGGCCTTCGCGGATCGCGGCGGCTGCGGCCGCCCCGCCCATCTCGGTCAGTTCCAGGCCTTGCCTCGTCATGTCCACCGTCCGGTGCGGCGGCGACGCCGGCCCTCATGGGCCGGCGTCAGGTTCGTCTCAGGCTCCATACAGCCGCCTTGGCAGCCACAGTGCGATTTCAGGGAATATGTACAGCAGCACCATGCAGAGAATGACGATGCCGATGAACGGCATCACGCCCGCGAAGATGTCATTGATCTTGATATGGGGCGGTGCCACGCCCTTCAGATAGAAAGGCGCCATCGCCACCGGAGGCGACAGGAACGAGGTCTGCAGGTTCAACGCGACCAGCACGCCGAAGAACAGCGGATCGATGCCGAACTCGTCGAGCAACGGCAGAAAGATCGGCAGAAAAATCACGATGATCTCGGTCCACTCGAGCGGCCAGCCGAGCAGGAAAATGATCACCTGGGCCAGGATCATGAAGCCGAATGAACCCAGATTCAGACCCAGGATGAATTCCTCGACCACCTGCTGTCCGCCGAGGTAACCGAACACGGCCGAGAACAGGTACGAGCCGACGAACAGCCAGCACACCATCGCCGACGTACGGGCGGTCAGATAGACCGACTCTTTCAGCCGCTCGAAGGTCAGCGCACGATAGCCGGCGGCGAGCACGAGCGCGCCGAGCGCGCCCATCGAGGCTGCCTCCGACGGCGTGGCAAGTCCGAACATGATCGCGCCGAGCACGGCCAGAATGAGCGCGGCGAGCGGCAGGAACGACGTCACCAGCGCGTAGATGATGGTCGTGAAGGGGACGTTTCGCTCCTCGGGCGGCAATTTCGGCGCTTTCGACGGGTCGATGATCGCGACCCCCATCGCGTAGAGAATGTAGAGGCCGGCGAGCAGAAGACCGGGGAAGAAGGCGGCCGCATAGAGCTTGACGACCGAACTGCCGGCCGTCGCGCCGTACAGGATGAGCATCACCGACGGCGGGATGAGGATGCCGAGACATCCGCCGGCACAGATGACGCCGGACGAAAGCCTCACGTCATAGCCCGCACGCAGCATCGCCGGAAACGCGAGAAGGCCCATCAGCGTCACCACGGCGCCGACGATGCCGGTCGCGGTCGCAAACAGGGCACACGTCGCGAGAGTCGCCACGGCAAGCGCTCCGGGTATCGCGCCGGATGCCAGCTGCAGCGCGCGGAACAGGCGGTCCAGGATGTTCGCGCGCTCGATGACGTAACCCATGAAAACGAACAGCGGCACCGAGATCAGGACCTCACTCGCCATGACGGCATAGGTCCGTTGAACGAGCAGATTGAAGACGAGATCGCCCATGCCGAGGTATCCGAAGAAGATGCCCAGGGCCATGAGCGTGAAGGCAATCGGGAATCCCAGCAGAATGCAGACGACGAAGAGGGCCAGCATCAGCAGGCCGAGCTGCGGGTCGGTCATCGCGCGGCCTCCTGGCGCTTGGCAGCTTGCGCCTGTTCAAGGACGATCTTTTCCAGCTCTTCCACGTCGTGGAGGCGTTGCGGCCATGTCCCCGTGCGAATGCAGATCACGCAGCGGATGACTTCGGCCAGACCCTGCAGAATCATGAGAACGCCGACGATCGGGATCAGACCTTTGAACGGCCATATCGGCGGTCCTGCCGGACTGAACGAAGATCGCTCGTTCATCAGCCAGGAAAGGTTGAAGAACTGCCAGCCCGAGTAGACGAAGGCGATCATGCCGGGGAAGAAAAACAGAACGTAGAGCACCAGATCGAACATCGCCTGCCGGCGGGGCGAGAGGGTGCGGTAGATGAAGTCGCCACGTACGTGACCGTTCCGCGCCAGGGTGTAGGCGCCGGCCATCATGAACAGCGTGCCGTAGAGAATGTAGCTGACGTCATACGCCCAGTCGGTAGGTGCACGCATGAGGTAGCGCGCGAAAACCTCGTAGCTGATGCCGAGTGTCAGGATCACGATGGTCCAGGCGAAGACCTTGCCCGTCCATGTACTGATCTCGTCGATCAAGAGCAGAAACCGGTTCACGTTGCCTCCCAAGCCCCCTCGGATGCTGTCCCGTCGTGCAGGAAAGTGGTCTTCACGTAGTTACGGGGCGGCGCATCGCGCCGCCCCGTCAGTTGATCTGAGTTCTTGTCGAAGATGAGGCAAATGTTTGCGATTATCCGCGCTTCGGGAAGTAGTGGTTGTAGGCCATTTCCACCGGCGCGTCGTACTCGAGGAAGAAGCCGGTGACGCGCTGCGCCCACGCCTTCTGCGACTCGTACACCTTGTTGAAGAAGGGATCCTTGGTGAGCTCCGGAAGCAACCGGTCCCAGGCGGCGAGCTGCGCCTCGAGTACGGCCTTCGGCGTCTGTATGGCCTTGACGCCCTGCTCCTTCTTCATCGCCTCCAGATCCTTGGAGTAGCGGTCTTGCGCCTTCCAGGACATGTCCGACGATGCCGCTTCAGCCGCGTAGCGAACGATCGCCTTCAGCTCGGCCGGCAGGGCGTCGTATTTGCTCTTGTTGAAGATGATCTCGAAGCATTCCGCCCGCTGGTGGAAGCTCTGGATCATGAAGATCTTCGATACGTCGGGGAATCCCAGGGCGCGGTCGGACGAAGGGTTGTTGAACTCCGCACCGTCGATCAGGCCGCGGTCGATCGCCGGCACGATTTCGCCTCCCGGCAGGATGGTCACCGCGGAGCCGAGCTCCTTGAACAGGTCCGCGGACAGGCCGACCGTACGGTATTTGAGGTTCTTCAGCTGGTCGGGGCTCGTGATCTCCTGCTTGAACCAGCCGAGCGGCTGTGTCGGCATGGGGCCGGTCAGGAAGCCGACGATATTGAGCTTCAGTATGTCCTGCACGAGCTCGTTGTAGAACTGCTCACCGCCCCCGTAGTAGAACCAGCCGAGCAGCTGGTTGGCGTCGGGGATGACCGGCGGCTGCGTGCCGAACAGCGAGAATGCCTTGTGCTTGCCGTACCAGTAGGCAGCCACGCCGTGGCCGCCGTCCAGCACGCCGGCATGCACCGCATCCTGCATCTGGAATGCGCCGACGACCGCGCCGGCCGCGAGCAGCTCGAGGCGCAGACGCCCACCCGACATCTCGTTCACGCGCTTGACGTAGTCCTGCGCGAACTCGTGGAAGATGTCCTTCTGGGGCCACGTGCTCTGGAAACGCCAGGTGATTGTCTGGGCACGGGAGATATTCGGTGCGGCAATCGACCCGGCGGCTGCCGCAACGGTGCCGGCTGCCGTCGCCTTCAGGAACGAGCGCCGGCTCTTGGCCCGACCTGATCTGTTTTTCTTGAGATCCGTCATGAGCGTATCCTCCTCCGCTACGTCGTCTATTAAACAGCCGCGGGCTATCCTGAATTCCCGCCCGTCTGAGGACGGCTCATTCACCCCGCGAGATCACCCTTTCTGACGAGGGCCCGCGAAATTTGCCCTATCCCCGGGCATAAAGGCAAGGGTGGCTTGGCGACACGATGGCGAGCGCCCCGAGGTCCGTCGTTGGCCGCCACCGGGGATGTCCAGCCGTGGTATCGTCTGACGAGCCCTGCTAGACTGGATCAAGAACATGGCGGACGATCCGGGCGCATCGGCCGTAACACATTGGATCAGCCGGCCGGCCAGCCGGGTCGCAGGGAGATTTATTCGCAGGGAGGTTCAAGCGTGCATTTCGTACTGGCGGCCATTGCCGTATTGTTCTTCGCGATCTATTTGGGGTTTTACGGCATCAAGATCGCGCATCTGCCCTTCTGGGTGGTGGCCGGGATCGGCTTTGTGCTGATGCTGATCGACACGGCGCAGGAACTGCGCAAGTAGGTCTGCACGGCCGGATGTCGCCGCCGCGACATCCGGCTATTGATAGCCCAGTACGTCGGGCAGCCAGAGCGCAAGCCCGGGTATGAAGGTCACCAGCAGCAATGCGACGAGCATTGCCGCGACGAACCACACCACCCACGGTACTGTCGATTCCACCGGGATTCCGGCGATCTTCGTCGTCACCATCAGATTCACCGCCATGGGCGGCGTGAACTGGCCGATGGCCATGTTCATGGTCAAGATCACGCCGAACCATACCAGGTCCCAGCCGAACGTCTTTGCGATCGGCACGAGAATCGGCAGGAAGATCAGAAAGATCGACACGGCGTCGAGCAGCATGCCGGCGACCAGCAGCATTGCCGTGATCAGCAGCAGCATGACCGTCTCGTTCTGCGTCAGCTGAACGAGCCCGTGCGCGAACGCATCGAAGGCGCCGAGCGTCGAACCGGCATGCGCGAACACGCTGGCGAGCGCGATGATGATCATGACGATGGCCGAGATTTCGGCCGAATCGACCAGAACCTCGTAGAGCTTGCGGAGGGTCAGCGTGCGGTAGATGAACACGCCGACGAACAGGCCGTAAAAGGCGGCCACCACCGCCGCCTCCGTCGGCGTGAAGGCGCCGGTCCTGAGACCGCCGAGGATGATGACCGGCGCCAGCAGCCCCCAGCTTGCTTCCTTGAAGCTCGTCCAGACCGGTGGCCGTTCGCCGTCGACATCGGCGCCGAAACCGTGCCGGCGCGCGAAGATCAGCGTCGGGATGATCAGGGCAAGATTGGCGAGAAGCCCGGGCACGATGCCGGCCGCGAACAGCGCCGGCACCGACGCGCCCGGTACCAGCACGCCGTAGACGATGAAGGCGATCGAGGGCGGGATCAGGATTGCGGTGGCGCCAGCCGCCGCGATCAGGCTGGCCGAAAACGCCTTCGGATAGCCCTGCTTCACCATGCTCGGAATCATGACCATCGCGACCGCGGCCGCATCGGCCGGGCCGGAGCCGGAAATGCCGCCGAGCACCATGCAGACGAGGACGGCGACGACGCCGAGTCCGCCGCGGCGCGGGCCGACCAGCGCCGAGGCGAATTTGACGAGACGCAGCGCCACGCCGGCGCGCTCGAAGATCATGCCCGCCAGCACGAATACCGGCAGCGCGAGAAGCGGGTACTTCGCGATGCCCGTGTAGGTGTTGGTGGGCACGGACATGATCCCGAGTCCTTCGACCAGGATCACGACCGTTCCCGTGATGCCGAGGGCGACGGCGAGCGGCGCGCCGAGCGCAAGCAGGACGGCGAAACCGACGAAGAGGAGAATGCTGCCCTCGAGCAACATCAGCGGGCGGCCCGCGCGATGCGCCAGATGCGCCCGAGGATCCGGGCGACGATCAGGGCGGAGAGAATCGGCAGCCAGATCGTGTACCACCACTGCGGCACGCCGAGGCCCGGCGACGTCGTCTCGAATTCATAATCGTCCCACGTGATCCAGGCGCCGTACCAGACGAGCATGCCGAACATGATCACCGACAGCGCCAGGACTAGGTATTCGACCGGCCGAGCGAGACGGACGGGCAGGCGGTCGACGAGGAACGTCATCCGGATATGCCGGTTGGCCGCGAACGCCGCAGCGCTGCCGAAGAACGTCAGCACCACCATCAGGAATACGGAATACTCCTCGGTGAAGGCGAAGGAGTAATTGGTGAGATAGCGCGCGATGACGTTGGCGAAGGTGATGCAGCACAGGAGCGCCATCGCCATCGCGGCGAAGAACTGTTCGAACTTGATCGGGATCCGCGGCGGTGTTTCGGGAATTCGCGATTCGGCTTCGGGCAAGTCGGTCATCGCTTTCTTGAACGAAGCGGGCGCCGCCGGTGACCGGCGGCGCCCCGGGTTACGGACTCAGCGGTTGGCGATCGCGGCTTCCGCCTTCTTCACGAGCTCGGGTCCGATCTGCTGCGCCCATTTGTCGAAGACGGGCCGGGTCGCTTTGCGGAACGCATCGAGCTCGGCATCCGAGAGGCGCGTGACGGTCACGCCCAGCTTCTCGATCTCCTTGATCGTGCTGTCGTCAGGCGGGATCAGGCCCTTGCGCGCGAGCTCGATGTTCTCCTTGGCGGCCTGGATCGCTGCTTCACGCACGATCTTGCGGTCTTCCTCCGTCCAGCTCTTCCACACGTCGGGATTGACGACGAAGACCAGCGGGTCGGCGACGTAGCCCCACAGGGTCACGTATTTCTGTCCCACCGTATGCAGTTTTGCGGCCGTGAAGATCGTCAACGGATTCTCCTGGCCGTCGACCGCGCCGGTCGAGAGCGCGGGCTGCGCATCGGCCCAGCTCATCTGCGTCGGGTTGGCGCCGAGCGCGGTGAACGTGTCGTTGAACAGCGGCGAGCCGACGACGCGGAACTTGAGGCCCTTCATGTCCGCGGGCGACTTGATGGGATGCTTGGAGTTCGAGACCTCGCGGAAGCCGTTCTCGCCCCAGGCCAGCGGGATCGCGCCGCGCTTCTCGATGATCTCGAACAGCTGCTTGCCGACCTCGCCCTGCGTCAGCGCGTCGATCGCCTTGTAGTCCGGCATCAGGAAGGGGAGCGAAAAGAGGTTGAGCTCCTTGATCTGCGGCGACCAGTTGATCGTGGAACCGATCGCCAGGTCGATCGCTCCCTGCCGCAGCGCCGTGAACTCGCGCGTCTGGTCGCCGCCCACGAGCGCAGCACCCGGATACATCTTGATGTTGATGCGGCCTTGGGTGCGTTCCCGCACCAGCTCTCCCCAGCGTTCGCCGGCGATGCCCCACGGGAACGGCGTGCCGACGACGGTCGACAGCTTGTACTCGGGTTTGTAGGTCTGCGCCCCGGCGGGAACGGCGGTGATCATGCCGATCGCGGCCAATGCGGCAAGAACTGTTCTGCGTTTCATATCCCTGGCTCCTTGCTTCTTGGTCGGACTTGTTGAACGAACGCCTCCTTGCGGGCCTACTCGGCGGCGGAGCGCCGGCGCCGCGTCGCCGCGACGGTTTGCCGGGCGGCGGCAAGGATCTGTTCGGCCGTGATGCGCGCCGCATCCTCGAGCGGCGGCGCGTACGGGACGGGGATGCGCGGCGCGCCCAGCCGCCGCACCGGCGCCACCAGCTCGCCGTCGAGACATTCGGCCACGGTGGCGGCGATCTCGGCGCCGAACCCGGCAGCCTGGACGGCCTCGTGCACGACGAGCAGCCGGCCGGTCCGCGCTACCGAGGCGAATACGGTCTCGCGGTCCCAGGGCCACAGCGTACGAAGATCGATCACTTCCACGGACAGGCCGTCCCGCGCGGCGGCGTCGGCCGCTTCGAGGGCGAGGTGCACGGCCTTCGACCACGTGACGATGGTAAGGTCGTTACCCGGGCGCGCGATGCGCGCCTTGCCGAGCGCGGCGTCGTATCCGTCGGGTACGTCGCCGCTCGTCGCCCACAGCTCCTTGTGCTCCATGTAGATGACGGGATCGTCGCAGCGGATCGCCGCCGAAAGCAGTGCGTAGTTGTCGGCCGGCGTCGACGGCGCCACCACGACGAAGCCCGGCACATGCACGTACCAGGCCTCGAGCGACTGCGAGTGCTGCGCGGCGAAACCGGTCCAGATCCCGATCGGCTGGCGCACGACCAGCGGGACGCGCCCCTGGCCGCCGAACATGTACCGGGCCTTCGCGCCCTGATTGACCAGCTCGTCGGCCGCGCACAACGCGAAATCGGCGATCCGCATCTCCACGACCGGGCGATGGCCAACCAGTGCCATGCCCACGGCGGCGCCGACGATGGTCGCCTCGGAGATCGGCGTATCGATGATGCGATGCGCGCCGAATTCCTGCTGCAGTCCCTTGTACTGTCCGAACACGCCGCCGCGGCCCAGATCCTCACCTATGGCCACCACGCGCGGATCGCGCCGCATCGCGTCGCGCAGCGCTTGCCGCGCCGCTTCGGCGTAGGTCATCACCGCCATTGGCCGGCTCCGACATCCTGCACGTCGCTGAAGGCGTGCATGGCTTCCGGCCAAGGTGCCGCCGCGGCCGCGGCATAGGCGGCGTCGATCTCGTCCTTGGCCGCGCGTTCGATCGCCTGGATCGCATCCGGCTGGACGCCCAGCTCGACGAGCATCCGGGCCGCACGCTGCAGCGGATCGCGCGCGATCTGGGCGGCGAGCTCATCCGGGCTGCGATAGGCGCCCGGGTCCGAGGAGGTATGGCCCTTGATCCGGTAGGTCCTGGCGTGCAGGAGCATCGGCCCCTCGCCGGCGCGAACGCGCCGGATCAGTTCGCCGGCCGCGCGATCCACGGCGACGACGTCGTTGCCGTCCACCTCGAGGCCGTCGAGTCCGATAGCCCGGGCGCGGGCGAGCGGGCCCGCCCCGGCCGAGACCTGTGCGGTGCAGGTCGTGGCCGAATACTGGTTGTCCTCGCACACGAAAAGGACCGGAAGGCCGTATGCCTTGGCCCAGTTGAGCCCCTCGAGAAACGGACCGCGGTTGATCGCGCCGTCACCGAAGAAACAGACCACGATGCGGTCTTCGCCGCTCAGTTTCATCGCGTGCGCGGCGCCGACGGCGATCGGAATGCCGGCCGCGACGACACCGTTCGCGCCCAGCATGCCGATCCCGAAATCGGCGATGTGCATCGAGCCGCCCTTGCCGCCGCATATGCCGCTCGCGCGTCCGAACAGCTCGCACATCATCGACCGAGGATCGGCACCCTTGGCCAGCGTGTGGCCATGGCCGCGATGGGTCGAGGTGATCAGGTCCGTGCGCGTCAGGTTGAGGCACACGCCCGCCGCCACGGCCTCCTGGCCGGTCGACAGGTGAACGACGCCCTTTACCAGGCCGGCACCGACGGCGGCCTCGGCCGCTTCCTCGAAGGCGCGGATACGCGCCATCGTCCGATAGAGCTCGAGGAGGCGCGCGACATGGGCATCGTTACGGCCGCTTGCGCCCGAGGTCGTGATCAGCGTTCGCTCCATTGTAATTTTGAACGCAGAGAATGGTGCGCACGGATGGCAAAGGCAAGCGTGGTTTGCGAGGGAGAATCCCGCGCCGCGTGAACGAATTGCGAGGGTGCTCGGCGCCCGGCCGGGCCGGGCGTTTCAGGAACTCGTTCGGTGCGTCATCGCCCGCTCGGCATCATCGCCCGGCGCTGGCGCGGCATCGTGGCGGGACTCTATAATCGCCGCCATGTCCGAACGCGATGCCGTCCTGTTTGTCAATGAGCTGTTCTATCGCGCCTTTACCGACCGCGACGTCGCCGGCATGCAGGCGCTTTGGGCGGACGACCCGGTTGCCTGCATTCACCCCGGCTGGGGCGCGCTGACGACCCGCCATGACGTGCTGGAAAGCTGGCGCCGCATCCTGACCAGCGACAATGCGCCGCAGGTCACCTGCCGGCAGCCGCGCGC
The DNA here is from genome assembly GCA_937926175.1 of uncultured Rhodospirillales bacterium. Taxonomy (GTDB): domain Bacteria; phylum Pseudomonadota; class Alphaproteobacteria; order CACIAM-22H2; family CACIAM-22H2; genus CALANV01. The sequence continues at coordinate 176,635 of CALANV010000018.1, read as the reverse complement.
CGTCGTCATGGGCGATGTCGCCTTCGTCATCTGCTACGAGGAAATTTCCGGCAACTTTCTCGTCGCCACCAACGTGTTCCGGCGCGACGGACGCACGTGGAAAATCGTCCACCATCAGGCCGGACCGACCGCCCATGTCCCGGCCGAGGACGAGATCGTTTTGGTCCGGCCGAACTGACCGTTCAGCTACTGCCGCAGACTGAAGCCGTAGACCGCGAGCGCGATCCAGCCGGCGATGAACAGCAGGCCGCCCGTCGGCACGATGGGACCAAGCGAGCGCAGGCCCGCGAGCGCCATCAGGTAGAGCCCGCCGCTGAACAGCACCATTCCGCCGAGGAAGCACCACGCGGCGATCCGCAGCGCCGGACCCGACCGCTGTTCGCCGGCGAGTCCGATCAGGATCGCGACGGCGAGCAGGGCGAGCGCATGCCACATGTGATAGCGTAATCCGGTCTCGAGCCAGCCGAAACGCTCCGGCGTGAGCGTTCCACGCAGCACGTGCGAGCCGATGGCGCCGAGACCGACGCCGACGATCCCGTTGATGGCCGCAAGCACGAGCCAGATCCGCATGCGCACTTCCTCCATCGTGCTGTCGCTGCATCCATGGCTGTTTTGTGCGGCCGGCCTGTGCTTGTCAAACATGCCGGCGCGGCCTATCGGCATCGTCGGCCACCTTGGCGGATGATCACGTCGATCGGGGGAAGCGCATGGATCTCGGGCTGAAGGACAAGATCGCCGTCGTGACGGGGGCAAGCGGCGGCATCGGACGCGCCGTCGCCGTCGAACTCGCAAAGGAAGGCTGCGACATCGTCGCCGCGGCGCGAAGCGCCGACCGTCTGAAAGAACTCGCGGACGAGATCGAACGAAACCATGGCCGGCGCGTCGTCGCGGTGGCCCGTGATCTGCGGGCGGCGGACGGCATCGCAGCCCTCGTCGATGCGGCGATCGGCGCGTTCGGGCGGATCGACATCGTCGTCAACAATGCGGGCGCCACCAGACGCGGCGACTTCTTCGCGCTGTCCGACGACGACTTCGTCGACGGATTCGCGCTCAAGTTCCACGGCTATGTGCGGCTGTCGCGCGCGGCGTGGCCGCATCTGAAGTCGAGTCGGGGATCGATCGTCAACATCATCGGCGCCGGCGGCCGCACCGCATCGCCCGATTTCACCATCGGCGGCGCGGTCAATGCCGCGCTCTACAATTTCACCAAGGCATTGGCGCAGATCGGCATCCGTGACGGCGTGCGCGTCAACGCCATCAATCCGGGATCGGTCGAGACCGACCGGCTCAAGGCCCGCCTCGAGGCCCTGGCGCGCGAGCTCGGTGTCGGCGAAGACGAGGCCCGCAGACGCAACCTCGCCGCGCTGGGCGTGGCGCGCTTCGGTCGGCCGGAGGAGATCGGCCAGCTCGTCTGTTTCCTCGCCAGCGCGCGCGCCGACTACATCCAGGGCGCGCTCGTCGACATGGACGGCGGCATCACGCGAAGCATCTGAAGCCGCCTGCGCGGTCAGGCAAGCGTGATCCCCTCGCGCGCGACCGCGCGTTGCACGGCGGGACGGGTCTTCATGCGCTCGAAATGCATGGTCCAGGCCGGGAAATCGTTGCGCATGTCGAGGCCGGCGAACTTGCCGCAGCCCCAGTTGTAGAGGACGAGCAGGAACGGATCGACGACCGAGTAGCGCTCGCCCAGCGCAAAGGTCCGGTCGCGAAGCTTTTCCTCGATCATGCGGAAGTTGTCGCGCAGGTTCATGCGTCCCTTTTCGATGACCGGCGGATAGTCGCGCTCGTCGGCGACATAGCGCTCGGGCCGCCGGATCTGCGCATATGCCGGATGCACGGTGTTGGAAAGCCACGAGAGCCATTCGAGCGCGCGCGCATGGTCGCGGCTGCCGGGAAGCGGGATCAGGTCGGCCGATGGCACCGCATGCGCGATGTAGCAGAGGATCGCGACGAGTTCCGTCAGGATGAAATCGCCGTCGACCAATGCCGGTACGCGGCCCTTGGGATTGATGGCGAGGTATTCGGGCCTCTTGTGCGCTCCCTCGGCTGTCGACACGCATTCGACCTCGAACGGCGTGCCAGTATCCTCGAGTGCGATGTGGGCGGCGAGCGAGCACGCGCCGGGCGAGTAATAGAGCCGCATTCCGTTCACCGTCTGGCTGGTTGCGACCCTTCGGTTATAGCTCGCCCGCGCCGGTGTGCAATTTCGCCGCTGCCCGGCCGGCAATCCGCCCCAGCGTCACCGCCGACAGCAGGCCGTTGCCGGAGAGATAGCCCGAGGCCGTCGGGCCGGAGACGCCGCAGGCCGTGCCGCCGGCGGCGAACAGGTTCGGCAGGGTCGTGCCGTCCGTACGGCAGACCCGTGCGTCGGCGTCGACGACGAGGCCGCCCTGCGTATGGAACAGCGCGCCCGTCACCTTGACGCCGTAAAACGGCGCGGCGAGCGGCGGCTTCGACATGAATTCGCGGCCGAACGGATCGGCGGCCGATCCCGCCGCGAACCGGCGCGTTTCGTCGATCGTGGCGGCAAGTGCGGCCGGCGGCAGGCCCAGCGCGACGGCAAGCGCCTCGATCGTTTCCGCCGACTTGATCGCGCCGGCCTCGACGGCCTGCCGGTAGTCCTCGAACGCGACGCCCAACGCATGCAGCCGTGCGTCATAGATATTGTAGGCGACGCCGCCGGGCTGGGCCAGCACCGCCATCGCCTGCTCGGAATAGCCCTGGTGTTCGTTGGAGAAGCGCTTGCCGTGCGCATTGACCTGGATGCCGCCTTCCATCATCAGCGCCCAGGTGATGAGCACGTTGTAGGGCGTCGCGACCGACCCATGCCCTTGATAGGCTCCCATGTGCCGCACCGCCGCGCCGAGCGCCATGCCCCAGGCGATGCCTTCACCCTGGTTCCCAGTATGGCCGAAGAACAGCGCGTCGGCCATCTCGGGAATGTAGTGCCGGACCATCGCCGCGTTGCCGCCGAAGCCGTTGCAGGCGAGCACGAGCGCGGTGCACCCGACCGCTTCGACCGAACCGTCGGGCCGGCGGATGCGCACTCCGGCGACGGATCCGTTGCTGTCGGCATAGAGCGCATCGACATGCGCCGACGTCACGATCTCGGCGCCCGCGCCTGATGCCGCCGCGGCCAGAAACTGCATCAGCTCGCTTCCGGTTCGCCGCGGCGTGCCGTGCATGCGCGGCACGCTGTGCCCGGGATAGAGGAAACCCTCGATCAGGGTGAACGGCACGCCGTAGCTGGCGGCAAGCCAGTCGACCGTCGGGCCCGCATGGCGCGTCAGGAGATCCACGAGCGTCGGATCGGCCTGCCCCTTTGCCTTGTTCTGAATGTCGCGGGCGAATGTCGCCGGACTGTCGTCGACTCCCTTGGCGTGCTGGAATGTCGTGCCCGCGGCCGGAATCAGCCCGGACGACAGCGCGGTCGAGCCCTGCGGGACCGGATCGCGTTCGAGGACCAGGACGTCGGCCCCGGCCTCGCGCGCCGCCAGCGCCGCCGTGAGGCCGGCGGCACCCGCGCCGACGATCACGACCGGAAAGGCGGCTTCGAACCTGGCGTCGGACGCGTCGAGGATCGTCATGCCGAAATGGCGGCGGTGAACTCGGCACAGGTCATGACCGGCGAGATCGCGGCCAGCGCGGCGACGGTCGTCTCGTGCACCTTCTCGCTGAAGGCGGCACAGCCGTCGGACAGCAGCACGGTCGCGAAGTCGCGTACATGCGCATCGCGAAGCGTCGAGGCGACGCCGCCATTGGTCACGATCCCGGCGAAGACGAGCGTCTCGATGCCGGCCCTGCGCAGCACGAATTCGAGCCGGCTCATGTAGAAGGCCGAATAGGCGACCTTCTCGACCATCAGGTCTGCGGGCTTGAGTTCGTCGACCAGATCGTGTCCGAACGACCCCGGCGCGAAATCGCCCATTGTCAGAAACGGCCGCAGCTTCTTGAGATGCGGCGAGATCATCGGCGCACCGTTCTTGCCGGGCACGAGGGTGAACTGGGTGGCGACGATCCATCCGCCGGCGCGCCGCACCGCGTCCGCGACCGGCTTGAGGCGCTGCGGCAAAGCGGCGATCGCAGGCGCGGTCTGGCCGGCACGGCCATAGGCGCCGTTCGGATGCAGGAAGTCGTTCTGCAGGTCGACGAGGACGAGCGCCGTCGTCGCCGGCGTGAAGCGGATATCGGTCATGGCTTCCGCGTCAGGATGAGGTTGCCGAAGCGGTCGACGCGCCCCGTCAGGTCGGGATCGATCCACGTCGTCGCATCGGGCTGCTCGAGGATGGCCGGGCCGGGAATCTCGGCGCCGACCGGAAGGGCGAGGCGGTCATAGATCCGCGTCGTGTGCGGGCGGCCGTCGAACCACACGGTGCGCTCGCCGCGTTCGGCGGCGGCGAGCGTGCCGGTACCGGGGGCCAGAATGGCCAGATCGAATTTCGGCCGCCGGCCGATGGCGGCCACGCGCAGGCTCAGCACGCGCAGCGGCACACCCTCGAGCAGGCGGCCGAACGCCGTGCGGTAGGTGGCTTCGAACGCCTGGCGGATGGTGCTGGCGTCGATGACGCCGTCGGCCCCGATCGTCAGCGGCACCGACACCGTGTGGGTCTGTCCGACATAGCACATGTCGAGTTCGACCACCGTCGCGAGCCCGTCGAGCTTGACCGCGCCGCGCGTGACGAAGTCGCGCCCCTCGGCCGAGATCGCCATGATCGCGGCGCCGAGCGCCGCGCAGTCGAGGTCGTCGAGCGGCCGGTTGATCGTCTGGACGAAGTCGTGGCGCATGTCGGCGATGACGCAGCCGAGCGCCGACGTGACGCCGGGATAGCGCGGTACGATCGTCGAGGCGAGACCGACCTCCTTCATCAACGCGCCGGCATGGAGCGCACCGGCGCCGCCGAACGGCATCAGCGCGAAGCGCTTGGGATCGTGACCCCGCTCGATCGACACCAGCCGGATGGCGCCGGCCATGCGCGAGTTGGCGACGCGGATGATGGCCTCGGCGGCCTGCATGACGTCGAGCCCCAGCGGCTTTGCGACATGCGCCGCGATCGCCTCGCGCGCGGCCTCGACGTCGAGCCGCGCGAGCTTGCCGCCGATCGGGCGCTCGGCGTTGATCCGGCCGAGCACGATGTTCGCGTCGGTGACGGTCGGGCGCGTCTGTCCCTTGCCGTAGGCGGCGGGTCCGGGATCGGAGCCGGCGGACTCGGGGCCCACCTGCAGCAGCCCGCCGCGATCCACGCCGGCAATCGAGCCGCCGCCGGCGCCGATCGTCGTGATCTCGATCATCGGCGTGCGCACGACCATGCCGAAATCGATCGTCGTCTGCGCCGACAGGACCGAGCGGCCGCCAGCGATCAGCGCCACGTCGAAGCTGGTCCCGCCCATGTCGCCGGTGATGACGTTGGGAAACCCGGCGCTTTCCGCGATGTGCGCGGCCGCGATCACGCCCGCCGCGGGGCCGGACAGCGCGGTGCGGATGGGCAGCCGTGCCGCCGTATCGACGGTCATCACGCCGCCGTTCGACTGCACGATCAGGAGTGTGCCCGTGCTTCCCGCTTGGCTCAGACGCTCGTCGAGCGACCTGATGTATTTCGCGACGACCGGCTGCAGATACGCGTTCAGCGTTGCGGTCGAGCAGCGCTCGAACTCGCGGATCTCGGGCAGGATCTCGCTCGAGGCGGTGATGAACGGATTCGGCCACACCTCGCGCAGCGCGGCCAGCGCCGCACGCTCGTTCGCCGCGTTCGCATAGGCGTTGATGAAGAAGACGGCGACGGCCTCGGCGCCGCGGGCGAGCAGCTCGCGCGCGGCGCGCTTGACCTCGTCGGTGTCGACGGGAATGCGAACCGTGCCGTCGGCGAGCGTACGCTCCCGGACCTCGAGGCGCAGGTCGCGCGGCACCACCGGGACGAAGTCGCCCCACAGGCCCCAGGTCTGCCGCCGGTCGCGCCGGCGCATCTCCAGCACGTCGCGGAATCCTTCCGTCGTGATGATGCCGGTCGTCGCTCCCTTGCGCTCCAAGAGCGCATTGGTGCCGACCGTCGTGCCGTGGATGACGGCGGCGAGCGAACGGAAATCGGCCGGCTTGCCGTTGGCGAGCCCGGCGGCGATTCCGTCGAGGAACCCGAGCGACTGGTCGCCGCGCGTGGAAGGCACCTTGTGGGTGCGTGCCGCGCCCGACGCCTCGTCATAGAAGAAAAGGTCCGTGAAGGTGCCGCCGACGTCCACGCCGACGACGGTCGTAGGCCTGGTGCTCATTCCGCCGCCCTCCGGCGCAGCATGGCCGTGGCGGCCATGTCAATTCGGCCGTCCGCATCGACGACGACGCCGTAGTCGCGCCGCGCCGCCTCGGGGCTCACATAGCCTTGCCGCACGTCGCGGGCGACGTCTTCGGGGGCGCGCGCCAGAGGCGGGCCGTAGCCGCCCCCGCCCGGCGTCTCCAGCCGTACCCGCTCGCCGCGCCTGATCTTGATGCCGACCATCTTCGAGACCATCGGCGGCGTCTTGAAGTCGTCGCCTTGCTGATAGGTGAAGCGGTTGAGGGCACCCGGACCGCCGCCGATCACGCCGGCGGGTGGGAACTTGCCGCGCTCGCCGAACACGAAGACGTCGGCCTCCTCTTCCAGGAGTTCGATCTCGTAGATCGCGCCCAACCCGCCGCGATGCCGTCCCGGGCCGGCACTGTCGGGCCGGAGCGCCCAGCGCGTGAACATGACCGGATAGGCCGCCTCGAGGATTTCGAGCGGCGGGATGGTCGCGGTCGAGATCGGCGCGTTGCCATGATTGAGGCCGTCGCCTTCGGGGTTGCCGCCCAGTCCGCCGCCGAAGAACGAGAACATCACCCAGCGCCGTCCGTCGCGACGGTGGCCGGCCAGGGACAGCGCGTTGATGGTGCCGTAGGCACAGCCGTTGACGCGATCGGGCGCGGCCTGGGCCAGTGCCTGAAAGACGACGTCGATCACGCGCAGGATCGTCTCGGTATAGCCACCGACCGGCTTCGGCGCCTTCGCCGACAGGATCGACGTCTCGGGGATGACGAACCGGATCGGCTCCAGGCAGCCGGCATTGGCCGGCACGTCCCGGAACACGTGCTTGAGGGCGACGTAACAGCTCGCGATCGCGGTGGACCGCGCGATGTTGACCGGCCCCAGGCACGCCGGCGCCGAGCGCGAGAAGTCGAGCGTCATCTCCTGCCCGCGGATGGTGACGTCGAGCGCGATCTTCAGCGGGACGTCGTCGATGCCGTCGTTGTCGAGAAAGTCTTCGGCCGAATAGGTGCCGTCCGGAAGCTCGGCGATGTTGGCGCGCATCAGTTGCGCCCCGCGCGCGCGCAGCTCGCGCAGGGCCTCGGCGACCGTGTCGGCGCCGTAATCGGCGAGAAGCTCGGCGAGACGCCGCGCGCCCAGGTCGAGCGCGTTGAGCTGTCCGTTGAGATCGCCGTAGAGCGACAGCGGTAGGCGCGAATTCGCCTTCAGGATCTCGACGATGTCGCCGTTGAGAACGCCGCGCCGCACCAGCCGCACGGGCGGAATGTGCATGCCCTCCTGATGGCTTTCGGTCGCGATCGGGTTGTAGTTGCCGGGCACATTGCCGCCGACGTCGTGCCAGTGGCCGACCGAGGCGAGCCAGCAGAACAGGCGTCCCTGGTGGAAGAACGGCCGGACGAGCTTGAAGTCGGAAAGATGCGTGCCACCGTCGTAGGGATCGTTGAACAGATAGACGTCGCCGTCGGCGAGATCGCCGTCGCGTGCCGCCTTGTCGATGGTCGCCTTGACGGCGAACGCCATGACGCCGACGAAGATCGGCAGCCCGAACTTGCCCTGAACCAGCGTATCGCCGGTCACCGCATCGTAGATGCCGTGCGAGGCGTCGTGCGCCTCGGCGATGATCGGGTTGAAGGCGGACCGGAACAGCGTCGCGTCCATTTCGTCGGCGATCTGTTCCAGCCGGCCCTTGAGGACCGCGAGAGTGACGGGATCGATCATCGGGCCGCCTCCGTCGGGTCGAACCGTTTGCCGCGCGCAAGAAATCCGTCGGTATCGAGCAGCTGGTTGAGCGCCGCAAAGTCGAGCATGCGGTCGCGGAACGGCGTCGTGGTGCCGTGCGTCTTGAGCATCGCGAAGTATTCCCTGAGGGCGAAGGCGAGCGCCCGCACCGTCCCGCCCGGGAAGATCACGAGTTGGAAGCCCAGCGCCTGAAGCTCGGCGGCCGAGAGGATCGGCGTCACGCCGCCCTCGACCATGTTGGCCATCACCGGCACGCGGTCGCGGAACCGTTTCGCGATGGCGACGAGCTCGGTGCGGTCGCGCGGCGCCTCGATGAACAGCACGTCGGCCCCGGCCTCGGCATAGGCCTCGGCGCGATCGAGCGCGGCCGCGAAGCCTTCGACGGCGATCGCATCGGTGCGGGCGATCAGCAGCGTGTCGCGCGAGGCGCGCGCGTCGACCGCCGCCTTGATCTTGCCGATCATCTCCGCCGTCGAGATCAGCGCCTTGTCCTTGAGGTGGCCGCAGCGTTTCGGCGTGATCTGGTCCTCGAGCTGAAGCGCCGAGGCGCCGCGCCGCTCGAACACCTGTACGGTCCGGCGGACGTTGAGAGCGTTGCCGAAACCGGTGTCGATGTCGACGATCACCGGAATCGTCGTGCGCTCCCGCACCATGCCGAGGACGTCCGCGACTTCGGCCATCGACACGAGGCCGATGTCGGGCAGCGCGCGCGCATAGCACACGCTTGCTCCCGACAGGTAGATCGCGCCGAAGCCGGCCTGCTCGGCCAGGATCGCCGTCAGGCCGTCATAGACGCCGGGGGCCACGACGATCTCCGGCCCCTCGAGCAGTTCGCGCAGGGTCGTCATACCGATTTCTTCTTCAGCTTCTTCTTCAGATGCGGGAGCAGTCCACCGTCGCGGATCATTTCGACGAGATGCGGCGGGATCGGCTCGCACGCATAGGTCTCGCCGGTGGTCAGGTTGGTGATGCGCCCCGCTTCGGCGTCGACGGACAGGCGGTCGCCGGGCCGGATTCTGTCCGCCGCCGGGCAGACCAGGGCGACGAGGCCGAGATTCAGCGCGTTGCGGAAGAACAGCCCCGCGAAGCTCTTGGCCACGACGGCGGCGACGCCGAGATGACGCAGCGCCATCGCCGCCTGCTCGCGCGACGATCCCATGCCGAAATTCTCGCCGCCGACCACGATGTCGCCGGGCCGCACGGTCTTGGCGAAGGTCGGATCCAGCGCCTCCAGGCAGTGACTCGCCATCTCCTCGATCGGCCGCTTCATGTAGAGGCCGGGCGCCAGCGTGTCGGTGTCGACATTGTCGCCGAAGACGAAGGCGCGGCCGCCGTCGGTCGTCGTCATGCCGCTGCCCTTTCTGCCAGGATGACGCGCGGATCGGTGATCCGGCCGGTGACGGCCGATGCCGCGACCGTGTAGGGCGAGCCCAGATAGACGAGCGCGGAATGGGCGCCCATGCGTCCCTTGAAGTTGCGTGCCGTCGACGACAGGCACACTTCCTTTTCCGCGAGAAGACCGGCACCGAGGCCGGCGCAGGCGCCACAGCCGCTGGGCAGCAGGATCGCGCCCGCTTCGGTCAGCGTGGCGAGAGTGCTGTCCGCGGCCGCCTGCGCCGTGATCCGCGTCGATGCCGGCGCCACCAGCAGGCGCGTCGTCGACGCGACCTTCCGGCCGCGCAGGACTTCCGCCGCCATGTGGAGATCGCTGAGCTTGGCGCCCGTGCAGGCGCCGATGTAGCACTGGTCGATGGCGACACCCTCGTAGTCGGCGGCCGGGGCCGAATTTTCCGGCGAATGCGGGGCGGCGATCTGCGGTTCGAGTGTATCCGCATCGAACGTCCAGGTCCGGACGTAGCGCGCGTCGGCGTCGCTTTTCCAGCTGAGCGCATCGGGCGCATCGACGCCGATGTCGCGGAGCGTCTGCACGGTCACGTCGTCGGGCTCGATCAGGCCGGTCTGCGCGCCGAGCTCGGCCGCCATGTTGGTCAGCACCATGCGCTCGGCCATCGGCAGGGCGGCGATCGCATCGCCGGTGTACTGCACCACGCCGTAGCGCACGGTGGAAAGTCCGATGTCGCGGCACATCTTCAGCATCATGTCCTTGGCGACGACGCCGTGCCGCAGCCGGCCGTGCCAGCGCACCAGATGGGTTTCCGGCACCTTGACCCAGATTTCGCCGGTGACGAGCACGCCCGCCATTTCGGTCGCGCCGATGCCGAACATGAAGCAGCCGAACGCGCCCGCGGTCGGCGAATGGGAGTCGCCGCCAACCGCGAAGAGACCGGGCCGCACGTGGCCGCGCTCCGGCAGCACGACGTGGCAGATGCCCTGCATGTCGTAGAACGACTCGATGCCCGCGCTCTTCACCCACTTGCGCGTCAGGTTCAGGATCGCGGCGCTGTCGGCATCGATCGCCGGAACGTAGTGGTCGGCGATGACGACGACGCGGCTGGGATCCCACACCTTGGCGCCGAGCCACTCCAGCATCGGCGCGACGCGGCGCGGGCCGCCCGAATCGTGCATCATCGCCAGATCGACCTTGCAGGTGACGATCTCGCCCGGCCGGACCTCGGATCGTCCGGCCGCCCGCGCGATGATCTTCTCGGCAAGCGTCATGCCCATGGTTCACATTCCCAGATAGGCTTTTCTCAGGGCCGGATCCTCGCGGAGCGCCGCCGCCGGTCCCGACAGGACGATGCGGCCGTTCTCGATCACGTAGGCGCGCGCGGCGAGCTCCAGCGACTGCACGACGTTCTGCTCGACCAGCAGGATCGAGAGGCCGTCGGCGTTGAGGCGCCGGACGAGGTTGAACATCTCCTCGACCATCAGCGGCGACAGGCCGAGCGATGGCTCGTCGAGGATGAGGAGCTGCGGTTCCGCCATCAGTCCGCGGCCGATCGCCAGCATCTGCTGCTCGCCGCCCGACAGCGTGCCGGCCGTTTGCGCGAGGCGTTCCTTGAGGCGCGGAAACACCGTGACGACGCGTTCGAGATTCTGCGCGCGCCGGCTGCGGCCGCGCCGGTAGCCGCCCATCTCCAGGTTCTCGCGGACCGTGAGGTTGGGAAAGATGCGGCGCCCCTCGGGCACCTGGATCAGGCCGGCCGCGACGATGTGCTTGGGATCGGCGCCGGTGATGTCGACGCCGTCGAAGCGGACCCGTCCGGCATAGGGGCGGAACAGGCCGCACACGTTGTTGTTGAGAGTCGACTTGCCGACGCCGTTTGAGCCGAGCACGGCGACGATCTCGCCCGTCTCGACGCGAAGATCGACGCCGCGCAGGACCTCGACGCCGTTGTAGCCGGCCCGCAGGGCTTCGACTTCGAGCAGCGCGGTCATGCGGCACCGCCCGCGCGGGCGCGCAGACGCGCCGCCGCGCCATGTCCCAGATACGCCTCGATCACGTGCGGCATTTCGGCGACCGCGTGCGGATGTCCTTCGGCGATGATGCGTCCCTGGTTCAGGACATAGGCGTGATCTGCCAGGCTCATTACCGCCTGCATCACGTGCTCGATCAGCAGGATCGTGACGCCGGAGTCGCGGATCGCCCGGATCACCTGAACGATCTCTTCGACCTCGGTCGGGTTGAGGCCGGCCATGACCTCGTCGAGAAGCAGGAGCTTCGGGCGGGTCGCCAGCGCCCGCGCGAGTTCCAGCCGCTTGCGTCCGGCAACGGTCAGCACCGCCGCCGCCCGATCGAGGACGTCCCCCATGCCGACCTGCCTTGCCACCTCTTCGGCAAATGCGAGTGCGGCCTTGCGGCTCTTGAGGCGCAGATGGGCGCCGACGGCGATGTTCTCGCGCACGGTCAGCGCGCCGAAGGGCTGAACGATCTGGTAGGTACGCACGAGGCCCAGCGCGCAGATACGGTGCGGGGCCATGAAGGTGATGTCCTGGCCCAGGAACATGACGCGGCCGGCATCCGGTTGCGTGAACCCGGCGATGATCGCGAATAGCGTCGTCTTGCCGGCACCGTTCGGTCCGATCAGCGCGACGATCTTCCCTTCCGGGACGCTGAATGACACGTCGGCCACCGCGACGAGCCCGCCGAAATGCTTGGTGAGTCCCTTCGCCTCAAGCATGCGCCGCCCCCGGCTTGTGTCGCCGCCGCAACAGGCCGATGACGCCTTCGGGCAGGAAGCGCACCATGACGATCAGGAGAACGCCGTAGAAGACGAGGTCGAGCCCCGGCACGTCGCCCATCAGTCGGCGCGCGAGCTCGCCCGCTCCGTGCAGCACGGCCGAACCCAAGAGCGGTCCCAGCATCGTCCCGAGCCCGCCGATGATCGGCACGAGCAGGACCTCGACCGAGACGCCGGGTCCGTAGGCGATGGTCGGATCGATATAGAGATAGTGCTGGGCATAGAACGTGCCGCCGACACCCATCATGGCGCCGGACAGGATGATGGCCTTCAGCTTGCACGCGAACGCGTTGACGCCGAGCGCCTCGGCGGCAGACTCGTTTTCGCGGATCGCCATGAGCGAGGCGCCGAAACGCGAGTTCTCGAGCCAGGCGCCGATCGCAAGCGACAGGCAGGTCAGCGCGAGCGCCAGGTAATAGAAGCCGGTCTTGCTCGGGAACTGCAGGTTCCACCAGCCGATCTTGAGCGGCACGTACAGGCCGACGCCGCCGCCGGTGAACTCGAACGAATTGGCGAGGATGCGGAACACTTCCGCGAAGGCGAGCGTGATGAGCGCGAAATAGGATCCCCTCAGCCCGTAGCGGAAGCTCAGATACCCGATCAGCGCGCCGACGAGGCCGGCGGCGACCGCCGCCGCGACCATGCCCAGCCAGGGGTTGAGGCCGAACGAGATGTGCAGGATGGTCGAGGTATAGGCGCCGGTACCGAAGAAGATCGCGTGGCCGAACGAGACCTGGCCGGCATAGCCGCCCAGCACGTTCCAGGCCATGCCCATGTAGGCATAGAGCAGCGTCGTGATCAGGAACCCCATCCAGAAATCGGAGTGCACGACGAAGGGCGCGATCAGCGCCGCGGCGAAGGCGATGACGGCGAATGCCGTGCGGGCGGTCATGACAGGCGGCTCCCGAACAGGCCGGTCGGGCGAAGCAGCAGGATGGCGATGAAGATCAGGAAGATCCCGATCTGGCCCAGCGACTCGCCCAGGAGCAGGCCGCCGAGCGATTCGGTGACGCCGATGATGAATCCGCCGACGAGCGCGCCGACGAAGCTGCCCATGCCGCCCAGCACGACGACGGTGAAGGCGATCAGCACGAAGACGTGTCCCACGCCCGGCGACACGTAGAAGGTCGGCAGCAGCAGACAGGCCGCAGCCCCCAGGCACGCCGTGCCGATGCCGAAGCTCATGGCGAAGATGTGGTCGACGTCGATGCCGACGAGTCTCGCACCCTGCCGCTCCTTGGCGACGGCGCGGATGGCGCGGCCCAAGTCCGTGCGCGCGATGATGAACCAGAGCACGGCGGTGACCGCCAGTGCTGCGATGAAGGCGATGACCCGCGGCAGCGGCACGAAGGCGATGCCCAGATCGACCATCTCGAACGCATAGGGCGTGTCGATCGTGCGCGTGTCGGCGCTGAACAGCGCCAGCGCGAGGTTCTCGATCACGATCGCGATGCCGAGCGTGACCAGCAGCACGTTCTGGTCCTTGCCGTGGCTCGCCTTGCCGATCACGCTGCGCTGCAGAACGTAGCCCGCGGCGAACAGCGCCGGCACCATGACGACGATCGCCGCGTAGGGATCGATGCCGAGACCGGTGTTCAGGAAGAAGACGCCGTAGAGCGCCGCCATCAGCAGGCTGCCGTGGGCGAAGTTGATGATGTGCAGCACGCCGTAGATCAGCGTCAGCCCCAGCGCGACGAGGGCATAGACGGCCCCGAGCGTAAGGCCGTTGATCAGCGCGGGAAGAAGGATCGTGAGCTCGAGCATGTGCGGATTCTTTGCGGCGCCTCGGCCCGTCCCTGCCGCCGCGGCGGGGGACGAGCCTCGACGCCGGGACGGACTCAGCCCTTCCGCTCGGGCACCGGGAACACGGCGTTCGCCGAGGCGAACTCGAGCGGGAAGATCACCTTGATGTCGTTGTCCAGCACCTGCGTGTTCACCGGCTGGGCGCCCTCGTTCTGTCCGTTGACGAACTTGGTCGGCCCGTAGGGCATGATGTGCTTGTCCCACGTGCTGCTCGCGAGCGCGGCGATGATGTCCTCGCGCTTCGTCGACGCCGCGCGCTCCAGGGCATCGGCCAGCAGATAGACGTTGCAGTAGTTGAGGAACACCTCGTAGGTGAAGAACAGGCCCTGCTTCTCGACCTTGTCCTTGAGGGCGAGCGCCTGCGCCTTGCGCGGATCGAACCAGTGATTGCAGTCCATCACGTAGGCCGCCGCGTCCGGGAACTCCTTGACGAACTTGTAGCTCGAGGCGCCGCCGCCGAGGATCGAATAGATGCCCTTGGTCTGGACGCGCTGCTGCCGCAGCGCGCGCGCGAACAGGACATATTCGTTGTAGTAGTTCGACGGGATGATCAGGTCGGGCTTGCGCGCCTGCACGCGCAGCACGATGTTGGAGAAGTCGCGCGTCGGGTTGGCGTGCTTGATCGTCTCCACGATCTCGAAGCCGTGCTTCGGCAGTTCGGCGTTGAGCGTGCTGGCCATGCCGGAGCCGAAGGCCGACTCCTCGTGGATGATCATCACCGTCTTGACCGGCTTGCCGGCCGCCTCGTTCAGCTTGACCAGGTTGTTGATCGCGGTCTCGACCGTCTTGGCAAGGCCGGGCGCGAAGCGGAACGTATTGGTCAGTCCCCGGGTGACGACCTGGTCGGCGACGCCGACGTCGACGAGATGCGGCAGGTTGTGCTTCGCGGCGGCGGCGGTGGTGGCGATCGCGATCGCGCTGGCATAGGGACCGATGACCGCGACGGCGCCGGCCTCGTTCAGCTTCTCGATCTCGGCGGCGCCGACGTCGGGACGCGACTGCGCGTCGGCGAGCAACGGTTCGATCTTGGCCCCGCCGAGCGCCTTGATGCCGCCGGCCGCGTTGATCTCCTCGATCGCGATCAGCGCGCCGGCGCGCGACTGCGTGCCGGAATAGCTGATCGCTCCCGTCACCGGGTGCAGGATGCCGACCTTCACGCTCGGCACTTGCGCGCGCAGCACGGCCGGAAATCCGAGCGTGCCGATCGCGGCACCGGCGGCGGCCCCGGCGAGCAGCTGGCGACGCGTCACATTCGTCTTCGTCCTTCGCATCATTGCTTTCCTCCTCTGTTCGATCGATTGTTCGATCGGTCCTCGTGTCCTGCGCGTCATTCCGCCTGCGACCACATCTTGGTGGCGGCGCCCTGAACGCGCGTCAGCTTCATGCGGTATTGGTAGCGGTCGGGCCGGTACAGCAGGTTGATGTATTCGACCGGCCGGCCGTTCTGGTCGAACACCGTTCGCGTGATGGACAGAAGCGGCGAGCCGACGCGCACGCCGAGGCGCGGTGCGACGACCGTGTCGGCGAGCGTGGCGGTGATCGTCTGGTCGGCGCTGCCGATCAGGATTCCCGCGCGCTCGAGCAGGGCGAGAAGCGGACTCGTCGCCAGATCCTTGCGGTCGTAGGCGCGGCCGATCTCGGCGGGAACGAAGCTGGTCGTGTAGGAAAGCGGCTCGCCGTCGAGCGAGCGGACGCGGACGGCGCGCTGCACCTCCGCGCCCGGGGCGAGGCAAAGCGCGCTGCGCACGTCGTCCGGGGCCGTGACGTAGCCGAATTCGAGGATCTCGACCGACGTCTTGAGCCCCATCATCAGCAGGTTCTCGAGCAGGCCCGAGAGATTGGCGTTGTAGGGGCGCGTCGGCAGCGGCCCGGCGACGCTCGTGCCGCGACCCCGCCGCCGCACGACCAGGCCTTCGGCCGCAAGCTCGTCCAGCGCGCGCTTGGCCGTGATGCGTGACACGCCGAAGCGGCGGCTCAGCTCCTGTTCGGTCGGGACCATCGCCTGGTCGCCGTAGACGCCGGAGAGGATCTGCTCGCGCAGCAGGACATAGATCTGGTGATAGAGCGGGGTCGGCAGCCGCGGATCGACCGTCGCGGCGGCCGCGGGACCGGGCCGCGACGGTGCCGTACCGGCATGCGCGGGCGGCTGGCGCGTCGTGGCGCGGGCCTGCGTGCGGGCGGGGTGACGAACGACGTTCGGCACGGGCGGATCACCGGTCTGATTACGGTGAAGCTAGCACGGCAAAACGTCTAAATGCTATATGAATATATCATTTGACGGGCAGCCGTCGGTGGCGGCGGCCCGAGGGGGAAGGGAAATGCCGGTCGTCAGCGTGACATTGCTCGAAGGCTACGATGCGGAGACGCGCGAGGCGCTGGCGCGGCGGCTGACCCGCGCCGTCCGCGCGACCATGGCGGCACCGCTCGACGGCACGACGATCATCATCAACGAGGTGGCGCCGTCGTCCTACATGCGGGGCGGCGTGTCCGGCCGCCGGCCGGGGCCGCCCCTGCCGGACGCGGTCGGCGTGGTGCGCGCCTTCCTCGCGGCGACGGAGGCGCGCGACCTCGACAAGGCCGCGACGTTTCTCGCCCCCGGCTTCGTCATGACCTTTCCCGGGGCCCGGCGTTTTACGGCGCTCGCCGATCTCGTCGCCTGGGCGCGGACGCGCTACCGCACCGTGCGGAAGGTCTACGAACGGTTCGACGAGGCGCTGGCCGACGACGGCACGGTCGTCTACTGCTTCGGCACGCTCGAGGGCGAATGGCCGGACGGCACGACGTTTGCCGGCATCCGCTTCATCGACCGCTTCACGGTCAGGGACGGCCGCCTGGTCGATCAGCAGGTCTGGAACGACCTCGCCGAGCTTGGCCGCAACACGGCTGCCGCACGCGCGCCGGCCTGATATGGCCGCGCCGGGCCCGGGACCGGGCCGGCCGGCACCGGTTTCTGCCCTGCCTCTGGCCGGGCCGGGGCGGCGTTCCCATCTGAAATCAATCTGACGCTTGCGATACCGGGCGGTTGGCACTACTTTCCGCCCGCCCACGGCATGCCGCAGTAGCTCAGGGGTAGAGCAGCGCATTCGTAATGCGCGGGTCGGGGGTTCAAATCCCTCCTGCGGCACCATCCTCCATCTAACGACATGTCCGCACGGGCCGCGCCGGTGAAGGCCGAATGGCTGTCGATGAAGACGAGGCGGGCGTGTGTCGGCGGTCAGCGATGTTCGTCGCCACGGCGTCCCCGTGTTCCACCGTCGCCGTGGTCATCCGCATCCAGGAAGATTTGCAGTTTGTCCGCGCGTTGTGATCGGCGCCTGCTCGTGTCCGTGAGGGCAGAGGGCACCGCTGCATTTTGCGAACGAAGATGCGTCCGTTCATCAGGGGCGCCTCATCAAGAGCATCGTCGCACTGCCATCGCCCGCGCGTGAGACCGGTCAGGCGTCGAATGCGCATCAACATTGCGGGCGAGAGCGGCGCCGACGAGCGCCGGGATAGGCATCCTATCCGAAATTGACGGCGGTGCTACCACCGGTCCGATTGAGCCGCGGCGGCTTTCATGCGCGAATCGCTCGTCCGATTCCGCTCGGGAAGAAACACGATCGATCGTTGCCATGTCCGTTCCCACCGCACGCCGCGTGATTGTCGACGTGTCCGGTGACGGGCGGGATGTCTGGCGAACGCTGGCGAACGGTCGATGTCTGGCGAACGGTCGGTGGCGTGAGCCAGTTTGAGGGGGCGGTTTGAAACGCTTCGATCCATGTCGGCGTCGAACCATGGTGGGTGTCGTCATGCCGGTTCGCCGTGCGACGCGGACGAAGCGGTCGGCGCGCGCGGGCTGTCCGCTGGTCGCGTTTGACGACGCTGGTCGCGGCGGCGTCGAGCCGGTGCGCCCCGTTCCGCGGCGATGGGAAGTCCCGCGGCGAAGGAAAAGGGCACTGCCATGACGGCTCCGCCGCGGATCAGCGTCGTCATTCCCACCTATCGCCGCCGTGCATCGGTCGAGCGGGCATTGCGCGCGCTCGCTGTCCAGACCCTGCCGGCCGATCAGTACGAAGTCGTCGTGGTGGTGGACGGTTCCGAGGATGGGACACGGGAAATGCTCGCGCACTTTCCCGCACCCTATCGACTTCGCTGGCTCTGGCAGCCCAATCGCGGGCGCGCTGCGGCACGCAATGCCGGCATTGGCCTCGCCGAGGCTGAGCTGGTGGTGCTGCTGGACGACGACATGGAGCCGACGGCGGGATTCCTCGACGCTCATCTTCGGGCGCATGCAGCGGACGCGGATGCGCCCCGCTGCGTGATGGGCGCAGTACCCATTCCGGTCGATCACGCATCACCGCCCGCGACCCGGTACATCGCCGACAAATTCAATCGGCATCTCGAGCGTCTGGCGCGGCCCGATCACAAGCTCGCGCTCAGGGATTTCTACGGCGGCAACTGCTCGATCCCGCGTCGTGCGTTGCTCGCCGTCGGCGGCTTCGACGAGGCGTTCACGATCTACGGGAACGAGGATCTGGAACTGTCGGTGCGTCTCGCACAGGCCGGAATCCGCCTTGCCTACGATCCCGATGCGATCGCCCTTCAGCATTACACGAAGACATTCGCGCAGCTCGCCCGCGACAACATTGCGAAAGGGCGCACCGCCGTTCTCTTCGCCAGCAAGCACCCGGCCGTACTGCCCGACCTTCAGCTCGGCGCCTATCGTCGCGCATCGCCCGAATGGCGCCTTCTTCGCTCCGGTCTGCTCGGACTGCAGGCGCTTTGGGGCGGTACGCCCGAGGCGCTGATCCGCCTGATCGAATGGGCGGAGCGGCGTCGCCCGCCCGGCCTGAACACGATCTACAGGCTGGCACTCGATTACTTCTACTGGGTGGGGGTCCGCGCCGCCTTGCGGGCGAACCGGCGTACCGGACGGGGCCTGACGGCTCTGCCCCGGACGACGTGAGAACGCCCGCCCATGCGTACGGTCGTCCATTTTGTCGATGGTCAGGCCTTCGGTGGCGCGGAGCAGATCGCCGCGATGTTGCTTGCCGGTCTCGATCGCAATCGCTGGCGGCCGGTGCTCGTTCATCACCCGGCACCAGGTCTTGCGCCGCTGCTGAAGGACGCCGAGCGGCACGGCGTCGAGCTGCGGCCCGTGCCGCGCATGGGCGACGCTCTCGCCGGCATCGTCCAGCTTCGGCGTGTCCTGCGGACGGTGCGGCCGTCCGTCTTCCACGCGCACCTGAATTGGCCTCTGGCCTGCAGGCGCGGGCTGGCTGCCGCGGTGCTTGCGCGCGTGCCAGCGGTGGTGGCCACCGTGCAGCTTTTCGGCGGGCCTGAGCGGTGCCCGCCCAGTCTCGTCCAGCAGGTCATCTCGAAGGGCGTCGACCGGTTTCTTGCCGTGTCGGACTGGGTGGCACACGGGCTGTGGCACGTCTCGAAGGTGCCGGCGCGGAAGATCCGCGTCGTCCGCAACGGCATTCCCCTGCGCGCCTTCGAGGGGCGCGTCGATGAAAGACTGCGCGCGATGCTGTCGGGCGGATCGGCGCGGTCTTTGATTCTGACGCCGGCCCGCCTCGACGAGCAGAAGGGTCACAAATACCTCCTGAAAGCCGCCGCCATGGTGCCCGAGGCCGTGTTCGTGCTGGCCGGCGACGGTCCGTTGCGTGCCGAGCTGGAAGAGCAGGCCCGCGCGCTGGGGGTGGCGGATCGGGTCGTGTTTCTCGGCTACCGCGAGGACATTCCCGCGCTCCTTGCCGCCTGCGATCTGTTCGTTCTTCCCTCGCTGTTCGAAGGCTACCCACTTTCGGTCATGGAGGCTGCCGCGGCGCAAAAGCCCATCGTCGCCACCGCTGTCGGCGGCACCGACGAAGCAATCCGCCACGGCGAGACCGGTCTGCTCGTGCCGCCCGCCGATCCCGCCGCCCTGGCGAAGGCGATCCGGACGTTGCTGTCCGAACCGGCCTTGGCGGCGCGACTGGCGGCTGCCGCCCGGGCGCGCGCCGCGGAGTTCTCGGCCGAAACGATGTGCAAGCAAACGTTCGAAATCTATGACGAGGTCCTGAGCTTGCGCGGAGGAAATGCCGATCGTGGATGAATTGCCGCGGGTCGAGGATCGCAACGCATGCCTGCGCCGCGTGGACTGGCGTTTCCTTTTGCCGGATCCCGCGCCGGCTCGCAGCCTCTGCCTCGCCGGCGGCCTCTTGGGTGAGGCGGTCGCCTCGATCTCCGGCCGGATCAAGACGGACCCGAATCTCGGGGACGCGTGCGATCTGGTGGTCGCGGTCGATCCCGATGTCTCGACCCTGCGCGCTGCGCAACGCACACTGGCACCCGGCGCGTGGTGTTATATGGAGTGGCACGCGCCGTTCGCGGCCGGACCGCGGCGCATTCGCGGCATGCTGAGGGCCGCCGGGTTCGATGACGTCGCATGCTTTTGGCCGTGGCCGTCACCGACCCGGGCGCGCTTCTGGATCCCGCTCGACCGCTGGGGCGCACCGCGCCACTTCCGGCATTTGCAGCGGGGCGGCCGCACGCTGGTTCGTCGCGCCGGAAGGGCAGCGCGCCGAATCCTTTGGCCCATCGCCGGGTGGGCGCAACTGCTTCGCCCGGTCTGCGCGATCGCCAGAAAGCCGCCGGACTCGGCGTTCGATGCGTCTTTCGAACGCCGGGCCTTGCTCGACCGTGTGCGCGAGGGCTGGCCGGTATGGGGGCTCGGTCCAGTACCCCGGAGTCTTTCCTGTCTCTTGGTGACCGAGGGCCGTCGCAGCATCAGCAAGTGTGTCGCCCTGGTCTTCGCGGGGCCGGATCCACGGCCCCGGCTGGCGATCAAGCTCCCGCGCGTGCCGGAGGCCGTCCCGGCCCTGGCACGGGAAGCCACCGTCCTCAGGACGCTTCATGCACGGCATCCGGGTGCGTTTCCCGGCATCCCTCGGATCGTATTCGAAGAGAAGCGGGGCGCCGTCACGCTCCTCGGCGAGACTGCGCTGCTCGGCGCGCCCGTGAACGCCGTCGTCCATCGTGGTAACTATCGCGACCTAGCGCTGAAGGCGACGACGTGGCTGGCCGATTTCGCGCAGCGCACCGCGCGGCAGCCCAGCGCCGACTGGCGCGAACGCATCGCCGCACCCGCGCTCGCCGACTTCACCGATGCCTTCGGCGCGGTGGCCGATGACGGCCTGCTTCGCCGGACGCGCGCGGCGATTGCGTCGCTGGGGCCGTTGCCGGTCATCGTGGAGCAACGCGATTTCTCGCCCTGGAACGTGCTGATCGACTCGCAGGGCGAGTTGGTCGTCCTCGACTGGGAATCGGCGGAACTCGACGGCCTGCCCGGTCTCGATCTGATCTATTTCCTTACGTATCTCGCCTGCGAACTCGACCGCGTCCCGTACGACACGGCATCGGCGCGGCTTCGCGAGTCATATCGTCGGGCGCTCGATCCGGCCAGCTTCACGGGGCGAGTGCGCGCGGAGTGTCTGGCTTTGTACGCCAGGCGGCTCGGCCTGGACGCCGCGACATTGCCATCGCTTGCCGCACTCGCCTGGCTCATCCATTCGCGCTCGGACTATCGGCAGCTTGCGGCCGAAGCCGGTGGTCCGCCGGATCGAACGGCCCTCGGCCGTAGCGCGTTTCTGGCATTCTGGGAGGAAGAGGTTCGGTCAGCGTCGTGGACGACGCGCGCCGGCGTGTCCGCACGCCATACGCGAAGACCTCTTCCGCAACAGGTGGGGCGGTCCGCATGTACGACCCGGTCGTGACTCTGGTGCGCACATTCTTTCCCTTCGTGCCGCCGGACCGGCTGCGCCAACGGCTCTGCCGTCTGCGGCGTCCGGCGTCCTTCGGCACCCTTCGTCGGACGACACCCCTGAGCGACCATTGGGGCGCCGAACGGGGGACGCCGGTCGATCGGTATTTCATCGAGCGGTTCATCGCCGAGCATCGCGGCGACATTCGCGGCCATGTGCTCGAGGTAAGGGACAGGCGTTATACGAGCCGGTTCGGCGTCGCCGTCGAGCGCAGCGACGTGCTCGATATCGACACGTCGAATGCCGAAGCAACGATCTACGCCGATCTGGCCGCGGCGCATTCGATTCCGTCCGGACAGTTCGACTGCTTCATTCTGACCCAGACGCTTCAGCTTATCTACGACACGCGCGCCGCGCTTGCCCACGCGCACCGGATTTTGCGTCCCGGCGGCGTGCTTCTCGTCACGGTGCCGTCGGTCAGTCGGCTGGCGTGCGAAAAGGACTACTGGCGATTCACCGCCGCGTCGTGCGGTGAGCTCTTTGGACGGCTGTTCACCCCCGATCAGCTGACGATACGCACCTACGGGAACGTCCTGGTCGGGGCCGCCTTCCTGTTCGGAATGGCGGCGGAAGAGCTTTCCGCGCGCGAGCTCGATACGGCCGACGACCGCTTCCCCCTTGTCGTCGCCATCCGGGCCGTCAAGACGTGATGGCGTCGGGCGAGGCCGATTTATGCCCCGGGTCGATGACGCCGCCGCAACGCCGTCACCGATGCAGCCGTCTCTGTCGCCCGCATCGCTGATCATCGCCACGCGCAATCGCCCCGATCGCCTCAAGGCCGCGGCCGCCTCGATCCTGGCGGGCGAGGACGTGCCGGCGGAGCTGATAATCGTGGACCAGAGCGACGCGCGGCACCCGCGCCTGTCCTGCCTGCGTACTGCGCGCCTGTGCGGCATCCGGTACTTGAGGACCCGCTCGGTTGGCTTGAGCCGTGCCAACAACAGGGGCGTCGTCGCCGCCCGTCACGACCTTCTGGTCTTCACGCATGACGATGTTCTCGCGCCGCCGGGCTGGTTCGGTGCCATCGTCCGCGCGCTTTCCCGGTCGCGCCGGGCGCCGCATCTGGCCGCCGGCGACGCGCCGTATGCCACCGGCGTCATATTTGGAGCATTGGAATGGCTGCTCACCCACCGGATGCTGCGGTCGCGATCCGCCGACAGGTTCTGATCGCGACGGCCGGCAATGCCGCAGGCAAGCTGGTCACGGTGGTGCTGGCGTTTCTGCTCATGCCGTTTCTCCTGCACCGGCTCGGCGAACTCCAATATGGGCTCTGGATCCTCGTCGGTTCGACTCTTGCCTACGTCGGCCTGCTCGATCTCGGCATTGCCGATGCCATAACCAAGTATGTCGCGGAGCATCGCGCCCGGGGCGAGCACGCGCGCACGAACGAGGTCATCGCCGCCGCATTCCGTCTCTACGCCGTTCTGGGTGTGGCCGCGCTGATGCTCAGCGCCGCCTTCGCGCCGATCTTCCCCGATCTGTTTGCGATACCGGCATCCTTGCACGCGACGGCAGAGATTCTGGTCCTGCTCGTCGGCGTTCAGGCCGCGATCTCGATTCCATGTGCCGTCTTCGCGGCGATCCTGCGGGGGCTGCAGCGGTTCGGCGTCCTCAATGCGGTCAGCGTGTTCGGCCAGCTCGTGTCGGCTGCGGCGATCGTGTGGATCGTGTTGCGCGGCGGCGGTCTCATCGAGATCGCGATTGCGAGCATGCTCGCATCGTTCGGCGTCCACGGCCTCACCGCATGGTGCGTGCGCCGCCTTGCGCCCGAGCTCCGTTTCGGATGGCGGGGAGCGCGGCGCGGCGTCGTGCGCAAGGTCGTGACCTTCAGCTCGTCGATGTTCGCCATGCAAGCGGCCTTTCTCGTGCAGATGAAAGGGGCGGAAATCGTCATCGGTGCGTTCCTGTCGGCGGGCACCGTCGCCCCTTATGCCGTGGCGCGCCGGTTGAGCCTTCTTCCCCAGGTCGTCAGCGACCAGTTCCTCAAGATCCTCGTGCCGCTCGCCTCGCAGCTTCATGCCGAAGAGGATATGCGCCGGCTGCGGTCGCTTTATCTCGTTGCCAGTCGCCTGACGCTCGCGGCCCTGACGCTCGTCGCGGGGCCGCTCATCGCGCTCGCCGGATCGACGCTGACGGTCTGGATCGGCCCGGACTATGCCGCTCATGCCCCGCTCGTCGTCATCCTCACGCTGGCGATCGCCATCGAGACCAGTCAATGGCCGGGCACGTTCATCCTGCGGGGCATGGCGCGGCATCATCTTCTCGCCGTCGCCACGGTCGTGATGGCGGTTGCGATTCTGATCCTCTCGCTGCTGCTCGTCCGGCCCTATGGCGCCGTGGGTGTGGCGGTCGGCACCCTCGTCCCGACCGCGGCGGTCTGTCTCGGCTTCGTGCTGCCATACGTGAACCGAATGCTCGGCGTCGGCATGCGCGACGTGATCGGGCAGATTCTTCTGCCTGCCCTGTTGCCGGCCGTGCCGATGGCGGCCCTGCTTCATGTTTCGGGCTGGGTCGTCGAAACGCACTCCGTCGTCTCGCTCGTCGCGACGGCGGCTGCCGGTGCCGTGGTGTACATGACCGGCTACCTTGGTCTCGCCGGCGATCCGGAGCGGCAGATGATTCGCGACGCGCTGCGATGGACTGTCGCGATCTTGCCGTTCGGCGTGGGACGACCGCACGACGCGCCGGAGAGGTTTCGGCACGGATCGCGCAACGGCTAGAGGCTTAGGGCGAGGGGCGGTGTTCGACCCGGTAGACGCGATGGTGTTCCTCATCGCGCGACGGCCTGAATGCGCCAGCGTTTCACGACCACCGTGGGTTGAGGGATGGCCGGTTCGTGGTGTCCTCGGGGCCGGATCGGTGCGCCCGCCGGGTCGAAAGGCTAAAGGCGGGCGTTTCGTTTGGACCGGCTTCCGCAGGTGCCGTTGTCCCAGGTGTCCCACGGTCCCAGCGCCCCGCTGTCCCGCGGTTCCGGTGTCCCGCTTGTCCCGCAAACGGCTGCGACGCCGGTCGCGTGAAACGAGGCAACGCATTGAAATGTCGGTTGGACTCGCAGCCGACGCCGGCCCGATAGATGTGGCGGGTGGGACGGTGGAGCACCGTGTTCCGGAACGCTGTCTCGGGACACGGTCCCATACCCGGTCGTCGTCGTGTCCCGGCGGTTTCCCGGTCCGTCGCGCCGGTAAGGGGCCGGCACGTGGGCGACGCGACCAGGCTCTCAATACCGGAAGATCGCTGCGGCGAGCGCGCCGCGTGGCATCTCCGCGCGCGGCAGCAGGTCGACGCGACCGCCATTGAGCAGCGTCTGTGCGGCGGCGTAGTCGAGCAGGTCGCAGTCGTCGCCGTTCGGTCGGCCGTGTACCGTCACTTGACCCGTTTTCTCGTCGAACTGGCCCCACAGGTGTTCACCGTCCGCGACGAACAGTATCTCGACACGGGCATAGCGGGCCCCCTTGACGATGTCTTCGACGCGGATGCCGGCGCGCGGGTCGTTGTTGCCGAGCAGCGTGTTGAATTGGTCGAGCGCACGCCGGCGCGTATCGAGAAAATGTGGCCGGATCTGCTCGAAGGCGAGCTGGTGCAGCTCTCCCGGCTCGAATGCATCGGGGTTCAGTTCCAGTTCGCTCACGGGCTCGAGTCCGCTGATCTTCTTGAAGTGACCGCGGATCTGACTCTCGGCCGCCAGCACGACCGGGGCGTCGTCGCCGCCAAGGGCCGTATCGATGCCGGCCGCGACGCGACGCAGATACTCGATCTGCTGGTTCTTGCGGACCTGTTCCGGATCCTCGCCCAGGCTTTGCGAGCCTTGCACGCCGCCCGTCATGCCGGCCCGTTTGCGCCCCACCGGGTTGGCATCGAGCATCTCCTGATACTCGGTCTCCTGCACGATGGCCTCGACGCCGTGCGGCACGTTCAGGTCCGTACGTTCCGTCAGTTTGAAACGCGAGCACTCGAACAGGCGTGTGCGCGCGTTGCTGATCGTCAGCACCAGGAAGCGTCCGTCGACCGCCAGCAGATTCAGGAGCGGCTTGATGTGGAAGAACGGCCCGACGAACACGCGTTCCGGTAGCACCAGCGGAACGTGATAGCGGTGAAAGACGCCCGGGGCGAGGAACAGGGCAAGGCCCTGGTCCTGGTGCCGCCAGAACGGGCCGTCGTCGAGCAGGTCGCGTGCGGGTTTGAGCATGTCGCGCGCGGCTTCCGCGCGCTGGCCGCGCGCGACGAGCTGCGCCTCGGCCTCGCTCAGCAGATTTTTCAGCCGGATCGGGTCCTGGCGGATTTCACGGCCTCGAACGTGGGTGGGAAGGAAAATGGAAACGGCGGGGCGGGCCGTCTGGCCCATGAGGGTGCGCAGATCGTTGATGGTGAACATGCCGGACTAAAATATTTGCGCACACGAATTGTTCCGCTCCTCGGCCGCAGCGGGCGCCTTGGGCGCAACGTCCTCGGCGTGCGCTGCGGCACAGTTCCATCCGGTCCGGCAGGCCGGGATCGTTCGGCGCAACTCAGCTCGGCCGCATCAAATGTCTGGATACATGCCGAGGCTTGCGGGCACGGCCGGGGTTCGCGGTATTCTCGGCGGCGATGATGTCGTTCACGCTCGATGAGCTCGAAGCCGCAGCGCGGCAGGTCTACGCGGTGCTGCCGCCGACGCCGCAGTACCGTTGGCCTCTTCTCGCGGCGCGGGTCGGCGCCGAAGTCTGGGTCAAGCACGAGAACCATACGCCGCTCGGCGCCTTCAAGGTGCGCGGCGGGATCGTGTACATGGCGGCGCTGAAATCGGCCCGGCCGGGGCTCGCGGGCGTGATCGCTGCGACGCGCGGCAATCATGGCCAGAGCGTCGCCTTTGCCGCCGGGCGCGTCGGGCTCGCCGCGACGATCGTCGTACCTGTCGGCAACAGCGTCGAGAAGAACGCGGCCATGCGCGCCTTGGGGGCAGAGCTGATCGTGCACGGGGCCGATTTCCAGGCGGCGTTCGAGCATGCGCGCGAACTCGCCGCCGCGCGCGGCCTCTTCTTCGTCGAATCCTTTGCCCCCGACCTCGTCCGCGGCGTCGCGTCATATGCGCTCGAGCTGTTCCGCGCGGCGGGCGAGCTTGACCGTGTCTACGTGCCGATCGGGCTCGGCTCGGGCATCTGCGGTGTGATCGCGGCGCGTGACGCGCTCGGGTTGCGTACCGAGGTCGTCGGCGTGGTGGCCGAGCGCGCCGCCGCCTACGCGCTCTCGTTCGCATCCGGACGGCCGGTCAGCACCAACAGCGCCGACACGATCGCCGACGGCATGGCATGCCGCGTTCCCAATCCCGATGCGCTCGCCGTCATCCTGAAACGTGCCGCGCGCGTCGTCACCGTCAGCGAGGCCGAGATTCGCGCCGCGATGCGCGCCTATTTCAGCGATACGCACAACGTCGCCGAGGGTGCCGGGGCGGCGCCGCTTGCCGCCGCGCTCAAGGAACGTCGGCTGAATGCCGGCAGGCGGATCGGCCTCGTTCTTTCGGGCGGCAACGTCGACCGCGAGGTCTTTGCCGCCGTCCTTGCCGAGGCCGACGTCGAGGACCGGGCCGCGGCCCAGTCGGCCTGAGCGGGCGTCGGGCATTGCGTGGAAGTGGATGTATGGACGAGAGCGGGGGGGGGGGGGGGCAGATGACCGAGGAACTGTTCCGCGATGACGCGTATCTGACGGAGTGCGACGCCACCGTCACCGCCGTGGACGAGGCAGGCATCCGGCTCGATCGCACCGTGTTCTATCCGATGGGCGGCGGTCAGCCGGGGGACAGCGGTGTGTTGCGGCGCGCCGACGGCGGTCCGATCGCGATCGTCGATACCCGCAAGGGCACTGCGCCCGGCGAGATCGTTCACATTCCCGCACCGGGCCAGGATCTTCCGGCCGTGGGCGAGCGCGTGGTCGCGGCGATCGACTGGGCGCGGCGCTATCGCCACATGCGCATGCATACATGCCTGCACCTGCTTTGCGCGGTGGTGCCGGCCGGCGTGACCGGCGGGCAGGTCGGCGCCGAGCGCAGCCGTCTCGATTTCGATTCCGGCGACATGGTGCTCGACAAGGACGCGATCACGGCAAAACTGAACGAGTTGATCGCGGGCAACCACGACGTGGTGCCGCGCTGGATCACCGACGACGAACTCGCCGCAAGGCCGGAGCTAGTCCGGACCATGTCGGTCAAACCGCCCACGGGACAGGGGCGGGTGCGGCTTCTCGACATCGTGGGGGTCGACCTTCAGCCCTGCGGCGGCACCCATGTCCGCGCGACCGGCGAGATCGGGCGTGTCGCGGTCGAAAAGATCGAAAGCAAGGGCAGGCGCAACCGCCGCATCGTCGTCGCGCTCGCGGAATAGGTCGGCGGTTGCCGCGTCAGCGGTCGGCCGGGACCTCGGCGATCTCGCGGATCAACTTGTTGAGGATCGCCTGGGCGAAGGCATCGAAGTTCTCGGCGGCGATGACGAAGGCACCCTCGCCGCCGATGACGTTGTCGCGGAAGTAGACGTCGAGCGCGCCGATGTCGCTGAGGATCGCGAGACCGTTGATGGTGATGCCCTCGCGGACGGCGTCGTCGCGCGCGGCCGTGGCCAGCCGGCCGGAATTGTTCACGCCGTCGCCGGAGATGTCGATGACGCGGCGGCTGCTCGTAATTCCGTGCTTGCCGAACAGCGTGCGGCCGAAATCGATGATCCCGCTCAGGCTCGTGCCGCCGCCGGAAAACGTGCGCGGCACCTCGAGCATTTCGGTTGCGAACGTGGCCGCCGTCTCGGCGCTGTCGATGATCATCCAGTCGATCGTCTGGTTCTGAAGGAACGGGCCGGCCCATTGCACGTAGGTCACGGCGATCGCGCGATGTGTCCCGGACTGTATGGCGCGAAGCACGCTGGGATGGCGGAAAGCCGCCGCATATCCCTGGATCTGCAGCGCGAACTCGCGGTCATCGATGCTGCGCGAACAGTCGACGGCGAGGACGAGCTCGAGGTCGACATGCCGCTCGGAGGCCGCCGGACGCGCGGCGAGCATCGTCGCGACCAGGATACCGACGAATAGAAGCCGGGCGCGCATGGCTCGCGCAGGCTAACATCTCCCGCGCGGTCGGGACGAGTCCCGATCTCGATACCCGTTCGACGTATCGGCGTAGGCTTTCGCGCCGCGGTCGGTCAGGTCCCGAAGCACTCGCGGCGTACGACGAGGCGCGCGGGCTCCGTCACCATCGCCGCGATGCCGCGCTCGCCGCCGGGGTCATTGATGATGAAAACGAACGAATCCGGTTCGGCTCGCCGTGCGCCGGCCGGTCCGGCCAGGAGCCACTCGATGTGGGCCACGCGGCGACGCCGGTCGCCCGGCTCCGGTTCGACGCGCAGGATGCGATAGTGCGGGCCCGGCGGATCGACGAGTTCGGGCTCGTCGACCAGCTCCGTACTGCCGAATGCCATCGGCTCGAGACGACGCAGCGCAAGACCGGTAAGGCAGGTCTCGACCGGGTCCGGCAGGCGCCAGCCGGCAGTCTCGAGCGCCATGAATTCGCGTGCGAGTTCCAGGTCGAGCGCATGGTCGACACTCTGGGCGTCCGCCGGCGCAATCAGCGCGGCAGCGAGCGGCACACCCAGCAACGCGCGCCGGAGCCGATGCATCAGCCGGCATGCACCATATCCCGTCCCCATAAGGCGAACGTGGGTAGAGAGATAGGCCGGCGTACCGTCAAACCGGTACGTGCCGATGGAGCCGCGTCCGTTCGGATCGGTCATGCCGTTCGCGGTATCGAGCCGTGCGGTTGCACGGGCGAGTTAAGCGCACAATCACAACCGGAGGCAAGGACGATCGAATCCGATTCAACCCCAACTGCCGCGGTATCCGATTGCCACCGATACGACGCGGGTGCTTTACCCGAAGACTCATTGCGATAGAGTGGCAGCGGCCGCCTGCGTGGCGCCCGACGCCAAGGACGGAGAGGGAGCGCCCATGGAGTTTGGGATTCAGTTTTTTCCGGACGTTGGACCGCAGGTGAAGTCGGCCGAGCGGTACTTCGCCGAATCACTTTACTTATGCAGCCTGGCCGACGAGCTCGGCTACACGCATATTCGCACGGTCGAGCATTATTTCGAGGATTACGGCGGCTACAGTCCCAATCCGATCGTGTTCCTGACCGCAGCCGCGATGAAGACCCGCAAGGCGCGGCTGGTGACGGGGGCGGTGCTGCCAGTGTTCAACAACCCGCTTAAGCTCGCCGGCGAGATCGGCATGCTCGATGCGATCTCGGGCGGCCGGCTCGAGGTCGGCTTCGCCCGCGCCTTCCTGCCGCACGAGTTCCAGCGCTTCGGCATCAGTCCGGACGAGAGCCGCGCCCGCTTCACCGAGGGGCTCGAACAGGTGCGCCTCCTGCTCGAGAACGAACGCGTCAGCCATAACGGGCGCTTCCACAGCTTCCGCGACGTGACGTCGCTGCCGCGTCCGACCCAGAAGCCGCGTCCGCCTTTCTGGGTGGCGGCGCTGGGCACGCCGCAATCCTTCATCGAGGCCGGTCAGGCCGGCTACTGGGTGATGGCGATTCCGCTGGCCGGCGGCAAGATGAAGGATCTGTTGGCGCTCTACCGCGACGCCTGGGTGGCGGCCGGGCACCCGGGCCGCGGCAAGGTGATGCTGGCCTTCCACATGTACTGCGCCCCGACCACCGCCGAGGCGGTCGCGATCGCCCGCGAGCCGCTCAATCGCTACCTCAAGTCGCTGGTCGCTGCGGCGTCGGCCTGGACCGAGGGACTCAGCTCCAAGGACTATCCGGGCTACGACAAGATCATCGCCGGGCTCGCCGCCGAGACCTTCGAGAGCCAGGTTCAGAAGGGCGCCGCCTGGGTCGGCTCGCCCGACGACATCGCCCGCCAGATCGAAGCCTATCAGGAACTCACCGGCGGCTTCGAAATCGCCTCGCTCCAGGTCAACTTCAACACCATCGACCAGGATCAGGCCGAAGCCTCGATGCGCCTCTTCGCCGAGAAGGTCATGCCGCGTTTCAGGACGCAAACGGCGGCAGCGTAGCGCGTCGCACACACGACATCAGGAATCGTCGCGGCGGACGATGCGCGCGCGCATGATCCGTTCGACCGGCGGAAACGCCGCGCGCGCTGCCGGCGGCACGTCGGCCAAATGCCGGCGTGCCGCGTCGGCCTTGAAATAGTCGAAGGGAAGCAGGCCTGGGCCGTCCGGGTGGCCGACGATGAGCCGCCCGACCATGCCCGCCTGCTCGTGCGGCGCGCAGAAATAGTCGTAGACGCCCGGCACCGTCAGCGCGATCTCGAAGCTGCTGCCCGGTTCCACCAAGTAGCCGGAGTCCCACGGTTCCGCACTTTCCGGAATGCGCAGCGAGTGGTTGTCGTTGCGCGGATGGTAGGCCGTCGTCGTATGGACGTCGCGTTCGACGATCCAGCGGATGATCTGTCCCGGCTCGACCAAGGCGCCGATCGGGTCGAACCACATGTCGCTGCCGTCGGGCTTCGCCCGCATGCGGACGATCAGCGGCCGCGGCGCGGCGCGTGCGCGACCCGATCCGGCCGAAAGGCCGCAGAGCGCGGCGGCGGCGCCGCGCATCAGGACGTTGCGGCGCGTGAGCATGTTATTTGAGGCGCGCCTCCTGTGCCGGCGGAATGTGCCACAGCACGATGTGGTAGTGCGGCTCGGGAACGCCCGGGTGGCCGGCGTTGTAGTGAAAGTCGACGTGATCGACGCGGTCCGCGCCCACGGCAAGATCGTCGAATGTCTTGCGCGCCTCCATGTCCTTGATCGGCACCATGTAGATCGTGCTGACCAGACGCCCGTCGCGGTCATAGGCAAGGAACGGGCCGGCCGGCAGCGTCGACGGCTGGACATAGAGCGTCCCCAGCCCCGGAATGAATTCGGGCAGCGGGACGAGCGTGCTGACCTTCTTGTATTCGCCGCCCGGCGGCGCCCTGTTCGCGCTCGTCTGCTGGGCGTCGGCGGCGCACGCCGTGAGTGCAAGCCCGAACAGTCCCGCGGCGCAGGCAGTCGTTCCTCGTCTCATGATCTCCTCCATCGAGTGTCATGCGGAAATGATCGAAATGTGTCTTCGGCGCCCGTGGCCGATGGGCGCCGGCGATGGGTCAGGGTGGGGCGAGTCCCAGGCGCAGTCGCACCTGTGCGACGATGCGGTCGCAGCGCGCGCCGTCGAACGGATAAAGCTCGGGCATCAGATCGCGCGATTGCGCCTCGAGCGCGCGGCGCAGCCGCGTGCGCGCCCGGTGAAACCGGGTTTTCACCGTGGCCGCCGGAATGCCGAGGCATTCGGCGGTCTCGTCGACGCCCAGTTGCTCGACCGCCCGCAGCATGAAGACCGTGCGGAACGACTCCGGCAGCGCATCGATCGCCGCCTCGAGGATGCGGCGCAGCTCGGACGAATGGGCGAGATGTTCGGGGGTGGTTGCGGGAACGGTGAACATTGGCATGGGCTCTGTCTCGCCGTCGGCGTCCTCCGGCCGGCCGGGTTCGTCGAGGGGGAGATAGCGTTGGCGGCGGCGAAGACGCCCGCGGGCCTCGTTCACGGCGATCGTGACCAGCCAGGTCGACAGCCGCGTCGCGTCGATCAGATCGCCGATCGCGGTAAAGGCGCGCACATATGCCTCCTGGACGACGTCCTCGGCCTCGTTCACGTCCTTCGTGATGCTGTAAGCGACGCGGAAGAGACGGCGGTTGAAACGCCGCATGATCTGCTCGAACGCCAGCGCCTCGCCGGCCTGTGCCCGTCGCACCAGCTGTGCGTCGCTGTTCGTTCCGGCGCTCGCTTCTACGGTGTTTGCGTCCATTGCATCCGTCCGCCGCCGTTCTCATTCGTGAGATGCGGAACCGTGCCCGGCGGTTCCCGCGCCGCCGCTGGAGCTTGGCGCGGCCCCGATGTACTGTACCCCCGCCGTCGGCCGGGCCCCCGGCCGGCCCGACTTCGGCTACCTGACGCACCGCATCATGAAACGCCGATTTGAACGTTTACCCTGCCCGACCTTCCTTGCCGCCCTTGTCGATGAAGCCGCCGGCACGACTGTGCCACTCTGGCGGCGGGAGCCGTGACCATGCAGGCGTGGGCCAATATCGAGACGGTCACGCCCGAGCGGTTCAAGGAAGGCATGCGCCGGCTGGCGGCCGGCGTGACGATCGTCACGACCGTCCATGACGGCGAGCGGAACGGCCTGACGGCGACGGCGGTGACCTCGCTCTCGGCCGAGCCGCCGCAGGTCCTGGTCTGCGTCAACCGGCGTGCCGGTGCCCATGATCTGATCCACAAGGGTTCGCGCATGTGCGTGAACGTGCTGTCCCATCGGCACAAGAATCTGGCGGCGCGATTCAGCGGTCAGCTCGGCATCTACGGTCGCGAGCGCTTCAACGCCGGGCGCTGGATGACGTTGAAGACCGGCGCGCCCGTGCTCGAGGATGCGCTCGCCAGCTTCGACTGCATCGTCACCGAGCGTATCCAGGCGGCGACGCACACGATCTTCATCGGCCGCGTGGTGGACGTGCGCATCCGGCCCAAGGCGCGCCCGCTCGTGTATGCGAGCGGCACCTACGCACGGCTCGAACATCAACCAAAGTCGTCCCGCGCGAAGACGTCGTCGGCGAAGTCTGCGGCCCGCAAGTCCGCTGCGTCCCGTCGGCGGTCGGGACGCACCGCCCGCTGAGCATCGTCATCGCCGCCGGCCGTACCGCGGGCGGCCTGGGGGGCCGGCGTTCAGCCGGTGACACCGATCAGCGCGGATAGCCGGTCCGGATCGTCGAGCAGCGGCCGGCTCCCGCCGTCGTAGACGACGCGTCCGCGATCGAGGACGACCGCACGCGGCGCGAATTCGAGAGCAAGCCGCGCATGCTGCTCCACCAGCACGATCGCGAGCCCGTCTTCCTGCCGCAGCCGGTGGAAAGCGGCGATGAGCCCGTCGACGATGACCGGAGCCAGACCTTCGAGCGGCTCGTCCATGAGCAGCAGCGACGGATTGCCCATGAGCGCACGTCCGATGGCGAGCATCTGCTGCTCGCCGCCCGAAAGCTGGTTGCCCATGTTCCGCCGGCGATTGGCCAGGTTCGGAAACAGGTCGAAGATCCGTTCGGCGGTCCACCGCCCCGGGCGCTTTGCCACGTTCAGGTTCTCGTCGACGGTCAGCGACGGGAAGATCTCGCGTTCCTGCGGCACATAGCCGATACCGGCGAGCGCGCGCCTGAAGGTCGGCAGCCGCGTGACGTCCTGCCCGTCGAACCGGATCTCGCCGGCATGGAGCGTCGTATGCCCCATGACGGTGGCGAGAAGCGTGGTCTTGCCGACGCCGTTGCGGCCGAGGACCGCCAGCGTGGCGCCGGGCTCGATCGCCAGCGTCACGTTCTCGAGCACCACCGTTTCGCCGTAGCCGGCCGACACGTGGGCGAGGGCGAGCAGTTCAGACATGGCTGCGCTCACCCAGATACACCTCGCGCACCCGCGTGTCGGCGGCGATTTCGCCCGGCGTGCCCTCGACCAGGACGGCGCCCTGGACCAGAACGGTGATGCGGCGCGCGAAGCGGAAGACCAAATCCATGTCGTGCTCGATGATCAGCACGGCGATGTCGGGCGGCAGCCCCGCGATCATTTCGAGGATGATCGCGCTTTCGGTCGACGGAACGCCGGCCGCGGGTTCGTCCAGCAGCAGGACCTTCGGGTTCAACCCGAGCGCGATCGCGATCTCGACCAGTCGCTGGCGGCCATAGGGAAGCTCGCGGACGGGCTTCAGCGCGTCGTCCGCGATTCGCAGCCGCTCGAGCAGCGCATAGGCTTCCTCCGCCACCGCGCGTCGCGCGCGCGCGGCGCCGAACATGTTGCCGCCGACGCCGTCGCGTTCCGCCACGGCAAGCGCCACGTTCTCGAGAACCGAGAGCCCCTTGAAGAGCTGATTGATCTGAAAGGTGCGCCCCAGGCCGCGCTTGACTCGTGCCTCCGGGGGCAAATCGGTGATGTCCTCGCCGGACAGGAAAATCTTTCCGCCGGTCGGTCTGAGCCGTCCGGTGATCAGGTTGACGAGCGTCGTCTTGCCGGCGCCGTTGGGGCCGATCAGGGCATGGCGTGCGCCCGCCTCGAGGCGGAAATTGATGTTCTGGGCGACCTGCAGCGCGCCGAAGCTCTTGTTGAGGCCGCGGGTCTCGAGCACCGCCGTCATTTGCGCCTCCACCTGACCAGATGCATCGCCTGATCGATCAGGCCGAGAATGCCGCCGCGCGCGAACATGACGAGCAGAATCAGGATCAGGCCGATCCAGAACAGCCAGTACACGGGATCGGCCTTGGCGAGTTCGTCTTCCGCGATCATGTAGACCGGCGCGCCGATGAAGGCGCCGTAAAGTCGCCCGACGCCGCCGAAGATCAGCATGATGAGAACCGCGCCCGAGAGCTCGAAGCTGATGACGTTGAGCGCGACGAACTCGGTGGTCTGGGCGAGCAGGCCGCCAGCGACGCCGGCGAGGCCGGCGGAGATCGTATAGGCGGTCACGAGGCGCCGGCGCACCGGCGTGCCGATCGCGTGCATGCGCACGACGTTCTCGCGGATTCC
Source organism: uncultured Rhodospirillales bacterium (assembly GCA_937926175.1). Classification (GTDB taxonomy): domain Bacteria; phylum Pseudomonadota; class Alphaproteobacteria; order CACIAM-22H2; family CACIAM-22H2; genus CALANV01. Next base: position 141,333 of record CALANV010000018.1, on the reverse strand, counting down.
GGTCAACGATCGCCCGAAGGGCGAATGGACCAGCAGACGGACGAACGCCCAGCCGAGGAACAGGACCACGAGCGCGTACCAGTACGCCGTGCGGCCGAACATGTCGAAGCGGAACGCGCCGAAGATCGGGTCGATGGCAATGCCTTGCAGGCCGTCGGCGCCGCCGGTGATGAAGCCGGCCTTGTTGGCGGCTTCGTGCAGCATGAAGACGATCGCGAGCGTCAGCATGAGCAGGGTCAGGCCGTGCGTCCGCAGGATGACGAGGCCCGAGACCAGGCCGACGACCGCGGCGGCGACGCCGGCGGCGATCAGGCCGGAAATCGGCTCGTGCCAGCCCTGAACCGCCAGGATGCCTGCCGTGTACGCACCGACGCCGAAGAACGCCGCGTGGCCCAGCGTAATGATGCCCGCATATCCCAGGATCAGGTCGAGCGACAGCGCGAACAGCACCATGATGAAGATCTGGGCGCCGAGCGCCAGATAACCCGGGAACAGGAAGTAGGCGGCGACGGCGATCGCCCACGGCAGCAGCTCGATCGGGCGCAGCCGGTGGCGTTTGATCAGCGCTTCGACGGCGGGCGGCCTCTTGAGGGACGATTTGCCGGGCGGGATCATGAGGGTGAACCTCAGGCGCGTCCGAACAGGCCCGCCGGGCGCCACAGGAGCAGCGCCATCGTCGCCGCGTAGATGAAGAAGGCGCCGATTTCCGGCACCAGATACTTGCAGGCCGTGTCGCCGATGCCGAGCAGCAGTGCCGCGAAGAACGGACCGCGGATCGAGCCGAGTCCGCCGACGGAAACGACGATCAGGAAGTAGACGAGGTGTTCGATCGCATAGCTCGGATTTATGGCGAGGATCTCCGCGCCCAGTCCGCCCCCCAGCGCGGCGAGCGCGCTGCCGAGTGCAAAGGTCAGCGTGAACAGCCGGCCGGTGTTGATGCCGAGCGACTGCGCCATCCGGCGATTGTCGACGGCGGCACGGATGCGTGCGCCGAGATTCGTCCGCTCGATTCCCAGCCACAGGCCGAGAATGATCGCGATGCTGACGACGATCAGAAAGGCGCGGTAGGCCGGAAAGCTCCGCGTGCCCAGTTCGATCTGGCCCTGAAGCGCCTCGGGCATGGCGAAGCGTTGTGCGAACGGTCCCCAGACGAACTTCGCCGCGGCGATCGCCATGAAGATCAGGCCGATCGTGAACAGCACCTGTTCGAGCTCGCTGGCCGTATAGAGGCGCGCATAGAGCGTACGCTCGATCACGATGCTGGCGAGGCCGACGACGAGGCACGCGATAAGAAGCGACGCAGCAAACGGCACGCCGTAGTCGTTCATCAGCGTGACGGTCACGTATCCGCCTGCCATGGCGAACACGCCGTGCGCAAGATTCGCGAAACCCATGAGGCCCATCGTCACCGACAGGCCGACCGACACGATGTACAGGATCATCGCATAGGCCGTCCCGTGGAACAGGATGCTGACGGCAGCGGAAATGGTCGCGTCCATCACCGTCTCCTCATTCCGCGGCGGCGCTGGACGGAATCCGGCGCGTCACCGGACGCGGGCCGGCCCTGCACTGATCCCTGTTTCGGCGTGCATCGGATCATGTGACGACGTCGTTTGTCGTAAACGAGAGGCCGCCGCGAGGGCACGCGGCGGCCCCGTTCGCCATCTCTTGTCGGGTTATTTCGGCGGGTTGAACTTCACCCACGGGTCCTCGACCATCGGGATCGTCTCGATCTCGACGTTCGCCAGCTTGCCGTTCACCCGCACCAGCTTGCGCAGGTATTCGTTCTGGACGATGTCGCGCGTTTTGGGGTCGATCATCATCGGCCCGCGCGGACTCTCGTGCTTCCAGCCTTTGAGCATCTCCATCGCCCGGTCGGGATCCCACTTGCCGTTCTGCGCCTTGATGGCATGGAAGATCGCCGCCATGCCGTCATAGGCACCGACGGCAAGGAAGCCCGGGACCGAGTCCTGCCCGTATTCCTTTTGCCAGGCTTCGACAAACGCCTTGTTCGCCGGGCGGTCACCGGCAGCGGAGTAGTGATGGATGGTGGTGATGACGCCTTCGGGCAACTCGTTCATGTTGGCGAGCTCGTCGTCCGGCGTCAGGTCGCCGGGGCCGATCAGGCGGATGCCGGCTTCGGCCATGCCCAGGTCGTTGTAGGCCTTGACGATCGCCGTCGCCTGCTTGCCGGCCGGCACGAAGATGCACAGCACGTCCGGCTTGGCGTCCTTCACGCGCTGCAGGAACGGCGTGTAGTCCTGGGCGAACACCGGCATGCGCACCGACCCGATGATCTCGCCCCCGGCCTCGGTGAAGCCCTTGATGAACGACTGCTCGATGTCATGGCCGGGGGCATAGTCGGCGACCGCCGTATAGCCGGTCTTGACGCCCTGCTGCGCCGCCGCCCACTGGCCCAGCGGATAGCCGGACTGCCACATCGTGAACGAGGTCCGGACGATGTACGGCGACTGCCGCACGATCGCCGAGGTGCCGGCGTTCATGACGACCATCGGGACCTTGGCCTCGGTCGCGAGCGGCGCCGTGGCCATGGCGTTCGGCGTATAGGTGAACCCCGCCAGGACCTGGACCCGGTCGCGGGTGATGAGTTCCTGCGCCAGACGCTTGACGACGTCCGGCTTGGGGCCGGTCTCATCGCGGCGAATGAGCTCGATCTTCGTTCCCGGCGGCAGCTCTTTCTCGTGCTGTTTGATGTAGAGCCGCACCGCCTTGTCCATCTGGTCGCCGAGCGATGCGCCCGGGCCCGACAGGGTGAACAGCAGGCCGACCTTGATCGTGTCGGCCTGGGCTGCCGTGCCAGCCAGCATGAGCGCCGCAGCGCCCAGCCATGCCTTGAGGTGCTTCATCGACTGCGTCTCCTCCCTTCACCTGTTTCGGTCGCCATCGGCGACCGCTTGTCGCGTCCTGTCGTCCGCGTGCCCGTTTTCGGGCTTGTCTTGTGGTGATCGAGCCTAATGAAAGATTGTTTGACCGTCAAACAATCGCCCGTGCCGGCTGGCACCGGGGAGGGTACCGGGCGATGCCGTCGCACCGGCGCCCGGCCGACGGGCATCATCATTCCGGGTCGAGGGGGCGTCGACAGCCCCTCGATCGTCGAGATGGTCAAGAATTCGGCAGTCGTCGGCGCGGCCGAGGTTCTGCGATCGGCGACGGTCTTGCCGTCGTCAGGTGGGCGAGGGTCTCATCGGCCGGCGCGTCGATCGACGATCTGCCACGACCCGTCCGGCATCAGGCAGGCCGTTCCATAGACCTGCTGCGGCCGCCCGCCGATCGTAGCCGTGTGCTGATACTCGCGGCAGTAACGACCGCCGGACGGCGCGACATCACGGGTCGGCACCGCATAGATATCGTACGCGCGCGGCAACTGATGGATCGGGGCCGGCTCCCACACCACGACGAGCGGACGCACGACATGGACGTGCGGCGCGCGCCTGCACTTGTATTCCTCTTTGAACCCGTGCCGGCCGGCCTTGTACGCGTATTTGCAGCCGCCGATCCGGTACTCGTACGTGTACGGCCGGTGATGACGATGGTGGCCGTGGGCGGGGGCGGGACCTGCAACGGCGACCAGCACGGCGATGACGGGCAAGGCCATTCGGGACAGCTTCATAGGGCGACGTCGTCCTTGTCGGGCACCGCAAGCGAGCCCGTAGCGCAAGGGGGAACGTGCAACCCCGACGTTCTATTTCAGATATTTCAGCGGCAAGGCGGGGACTTCGCTGTGACAAGGGCACCGGGCCGTCACAGGGCGACCCGATTGCTCTCCCGAACGCCCGTCGGGATGCGCGTGCACCACATCAGGTGTGGCCCGGCGGCCTCTTCAAGCGACATAGCGCGAAAGCTTCGCGCGGATATCCTCGGGAATCGCTTGCGCTTTGCCGGTCGACAGATCGACCATGACGGACACGAGCTTGAGGCGGAACAGGATCTCGCCCGCGGGGCGCGCTGCTTCGCCGCGCCAGACGAAGGACGTGCTGCCAATCTTCTCCAGCCAGAGCCGCAGCTCGAATGGCTCGCCGGCATGGAGCGGTTTCTCGAACTCGCACGACGTGTGGACCCACGGCGTGCCGATGCCGTGCCGGATCTGAAACGCGCGCGGAAGGACAGCCCGACCGCGTCGATCCATGCCGCCTCGATCGCCTGAATCGCGAAATCGATCGCGCGCGGCGCATAGATGGTACCGGCCGGATCGGCCTCGCCCCAGCTCAGCCGCCGCCTTTCGATGAACGCCCGTGCGTTCATGTGTCCCTCTTGCGGATATGAATGCCCCGGCATAACGGCCGGCATGCACGTCCGCAAGGACGATGGGCCGTTGTGATGGTGCGGGCGACTCGGTAAGGTCCCGCGGCAATGGAGTCCACCACGCGATCGTCCCCCACCAACTGGTTTGTCGTCCTGCTCTTGGTCGGCGCCGGCGTCGTCGTCGCCTTTCAGATCGGCAAGGCCCCCGCCGCACTCCCCATTCTACGCGACGATCTCCGCCTCAGCCTCGTCACGGCAGGCTGGGTCATCTCGATGTTCAACGTGATCGGATTGGTCACGGGCATGGCGATCGGCGTGCTCGCCGACCGGATCGGCCACCGGCGCATGGTCCTCACGGGGCTCGCGGTCGTGGCGCTGGCGAGTCTCGTGGGCGCCGCGGCACAGGGGGCGGCGGCGCTGCTCACCAGCCGCTTCCTCGAAGGCCTCGGATTCGTCGTGGTTGTCACCGCAACGCCCGGCCTGATCGTGCGGGCGGCAGCGCCCGACGATCTCAAGCTCGCGTTCGGCGCTTGGGGCGCCTACATGCCGGCCGGCACGGCCACGATGATGGCGCTTTCGCCGCTTCTTTTGGCGCCATTCGGCTGGCGCGGACTGTGGGTTGCGAACGCGGTCCTGGTTGCCCTGTTCGCAATACTGCTGGCGCGCACGACGCAGGCCTATGTCGCACCGCGACGGACGGAGCTGTCTTCATCGATATTGGGCGACATGTGGCGGACCCTGACGTCGCCCGGCCCGCCGGTGCTCGCGCTTGCGTTCGCGAGCTACGCGCTGCAGTACCTCGTCGTCTTCGGCTTTCTGCCGACAATTCTCGTCGAAGAGGAAGGCCTGTCGCAGGCTGCGGCCGCTGGGTTGACGGCAATCGCCATCGCGGCCAACGTTCCGGGCAACCTCATGGGTGGAATGATCCTTCACCGCGGCGCGCCGCGTTGGGCGGTGGTCGTGGTGGTGAGCGCGATCATGGGGCTTCTCGCGCTCGGCATCTATGCGCCGGCGTTTCCGCTCTGGCTTCGCTACGGGTTTGCCGTCGCCTTCTCGCTGTTGTGCGGCATGATACCCTCGACGTTGCTGGGGGCGGCACCCGTTCATGCGCCGAGCCCGCATCTGATCGCGGCGACGAACGGCCTGATCATGCAGGGCTCCAATCTGGGCCAGGCGGTCGGCCCGCCGCTAACGGCGGCCCTGGCGGCGGCCGTCGGAAGTTGGCATTGGTCGCCGGTCGTGCTCGTGACGGCGGCATCGATCGGGATCGCGTTCGGCTTCGTGCTGCGTGCGCTTGAGCGTCGCGCCGGCGGGCGTTAGGGTCTCGGATACCGGCAGCCAGGGAAGGCCGAATGACCTGGTCGATCGTTGCTCGCGACCCTCGGACGAACGCCTTCGGCGTCGCGATCAGCACGCGGTTCTTCGCGGTCGGGGCGCTCTGTCCCTATGCGCTGGGCGGCGTTGGCGCACTTTCGACCCAGGCGCTCGTGAATCCGACCTATGGACCACGCGGCCTTCGACTGCTGCAGGAAGGCGTGCCCGCTGCCGACGTCGTCGCCATCCTGATCGGCTCGGATCCGGGCCGTGCGCATCGCCAGTTGCACGTCGTCGACGGCGCGGGCCGCGTCGCCGTGCACACGGGGGACGAATGCATCGACTGGTGCGGCCATGTTACCGGTGACGGCTTCTCCGTGGCCGGCAACATGCTCGCGGGTCCCTGGGTCGTCGCGGATACGGCCGCCGCCTACACGGCCAATATCGATCAGCCGTTCGCCGAGCGTCTGATCCATGCACTCGAGGCCGGCGAGGCGGCGGGCGGCGACAAGCGCGGCAAGCAGTCGGCGGCGCTCATCATCTATTCGACCGAGGAATATCCGGAGCTCAGCCTCCGCGTCGACGATCACCCCGATCCGCTCCGCGAACTGCAGCGGCTTTATGCGAAAAGCCAGGAGCGGTTCGTTCATTTCATGAAATTCTTCGCCCGACGCGATTGGCCCGGCGGCGTCTTTGACCGGGCGGTCATCGAGGCGGAGATCGCCCGACACGCGCCGCCGGACTCGCGATGACGCCTCTCCTCGAGGTGCGGGATCTCAAGACCTACTTCGCCGGCGACGCCGGCGAGTTTCGTGCCGTCGATGGCGTGAGCTTCGCGCTCGCGCCCGGCCACACGCTCGGCATCGTGGGTGAGTCCGGTTGCGGCAAAAGCGTGACGGCGCTGTCGATCATGGGCCTCGTGCCGCAGCCGCCGGGCCGCATCGCCGGTGGCGAGATTGTTTTCGATGGCGTCGATCTGCTGAAGCTCGATCGCTACGCCATGAGCGATCTTCGCGGCAACAAGCTGTCGATGATCTTTCAGGAGCCGATGACCTCGCTCAACCCGGCGTTCACCGTCGGCGACCAGATCATCGAGGTCATCCGCCGTCATTGGCGCATCGGCCGTGCCGAGGCACGGGCGCATGCGATCGAGATGCTGCGCCGGGTCCGCATTCCCTCGCCCGAACGCCGCATCGACGACTATCCGCACCGGCTTTCGGGCGGCATGCGTCAGCGGGTGATGATCGCGATGGCGCTCGCCTGCGATCCGAAGCTGTTGATCGCCGACGAGCCGACCACGGCGCTCGACGTCACGATCCAGGCACAGATCCTGGACCTGATGCGCCGCCTGCGCGAGGAGATGGGCACGGCCATCATCCTCATCACGCATGATCTCGGCGTCGTCGCCGAGCTCGCGCACGACGTCGTCGTCATGTATGCGGGCCGCATCGTCGAACAGGCGTCGGTCGCGCGCGTGTTCGACGAGCCGCAGCATCCCTATACGATCGGCTTGCTCGGCTCGATTCCGAAGCTGCACGTCGTCCAGGACCGGCTCGCCGCGATCGAGGGCACGGTGCCGAATCCACTGGCGATGCCGGGCGGATGCCGCTTCAGTCCGCGCTGTCCGTTCGCGACCGACCTGTGCCGGCGCGAGGCGCCGCCGCTCGCCGAGGTGAAGCCGGGCCACCGTGCTGCCTGCTGGCGGGTGCCGCTCGAGGAGCACGTGCTGTGACGGGCGTGCCGGCGCAAACGCACGACGTGACGCCGCTACTCCGGGTGGAGGGCCTGGTCAAACATTTCCCCGCGCGACGCAACCTCCTCGGGCGCGCGACGGCGTGGGTCAAGGCCGTCGACGGCATCAGTTTCGACATGCGCCGGGGCGAGACGCTGGGACTGGTCGGCGAGAGCGGATGCGGCAAATCGACGACCGGCCGTCTCATCCTGCGCCTCATCGAGCCGACCGCGGGCCGCGTCTGGTTCCGCGGCCGTGACGTGTTCGCGCAGGACACGCGCGGCATGCGGGCCCTGCGGCGCGAGATGCAGATCATCTTCCAGGACCCGTATGCCTCGCTCAATCCCCGCATGACGGTCGGGCAGATCCTGTCGGAGCCGTTGGCACTCCACGGGCTTGCGAGCGGCGCGGCCGCGAAGGCGCGCGTCGCCGAGCTGCTCCGCCTTGTCGGTCTCGCCGACTATCACGCCCAGCGCTATCCGCACGAATTTTCGGGCGGACAGCGGCAACGCATCGGCATCGCCCGCGCGCTCGCGGTCGAACCGCACCTCATCGTCTGCGACGAGCCGGTCTCGGCGCTCGACGTCTCCATCCAGGCCCAGGTCGTGAATCTTCTCATGGACCTGCAGGCGCATTTCGGCCTGAGCTACGTGTTCATCGCGCACGATCTCGCGGTAGTGAAGCACATCGCGACGCGCGTCGCGGTCATGTATCTCGGCAAGATCGTCGAGATCGCGGACAAGACGGCGTTGTTCCGGCAGCCGCGACATCCCTATACGCAGGCGCTGCTGTCGGCGATCCCGGTGCCGGACACCGGCATCCGGCGTCAGCGCACCCTTCTTCAGGGCGACGTCCCCAGCCCCATCGACCCGCCGTCGGGATGCCGGTTTCATACGCGCTGTCCTCATGCCCGGCCGCGGTGCCGGGCCGAGGAACCGGCCCTCGTTCCCGACGCCTCGGGCCATGCGACGGCGTGCCATTTCTGGCGGGAAATCGAGCGGCCGGCGGACGCGGTGCCGGCCGGCGCGGGGGCCGGAGCCGAGCGGCTGCGCCGCCTGCAATCCTTCTTCCGACGCCCGCCACCGCAGGCCAGGGGCGCACCGCTTGGCGCGCCATCGCCGACGGTGTCTAATGTTCCGGAATAACCGGGCGGGATCCGGGTAAATCGGATTCGGAGACGTCTTGAACAGGGAGAATCAGGAATGCGAAAGGTCAAGGGATTGATGCTCGCCGCGGCCATCGCGGTGGCCGCGGGTGCCGCGTCGGCACAGACGCTCCGCATCGGGCTCGCCGAGGATCCCGACATCCTCGATCCGACGCTCGCGCGCACCTTCGTCGGGCGCATCGTCTTCGCGGCGCTGTGCGACAAGCTGTTCGACCTCGACGAGAACCTGAACATCGTCCCGCAGCTTGCGACCGCCTATGAATGGTCCGGCGACAACAAGTCGCTGCTCATCAAGCTGCGCGAGGGCGTGACCTTTCACGACGGCGAAAAGTTCAATGCCGAGGCCGTCAAGTTCAACATCGAGCGCCACAAGACGATGCCCGGCTCGAACCGGCGGGGCGAGCTGGCGCCGGTGACGAGCGTCGACGTCGTCGACGAATATACCGTCCGGCTCAATCTTTCGGCGCCGTTCTCGCCGCTGCTCGCCATGCTGACCGACCGCGCCGGCATGATGGTATCGCCCAAGGCGGCCCAGGCCGCCGGCCAGAACTTCGGCGCGGCACCGGTCTGCTCGGGTCCGTTCAAGTTCGTCGAGCGCATCGCGCAGGACCGCATCACGCTTGAGCGCTACGCGAATTACTGGAACAAGGACGAGATCCATTTCGACCGGATCGTCTACGTGCCGATCACGGATGCGACGGTTCGCCTCGCCAATCTTCGCTCGGGCCAGCTCGACTTCATCGAGCGCGTCGCGGCGTCCGACATTCCGGGGCTCCGGTCCGACAGCCGTTTCAAGATCTCGAAGATCGTCGAGCTCGGCTATCAGGGCATCACCATCAACGTGAACAAGAGCGAGCTCGCGCAAAAGAACCCGCTGGGGCGCGATCCGCGCGTCCGCGAGGCGTTCGAGCTGTCGCTCGATCGCGACGCGATCGTCCAGGTCGTGATGGAGGGCGAATCGCAGCCGGGGAACCAATGGGTGCCGCCCGGCAATCCGTTCTACGCGAAGAACGTCCCGATCCCGAAGCGGGACGTGGCGAAGGCCAAGGCGCTGTTGAAGGAGGCGGGTGTCACCAACCCCAGCTTCACGCTGATGACGCCGACCAACACCGACCAGCAGAAGATCGCGCAGGTCGTCCAGGCCATGGCGGCGGAAGCCGGGTTCGACGTCAAGATCCAGTCGACGGAGTTCGCGACGTCGCTCAATCTCGCCGACAAGGGCCAGTTCGAGGCCTATGTGCTGGCGTGGAGCGGCCGCGCCGACCCGGACGGAAACCTGTATTCGTTCCTGCATACCGGCGCGCCGCTCAACAATTCCGGCTATTCCAATCCTGAGGTCGACGCCCTCATCAATCAGGCACGCACGACGCTCGACGTCGAGGCGCGGAAGAAGATCTACGAGCAGGTCGCCGCACAGGTCTCGAAGGACCGCCCGATCATCTATCTCTATCACCGCTACTGGCTATGGGCGTACACGAACAAGCTCAGCGGCCTGCGCACCGTCCCCGACGGGATGATTCGCGTCCAGGGCCTGAAGATGAGCTGATCCGAACGTGATGGTCCGGCGGCACGGGGCGGGGCCGTGCCGCCGGCCGCGATGGCGGCTGCGATGTTCACGTATCTCGTTCAGCGTCTGGCCACGATCATCCCGACGCTGGTCTTCGTCTCGATGCTGATCTTCGGGCTGCAGCAGTTGCTGCCCGGCGATCCGGCCATCATCCTCGCCGGCGAGGAGCGCGATCCCGACGTCGTCGCCTATCTCCGGGCCAGGCTTCACCTCGATGAGCCGCTGCCGGTCCGCTATCTCTACTGGGTCGGCGGGGTGCTGCAGGGCGATCTCGGCGAATCCCTGCGGATTCAGCGGCCGGTGCTCGACCTGATCCTCGAGAAGCTTCCGGTGACGATTCAGCTTGCCTCGATGGCGATCGTCATCGCGCTCGTGATCGGCGTCACCGCAGGCGTCGTCTCTGCGGTCAAGAAGGACACGATCTGGGACTACGCCGCGAACGTGATCGCGCTGTGGGGATTGTCGACGCCGAACTTCTGGCTCGGGATCATGCTGATCCTGCTGTTCTCGGTGTCGCTCGGCTGGCTACCGGCCTCCGGCTACGTCCCGCCGACGGAAGATCTCGGCGCCAATCTCGCCGCCATGATCATGCCCGCATTCGTGCTGGGCAACGCCATCGCCGCGGTGCTGATGCGGCATACCCGCAGCGCCATGCTGCAGGTCTTGAGCGCCGACTACGTGCGTACGGCGCGCGCCAAGGGCCTCGCCGAGCGCGTCGTCATCCTCAAGCATGCGCTGCGCAATGCGCTCGTCCCCGTCATCACGCTGGGGGCGCTGGAGTTCGGCACGCTGCTTTCGGGCGCCGTGCTGACCGAACAGGTGTTCACCATCCCGGGCTTCGGCAAGCTCATCGTTGACGCAGTATTCAATCGCGACTACGCCGTGGTCCAGGGCGTGGTACTGTTCACGGCGACGGCGTACATCACGCTGAACCTGCTCGCCGACCTCGCGTATTTCCTGGTCAATCCGCGGCTCAGGGGGTGAACGGCATGGCGACCGCCGCGGCCGAAGTCCTGACCGACGCCCCCCGCGAGCTGAGCCCGACCCGGCGCGCGCTCCGGCGCCTCGTGCGCCGGCGCGGGGCGATGTTCGGTCTCGCCGTGATCGTGTTCTTCGTCGCGGTCGCGATTCTCGCGCCCTATATCGCACCGCACGATCCGCTGAAGACCAGCTGGGCCGCCGTGCGCAAGCCGCCGAGCGCAACGTATCTCTTCGGCACCGACGAGATCGGCCGGGACGTGCTGTCCCGCGTCATCTGGGGTGCCCGCGCCTCGCTCCTGGCCGGTGTGGTGTCGGTATCCATTTCGCTGTCCCTGGGCGTGCCGATCGGCATGCTCGCGGGCTATCTCGGCCGGTGGCCGGATGCGATCATCTCGCGCATCACCGATGCCATGCTCGCCTGCCCGTTCCTCATTCTGGCGATCGCGCTCGCGGCGTTCCTCGGGCCCAGCCTCACCAACGCGATGATCGCCATCGGCATCTCGGCGACGCCGATCTTCATCCGCCTGACGCGCGGGCTCGTGCTGTCGACCAAGGTCGAAGACTATGTCGAAGCCGCACGCGCCATCGGCAATCCGCCCTTGCGCATCGCGTTCCGGCACATCCTGCCGAACATCGCGGCGCCGTTGATGGTGCAGGCGACGCTCGCGATTGCCGCCGCGATCATCGCCGAGGCCAGCCTGTCGTTCCTGGGCCTGGGCCAGCAGCCGCCGGCGCCGAGCTGGGGCAGCATGCTGAACACGGCGAAGAACTACATCGACAACGCGCCGTGGATGGCGGTGTGGCCGGGCCTGTCGATTTTCCTGCTCGTCCTCTCGTTCAACCTGCTGGGCGACGGACTGCGCGACGCGCTCGATCCGAGACACAGATAGTGATCGTTGCGTTGCGCGGGGACGCCGGCCTTTTTGAGCTTTCCGACGACGATGTCGCGGCCGTCCCGTCTCGGCGATCGTCGCACTCCGTCTTTGACGGCGAATTGCTCGCGTGAGATCCGCACGCGGGCGAGATTGTTCTTGATCGCCGTTGTGATTGGCTTTCTCTCGTGGGACAACGTATGTTCGATCGTCTCAACCTCAGCCTTCCGGGAACATTTCCGAAAGTATAGGCTCGTTTTGGAAAGAGCCTTGGGGGGCAATCCGGCTTGGAACCGGACCATTTTCGATGAAGCGAGGAGAGGGAGGCTGATATCCATGCACGCGTCGATCGTCATGAAGGCCGTGATCGGGCTGGGCTTGTTGGGGGCGACCTTGTCCACGGCGACACCCGTGCCGGCGCAGGATCGGGTTCAGCGCGGCGAATACCTTGCTGCCATCATGGACTGCACCGGATGCCACACGCCGGGCACGTTGCTCGGCAAGCCCGATCTGCAGCGCTATCTCGCGGGTTCGGAGGTCGGCTTCCAGATTCCAGGACTCGGCATCTTCTATCCGCCCAATCTCACCCCCGATCCGGAGACGGGTCTGGGCCGGTGGAGCGAGGCCGACATCGTCAAGGCGGTGCGCACGGGCGTGCGGCCCGACGGGCGCGTGCTGGCGCCGGTGATGCCCTATCACAGCTACGCCAAGCTGACCGATGCCGACGCTCAGGCTCTTGCGTCATACCTCAAGAGTCTCGAGCCCATCCGCAACCAGGTGCCGGTAATGGTCGGTGCATCAGAGACACCGACGGCCCCTTATCTCACGGTCGTGATGCCGAAATAAGTTCGCACGCGGTTCGCCGACATCCGTTCGCCACTGGCGCTTGCTTGCGCATGTCGACCGACAAGTCAGGTCGTGCTGTCTTCAAGCGGACGTCCGCGCTTCAGAACTTCAGAATATGCGAAAGTCGTTGCCGACCAGGCCGAGCGGCCAGCGGCCCGCCGCGAACAGGCGGAACTTGATGGCGAAGGGGTGCATGTCATCCGTGCCGGCGGCGAGGGCCAGTGCCGCCTGATACGCGGCCTGGGCCGCAGCCCCGGCGGCGACGCGCGCGAGTGCGGGATCGGCCACGCCGCTGTGCGCGGCGGCAACGGACGCGGCCCCCATGACCACGTCCGAGGCCTCGAGCATCACGCGCGACAGCGCGGTCATGACCGCGTGTTCGCCGTGGCGCTGCTTCGCCGCGTCGAGAAGCTGGTGCCGTGCGCGCTCTTCGGCGTCCCACCACGCGCGGTTCCAGGCGTCGTCGCGCGTGGTGGCTTCGGCGGCGCGCCAGTCGGCGACGGCGGAAATCGTCGTTCCGGGAAAACCGATCGCGGCGACGTAGTCGGCGGCTTCATGCCGCTCGTCGTCCGTGAGATCCTGGCCGAGTGCGACGAACCACGAGACGCGGCGCAGCGAGTCGGCGAAGCGCGAGACCGGCGCGAGCGGCTCCACAGCGACGACCGGGCGCCCTGCGCATGCGCTCATACGCTCTTGCCGGGTTCGTTGCCCCGCATCTCACGCCACAGGCCCAGTTTCTCTTGCGCCGGCCGGTCCGAGAAGCTGAACATGACCGCATCGTCATCGGCCTCGTGGTGATGCCACAGCCAGCTCGGCACGACGAAGACGTCGCGCGGACCCCAGGTGAACGTGATCTTGGCGCCGTCACGGTCCGTGATCACCGTGCGCCCCGAGCCTTCGATCACCGAGAACACCGTGCCGTCGGTCGACCGGTAGGGAACCGTCGTCATGCCCTTGGGCAGAAGCTGCATGAACGTGCCGATGGTCGGCATCGCCCAGCCCCCGTCGACCGGGTTGACGTAGCGCAGCTTCAGGCCGTGGCAGGGATCCCACTCCTCGGCACGGCGCATCTTCTCAAGCGCCTCGCGCGTGCGCTCGTAGGGATAGTTGAAGACGGGCGAGGTCAGGCCGCGGCTTTCATAGCCGATCGGCATCAGGCCCGAACCGTAACGGGCCAGCGCATCGCCCACCGGCCGGGTCACCGGGTGCCTGTCGTCCGGATAGCCTTCGGCGAAGGTGGCGTCGAACAAGGCCACCATCGGGATGTCGAGCCCGTCCATCCAGACCATCGGCTCGTCCGACTCGTTGCCGTGGTCGTGCCATGTCCATGACGGCGTGATGACGAAGTCGCCCGGCGACATGATCGTCTTCTCGCCGTTGACGGCGGTGTAGGCGCCCTTGCCCTCGATGACGAAGCGCAGCGCCGACTGTGTATGGCGGTGCGCGGGCGCGACTTCGCCCGGCAGGATCAGCTGCAGCCCGGCATAGAGCGAGTTGGTGATCTGCGAACGGCCCTTGAGGCCGGGGTTCTCAAGCACGAGCACGCGTCGCTCCGCCTCCTTGGCGGTGATCAGGCGGCCGGCCTCCATGATGTACGGCCGGATCTCGTCATAGCGCCAGTGCGCGGGCAGCGCGGACGAGCGTGGCTCCTTGACGATCAGGCCGCGCAACACCTCCCAGAGCGGCGCCAGATTGCGTTCACCGATCCTGGCGTAATAGGCTGCACGCTCTGGCGTCTGCTTCGGCTGAACATCCATTGTCCGTTTCCTCCCGGCATTGTCTGTTTTCTCCCGGCATCCGATGCTGGAATGCCAAGTCTAGCAAATGGGCGCCCGCCCGGCAGGGCCGGAGCGCTTCGCCGCATCGCCGTCAGGCCGCCTCGAGGGTGACCTCGGGCAGCGTCAGGCCGAGCTTGCCGGCCGCCTCGCGCGCGCGGTTCATGTAGTCGTCGCGCATGTCCTCGTTGGTGCGCAGCTTGATCCGCCAGCGGCGGAACATTTCGTTGTTCTTCGATTTCGGCCGGCCGAAGAAGGCCGGCATGACCGGGAACACCTTGTCGACGGCGGCCTGGAGACGTGCCTTGCCCTCGGGCGTCTTGACGAGCTCTAGCCCGAAATCGATGCCGAACTGGGCGTGGAACTTCTCCTCGGGCATGGTCATGCGCGCGAGATTGCGCAGCGGATGGAAGGAACAGTGCAGCAGGTCCTCGACCTGGAGAATCTCGGCAAGGTCGCCCAGCAGCTTGATCGCGACGAACTCCTCCCAGCTCTCGAGCGGATAGTCGAAGATCGACAGCGGACGCTTCTCGGTCCGTCCCGGAATCATGCGCTCGGCCGGAATGCCCATCTGGCGCCCCAGCTCGAAGAAGCGGACGTGGTGTCCGTATTCCTCCATGGCGACGCGGCAGGTGAGCCACTTCGCATAGGGCGTGGGGGCGAGTGCGACGGCCGGCTCGTCGAACACCTGCGCGCCGTAGAGCTCGTTGATCGCGTGGCTGACCACGATCTTTTCGAGCGCCGTGCGGTACTCGGCCGGATAATCCTTCAGCTCGTCGACCGTCTTGACCTGCAGATCGGTTGCGGACATCGGGGCTCCTTTCCTGTCAGACGACCGGTTCGGTGTTGAACGCTTCGAGATCGGTCGACAGTTCGGTGAACTTGGCGGCGAATTCACTCTCGACCGCGGGGGCGAGCGTCTCCGGCGTCCAGTCGGCATCGGTGCGGACGAGGCGGGCGATCGGCCGCGGCTGCGAGAACAGAAACACCTCGCGGCCGCGCACGCCGAACAGCTGTCCGGTGATCTTCTGCGCCGCCGGCGTGCACAGATAGGTCACGAACGTCGCGACGTGGTGCGAGCCCACCTTCATCGCCCGTTCCTTGTACTTGGTCTGGGCTTCGTTGGCGGGCTTGATCGACTCGGTCACGCGCGTCGCCGCGAACGGGGCCACGGCGTTGGCGGTGACGTTGGATCGCGCCATGTCCAGCGCGGTCACGCGGGTGAGGGCGACCAGACCGGCCTTCGCGCTCGCATAGGCGGCCTGACCGTAGTTGCCGTAGAGGCCGGCGGTGGAGACGATGTTGATGATGCGGCCCCAGCCGTAAGGACTGCCGCCGCGACCCGTCTTGGCGTTGTCGCGCAGGATCGGCGTCGCCGCCGCGGTGACGAACGCGGCCGCCGACAGGTTGGTGTGGATGACCGCCTGCCAGTCGCCGGGATCGAGCTTGAAGACGAATGCGTCACGCAGGATGGCGGCGTTGTTGACGACGATGTCGAGGCCGCCGAACCGCCTGGTCGCGAGCGCCACCGCCGCCGTCGCCGCCGAGGGGCTGGCGATGCTGTCCGGAAATGCGGCGGCGCGGGGACCAAGCGCATCGGCGACGGCTTCGACCAGCTTGGGGTCCGCCCCCGTTCCGCTGATGCTCGTGCCAGGATCGGCGAGCACGACGCTCGCTCCATGCGCGATCAGGTCGGTGACGATCGCCTTGCCGATGCCGGTGGCGGCACCGGTCACGAGCGCGACGCGCCCTTCGAGAAGTTTGGTCGTCATGTCGTTCCTCCCGCCATCGCCGTCTTCTCGGCCTCGGTGTAGAACGCGTCGGCATGGCAGTCCTGCCGGCGCACGCCGAGATCGGTCAGCGCCTTCACGGCGGTCTCTACCATGACCGGCGGGCCGGCCAGATACGCTTTCGCGCCGTCGAGCGACCGGAAATCCTGCCGCACGGCATCGGCGAGAAATCCGGTGCGCCGCGCGGTCGGACCGTCGGGTTCGGACAGCACGGGAATGAAGGTCAGGTTCGGATGGCGCGCCGCGAGCGCGCGGAAGTGATCCTCGAGGTAAAGGTCGCGCTCGGCCCGGACGCCGAAATAGAGCGTGATCGGCTGTCGCAGACCATGCGCAAGCGCCGTCTCGACGATCGACTTGATCGGCGCCACGCCGGACCCGCCGGCGAGCGCCACGATCGGACCCGTGTGCTTCTCGCGCAGATACGACGTCCCGTAGGGTCCGGTGACCTTCACTGTGTCGCCGGGCTTCAGCGCGCTGGCGACGTAGGTCGACACCGTCCCGCCGGGCGTCAGCCGCACATGGAATTCCAGCACCCGCTCGTCCGGCCGGTTGGCCATGGAATAGTCGCGCGGCGGCAGGCCGGGAAATTCGAGGCTGGCGTACTGCCCCGCGGAGAAGTCGAACGGGCCGCCGGATTCGATTTCGAGGCGGACGATGCGGATGTCGTGCGTCGCCTGCGTCAGTCCGACGACACGGCATGTCAGCCGGCGCGAAGGATGCGCCACCGTCTCGTCGGCGTCGAGGAAGCGTACCTCGCAGTCGGACCACGGCACGGCCCGGCAGGCGAGAATGAGGCCGCCCGCCTTCTCCTGCTCGGTCAGCGCGAACGCGGAGTAGGGCGACATCTCGACCTCGCCCGACAGCAGCTCCGACTTGCAGGCGCCGCAATTGCCGGAGCGGCAGCCGTGCGGATAGGGCAGGTCGCGGGCGAGCGCCGCCGCGAGGATGGTCTGGCCCATCCCGACCAAAAGCGGCTCGTCGAACTGGCGGACCCTGACCGTGAACGTCATGGCCGATCTGCCCACGCCTTCGCTGGAATTGCCCGAGGATATGGGATAGATTGTTTGGAAGTCAAACTGTTTGACTATCAAACAATTCGGCGATGGCGACCTCCACAGCTCATGCGCGCACCAGGCCGGATGCCGCCGGCGACCGCACCACGCGGCCACCCGTGAACGATCGTCGTCTCGCCGTTCTGCTCGGCTATTCGCTGCGGCGGGCGCAGCTGCGCGTATTCCAGGACTTCGCGACGGCAATGGCCGATCTCGGTTTCACGCCGGGACAGGTCGGTGCGCTGCTGTTGATCGAGTCCAACCGCGGTCTGAGCCAGAGCGAGCTCGGCGCGGCGCTCGGCATCGACCGCTCCTCGGTCGTGCCGCTGATCGACCGGCTACAGGCGATGAAACTCGTGCGCCGCGTGGTGCGTGCGAGCGACCGTCGGACGAATGCGCTCGAGTTGACCGAGGCCGGCGAGGCGGCCGTCCGGCGGATCCTGCCGGTGCTCGAGCGGCACGAGCGCCGCATCGCCGCCCGGCTGTCGCCGGCCGAGCGCCAGACGCTGATGGATCTTCTCGACCGCGTCGCGGTCGAACAGGACGCAAAAGAAAAATGACGAATCGAAATGGAACGGGAGGAACGCAGAGACCATGCTCGCGGGAGACATTCTCCGCCGCGCGGCGGCGCGGTTTCCCGACAAGATCGCACTGATCGACGGCGAGCACCGGCTGACCTACCGCGCGTTTGATGCCGCGGCCACGCGCATGGCGGCGGCGCTTGCCGCGTCGGGGCTGACCAAGGGCAGCCGGGTCGCGATGCTGGCGCCGAACGGTATCGAGAACGCGATCACGTATTACGGCGCGGCGCGTGCCGGCGCGATCTTCGCGACGATGTCGGTCCGGTCCACGGTGCGGGACCTCGCGTACATGCTGAACAAGATCGGGGCGGAGGCGCTGTTCTTCGCCGGGGCCTTCGCCGAAACGGTGGGCCGGGTGCGGGGCGAGGTGCCGTCGCTGCGCGCGCTTGTCGCGATCGGCGAGATGACCGGCGATCCGGGCCCTGGTGTCACCAGTTTCAAGGAATTCATCGAACGCGGCACGGACGCACCGCCCGCGGTCGACCTTTCGCCCGACGATCCGCAGGCGATCACGTTCACCGGCGGGACCACCGGCTTTCCCAAGGCCGTCGTCGTCACGCATCGCGCCCGTTACGCGACCGTCGTGACGGCGGTGGCCGAGTTCGGTCTCGACGAGCGCGACGTGGCCGTCGTCGCCACGCCGATGTTCCATGCGGCGGGCCTGTTCGTCTGGTTCCAGCCGGCCGTCATGCTCGGCTGCACCTGCGTCATGATGCCGGCCTGGGATCCCGAGCGGTTCATGACGCTCGTCGAGCGCCATCAGGCGACGGCAACGCTCCTCGTTCCCACGCAGCTCAGCGACCTGATCACCCACCCGGCGTTCGACGCCGCGCGCCTGCGGACGCTGCGGCACGTCAATTACGCGGGTTCGCCGATGCCGCTCGCGCTCTACGACCGCCTGCGCACGGCACTGCCGCAGGTCGCGTTCACCGAGAATTACGGACAGTCCGAGACGGGCCCGCTGACGGTGCGTCGCGCCTTCCATCCCCACGAAAAGCGCGGCACCGTGGGACGCCCGGCGCACAACGTCGACCTGCGCGTGGTCGATCGCGACGGCCGCGAGGTTCCGCCCGGCGTCGTCGGCGAGATCGTCACGCGCGGCGACCACGTCTTCAAGGAGTACTGGGGCGATCCAGACCAGACGGCGGCCGCCTTCCGCCGCGGCGACGGATGGCTGTGGACCGGCGATCTCGGCATGCGCGACGCGGACGGGTTCATCGCCATCGTCGACCGCGCCAAGGACATGATCATCTCCGGCGGCGAGAACATCTATCCGACCGAGATCGAAAACGTACTGTTCCGGCATCCGGCCGTTGCCGAATGCGCCGTCTTCGGCATTCCCGATGATCGCCTGGGCGAGGTTCCTGCCGCCCACGTCGTCCTGTGCGACGGGTGCACGGCGACGCCCGACGAACTCGTCGCCTACGTCGTCGAGCGGATCGCGCGCCACAAGCGGCCGCGGCTCGTCAAACTGGTCGACGCCCTGCCCAAGACGGCCGTGGGCAAGATCCAGAAGAGCCTGATCCGGCAGGCTTATTGGGCCGGGCGGGAACGCCCGATCTAGGTTCGGGGGACAGGTACCCGGCCCGTCCGGCCCTCTTGTCCTCATTGCGAATGACTTGCAAGTGGGCAGTGGCTGCGCTAGACATTGCCGCAATTGAGAACCATTTTCATTCGCGGCCATACCATCCGGTCGCGCGGGTTTCCAGCCAAGGAGGCGCAAGATGCGGTTCGGCAGGTTCGGTCTGGCGGCGCTGACGGGCGCGGTCGTCGCGTTCGCGGCAGCGTTCGCGCCGGCGGCGGCGCAGGAGGTCAACGTCTACTCCTCGCGCCACTATCCCTCGGACAAGAAGCTCATCGAGCTGTTCCAGCAGAAGACCGGAATCAAGGTAAACGTCATCGAGGCGGAGATCGGGCCGCTGCTGCAGCGTCTGCAGTCCGAAGGCCGCAACAGCCCGGCGGACGTCCTCATCACCGTCGATGCCGGCAATCTGTGGCGCGCCCAGGAGGCCGGCCTGTTCCAGCCGATCAAGTCCGCGGCGCTGGAAGAGGTGGTGCCCGCCAATCTGCGCGAGCCGAGCGGGCTGTGGTTCGGGTTGTCCCAGCGCGCCCGCGTCATCATCTACAACAAGGAAAAGGTCAAGCCGTCCGAGCTGTCGACCTACGAGGATCTCGCCGATCCCAAGTGGAAGGGGCGCATCCTCATCCGCTCCTCGAGCAACGTCTACAACCAGTCGCTGCTCGCCTCGATGATCGCCGCCCACGGCCCCGCGAAGGCCGAGGAATGGGCGCGCGGCATCGTCGCCAACATGGCACGTCCGCCCAAGGGCGGCGACACCGATCAGATCAAGGCCGTCGCGGCGGGCGAGGGCGACATCGCGATCTCGAACACGTACTACTTCGCGCGTCTCCTCGCGTCGAGCAAGCCCGAGGACAAGGCGGTCGTCGAGAAGCTCGGGATCTTCTTCCCGAACCAGAACGATCGCGGCACGCACGTGAACATCAGCGGCGCCGGCGTCACGCGCTATGCGCCGAACCGCGAAAACGCGATCAAGTTCCTCGAGTTCCTGGTGACGCCCGAGGCGCAGGAGATCTTCGCCCACGCCAACCACGAGTATCCGGTGCGTTCGAGCGTGGCGCCCACCGCGGTCGTGCAGAGCTGGGGCACCTTCAAGGCCGATCCGCTCAACGCGGCGGAACTTGGCCGCCACCAGGCCGAGGCCGTCCGCATCTTCGACCGCGTCGGCTGGCGTTGAACGAGCTCCCCATAGGGCCGGCCGTGCCGGCTCTGTGACACCTGGGCCGGGCTGCATGGTCGCCCGGCCCCTTTTCTTTGCGGCGCCGGCACGGCCCAAGTCGACCTTCGGCTTGGCTTTGTCCAGCGAGCGTCTACACTCCCGAAAAACGCCACAAGATGCCGGGAGGACGCTCATGGCCGCATCGTCGGGCGCGATCACGCGCCAAGAGCTTTCGGGGCTACCCCCTTCGATGCTCCTTATCGGCGGCGACTGGCGCTCCGCGAGCGGCGGCGCGCAGATTCCGGTGATCAATCCCAGCGACGGGGAACCCTTCACGACGATCGCCCGCGGCACGGCCGCCGACATCGACGCGGCGGTCGCTGCGGCGCGTGCGGCACTCGACGGCGCGTGGGGCCGGATGACGGCGACGGAGCGCGGCCGGCTGCTCATGCGTCTTGCGCTTGCCGTCGAGGATCACCACGACGAGCTCGCGCGGCTCGAGGCGATGGACACGGGCAAGCCGCTCAAGCAGGCGAAGGCCGACATCGTCGCGCTGGCGCGGTATTTCGAGTACTACGGCGGCGCTGCGGACAAGGTGCATGGCGAAACGATTCCGTATCTCGACGGCTATGCGGTGATGACCTTCCGCGAGCCCCACGGGGTCACCGCCCATATCATCCCGTGGAACTATCCGGCCCAGATCCTGGGGCGCTCGCTGGGGGCGGCGCTCGCCATGGGCAACGCCGCGGTCGTCAAGCCGGCCGAAGACGCGTGCCTGTCGGTCCTCAAGGTCGGCGAGCTCGTGCTCGCCGTCGGTTTTCCGCCGGGCGCGATCAACATCGTCACCGGTTACGGCGAGGAAGCCGGTGCCGCGCTCGCCGCGCATCCGGGCATCGATCACATCTCGTTCACCGGCAGCCCTGAGACGGGCGCGCTGGTCCAGGCGGCGGCGGCACGCAACAATCGCCCCGTGACCATGGAACTCGGCGGCAAGTCGCCACAGATCGTGTTCGCCGATGCCGATCTCGATGCCGCCCTTCCCGTCCTCACGAACGCGATCGTCCAGAACGCCGGCCAGACCTGCTCAGCCGGCAGCCGCCTGCTGGTCGAGGCGACGATCTACGATGACCTGCTTTCCCGCATCGCGGCGCGCTTCGCGGACTTGCGCGTCGGCTCGTTCGACATGGATCTCGACTGCGGACCGCTGATCAACGCGGATCAGAAAAAGCGCGTCGACGGTTTTCTTGCGGCGGCGCGCGAGGACGGCCTGGTGCTGCGCGCCGAAGGCAAGATCGCGCCCAACACGCCGCCGGGCGGCTATTACGTCGCGCCGACATTGATCGCCGACGTGCCACCGACGCACCGCCTCGCGCAGGACGAGGTGTTCGGGCCGGTGCTGGCGGCCACGCCGTTCCGCGACGAAGAGGAAGCCATCCGCCTTGCGAACGGCACCGCATACGGCCTCGTCGCCGGCGTGTGGACGCGCGACGGCGGCCGCCAGCTCCGCCTCGCCAAGGTGATCAAGGCGGGACAGGTCTTCGTCAACAATTACGGCGCGGGCGGCGGCGTCGAGCTGCCGTTCGGCGGCGTGAAGCGCTCGGGCTTCGGCCGCGAGAAGGGGTTCGAGGCGCTCTATTCGTTCAGCGTCGTCAAGACCGCCGCGGTGAAACACGGCTGAAGGGGAAACGCAAGATGCGGCTCGAGAACAAGGTTGCGATCGTCACCGGCGGCGGCTCCGGTTTCGGCGAAGGCATTGCCCGGCGCTTCGCCGAAGAAGGCGCCAGGGTCGTCGTCAACGACATCGACGAGACGAATGCCAAGCGCGTCGCTGACGTGATCGCGCAGCACGGCGGGCACGCGATGCACGTGCAGGGGGACGTCGCGAAGCGCGCGGACGTGAAGAAGATGGTCGATCGTACGCTGCAGGCCTATGGCCGCATCGACATCATGGTCAACAACGCCGGCATCACCCACCGCAACCAGCCGATGCTCGACGTGCCGGAAGACATGTTCGATCGCATCTTCGCGGTGAACGTGAAGGCCATCTATCTCGCCGCGCTCGAGGTCGTGCCGGTGTTCCGCCGTCAGGGCGGCGGCGTCATCATCAACACCGCGTCGACAGCCGGCCTGCGACCGCGGCCGGGGCTGACCTGGTACAACGCGAGCAAGGGCGCGGTCATCACGATGACCAAATCGATGGCGGTGGAGCTGGCGCCCGACCGGATCCGCGTCAACGCGCTGTGTCCGGTCGCCGGCGAAACGCCGTTGCTGGAGGCCTTCATGGGCGGCGATACGCCGGAGAACCGCGCGAAGTTCAAGGCGTCGGTTCCGCTCGGGCGGCTGTCGACGCCCCGGGACGTCGCCAACGCCGCCCTCTACCTCGCTTCCGACGAGGCCGAGTTCATCACCGGCGTCGCATTCGAAATCGACGGCGGGCGCTGCATCTAACCTTTCCTCGTAGATCGCGCCCTTTCGCTTGGGTTGTGCGGCTTTGCCTCGACTCGAGGCAGGGCGCCCATTTTGCCGTCACGTAACCGGCGATTTTCGCGCTGCGCCGGGCGCGTGGCCGCATCGGCGCTGGCATGGGACTTGCGTCCGTTTGAGCCCGGGCGTTTCGACCCGGGCCGGGGGTTCCGGCCCACGCGGATTGGGGAGGGTGCGATGAAGCGGCGTAAGTTCATCAAGGCTGCGCTCGGCGGCGCGGCCGGTACGATCGCGGCGCCGGCGATCGTCAGGGCGCAGACCACGTTCAACTGGAAGATGACCAGCGCGTATCCGCCGAACTCGCCGTTCTACATGGCGGGCCCCGGCAGCGCGACCGATCTCGCCCAACGCATCGAGGCGATGTCGGACGGCCGCCTCAAGATCCAGGTCTTTGGCGCGGGCGAACTGATTCCGGCGCTCGAAGGGTTCGATGCGGTGTCGGCCGGCGTGGTCGAAATGAACCATGCCAACGCGTATTTCTGGACCGGCAAGAGCTTCGCCGCGCAGTACTTCACGGCCGTGCCCTTCGGCTTGAACTTCCAGGGCATGAACGGCTGGCTGTACGAGGGCGGCGGCATGGAGCTCTATCGTGAGGTCTATGACCAGTTCAACCTCGTGCCGTTCCCGTGCGGCAATACCGGCGTGCAGATGACCGGCTGGTTCAAGCGGCCGGTCGAGACGGTCGAGGATCTCAATGGCCTGAAGATGCGCATTCCGGGCCTTGCGGGACGCGTCTATCAGGCGCTCGGCGTCGATGTGCGGCTGCTGCCGGGCGGCGAGATCTTTCCGGCGCTCGAGCGCGGCGTGATCGACGCGGCCGAATTCGTCGGTCCGTATCAGGACCGCCGTCTCGGCCTGCATCGCGCGGCGAAGTACTACTACACGACCGGCTGGCACGAATGCGCCACCGTGAGCGAGCTCGTCATCAACAAGGCGGCGTGGAACAAGTTGCCCAAGGATCTGCAGGCGATCGTCGAGAACGCGTGTGCCGCCTGCAACGTGATCAGCGAGGCGTGGTGCCAGGCGACCAACGCCGAGGCGATGGAAGACCTCATCAGGAACCACGGCGTGATCGCGCAGCCGTTGCCGGATGCGATCGTGAAGCGCCTGCGCGAGGTGACCAACGACATCCTCGCCGACGCGGCCGCGAAGGACCCGATGGTCAGGAAGGTCCACGAGTCCTACATGGCCTACAAGGCGAAATACGACTCCTGGGCCGGCTACAGCGAGGCCGTCTATCACGGCAGGATCCGCACCGGCATCTGAGAGGCATGGGCATGGCGGAAGGTCGTGCCGCCGGGAGACGAGGGCGTGCCGCGTGACCGCACTTGAGTGGTTCGCCCGGCGAATCGATGTCCTGATCGATATCGTCGGGCGCTTCGCGGCATGGACGACGTTTGCGCTCGTCGTCGTGATGGCGTCGAACGTCCTGCTCCGTTACCTGTTCGCGACCGGAACGGTGTGGGCGCAGGAGCTCGAATGGCATCTGATGGCACCCATCGTGCTGTTCGGCATGTCCTACGCCCTGCGCCACGGCGACCACGTCCGGGTCGACGTGCTCTATGCCGGGTTCCGTCCGCGCGTGAAGCGTGCCGTCGACCTCGTCGCCGCACTGCTCTCGGCGGCGGTTGCGCTCGCCGTCATCGAACTTTCCTGGCGCTACGTCCTGCAGTCGTGGTCGATCGGCGAGGGTTCCGCCAATCCGGGCGGGATCCCGTACCGCTACGTCCTCAAGTCCCTCATCCCGATCGGGTTCGCATTCCTCTTCCTGCAGTCGCTCGCCGAGGCGGCGCGAAGCCTCATCGCACTGCGCCGGGCGGATTGATGCCGTACAACGAAATCCTCGCCGTCCTGATGCTGGCGTCGTTCTTCGTCATGCTGATGGCGGGCATTCCGGTCGCGATGACGCTGGCGGTATCGGGCTTCGTCTTCGGCTGGCTCGGTTTCGGGCCGCTGCTCTTCAATCTGCTGCCGAACCGCATCTTCGGCGTCGTCACGAACTATACGCTCCTGGCGATCCCTCTGTTCGTCTTCATGGGCGTGATGCTGGAAAAGTCGCGCCTCGCCGAGGACCTGATGGAGGTCGTGGGACTCCTCGCCGGAAGACTGCGCGGCGGACTCGGGCTCGGGATCATCCTCGTCGGCGTGCTGATGGGGGCCACCACCGGAATCGTCGGCGCCACGGTCGTGACGCTCGGTCTGCTCACGCTGCCCGGCATGCTCCGCCGCGGCTACGACAAGGGCTTCGCGTGCGGGACGATCTGCGCCTCGGGCACGCTCGGCCAGATCATTCCCCCGAGCCTCATCCTCATCCTGCTTGCCGACATCATGGGCGAGTCCGTCGGCACGCTGTTCGCCGCGACGGTGTTCCCCGGCCTGCTGCTGGCCGCGATCTATTGCGCCTATACGATCGGCCTGGGCATCGTTGCGCCGCACATGGTTCCGGCCGTGCCGCCCGAGGAGCGCGACGCCGTCACGCGGTCGGCGCTGTGGGCCAAGGCCGCGCGCGTCGTGGCGCCGCCGCTCGGGCTGGTGCTCGCCGTGCTGGGCTCGATCATCGGGGGCATCGCCGCCCCGACCGAGGCCGCTTCCATGGGCGCGCTCGGCGCCATCGCCGTCACCGCGCTGGGCCGCCGCTTCTCCTGGCAGGTGCTGAAGGAGACGGTCCAGACCACGACGCGGATCACCGCGATGGTGATGTTCATCCTGATCTGCGCGCAGGTCTTCGCGCTCGCCTTCCGCGGCCTTCAGGGCGAGCGGCTCGTCCACGATCTCTTCGCTCTCCTGCCGGGCGGCATCAACGCCGACATCTGGTTCCTGATGGCGCTGATCTTCGTGCTCGGCTTCTTCATCGAATGGATCGAGATTTCCTACATCGCCGTGCCGCTGTTCCTGCCGGTGTTCCAGCAGGCCGGGGTCGATCTCGTCTGGCTCGCCACGCTCATCTGCGTGAACCTGCAGACGTCGTTCCTGACGCCGCCTTTCGGCTGGTCGCTGTTCTTCCTGCGCGGCGTGGCACCCCCTGAAATCGCGACCCGCGACATCTATCTCGGCGTGATTCCCTTCATCGGGATGCAGGTCACGACCCTGGTGCTCGTGTTCTTCGTCCCGGGTCTCGCCACCTGGCTGCCCAAGGCGATCGGCTGGTAGAACCCGCGCCGGACCGGGTAAGCTTCCCTTGAGCAGGGAGGAAGCCGACCGATGAAGATCAAGGCCGCCGTGCTGGAGGCGATGGGCGCGCCCGCGCCCTATGCGAACTCGAAGCCGCTCAGGATCAGCGAGGTCGATCTCGATCCGCCCGGTGCCGGCGAAGTGCTGGTGAAGGTGGCGGCGGCGGGTCTGTGCCATTCCGACCTTTCCGTCATCAACGGCGACCGTCCGCGTCCGACCCCGATGGTTCTCGGCCACGAGGCGGCCGGCGTCGTCGAAGAGGTCGGGCCGGGTGTCGAGGACCTGAAGAAGGGCGACCACGTCGTCATGGTGTTCGTGCCGAGCTGTGGTCACTGCGTTCCGTGCGCCGAAGGCCGGCCGGCGCTGTGCGAGCCCGGGGCTGCCGCGAACACCAGGGGCGAGCTTCTCTCCGGCGCGCGGCGGTTGCATCGCAACGGACAGCCGCTTCACCACCACCTGGGCGTGTCGGCCTTCGCCGAGTACGCGACGGTATCGCGCCGTTCCGTGATCAAGATCGATCCGGAGCTGCCGCTCGAGGAGGCGGCCTTGTTCGGCTGCGCGGTTCTGACCGGCGTCGGCGCCGTGATCAACACGGCCGGCGTTCGGTCGGGGCAGGGCGTCGCCGTCGTCGGTCTCGGCGGCGTCGGTCTGAGTTCGCTTCTGGGCGCGATCGTCGCCGGCGCCGGTGCGGTCATCGCCGTCGACACGAACGAGCAGAAACTCGCCTTCGCGCGTCAGCTCGGCGCCACGCATGCGTTCAACGCCGCCGATCCCGATTGCGTCGAGAAGGTGCGCAACGCCACGCACGGCGGCGTCGACGTCGCGATCGAGATGGCCGGCTCGGTCAAGGCGTTCGAAACGGCCTACAGGATCACCCGTCGGGGCGGCCAGACGGTGACCGCCGGCCTGCCGCATCCGGCGCATACCTTCGCGCTTCCGATCGTCAATCTCGTCGGCGAGGAACGCACCGTGAAGGGCAGCTATATCGGCGGGTGCGTGCCGACGCGCGACCTGCCGCGCTACATCGCCCTCTATCGGCAGGGGCGCCTGCCGGTCGACCGGCTGATGACCGACCGCCTGCGCCTGGACCAGATCAACGAGGGCTTCGACCGCCTCGCCGAGGGCAAGGCGGTGCGTCAGGTCGTCGTCTTCTGACCTTAAAGCGCGCCGCCCGCGTCCGCATCGCGCCGCCGCCGAACGGCCAAGCTTTTGATCTGGCTTGCCGAATCGACGTCGTTCCCGATACGTTCCGAAGGCGATGTCGTTACGCAGCCACCAGCAGGAGATGCTCGTCCTCGCGGAACGGATCGCCGCCGGGGCCGATGATGTGCGCGACATCCTGGCCGATGTCACGCCGGGTGGCGGCAAGAGCATGCTGCCGGTGATCTGTGCCGCCCGGCTGCTCGGTCCTGACCGGCCGATCCGGCAGATCCTCTGGATCGTGCCGCGCGACAATCTGCGGGCCCAAGCGGAAGAAGCGTTCCTCGATCCGCGCTGGCGCAGGTTCCTCGGTCACGCCCTGACTATCCGTGCCGCCGGCAACGAGGCCGACCCGGCGCGCGGGCTTGCCGGCTGGTGCACGACCTACCAGGCGATCGCAGCCAATCCCGCCCCGCATCTTGCCGCCGTCAAGGCGAAGCCGACGCTGGTCGTCGTCGACGAGGCGCATCACCTGCCCGAGGATCCGTGGAACGAGCACGGCGCCTGGACGAAGGCGGTCGCGCCAATCCTCGCGGCCGCGCGTCTCAGGCTGTTCATGACCGGCACGCTGCTGCGCGACGACCGCCGGCGCATCCTGGGGCTGCCCGTCGATCTCTTCGGGCGGATCGATCATCGCCGTCCCGGCTTCGCCGCCATCAGCTATGGCCGCCGCAAGGCGCTGGAGGAGCGCGCCATCCTGCCCGTCTGTTTCACCCGCGCCGATGCCGCCGCGCGGTGGATCGCGCTCGACGGCAAGGCCCGCGAGGTGGAAACGCTCGTCGGCGCCGGTGACGACACGCGGCCGGCGCTGTTCTCCGCACTCAGGACGCAGTACGCCGCCGCACTGCTCGAATCGGCGGTGCGGCTGTGCGGCCGGATCCGCATGCAGCGCCGCCGCGACCGCGGCCTCGATCCACACGCGATCGCGCCGGGGCTGGGCAAGCTGCTCGTTGCCGCACCGGACCAGCGGACGGCACGGCGCTATGCGGCCCTGCTCGAGCGCTGGCTGCCGCCGCATGCGGCGACCGGCTCGCGCGTCGCGTTGGCGATCTCGGACGAGCCCAGCAGCCTCGACGCGCTGCAGCGTTTCCGCAGCGCCGATCCGGCGAGTCCGCCGGTGCTCGTCACCGTCGCGATGGCGAGCGAAGGGCTGGATGCGCCGGAGATCGCCGTGCTCGCGGCGCTGACGCATGTCCGCTCGGCACCGTGGCTGACGCAGCTCGTCGCCCGCGCCACCCGGATCGATCCGCATGCCGGCCCCTACGAGGCGCAGGTCGCGCACGTCCTTCACCCGGATGACGATCTGTTTCGGAAGTTCCGCGGCCTCGCCGAGGCCGAGCAGCTCGCCGTCTTCGGCGTGCCCCAGCCGCCGCGCCCGGACGACGAACGGCGCGAAGGCATGGCGGCCGCGCGCGCCGCCGCCGTCATTCCGCTCGCCTCACGGGTCACCGCGCTCAAGGGCGAGAACGGCCCGCCGCCGATCGACCCGCCGCGGGATGATGCGCTCGTCACGATGCCGCCGCCGCGCGCGCTGCCGCCCAGCGTGCGCGAGAAGCAGCTGCGCCGCGCCATTACCGCGGCGGTCCGGCGGCAGGCGGCGGCGCACGCCCGCCTGACGGGTGCTGCTACCCCGGACTTTCATGCCTTCAACGCCGCCCTCGCCAAGGTGCAGGGAAAGGGAGTCAGCCGCATGACGCTGCCGGAGCTGGAGGAGACGCTGGTCTGGCTCGCCGAACACCGTATCGCCGATTTCCTGCCGCTGCTTGCGAACGATCATCGCTTCCACTGGTCGCGCCGCGCGCGGAACGGCTGAGCGATCGCATTCGGACGGCGATGGCCGGAACAAAAGAAAAGCCCCGGCGACCTGCGTCGCCGGGGCTGGAAAGGTTTGGTGCGTTGTCGATCAACTATTCTCGACGCTGACCCAGAAGCTGCATCAGCATGATGAACAGGTTGATGAAGTCGAGATAGAGGGCAAGCGCGCCCATCAGCGCCTTCTTGCCGGCCACCTCGCCGTCCTCGCCCGCGATGTAGATGTCCTTGATCCGCTGCGTGTCGTAGGCGGTGAGGCCGACGAACACGATCACGCCGATCACCGAGATCGCGAACTGCAGGGCCGAGCTCTGCACGAAGATGTTGACGAGACCGGCGATGACGATGCCGATCAGGCCCATGAACAGGAACGACCCGAACTGCGACAGGTCGCGCTTGGTCGTATAGCCGTACAGGCTCATCGCGGCGAACGTGCCGGCAGTGATGAAGAATACCCGTGCGATGCTGGCCCCCGTGAACACGAGGAAGATCGACGCGAGCGAGGCGCCCATCGCCACGGAGAAAGCCCAGAAGATGGCCTGCGCCGAGAAGAACGACAGGCGGTTCAGCCCGAAGCTCAACACCATGACGAACGCCAGCGGCGCCAGCATCACCACCCACTGCAGCGGCGTGCCGAAGATCGCCTGAACCAGCGCCGGCGTGTTGGCGACGGCATAGGCGACGATACCTGTCAGTGCCAGGCCGGACGCCATGTAGTTGTACACGCGCAGCATGTACTGCCGCAGGCCGAGATCCAGTTCAGCCTGGGCTGCCGCGGTGCGTGTCCAGTAATCCCGTTGAATTTGAGCCATTGTCCGTTCCGCTCCCCCTGTCTGGGTAGTTGGCGTGAATGATATGGGAACCCGGCCGCCCGATTCAATAGCCTTGCCGCGGCGGCGGCCTGTTAAGCTGTTGAATTGCTATAAATTTATGAAGACCCGGCCGTTCGCCGCCCCGGCGGTCGCCGGCCGGATCCCGCCCGGTTCAGGCGTTACGCAGCACCGGTGCTGCCTTCTGCCCCAGGATCCGCCAGGTCGCGGCGAGGCCGAAGGCCACAACGGTCAGGACGGCACCGGCCACCGTCGCCACGGCCGGGACGGCCCGGGGAGCGAAGTCGATCCGCAGGTAATGGGCCAGGACCAGGTCCGCGCCCAGGCTGCCCAGCACGACGGCGATCAGGGCAGCGGCGAGGCCGAGCAGGCCGAATTCGAACATGAAGGCCCGTATCACGTCCCGGCGCGTGCCGCCCAGTACCTTGAGCACGACGGCATCGTAGATGCGCCGGCGGTGCGTGGCGGCGAGCGCGCCGGCTAGCACCAGCCCGCCGGCGAGCAGCGTGACGACGCCGGTAGCCCGGGCCGCGACCGCGATCGAGTCGAGCGTGCGTTCGACGGTCGCCAGCGCGGCCTTGACGCGGATCGCGGAGATGTTGGCGAAGCGTTCGGTGACGGCGCGCTCGAGCGCATCCTCGGCCGCCGCGTCGGCTGCCCGCGCCGTCGCGATGTAGGTGTGCGGCGCCGCCTCCAGCGTTCCGGGGGCAAAGACGAAGGTGAAATTGATGCCGAGACTCGTCCAGTCGATCTCCCGCAGATTGGCGATGCGGGCTTCGATGTCGCGGCCGAGCACGTTCACCGTGATCGTGTCCCCGATCCCAAGGCCCATGTTGGCGGCGATCCGCGCGTCGAACGAGATGAGCGGCGGGCCGGCATAGTCGGCCGGCCACCAATCGCCGGCGACGAGACGCGTGCCGGCCGGCGGCGTCGCCGCATAGGTAAGACCGCGGTCGCTCTGCACGGCCCATTGCGCCTCCGGTGCGATGGGCGCCTGTTCGACCGGCACGCCGTTGAGGCGGACGATGCGCCCGCGCAAGGACGGGACATGCTGAACCGCTTCGATGCCCGGCATGCTGCGCACCAGCGACAGGAACGGTTCGATCTGATCGGGCTGGATGTCGATGAAGAAGAACGACGGCGCCACGTCGGGGAGCTGTTCGCGCACCGTGCGGACGAAATTGCCCTCGATCTGCGTGATCATCACCATGACGGTGAGGCCAAGTCCGAGCGACAGCATCACCGCGCCGGTGGGACTGCCGGGGCGGTGCAGGTTGGCGAGCGCAAGGCGCAGACCGGTGACACGGACGTGACCGAGGGCCCGCGCGATGCGGGCGACGGCGAATGCGGCCGCGTGGAAGAGCGCGAAGGTCAAGGCTGCGCCGACGACGAACCAGATCGCGAGTCGCCGGTCGCCGGCGGTCGCAATCGTCAGGCCGGCGAGCGCGAGGACGGCGAGCGCCGTCGCGGCGATGGCACCGGCGCGCGGCCGGCGTCGTGCCGGCGCGACCAGATCGCGGAACAGCGCGGCAGGCGGCACTTCGCGCGCTCGCGCGATCGGCCACAGCGAGAAGGCGAGGGTGGTCAGCAGGCCGAAGGCTGCGGCAATCGCGAGCGGCGCGGGATAGATCCCGATGCGCGCCGCGACGGGCAGCGCCTGGGCGACGAGCGGCGCGACCGCGACCGGCGTCAACGCGCCCAGCACCAGCCCCACCGCAATGCCCAGCGATGCCAGCATGAGCACCTGGATGAGATAGATCTGCAGGATGAGGCGTCCCGGCGCGCCCACGCATTTCAGGACGGCGATGGTCTGGGTCTTGCCGTCGAGATAGCTGCGCACTGCATTGGCGATGCCGACGCCGCCGACGAGCAGCGCCGACAGGCCGACGAGCGTCAGATAGAGCGCGATGCGGTCGATCCAGCGCTGCACGCCCGGTGCCGCTTCGCTCATGCCCCTGATGCGCCAGCCGGCCTCGGGAAAGCGCTGCTTCAGCTCCTCGATCCACGCATCGACCGGGCGGTCGGCGGCGAGCCTGATGCGGTAGCGGTACTGCACGAGGCTGCCCGGCTGCACCAGGCCCGTGGCCGCAAGCGCCTCCTGCGCGATCATTACGCGCGGGCCGAGCGTGAAGAGGCTGGCGCTCCGGTCCGGCTCGGTCTCGATGACGGCGCGCACGGTGAACTGGGCATCCCCGACCGCGATGGGGGCGCCGGGCCGGATGCCCAGCCGGCTCAACGTCGCGGCTTCGACCGCGGCACCCCATAGGCCGTTCTCGCGGGAAAGCGCCCGGGCAACGTCCGCCCCGCCGGACAGAAGCACGTTTCCGTAGAGCGGATATGCCGAGTCCACCGCCTTGAGCTCGACGAGCGCGCGCGTCGATCCGGCGCGGGCCATCGCGCGCATCTCGGCGATTTCCGAAACCGTGCCGCTTGCCTCGAGGAACGCGCGCTGTGCCGCGGTCGCGGGACGATGCGTGAAGGACAGCTCGACGTCGCCGCCCAGCAGCAGGCGCGCATCCTCGCCGAGGGCGCGCGTCACACCCGCGGCAAGCGAGCCGATGCCGGCGATCGCCGCGACGCCGAGCACGAGACAGGCGAGGAAGATCCGAAACCCGCGAATGCCGCCGCGCAGCTCGCGCCGGGCAAGTCGGAACGCGAGCGCGAGCGAGCTCATCGTCCGTGCTGCGCGCCGGAAAGCCGCGCCGCTTCGGTCAGCAGGCGGCCGTCATGCATGCGCACGGTGCGGCTGCAGCGCGCCGCCAGCTCGCGGTCGTGCGTGATCAGGAGAAGCGTGGTGTTGCGCTTGCGATGAAGCTCGAACATCAGGTCGATCACCGCCGCGCCCGTCGTTGCGTCCAGATTGCCGGTCGGCTCGTCGGCCAGCAGCAGATCGGGGCCGGCGGCGAACGCGCGCGCCAGCGCGACGCGTTGCTGTTCGCCACCGGAAAGCTGGCCGGGATAATGATCGACGCGGTGCGCGAGACCGACCGCCTTGAGCTCGTCGCGCGCGCGATCGAACGCATCGGCGACGCCGGCAAATTCGAGCGGGATCGCCACGTTCTCGAGCGCCGTCATGGTCGGGATCAGATGGAACGCCTGGAACACGATACCAATGTTCCGGCGCCGGAACAGCGCCAGCTCGTCCTCGTCCATGACGGTCAGATCCGCCCCGGCGACGCGCACCGATCCCGCCGTCGGCCGCTCGAGACCGGCGACGATCATCATCATCGTCGATTTGCCCGATCCGGACGGTCCCACGACGGCGACGCTTTCGCCGCGCGCGATGTCCAGGTTGACGCCGCGAAGGATGTTGACCTCGCCGGCGGCGCTCGTCAGCCTGAGGTGCACATCCGTGAGTTCGACGATCTTGGCGTCTTGGAGAATGTTCATGCGGACGTTTGCGCGTCGGTTCGTCCCCGGGCGTTTCGGGCGCATCGACGCCCCGCCGCGCATCCGGCGTCCGATGTCGGGGCGGACGCGACTATCTGGGGCATATGGGCGACGTGCGGCGATTGTCAACGCCTTGGCCGTGATCCTGCTGGCGTCGGTCGCCGTCGCACAACAGGCGACGCCGCGTCTCGTCGTCCTCGGCGACAGCCTGACCGCCGGCTACGGCCTGCCCAAGAACCAGGCATTTCCGGCACGGCTCGAGGCCGCCTTGCGCGCCGAGGGCATCGCGGTCGAGGTCGTCGATGCCGGCGTGTCCGGCGACACGTCGGCGGGCGGGCTCGCCCGGCTCGACTGGGTCATCGGCAATCCGGCGCCGCCTTATGCGATCCTCGAACTTGGCGCCAATGACGGCTTGCGCGGGCTTCCACCGGCCGCAATGGAAGCGAATCTCGATGCGATTCTGACCCGGCTCAAGGCAAAAGGGACGCGCGTGCTGCTGGCCGGCATGCTGGCGCCACCCAATCTCGGGCGCGAATACGCGGCCGAGTTCAACGCCGTCTTCCCGCGGCTCGCGGCGAAGCACGACGTCGTGTTCTATCCGTTTTTCCTCGATGGCGTCGCCTCGAACCCTGATCTCAATCAGGGCGACGGCATCCATCCCAATGCGGCGGGCGTCGACGAAATCGTCAGCCGCATCTTGCCCTACGTCAAACGGCTTATCACCGAAGAGTAGAGGCGGTTCGTGAAATGCAAACGGCGGTGCGGATCGCACCGCCGTCGCTGCCTGTCGGCCCTGTGCCCCGCTTTTAGTAGCGCGGACCGCGGTCGCGACCGTAGCCGCCACCGCCGCCGAACCCGCCGCCGCGCGGACCGCGGCCGAAGCCGCCACCACCGCCCGGCGTGCGCTCGCGGGCCTCGTTGACCGTCAGCGTGCGGCCGTCGATCGCCTTGCCGTTGAGGTCCGCGATCGCCTTCTCAGCGGCCTCGTCCGTGGTGAACTCGACGAAACCGAAGCCGCGCGAGCGGTTGGTCACACGATCCATCACGACCTGCGCCGAGGTCACGGTTCCATGCGGCGCAAAGAGATCTTGGAGATTTGCCGACGTATACGAGAACGGCAGGTTTCCGACGTAGAGTCTCTTACTCATCTAACACCTTTCCAAACGGTCGCACGCGCGACCAACCCGACACGGGCGCGAATGTGCGAGGCATTCCGAAACCGGCATGACGACACCCGCCGCCACCGTTCTCGCGGTGGCAGGGTGACGCGGACCCGATTTTTCAACGAAGGCACCGACCATCCGACCCGAAGGCGTGGATCCCGCTACCTCACGGAGATTTCACGCCCGACTGCCAGCTGACGAACCGGTAGCGCTGGCTTTTACCGACCGAACAAGTGAGACGTATGCGTCGGACCTTTATTTGTCGGCTTCTGCTGACGCTTTTTCGCGGCGGGCCCCGTCTCGCATGAGCGCCGCCACGTTCCTCCAGCCTGATCGGTAATTCGGTTATAGTCTTTTTGACGCGACCTTGCCAAGCCGCTTTGGGCGGCATGGTTTCCGCCCGGGGCCACATGGTGAAGGAAAGCATGCATGAATGCGCGCAACCGTGACGGCAATATGACGGCGGACGGTCTGCAATTCGCCTTGGGCCATGCGGCGGCGCGCAATGCGCCGTCGACATGGGGCCAGCTCGTGTTCGACTGCGCGACGCAACTCGGCGACAGCGCGAAGCGGGCCAGTCTCGGGTTCGTTTATGTCACCGATGCGCTCGCCGAACATCTGTCCGACATCGTCGCATTTCTGCGACGCACGACGTCGATCCGCGACTGGATCGGCAGTGTCGGCATCGGCATTGCGGCGGCGGACCAGGAATATTTCGACGTTCCGGCCGTCGCCCTCCTCGCCGTCACGCTTCCGGCCGACGCTTACTGCCTGATTCCGAACCTGTCGGGCGGCATCGACGCGCTCGGCCCCGCGCGCGCATGGGCGAAGCGCATGAATCCGACGTTCGCCGTCGTGCACGCCGATCCGCGCGCGCCCGACCTCGCCGAAACCATCGAGACGCTCGCACGCGAGACGGTGCCGTTCCTCGTCGGCGGGCTGAGTTCGTCGCGCGGCGCAATGGACCAGGTCGCGGGCCGGGTGGTGCGCGGCGGCGTCTCCGGCGTGATGTTCGCGCCCGATCTCGCCGTCGTGACCGGACTGAGCCAGGGATGCACGCCGATCGGACCGATCCGCACGATCACGGACGGCGGACAGAACGTCGTGTGCGAGATCGATGGACGGCGGGCGCTCGACGTGCTCAAGGAAGATGTCGGCGATATCCTCGCGCGGCGGCTGGAGCGCATCGGCGGGCAGATCCATGCCGCCTTTCCTGTCGCCGGCTCGGATACCGGCGATTATCTCGTCCGCAATCTCATCGGTATCGATACGGCGCGCGGCTGGCTTGCGGTCGGCGCCGAGGTGACGTCCGGCGCGCCGATCCTGTTCGTGCGGCGCGATCCCGACGCCGCGACCCGCGACCTCGTGCGCATGCTCACGAACCTGAGGCGGCGATTGCCCGCGCCGCCGCGCGCCGGACTTTATTTCTCGTGCCTTGCGCGCGGTCCCAACCTGTTCGGCCCGAATTCGGCCGAACTCGGCATCCTTCGCCGCGAGCTCGGCGCGTTCCCGCTCGTCGGCATGTTCTGCAACGGCGAGATTTCCAACCAGCGGCTTTACGGCTATACCGGGGTCCTCGCACTGTTCCTGTGAAACCGGTCTCGGCGACCCCGACACCTCTTCGACATCTCAATCCCGACAAGAAGGCAAGGACGAATCCATGGAACGACGCCGTCTTGGCACGACCGATCTCTACGTCAGCGCTGTCTGCCTGGGCACCATGACCTGGGGCGAGCAGAACACGGAAGCCGAAGCGCATGCGCAGCTCGATCGTGCGCTCGACCTCGGCATCAACTTCATCGATGCCGCCGAGATGTATCCCGTGCCGCCCAGGCCGGAAACCTACGGCCGCACCGAGGAATATATCGGGACGTGGCTCAAGAGGCGCCCGGGCATCCGCGACAAGGTGATTCTCGCGACCAAGGTGACGGGTGCCAACAACAATGTTTCACACGTGCGCGACGGCAACGGGCGGCTCGACCGCAAGAACATTGCCGCGGCGCTGGACGGTTCGCTGCGCCGGCTGCAGACGGATTATATCGATCTGTATCAGACGCATTCGCCCGACCGTTACGTCAACGCGTTCGGGCGGCTGGACTACAGGCACGACCCGGCGCGCGACGGCACGCCGATCGCCGAGACGCTCGAGATCCTCGGCGAGTTCGTCAAGGCCGGCAAGATCCGCTATATCGGCGTCTCGAACGAGACGCCGTGGGGCGTAATGACGCATCTCAACCTCGCGCAGAAGGGGCTGCCGCGCATCCAGTCGATCCAGAATCCGTACAACCTGCTGAACCGCAGCTACGAGATCGGCCTCGCCGAGATCAGCCTGCGCGAGCAGTGCGGTCTGCTTGCCTATTCGCCGCTCGCGATGGGCGTTCTTTCCGGCAAATACCTCAACGGCGCACGTCCGGCGGGTTGCCGGCTGACGCTCTTCGAGCGCTTCAAGCGCTATTCGACGCCCGGGGCCGAACCGGCGACGGCGGCCTACGTCAAGCTCGCGCGCACGCATGGACTCGATCCGGCGCAGATGGCGCTCGCGTTCGTGACGACGCGGCCGTTCGTGACCTCGACGATCATCGGCTGCACGTCTCTTGAGCAGCTTGAGCAAAACGTCGCCGGCTGCCAGCTCAAGCTCGCGCCCGAGATCATTGCCGACATCGATGCGATCCATGCCCGGAATCCGAATCCGTGCCCCTGAATTCCGGTCCGGGGTCGTGCCACCAAATCGCCAAACGACGGAGATAACGTTTGATCGATTGACGCAAATCGGCTATCCGGAATCGTGAGCCTTGGCTAAGCCGTCGGCGCGGCGCCGGCCAAGCCCGTTCCGCGTTACAGGAGGCACCATGATCCGCCTGTTCGTCGGCATCGGCCTTCCCGAGGACATCCGCGCGCGGCTCGCGGGTCTGTGCGTCGGCGTCCCCGGCGCGCGCTGGGTCCCGCCCGAAAATCTGCATCTGACGCTGCGCTTCATCGGCGAGGTTCGCGAGGCCGAGATGGAGGACATCCATCACGCGCTCTCCACCGTGCGCACGCGCCAGTTCGACATTTCGCTGGCGGGCGTCGGTCACTTCGAGACGGGCGATCAGGTCCGGACCTTGTGGGTGCGGGTCGAGAAGAACCAGGAGCTCGCGGCGCTGCAGGCGCGCGTGGAGTCGTCGCTCGTCCGCATCGGCCTCGAACCCGAGGAGCGCCGCTTCACCCCGCACATCACGCTCGCGCGGTTGCGCGACACGCCGGTCGGCCGCGTCTCAGCCTTCCTCGCGCAGAACAACATGTTTCGCGCCGGCCCGATCCCGGTCGACAGCTTCAGCCTGTTCTCGAGCTATCGCAAGCCCGAGGGCGCGATCTACCACGAGGAAGCCGAATATCCGCTGATCCGCGCCGCGGCATGAGCGGCGGCGCAGGCGCTGTCGCGTCGCGTTCGGCGTCCTAGACGCCGAAGCGGTCGAGCGTGCGCTCGACTTGGTGCAGATAGGATCCGCCGAACAGGCGGACATGCACCAGGAGCGGGTAGAGATTGTAGAGATCGCGCCGCACCTCGAAGAAGCCCGGCTTGATCGGGTGGCGGGCGTCGTAGCTTGCGAAGAACGTGTCGCCGACGCTGCCGAACAGCGTCATGAAGGCGAGTTCGATCTCCGGATCGGCGAAATGAATCGCCGGATCGATGAGGGCGACGACGCGCGAACCCCGGCTCAGGATGTTGCCGGCCCACAGATCGCCGTGGACCAGGGTGGGCGGCGCGGGTGAGTCGATCCAGCGGTCGAGACGCGCGGCGAGGCGCTCGATGCGGGTCATGGTTCGCGCCGGCAGCCGGCCCGCCGCCGCGGCAAGGCTGGCCATGTAGAGCAGCCGGTGATCCCGGAAGAAGTCGCGCCAGTCGGGCGTCGCCGGATTGGGCTGTGGCAGACCGCCCAGCACCGTGTCGCGCTCGAACCCGAAGCTCGGTCCCGTCACGGCGTGAAGCGCCGCGACGATCTCGCCCAGATGCGCTTCGGCCGATGTCGACAGGCCGCCGTCGTGCTCGACGTAGTCCATCAGCAGCAGATCGTCGTCGGCGTGATGCACCGCCGGCACGGGCGCATCGGCCCGCTCCTTGAGCCAGCGCAGCATCCAGGCTTCGATCGCGAGTCCGCGGCCGAACTTGGCGACCAGGCGCCTTCCGTCCGCAAGCTCGATCCGCCGCACGTCGGCAATGCAGCCGCCACCGAGCGGCGCGCTGCGGACGACGGTGGCGCCTGTGGCCTGTTCGATCCGTGCCCGCCTGTCGGCACCCGGGCTCATGCCAGTCGTGATTCGAGGTCGTCGAGAAGCCGTGCGGCGGCGCTCTCGATCAGGTCCAGCGCGTGCTCGAAATCGTCCACGTCGCCGTAATACGGATCCGGCACGTCGGTGAGCCCGAACTCAGGGGCGTAACTCATCAGCAGCCGGATCTTGTCCCGCGCATGCGGAGGGGCGTGGCGCTTCAGGATCCGCTCGTGGCCGCGATCGAGCGCGATCAGCAGATCGAAGCGGTCGAAATCGTCCTTGTCGAACATGCGGGCGCGCAGGCCGGAAATGTCGTAGCCGCGCCGCGCGGCGCAGGCGACGGAACGGGAATCCGGCGGCTCGCCGACATGGTAGTCGTGCGTACCGCAGGAATCGACGTCGATACGGTCGGCGAGTCCGCGGCGCTTCGCCATCTCGCGCAACACGCCCTCGGCGGTCGGCGAGCGGCAGATGTTCCCCGTACAGACGAACAGGACTTTGAGCATGGCGATGGCGGCGGTTATGCTTGGCCGCCAACCCATAGCCGATTGTCGATTCTTGCCCAAGATCGCGTTCACCGGTTGTCGCCGGCCTTGCCTTGATTTCGCCCGTGACCGGGATGCAGGCGGATACGGGTGAACGCCGGCATCGGGCGCGATAGCATGCAGGCCATGTCCGAACGGTCGATCGTCATCCTGACCGGCGCCGGAATTTCCAAGGAGTCCGGCCTCGACACGTTCCGCGATGCCGGCGGAATCTGGTCCCGGGTTCGTGTCGAGGACGTCGCCACGCCCGAGGCCTTCGCCCGCGACCCGGCCCGTGTCCACGCCTTCTACAACGCGCGCCGGCGCGGGCTGCTGGCGCCGGGCGTCGCCCCCAACCCGGCGCATTTCGCCCTGGCGCGCCTCGAAGCCGAATGGCCGGGTCCGGTGCTGCTGGTGACGCAGAACATCGACGACCTGCACGAACGCGCCGGCTCGCGCAATCTCCGCCATATCCATGGTGAGCTGCTCAAGTCGCGCTGCAGCGCCTGCGACGACGTGCGCGCCTGCCGGGACGACCTGGACGTGACGCTTGTCTGCCCGGTCTGCGGCCGGGCCGGCGGGCTCAGGCCGCATGTGGTGTGGTTCGGCGAGATGCCGTTCCATCTCGATGAAGTCTACGCCGCGTTGGGGAACTGCGCCCTGTTCATCTCCATCGGTACGT
The DNA here is from genome assembly GCA_937926175.1 of uncultured Rhodospirillales bacterium. Lineage (GTDB taxonomy): Bacteria > Pseudomonadota > Alphaproteobacteria > CACIAM-22H2 > CACIAM-22H2 > CALANV01. The sequence continues at coordinate 101,150 of CALANV010000018.1, read as the reverse complement.
CGGGCAACGTCTATCCCGCCGCCGGGTTCGTCGCCGAGGCACGCGCGGCCGGCGCCCACACGGTCGAGCTCAACCTCGAGCCGTCCGAGGGCCACAGCCTGTTCGCCGAGGCGATCTACGGACCCGCAAGCGAGGTCGTGCCGGCCTATGTATCGCGGCTTTTGAAGGAGAAATCGTGACCGTCAGTACCGAAGCCGATCGTTCGCTCGACGAGGCGCTGCGGGCGGTGCGGGCCTGCCGGCTCTGCGCGGACGAGCTGCCGCTCGGGCCGCGCCCGGTGCTGCTGGTGCGGCCGACGTCGCGCCTTCTCATCGTCAGCCAGGCGCCGGGCACGCGCGTGCACGAAACCGGGCTGCCGTTCAATGATCGCAGCGGCGACCGGCTGCGCGATTGGCTCGGCATCGATCGCGAGACGTTCTATGGCAATCCGCGGCTCGGCATCATGCCGGTCGGTCTGTGCTATCCGGGCGTCGACAAGAACGGCGGCGACCGGCCGCCGATGAAGATTTGTGCGCCGACCTGGCATCCGCGCATCCGGCCGCTGCTACCGGCGGTGACGCTCACGCTGCTCGTCGGCTCCTATGCCCAGGCGTATTACCTGGGCGAACGGCGCAAGCGAACAATGACCGAAACGATCGCCGCGTGGCGCGACTACCTGCCCGAGTTTCTGCCGCTGCCGCATCCTTCATGGCGCAATACGGCGTGGCTCGATCGCAATCCGTGGTTCGCGCGCGACGTGCTGCCGTATCTGCGCCGGCAGGTATCCCGTCTGCTGGCGCCGGACGACGGACGATGACGGGCGCGGTTCGGACGTTGTTCAGCGGTCTGCCGCGCCAGGGACCCGGCAGCGACGCCTGTACGCGCGCAGCGCTGCGCCGGCTTCCGCCGCTGCCGCAGCAGCCGCGCATCCTCGATCTCGGCTGCGGCACCGGGCGTCAGACCCTCGTCCTGGCGGAATCGCTGCCCGGGGCGCGCATCGTGGCCGTGGACATTCATCGGCCCTATCTCGACGAGCTGGCGGCGAATGCCCGCGCCCGCGGCGTCGCGGACCGGATCGAACCGCGCGAGGCCGACATGGCGGCGCTCGATCTGCCGCCCGACAGCTTCGATCTGATCTGGTCCGAGGGCGCGATCTACATCGTCGGTTTCGCGCGCGGGCTGGCCCTATGCCGGCCGTGGCTTCGCACCGGCGGCTTTGTCGCCGTGACCGAGTGCTCATGGCTCGTCGACGAGCGTCCCGATGCGGCCGTGCGCTTCTGGTCCGAGGCCTATCCGGACATGGCCGGCATCAAGGAGAACATGCAACGTGCGCGCGACGCCGGCTTCAAGGTGCTGGACACGTTCGTGCTGCCGGTGACGGCGTGGTGGGCGGAGTATTACGATCCGTTGCAGGCCCGGATCGCCGCCATCAAGGACGCGGCCGACGACGCCCTGCGCCGGGAGATTGCGACCGTCGAGCGCGAGATCGACATCTTCCGTCGCGACGGCGACTCGTTCGGTTACGTGTTCTACCTGATGCGGCGGGCGTACTGACGGCAGATATCAGCGGCGAGGGGGCGATGGACGCGGCAGACCGGATCGAAGAGGCGGCACGGTTCATGTGGCAGGCGCACCAGCGGCGCGAGCCGTATCGCAACCTGCCCCCGGAGCTCCGGCCATGCACGCTCGATGATGCCTATGCCGCGCAGGAGGTCTTCCACGCTCTTGCGCGACCGACGCATGGTCCCGTCGCCGGACTCAAGATCGCGACCACGACGAAGGTGATGCAAGAACTGATGGGAATCGACCATCCGTGCGGCGGCGTCATCTTCGCGAACACCGTGCACTCCGCGCCGGCCCGGCTCACGTGCGCGGATTTCGTCAACCTCCGCCTCGAATGCGAGATCGCCTTTCGCTTGGGCGCCGACCTGCCGCCGCGCGCGGCGCCGTACACGGCGGAAAGCGTCCGGGATGCCATCGCCGCGCTGATGCCGGCCTTCGAGCTGATCGAGGACCGCAACGCCGTCTATCGCGAGACCGACGCCTACAGCATGATCGTCGACAATTGCTGGAATGCGGGCGTCGTTCTCGGCGCACCGGTCGAGATGCGGCGGGACATCGATCCCTGTCGGCTCCACGGACGCCTCGCGATCAACGGCCGGCCGGTGAGCGAGGGCAAAGCCGACGATCCCCTGGGTGCGCTCGCCTGGCTCGCCAATCTCGTCGCGACGCGCGGCCGGCCGATCCGCCGCGACATGGTCGTGATCACCGGCAGCCTCGTCGCCACCGTATCGATCGCGCCGGGCGACACCGCCGTCTTCACGGTCGACGGGCTGGGGTCGGTGCGACTGGAATTGTGCTGAGCGTCTCTGCCGCGCCGCCCGACGGTGCCGCGCGCGGTCTTGCCGCCGCCCTTACTCGATACTCTGCGCCTCGATCGCCGCCATATCCGCGTCGGAGAATCCGAAGTGGTGGCCGATCTCGTGGATCAGGACGTGGCGGACGATGTGGGCGAGATCCTCGCCGCTTTCGCACCAGTAGTCGAGCAGCGGCCGGCGGTACAGGAACACCATGTCGGGCATGGCGTTCGGGTCCGTGACGCTTTTGTGAATCAGATCGACGCCGCGATAGAGGCCGAGCAGGTCGAACGGGCTCTCGAGGTTCATCTCCTGCTCCGTTTCCTCGTCGGGAAACTCCTCGACGCGGATCACCACGTTACGGACGTACTGGCGCAGCTCGTCGGGAATCGTCTTGAGCGCGTCGTAGGCAAGCCGTTCGATGTCGGCAAGCGAGGGCGGGCGGATCTCGGGCAAACTCATGCGGGAAAAGCTAGCGCGACTTGATCAACGACGAAAGCCGGTCCACGCTCATATCGGACCTGCGTGTCATGCGCAGCTTGGGAGGATGGGATGACGGAAAGACTGACCGGCGAGGCGCGGGGCAAGGCGTTGGCGGAACTGCAGGGCTGGACCCTCGCACCGGACCGCGACGCGATCCAGAAGGAGTTCCGCTTCAAGGATTTCAACGCGGCGTTCGCATTCATGACGCGCGTCGCGCTGATGGCCGAGAAGATGGACCATCATCCCGAATGGTCCAACGTCTACAACCGCGTCCACATCACGTTGTCGACGCACGATGCGGGTGGACTGACCGAACGCGACATCCGGCTCGCCAAGTTCATCGATCTCGCGGCCTAGCCCGCCGCACCACGATCCAGTCCACCGCGACGTCGCCGCGACGCGGGGCGGACGCCGCGGTCCACCAGGGGGCGCGCAGCCACGTCGTCACCGCTTGCCGGGCACCGGTGATCAGGCGGCGGTCGGCATCACGCAGCCCGTGATCACGGACGAGCGTCTCGGCGAGGCGGTCGGGATCGTCGATCTCGCCGCTCTGCGACAGCACGAGCCAGAATAGGCTCTCGCCACGCTGGGCTGGATCTTGCGCGCGCTGGAAGATCAGCCGGCCCAGCTCGGCGGCCGCCTGTTTTCCGCTCGGCAGCATGACGGCTTCGATCTCGAGCGGTTCCTTGGTCACGCCGTAATGGATCGCTGCCCGGTAGAGGCCGTGCGCGAGGCCGAAGAGCCAAGCCGCCTCGACGACGTCGCCGGCCGCCTCGCGCGACCGGGCGGCTTCCCGATAGGCGGTTCCTTGCTGCAGGAGAGAATATGCGACCGCTTCCAGGAAATCGGCCGGCTCGGCGTAATGGCAACTCTGACGGACCAGGGCGTCGTGCGCCGACGCAAGGCTGCCGACCAGGACAAGAACGGCTGCGAGGAAGACCCGCTTCGGCACGTGCATGAGGCGCCTCCCGTTCGACGGCGGCGGAAGCAGGTTTCCGACGTGACGTGTCGTGGCTGCGGTCGCACGCGGCAGCCGTCGCGGATGTGCCGCGGTCTTCGCGTCGCTCCATCTCACTCTAGGCCCGGCGCGCTGCCGCCACAAAGTCGATCCCGGGCGATGCCCGAAAGATCAGGGCGCTTCCGGTCACGGATCGCTGGATCTTCGCGCCGCAAACAAGGGCGGGGGCGCCAGAAATCGTTTCCGGTGTCCGGTTGTCCTCGAGCGATACGGTTCAGGCTGGGCTCGACGGCTGTCCCGTATGGAACGGCGTCAGCGCGGTCCCATGCGGATGGCGCCGTCGAGGCGGATGACCTCGCCGTTGAGCATCGGATTGTCGATGATGTGCATGACCAGCTTCGCGTATTCCTCCGGCGTGCCGAAGCGGTTCGGAAACGGCACCTGGGCGGCGAGACTGTCCTGCACCTGCTGCGGCATGCCGAGCAGCATCGGCGTGCCGAACAGGCCCGGCGCGATCGCCATGACGCGGATGCCGACGCGCGCGAACTCGCGTGCCGCAGGCAGCGTCAACGCCGCGACGCCGCCCTTGGAGGCGGCGTAGGCGGCTTGGCCGATCTGTCCCTCGAACGCCGCGACCGACGCGGTGGAGATGATCACGCCGCGTTCGCCGTCGGTAAGCGGCTCGAGCTTGCTCGCATCGGCGGCGACCAGTCGCATCATGTTGAACGTGCCGATCAGGTTGACGTTGATGACGCGGGTGAATTCGGCGAGCGGCAGCGGGCCGTCCTTGCCGACGATGCGCGCGGCCGGCGCGATGCCGGCGCAGTTGACGAGAATGCGTGCGGCGCCGTGCCGCTCGCGCGCCTCGGCGACGGCGCGCTCGGCGTCCTCCGCGCTCACGACGTCGCACTTGACGGCGAGGCCGCCGATCTCCGTTGCGACCTTCTCCGCGTCGGCGAGGTTGATGTCCAAGACCGTCACCTTCGCGCCAGCGGCCGCGAGCGCCCGCGCCGTTCCAGCGCCCAGGCCCGATCCGCCGCCCGTGACGATCGCCGCGTGCCCTTTCACCTGCATGGTGTGCCCCTGATCCGATGTTTGGGAAACGGTTGACTAGTAGCCGCTGCGCGGGCCGGGCGTCGAGCTATGCCGGCCCGGATTCTCTGCCCCGCCACGCTCGACTGGCCGCGTCCGTGGTCGTGCCGTCGCCAGGGGCGACGCTGCCCGCCGTGCCGACCTGAACCGGCGCGCCGGGCATCGCGGTGCCGGCGGTCACCGGGTGGCGCAGCTTCGCCTCGCGCCGCGTGATGTAGAGCGTGCTGGCGACGATCACGAGCGCGCCGGCGATGGTCCAGCCGTCCGGCAGGTTTCCGAACAGCACGAAGCCGTAGAACGTCGCGAACACGAGCCGCGCATAGTCGACGGGGTCGACCGCCGTCGCCTCGGCGATGCGGTAGCTGCGGATCGAGAAATACTGGCCGAGCGAGCCGAGCGCGCCGAGCAGCATCAGCCCGCAGAGCTCGGGCAGCGTCGGCGTGCGCCACACGTAGAGGGCGGGGCCGAGCGAAAGCAGCGAGCTGATCAGGGTGAAGTAGAAGATGATGGTCTCCGGCCGTTCGGTCGCGGCGAGCCGCTTCACCTGCACGCCCACGGCGGCGACGAACAGCGCGCTGGTCGCGGCGGCCACGGTCGCCATGTCGACCGTCGCCAGGCCCGGCCGCACCATGATGACGACGCCGGCGAAGCCGACCATCGTCGCCGTCCAGCGCCGCCAGCGCACCGTCTCGTGGAGGAAGATGGCCGCAAGCACGATCATGAACAGCGGTCGCGTGAAGCTCAGCGCCGTGGCGTCGGCGAGCGGCAGATTCGCGACGCCGTAGAAGCCGAGCGCCATCGCCATGTAGCCGGTGAGGCCGCGGGCGAGATGTCCGCCCCAGCGGCCCGTGCGCAGGATGCCCACGCCCGCGCGCAGCACAAAGGGCATGACGGCGAGGCCGCCGAAGGCGCAGCGGAAGAACGCGATCTCGAGCGCATGCATGTGCTGCCCGATCAGCTTGATGCATGCGTCCATGGTCGAGAACGACAGCGCGGCCAGCAGCATCCACAGGGCGCCGCGGACGTTCGGCGGCAGCATGCGGAGGCGTGCGCGGATCCGGCTCATCCGCCCGCTCCGCCGCTGGCCGTCGCCCTGCCGAGCCGGTACTCGCGATGGGCGATGTAGATGGTGCTGCCGATCAGGATCGTCGCGCCTGCGAGCGTCCACAGGTCCGGCACCTCGCCGAAGAGAAGCAGGCCGTAGGCGACGGCGAACAGCATGCGCGTCGAATCGAACGGCGTCACTGCGCTGGCCTCGCCGATGCGGTAGGCGCGCAACGCCAATGCCTGGCCCGCCGTCGCGCTGATGCCGACGAGCACCATGAGTGCGAATTCCACCGGTGTCGGCGCGATCCAGACGAGATACGCGGGAACGGCCGAGACCAGGGTCGTGATGGTGGTGAAGTAGAACAGGACTGTGACGTTGCGCTCGGTCGTCGACAGCTTCTTGACCATGATGCCGACGTCGGCGACCAGGAAGGCGCCGAGCAGCGCCACCACGGCCGCCCAGTCGAAGGCGGTCGTGCCCGGCCGGACGATGATGAGCACGCCGACGAATCCCACCGCAGTCGCCGCCCAGCGCCGCCAGCCGACGACCTCGCCCAGGAACAGCACGGCGAGGACGATCACGAAAAGCGGCCGCGTGAACGAGATGGCGATCGCGTCCGCCAGCGGCAAGTGCGTCACCGCATAGAAGCCGCAGAACATGCCCGAGATGCCGACGAGGGCGCGGGCGACATGCAGGACCGGCCGCCTGGTGCGCAGCACCTCGCCGATGCGCCCCTGAAGCATCGGGCCCATCACGAATGGCAGCACGGTAAGGAAACCGAACAGACAGCGGAAGAACTGCACCTGCAGGACGTCGAGTCGTTCGCCGACCGCCTTCACCATCGCGCCTTGCAGCGCGAAGCAGGCCCCGGCCAGCACCATCCACAGCGCGCCGCGCACATTGTCGGGAAGATCGCGCAGGCGTGCCGCCAATCTCGTGTGCGGGCGCAGGCCCGCGCAGGCGTCAGTCATGGGCGGCGTGCGCGGCGCTCGGGGCGGAGGACTTCGCCGCCGCCGCACGGCGCGCGATCGTGGCCTCACGATGGGCGATATAGACGGTGGCGCCGACGATGACGGCGGCGCCGAGCCAGGTCCAGATGTCGGGCGCCTCGCCGAACGCGAACCAGGCGATCAGTGCCACGAACGGCAGCTTCGCGTAATCGAAGGCAAGCAGCGCCGAGGCGTCGCTGATCGCGAAGGCGCGGGTGAAGGCCTGGTGGCCGGCCGTGCCGCACAGGCCGAGCAGCGCGATCCAGATCCAGGTATGCGGCGGCGGGTTCGTCCATACGAACAGGGCGGGAACGAGCGAGAACGGGAGGATATAGAGCGTCATGTAGGTTACGACGGCATTCGGATCCTCGACGCGGCTCAATTGCCTGACCACGACGATGTTGAGCCCCTGGATCGCGGCCGACAGCAGGACGAGCACCTCGGGCAGGCCGACCGAACCGAAGCCGGGTCTCAGCACGATCATCGCACCGATGAAGCCGACGATGGTGGCGGTCCAGCGGCGCGCACGGACCGTCTCGCCCAGGATGAGGACGGCGGCCACCGTCGCGAACAGCGGCGCCGTGAAGGCGAGCGCCGTCGCCTCGGCCAGCGGCATCATCGTGAGCGCGGTGAACCACAAGAACATCGACATCAGGCCGATCAGCGACCGCCCGAGATAGAGCCGCGTGTTGTCGGTGCGCAGTCCCCGTACGCCGGTACGGACCAGCCACGGCACCATGAAGGCGAACCCGGCAAGATTGCGGAAAAAGACGATCTCCAGGACATGGAGGTCTTCCGAGAGCTTCCGGATGAGCGCGCTCATGGAGGCGAAGAAGGCCGCGGCCACGATCATCCACAGCGCAGCGCGCGTCGGACTCGATCTGGCGGCGAATGCGGCGGAAAGGCGTTTGAGCGGCATGCGGACAGGACTGGAAGCTCAGCCTACGCCAGGTGGCGGCGGGTGTGCCAGCGCAGCGCCGGCAAAGCTCCTTTGCGTCTGCCGCGCACCCTTCCGCGTCGCCGCGCTTTCAGGTTAAAAGGCGCCTAATTCGACAGGAGAGACATGCCCATGCCCGAAGCCGCCACGGCTGCCCTGCCGCTCTGGCAGCCATCGCCCGATCGCATCGCCAAAGCGAACATCACCGCCTTCCGGACGGACGTCGAGCGCCGGCACGGGCTCAGCCTCCCGGATTACCAGGCGCTGTGGCGGTGGTCGGTGGACCAGCCTGCCCTCTTCTGGCGCGAGATGTGGTCGTTCGGCCGCATCATCGGCGATCCGGGCGACGTCGTGCTCGTCGACGCGGACCGGATGCCGGGGGCACGGTTCTTCCCGAACGGGCGGCTCAATTTCGCGCAGAATCTGCTGCGGCGCAGCGACGACACTCCCGCGCTGATCTTCCGTGGCGAGGACAAGGTCCGCCGCACCATGACCTGGGCCGAGCTCAACGCCGAGGTCAGCCGCCTTGCCCAGGCGCTCAAGGCGGCCGGCGTCACGGCGGGCGATCGTGTCGCCGGATACCTGCCGAATATGCCCGAGCCGATCATCGCCATGCTGGCGGCGACGAGCCTCGGCGCGGTGTGGTCGTCATGCTCGCCGGATTTCGGCGTCCAGGGCGTGCTCGACCGCTTCGGCCAGATCGAGCCGAAGGTGCTGTTCGCGGTCGATGGCTACTACTACAACGGCAAGACGCATGACTGCCTCGGCAAGCTGCGCGACATCGTGGCCCGCCTGCCGTCGGTCGAGAAGGTCGTCGTCACGCCCTATGTGAACGCAGCACCGAGCCTCGACGGCATCCGCGGCGCCGTCCTGTGGTCGGACTTCGTCGCGCCCTACGGGCCCGGCGCGATCGAGTTCGCGCAGCTCCCGTTCAACCATCCGCTCTACATTCTCTATTCGTCGGGCACGACCGGAGCGCCGAAATGCATCGTCCACGGCGCCGGCGGCACGCTGATCCAGCACCTGAAGGAGCACCTGCTCCATTGCGACGTCAGGCCGGGCGACCGCGTGTTCTACTTCACGACCTGCTCGTGGATGATGTGGAACTGGCTGGTGTCGGGTCTCGCGGCCGAGGCGACGCTCTGCCTCTACGACGGCTCGCCGTTCTACCCGAACGGCAACGTGCTGTTCGATTTCGCCGACGAGGCGGGGTTCACCCTGTTCGGGACCTCGGCGAAGTTCATCGACGCCTGCGCCAAGGCCGGTATCGAGCCGGCGCGCACCCACAAGCTCACGACCGTCCGGACGATCACGTCGACCGGCTCGCCGTTGGTCGCGGAAAGCTTCGACTACGTGTACCGGCGGGTGAAGCAGGACGTCCATCTCGCCTCGATCTCCGGCGGCACCGATATCGTGTCGTGTTTCGTCCTTGGCGTGCCGACGCTGCCCGTATGGCGCGGCGAGATCCAGGCGCGCGGTCTCGGCATGGCGGTCGAGGTGTTCGACGAGAACGGCCGGCCGACGCGCGGCACCAAGGGCGAGCTCGTCTGCGTCAAGCCGTTCCCGTCGATGCCCGTCGGCTTCTGGAACGATCCCGACGGACGCAAGTACCGCGCCGCCTATTTCGAGAAGTTCCCCGGCGTGTGGACGCATGGCGACTGGACCGAGCTCACGTCGCATGACGGCGTCATCATCTACGGCCGCTCCGACGCCGTGCTGAATCCGGGCGGCGTGCGGATCGGCACGGCCGAGATCTACCGCCAAGTCGAGCAGATCGACGAGGTGCTCGAGTCCATCGTCATCGGCCAGGACTGGGACAACGACGTGCGCGTCGTCCTGTTCGTGCGTCTGCGCGACGGCGTGACGCTGACGCCGGCGCTCGAGCAGCGGATCAGGGACCAGATCCGCCGCAACACCACGCCGCGGCATGTCCCGGCGAAGATCATCCAGGTCGCCGACATTCCGCGCACCAAGAGCGGCAAGATCGTCGAGCTCGCCGTGCGCGACATCGTCCACGGCCGGCCGATCAAGAACCGCGAAGCCCTCGCCAACCCCGAGGCGCTCGAGCTTTACAAGGATCTGCCGCAGCTCAAGACCTGAAACGGCGGCCGCCTCGCGCCTCAGGAACCGCGGCCGCGTCGCGCCGTTCTGCCCCGCATGCGCGTTAGTCGCGCGGCAACGCGGAGGTTTTCCGATGAAGGCGCTGTGCTGGCATGGCAAGGGCGACGTGCGGGTCGATACGGTGCCCGATCCCGCGATCGAGGATCCGGGCGACGTGATCGTCAAGGTGTCGTCGACCGCGATCTGCGGGTCCGATCTTCACCTTTATGACGGCTACATCCCGGGCATGAAGGAAGGTGACGTCCTCGGCCACGAATTCATGGGCGAGGTCGTCGAAGTCGGCGCCGACGTCCACCGCCTGAAGAAGGGCGACCGCGTCGTCGTGCCGTTCCCGATCGCCTGCGGCGAGTGCTTCTTCTGCCAGCGCGAGCTCTATTCGTGCTGCGATACGACCAACCCGAACGCGGAGATGGCGGCGAAGGTCTACGGCTATGCCACCGCGGGCATCTTCGGCTATTCGCATCTGACCGGTGGCTACGCGGGGGGGCAGGCCGAGTATGTCCGCGTGCCGCATGCCGATGTCGGCCCGCTCAAGGTCCCCGAGGGGATGACGGACGAGCAGGTCCTGTTCCTGTCGGACATCCTGCCGACCGGCTGGATGGCGGCGCTCAACTGCGACATCCAGCCCGGCGACACGGTCGCGGTGTGGGGCTGCGGGCCGGTCGGACAGTTCGCGATCGCAAGTGCCCGCCTTCTCGGGGCCGAACGCATCGTCGCGATCGACCGTGTGCCCGAGCGTCTGGCGCTCGCGCGGTCGCGGGCCGGCGCCACCGACGCGATCCACTTCATCGAGGAAGAGGTCTACGACCGTCTGCAGACGATGACCGATGGTCGGGGACCGGATGCCTGCATCGATGCCGTCGGCATGGAGGCGCACGGCTGGGGCGAATTCGACGCCGCGCTCGATCGCGCCAAGGCGTTCTTCTATCTCGCGACCGATCGCGCCGCGGCGCTGCGGCAGATCCTGATGTGCTGCCGCAAGGGCGGCAACGTTTCGGTCGCCGGCGTCTATGGCGGCGCGATCGACAAGTTCCCGTTCGGCGCCGTCATGCAGAAGGGGCTCACGATCCGCAGCGGGCAGACGCACGTGCAGCGCTACATGCGCTCGCTGCTCGAACGCATCCGGCAGGGCGAGATCGACCCGACCTTCATTATCACCCATCGTGCCGTGCTCGACGACGGCCCTGCCGCGTACCGCACCTTCCGCGACAAGGCCAATGGCTGCATCAAGGTCGTGATGATGCCGGACGCGGCAGCGGCCGTGCAGCGGACGGAAGCGGCAACGGCGCGGCCGCGCACCTAGCGCCGCGACACGCGACGGTCGGGCCGGCGTTTCGCGTGACGGCAGGCGAGAAACGTTGACCGGTCACGGGCGCGGCGGCACGCTGCGAGGCGGAAGGGGGAACCGCGATGCCGACGCTCGATTATTTCCGTACGCTCGCCCGCTACAACCAGTGGGCCAACCGGCGTCTCTACGCCGCCTGCGCGCAGTTGACCGAGGCGGAATACATGAAGCCGCGGGCGGCCTTCTTCGGTTCGCTGCACGGAACGCTCAACCATGTCCTGGTGGCCGATCGCCTGTGGATCGGCCGCATCACCGGCCACGATCCCGGTATTCGCGCGCTCGACCAGATCCTCTACGGGGACTTCGCCGGTCTGCGCGTCGCGCGCGAGGCCGAGGACGCGCAGATCATCAACGTGATCGAGGCCATGGACGAGCCGACGCTGAACTCGACCCTCCGCTACAAGAACATGGCGGGCGAGTCGCAGGCGACGCCGATGCGCTTCGTGCTGGCGCATTTCTTCAATCACCAGACGCACCACCGCGGCCAGGCGCACGGGCTGCTGTCGCAGACCGGCGTCGCGCCGCCGCCGCTCGACCTGATCTATTACGTGCGGGAATCGTCGCCGTCGGATTGAATCGCGCCGCCTCGGCCAGGATCCACTCGCGGAACGCCTTGATCTTCGGTCGTTCGGCGGTCGCCTCGGGGCATACCAGCCAATAGGCCTTGCCGTTCGGCACGAGGATGTCGAACGGCTGGAACAGCGTGCCGGCCGCAAGTTCGTCGCTGAACATGAACGGCGCGCCGACGGCGACGCCGGCACCGGCGATTGCCGCATGGACGGCGATCCGCGTCGAATCGAAACGCGCACCGGTCTTCGCCTTGTCCAGCGGTAGGCCGACGGCCCGGAACCAGATCGGCCAGTCATACGGCCCGTCGTGTTCGTGGAGCAGCGGCACGGACAGGATGTCCTCCGGTCGGCGCAGGCGGTCCTTGAAACGCGCGCCTGCAAGCGGGGTCAGCACGTCGTCGAACAGCTTGTCGCAGCGAAGGTCGCGCCAGCCGCCGGCGCCGTACCGGATCGCGACGTCGACGTCCTCCGTGGCGAAGTCGACCATCCGGCTCGTCGTCGTCAGGCGGACGTCGATCGACGGATGCGCGGCCTGAAACTGCGGCAGGCGCGGCACCAGCCAGCCGAGCGCGAACGTCGTCAGCAAGCTGATGGTCAGTGTGCCTTGCCCGCCGCGACGCACCCGGTCCACGGCCTGGGCGAGCCGGTCGAAGGCGTCGCGCAGCTCAGGCAGCAGCGCGTGGCCCTCTTCCGTCAGCAGCAGCCTGCGCGTCAGGCGCCGGAACAGCTTCACGCCCAGTTGCGCCTCGAGCGCCTTCACCTGATGGCTCACCGCCGCCTGGGTGACATTCAGCTCGGCGGCGGCGCGGGTGAAGCTCAGATGGCGCGCCGCCGCTTCGAAGGCGCGCAATGCGTTGAGCGGCGGCAGGGATCTGGCCATGTCATGCCTTAATTTTTCTAAGCCATCGTACGAGGAAAGATCGTTTGTGCGCAAGAATCGGGCTGCACAAATGTTGTGTCGAGCATGAAATCGGCTCGACGCGATGCATTAGGGAGACTTGGCCATGGACCGGACGTGCAGCCCCCATCCGACCTTCGCCCCGGCGCTCGACCGGCAGGCGCGGCGCGCCGTCCGGTCGACGATTCAGGCGCTTCTCATCAGGCTCGCCGACCGGATCGCGTCGTGGCACGAACGGGCGCGCAGCCGGCGTGCGTTGCTCGCGCTCGACGACCGTCTCCTGCGCGACATCGGCATCGATCGGGCGACGGCCGAACTGGAAGGGTCGCGTTCGTTCTGGGAGCCGTAAGCAGGGCGCTTCACCGTCGCCGGCGCAGGAACAGCTTGCCGCTGCCGTTGAGGGCGGCGAACAGCGATGCGAACTCCGCAGCGAAGGCCGGCCAGTCGAGCGGGCCGGCCTTCGCCGCGAGGGCGGCGCGGATTTCCTCCAGCGTGCGCGTTCCGTCGATCAGGCTGCAGATCGCCGGTGCGAGCCGCGGCAGCGGAAAGCGCAGGCTGAGCCCTTCGGCGCTGACGGTCAGCATGCCACCCGGTTTCAGGCCGCGCGCGAGCTGCTCGGGCGACGCATCGAACAGCACGGGCACGAGGTCGGGCGCATCGGGGCGCGGTGGCGCCACCGGATTCGCCGCATGCACGGCGTAGAATACATGCGCCTTGATGTTGCCGGCGAGCCGTTCCGCGAAGGCGGCGCGGGCGAGCGGCGGCAGCTCCTGGACCCGTTTCAGGAGTGCGGCGTCGCTGATGTAGCTTGCGGGTTCGTAGCGCGCGGGCGGCACGAAACTCACGAGGCGCAGCCGCGCGCCGTCGACGAGCGCCCCGATCTCCTCGACCGTGTAGGCGCGGTCGCGGGCGTGCAGCAGCAGGTCGTAAAGCCCGACATCGCCCTCGACGATGTGATCGGTCACGAACGGATTGCGCTTGAGCCAGTTCGTCGCCGGCAACTGCGCGAGAAGACGGCGCGCGAGCTGCAGGCGCGCGGCCGGATCCGCCGTCGGTGGCGCGATCGCGTTGAGCATCGCCTGCACGTGATAGACGCCGGTGCGGCCCAGCGCGCCGTACAGCATCAGGCCCATGCCGCCGTGCGGCGCGAGCGCGCGCGTCAGCGCGGCGAGTCCGGCCGCCGGATCGGGAAGGTGATGAAGCACGCCACAGCAGTCGATGTAGTCGAACATCCCGAGACCGAGCGCGTCCAGTTCGAGCAGCGAGCCGGTGACGAAACGGATATTCGACAGACCGCGCTGTCGGGCGCGCGCTTCGGCGACTCTGCGCGCGGCGCGCGACATGTCGAGATAGACGACCTCCGCCTCTCCGGCGCCGGCCCAGGCGAGCTGCTGCGCCAGCATGATGGCGGCATCGCCGGTTCCGCCGCCCGCGACGAGGACGCGAAACGGGCGCGTCAGGTCGAGGCCGCCGCCGAAGACGTAGTGATTGAGTTCGGCGAGATGGCTCGGCGAGCCGAGGATCAGCCGCTTGGCCTCGTCGCGCGGGTCGCGCGGCGGATAGGGATAGGCCTCGTACTGGGCCTGGACGGGGTCGGACATGCGCGTTTCGGACGGTTGCGTCCGCGATCTTTAGCACCAACGGCGTTGCCTCCGCACGTCTCCCCGCTAGGCAGGCGCGCGTCTCTCGGCCAAAATCGGCCGCCATCGGCAGCAGACATTTCCGGATCCACGACCCGTGAGCAAAGCTTTCGTTCGCAACGATCAAGACGACAGCGACGACGACCTGCCCGAGGACGGCCCGGCGCTTCCGGCGGGCGTCAAGAACTACATGACTCCGGCCGGCTACCGGCGGCTGCGGGATGAACTGCAGCACCTCATCCGCGTCGAGCGGCCGAAGGTCGTCGAGACCGTGGCCTGGGCGGCCGGCAACGGCGACCGCTCGGAGAACGGCGACTACATCTACGGCAAGCGGCGGCTGCGCGAGATCGACCGCCGGATCCGCTTCCTGACCAAGCGCCTCGAGATCGCCGAGGTCGTCGATCCGGCCCGGCAGCAGCATCTGGATCAGGTCTTCTTCGGCGCGACCGTCACCTATGTGAATGCCGAGGGCGTCGAGATGACGGTGAAGCTCGTCGGCGTCGACGAGGCCGATTTCGCGCGCCGTCAGGTGAGCTGGGTTTCGCCGATCGGCCGCGCGCTGATGCGGGCGAGGGTCGGCGATACGGTGACCGTGCGGACGCCGTCCGGACCGGAAGAGATCGAGGTCGTGGCCATCCGCTACGAGCAGGACGAAGGCGAAAGCGCCGGCGCCTGAGCGCGCCGCCATGGCTGGGCGGGACTTGAACTGCCCGCCCGTGCCGCCGGTCTCCGGAAGAGAGCGTCCGGCCCCACGTGTGAAATCGGTCACAGCGCCCGGTCTGGGCCCGGTATAGCCTGCGCTGACGTACGGGTTCTCCTGCCATTTCGCGCCGGAAAGCGGCGCGTTCGAAAGGAAAAATCGATGATGTCACAGGTGATGGAGCAGCCGATCGCCACCGCCGCCGAGGGCGATCGGGGGCAACTGATCGACGTGGTGACGTCGGCATTCGAGACCGATCCGGCCGCGCGCTGGATATATCCGGATACGGCGCAATATCGCCGCCATTTCCCGGTCTTTGCCCAGGCGTTCGGCGGTCGGGCGTTCGAGTACGGGACGGCGTTCTACAGCGGCACGTTCGTCGGCGCGGCGCTATGGCTGCCGCCGGGCACCGGCCCGGACGAGGAGACCCTGCTGGCGCTGCTGACGGAAACGCTTCGCGAGTCCGAGAAGCAGGCAGCCTTCGCGGTGTTCGAGCAGATGGGCAGCTATCACCCGGCGGAACCGCACTGGTACCTGCCGCTCATCGGCGTGCTGCCCGCCATGCAGGGCAAGGGGCATGGCTCGGCGCTGATGCAGCGGGTGCTGCGGCAATGCGATAGGGATGGGACGCTGGCCTATCTCGAATCCTCGAATCCCCGGAACATTCCGTTCTACGAACGCCACGGGTTCGAGCTGCTCGGGACCATCCAAGTGGAAACGTCGCCGCCGATCTACCCCATGCTGCGCAGACCCGGCCGCACGATCGCCCGCTAGAACGCGAGGACGATCTTGCCGGTCGCCCGGCGCGAGGTCAGCAGTTCCATCGCGGCGGCGACCTCCTCCGCGGGGAACACGTGCGAGACGTGCGGCTTCAGCTTGCCGTCCCTGAGCCAGCCCGCCATTTCCGCGAAGGCGTCGCGGACGAGGTCCGGCATCCGGCTCCGGTATTCGGCAAAGAAGAAGCCGATCGCCGCGATGTTCTTGACCAATAGCAGGTTCGCGGGGATCTGCTGGATGCGTCCGCCGGCGAAGCCGGCGATGACGAGGCGCCCTTCCCAGGCGGTCGCGCGGAGCGCGGCGTCGAAGGCATCGCCGCCGACCGGATCGAACACGACGTCGACGCCGCGTCCATCGGTCAGGTCTTTGAGTCGCGCGCGCAGATCCTCGGTCGTGTAGTCGATGACGTGGTCGGCGCCGTGCGCGCGCGCGAGCGCCAGCCTGTCCGCGCCGCGCGCCGCCGCGATCACCGTCGCGCCGACCGCCTTGCCGACCTCGACCGCGGCAAGCCCGAGACCGCCGGCTGCGCCGAGGACGAGCAGCGTCTCGCCGGCGCGCAGGCGTCCGCGGCGGATCAGCCCGAAATGCGCGCTGCCGTAGACGATCGGGAACCCGGCGGCCGCGACGATGTCGAGCCCGGGCGGAATCGGAAAGGTCGCGCGGGCGTCGGCCACGACCACCTTGGCGAAGGCGCCCATGCCCGTCGCCGCCATGACCCGGTCGCCCGGCCTGAACGCCGTGACGTCGGGGGCGACCTCGATCACCGTGCCCGCGGCCTCGAGGCCGGGAACGAACGGCAGCGGCGGCTTGACCTGATAGCGCCCCTGGACGACGAGCGTGTCCGCGAAGTTGAGACCGGCGGCCTGAGCGGCGATGCGGACCTGGCCTCGCTTGAGGGGCGGAGTCGGCATGCGCCCGATGGTGAGCGCCCTCGGTCCGTCCAGCCGGCTGCAGACGATCGCCGACGTCTCGGTAGCGAGTTCGATGACGCTGTGCGTGGTTCCGTCCATAGGCCCCCCAACCGGCGTCCACCGGCCTGTCCGGCACTGCACGTGCCGACAACGTTTACGAAGTATTAGTATAGACACGGCGCCCCTTCACACAAAAGGGTGAAGTCACGCGACGGACACCAACGTTTTGCAAATTGAAATTAGGGTTGCGGACGGTGCTGCGAGCGCCAGCTTAAAGACAAGATGCCGGCGCGATCCGGCCGACATGCCAGCCGTTGACGTTCTGCAGCGGGGGCTCCATCAGGGCGCCGAGGCGCATGCGCTGTGCTTCGTCGAAATCGGCATAGCGGATCAGCAGTGCGGCGAGTGCCACTTCCGCCGCGCGCGCGGCGCCATCCTCGATCTTGAGGGCGATGCCGATTCCGCGCGCCGGAATCGCCGCCATGTACATGCCTTCGGCACCGGTCTTCACGATGATCTTGCCGGCGCCGATTTCCATCGCCGTCGTGCAGAATCGGCCCGTGCCGGCCACCATCATCGGGTTCGCCGTCATCGCGGCGGCAAGGCGCCGGCACGCCGCCGCGCGTTCGCGCGGCAGTGCATCGGGCGCGCCGAAGCGGGCGATGCCGCGGGCCAGCGCCGACAGCGGAATGCCGATCTGCGGCAGGCTGCAGCCGTCGATGCCGCGCGGTGCGCGCGACAGATCCACGCCGCACATTTCTTCGAAGGTGCGGACGATCCGTTGTTGGACCGGATGATCGGGCGCGATGTAACCGCGGATTGGTTCGCCCATGTGGCGCGCGGTGGCCAGCATGGCGGCATGCTTGCCCGAGCAGTTGTTGTGAAGAGCGGACGGCGCCTCGCCGGCCCGGATCAGCGCGTGGGCGGACGGGACGTGATACGGCGGATGCGCGCCGCAGGCCAGATCGTCGACGGAACAGCCGATGCGCGTGAGCAAGGCGGCGACCGTCTCGACATGCACGGGTTCGCCGCCGTGGCTCGCGCAGGCAAGCGCGAGCTCCGGCCCCGTCATGGCGAAGCGGTCCGCGGCCCCCGTCTCCACGACCGGCAGCGCCTGCAGCGGCTTGATCGCCGAACGCGGATAGACCGGCGCCGTCACGTCGCCGTGCGCCTCGATGATCGCGCCGTCCGCATCGACGACGGCGATCGAGGCGCGATGGCGGCTTTCGATCATGTCGCCGCGAACGACGTGCACGGCGACCGGTGGTGCGTTTTTGGTGCGGGCGCGCGTCGATCGGCGCGGCGCAGGGCGGGCGGTATCGTCGGGCATGGGAAACACCTTGCCTTCACCGGGGCACGGGAGGCAAGTTGCGCCCCGACCCAAACCACCGGCTTGAAGCATGCGCGGATATTTCGGCATCGGCGTCGAGGGCATCAGCAAGGCGATGAATCTCGGAAGCCTGCTCCGGACGGCCCACGCGTTCGGCGCCAGCTTCGTGTTCACGATCGCGGCTGCATACAACCGGGCCGAAGGTGCGTTGGCGGATACCTCCGATACGCCCGGTAGCCTGCCGTTCTTCGAGTTCCCGGACGTGAAGAGTCTGCGGCTGCCGCGCGACTGCGTACTCGTCGGGGTCGAGATCACAGACGACGCGATCGACCTGCCCAGCTTCTGCCACCCGCACGCTGCGGCCTACGTACTGGGCCCCGAGCGCGGCGCGCTCTCGCCCGAGCTGCTCGCGCTGTGCTCGCACGTGGTCAAGATTCCGACAAAGTTCTCGATCAACCTTGCCCTTGCCGGCGCGCTGACGATGTACGATCGCCTCATCAGTCGCGGCCGTTTCCCCGACCGCCCGCTGCGGCCCGGCGGACCGACGGTTCCGCTCGAGCCGCACGAGTTCGGCCCTCCCAAGGTGAGGCGCCGGTCGGGATGAACGGCGCCGGTGGGCGCGATGCGTCTTAAGCCGCGGCGTGCGTTCGATTGACGTCCTGTAGCCGGACGTGTCATAGGCCTTGAAGCTTCGCCGTTTGGCGTGAAGCGCAACTCGAGAACCGGGAAACTCGCTGTCGTGCGTCTGTTCGTCCGTGCCTTCACCGCTTTTGCCATGGTTCTGGCCGCGGCGCCCGTCACGGCCCAGCAGCCCGCCAAGCGCGCCGAGTCCGGCACGTCGCCGGGTCCGCGGGCGCTCGGCACGTTCGATGCCTGGACCGCGGTCGAGATGACCGAGCGCGGCAGCAAGATCTGCTACATCCTCTCGCGACCGACCAAATCCGAGCCGGCCAACGTCCGTCGCGGCGACGTGCTGCTGATGGTGACACATCGGCCGGCGGCCAATCGGCGCGACGAGGTCAGTTTCCAGGCCGGCTACAACTACAAGGCTGGATCCGATGTAGCCGTCGAGGTCGACAAGACCAAGAAGTTCGAATTCTTCACCAGACCCGACGTCGATGACGACGGCGCCTGGACGCGCGATGCCGCTACCGACAAGGCGTTGATCGAGGCCATGCGCGCAGGCACCACCCTGACGGTGAAGGGAACCTCGGCGCGCGGCACCCAGACCACCGACACCTTCTCCCTGATCGGATTCAGCAAGGCCTATGCCGAAATCGGCAAGGCGTGCGGTATACGCTGAACCGGCGGCCCTTCGCCTGTATAATGGCCCGATGATCGAAATCCCGTCCGGGCCCAAGCCCGAAATCGATACGCCGCAGCGGCCGCTCGTGCCGCCTGCCGACGGCCGGCGCAACATCGTCGGTCTGTCGCGCGCGGAACTCGTCGCCGCGCTCGCCGAGCTCGGCGAGCCGGCGTTCCGCGCCAAGCAGATCTGGCAGTGGATCTACGTGCGCGGCGTGCGCTCGTTCGGCGCGATGACCAACCTGTCGAAGGATCTGCGCGCCAGGCTCGAGGCGCGGTTCGTCATCGACCGGCCGCAGATCGTGCGCCATCAGCAGTCCTTCGACGGCACGCAGAAATGGCTGCTGCGCTTCGTCGACGGGCAGGAGGCCGAAACGGTCCACATTCCCGAGGAGGATCGCGGGACGCTGTGCGTGTCGTCCCAGGTCGGCTGCACGCTCACCTGCAAGTTCTGTCACACGGGCACGCAGCGCCTCGTCCGCAACCTCGAACCGGACGAGATCGTCGGCCAAGTGATGCTGTGCCGCGATGCCTTCGGCGAATGGCCCGCGCCCGCGGCGGACCGGCGGCTGACCAACATCGTCATGATGGGCATGGGCGAGCCGCTGTTCAATTACGACAACGTCGCCAAGGCGCTGAAGATCGTGATGGACGGCGAGGGCATCGCCATCTCGCGCCGCAAGATCACGCTGTCGACGTCGGGCGTGGTGCCGATGATCCGCCGCTGCGGCGAGGAACTCGGCGTCTCGCTCGCGGTCTCGCTGCATGCGGTCACCGACGAGCTGCGCGACGTGCTGGTGCCGATCAACAAGAAGTGGCCGATCGCCGAGCTGCTCGCGGCGTGCCGCGAGTATCCGGGCCTCTCCAACGCGCGACGGATCACGTTCGAATACGTGATGCTCAAGGGCGTCAACGATTCGCCCGCGGACGCGCGCGAGCTCTTACGCCTCATTCGCGGCATCCCGTCGAAGATCAACCTGATCCCGTTCAACCCCTGGCCGGGCTCGCCGTTCGAATGCTCCGACGACGCGACGATCGACGCGTTCGCCGACATCCTGGCGCGCGCCGGCTATGTTGTGCCGGTCCGCCGGCCGCGCGGCCGCGACATTCTCGCCGCCTGCGGTCAGCTCAAGTCTGATAGCGTGCGCCACCGTCGCGCCGCGATCGCGGAACAGCTGCCCGCCGGCTGATCCGGCCGGACCGCCTGCGGGGCGGGTCCGGCCTGTCGCCATTCGGCGACTCTGCCGGCCGCATCGCCGCCCGCGCCTCCTCCAGGATCCACTCGCGAAAGGCGCGGATCTTCGCATCCTGCAGCGCCTCGGGCGGACAGACGAAGTAATAGGCGAACTCGACCGGAAGGCTGAGGGCGAACGGCCGCACGAGGCGGCCCTCGGCGAGATCATCGCGCACCAGCACGCTGTGGGCGAGCGCGACACCGCGCCCGGCGATCGCCGCATCGAGCGCCATCGCGACATGGTGGAAGCGCAGGCCGCGCGTGGCGTCGACGTCGGTCACGCCGGCGGCGCGCAGCCACATCGGCCAGTCCGGCGTGCTGGGGTCGCTCACGTTCGTCGCGTCATGCAGCAGTACGTGATGCCGTAGATCGTCGGGGCGGCGCAGCGCGTTGCGTCCCTCGAGCAGCTTCGGGCTGCACACCGGGAATACCTCGTTGCGCATCAGCAGTTCGGCGTGCAGCCCGGGATAGCGGCCGTGTCCGTACCGCAATGCCGCCTGGATGTCCTCGCGCGCGAAATCGACCAGATGCATCGATGCCGATACGCGCAGGTCGATGTCGGGATGCTTCGTCCAGAAGCGATCGAGGCGCGGCACCAGCCATTTCGTCGCGAATGACGGTGCGGCGCTCACCGTCAGGATCTTGTGCCGTTGCGGCGCGCGCGCGATCTCGACCGCCTGCGCCATGCGGTCGAAGGCATCGCGCAGCACGGGAAGACAGGCCTGTCCGTGCTCGGTCAGTTGCACGGCGCGATTGAGACGCCGGAACAGTTTGACGCCGATCTGCGCCTCGAGCGCCTTCACCTGATGGCTGATCGCCGCCGGCGTGACGTGCAGCTCGGCGGCCGCGCGCTGAAAGCTCAGATGGCGCGCCGCCGCCTCGAAGGCGCGCAGCGCATTGAGCGGGGGCAGGCGCCGGACGCGATCCACGGATTAATTATCCTAATCTGAAACCTGAGAAAGCGTCGTTTGTCGGTTTCAGCCGAGTCTCCCACGATCATCGTCGGAAATCCACCGGAATGATCCGGTCGGATTCCTTCGGGAGCTCGTGACATGAGAAATTCTTATCTGAACGAGCAACTGATGTGGACGCCGGTGCCGCGTCTTTCGCGACATGTCGGGCTCGTCCGCCGTGTCGTCGCGACCTTGCGGCGCCTCCATGCGCGTGCGCGCGAGCGGCGGGAACTCCTCGCCATGAGCGACCGCGATTTGCGCGACATCGGTCTCACGCGCCTCGATGCGTGGCGCGAGGCCAACAAGCCGCTGTGGCGGTCATGAACATCCGTGCAAAGGAGGCCGACATGTCCCGACGTGATTCGCGCTGGCCGGTCGTAACGCAATTGTCGCCGGAGCTCATCGCCGGCTATGTCGAGGAGGCGAAGACGCTGCGCGATGCGGCGTTGCGCGACATGGAGCGCCGGCTGCGGACACACACGCTGCGCGCCATGCGGCGCATGATCGCGCGGCTGCCGGGACGGTCCGACACGTCTTCGCAGCGATAGGTCGGATCCGTCCTCAGGCGAGCGCCCGCAGCAGGAAGCTCGCCCCGGTCGCGACGTAGACGGCATCGAGCGTCAGGCGGAAACGCCGTTCGTCGAGACGCACCTGGACGCGCTGGCCGAGCCACAGGCCGGCGAGCGTCGGAAGCACGGCGGTCGCCGACAGCACGAAATCGTCGACGGACGCGATGCCGAAGCTGGCAACGCCGATCGACAGCGCCACATGACCGGCCAGGAAGAAGAGCGAGATGGTGGCGACGAACTCGTGCTTCGGCAGCCGCAGCGCGGCGAGGAAGAGCATCACCGGCGGACCGTAGACCGATGAAATGCCGCCGAGCACGCCGCCGACGGCGCCCGCGACGGGACCGACCCAGCGTTCATGGGCCGGCGGCACGTGCAGCCTGGGCTGCAGGCGCGTCGCGACCGTAAGCGTCAGCAGTGCGACGCCGATGATGGCGTAGAGGACGTCCTCGTCGATCAGGACGAGGCCGTTCGTGGACACGATGATGCAGGCGATCAGGACGACGAGGGTCGGCCAGAAGCGCCGCACCGTGGCGGCGAACTGACCGCGCTGGAAGGCCTGGGTGATGTTGGTCGCGAAGACCGGCAGGATCAGCGCGGTCACGCAGGTCGCGAGCGGCAGTTTGAGCGTGAGCAGCGGCAGCGCCACCAGCGGCAGGCCGAGGCCGACCACGCCCTTCAGCAGGCCGCCCAGGAACAGGCACAACGAAGCGTACAGCGCCGTTCCCGGCTCGGGCATCGTGGGGACCCTGCTGCCGCGACGGACCGTACGACCCGCTCAGCGCTTGGCGTATTGCGTGGCGCCGAACAGAACCTCGCGCGCCTTGTCGTCGATCGGCCCCTCGCGCCGGCGGTCGGCGAGCAGGCCGAGGCCCCGCTGTACGGCCGGGCGCGCGTCGATCGCCTCGAACCACCGCTTGAGGTTGGGGAAATCGTTGATGTCCAGCCCCTGCCGCTTGTACGGCCGGATCCACGGGAACACCGCCATGTCGGCGATCGAGTAGTCGCCGGCGAGATAGTCCACCTCGCCGAGGCGCCGGTCGAGCACGTTGTAGAGGCGCCGTGCCTCGTTGGTATAGCGCTCGATCGCATAGGGAATCGGTTCCGGCGCGTAGACGCGGAAGTGATGGACCTGCCCGAGCATCGGGCCGATGCTGGCCATCTGGAACATCAGCCACTGCGTCACGGCATAGCGGCCGCGGACGTCGCGCGGGATGAAGCGGCCGGTCTTCTCCGCGAGGTAGAGGAGGATCGCCCCCGACTCGAAGATGGTGATCGGCTGGCCGTCCGGCCCGTCGCTGTCGACGATGACCGGCATCTTGTTGTTCGGGTTCATCTTCAGGAAGTCGGCCTTGAACTGGTCGCCCTTGGTGATGTCGACCGGAAACACGCGGTAGGGCGTCCCCGTCTCCTCGAGCATGATGGAGACCTTGAAGGCGTTCGGCGTCGGCCAGGCGTAAAGGTCGATCATCGGCGGATCCTGTCCTGTGATGACGGGTCGAGCTTAGTCGAGGGCCCGCCCCGGCCACAACGGGCGAACGGGAATGGCTGAGCCGCGCTTGCAGCAGGCCTCTTTATCCCTATACTCGCGCGCGTTTTCGACCCTCCCTTCAGGAACTTCCATGCCCGGCGCGAACGCTCCAAAGAACGTCAAGAAAGTCGTGCTCGCCTATTCCGGCGGCCTCGATACCTCCGTCATTCTCAAGTGGCTCCAGGAGACGTATGGCTGCGAGGTCGTGACCTTCACCGCCGATATCGGCCAGGGCGAGGAACTCGAGCCCGCGCGCGAGAAGGCGCGCATGCTGGGCGTGAAGCAGATCTATATCGAGGACCTGCGCGAGGAGTTCGTCCGCGATTTCGTGTTCCCGATGTTCCGGGCGAACGCGCTCTACGAGGGCGTGTATCTCCTGGGCACGTCGATCGCGCGGCCGCTCATCGCCAAGCGGCAGATCGAGATCGCGCGCGAGACGGGGGCCGATGCCGTCGCCCACGGCGCCACCGGCAAGGGCAACGATCAGGTCCGGTTCGAGCTGACCTACTACGCGCTCAATCCCGACATCCGCGTCATCGCGCCGTGGCGCGAATGGGATCTCGACAGCCGCACCAAGCTGCTCGACTACGCCGAGAAGCATCAGATTCCGATCGCCAAGGACAAGCGCGGCGAGGCGCCGTTCTCGACGGACGCGAACCTGCTGCACATCTCGGCCGAGGGCAAGGTGCTCGAGGACCCGTGGGAAGAGCCGGGCGAGTACGTCTATTCGCGCACCGTGGCACCCGAGAAGGCGCCGGACGAACCGCAATATGTCGAGATCGAGTTCGAGAAGGGCGATCCGGTCGCGGTCGACGGCGAACGGCTGTCGCCTGCGAAGCTGCTCGCCCGGCTGAACGAGATCGGCGGCCGGCACGGCATCGGCCGCGTCGATCTGGTCGAGAACCGTTTCGTCGGCATGAAGTCGCGCGGCGTGTACGAGACGCCGGGCGGCACCATCCTCTACTGGGCCCATCGCGGCATCGAGAGCCTCACGCTCGACCGCGGCGCCCAGCATCTCAAGGACGAGCTGGCGCCGCGCTATGCGGAGCTGGTCTACAACGGCTTCTGGTATTCGCCGGAACGCGAGATGCTGCAGGCCGCGATCGACAAGAGCCAGGAGAACGTGACCGGCACGGTGCGGCTCAAGTGCTACAAGGGCCATGTGCGCGTCGTCGGGCGCAAGTCGCCGCGCTCGCTCTACAGCCTCGCGCACGTCACGTTCGAGGCCGACCAGGGCGCCTACAACCAGCACGACGCCGAAGGCTTCATCAAGCTCAACGCGCTGCGCCTCAGGCTCCGCAAGCGGTTGCAGAACTAGGCACCCCGCGGCACCGGAGGTTTGCACACCGCCGGCTGACGTTCGCGCGCCCTTCAGGGCCACCACATCGGCTTGTCGGCCTCGCGCCGGGCCTCGTTGCGCGTCAGGCCGACGTCGCGCAGCAGCCTGTCGTCGAGCATGACGAGGGCGCGGCGCGTGCGTCGGCGCACGAGCATCCAGCGCCACGCGCGCCAGGCGGTGCCGAGCCATTCGCGCCATCGCCGTGGACCGGGAATCGCGATGCGGCCCGCGTCCGCGGCCGTCAGTGACGGGGAACAGGGAAGATCGTTTCGCACGGGCATTGCCGTCGTTCGGGGCGTCCGTTTCATGGACGCGGATTGTAGGGACTGTCCCTGCATCCATGTTTCGGTTACGATAGAAATATGAAATCAGGCCCCGACATCGCCGAGGTGGCGGCGCTCATCGGTGATCCGGCGCGCTCGAACGTGCTGGTCGCGCTGATGGACGGCCGCGCGCTGACGGCGAGCGAGCTTGCCTGTGCGGCGGGTGTTTCGCCGGCGACGGCGAGCGAACATCTGAGGAAGCTGACCGCGGCCGGTCTCCTCGCCGTCGCGCGCCAGGGCCGGCATCGCTACTACCGTCTGGCCGGGCCGGCCGTGGCCGAGCTGATCGAGGCGATCGCGCGCGTCGCGGCTGACATGCCGTGGCCCAAACGGCTGCCGGCCCGCGGCGACGATGCGATACGCCGGGCGCGCACCTGCTACGACCACCTCGCGGGCGAGCTCGGCGTGGCCCTCACCGAGGCGCTGGTCCGGCGGCGCTGTCTCGAACCGGTCGCGGAGGATTTCCGCGTGACGCCGGCAGGCGTGCGGTTCCTCGCCGGTCTCGGCATCGATCTCGCCGCCGTCAAGCGCCAGCGCCGCGCCTTCGCCCGCCAGTGTCTCGACTGGACCGAGCGTCGTCCCCATCTCGGCGGCGCGCTCGGGGCGGCACTGCTCGACACCTGCTTCGCGCGGGGCTGGGTCGCGCGCATTGCCGGCACGCGCGCCGTCATGCTCACGCCGTCCGGCCGCCGGGCGGTCGCCCGCCTGTTCGATGTCCGGCCGCCGGATGGATCCCGGCGCAATTGAGTTTCAGTCCGCTTCGAGGTCTCAGCGCAGCGGCACGCCCGCGATCCACGGGTGCAGGTAAATGAAGGCGACGTAGAGCGCGAGCGCGCCGGCGACGCGCGCCAGCCCGATCTCGCGCCACAACGATTTCGCCGGGTCCTTGCCGTAGGCCGTCCGCCAGAACTGCCGCGTCTTGCCGGTCAGCAGGGCGGCGAAGGGCAGGTTGGACGTCACCTCGGCGAAGCGCGCGAAGCCTTCCGGGTCGCGGTCGCGTCGCTTCGCGTCGATCTGCGTCGTGCCGAACAGGGCGAGGAAGGCGAGGCTGCCGAACAGGATCAGGGCGGCGAGATCGCCGTTGGGCACGATGTGGGCGAGCGCCCACAGGCCGATGGCCCACATCACGGGATGGCGCGTGATCTTGAGCACGCCCGGCGCCGGGTCGCGTGTCGTGGGATCGAAGCCGCGGTTGACCGCGGTCGGGTTGTGCTGCGTCAGGCCGCAGACCAGGAAGAACGCCGCGACCAGCATGACGACGGCCGGCACGAGCCGCATCCACGCTGCCTGCGGCCATAGCTGCCAGTATGGCGCATCGCCGTAGGCGAGGCCGAGCCAGAGCAGGGCAAGCGCGGCCACCGTCGAGTAGAGGCCGATGAACGGCCCCTCGCCGAGGCGCGCGACCAGCGCGCGGCGGGTTCCGGGCGCCGCCAGCGCGAGATGGGTGCCGACGAACACGGCGGCGGCGGCGACGAGGTGCCAGAGGCTTCCGGTCATGATCGGCTCCACGCTTGCGGCGACTTGCCAGGATGAGGTTAGGCCGTTATGTTGACACTGTCAACATGAGGGGTGCGCAACGAAACCGGCGACCGCGCCCGCCTTCCGGCCCTCCGGGGAAGGCGGCGGGGGCGCGGCGGCCCTATCATCACGGCGACTTGCGTCGGGCGCTTCTCGCGACGGCGGCCCGTCTGCTCGAGACCGACGGCCCGGCCGCGCTCAGCCTGCGCGAGGTCGCGCGCGCGACCGGCGTGTCGCAGACGGCCCCCTATCGCCACTTCGCCGACAAGGAGGCGCTGCTCGCGGCACTTGCCGCCGACGGCTTTGCCGAGCTTGCGCGCCGCATGACCGAGGCCGAAGCCGGCGTGGACGCGCCGGTCGAGCGGCTGCGGGCGCTCGGCCGGGGTTACGTCGATTTCGCGCTCGCCCATCCGCATGTCTTCCGTCTGATGTTCGGGCCCGAAATTCCGGACCGGCGGGCGCATCCCCCGCTGTTCGCCGCTGCGACCGCGGCCCAGGAGAAGCTTGGTGCCGCGATCGCGGCCTGCCGCCGCGGCCTGTCGCGCGATGCGGCGGACGAGCGGACCGCGCTGGTGGCGGCATGGTCGCTCGTGCATGGTCTCGCGACGCTGCTGATCGGGGATCAGTTCCGCGAGACGGACGTGACGGCGCGCGCGGCCCTGGTCGACGGCGTGACCCGTCTGTTCGCGCGCATGCTGGCCGAAAGGCCGGCCTTCTAGGGCTTGTCGAGGAATCGCGCCGCCGCCCCGGGCGGCGGCGGCAGGCAGGCGTTGCGCCGCCCGAACCAGTCGTAGCGGTGGCGCGCGACGAGGTCGTAGAGGCGGTCGCGCCATCGCCGCGGCAGCACGCGCAGCACGCCCAGGAGCGGCCACGGGAACGGCAGGCGGCTCGCCACGTACAGCGCGGCGTCGGATTTGACGTAGACGCGGTCGCCGTCGACGACGGTCACGGTTTCCGGCGCGGGCGGCATGCCGAAGCGCCGCTTGAGGGCGCTGCCGACGGCGCCCTGCGCGAAGGCGAAGTCGAAGACGCCCTTGCGGTCGTGGCACAGGACGAGCCGGACCCCGGCGGCGCAAAGCCTGCACACGCCGTCGAAGATCAGCACGGGTCGGCTCGTCGGCGCGTCGCTCATCCGGCGACGAAGCCTAATCCGGCGGCGCGGACGGCGCCAGCCGGCCGCCTCAGCCGAGCTTGCGCCGTTTCTTCGCCGCCTTCAGCGTGTTGCCGATGAGGCAGGCGATGGTCATCGGCCCGATGCCGCCGGGCACGGGCGTGATCGCGCCGGCGACGTGGATCGCCTCGTCGAAGGCGACGTCGCCGACGAGGTGTGCCTTGCCGTCGGGCCCCGTGATGCGGTTGATGCCGACGTCGAGGACGATCGCGCCGGGCTTGATCCAGTCGCCGCGCACCATCTTCGGCCGGCCGACGGCGGCGACCAGGATGTCGGCGTTGCGGCAGATCGCCGGCAGGTCGCGCGTCTTCGAATGCGCGATCGTGACCGTGCAGTCGTTGCGCAGCAGCAGCTGGGCCATCGGCTTGCCGACGATGTTGGAACGGCCGAGCACGACGGCGTTGAGGCCCGCGAGCCGGCCGCCCAGCCGGTCCTTGAGCAGCATCTCGCAGCCGAGCGGCGTACACGGCACCAGGCCGTCGCGGCCGATCGCCAGCCGGCCGGCGTTCATCGCGTGAAAGCCGTCGACGTCCTTGTCCGGGTCGATGGCGTCGAGGATCGCGGCCGTATCGATCTGCGCCGGCAGCGGCAGCTGCACCAGGATGCCGTCGACCTCCGGGTCGGCATTGAGCCGCGCCACCAGGTCGAGCAGCTCCTGCGTCGTCGTCGTCGCGGGCAGCTCGTGCTTGATGTCGCGCATGCCGGCGGCGACGGTCTGGTTCGTCTTGTTGCGGACATAGACCCGGCTCGCCGGGTCGTCGCCGACCAGCACGACGGCAAGTCCGGGTGTGACGCCGTGCTTCGCCTTCAGCTGCGCGACCTCCGCGGCATACGCCGCCAGAAGGCCCTGGGCGAACGCCTTTCCGTCGATGATCTTGCTGCTCGTTGCCGTATCGTTCATGCCTTCCTCGATGCACCTGTGATCGCTTCGGCGACCGTCTCGGCCGCGGCCCGGACGTGCACGCGCTTGAGGCGCTGCGTCTCGCCCGAGACGATGGCGAACGCGCCCTTCGGCAGCCGCCACGCCTTGGCGAGAAGTGCGATCAGCGCGGCGTTCGCCTTGCCGTCCTCCGGCGGCGCCGTCACCTTCACCTTCAGCACCGGCCGGTCGCCGTCGGGGCCGGGTTCCGTGGCGACCCCTTCGATCCCGGCCTGCCGCGCGCGCGGCGTAAGCTTGATCGTGACGATCGTGCCATCGGTGGTCGGGGCGATCGGCAGGTTCACGCGGGCGATGATCAGATCGCGATTTCGATGATCAGGTTCTGCAGGAAGACCAGCAGCAGGATCAGCACGACCGGCGAGATGTCGACCCCGCCCAGAAGCGGCACGAAGCGGCGGATCGGGCGCAGCGCCGGCTCGGTTATCCGGTAGAGAAAATCGCTGACCATGTACACGAAGCGGTTGTGCGTATTCAGCACGTTGAACGCGATCAGCCACGAGAAGATGGCCGAGGCGATCAACACGTAGATGTAGAGCTGAATGACGGTCAGGATCAGGTTTATCAGCGCGTACATGGAGGGCGATTCAGCTCCCGGCAGCCGGACGTCCGAGACCCTACACGACCGCTCGGACCGGGCGCAAGGCTTTGGCCGGATGCGGGTTCCGGCGCCGGAACCGCCGCCTTTTCGCGCTTCGTTCTTGACTCCGCGTCGGCCCCCACCCATATTCCGCCCCACCGCACCGGCGGGGCCGTAGCTCAGATGGGAGAGCGCCTCGTTCGCAATGAGGAGGTCAGGGGTTCGATTCCCCTCGGCTCCACCATTCCCGCCGCAATCAAGCAACTTATCCGGACTGGCCCAGCGGTCGCGACACGCGACGGCGACGTTTCGCGCGCGACACCGGCGTCGTGAGGGAACAGGGCGGTTTAGCCGATTCCGCGCATAGGTCGCCTGTCTGCTCAGGCATCAGCGTTATGGCCCCGCCTCTCGGCCGCGGCGCTTTGGCGCAGCACCTCATGGGGTGGCATGCCGTCTCCCGGGCCCATCCGAAAGGCAAGGGCGACAGCCGGATCGACGAACACGACGAGGGTTACGGTCAACCCGATCGCGCGCCAGCAGGCGGGGCGAGCATCGACAGCCGCTTTGAGACGGCGAGATCAGCCCCGGCGATCAGTAAGAGCGCACCTACAGCCGGAAGGGGGATCGGGCCGAATAGGTCGCACGCATTCACATCACCGTAGCGCCGGGCTATCCTCACGCTGCCGCGCTGAACGTCACGGCGCTGACCATAGAAAATAGAGAAAAGGGGGGGATATGTTGAAGACGACGCGTGCGTTGGCTGCTTCGCTGGCCGTCGCGACACTCTTCTTGGCGAGCGTGAACACAGTTTTGGCGCAAGAGTTCAGGCGTCTCACCTCGGCCGAGATACGCGAGCAGATCGTCGGCAAGACGCTCACGGGCTCTGGCCGCGCCGGCAACTGCACGTTCTTCGACCGCTTTGCTGCCGACGGCTCGGCCACGGCCAAATGTGGCAACTATAGCGACACCGGACAATGGCGACTTGGGGACGACGCGCTGTGCATCAAATGGTCCAAGCGGCCCAACGAGTACTGCCTGACCTTCTTTACCGACGGCTCGAAGTATCAGGTCATCAATCCGAATCGTGGACCGACCCCATTTCCCATCTCGGTCGTTACCGGACGGGAATAAGGGTAAGGCTGACGGACAGGCCATGATCTCGGACGGTCCGCGCACGTAGGACGCGGCGGTAAGGACCAAGTCCGGGAGCCCGGCGCGCAAATGAGCCGCGATACGGGATTGATCCCATTACGTTGATCTCACCCTGCGTGGAGCCGCTCGACGACCCAGCGGGCGACGTCCTTGAAGCCGGTCATGATCGTGCCGTCCTTGAACTGGCTGAGGCTTATCATTGGTAGCCCAGCGATGTTCTGGTTCGTGAGCTTGAGACCTGGTACGGCGTTGAGGCGGTTCAGGACTTCGCGACGTGCGCTCTCATCAGCGAAAGGCTCGCTGCTGAGGAGCCACATGAAATTGACCGACAGAGAGCCGTTGCTCCAGATACTGAACGGATACCGCCAGGTGCCTCGATTGATGACGCGGATGTAGAGTGCAGCCTGTTTGCTCGCAAGCCCTGTTTCCAAAGGCAGAGTGCGGAACCGGGCGATCAGATCCTGAGCGATCTTTGGAAATTCGGGGGATCGTTCCGCCAGCTTCTGAAGCCACTCGCTCTCGCTGATCGGCGGCAACGTTGTCGATGCCCCCGCGGACTTGGCCGCTTGCGCCCGTGCCGTTTGTCCGACCACCCGCGGGACGAGCAGACGGGTTCCGTCCGCGCGAAAATGGCGTATCTCGACGGCCGCCATCGTGGCGGAGCGCATCTGCTCGTTCAGGAACTCGATGATGCGCTGAAGTTCCGGGGCGATCTCGTCAGCCACGAAGATCATACGGATGCGCCCATCGCGCAGATTGGTCTCGACCCGCTTCCAGAACTCTTCCGGGTCGGCATCGCCGATGAGGGTTTTCAGTCGTTGATCCGGGTCCTGCCCTTCGGATTCGGCGGTCTGGGCGAACGCCTCGCGGATGCTCGAGATGGACCAGAAGCGGATCGCGTTCGCGGCGTAATTCAGCATCTGGGCGACGACCTTCCGCCGGGATCGCTCGTCGGAGGCGCGTTTGACCTCGACCAACGTGGGCACGGCATCCTGATCGAGGAAGAGGTGATCGAGAGACCACCGGTCTGCCCCGTCCTCCGCGTCGGGGACGCCCTTCTCGCGCTTCACCAGCATCCAGCGCCGGGGCGAGGTGCCTCCCTCCGTGACACCGGCGAGGAGATCGGGTGCTTGCACGAGCAAGTTCTGCAGAACTTCTTCCGCCTCGAACGCCATGCTGGGTACGGCGACCGGGGGTTGGCCATCTCGAACCAGGAAAATCTTGTCGGCCGTGGGCGCGGCAGGGATGTAGCGCTACTACTTTGGATAGTATTCATCCGCCGGTCAAATGGGATAAGACTCGGGTTTACAGATTGCTTGGGGGTAGTGCGGACGGCGCCAAGTTCCGCGATCTGGAACTTTCTAGAGCTTCCACGCTACGCTAGAGGTCTCGCGCGACCGATAGTGGCGATCCGCAGGGGCGACTTTCTCCGTCTCGTCCAGAACTGCTAGGAACGCGCTACTTCGACAGTTTTCCGTCCCTCGGTTAAGTTTCACCAGTGCTCGCGGCAGAGTAGAGACGCGGTACATCCTTGGGTTATGCTTCCCAATGGGAGATCGCGCATGTCGCGCTGGCACAGATCCTACAGCACCGAGATTTGCCGGATACGTGCGGTTGAACGCGCCAGTACCTTGCTCGATTCCGGGGATTCAGATGGGCAGCAGGTGTAGGTGCGGTTGTTAGATGCAATTAAGCCCTTGCAGGCGACAATGCCAGCCAACCCGGTGAATTAGGAAGCGGGGAGATGGGCTATTACTTGCGCTTGTGGATAGAGTACGCCAAGTCCAAGCTGAGGCCTCGCGATCAACAGTATGCCGCGTTGGCGGAAGAGACTATCCAGCGTGGAGCGGCACTCGGCGACTACATAATGGAGAACGAACGCGCCGCCTTGATTGCTGAGGGATTAGACGGACTATTCGACGCCACAGCGATGCTTGGCATCGAACTCCAGTTTCTATGGGGAGTGTTTCACGAGTTCGTCCAGGAATACCGGCAACTGCCCACTAATGGCTTTGATCGCATTAAGCTGCATCTGATCGAGCACCTCATTCGCGTGCACGGGTACACGTTGGAGCATGCGCGAGACGAGGTGAAATGTCTCGAAGGCATGTACAATGAGGGCGATAATTTGTTCGAGGCGATATCAAAGCTTGGGATTGCTACGTATCACGATAACAAGCCCGGTCGCCTGTGTGTGGTTGTGAAAACTCTCCAAGACTCCCGGGTGCGTGCCATGATGCGTCAACGCTAATCGCGAGCGCCTGACGCGAGATTTCACCTCTGCGACGAGATCGTCGGCGAGTATTCCAAGCGCCCCCGAAATCTGTACGGCCGCAAGCATTTGATTGTCATTGCTGCTCTGCGACGCCTTCTCAACGAGCGTAGTGCCGTACTCTTCTGCTGCAGCCTTGTGTGCCTGCGTGGCCTCCACCGGATTTGCCATCTGCTTACACTGCGCCGCCAAGTCACGTACCGCATAGAACTCAAATGCGACTACATGACCGGGTTTGAATCCCACTCATATGCACCCCCTGTAGTTGTTCGGCCGGACCTAGGTCAGCCAGTCCTCGGA
The DNA here is from genome assembly GCA_937926175.1 of uncultured Rhodospirillales bacterium. Lineage (GTDB taxonomy): Bacteria > Pseudomonadota > Alphaproteobacteria > CACIAM-22H2 > CACIAM-22H2 > CALANV01. Next base: position 67,835 of record CALANV010000018.1, on the reverse strand, counting down.
GTCGAATCCTTCTAAGGAGCGTCGAGAGAGAACAGGGAAGGTCCTTTCATTGGAGCGAAAGAGACCCGGTAACCCGCTGCACTGGCCAGCAGCGCATCCGTCTTCCGATGAGTGTAGTTGGTCCAGCCTTTGGTGAAGCGAAGTCCGGGCTGCCAAGCCGGCGGAACCCGGCCGATGCCATGTGGGTTATTTCCCGTTGAATGTTCGAGGATCCGCTCGGGAATCGACCGTTGCGGTCCCTTGAATGGCGAAGCGAGGTATTCCCATCTCTCGCCGGCCGCCCGTTCCCCGATCACCAGGATCCTGATATCAGGCTGCCATGAGGGTCCGCGATGTCATGTCGCCTGAGGTAGAGACCATCGCGTCCGACACGACGGTCCAGAAGGCCGCGCGCGTGATGGCGGAAGTCGACAATGCCGTGCTGCTCGTGGCCGATGACGACCGCCTGCAGGGAATCCTGACCGAGCGCGATATCTTGATCCGGGTCGTGGCCGAGGGGGCGAGCCCGGCCACGACCAAGGTGGCGGACGTCATGTCCTCGAACGTTTTCACCTGCCGCCCGGAGGACGACGTCGCCACGGTCGCACAGGCGATGCGCGAGCGGCGCGTGGAGCAGATCCCGGTCGTGGACGAAACCGGAAAGCTGGTCGGGGTGATCACGACCTTGATGCTGTCCAGGGCCGGCGCGGCATCGGTCGAACCCGAACGGTCCCGTCGCGCGGCGTCGGAAGCCGACACGCAATGACCCTCGCCCAGGCGCTCGCGTTCGCCATCATCGGTGGAACGATCGCTCTCTTCATCTGGGACCGGCTCCGCTACGACCTCGTCGCCGTTCTGGCACTTCTCGCCGCCGTCACCGTCGGCATCGTGCCGCCGGACAAGGCGTTCTCGGGGTTCAGCGACCAGATCGTCATCATCGTCGCATCGGCCCTGATCGTCAGCGCCGCGGTCGGCCGGTCCGGTGTGGTCGAGTCGATCATCGCGCCGCTCACGCCGGTCATGCGCTCGACCGGGATGCAGGTCGCCATTCTCGCCGGCACGGTTACGGTGCTGTCGGCCTTCATGAAGAACATCGGCGCGCTCGCCATCTTCATCCCCATCGCCATTCAGATCGCGCGCAAGCACGGACGCTCGCCGTCCGGCATTCTGATGCCGCTGTCCTTCGGCTCGCTCCTGGGCGGGCTCATGACGCTGATCGGAACGTCGCCGAACATCATCGTCTCCCGCGTGCGCGGCGAGATCACCGGCGAGCCGTTCAGCATGTTCGACTTCACGCCGGTCGGCATCGGCCTCGCCGTGATCGGTCTCGCGTTTCTCACGTTCGGCTGGCGGCTTCTGCCGGCGGCCGCGCGCGATCGCGCCACGACCGACGAGCTGTTCAAGGTCGAGGACTACGTCAGCGAGGCGCGCGTGCCCGCCGGGTCGTCCGTCGTCGGCAGGACGGTCGGCGAGTTCGAGGCCATGGCCGGCGGCGACGTGACCGTATCCGCCATCATCCGCGAGAAGTTCCGCCGCTACGTTCCCGCGACCGACTGGACGCTGCAGGCGGACGACATCCTCGTGCTCGAGGGCGAGTCCGGCGCGCTGGAGCGGATTCTGAACCGGGCGAAGCTCGAGCTGGTCGGCAGCCAGGATGCCGACGGCGAGGAAAAGCCGGCGCGGCCGGACGACCTGATGACGGTCGAGGCGGTGGTGACCGGCAACTCGCCGATGGTGCGCCGCTCGCCGTCGGAGCTGCGGCTGCGCGACCGCCATCACGTCAACGTCCTGGCGGTGAGCCGGCGCGGCGATCCCGTCCGCACGCGTCTGCACCGCCTCCGCTTTCAGCCCGGCGATCTCATCGTGCTGCAGGGCTCGGCCGACAACATGCCCGACGCGCTGGCGGAGCTCGGCTGTCTGCCGCTCGCCCAGCGCAATGTCGAGCTCGGCGTGCGGCGGCGCGCGCTCGTGCCGATCGTCATACTTGCGGCGGCGATGCTGCTCGTCGCGCTCGAGATCGCACCGGTGACGGTTGCCTTCTTCGGCGCGGCCGCGCTGATGGTCCTGTTCAACGCGGTGTCCCTGAAGGAGGCCTACCGCACCGTCGAATGGCCGATCGTCGTGATGCTCGGCGCGCTCATTCCCGTCAGCGATGCGTTGCGCACCACCGGTGCGACCGAGCTCATCGCCGGCTGGCTCTCCTACGGGGCCGACCTGCTGCCGCCGGCCGGTGCGCTCGCCCTCGTCATGGTCGCGGCGATGCTCATCACGCCGTTCCTCAACAATGCGGCGACCGTGCTGGTGATGGGGCCGGTCGCGGCCAGTCTCGCACAGAAGCTCGGCCTCGGCGTGGACGGGTTCCTGATGGCGGTCGCGATCGGTGCCGCCTGCGACTTCCTCACGCCGATCGGCCACCAGTGCAACACGCTGGTCATGGGGCCCGGCGGTTACCGCTTCGGCGATTACTGGCGTCTCGGCCTGCCGCTGTCGTGCCTCGTCGTGCTCGCCGGCGTGCCGCTGATCGTGCTGTTCTGGCCGCTGCGCTAGCGTGGGGGGAGGCGCGTCTCAGTCCGGCGTCGCGATCGCGTCCAGGCGCTCTTTGACCTGTGCGTGCTCGGGCGAGTCGGCCGGCAACCGGTCGAGCAGCTTGCGCCACAGCTCGGTCGCCGCGGCGCGGTTTCCGGCGCGGGCCTCGGCAATGCCCACGTACCACAGGGCATCGATGTTGTCCGGGTCGCGGCTCAGGATCCGGCGCATGAGGTCGAAGAAGCGGGGATCCTGCGCATCGCCCGCCGACTCGTCGAACAGGATCTCGGCATGATCGGTCAGGATGTCGACGCGGTCGGGTGCAAGCGCGGCGGCCTTGGCGATCGCGTCCGCCGCCTTGTCGCGCTCGCCCAGCACGCGCCAGGCGCGTCCCAGGCGCCGCCAGCCTTCCACGTCGCCGGGCTCGGCCTCGAGCCGCGCGGCGAGTCCCTCGACCATGCCGCGGATCATGTCGCGGCGTTCCTCGGGCGAAAGCCGCTGCATCGCCTCGACGTCGGCCGCCGACGGGCCGCGGCGGCTGCGCGCCGCTTCGGCCGCGCGCACGACCTCGGGCGATGGCGCGATCGATGCCGGATCGATGCGCGCCTCGGCCGCTGTCTCGCGGATGCGTTGACGCACGTCGGCGACCCACGGCGCGTCGGCGGGCGACACGGCCAGCAGGTCCGTCCACATCTGCAGCGCCGCGCGGCTTTCGCCCGCCTGCGCATGCGCGAGGCCCAGATAGAACCGGGCACGCGCGTCGAGCGGGTTGGCCGCCAGCACGCGCTCGAAATTCGCGCGCGCCTCCGGCGTCACCACGCCACCCGCGGCCTGCACCAGCGTCTCGGCGAGCGAGCCGGCATGCTCGACCGCATTGCCGGACAGCGTCATGACGCGGTGCCAGGCGGTGACCGCCTCGCCGTAACGGCCGAGCACGTTCAGCGAACGCCCCAGCAGCAGCCAGCCCTGCAGGTCATCGGGGTTCTGCTGCAGGCGCTCGGCAAGGTCCGCGACCATGCGCGTCACCTGGGCGCGTGCCTTCTCGTCGGCGGTCGCTTCGGCGACGCGCCGTTCGGCATGGGGCATGCTCGGCACGCCGGGCGAGCCCAGAACGGCATAAAGCGCCAGCGCCACTGCCGGCGCGGCGGCGCCGAGCGTCCATGCGATCCAGCGTCGCGCGCGCCCCGGGCTGCTCGCGGGTGCGGCGTTTTCCTCGGCGGCCGCCAGCATGCGGCGCGCGATTTCGGCGCGGGCGGCTTTCGCTTCTTCTTCGCCGATCAGGTTGCGCGCCTGCTCGCGCTCGAGTTCGGCGAGCTGGTCGCGATAGACCTCCAGGTCATAGGCGCTGCGCGCGGGCAGCGCCTGCGGCGTGCGCCGCAGCGGCAGCAGCAGTGCGGCAGCGGCGAGCACCGCCATGGCAAGGAGGACGGCCCAGATCATGGCGTCGGCCGCGTGTCGTCGAGCAGGCGCTTGAGCCGCCGCTCTTCCTCCGGCGTCAGCGGCGCGCTGTCGGGTGTCGCGCGCCGGCGCCGGAACCAGACGATCAGGCCGATCGCGCCGAGTGCCAGGACGATCGCCGGTCCGTACCACAGGATCATCGTGTCGCGGCGGACGGGCGGACGCAGCAGCACGTAGTCGCCGTAGCGCGCCGTCAGATAGCGGATGATCTCCTCGTCGGAGTCGCCGGCGAGAAGACGTTCGCGCACGATCCGGCGCAGGTCGGCGGCGAGCGGCGCGTTGGAGTCGTCGATCGACTGGTTCTGGCACACCTGGCAGCGCAGCTCGCGCGAGATCGCGCGGGCGCGTGCTTCCAGCGCGGGATCGGCAAGCTGCTCGTGCGGCAGCACGGCGCCGGCCGGCGCGGCCGTGACGAGCGGCATCAGAAACAGCGCGATCCGCAGGAACGTGGTGAGGCGTCCGGTCATTTCTCGAGACTCGCGATCAGCGGCAGGATTTCGTCCTGCAGGATCTGCGGCGTGATCGGGCCGACGTGCTTGTGGCGGATGCGGCCGTCACGATCGATCACGAACGTCTCCGGCACGCCGTAGACGCCCCAATCGATGCTAACCCGGCCGCTGAGGTCGTGCCCGATCGCCGTATACGGGTTGCCGAGCGCATCGAGCCACGCGCGCGCGTCCTGTTCGGCATCCTTGTAGTTGATGCCGTAGATCGGCACGCGCCGTTCCTCGGCAAGCCGCATCAGGATCGGGTGCTCCGCCTTGCACGGCACACACCAGGACGCGAACACGTTGACCAGCGCGACCTTGCCCTTGATCGCTTCGTCGGACAGGCCCGGCACGCCGCTGCCGGGAAGCGGCGGCAGTTCGAACGCCGGAATCGGCTGGTCGATGAGGGCCGACGGCACGCGCGTCGGGTCGCGCGTCAGGCCGACCGCGAACCACGCGGCGACGGCGGCGAAGGCGACGAGCGGCAGGACGAAGATCAGACGTCGCATCGAAACTCCAACGGCCTGAGATCAGTCGCCCATGGCCGGCTGCGCAATCGGACGCCGCGCGCGGCTGGGCGCGCCGACGCGGTGCCGCCGGTCGCTGAGCGACAGCGCGCCGCCCAGCACCATGATCACGCAGCCGATCCAGATCCACGGCACCAGCGGGTTGTAATAGAGACGCGCCGCCCAGGCGGCGTCGGCGGGCGCATCCAGCAGCACGCGCGGGTCGCCGCCGGGCGTGCCTCCACTGTCGGGATCGCCGATGACGACATAGAGGTCGGCGACGAGATTGGTGTGGATCGCCGCCTCGGTCGTGACCATGCCCTGGACCGGATAGAAGCGCTTGGCCGGATAAAGCGTCGTGACCGGTTCGCCGTCGCGGCTCACCTCGAAGATGCCGCGGCGTGCGACGTAGTTCGGTCCATTGACGCGCTCGGTGCCGCGGAACAGCAACGTGTAGCCGGCGATCTCGACCGTCTCGCCGGGCCGCACGAGCTGGATGCGTTCCGTCTGCCACGCGGACGAGGCGGTGATGCCGGCGACGACGACGGCCACGCCCAGATGCGCGACCGTCATGCCCCATGCGGCGCGCGGCAGATTGACGGCGCGGCGAAAGGAGTCGGACGCCGGAATCCGGAACAGGCGGATGCGTTCGGCGAGTTCGACCAGCGCGCCCACGCCGAGCCACGCGGCGAGCCCGAGCCCGAGCAGCGCGCCGGCCGGCCCGCCCGCCAGCCACAACGTCCCGAGCACGGCGACGGCGGCCGCGACGCCCGCGGCCCACAGCCGCGCGAGCGCGCCCGGCAGATCGCCGCGCTTCCACGCCAGCATCGGCCCGACAGCGATCGCCGCGACGAGCGGCACCATCAGCGGCACGAAGGTCGCATTGAAGAACGGCGGCCCGACCGAAACCTTGGCGCCGCCGATCGCATCCAGGAACAGCGGATAGAGCGTGCCGAGGAAGACGGTCGCCGTCGCCGTCGCCAGCAGCAGGTTGTTGAGGACGAGCCCGCCCTCGCGGCTGATCGGCGCGAACAGGCCGCCGGTCTTCAGCGCCGGCGCGCGAACCGCGTAGAGGGCGAGCGAGCCGCCGATCGTGACGACGAGAATCGCCAGGATGAACACGCCGCGCGCGGGATCGACCGCGAAGGCATGCACCGAGGTCAGCACGCCCGAGCGCACCAGGAACGTGCCGACGAGCGACAGCGAGAAGGCGAGGATGGCGAGCAGGATCGTCCAGGTCTTGAGCGCGTCGCGCTTCTCGACGACGATCGCCGAGTGCAGCAGGGCGGCACCGATCAGCCAGGGCATCAGCGAGGCGTTCTCGACTGGGTCCCAGAACCACCAACCGCCCCAGCCGAGCTCGTAGTACGCCCACCAGCTGCCGAGCGCGATGCCGAGCGTCAGCGCCGCCCAGGCGGCGAGCGCCCACGGCCGCACCCAGCGCGCCCAGGCGGCGTCGACCCGGCCCTCGATCAGCGCCGCGACGGCAAACGCGAACACGACCGAGAAGCCGACATAGCCGGTGTAGAGCAGCGGCGGATGGAACGCGAGACCGGGATCCTGCAGCAGCGGGTTGAGGTCGCGCCCGTCATTGGGCGGCGGGAACACGCGCAGGAACGGGTTCGACGTGAACGCGATGAAGGCGAGGAACGCCACGCCGATCATGGCCTGGACCGCCAGCACGCGCGCGCGCAGCGCGGGCGGCAGGTTGCGACCGAAGACGGCGACCGCGGCGCCGAACAGCGCCAGGATCAGGACCCACAGCACCATGGATCCCTCGTGGTTTCCCCACACGCCGGTGATCTTGTAGAGGAGCGGCTTCGCGGAATGGGAGTTGGCGACGACCGCCGCGACCGTGAAGTCGGACACCACGAACGCCCATGTCAGGCAGGCGAAGGCGGTCGCGACGAAACCGAACTGCGCGACCGCGGCCGGCTGCGCCACCTGCATCAGCGGCACGTCGCCGCGCGCGGCACCGATCAGCGGCACGACCGCCTGCACGCCCGCGACCGCAAGCGCGAGCAGCAGCGCGAAGTGCCCGATCTCGGCAATCATCGGCCCGGATCTGCCTCGCCTTGCGGATGCCCGGCGCGCTTCAGCGCGTCGGCGACGTCGGGCGGCATGTAGTTCTCGTCGTGCTTGGCGAGCAGCTCGTGCGCGTGGAACACGCCGTCGCGGCCCAGACGGCCCTGCGCGACGACGCCCTGGCCCTCGCGGAACAGGTCGGGCAGCACGCCCGAATAGACGACCGGGATCGTGTGCTGCAGGTCGGTGATGCGGAAGCGGATTTCGGTGCTGCCGCTCACCCGTTCGACCGATCCCATCTCCACGAGTCCGCCCAGGCGCAGGTTGCGCTCATACGGCACGTCCGCCTTCGCGACGATGTCGCTCGGGCTGTAGAAGAAGACGAGGTTGTCCTGGAACGCGGTCAGCGTCAGGGCCGTCGCCGTACCGAGGCCCAGCAGGAACAGGACGAGGATGTAGAGCCGCCGGCGCTTGCGCGTCATGGGTGCGGCACCTTTCGGTCGCGACGGCCCGGTGCGCCCGTGCGCCCGGCGCGGTCGTTCCGCGCGAGCTCGGCCTCGCCGCGTCGCAGATTCCACAGGCTCACGACCAGAAGGCCGATCAGCAGCACCGCCGTGATCGCATAGGACGGCCACACGAACGCGGCATAGCCGCCCATCGCGAGCCAGGTCGAAAAATCGCCCATCACGACCCCCCCTGCTCGACCATGGCCGGCGCGCCCATGCCCTGCGTCAGGCGCAGCGCGCGCAGCTTGCGGCAGACGATCTCGTGCCGCAGGCGCAGGATCAGCACGGTGACGTAATAGCCGAAGAACGCCAGCGCCATCAGCAGCAGCGGCGTCAGCATCGACGGGTGGATGGCCGGGGCATCGAGGCGCGTGATCGAGGCCGGCTGGTGCAGCGTGTTCCACCAGTCGACCGAGAACTTGACGATGGGCAGGTTCACGACGCCCACCAGCGCCAGCACGGCGGCCGCGCGCGTGCCGCGCGTCGGATCGTCGAAGGCGTTGGTCAGCGCGATGTGGCCGACATAGAAGAAGAACAGGATCAGCACGGACGTCAGCCGCGCATCCCACACCCACCACGTGCCCCACATCGGCTGGCCCCACAGCGCGCCGGTGATGAGGCACACGCCCGTGAACGTCGCGCCGATCGGTGCCATCGCCTTGGCGGCGAGATCGGCGAGCGGGTGTTTCCAGACGAGGCCGATCGCGCTCGCGACCGCGAGGTTGGCATAGACGAACAGCGCCATCCATGCCGCCGGCACGTGTACGTACATGATGCGTACGGTCTCGCTTTGCTGGTAGTCGGGCGGCGAGGCGACGAGCGCGAACCACAGGCCGACGATGCTGAGCAGCACCGTCAGTCCCGCGCTCCATGGCAGGATCGCGCCGGCGAGACGTTGGAAGCGGGCGGGGTTCGCGAATCGATGCATCGGGGATGGTGTCGTGCGGCCCCTCTGGCCGTCCTGGCGTCAGGGTTTAACGGTTTCGGGACGGGCTTTCCAAGCTTTATCGCTGCGACAGAATCGCCCTAGGGGATCAACCACTTGCGGCCTTCGCCTATTCCAGGGCCTGGCGGATGGCGGCGGCCGTGGCGACCGGCGCGAGCGGCAGGCTCAGGGCAAGCAGACCGCCCAGGATCAGGAGATGGGGACGCGCCGGAAGGCCTGCAACCGCGGCCTCGATGGCGGCGACCCCGAACACCAGCACCGGGACGTAAAGCGGCAGCACGAGCAGCGGCAGCAAAACGCCGCTGCGGCGCGCGCCGAGCGTGAGCCCGGCGCCAATCGCGCCGATCAGGCTCAGGGTCGGCGTGCCGATCGCGAGCGCGAGCAGCAGGACCGGATAACCCTCGCCCGGAAGGTTCAGGAATATGGCGAGGACCGGCGAGACGATGATGAGCGGCAGTCCCGTGACCAGCCAATGCGCCACGCATTTGGCCAGCACCAGAAGCTCGAGCGGCGCCGGGGCCAGCGCGATCAGGTCGAGGCTGCCATCTTCGGCGTCGAGCTGGAACAGTCTGTCGAACGACAGCAGGCAGGCGAGGAGTGCGGTGACCCAGATCACGCCGACGGCGATGCGCGCGAGAATGTTGGGTTCGGGGCCGACGCCGAGCGGGAACAGGACGGCGGTCAGGACGAAGAACAGCACGACCGTCGCGCTGTCGCCGGGCGTGCGCAGCGCCAGGCGCAGGTCGCGGCGAAGGAGGGCGAGCGCGGACATCATGGCGCGCGGCTCCCCAGCCGCAGCTCGGCGAGGCCGGGCACGTCGAGCGGGGCGTGCGTCGCGATGACGGCGCGGCCGCCGGTCGCGACATGTCGCCGCAGGACCGCGAGCAGCGCGTCGAGCGACGCCGCATCGAGGCCGAGCGTCGGCTCGTCGAGCAGCCACAGTGGCGCAGGCGCAGCGAGCAGGCGCGCGAGTGCCGTGCGCCGGCGCTGGCCCTGCGACAGGAAGCGCGCCGGAAGATCGGCAAGCGCGCTCAACCCGAACGCGGCCAGCGCGGCGGAGACCGCGGCCGGATCGCGGTGGCCGCGCAGCGCCGCATAGAACGCGACGTTCTCGGTTACCGTCAGCGTAGGCTTGAGCGCATCGAGATGGCCGAGGTAGTGGAGACGGGCGCGGTGCGCGTCGGGATCGTCGGCGATGTCCGCGCCGTCCCACGCAAGCCTGCCGCCGGCCGGCCGGATCAGCCCCGCCATCAGGCGCAGCAGGCTCGACTTGCCGCTGCCGTTCGGCCCGGTGAGGGCCAGCACCTGTCCCGCGCCGACGCGGAACGACAGGTCCTTGAAGACGAGCCGTTCGCCGCGCACGCAGGCCAGCGCGGTGCCGGTGAACTCATCCATGCGGGATCCCGGCCGGATCGGGCCGGACACAAAAAAGCGGGCGGAAAGCGGAACAAATCCGCCAAGCCGGCCCGCCATCGCGCGAGGTACTGCCGAGGATGGAGTCCGGGGGGGCCTCGACAGGGGACGAACATAAAACGGGACGGCGCGATGTCGCCCGTTTCGGTGCAAGCATTAAGGCCCCGGATTGTGTCGTCAGTTCATTCATATAGTGGCGAAAATAAGGATTCTTCGGCCCCCGGCCCGGGCCGGGATTGTGGCCATAAAGGCCCGGCCGCACAAAGCTTTTTGGCTGCCCCATATGGTCGGGGAACCGGGTTCCAGCGCTACCGTTACGCTGGCAGGCGTCCGCAGGACAAGGCAGGCGAGGGCACAACCCATGCGCATCATCGGCTTCGTGATCGCGGCGATCGGCCTGATGCTGCTCGCCGTCGGACTCGACGCCGACGCGCCGCTCGAGCGCGTGTCCAAGGCGCTGACCGGGCGCTATACCGACGCCACCATGTGGTACCTGATCGCCGGGATCGTCGCGCTCGTCGTTGGCGCCCTGCTGGCGGCCTTCGGCCCGCGACGGGTCTGATCCGCAGCGCCGGCCGACAGCCGGCCGCGCTCAATCGTATTCGCGCACGTCGTCGATGACCTTGCCGTCGTTGGGCAGCGTGCCCGGCGGCACGATCTCGACCGTGCCGCGCAGCTTCGTGACGGCCTGGATGGTTTCGGCGACCATGCTGGCGAAATTGGCCGGCGGCTCGCCGGTGACCTCGCAGCGCAGGATCATGACGTCGTTCGACTGATCGCGGTCGACGACGAGGCGCGCCTTGGCGATCTGGCCGTGGCGCCGGACGATCTCGGCGACCTGGTGCGGATGGACGAACATGCCGCGCACCTTCGTCGTCTGGTCGGCCCGGCCCATCCAGCCCTTGAGGCGCATGTTGGTCCGCCCGCATTCGCTCGTGCCGGGGATGACGGCCGACAGGTCGCCGGTCGCGAACCGGATCAGCGGATAATCGGGGTTCAGCGTCGTCACGACCACTTCGCCGACCTCGCCGTCGGGGACGGGGTCGCCGGTGCCCGGCCGCACGATCTCGACGATCACCCATTCGTCGACGATCAGGCCCTCGCCGGGCCGCGACTCGTAGGCGATCAGGCCCAGATCCGCCGTCGCGTAGCACTGGTACACGTCGATACCGTGCGTCGCGAACTCGGCGCGCAATGCGGGCGTCAGCGCCTCGCCGGAGACGAGCGCGCGTTTGAGCGACGCAAGCTCGACGCCCATCTCGCCCGCCTTGTCCAGGATGATCTTCAGGAACGACGGCGTGCCGACATAGCCCTTCGGCTTGACGTCGGCGATGACCCGCACCTGCTGTTCGGTGTTGCCCGTTCCCGCCGGTATGACCGGACAGCCGAGCGCGTGGGCGCCGCTCTCCAGCATCGCGCCCGCCGGCGTCAGGTGATAGGAGAAGCAGTTGTGGATGATGTCGCCGTGCCGGAAGCCGGCGGCGTAGAGCGCCCGTGCGAGCCGCCAGTAATCGGGCCGCAGCATTTCAGGGTCGTAGATCGGTCCGGGCGAGGCGAAGATGCGGCCGAGCTGGCCGGTCGGTACGGCGGTCAGTCCCCCGAACGGATCGCGGTCGGCGAAAGATCTCTTCTGGCGTTCGATCAGCTCCGACTTGCGGATGATCGGCAGCTTCGTGAGCGAGGCGCGATCGACGATCGACAAGGCATCCACGTCGGCGAGCAGCTCCGCCAGGGCGGGCGCGTTCTTCTGCGCGTTCTGGATCTGCTCCGCCAGCGCGCGGAACAGCGCGCGTTCGCGTAACGCCGGCTCACGGGTCTCGAGTTCGTCGAAATAGGTGTCTTCAGCCACGGTCGTCTCTGAATTCTTTCTTTTGGCAATGATCGGTCGACCGACCGCGTCCACGGTCGGGCAGGGCGGGCATGGTAACGCGTGCGCGGCCTGCTCAGGCAAGCCAGCGTTTGCGGCGCCTGTAATGTTTGACGTCGCGGTAGCTCTTGCGTCCGCTCGCCGAGAGGCCGAGGTAGAACTCCTTGACGTCCTCGTTCTGACGCAGTGTCTCGGCCGCGCCGTCCAGCACGACCCGTCCGTTCTCCAGAATATAGCCGTAGCTCGCGTAGCGCAGCGCGATATTGGTGTTCTGCTCCGCAAGCAGGAAGCTCACGCCCTGCTCCCGGTTGAGCTTGGCGACGATCTCGAAGATCTCCTCGACCAGCTGCGGCGCAAGGCCCATCGACGGTTCGTCGAGCAGGATCATCTTGGGCCGCGACATCAGCGCGCGGCCGATCGCGGTCATCTGCTGCTCGCCGCCGGACGTGTAGCCCGAGATCGACTTCCGGCGCTCCTTGAGCCGCGGGAAATAGGCATAGACCATCTCCAGGTCGCGCGACACCTCCGCCTTGGCGTCGCGGCGCGTGAACGCGCCGGTCATCAGGTTCTCCTCGACGCTCAGGTGCGCGAAGCAGTGCCGGCCCTCCATCACCTGGATCAGGCCGCGCCGCACGACCTCCGATGGCGACATCTGGTCGATCCGCTCGCCGCGATATTCGATCGAGCCTTTCGTGACCTCGCCGCGCTCGGCGCGCAGCAGGTTGGAGATCGCCTTGAGTGTGGTCGTCTTGCCGGCGCCGTTGGCGCCGAGCAGCGCGACGATGCCGCCCTCGTGCACGTCGAGGCTGACGCCCTTCAGCACGAGGATGACGTGGTTGTAGATGACCTCGATGTTGTTGACGCGCAGCAGCGGCATCGGCGCGTTCGCCGGCTGCGGTGTTTCAGGGGCAGTGACGGGCTGGGCCATTGATCGGTTCGCTCGGCTTGTTGGTCGATGTGCTCGACGGTGAAACGAGTGGGGCGGGTCTAAAGACCCGCCCCGATCGGCGGATGTGCCGATTGCGACGCTCAGCTCTCCTTGGCGCAGTCGCGCGGCGTGATGTTCTTTTGCGTCGCGTATTCCTTCGCCGCTTCCTTCACCTTGGGGCCGAGATACGTGTAGTCGGCCTCGATCCAGTCCGAGACGAAGTTCCACTTCTTCCCGTCCCACTGATGGACCCGGGCCTTGTGCGCGCCGGCGTGGTCGTTGCAGCTCACGCTGACGGGCGAGATGAGGCCCTCGAATCCGAGTTCCTTGAGCCGCTCGGCCGAGATCGACAGGTTCTCGAAGCCCCAGCGGATCTGCTCGCCGGTCATCGGCTTGCCGTTGCCGAACTTCGCCTGCGCGGTGCGGATGGCCTCCACCATCAGCATGCCGTCGATCAGGCCGCGGTTGTAGAGGACCTTGCCGACGTCCTCGCGGTTCGCCGTCCCTTTGCCCTTGTCGTAGACGTACTTGAAGACCTCCTGGTGGACCGGGAAGTCGCTGCCCGAGGGATGCAGCGCGAGCGCGTTGTAGCCCTTGGCGCCGTCGCCAGCGGGCTCCACGTCAGGCTCGGCGCCCGACCACCAGACGCCATAGATCTTGTTGCGCGGATAGCCGACCGCCACGGCCTCCTTGATGGCGGTGGAGTTCATCACGCCCCAGCCCCACAGGAACACCCAGTCTGGCCGGCTCTGGCGGACTTGCAGCCACGTCGACTTCTGCTCGACGCCGGGATGCGTCACCGGCAGCGCGTCGAACTTGAAGCCGTATTTCTTCGAATGATCCTCGAGGACGGGAATCGGTTCCTTGCCGTAGGGCGAGTCGTGATAGACGAGCGCGATCCGCTTGCCCTTCAGCTTGTCGACGCCGCCGGCCTGCTGGGCAACGTACTGGACCAGGATGTCGGCGGCGTCCCAATAGGTGCCGAGCATCGGGAAGTTCCAGGGGAACACGCTGCCGTCGACCGATTCGGAACGGCCGTAGCCCTGCGTCAGCAGCGGAATCTTGTCGCCGGGCACTTTCTCGGTGAGCGCGAAGGTGATGCCGGTCGACAGCGGCGAGAATCCAGAAGCGCCGGTCGGCCCCTTGTTCTTGAGTCGCTCATAGCACTCGACGCCGCGGTCGGTGGCGTAGCCGGTCTCGCATTCCTCGTAGACGAGCCGCACGCCGTTGATGCCGCCGTCGCGTTCGTTGATGAGGGTCACGTAGTCCGCGCGCCCGTTGGCGAACGGGATGCCGTTCGGGGCGTAGGGGCCGGTGCGGTAGACCAGTCCAGGGACGAATTGCTCGTTCTGGGCAAGGGCCGGGGCCGCCAGCGGCAGCGCCAGGATGGCCGCGCCGACAAGACTCGCACTGAGGCGTGAAAGACGCATGCGAAACCTCCCATGATGTCGTTTGTGTTTGTTTCGTGTTTGTTGAGCCGTTTCTTTCCGTACGGCTTGTCGGCCAGCGTACAACAATCACCCGCCGGTCCAAAGGTCGATTCTGGCTGGGGACCGGACCGCAGCCATTTCCAGGAACGTCGGTGCCTCGAACGGGGCATGGGGGTACATGGCCTTGATGGTAGTCAGTAAATCGATATATTTAAGTTTATCGATTTATTGGATTCGGCATGGACGACGTCGCTTCCGTATTCAAGGCGCTGGGCGATCCGGCCCGCGTCCGCATCCTCGAATTTCTCATGCGCCCCGACGCCGCGTGCTGTTCGCGGGAGGACAGGGTGTGCGCCTGTGACATCGAGAACATGCTCGGGCTCTCGCAGCCGGCGGTGAGCCATCACATGAAGATCCTCGTCCAAGCCGGCCTCGTGATCGCCGAGAAGGACGGGCGCTGGGTTTATTACCGCATCCACCGTCGCCGCTTCCGCGACCTGGCACAGTATCTCACCCGCTTTAGCCGGTCGGAGGCGTCAGCGGGCAGGAGCGCGTCATCCCGCGCCGCGGCATGACCCGTCACTCATTTTGTCGTAATCTGGAAAGTTACGATGTCCAATTCGGATCTTGCCGTAGCGGTGATCGGCGCCGGCCCGGTCGGACTGGCGGCGGCCGCCCATCTCGTCCGGCGCGGCTTGCGACCGCTCGTTTTCGAGGCCGGGCCGGATGTCGGTCATGCGGTGAGTCGATGGCGTCATGTGCGCATGTTCTCGCCCTGGCGCTACGGCATCGATGCGGCCGCGCGGGCGCTGCTCGAGTCGACGAACTGGACGCCGCCTGATCCGGATCATCACCCGACAGGCGCAGAGCTGATCCGCGATTATCTGGTGCCGCTCGCCAACGTGCCGCCGATCCGCAGCGCGCTCTTCCTCGATGCACGCGTCATCGCGGTGGGGCGTCGGGGCTTTGCCAAGGTGCGCACAGCCGGGCGCGACCGGGCGCCGTTCGTCATCACCGTCGCACATTCGGACGGCACGCGGGCCATGTACGAGGCGCGGGCCGTGATCGACGCCTCCGGGACGTATCTCACCCCGAACCCGGCCGGATCTGGCGGCCTGCCGGCGGCTGGCGAGGTCGAGGCACAGGCGAATGTCTTTTACGGTATTCCCGACGTCCTCGGAATCGACCGGCCGCGCTATGCCGGCCGCCGCGTCATGGTCGTGGGCAGTGGCCATTCGGCGATGAACGCGCTGCTCGACCTTTGCGCGCTCAGGCAGCAGGAACCGTCAACGGAAATCCATTGGGTGCTGCGCCGTGACGATGTCGGCACGGTCTATGGCGGCGGCACGGCCGATCAGTTGCCGGCACGCGGCGAGCTGGGATTGCGCACGCGCGCGGTCGTGGAGAGCGGTCAGGTCCGTGTCGTCGCGCCATTCCACATCCGGGCGATCGATCGATCCGGTGAGGCGCTGCACGTGATTGGCGAAACCAGGGCGGGGCTCGATGAGGTCGCGGTCGACGAGCTCGTCGTTGCGACCGGCTTCCGGCCGGATTTCTCGTTCCTGCGCGAAATTCGTCTTGCGCTCGATCCCGCCCTCGAGAGCGCAGCGGCGCTTGGGCCGCTCATCGATCCGAACGTTCACAGTTGCGGTACGGTGCCGCCCCACGGAGTCGAGCAGCTGCGACATCCGGAGCCCGATTTCTACATCGTCGGCATGAAAAGCTATGGCCGCGCGCCGACGTTCCTGCTCGCGACCGGCTACGAACAGGTCCGGTCCGTCGTCGCCGCACTCGCCAGCGACATCGAAGCGGCGCGTCGGGTCGAGCTCGTGCTGCCCGAAACCGGCGTGTGCTCGGAGCCGAAGCCGCATGGTATCGCGGCGACAGCTGCCTGTTGCGATACGCCGGCTGCGAGGCCGCGCGTGCAGGTAACGGCGCGCACATGCTGCTGAGGCGCCCGGAGTCGCATGTCCGTCGCATTCGAGCGAACGCCCGTTGAGATGCCGGCGCCCGAGACGGGGGCGTGGCCCTGGACGCTCGTCTGGGCCCTTTCCGCCGCCCAGCTCGTGTCATGGGGTGCGCTGTACTACAGCTTTTCGCTGTTCGTCGTGCCGATGGAGGCGGAACTCGGCTGGAGCCGGAACGCGCTGAACGGCGCCCTCTCGCTCGGGCTTCTGACGGCCGGCGTTTCCGCCTTCGCGGTCGGAACCTGGATCGACCGCCGGGGCGGGCGGGCGCTCATGACGTTCGGCTCGGCGCTCGGCGCGGCAATGCTGGCGGCATGGTCTCGGGTCGAGAGCCTCGTCGCCTTTTACGCGATCTGGATGGGGCTGGGGCTCGCGTTGGCGGCGACGCTCTACGAGCCGGCCTTCACGGTGCTGACCCGTCTCTTCGCGAAAACCTATCGGACCAAGATAACGGCGATGACGCTGGTCGGCGGCTTCGCCAGCACGGTGTTCATTCCGCTGACCCAGTTCCTGATCGCGCAGTTCGGCTGGCGCACGGCGCTGTTGCTGCTCGCGCTGATCGTGGCATTCGTCTGCGTGCCGATTCACGCGTTTCTTCTGCGTGATGCGGCAGCGGCCGCGCCGGACCGCCCATCGGCGGCCGGGGCGTCGCCGGCCGACGATGCACCGCTGCGCCGTGCCATGCGCACGTCTGTCTTCTGGGGGCTCCTCGTCTGCTTCACGGCCTATTACGCGACGTTCTCGGCGCTCACCTTCCATCTCGTGCCGCTGCTGACCGATCGGCAGTTCCCGGCCGAGATCATCGTCGGCGCGCTCGCCGTCATCGGTCCGGCCCAGGTGGCGGGCCGGATCGTCCTGCTGCTGATCGGGCGCCGGCTGCGCGTGGCGACCGTGGGCCGGATCATCACGCTGCTGTTTCCCCTGTCCGTGCTGATCCTCGTGATGTTCCCGGCGTCGGTTGCCGCGTTGTTCGTGTTCGCGGCACTCTATGGCGGCGCGAACGGCATCATGACCATCATCCGCGGCACGTCGGTCCCGGAACTCCTGTGGCGCGAAGGCTACGGCGCCATCAACGGTGCGCTTTCCGTGCCGGCCACGGGCGCCAAGGCGCTCGCCCCGTTCGCGGCGGCGCTCATCTGGTCGCTCTCGGGCGGGTATGACGCCGTGCTGTGGACCATCTTCGCCGGCGGCACGCTCGCGGTGCTCGGCTTCTGGTTCGCGACGCGCCGCTGAGGGGGATGCCATCCGCGCTGGCTTCGGTTCGGCATCAGCGGCTGCGGGCGGTGATCTCGGCCTGGCGCGCCTGGATCGCCGGCGGCCACGTGCTCTTGATGAAGGCGAGGACGGCCCAGATTTCGTCGTCGGACAGCGTCCCGCCGAAGGCCGGCATGGCGCTGACATAGCCCGGCGGGGCGTAGGCGCCGGGTCCATTCCTGGTGATCTCAAACAGCACGCGATCGGGGTGATGCCAAGTGTGCCCGGATGCGTCGTGCGGCGGGGCGGGAAGCTCGCCCGTCGGCCGGCGGCGCTGCCAGTTCGGCTGTCCCTCCAGGTTCGCGCCGTGGCAGATCGCGCAATGCGCGGCGTACACGGCGCGGCCGCGTGCAACCTGGGCCGCATCGGTCGGATCGGCGGCGGACACGTCGCCGCGCAGCCATGTCCATGTCAGCGCACCGCCCACGGCGATCACGGCCGCCGCGGCGACGATCAGGCGAACGTTGCGTCGCATCGCCGGCGATTTCAGCAGACGGCGGCGCGAATGAACAATCGACCGGCGCAGTTGCATGGCCGGACGCGATATCGGGTCGCGGGCGGCGGCCGTCCGGATCAGTGCGGGAACGGCCACAGGCGCAGCTTCTCCTTGCCGATCTGCCACAGCCGGGCGAAGCCGTGCGGCTCGACGATCAGGAAGAAGATGATCAGGGCGCCGAAGATCATGTACTCGAGATGCGAGGCGGTGGCCGTCGAAATCGGCACGCCGAGCGCCGCCGGCACCTGGTTGAGCAGGATCGGCACGATCGAGATGAAGAACGCGCCGAGGAAGCAGCCGAGGATCGAGCCCAGCCCGCCGATGATGATCATGAACAGGATCTGGAACGAGCGATCGATGCCGAAGGCGTACGGTTCCCACGATCCCAGATAGACGAAGGCCCACAGCGCGCCGGCAATGCCTGCGTAGAACGAACTCACCGCGAAGGCGAGCAGCTTGGTGCGCAGCAGCGGGATGCCGATGATCTCGGCGGCGATGTCCATGTCGCGCACCGCCATCCATGCGCGCCCGATCCGGCCGCGCACCAGGTTCTTGGCAACGAGCGCCATGATCACGACGATCACAAGGACGAATAGGTAGTGCTGGCGCGGCGTCGCGAACACGTAGCCGAAGATGTCGAGCGCTGGCGCCGAGACCGAGCCCGACGGCGTGTAGTTCGTGAACCACTTGATGCGCAGGAACACCCAGTCGATGAAGAACTGCGCCGCGAGCGTCGCGACCGCCAGGTAGAAGCCCTTGATGCGCAAGGACGGCAGGCCGAACACGACGCCGACCAGCGCGGCGATGCCGCCCGCCATCAGGAAGATGACCAGCAGGTTGAGGTCGGGCACGCGGATCGCGAGGTTGTAGGCGGCATAGGCGCCGACCGACATGAACGCGCCGGTGCCGAGCGAGAGCTGCCCGCAATAGCCGGTCAGGAGATTGAGGCCGATCGCCGCGAGCGAGAGGATCAGGAACGGGATCAGGATGGCAAGATAAAAGTAATCGGTCGCGAGCAGCGGTATGCCGATGAACGCGACGGCCAGAATCAGCAGCATGCCGATCAGGTCCTGGCGGATCGGGAAGATGGCCTGGTCGGCCGCGTAGCTGATTTTGAACTGTCCCGTCTCGCGGTAGATCATGGGGCTGGGCCTTTCGGGATGCGGGAGCCTACACGCGCTCGATGATCTTCTCGCCGAACAGCCCCTGCGGGCGGAACAAGAGGAAGACGAGCGCCAGCACGTACGCGAACCAGTTCTCGATGCCGCCGCCGATCTGGGAGCCGAAATAGACCTCGGCGATCTTCTCGCCGACGCCGATGATGAGGCCGCCGACGATCGCGCCGGGGACCGAGGTGAAGCCGCCGAGGATCAGCACCGGCAACGCCTTGAGCGCGACGAGCGCCAGCGAGAACTGCACGCCGAGCTTGGCGCCCCACACCATGCCGGCGACGAGCGCGACGATGCCCGCCACCGACCAGACGATCAGCCAGATGTAGTTGAGCGGCACGCCGATCGACTGCGCCGCCTGATGGTCGTCGGCGACCGCGCGCAGCGCCAGGCCGATCTTGGTCTTCTGGAAGAACAGGGCCAGCACCACGACCAGCGCGCCGGCGACGACCGCGGCGAAGATGTCGAGCTGGTTGACGAGCACGCCGCCCTCGAACACGGACTCGAGGATGAACACCGGGTCCTTCGGCACGCCCAGTTCGAGCGTGTAGACCTCGCTGCCCCAGATCGTCTGGCCGAACCCGTCGAGGAAGAAGGCGATGCCGAGCGTCGCCATGAACAGGACGATGCCCTCCTGGTTGACCAGGGGCCGCAGCACCAGCCGTTCGATGGCGAAGGCGAGCGCCACCATGATCGCGCACGAGGCGAGGAACGCCGCCCAGAACGGCATCACCTCCATCAGCCGCACCAGCGACAGCGCGGCGAACAGGACCATGGCGCCCTGGGCGAAGTTGAACACGCCGGACGCCTTGAAGATCAGGACGAAGCCGAGCGCCACCAGCGCGTAGAGGACGCCGGCCATCAGCCCGCCGAGCACGACCTCCACGAAGAAGCCGGGTTGCTCGTAGATCTGGGCGAAGACGCTGAGCATGGGATTACCGGATCCTCAATGTTGCACGCCGAGATAGGCGTCGATGACGCGCTGGTCGTTGCGGACTTCGTCGGGCGTCCCGTCGGCGATCTTGCGCCCGTAGTCGAGCACGACGACGCGGTCCGAGATGTCCATGACCACGCCCATGTCGTGCTCGATCAGGGCGATGGTCGTGCCGAACTCCTCGTTCACGTCGAGGATGAAGCGGCACATGTCCTCCTTCTCCTCGACGTTCATGCCGGCCATCGGCTCGTCCAGCAGCAGCAGCGTCGGCTCGGCGGCGAGCGCGCGGCCCAGCTCGACCCGCTTCTGCAGGCCGTAGGGCAGGCGCCCGACCGGGACCTTGCGGATCGACTGGATCTCGAGGAAGTCGATGATGCGCTCGACGAACTCGCGGTGCTCGATCTCTTCCTTCTGGGCCGGTCCCCAGTGCAGCGCCTGCAGGAAGAAGTTCTGTTTCATCTTCAGCAGACGCCCGGTCATGATGTTGTCGAGCGTCGACATGCCCTTGAACAGGGCGATGTTCTGGAAGGTCCGCGCGATGCCCTGGGCGGCCGCCTCGTGCGGCCGCATCTGCCGGCGCACCACGCCCTTGTACGTGATCGTGCCCTGCTGCGGGTGATAGAAGCCGTTGATGCAGTTGAGCATCGATGACTTGCCGGCGCCGTTGGGGCCGATGATGGCGCGGATTTCGCCCTGGCGGATGTCGAACGATACGTTCGACAGCGCCTTCACGCCGCCGAACGACAAGCTGATGTCGTCGACCTTCAGGAGCACGTCGCCGATGGTGCGTTCCGGCGCCGACGTGGGCACATACATCGTGATCATGACGCGCACGTTGCTCTGACGGCGGGATCGGCTCCGCCCCGGCTCGTGCGGCCGGAAAGCGGTCGGGCGGGGAAGGCCGTCGGCGCTCCTGGGGTCATGTCAGCTCGCCTTTCTGAGCGGTGCCGGCGCCGGCGCAAGCGCGGCCTCGCGGATCGCGAGATCCGCCCTGATCAGGCCGGTGCGCCCGTCCTCGAAGATAACCTTCGTCTCGATGTGGGCGCGGTCGACGCCGGCATAGAGCGCCTCGATCAGCGGCCCGTAGCGGTCGGCGATGATGCGGCGGCGGACCTTGCGGGTCCGCGTCAGCTCGCCGTCGTCGGCGTCGAGCTCCTTGTGCAGGATCAGGAAGCGCCGGATCTGCGAGCCGGACAGTTTCGGGTCGGCGGCGAGGTCGCGGTTGACCTGCTCGACGCAGCCCTGGATCAGCGCATAGACCTCGGGCTTCGCGGCGAGTTCCTGGTAGCTGGCGTAGGGCAGGCCCTTGCGCTCGGCCCAGCTGCCGACCGCCGCCAGATCGATGTTGATGAACGCGGCGACGTAGTCGCGCCCGTCGCCGAACGCGACCGCCTCCTTGATGTACGAGAAGAACTTCAGCTTGTTCTCGATGTATTTTGGCGCGAACAGCGTGCCGTCGTTGAGCCGTCCGACGTCCCTGGCGCGGTCGATGATCTTGAGCTGGCCGTCGGCGTCGAAGAAGCCGGCGTCGCCCGTGTGCACCCAGCCGTCGGGCGTCCGGGTCTCGCGCGTCGCCGCCTCGTTCTTGTAGTAGCCCTGGAAGACGCCGGGGCTCCGCACCAGGACCTCGCCGTTCTCGGCGATCCTGATCTCGACCTCCGGCGCCGGCACGCCGACGGTGTCGGCCTTGATCTGGCCGTCCCGCTGCATGCAGATGTTCACGCTCGTCTCGGTCATGCCGTAGAGCTGCTTCAGGTTCATGCCGAGCGAACGGTAGAAGTCGAAGATGTCCGGGCCGATCGCCTCGCCGGCGGTGTAGCCCAGGCGGATACGCGAGAATCCGAGCGTGTTCTTGAGTGGGCCGTAGACCAGCAGCTCGCCCAGCGCGTAGATGATCCGCTCGCCGAGCGGCACCGGCTGCCTGTCCAGGATCTTGGTGCCCGCGCGCTTGGCCACGTCCATGAAGTACCGGAACATCCACCGCTTGAACGCGCCGGCATCGTCCATGCGGATCATCACCGTGGTCAGGATGTTCTCGAAGATGCGTGGCGGCGCGAAGAAGAAGGTCGGCCCGATCTCGCGCAGGTCGTTGAGCACCGTGGCGCTGCTCTCCGGGCACGACACGCAGAAGCCGGCGACGTAGGACTCGGCGTACGAGAACAGGTGATCGCCGACCCACGCCATTGGCAGATAGGCGAGGACTTCCTCCTTTTCGGTCAGGTTGTCGAAGGCGATCGCGTTGCGGGCGCTGATGATCAGGTTGTCGAACGACAGCACCACGCCCTTCGGCTGCCCCGTCGTTCCCGACGTGTAGAGGATGGTGGAGATGTCGCTGCCCCTGCCCGCCGCGATCTCACCCTCGACGAAGCCGGGCCGCTCGTCGCGCAACGCCCGGCCGCGGCGCGTCAGCTCGGCGAGGCTGACGAGCGAGTCGTCACGATAGTTCCTGAGGCCGCGCGGATCGTCGTAGACGATCGTCGCAAGACGCGGGCAGCGCGCCCGGATCGACAGCAGCTTGTCCACCTGTTCCTGGTCCTCGGCGATGGCGAGGCGCGCCTCGGCGTGGTCGACCACGTAGGCCATCTCGTCGGCGACCGAGTCCTGGTAGACCGGAACCGGAATGGCGCCCAGGCACTGGGCGGCGCACATCGACCAATAGAGCTGCGGCCGGTTGTCGCCGACGATCGCGATTCTGTCGCCCCGTGTGACACCTTGCGCGGCAAGGCCCGCCGCGATCGCGAGGACCTCGTCCTTGACCTGCGCCCACGTCCAGGTCTGCCAGATTCCGTAATCCTTCTCGCGAATGGCGGGGCGATCCCCGCGCACCTTGGCGTTGTGGAGAAGGAGTTTCGGAAACGTGTCCGCGTCGGACGGTAGGCTGATGCCGCCGGCGTCAGCCATGAGTCCGGCAGGGTGACATACGAAGGCTCACCCGTTGCCTCCCAGATTGTCGAAGCCTCTGTTCGTATTTTCTTGGCGTACCGCGGATTTCTGACGCCCCGCCTTGTACGCTGTCGGCTAGCTAGCCCGATTATCGCAACATGGTCAAGCCGCCGCGGCGTGATCGCCGGTTCCGATCGGATCGTCGCCGGGCTTCGCCGTCGGAATCCATGCGGCGTGCGTTCCTCGAAAGGCGACCGGATCCGGTTCGATGACGTGCAGTCCGAGTACAGCCCGACCGCGGTCGCGGTACGCGCGTACCCGCTGGGTGGCAACCGTGCCGCTTGAGCACGGGTCTCCGCGATCGGCTAGTGCAGGTGCTTCAGCTTGTCGGGATTTCGCACCACATAGATCGCGGCGATCTTTCCGTCCTCGATGTCGAGTGCGGTCGTCTGGAGCTCGCCGTCCGCTTCGCGCGTGATGAAGCCGGGCAGTCCGTTGACGAAGCCGACACGAAGAAGCTTCGAGCCGTTCGCCCGGAACTGCGCCGCCAGATACGCATGCATCTTCATGACGGCATCGAAGCCGATGATCGGCGCCATCGCGGCCGGGCGCTTGCCGCCGCCGTCGGCATGGAGACTGACGTCGGCCGCCAGCATCGTGCTGAGCGCCGTCATGTCGCCGCTGCGCGACGCCATGTAGAAAGCTTTGGCAAGCTCGAGACCGCGCTGCTTCTCGACCCGGAAGCGCGGCCGCGCCTCGCGGACATGGACGCGCGCGCGTGCGGCGAGCTGGCGGCAGGCGGCCGCGTCGCGCTGGATGGTCGCGGCGACTTCCTCGAATCCGAGCCCGAACACGTCGTGCAGCAGGAAGGCCGCGCGTTCGAGCGGCGACAGGCGTTCGAGCGCGAGTATCAGCGGCAGGGTGACGTCGTCTGCCGCTTCGTCTTCCACGACCGGCTCTGGCAGCCACGGACCGACATACGTCTCGCGCCGGCGCCGCGCCGATTTGAGCTGATCGAGGCAGAGCCGGGCGACCGTGCGGCGCAGGAACGCCTCGGGTTCGCGCACCGCGCTGCGGTCGGTCCTCATCCAGCGGATGAAGGCCTCCTGCACCACGTCCTCGGCATCGGCCACGGAGCCGAGCATGCGATAGGCGATGCGCACGAGCTGCGGACGCAGCGGGTCGAAACGCGCCGCTGCGTCCTCGCGTCCGATGTCGGTCATCAGGCGGCCGCTTCGGCCGCGGTGGCGGCCGCCGGTTTGTGCCATACGCGGAAGCCGACCGCGATGCGGTTCCACCCGTTGATGATGTTGATCGTCAAGGTGAGCTTCACCTGCTCCTCCGCCGTGAACTGCGCCTTCAGGGCTTCATAGGCGCTTTCGATTGCAGGTCCTTCCGACAGCCGCGTCAGCGCCTCGGTCCAGCCGAGCGCGGCACGTTCGCGGTCGGAATAGCAGGGCGCTTCGCGCCAGGCCGACAGCAGATAGATCCGCTGTTCGGTTTCGCCCATCGCGCGCGCTTCCGCCACATGCATGTTGATGCAGTTGGCGCAGCCGTTGATCTGCGAAGCACGGATCTCAACGAGCTTGGTGAGCGTCGGCTCGAGGCTCGAATTGATGACGGCCGTTGCGCCGGACCAGACCTTCATGAGCGAAGGGGCCGCGGCGAAGGGGTCGAGTCTGGCAGTCATGGTTCCGTTTCCTTTGTCATTGGTTCCGGCACCATGACGAGACGGGACCCGCCCGGTGTGACATGTGCGCCGAAATTTCTGCTCGATACGTGGCCCCCACCCCTGATTCCCGCTCGTTTCAACGTCCGCCGTGTTCCTCGCGGCGCAGCACGCGCAAGGCGGGCCGTTTACGCCGGATCGGCGGAACGATAGCTTGGCGGGCGGAACCAACGTCGCGGAGCATCGTCCATGGCCGGCCCGAAAACCCTTCTCGAGATGGCAGGGGCACCGCGCGAGCCGAGCGCCTGGGAGCGCGCGGCGCTCGTCATCATCGACGCGCAGATAGAATACGTCGACGGTGGCCTGCCCCTGCCGGGCATCCGCCCGGCGCTCGCCGAGGCGGCGCGCGTGCTCGACCGCGCCCGGCGCGCGGGCGCGCCCGTCTTCCACGTCGTGCATCATGGTCGGCCGGGCGGTGCGCTGTTCGATCCGGACGGGCGGAAATCCAAGATCGTGCCCGAGCTGACGCCGGTGGCGGGCGAGACGGTCGTGCCCAAGGGACTGCCCAACGCCTTCGCGGGCACGACGCTGCACGACGCGATCCAGGCGACCGGCCGCAAGGAGCTCGTCGTCGTCGGCTTCATGACCCATGTGTGCGTGAGCGCGACGGTGCGTGCGGCGCTCGATCTCGGTTATCGCACCACCGTCGTCGCCGACGCCACGGCGACGCGCGATCTGCCCGATCCCTTGGGCGGTGTGCAGCCGGCCGATGCGGTCCACCGCGCCACGCTCGCGGCACTCGCCGACCGATTCGCCGTCGTCGTGCGCGACCCCGGCGCCTGGGCGTGACGCGGGGCCGCGAGGCCGGATCCGGCGCGGCACGCAAGAAATCCTCCGCTTGTTTCAATGACTTGGGGGCGTTGCCGCCCGCAAAGCGCGTGATCGATGTCTTTTGAGGGTACCTGATTTTCCATTCGAGGTATGATCTTACCTCGCGGCTTCGGGCGGGGGACATGCTCATGATCGGTGGGACTCATGAGCCAGGCCGCACCAGACCGACGCATGGTGCGGCTTCATGGTCGGCGACGGCAGGTTCGGCCTCGTTCCGGCCGGCGCTGGTCCGTCTCGTCCTCGCGGTGCTTTTGCCGCTCCTGATCTGCGGCATCGTGCTGCTCGTGATGATGGGCCAGCATACGCGCGAGGCCACGGTCGAGCGGCTGAAGACGACGGCCCGCATGGCCGTCGAAGGCATCGACCGGCAGATGCAGGGGCACCTCGATGCCCTTCGGATCGTGGCCACGAATGCCGCGTTCGACCGGCCGGATCTCGACGCGTTGTTTGCCGAACTGCAGCGCATCGTGGCGGCCCATCCGGCATGGCAGTCGCTCGTCGTCCATGATGCCGAAACCGGGCGGCCGCTTCTCGACACGCGATATGCGCCCGGCACGCCGCTCTCCGACATCGGCGAGCCGGCGACGGTACGCGCGCTCGGCGAGGGGCACCGGCCGTTCGCGATCGCGACCCTGACGGGGCGCGGGCCTGACGTCGCCGATGTCGGCGTCGCAATTCTCGTTCCCGTCGTGCGCCGACCGACCACGCGCGTCGTCGGCGCCGTGCTGCAGCCGGATGCCATGCAGGTTCTGTTGGCCGCGCAGGTCGGCGGGACGGACCGGCTGGCGTCGTTGAGCGATGCTGACGGCCTCGTCGTCGCGGGCACGAGCAGTGCGGCGCGCCTTGTTGGCAACCGCCTCAAGCCAGCGCTGCGTGACGAGATCGCCCGCGCGCCGACCGGCTTCCTGCGCAAGAGGGCGCCGGACGACCAGTTCGATGTCTACACCGCCTATGCGCGGTCGGCGCTCACGGGATGGAACGTCGTCCTGGGCATTCCGGCCGACGATGTCGACGGCCCGTGGCATCGCACGCTGTTGATCAGCTTCGTCGGCATCGTCGCGAGCGTGGCCGTCGCCGGCGGGCTTGCAGTCCTCGTCGGCCGCGACCTGATGCGCCGGCGCCGCGAGGAGCAGCTCTCGATCCGTCACGAGGTGGATCAGCTCGTTCTCAACATCGCCGACAATTTCCCGGGGCTCGTGTTCCGGCGCGTGGAGCGGCCCGACGGCACCGTCTACTTTCCGCTGTTGGATGGTGCTGCGCGCGAACTGATCGCGCCATCCACGACGCCGCAGGACGCGTGCGGCCAACCGCGGATGCTGCCGCTGATCCATCCCGACGACCAGCCGCGATGGTGCGCCGCGCTCGAGGAATCGGCGCAGCGGTTGCTGCCGGTCCGGCTCGAGCTCCGCGTCATATCGCCCAAGCCCGGCGTCATCCGCTGGGTCTACGTCTCGGCTCGGCCGTTCCGCGCCGACAACGGCGATACGGTCTGGGATGGGGTCATCTTCGATATCTCCGACCTGAAGGCGGCCGAGGCGGCGGCGCGCGAAAGCGAGGAGCGGCTGCGTTTCGCGCTCGAGGCGTCGCACGCCTATTCGTGGGAGTACTACCCCGTCACCGGCAGGGTCTACCGTTCGCCGAACGCCGAGGAGGTCCTGTGCGTCGATTCCTCGAACATGGAGCCGAGCCACACCTGGTTCTGCGATCGTCTCCATCCGGCCGACCGCGAGCACTACGTCAACACGATCGCAGCGGCGCTGGAGCGCGGTGGCGACGTCGAGGTCGAGTTCCGCTTCCTCGGGTCGGACGGTGTCTATCGTTGGCTGGTCGACCGCGGGCGCGTCACGCTCGGGGCCGACGGGCGCGCGATCAGCGCCAAGGGTGTCACGTTCGACATCACCAAGGTGCGCACGCTGCTCGCGCAGCGCGAGACGCTGCTGCGCGAGGTCCATCATCGCGTCAAGAACAACCTCCAGGTCGTCAGCAGCCTGCTCAACCTTCAGGGGCGCGCGGCGGCGCCCGAGCAGCTCGGGCACTTCCAGGACAGCATCGCGCGCATCCGCGCGATGGGGCGTGTCCACGATCTTCTCTACAGCTCCGAGAGCCTGTCGCACGTCGACTTCTCGACCTATCTGCAGATGCTGATCTCGGACCTCGCCGGCACCTTCTCGATCGGGGGGCGCGTCGCCAGCTATCTCGACGTGCCGCGGATCGCGTTCGACGTCGATACGGCGATGCCGCTCGGTCTGATCCTGACCGAGGTGATCGCGAATGCCTACAAGCACGCGTTTCCGGGCGAGCGCCGCGGCAACATCTTCATCCGGCTCGTCGCGATCGACCGCCGCATCATCGTGACCGTACGCGACGACGGCGTCGGCTTGCCGCCGGACTGGGCCGTGCGTCAGGGGTCGATCGGCATGATGCTCATCGAGGGGCTGGTCGAACGGCTCGATGGCCGGTACCGCTTCGAGTCCGACGCCGGCACCGTGTTCACCCTGGAGTTCCCGCACAAGCCGTCGGCCTGAGCCGATGGAGCCGCCCGGGGGAGCGGCGCGGACTCAATCGGCGAGATTGAGAAGAAGCCGCGCCACCGCGTCCGCGGCCGCCTGCGGGGACTCGCAGTGGCGCACGCCGTCCACCGTTGCCGCCCCCTCGAGGCCGAAGACGCGTTTGCCGAACTGCAGGCCGAGCGCCACTTCCGACAGCGTGCCGTAGGAATTACCGACCGCCACGAGACAGAAGGCCGCCCGCGCGATGAGCGCATTGCGCGCCTCGCCGATGCCGGTCGCGATCGCGATGGTCACGTAGGCGTTGGCGCCGGACGTATCGGCTTCGGGCAGCAGGCCGATGGCGACGCCGCCGCGCGAGGCGGCACCCCGGCACACCGCCTCCATCACGCCCTGGCGGCCGCCGCACAGTACCGCGACATCCATTTCGGCGAGCGCAGCGCCGATCTCCTCGGCCGCCGCGCACTGCGCCGGGCTCGCCTCGCGCGGGCCGATGACGCCGACCGGCGCCTTGACGGGATGCCCGCTGTCGCGTTGGAGCCAGCGCACGGCCGCGCGCAGGCTGACGGGTTCGCCCCGCGCCGCACCGCCGTGCGGCCGCCACGTGCGCAGGCCGGGATCGAAGCGCCGGCCCTCGGCATCGCACAGCACGCCGGCCGTTGCGTCAAGCGTGAGCATGGCTGTCCTCGGCGCGCGCGGCCGCGATTTCGCCGACCGCCATGATGCAGGAACAGATCGCCGTGAGCACGAGCGAGAGCGCCGCCGCGGCCGGGAAATCCGACCCCGTCTCCGAAATCAGGCTGTAGAGCTGCAGCGGCAGGATGTTGAGCTGCGTGCCGACCAGCGCCAGCGCCGTGCCGTAGGCGCCGAACACGACCGCCGCGATCAGGCAGAAGGCGGTGACGGCGGTGGGCAGGACCTGGGGCACGAGGACGTCGAAAATGGCACGGATCCGCGTGGCGCCGAGGGACTCGGCGGCTGCGATCTGAGCGCGGTCGAAATTGAGCAGAACCGGAAGCAGAAGCATGACGACGCGCGGAATCAGGTAGTACGACGAGGCGAAGGCGAGGCCGATCGGACTGAACAGGATGCCGGAGAACGCGACCGGATCGACGCCGACGACCGCGAGAATCTGGGTCACGAATCCGGCGCGGCCATAGGTGAGGATGAAGCCGTAGGCGACGATGAGGCCGGAGAACGTGAGGGGAAGCGCGATCAGGAAGACGAGCACGCCGCGCGTGCGCGCCGACAGGCGCGAGAGATGCAGCGCGACGGCGAAGCCGACGAGAAGCGAGAATGTCGCGGCGACGAGGGTCAGGACGGTGCTGCCGGCGAGGCCCTGCCAGAACAGCGGGTTCCCGAACACGCGCTGAAAGGCGCGGCCGCCCTCGGCGAACGCATCGACCGATACCGCCGCGAGCGGCAGCAGGAAGAAGAAGGCCAGCAGCAGCATGCCGGGCGCTGCGAGCAGGATCAGCGTTCCCGGGCGCAGGCCGAACGGACGCGCCGCCTTGCGCGGTGCGATGCGTCCCGCCGTGCTGCTGGCCGTCATCGTCATGGCGTCAGTTGCCGACGGCGACCTTGGCCCAGCCGGCGTCGATCTCCGCCTTCTTGGCGGCCGCCGCCTGCACGTCGAGCGGACGCACCTGCGGGGCGGGCGGCAGCTTGTCGGCGACGTCGGCGGGAAGCTTCGTGTCCGGCACCGCCGGCCGCACGAAGCCCTGGGCGAAGATGCCCTGGCCCACCTCGCTCATGATGAAGTTGAGCCACAGCTTGCCCGCGTTCGGGTTGGGCCCGTTCTTCACCAGGCTGATCGCATAGGGCGCTGCGGCCGAAGCCTCCTTGGGAATGACGACGGCGACCGCATCGCCCAGGCCGTCGGTGTACTTCGCCTTCAGCCCGTCGTTCTCGTAGGAGATCCAGATCGGAATCTCGCCCTTCACGAACTGCGCATAGGGCGTGGTGCCGACCACGCGCAGCACGTTGCCGGCCTTGTGCAGCTTGCCGAGATATTCGATTCCCGGCTGCACGTTGTTCATGTCGCCGCCGGCGGCGAAGTTGGCGGCGAAGGTCAGCACCTGTCCCACGCCCGTCGAGCGCGGATCCAGATAGACGATCGAGTTCTTGTACTCGGGCTTCAGCAGATCGGCCCAGGATTGCGGCACGTTCTTGACCAGCTTCGTGTTCACCACGAAGGCGATGGTGAGCGAGTGGATCGTGAACCATTCGCCCTCGGGATGGCGGAACACCTCCGGCAGCTTCTCGAACTGGATGGGCTTGAAGGGCGCGACGAGTCCCTTGTTCGAGGCATCGACCGCCGACGCCGCGAAGTAGTAGGCGGTGTCCGCCTGCGGCCGGTTCCGCGCCTTCTCGAGCGCGACCACGGTGGCCGCGGAGCCGAGGTCGTTGTAGACGATCTCCACGCCCGGATAGCGCTTCTTGAAGGCGGCGAATTGCGCCGCCCAGTTCGCCCATGTCGGCCCGGTGTCGAACGAGACGACCATGCCTTCCTTGCTGGCCGCTTCGTACAGGGCCTTCTCGCCGGGATAGAGCTCCGGCGAATCCAGGACGGTCTGGGCCGACGCCGCCCACGCGGGCACGAGCAGCGCGAGCGCGGCGGCGATGGTGCGCAGTCTCATGGGATCCTCCTCTCAGGTTTTTTGATCGTCGTTGGGGGAATCACCCGGCAGGAGCTGCACGTGCTCCGGCCGGACGTGGACCTGGTCGATGGCGCCGGCCTCGCCGGTTTCGCCCGTGATCGTCCCGCCCGGCACCGCCATGTCGAAGCGGCGCAGCGCGCCGAGGAAGCGGTCGCGGGCGAGCGTGCCGGCGAAGGTGTTGACGCCGTCGGGCGCGGGCCCGGGGCGCACGCGCTCCGGGCGCACCAGCACGGTGACGGTGGTGTTCGCGCCAAGCCCGTGGGGCCTCGTCACGAAACGGCCGACCGGCGTCGTCACGCTCTGGGGGCCGTCGATGACGCCCGGCCACAGGTTGGCATGGCCGACGAAGGCGGCGATCTCGCGCGTCGCCGGCCGCTCGTAGATCGCGCGCGGCGTGTCGATCTGCTCGATGCGGCCGGCCCGCATCACGGCGACGCGGTCGGCCATCGACAGCGCCTCTTCCTGATCATGGGTGATGTGCAGGGCGGCGATGCCGTGCGCCTGCTGCAGGCGGCGGATCTCGTCGCGCATCTCGAGGCGCATGGCGGCGTCGAGGGCGGAGAGCGGCTCGTCGAGCAGCAGCGCGCGCGGCTGGAACACGAGCGCGCGGGCAAGCGCCACGCGCTGCTGCTGGCCGCCCGACATGGCGCCCGGCCGGCGCTCGGCGAAGACGCCGAGGCCGACGAGTTCGAGCGCCTTGCGGGCGCGCTCGCGCCGCTCGGCGGCCGCCACGCCGCGCACCTTGAGCGGATAGGCGACGTTCTCCCACGCGGTCATGTGCGGGAACAACGCGTAGGACTGGAAGACGATGCCGAGGTCGCGCGCGCGCGGCGGCGTGTTCGCCATGTCGCGTCCACCGATGAAGATGCGCCCCGAGTCGGGCGCGAGGAATCCGGCGATGAGCTTGAGCAGCGTCGACTTGCCGCATCCGCTGGCGCCGATCACCGCGACCAGCTCGCCCGGCTCGATCGCGAGCGTAATGTCGCGCACGCCGGCCTGCGTCCCCGGATAGGTGAAGCTGACGTTTTCGACCGCGACCGCGGCTTTCGTGCTCATGCCGCCGCTCCCATTCTGCGCTGTCCGGCCTGCGCCGTCGCCGCGCCGCCGAGGGACGCGAGCAGCGCGAGCACCAGCAGGATCACCGTCGCCGCGCAGGCGAAGCCGGTTGCGCCATAGAACGCCTGCAGGAGGACGACGGGATAGGGCCGCGTCAGGAACCCGGCCACGAGATTCGAGAGCTGGAATTCGCCGATCGACAGCGCGGCGACCATGATCAGGCCCGAGGCGAGGCTGTGGCGCAGCGCCGGCAGGACGATGTCGAAGAAGCGGGACGCGAAGCCGCCGCCGAGCGATTCGGCCGCCGCCTCCAGTTCGGCAAGGCGCAGATGCCGCATGTCGCCGAC
The DNA here is from genome assembly GCA_937926175.1 of uncultured Rhodospirillales bacterium. Taxonomy (GTDB): domain Bacteria; phylum Pseudomonadota; class Alphaproteobacteria; order CACIAM-22H2; family CACIAM-22H2; genus CALANV01. The sequence goes on along the minus strand of CALANV010000018.1, from coordinate 35,930 downwards.
CAGGGTCTGCAGAAGATAGGGCAGGGTCAGCACGACATGGCCGCCGATCAGGACCCACAGGCTGCCGAGATAGGGCAGCGTGTCGCTCGAGAACACCAGCACGAAGCCGAAGGCGAGCACCAAGGGCGGCACGGCGATCGGCAGCAGATAAAGAATGCGCGCCGCGGCGCGCACGCCGCGCGAGGCTGCGCGATAGATCGCATAGGCGAGCGGCAGGCCGATCACGGCTCCGACCACGCATGTCGCCGCGGCCACCTGCAGGCTGATCCAGAACGCGCGGCGGAAGCTCGGATCCTCGTAGACGGCGACGTACCACCGTGTCGTCGTGCCGGTCGGCAGCAGCGTGTTGAACCAGGCATCGCCGAACGAGCCGGCGACGAGCAGGGCCATCGGGAGGAACAGGTAGATGAGGTAAAGCGCGGTGACCATCGGCATGCCCTGCCAGATTCGGTCGGCTCCGACGACGCCTGGACGCCCGGCCTCGGATCTGGCAACCCCCGGCCGGCCGCATCCCGCTCTCGCCTTGCCGTTGGATATCGTACAGGCGGAGTTGTCGTTTTAGCAACAGAACATGTAAGATATATTACATCACCTTCGCCCGCGGCCGGTCCGGCCGCGGCTCTGGACGAAGCGCGGACGGGAGAAGGCGGCGCGCAATGGCGGAATCGAAGGGGGCGCAGCCGCGGCTGACCCCGCGGCAGGCGGACATCCTGAAGATCGTACAGGCCAAGGGGTTTGCGACGATCGAGGCGCTCGCCCGGCAGTTTGACGTCTCGACCCAGACGGTGCGCCGCGACCTCATCCGGCTTCAGGAGGCCCAGCTCCTCCAGCGGTTTCATGGCGGGGCCGGCATGCCGGAGAACACCGTCCGGCTCGGCTACGCGCAGAAGCGGGGCCTCGCCGCCGATGCCAAGCACCGCATCGGCGACGCGACGGCGCGGCTCATCCCCGACGGTGCCTCGGTCTTCCTCGACGTCGGAACGACGGTCGAGGCGGTCGCGCGCGCCCTGCGGTTCCGGCGCGGGCTCCATATCTTCACCGCCAGCCTTAACGCCGCCGCCATCCTGGCCGGCGCCGACGCCCATCAGGTCTTCGTCGTCGGCGGGCTGGTGCGGGGCGCCGACGGGTCCCTGGTCGGCGATACCGCCATCGCCAATCTCGGCCCTTTCAAGTTCGACTGCGCCGTGATCGGCTTGTCCGGCTTCGACGACGACGGGGCGCTGATGGATTTCGATATGCAGAAAGTGGCCGTCAAACAGGCGGCCATCGCCAATGCGCGCCGCGTCGTCGCGGTCGCGGATGCCTCGAAGTTTGAGCGTTCGGCGGTCGTCCGCGTGGCACCGCCCTCGGCCGTTCATGTGCTGGTCACGGATGCGCCGCCGCCGGCCGCGCTGCGCCGGGCGCTCACGGATGCGGGGCTCGAGCTGATCGTGGCGTGAATAAATCGTAGCGTGAACAGGGGGCGGCCCCGCCGCGCGAACGGCCTGGGTAGGCGCCCCGCGTCACCGCCCGGGCGACTGCCCGAACAAGGGCCCTTCAAAATCGGGGCGGGACCGTGTAAGCCAACGGCCGCGTTGATCGGTCATCCGGTCCCTTCTGCGTATTTTCCGAACAGGAGAAGTCCCCGTGCCCGTCATCGGCCGTGACAGTCTGAAAACCCGCCGCACCCTCAAGGTCGGCGACCGTTCCTACGAGTATTTCAGCCTCGACGCCGCGAAGCAGGCTGGGCTTTCGGGCATCGAGCGCCTGCCGGTCTCCCTCAAGGTCCTGCTCGAGAACCTGCTGCGCTACGAGGACGGCCGCACGGTCACGACCGACGACGTGAAGGCGATGGCGGCGTGGGTCGAGCAGCGCACGTCGGAGCGCGAGATCGCCTATCGCCCCGCGCGCGTGCTGATGCAGGACTTCACGGGCGTGCCCGCCGTCGTCGACCTGGCGGCGATGCGCGACGCCATGGCGGAAATGGGCGGCGATCCGCGCAAGATCAATCCGCTCTCGCCGGTCGATCTCGTCATCGACCACTCGGTGCAGGTCGATTTCTTCGGCTCGAGCGATGCGTTCAAGAAGAACGTCGAGCTCGAATACCAGCGCAACGGCGAGCGCTATGCCTTCCTGCGCTGGGGCCAGGCGGCGTTCAATAATTTCCGCGTCGTGCCGCCGGGCACCGGCATCTGCCACCAGGTCAACCTCGAATACCTCGCCCAGACCGTCTGGACCGACGAGATCGACGGCGTCACTTTCGCCTATCCCGACACGCTGGTCGGAACCGACAGCCACACCACGATGGTCAACGGCCTCGGCGTGCTCGGCTGGGGCGTGGGCGGCATCGAGGCCGAGGCCGCGATGCTCGGCCAGCCCGTGTCGATGCTGATCCCCGAGGTCATCGGCTTCAAGCTGTACGGCAAGTTGCGCGAGGGCGTCACCGCGACCGACCTCGTCCTCACCGTCACGCAGATGCTGCGCAAGAAGGGCGTGGTCGGCAAATTCGTGGAGTTCTTCGGTCCCGGGCTCGACGTGCTGCCGCTCGCCGACCGCGCGACCATCGCCAACATGGCGCCCGAATACGGCGCCACCTGCGGCTTCTTCCCGATCGACCAGGAGACGCTGCGCTATCTCGCCTTCACCGGCCGCGATCCGGCCCGCGTCGCGCTCGTCGAGGCCTATGCCAAGGCCCAGGGCATGTGGCGCGACGCGAGCACGCCCGATCCGGTCTTCACCGATACGATCGAGCTCGACATGGGCACGGTGGAGCCCTCGCTCGCGGGTCCGCGCCGGCCGCAGGACCGCGTGGCGCTGTCGGCCGCGAAGGCCGGCCTCGAGAAGGTGCTGCCCGAGCTCGCCGGCCCCAAGGCGGCGACCGGGCCAGTGAAGGTTTCGGGCACGGACTACGAGCTCCGGCACGGCGACGTCGTCATCGCCGCCATCACCTCGTGCACCAACACCTCGAATCCGTCGGTGCTGATCGCCGCCGGCCTGCTCGCGCGCAATGCGCGTCGCAAGGGGCTCAAGACCAAGCCGTGGGTGAAGACCTCGCTCGCGCCGGGCTCGCAGGTCGTGAGCGACTATCTCAAGGCGGCCGGCCTCCAGGAGGACCTGGATGCGCTCGGCTTCAATGTCGTCGGCTACGGCTGCACGACCTGCATCGGCAACTCGGGTCCGCTGCCCGAGCCGATCGCCGAGGCGATCGACTCAGGCGACCTCACGGTGGCCGCGGTGCTGTCCGGCAACCGCAACTTCGAGGGCCGCATCCATCCGCAGGTCAAGGCGAACTACCTCGCCTCGCCGCCGCTCGTCGTCGCCTATGCGCTCGCCGGCACCATGCTCAAGGACCTGACGACCGAGCCGATCGGCGAGGGCAGCGACGGCAAGCCGGTCTATCTCCGCGACATCTGGCCGTCGAACCAGGAGATCAACGAGACGATCGCCCGCGCGCTCACGCCGGAGATGTTCCGCCAGCGCTACGCCAACGTCACCCGGGGCGACGAGCACTGGCAGAAGATGGGGGCCGGCACCGGCCTCACCTATAACTGGCAGCCGGGCAGCACCTACGTGCGGCGGCCGCCCTATTTCGAGAACATGCCACGCGAGCCGGGGCGTCTCACCGACATCATGGGGGCGCGGCCGCTCGCGATCCTGGGCGACAGCATCACGACCGACCACATCTCGCCCGCGGGCTCGATCAAGAAGGACGGGCCGGCCGGTATCTACCTGATCGAGCATCAGGTCCGTCCCGTCGACTTCAACTCCTACGGCGCGCGCCGCGGCAATCACGAGGTCATGATGCGCGGCACCTTCGCCAACATCCGGCTCCGCAACGAGATGGCGCCGGGCACCACCGGCGGCGTCACGCGCTACATGCCGGACGGCACGCTGATGTCGATCTACGACGCGGCGGTCCGCTACAAGAATGCCGGCGTCCCGCTCGTCGTCATCGCCGGCAAGGAGTACGGGACCGGGTCCTCACGCGACTGGGCGGCGAAGGGTACGCTGCTCCTGGGCGTCAAGGCCGTGATCGCCGAAAGCTTCGAGCGCATCCACCGTTCGAACTTGGTCGGCATGGGCGTGCTGCCGCTGCAGTTCCCCGAAGGCGTCGACCGCAAGACGCTGGGGCTCGACGGCACCGAGCTGTTCGACATCGTCGGCGTGGCCGACGGCCTCAAGCCGCGCATGACCGTGACGCTCACGATCAAGCGCGCGAACGGCACGTCCGAGACCGTGCCGCTCAGGTGCCGCATCGATACGGTGGACGAGGTCGAGTACTACCGCCACGGCGGCATCCTGCCCTACGTGCTCCGTGGCCTGCTGAAGAGCGCCTGATCCGGATGCCGCGCGCCGGGCTTGGCACGCCTTTGCCCCGTCATGGGCGGGGCAAGGGGGCGCCGCCCGGCGCGTATCCTCGGCATCTACATCAGGTGTTGGACGAACCAGTCCCGGGCCGCGCCGGTGGCGATGTCGAAGTCGTCCACGTAGGCGTCGAAATGACCGCCGGAAAGCATGACGAGTCGCTTCGGCTCGAGTGCGCGCGCATGGGCGGCGAGCGCTTCGTCCGCGACGGTCAGATGATCCTTGAGCGCCACGATCATGAGAAGCGGGGTCGGGCTGACGAAGCGTATGTAGGCGCCCGGCTCGTATTCCGTGAACATCTCGATCGAGCGTAGCGTCACTTCGTTTCGCCACGACGGCGCGCGCGTCCGACCCGTCGTCGTGAACCATTGCCAGGAATCCGACGTGGGAAGTGCGGCCGGCGCGGACGGATCTTCCGCGACGACCGGTATCGTCGCGGGCGGCTTTCCCGCATACCGGTCGCGCCGGTCCTGCTCGAACATGCGCTGGACCGCCGACCACAGGTCCGCGCGGATCAGTCGGCGCGCATTGTCGTGGCCGCTGACGAGCGGCACCTGCGACACGACGCATTTGACGCGGCGGTCCACCGCGCCGAGCACGAGGACGTGCCCGCCGCTGTAACTCGTCCCCCAGATGCCGATCCGGTCGGCATCGATCTCGGCCAGCGTCGCGGCGAAGGTGATCGCGTCCCGGTAGTCGCGAATCTGCTGCCAGGGATCGATCTCCTGGCGCGGCGCGCCGTCGCTTTCGCCGAAATTGCGGTTGTCGAACACGATCGCCGACAGGCCGGCGGTGGCGAACACGTCGGCGAAGCTGTCGAGATACATCTCCTTCACGGCGGAGAAGCCGTGGGCCATGACGATCGCGGGCACGCGTTCCGACCGCTGGTCGGGCACGTAGTGCCAGCCGCGAAGCGTCACGCCGTCTTCCGTCCTGAAGCTGATGGCCTTGCGCATGCGTTCCCTCCCTGTCTCTTCTTTTCTTTCGTCTTCTTCTCGCATCGCGCCCCGGCGGCGCGTTCACGCCTCGCCGGAGGCGAGCACGGCGCCGCTGATCCGCTGCAGATAGGCCTGCACGTTCTCGTCCGAATGGCGCGGGTTCTGCGCGAGCAGCCGCAGGCGGAACTCCTCGATCCAGCGAAAGCTGATGTCGCAGACGACCACGGTCCGGTCCATGACGCCGACCGGTACGGCGGCGAGATGCGTCGCCGTGCACAGATGCACCCGCAGCTCGATCGCGAGGTCGCGCGCCTCGTTCAGGTCGTCGAAGCTCCAGAACTTCAGGCGCAGGATCCGGCCGCGGTCGACCTGTGCGACACCGTCGACGCGGATCGGCGTGATGTGCGGCGCGTCGGTGGAGCCGGGGAACATGTGCCACGCGTACCAGCGCCCCGGACGAATGATGAAACGGTCCATCGCCGTGCTTCGCTGTTGGGCCGGCGGACATCGTGCGTGGCGCGCCGATCGGGGCCCGGTACCGGTTTCGCGCGGGATCGCTGTGCGCCCTTGCGTCGGTACGAAGACCGGCCGCGCGCCTTACGGCACGGCGGCGGCCCGCCGCATCTCCTGCACCAGTTCGGCCCCGCTGAACGGCTTGTGGATCACCGCATGCGGCCGAAGCGCCTCGATCCGTCGTGAAAGCTCGGCCCCGCCGAACCCCGACACGAGGATGATGCGTGTGCCGAAACGCGCCTGCAGGTGGCGTGCGATGTCGAGCCTTTCCCAGTGTCCGGCAAGGTTGATGTCGAGCACCGCGACGTCCGGGTGCCGCTCGTCGCCGAGGCGTATCGCCTCCGTGGCCGAGCCGGTCGCGCCGGCAAGCTCGAGGCCGGCCGCATCGACCAGCGCGACCAGCTCGAGACGCACGAGGCCTTCGTCTTCGACGACGAGAACGGTCGGCGGCATTGCATACCCTCGGTGTAACGCCTTCCGGTAGAACGGCGCCGCCCGGGTCGTGTTCCGCCGCTGCCGCGTACGGCCGCGGGTGGTGGCCGACATGCGTATCAGTGCCCGCGATGACCGTGGTCGCCGTGCGCACCGTGACTGCCGGATGCACGGATCTCGGCGGTGGTCTCGATCGCGCCGGCGCCCTCGAAGTGCAGCGTGAGTGTCACGTGCTCGCCCGCCTTCAGCGGCTGACGAAGACCGGTCAGCATGACGTGCAGGCCGCCCGGCCGCAGCTCGACCGACTCGCCCGGCTTGATCTCGATGTGGTCGACCTCGCGCATCTTCAGGATGTCGCCGTCGCGTATCGTCGTGTGCAGCTCCGTCTTGTCGGCGACGGCCGAGGCGGCGCCGACCAGCCGGTCGGGCGCGGTGCCCCGGTTGGTGATGCGCATATACGCGGCACTCGTCTTCGACTGTCCGATCGTGGCGCGCGCCCACGCCCCCTCGATTTCGATCGACGGACTCTGCGCCCGCGCCGGCGACAGCGCGAGCGCGATGATCATGGCGATGGGGATGGCGAAGCGCATGTTCGTCTGTCCTTGGAATGGAATGTCGTCGTTGGCACGGGTGTCGCGGGTGCCGCGACGGCTCTTGGGTATACGCGAGAACGCACCCCCGGCTGAAGCCTCACGATGTCGCAGGCGCTTAGGGATCGTTCGACGCGCGCGGGGGCACTTGGCACGCGCGCCGGTCGCCGACATTTTCCGTGGGCGGTGATGATCCCCCTTGTCTCGACGAGGTCTAGGTCCGCGTCTCGTCCGGGTTTTCGGGCGCGGGTTCGCGCTCGCGCTCCACGCGCGGCGGCGGGTTCAGCCGGCGGATGATGATGTCGCCACGCTCGTTGATCTCCGGCATCGCGTATTGCGGCAGGTTCTCGATCACGAGCGCCAGCGCCTGCATCAGCTTTTCGATCGCTTCGCGGGCAAGCTCGCCTGCGCGTTCCTGCGGCGCACGTTCCTGCGGCGGGGTGGCCGGCGGCGATTGCTGGGCAAGGCTGGGTGCGGCCGCCCACGCGGCGAACGCCAGCCACGCTGCCAGCGCGGGAACGGTCGGGCGTCGCAGCATGGCGTGGACTCCTTTCGTGGCCATCTACCGGCTATTTACGCACGACAACGCCCGGACGTTGCCGTTTATTTCGCGCGGGCTCGGGCCGGGCCCGGCCGCCACGTTTCCTGCCGCGGGCGGCTAAGGCGGAATCGAACCGCCACGTTCGTCGCGGTCACTCGTGGCGCCGCACCCGGTTGCGCCGCCTATGTCGATGATCGTTCGTTGGTCTTTTCGCACCTTTGCAGTCGAACCTGCGTCCCCGGCGTGTCGGTGACTTGATTTGAGGCAAGTCCTCGCGGTTTCTCGATGATTCGAAGTTTCACGATTGCCTGTCGTTGTCGCGCTGTTTCCCGCGAACGACACACTAAAGAAAGTGCCTTGACGGGCCCTGCCGCCTGGGGTTGAGTCGTCGCCGGATCATTGCGTCCGCGGCGAACCGGTTTTCGGCGTCGCCCCGTTCGCACCGAAGCTTTTCTCCGCATTTCCGCACATCGTCTGACCGATGCCCGGCGCCTGTTGCGATTTGGGCGCGCGGGTGCGCACGCCATTTTGCTGCCCCGTGCAAGCCCGGGGCCGAAGGAGGATCCATGCCGTTCGACTCGATCATCGACGACTCTGCCGTCATCGATTCCACCGTCACCGGTTCGGCCACGGCCACAGTGCGTCTCCAACCGCTGGACTGGCGGGCCGTGCTGGCGGCCGACGTGCCGGCCCGCCGGCCGCTGCTCGAACCGATTCTGGCTGCGGGCGAGATCGCCGTGCTGCGCGGTCCGCGCGGCGCGGGCAAGAGCCTGCTCGCGCTCCATCTCGCTATCGCGCTTGCACGTGGCGGCGGCAAGGTGTTGGGTTGGCGCGTCTCGGGCGGGGGACGGCGCGTGCTGTTCGTCGACGGCGTGCTGCCGCTCGCGGTGTTGCGCGACCGGCTCGCGGCACTTTCAGACGACACCGGCGGAAAGGCGCCGGCGGGCGCGCTGCATGTCCTGTCCCACGAGACGCAGGCGCGCGTACTGCCGGATCTCGCCACACCCGAAGGCCGGGCCGAGATCGCGGATCTCGCCCGCAACTACGACGTGATCGTCCTCGACAGCATGATGCCGCCGGGACGTGGCGCGTCCGCGCGCGCCGCCGCCGCCTGGTCCGCGGTCGCCGGCTGGTTGCGCGATCTGCGCCGTTGTGGGACGGCGGTGCTGGTGGTCGAAGGCGACCGCGCCCGTGGCCTGCCCTGGCTCGAAGCCGTGGCCGACACCGTGATCGCGCTGTCGCGGCCCAAGGGACACGAGCCCGACGAGGGTGCGCGCGTCGAGGTCCGCGTCGTCAAGTCGCTGCGGGCCCATGGCCCGGCGCTCGCGCCGTTCGAGGCGAGTCTCGCCGTGAATGGCGGCACGGCCTGCTGGCAGCGCGAGTCCCTGCGCGGCCCGACGCCGGCAGAGGTCTGGGAACTCCACGTCCAGGGCCTGTCGATCCGGCGCATCGCCGCCCGGCTCGGCCTGTCGAAGTCGAAGGTCCATCGCTGGCTCCAGGCGGAGGAGACGGCGCATCTCGCGCGGCTCCACGCTGCCCTGTCGCGGGCGCGGCCACGTCGCGAAGTGCCGGCGGCCGATGCCGCCCCGCCGCCTGTCCCGGCTTCCGTTGCTGTCCCGCCTGTCCCGCCGACGGCCGGACCGGACCCGCAGCTCGAGCGGTTCGCCTTCCATCTCGGGCGCAACGACATTCCGCGCGCGCTTGCGGTGTTCGGATGGTCGTGGCGGAAGCTCGTGCCGTGGCTGGATGCGATGGACAAAATGCGGCCTGCTGTGCCCGCGCCCGCGGTCGAGCCGTACCGGATCGCCGCCTAGAGCGACGTGCGCAGGTCCCACAGCTCCGGGAACAGCCGCACGTCGAGCATCTTGCGCAGATACGCAACGCCGGCCGTCCCGCCTGTTCCGCGCCGGAATCCGATCACGCGTTCGACCGTGGTCATGTGCCGGAAGCGCCACTGCCGGAAGAAGTCCTCGAGGTCGACCAGCTCCTCGGCCAGCTCGTATAGGTCCCAGTGGCGCGCCGTGTCGCGGTAGACGGCCGTCCACGCCGCCTCGACCGAGGCGTTCGGCGTGTAGGGCTGGCTCCAGTCGCGCTCGAGCATGGCCGGGTCGATGGCGAAGCCGCGCTTGGCCAGAAGGCGGATCGCCTCGTCATAGATGCTGGGCGAATGCAGCAGCTTTTCGAGCGGGCCGTGAATGTCGGGACGATGCCGGTGCGGGGCGAGCATCGCCGCGCTCTTGTTGCCCAACATGAACTCGATCGTGCGGTACTGGTACGACTGAAAGCCGGACGAACGTCCTAGCTTGTGCCGGAAGTCGAGATATTCGCTGGGCGTCAACGTCGACAGCACGTCCCAGGCCTGGATCAGCTGCGCCATGATGCGGCTGACGCGCGCCAGCATCTTGAAGGCCGGTTGCAGGTCGTCGCGGCGGATCTGCTCGACCGCGGCCTTCAGCTCGTGGATCATCAGCTTCATCCACAGCTCGGTGGTTTGATGCTGGATGATGAACAGCATCTCGTTGTGATTGTCCGACAGCGGATGCTGTGCGGTGAGGATGCTGTCGAGCGCAAGATAGTCGCCATAGCTCATCTCGCCGCTGAAATCGGTGTGCGCGCCGGGGTCCGGCGCCGTCGCAGGATGCTTGTCGTCGTTCATGCGGGTCGGCTCCGACGGTTCGGGATGAAGAGGATGTGCGGCTGCGATCGCGTTCGTCCCGTGGGGGCAAGAGGCGGGGTGAGCGGGTTCTCGACGTCGCGATCGGTGCGGATCGGAATCATCGCGTTCACGTCACCTTCGCGCGCACGCGGAACTCGGGCCTGTCCCAGGCACCGCTCGTCAGGATGTCCCGCAGCGCTGCCACCGCGTCCCACACGTCGACGAAGCGGATGTAGAGCGGCGCGAAGCCGAAGCGCAGGATGTCGGGCGCGCGGAAGTCGCCGATGACGCCGCGCGCGATCAGTGCCTGCATCACCGGATATCCCTCGGCGTGCTGGAAGCTCACTTGGCTGCCGCGGCGCGTCGAATCGCGCGGGCTCGCCAGCGTCAGGCCCAGCCCGTCGCATTCCTGCTCGACCAGACGGATGAACAGCTCGCACAGCGCGACCGACTTGCGGCGGATCTGGTCGATGTCGGCGGACAGCACGACGTCGACCCCGGCCTCGAGCGCCGCCATCGACAGGACCGGCGGCGTGCCGCAGACATAGCGCGCCACGCCGGCCGCGGGACGGTAGTCGGGCTCGAACGCGAATGGCGCCGCATGGCCCAGCCAGCCGGACAGCGGCTGCGTGAACCGTTCCTGATGGCGCGCCGCGACCCACACGAAGGCGGGGGCACCCGGGCCGCCGTTCAGGTATTTGTAACCGCAGCCGACCGCAAAGTCCGCGTTCGCGCCGTTGAGGTCGACCGGCACCGCGCCGGCGCTGTGCGCGAGGTCCCAGACGATCAGCGCGCCCTGTGCGTGTGCCGCGCGCGTGACCGCCGCCATGTCGTGCATCGCGCCGGTGCGGTAGTTGACATGCGTCAGCATGACCACGGCGGTGTCGGCGTCGATCGCGTCCGCGACCGCCGCGTCGTCGACCAGCCGCAGCTCGTGTGTCCCGCCCAGCAGCTTGATCAGGCCCTGGGCCATGTACAGGTCGGTCGGGAAATTCTCGCGCTCCGACAGCACGACCCGGCGCCCGGGGTTGAGCGCGAGTGCCGCGGCCAGCACCTTGAACAGGTTGATCGACGTCGAATCGGCGACGACGACCTCGCCCGGCCCGGCGCCGATCAGCCGCGCGATCTTGTCGCCGACCCGCCGGGGCAGGTCGATCCAGCCGTGCTTGTTCCAGCTCGTGATCAGGTCGCGGCCCCACTCGACGGCGATCACCTCGTCGAGCCGCGCGCGCGTCTTCTTCGGCAGCGGGCCCAGCGAATTGCCGTCCAGGTAGATGACGTCGCGGGGCAGATCGAAGGCGTCGCGCGCGGCGGCGAGCGGGTCGTCGCGGTCGTACGCCGCGCAGTCCGCACGGGTCAGCCGGCTCATGGGCGAAGCTCCCGCAGCACGGCGCGCACCGGCGCCGCATCGAGATCGGCGAGCTTGAGCGGCAGCGCGATCAGCTCGTATTCGCCCTCGGGCACGTCGTCGAGCACCAGCCCCTCGAGGATCGAAAGGCCGTGCCGGCGTACGGCGTTGTGTGCATCCATGGTCTTCGAGTCCTGGGGATCGAGCGACGGCGTGTCGGTGCCGATCAGCACCACGCCGTGCGCGGCGAGAAGTTCGATCGTCTCGGGCGCCACCGCGGCGAAGTGTTCGTCCCAGCGGTCGACCGGATTGTGCGCATAGGTCCGGATCAGGATCCGCTCGATTCCGGGCCTCAGGTGCTTCTGTATATGCGCCGGTTCGACGCGCGGCGACGCACCGATCGCATGCACGACCCGGCAGGGGCCGAGATAGCGATGAAGGTCGAGTGCCCCGGCACGCGCACCGTTCGCGTCATAGTGAAACGGCGCATCGGCATGGGCGCCCGTATGCGTCGACATCGTGATCTTCGACACGTTGACCGGGCACGTCTCGGACATCGTCCAGGTGCGCTCCTCGGCATAGACGGTGTCGCCCGGCCAGACCGGGATACCGACTCGGATCGGCGGCGTGATGTCCCACAGTCGCATGGCCAAAGGCTACGCCGTCGTCGGACGCTCCTGCAAGGATGGTGCGGTCGGCGCGGCCGTTGCGCCCCTTCGGCCGGGCCGTGCGTTTCCAGGGGACATTGCGGCCCTCGCCACGGAAGGAGGACGATCATGGGCACGAAAGATCCGATCACCGATATGCCGGCGACCGATGCGGCGCGGATGAATCCCGGCGATCAGGCCCCGCCCGGCACGCCGGGCACAGGCGAGGCCATGTGTCGCGAGTGCAGGGGAACCGGCCGTCTCGAAGTGCGGCCGTGCCCCAACTGCGGCGGCACCGGCCGCGTGATCGAGGGGATCGGCGGCGCCTGACTCGGAAAGCGTATGACTCGAAGTGGGGCGCCGCCGCCTTGCACGACGCTCAGGCGCCGCCAAGCGCCTTGGTCAGGACGTTGTTCATCCGGCGCGCGAACCCCGCCGGGTCGGGCACCGGATCGCCCTCGGTGATGCGGGCCTGATCCAGCAGCAGTTGCGCGATTTCGCCGAGCCGGTCCGAGGCGCCGGGCTTCTTCACGTCCTCGGCCAGCGCGCGGATCAGCGGATGATCCGGATTGATCTCGAGAATGCGCTTCGACTCGCGGTCGATCTGCTTGTGCTGGCGCAGGAACCGCTCCAGGTGGATGTCGAGGTCGGTCTCGTCGGCGACTAGGCAGACGGCGCTGTCGGTGAGCCGCTGCGACGGCCGCACGTCCTTGACCGCATCCTGCAGCGCCAAGCGGAACAGGGCCACCAGCGCACTGATGTCGGCGGGCGGCGTCTCGGTCGCCTTTTCCTCTTTCTTGTCGTCGGGCAGCGGGATCTTGGACAGATCGGCAGCGCCGCGCGTCACCGACTTGAACGGCTTGTCCTTGTACGTCCCGACGGCGGCGACCCAGAACTCGTCGATCGGATCGGTGAAGAACAGCACCTCGACGCCGCGCTTCTTGTAGCCTTCGAGCTGCGGGCTCGCGCCGAGCGCCTTCACGTCCTCGCCGGCGATGTAATAGATCGCGTCCTGGTTCGGCCGCATGCGCTCGACATAGTCCGCAAGGCTCGTCCAGGCATCGTCGCCCGTCGTTTGCGTCGAGCGGAACCGGGCGAGTGCGAGAAGCTGGTCGCGGTGCTCCGCGTCCTCGTAGAGACCTTCCTTCAGCACCGGTCCGAAGTTCGCCCAGAACTTGGCGTAATCCGCGGCCGCGTCCTTCGCCTTCTTTTCGAGTTCCGACAGCACGCGCTTCACCACGCCGGCGCGGATCAGCGTCAGGACCGGATTGTTCTGCAGCATCTCGCGGCTGACGTTGAGCGGCAGGTCCTCGGAGTCGACGACGCCGCGCAGGAACCGCAGATAGCGGGGCAGAAGATCTTCGGCGCGGTCGGTGATGAACACGCGCTTGACGTAAAGCTTCACGCCGTGGCGCCGCTCGGGATGATAGAGGTCGAACGGCGGCGTCGACGGCACGAACAGCAGGCTCGTGTATTCGATCTTGCCTTCGGCGCGCCAGTGCAGCGTCAGCCACGGCTCGTCGAAGGCATGGGCGACGTGCGCGTAGAACTCCTTGTACTGGTCGGCGGTGATCTCGGCCTTCGGCCGCATCCACAGCGCCGAGGCGCGGTTGAGCGTCTCCTCCTTGCCTTTTTCGCCCAGAAGGACGATCGGCAGCGCGATGTGGTCGGAATACTGCCGGACGATCGCGCGCAGCCGGTCGGGATCCAGGAACTCGTCGGCGTCATCGCGCATGTGCAGGATCACCGACGTGCCGCGGGTCGCGCGCGTGGCGGGCGCGATCGTGTAGTCGCCCTTGCCGTCGGAGGTCCAGCGCCACGCCTCGGCCTCGCCCGCCTTGCGTGTCACGACCTCGACACGGTCGGCGACCATGAACGTCGAATAGAAGCCGACGCCGAACTGGCCGATCAGGTTCACGTCCTTCTTGGCGTCGCCCGAGAGATTCTGGAGGAAGGCGGCGGTCCCGGAATTGGCGATCGTGCCCAGGTTCTCGACGAGGTCGCCCCGGTTCATGCCGATGCCGTTGTCGGAAACAGTCAGCGTGCGCGTGGCCTTGTCGATCTCGAGCGTGATGCGGAAATCGGGGGCGTCGGCCGTGAGCTCCGGCCGCGTGATGGCTTCGTAGCGCAGGCGGTCGCAGGCGTCCGAGGCGTTGGAGATCAGCTCGCGCAGGAAGACGCGCCGCTCGCTGTAGAGCGAGTGCGTGACGATGTCGAGCAGCCGGCTGACCTCGGCCTGGAAACTGCGTTTTTCTTCGGTCTGGACGGACTCTGTCATGGCGGGATTTCCCTCGTTCTTATATGTGCTCCGGATCCGGAGGCTCGCCCCTATATGGGGCGGGGCGTCGGCGCGCAACAAGGGGCGGCAAAGCCGCCCGTTCGGCGCCGGCGGGCGGTACTACGAAGATACCGTTTCGCAAGCCCTTGCGTTGCCGCGGGGAAGTCCCGATCTTTAGGAACAGATGGCGACACTTTCCGGCCGCCCGCACGACGACGCGCGGATTTACGCCGTCCTCGGGCCTACCAATACCGGTAAGACCTATCTCGCGATCGAGCGCATGCTCGGCCATCGCAGCGGCATGATTGGCTTTCCGCTGCGGCTGCTGGCCCGCGAGAACTACGATCGCATCGCGAGACTCAAGGGCGCGGCCAATGTGGCGCTGATTACGGGCGAGGAGCGCATCGTGCCGCCGGCGCCGCGCTGGTACGTGTGCACGGTGGAAGCGATGCCGCTCGACCGCGAGGTCGCGTTCCTCGCCGTCGACGAGATCCAGATGGCCGCCGACCGCGAGCGCGGCCACGTCTTCACCGACCGTCTGCTGCGCGCGCGCGGCTATGCCGAGACGATGTTCCTCGGCTCCGACACCGCGAAGCCGATCATCCGCCGGCTCGTCCCGACGGCGGAGTTCATCGTGCGGCCGCGCCTTTCGAAGCTCAGCTATGCCGGTCCGCAGAAGATCACGCGGCTGCCGCGGCGCTCGGCCATCGTCGCCTTTTCGGCCGCCGACGTCTACGGCATCGCCGAGCTCGTGCGTCGCCAGCGCGGCGGTGCGGCGGTCGTCTTCGGCGCGCTCAGTCCGCGCACCCGCAACGCCCAGGTCGCGATGTATCAGGCCGGCGAGGTCGACTACCTGATTGCGACCGATGCGATCGGCATGGGCCTCAACATGGACATCGACCATGTGGCGTTCGCCGAGCTGGTGAAGTTCGACGGCCGCAGCCCGCGCCGCCTCTCGAACGCGGAGCTCGCGCAGATCGCGGGCCGCGCCGGCCGCCACATGCGCGACGGCACGTTCGGCACGACGCACGAGATCGGCGGGCTCGACGCCGCGACCGTCGAGGCGATCGAGAACCACCGCTTCCCGCCGCTGACCGGCGTCTACTGGCGCAACCCCGATCTCGATTTCCGGTCGCCGACGGCTCTTCTCGCCAGCTTGGAGCGGCGCCCGCCCATGCCTGAACTCATCCGCATGCGCGAGGCGGACGACCACATGACCCTCGCCGCACTTGTCCGCGACCCCGGCATCCTCGATCTCGCGCGCGATCCCGCCGGCGTCCGGCTGCTGTGGGAGACGTGCCAGATTCCCGATTTCCGCAAGACGATGGGCGATGCCCATCCGCGGCTGGTCGGACAGATCTTCCGGCGGCTCAGGACCTATGGCCGCCTGCCGACCGACTGGATCGCGAACCAGGTGGCGCGGCTCGACCGCGTCGAAGGCGACATCGACGCGCTGCTCACGCGCCTCGCCCATATCCGCACCTGGACCTATGTCGCGCATCGGCCAGGTTGGCTCGACGATGCCGCGGCGTGGCAGGAACGCACCCGCGCCATCGAGGACCGTCTCTCCGACGCGCTGCACGAGCGGCTCACGCAGCGCTTCGTCGATCGCCGCGCCGCGGTGCTGATGCGCCGGCTCAACGACGGCGCGGAGCTGCTCTCGGCCGTCACCAAGGACGGCGAGGTCCTCGTCGAAGGTCAGTTCGCGGGCCGGCTCGAAGGGTTCAATTTCGTCGCCGACGCGACGGCGAAGGACGGCGCGCGCGCGTTGCTCAGCGCCGCCAACCGCGCGGTGCGGCGCGACATTGCCGACCGCGTGCGCCGCTTCGCCGAGGCTCCCGACGACGCCTTCTCGCTCGACCCGCAGGGACGCATCCACTGGCAGGGTCAGCCGGTCGCGCGTCTGGTCGCCGGCGACGACGCGCTGACGCCGCGCGTCGAACCGCTGCGCGCCGACCTTCTCGAGGCCCAGCACCGCGAGGTCGTGCGGCGGCGCCTTGCCGCTTGGGTGGACGCCTATCTGCAGGCGCGGCTCGAGGCCCTCTACCGCCTGCGCGGGATCGAGGCGTCGGGACCCGCGCGCGGCATCGCCTTCGAGCTTGCGACGGCGCTCGGCACCGTGCCGCGCGGGCGCGTCGCGCCGCTTCTCGCCGCCCTGGGCGATGCCGACCGGACGGCGCTGCGCCGTGCCGGCGTCCATATCGGCGACATCGCCGTGTTCATGCCGGGTCTCAGGGGCGCGGCATCGGTCGAGCTGCGGGCGCTGCTCTGGGCCGTGCATGCGGGCAAGCCGGTCCCGGCGCCGTTCGGGGTGCCGTTGTCGCTGCCGCGCCAGCCCGACCTGCCGCCGGGACTGATGGCCGCCTGCGGCTATCTTGCGGCGGGCCGGCTTTATGTCCGTGCCGACCGCCTGGAGCGGCTCGGCGAACTCGCCCGCCGGCGCGCTGTCCAGGGCGCGTTTGCGTTGACGCCGGAATTCGGCGCCCTGATCGGCGCCCGGCAGCGGGACGTGCCCGGCGTGCTCGCGGCGCTGGGCTACCGGGCGACGCGCGAGGCCGACGGCGCGGGCACGTTGCTCGCGGTCCGGCCGGTCAAGCGGCGCGGCGGCCGCCGGAAGAAGCCGCGGCCGCACGCGCATTCGCCATTCGCCGAGCTGCGGCGCCTGATCGGTTCATGACCGGCCGGCGGCACATCCGGGCGACGCCGCCCACGGACGGTCAGCGCCTCGACAAGTGGCTGTGGTTTGCCCGCTTTTTCAAGACGCGGGCGCTGGCGGCGCGGGCCTGCGCCGAAGGACGGGTGCGGGTGTCCGGCCAGGTGGTCGACAAGGCGCACTACCTGGTTAGGGTCGGCGATGTGTTGACCTTTCCGGCCGGACCGAATATTCGGGTCATACGGGTGGCGGCCTTGGCCGTGCGGCGCGGTCCCGCCGCAGAGGCACGGGGGCTGTACGAGGATCTGACGGGCCCGAGGCCTCCGATGACAACGACGGATGGGGAGGTCTCGAGACCGTGATCGAAAGCGTGATCGAACATCTCTACGATCCTCTGTTCTGGACCGGCCTCGTCCAGATCATCGTCATCGACATCCTTTTGAGCGGCGACAACGCGGTCGTCATCGCGCTCGCGGTCCGCTCGCTGCCGCCGGCGCAGCAGAAGAAGGGCATCTTCTTCGGCGCGGGTGCGGCTATTGCGCTCCGCGTCATCTTCGCGACCTTCATCGTCTATCTGCTGCAGATACCCGCGCTGAAGATCGCCGGCGGCCTGATGCTGTTCTGGATCGCGGTGAAGCTGCTGGCGCCCGAGGACGGAGGCGACGGCGAGAATGTCGATCCGGCCAAGAATCTCTTCCAGGCGGTGAAGACGATCGTCATCGCCGACGCGGTCATGAGTCTCGACAACGTCGTCGGCATTGCCGCCGCGGCCAAGGGCAACATTATCCTTCTCATCCTCGGGCTGCTCATCAGCATTCCGCTGATCATCTACGGCAGCACGCTGGTCCTGAAGCTGCTGAACCGGTTCCCGATCATCATCACGGCCGGCGGTGCGCTGCTCGGCTGGATCGGGGGCGAGATCATCGTCACCGACCCGTTGCTGATCGACTGGATCGATGCCAATGCCCATTGGCTGCATTGGGGCGGGCCGGCGTTCGGCGCTATCCTCGTCGTCGTCATCGGCAAGATCGTAAGCCGCCGGCGCGTCGGGGCGAAGCCCGAGGACCTTGCGGCCACGGCGCGGAAATAGAGGGGGACGGGCGATGTCTCGGATACTGGTGCCGGTCGACGGCTCGGAGAATGCGCTGCGGGCGGTGCGCCACGCCGCGAAGCTCGCGCGCGAGCAGAAACCGGTCGAGATCCATCTCATCAACGTCCAGCCGCCGCTGCGCGGTGGTGTGACCACTTTCGTCGGCAGCCAGACCGTCAGGGAATTTCACGTGGAGGAGGCGCAGAAATGCCTCGCCTCCGCGAAGGCGGAGCTCGACAAGGCCGGCATTCCCTACGACGTCCATATCTGCGTGGGGAACGCGGGCGAGCAGATCGTCGCCTTCGCCGACAGCCTGAAATGCGACTCGATCGTCATGGGCACGCGCGGTCTCGGCGGGTTCGCCGGTGCGGTGCTGGGCTCCGTGTCGAACGACGTCATTCAGCGCGCCAACATCCCCATCACGCTGGTGAAGTGAGCGCCTGAAAGGGCCCCGCGCGGGCCGACGGCGTGCGGGCGATGCCGGTCGCGCCGCCGCCGCCGAAATCCATGATGGGCACAGGGTTGCGCCCGAGTCTTCCGCGTGTTACCGGAGGGGCGCCGATTTCTGGAGACTGGTCAGTATGGCTTACGTCGTCACCGAAGCCTGCATCAAGTGCAAGTACATGGACTGCGTCGAGGTCTGCCCCGTGGACTGCTTCTACGAGGGCGAGAACATGCTCGTCATCAAACCCGACGAGTGCATCGACTGCGGCGTGTGCGAGCCGGAATGCCCGGCCGAGGCGATCGTCCCCGATACCGACCCCGGCGCGGAGAAGTGGGCGGAAGTGAACCGCGAATACGCCGAGATCTGGCCGAACATTACGCGCAAGGGCGAAGTGCCCCCCGATGCCGACCAGTGGAAGGGCGTCGCCAACAAGTTCGCGCAGTACTTCAGCCCGAACCCGGGCAAGCGCTGATCGACCGATCCCGTCCGCTGCCGCAAGCCCGTGTGCGGGCCGTCGCCGCACATGGAGGCGCGGCCGTATGCCCGGCGCCCGGCGTTACCGCGGGCGCGAAGCCGTCGTGCCGGCGGGCAGGGCCGGCTAAGTAAAAAGGCGGCTAGGTAGAAAGAAGTAGGACCGGCCCCCGCCCGGCGATTTTGCAGTCGCGAAGGGCGAAAGGTTCCCTACTGGCGGCCGACGGACCCGCCCGGCTCCGAAATCCATATAACTATTGTTTTGAATCAAAGGCTTACAAGAACACAGGTGGGCCTGATCTTCCATTTTTTGCCCATGTGTGGTATTTAAGTGACAGTGCGAAGGCGATGATCTGACCGGGACCGGCGGTCCGGAGGGACCCGGGCCGGATACAGCCGCTCAAAGCGGGACGTGGGATATCGGGCGTGCGCCGGCTGCCCGATGGCCCTTTTCGCCGTCCAGTTAGGTTAACGTGGAGTAGCTCAATTATGCGGAAAGTGTCTCGAGAGACCAACGAGGCGGGGTTCAGTGCTGGCGACTTCGTCGTCTATCCGACGCACGGCGTCGGCAAGATTACCGGTATCGAGAACCAGGAGATCGCCGGCCAGAAGCTGCGGTTCTTCGTCATCCAGTTCGAGAAGGATCGCATGACTCTCCGCGTCCCGGTCAACAAGGCGAAGACGGCGGGGCTGCGCCGGCTCAGCACCCGCAAGGAAATGCAGTCCGCGTTGAGTCTGCTGAAGGGCCGTTCGCGCGTGAAGCGCACGATGTGGAGCCGCCGGGCGCAGGAGTACGAGGCCAAGATCAACTCGGGCGATCCGCGCTCGATCGCCGAGGTCGTGCGCGACCTGCATCGCAACGCCGGCCAGCCCGATCAGTCGTTCAGCGAGCGTCAGATGTACCAGGCGGCGCTCGACCGGCTGGTGCGCGAGTTCGCGGCGGTGGAGAAGATCTCGGAGGAGGTTGCGACGCAGCGCCTCGAGGCGATGCTCAAGGCGGCCTGATCCGACGATAGCGCAAGCGACACGGAACCGCGCGGCTTGGGGGCCGCGCGGTTCGTGCTTTCAGGGGCCATGCTCGTGACGCCAATGAACGCTTTTGCGCCGTTGGCACTTCTACGGTCCTCCACCTATGTTCTCGCGCCATGGCCGACAGTGAGAAGTTCGCGGTGCTGCGCCGCTGTGCGCGCATCTGGGCGGTCGCCGCGATTCACGGCGAGGCGGAACGGCTTGCGGCGATCCACGACGCCATCGCATCCCGCTTCGCGCCGGGCGACCGGCTCGTCTATCTCGGCAACTACCTGGGTCATGGTCCCGACGTGATCGGGACCGTCGACGAACTCCTGCGGTTCCGCCGCGAGGTGATTGCGCGTCCGCTGATGTTCGCCGCCGACGTCGTCTACCTCCGCGGCCGGCAGGAGGAGATGTGGCAGAAACTCCAGCAGCTTCAGTTCGCCGTGAACCCGCGCGAGGTCCTGGAATGGATGCTGGCGCACGGCGTCGATGCGACGCTCGCCGCCTATGGCGCCGACGCCCGCAAGGGACTGGCCGCGACGCGCGAAGGTGCGGTCAGCATCACGCGCTGGACCAACGGGCTCCGCGCCGCGGTCGCGAGCCGGCCCGGCCACCGCGAGCTGATGAGCGCGCTCAAGCGCGCCGCCTCCACCGACGACGGTCAGCTCCTGTTCGTCCATGCCGGCGTCGACGTGACGCGGCCGCTCGCCGCCCAGGCCGACGCGTTGTGGTGGGGCGCGCCCGGCTTCGGCTGCTGGGGCGCGCCTTACGACGGCTTCCGGCTGGTGGTGCGTGGCTACGACCCGGCCGGCGGCGGCCCGGCATACCAGCCCTATGGCCTGACGATCGATGCCGGCGCCGGCCGGGGCGGTCCGCTCGTCGCCGTGTGCCTGTCGCCCGCGGGCGAGATCCTCGAACAGCTGCAGGCGTGATCGCCTATTCCACGACGATCTTCACGCGCTGACCCGGCTTCACCTCCTCACCGGGCCTGAGGCCGTTGAGCACGCGGAAGCGCTGGACCTGCGCCGTGTCGAAGGCCATGCGGCGGGCGAGGCTCTCGACCGTGTCGCCGCTCTTCACGGTGACGACGGCGATCCGGGGCGGCCGTGCCGCGGCCGCCTCGCTCTCGCTCAGCTTGCGGAAGGAATAGGTCGTGCGCCGGAAAGCCTCGTTGTAGCCGGCCGTCGCCGACGGCGGTGTGGCGAAGATGAATCGGTAGATCGTGCGCGCATCGAAGCGGATCGCGACGAGCCGCATGTCCATCATTCCGCTGTTGGTCTGTACGCGCGTGGCGCCGGTCGCCGCCGGCATGCCGTTGATCTCGATGCGCTCGACCGCCTGCAGCCGCGCGCCGCGCGCCCAGACGCGCTGAAGATAGTCGATCATGTCGAGCCCGGCCGTCTCGGCCCGTGCGTCGCGGTTGAAGATGATGCGCGCGTTTCCGGGCCCGCGTGCGGTGACGGCGGTGGCGCTGTTCGTGATGTTGAAGCCGGGCGGAACCTCGAACGCGAAGCGCAGCGCCGGGTGGATGAAGCGGCGCTGACGGACGAAGCCGCTGTCGCGATCGCCGCCATAGGCCATGCCGTCGATGATATTGAGATAGTCGTCGCGGCCGATCCGCGGGTTCGCCGGTTGGGCGACCTCCCGGCGTGCCGCCGCGATCGCCTCCTGCACGCGATCCTGCGTGCGCGGGTGCGTCGCCATGATGTTGAATTCGTTCTCGGCGCCGGGGCGGCCCGCGAGCTCGGCCGCGAGCGCGCTTTCCATCTGCAGCTTCTCGAGGAAGGTCGACATCGCCGTCGGGTCGTAGCCGGCGCGCGCGAGATAGCGCACGCCCAGCATGTCGGCCTCGAGCTCCTGTTCGCGCGAATAGCTGGCGAGCGCGATGCCGGCGACGCTCTGGCCGGCCTGCGCCACGAGGTCGCTGCCGGTGAGCACACCCAGGACCAGCGCGCCGAGGCTCGCCGCAACGCCCGTGCTGTAGCGTTGCGCGCTATGACGCGCCGTCACGTGGCCGATCTCGTGGCCGAGCACGCCGGCGAGCTCCGCCTCGGTGGAGGCAAGCGACAAAAGACCGCGCGTCACGTAGACATAGCCGCCTGGCAGCGCGAACGCGTTGGTGATGTCGCTGTTGAGGACCGTGAACGTCCAGTTGAGGTCGGGAAACTCCGAGATGCGGGCAAGCCGCTGGCCGAGCGTGTTGACGTAGGCCTTGATCTTCGCGTCCTCGATCTCGCCGCCGAACTCCTGAAGGATCTTGGGATGCTGTTCGCGCCCGACCTGGATCTCCTGCTCGGACGACATGAACGCGGTGAAGCTCGGTCGGCCGGTGGCAGGATTGGTCGTGCAGGCGCCCGTCAGCAGCGGCGCGGTCACGATGGCGGCGGCGAGGAAGGCGCGCAGGCCCCACGTCATCGGATCACCTCGATCTGTTCGGGAAACTCCAGCTCGATCAGCGGCCCGTTGTGCCACTCGATCCAGCCGCGCACGCGGACCATTGTTCCTGCCGGCGGCACCGGGTCAAGCCCGTCGCGGGCGAACATGCGGGCGACGGGCGCCGGCACGAGGACGCTGAAGTCGCGGCGCCAGTCGTCGCCGAAGTCGAGCCAGATCCGGCTGCCCTTGCGGTCGACGCGCCGCACCGCGCCCTCGACGATCTGGAAGCTGTCGACGAGGCGGGCGGTCTCCTCCGCCCGCACGACGCGGTATGCGGCGAGGCGCCACAGGCCGCGCCGGGCCGCGCGCGCCGCTGACTCATGGCCCAGGAGCAGTGCCACGGCGCGGCGGTCCTCGACCGTGCCGTCGACGCGCGCGAAGCCGCTGGCGACGAGCTCGGCCTGGATCCAGCGCCCGTCGGCATCGACCACGTGCGCGACGAGCCGCCCGTAGCGGTCCTCGCGCACGGCCTCGTGCGCGAGACCGACCGTGCGGCGATCGATCAGGGCGGCGAGCGCCGCGCGCGCCGCATCGGCAATGTCGTGCGACAGGCGCGCCGCCCGCCGGTCGGGGGGCTGCTTGGGCGCGCGGATCGCCGCGAGCCGCACCGTGCGCCCGTCGGCAAGACGCAGCGTGTCGCCGTCGATCACCTCGGCCACCAATGCCGGTTCGGTCGGGCCGAGTCCGGCCGGCAGCGGTGCCGCGCCTGCGGGCGCGCACAGGACGCCGACGAGGAGGAGGGCCAGGGCGGTCAGGCGCATGGGCGGAACTATACCGTGTTCTCTGGTTGACGCGCGGGGCCGGACGTGGCGATTCTCGGTCCCATGCCTGCCGACGCCGCACGCCGCACCGACCTCTATCCGCCGATCGAACCCTATGCGTCGGGCATGCTCCAGCTCGACGGGCGCCACCAGATGTACTGGGAGGAAAGCGGCGATCCGCGCGGCGTGCCGGTCCTGTTCCTGCATGGCGGGCCCGGCGCCGGGGCCACGCCGGCGCATCGCCGGTTCTTCGATCCCACCTATTACCGGATCGTCATCTTCGATCAGCGCGGCGCCGGGCGTTCGCTGCCGCATGGCGACCTCGTCGACAACACGACGCCGCATCTCATCGAGGACATCGAGACGCTGCGCCGGCATCGCGGCATCGATTCCTGGCACGTGTTCGGCGGCTCGTGGGGATCGACGCTGGCGCTGGCCTATGCCGAGGCGTATCCGGAACGGGTGCGGTCGCTGATCCTGCGCGGCATCTTCCTGTGCCGGAAGAGCGAGATCGACTGGTTCCTTTATGGCGCCCGCAACGTGTTTCCCGAGGCGTGGCGCGCCTTCGCTGAGTTCCTGCCGGCGAACGAGCGCGGCGACCTGCTCGAATCCTATTACCAGCGGCTGATCCATCCCGACCCGGCCGTGCACATGCCGGCGGCGCGGGCCTGGAGCGTCTACGAGGGGGCGTGCTCGACGCTGCTGCCGAGTCCGGAGACGGTGTCGGCGTTCGGCGAGGACCGCATGGCGCTCGGCCTCGCCCGTATCGAGGCGCACTATTTCCGGCACGGCATCTTCCTGCCCGAGAACGCGCTGCTCGAAAACGTCGGACGCATCCGGCACATTCCGGCGGTCATCGTCCAGGGGCGCTACGACATGGTCTGTCCGATCGTCACGGCCGACGATCTGACGCGCGCCTGGCCCGAGGCGGAATACGTCGTCGTTCCCGATGCCGGGCACTCGGCGATGGAGCCCGGCATCCGCGCCGCTCTCGTCGCGGCGATGGAGAAGCTCAAGAGACTGTAAAGGTATCCGTGGCAGATTGGCGAGGCGGGTCCGGCTTGCGGCGCGGACACTCGCTCTGGTATAGCCGCTGACCGATCGGCCGACATGCGGCGGTGAAAGTCGGGTGGGGGGACTTTGGCGATGATTCGCAGGGAACAGATCATTGGGCGGCTGGCGCGGTTTTTCCTGCTCGCCGTGACGATGGCAGGGCTGGCGGGTGCGGCTGCGGCGCCTGCGCGGGCACAGGCTCCGGCCTACCTGACCTTCGGCGTCGGCGCCTTCGACGTGTTCGACGACGACTTCCGCGCCACTCAGTTCGAGATCCAGTATCGCCCCAACTTCGGGCTGTGGATCTTCCAGCCGATGGTCGGCGCCAACGTGACGACCGACGAGTCCGCGTACGTCTATGCCGGGCTCAGCCTCGACCTGTTCCTGAACGACCGCATCGTTCTCCGGCCGAGCTTTGCCCCAGGCCTCTATCACGACGGCGACGGCAAGGACCTGGGCTCGGCGCTCGAGTTCCGCTCCGCGCTCGAGGTCGCCTATCGCTTCGACAATCGCGCGCGCCTCGGGGTCGAGCTGTCGCACCGCTCGAACGCCGGCATCGACGATTCCAATCCCGGCGAAGAGTCGCTGATGCTCTTCTACCACTGGCCGCTCTCGGGCAACTGAACGGACAGTCGCCCACGCTTCGCGCGCGGTATCCAAGTCCCGCTACCGGTCCCAAAGGCGATACCTACATTGGATATTTGCGGCGGCCCGCGGCTGCGCGCTAAGGCGTGCCCGCTTGCGGAATCAAGACGGCTGACGGGCCATGAGCGGATCCGGTATTCCGATCGACGATTTCGACCGTGCGCTCGAGGTGCTGGCAACGGGACCCGGCGGCATCAAGCAGCGGCTGTTGCGGGCCTGGATCGCGATCGTGTCGGTGCCCGAGACGATGCTGCCGGCGGGCGAGCTGCGCCAGCAATATCTGGGTCTGCTCGACGCCGTGTCGTACCGCGCCGCCCGCGGCGAGGAGGGGCGGCTCGCCGCGACCATCGGACGCATGTCCGAGGACGAGGCAGTGCGCTGCGCGCGCGACCTGCTGCGCTTCTGGCTCAAACTCCGCGCCGCCGCCGGTGTGCCGGCCTGATCGCGCGCGCTTTGGCAGACGGCGCCGCGGCTGCTATAACGACGCCGCCGCGTCCCCGTAGCTCAGCCGGATAGAGCAACAGTTTCCTAAACTGTGGGTCGGGTGTTCGAGTCACCCCGGGGACGCCACCCGCTTCCGGGGACGTCGTCATTCCAGGGACCTTTCGATGCGGCTTCGTTCAGCCGCCCGGCACGGCGGGCCGTGCATGCCGGGCGGGGTTCGGCGTCGATCGTCTCGGAAAACCGGATGCAACGATGAGGCGCCGATAAGCCGGTACGTCACCTGCGGTCGTAGGCGCAGCGGAAGCCGACATAGACCGCATAGAAATCGGCCGGTTTCCACTGCGCGCCCGCCGCCGTCGTCTGGTGCGTGCCGTACCACCACGACCCGCCGGCCGTGAGCGCTTCGCCGCCGCGCCGGTCCGCGATCCACTCCCACACGTTGCCGCCCATGTCGAACAGGCCGTTCACGCCGCGCTTGGTCGCGCCCGCCGGCGCATGCACGGGCCAGGGATCCGGCTCGCGCGTGTTCATGCCGTCCGGCGTATCGCCGACCGGATAGGGATAGGTGCGGCCCGTCACGTAGCCGTCGCTCGGCCGGGCGCGCGTTTCGGTGTAGGCCGCGCGCTGCCATTCGGCGAAGCTCGGCAGGCGGCCGCCGGCCCAGCGGCAATAGGCCTGTGCCTCGTGCCACGTCACGTGGACCGCGGGTTCGTCGGACGACTCCGGATCGCGGCCGTACGGCCGGTAGACGGTCCAGCCCGGGCGGCGTTCCCACCCGTGGCCCCATTCGAAACCGCCGCCGGCCTTCTCCGCCTCGGTCCGGAACGCGGTGGCTTCGGCGAATTTGCGGAACTGCGCGATCGTGACCTCGGTCGCATCGAGCGCGATCGCGCCGAGGTCGATGCGCTCGCCCACCTGCGCGCCCGCAGTCGCGGGCACGGCGAGAAGGGTGACGAGCGCGACGGCGGCAAGATGCCGTCGCGCCCGGCGCATCGTCATCGGAACGGCCATGTGACGACTCCGCCGTAGTTCTTGCCGGGATAGGGTGGCTGACGCAACGTCGCCGCGAAAGCGGGAATGCTCTCCATGTGCCGCACCATGCGCGCCCGCATCGCGTTGTCCGGCAGCGGGCCGTAGAGCGCCTCCATGTTCTCGGCGACGTGGTCGGGATTGCTCGTCGCCGGAATGACCGCCGTGACCGCCGGGTGGGAGATCACGAACTTCAGGAAGAACTGCGCCCACGTGCGTGCGCCGAACTCGCGGGCGAAGTCGGGCACGGGACGGCCCTCCACGCAGGTGAAGAGGCGCGCTTTCTCGAACGGCATGTTGATCAGCACGGCGACGCCGTTGTCCGCGCAGGCGGGAAGCAGCCGTTCCTCGCACTGGCGCGAGAAGATGCTGTAGTTGAACTGCACGAAATCGAGATTCGCCGTGCGGATCAGACGCTCCAGCGTGTCGTAGTACTCCACGTTCCACTGCGTCACGCCGATGTAGCGGGTCCGCCCCTCGTCCTTCCACCGGCGGAAGAGGTGAAGCACCTGGTCGTAGTTTTCCAGGCTGTGGACCTGCATCAGGTCCATGCGCGCGCGCCACAGGCGTTCGGTCGAACGGCGGAACTGCGCCTCGGAATGGCTATTGTCCGACAGCCATTCGCCGGTCGTCCAGGTCTTGTTGGCGATGAACAGACGGTCGGCGATGCCGAGCGCGTGGGCGAAGTCGCCGACGGTCACTTCCGACATGCCGTAGAGCGGCGAGGTGTCGACGACGCGGCCGCCCGCCTCGTAGAAGCGCCGCAGCACTTCGCCGAGGTGTGCGCGCGGCTCGCCGGGGTTCACGTCGAACGTCTCGAACGTGCCGAGGCCGATGACGGGGACCATCTCGCGCGTCTTCGGAATGGCGCGCATGATCGGCGTGCCGGCCGTCGCGGACTGGGCGAGCGCGGCCCCGCGCGGTAGCGCCGATGCCGCCGCAATCGCGCCGGCCGTCCAGCCGATCCGGCGCAGAACCGACCGCCGGGTCATGCGTTTTGCGGAAGCGTCGAATACGGTCATGACTTGCGTGCTCCTGACGTTTTGCCGGGCCGGGGGAGGTGGCCCGTTTGGCGCGGGAGCCTAGAGCAGAGGCGCGGGTCGCTGCGCGCGCGATCCTGACCGCATGCGCGCGATCCTGATCCTTTCCTTAAGGCGATGGCGCGGACCCGTCCGGCGTTCCGGCCTAGAGGCGCCGGCGGTACTGCGACGGGTTCGTGCCCGTCACGCCGCGGAAGATGCGGGCGAAATGGCTCGGGCTCGTGAAGCCGACGCGCAGGGCGAGATCGGCGACGGAGGTCGGCTCCGTCGCGAGAATCCGGATCGCGCGTTCGATGCGCCGCTGGTTGATGAACTGCAGCGGCGTCTGGCCCGTCGTCGTGCGGAAGGCGCGATGGAGATGTCCCTCGGAAACGCCGACGAGGGCCGCGAGCGTGGAGATCCGGATCTCTTCGTCGAGATGCGCATCGACGTAGTCGGAGATCCGGCGCAGCCGCCACGGCGGCAGCGTCGCGGCACGCACCGGCTCGGCGCGGCGCGGCTGACCGTAGCGGCGGACGAGATAGCGGGCGAGCGCGAACGTCATCGTCTCGCAATAGGCGGCATCGAGGCCGCCGTCGGTCGTATGGAGCCGCTCGAATTCCTGAAGCAGGCCGAACAGAAACGGATCCTGCGCATTGCTGAACGGCCGTAGCCCGCCGGCCGATGAAGGCGCGAGACCCGCATCGTCCATCGCCTGTTCGAGAATTTCGGGCGCAAGCGAGATCGACGCCCATTCCCACGCCACGTCGTGCAGCCGCAGCCGGCGTTCGCAGCCGGCCGGCAGGAAGGACACGGCACCCGGGCGATCCGGTCCGTCGTACCGGTGGCCGCAATCCGTCCGGATCTCGTGGCGGCGGGCGCCGCCGCGCAGGGTCACCATCACGAGGTGGCGCGGCGCGTGGATCGTGCCTTCGACGTACTTGGTGTAGCTGCGGCGCGCCGTGTCGAAGACGCCGCCGCCCCAGGCGAAACTGCGATGGTCCGCCGGTGGCGGACTCACGTCCCGGAGGTAGCTCAATCCGTCGCGTTCGGCCGTCATGCTCATCGTCGGAACATCCACCATTCCACCCGCAACGGGCGACGGTTCTCTGCCAGCCTGGGAATTTCGACGCACCAAGCTAGCGTCGTTCCGTTGCCGAATTCAACGGAGACCGGTGCCGGTCTGCGCCTCGGTCGGCTTGCCCCCGCGTGTGCATGGCGAGGGTGCGCGAAACACCGCCTCCCGACGCCGTTTTTCGGGTTCCGGCCGACGCGATCGGATCGACCGGCGGCAGCGCCCCAGGTACGATTGCCGCACCGGTTCTTCGGGAAAACAGATCCACCGTTCAATCCGCATGTCCCTGATGTTGAACCTCACCGGCCTACGTTACTTCCACGAGGTTGCCAAACTCGGCTCGATACGACGGGCTGCAGAGCGCCTGCATGTCTCGCCGTCGGCGATCAGCCGCATGATCACGAAGATCGAGCACGAGTTTCAGGCCGACCTCTTCGAGCGACGCACGAAGGGCGTTCGCCTCACGGCCGCCGGCCGGCTGCTCGCGACGCGGCTCAACGGCGTTTTCCTGCAGCTTCAGGACGTGCGGACCGAGATCGACGAACTCAAGGGCCTGCGGCGCGGGGACATCACGCTCTATTGCATCGAAGGGATCGTGCCGGACATGGTTCCGTCGATTCTGTCCACCTTTCATCGTCGCTATCCCGCCGTCACGTACAACGTCTACACGGCCGGCACGGACCACATCGTTGAGGCGCTGCTCGGCGACACGGCGGATCTCGGCATCATGTTCGATCGCGTTCGCGATCCGAGGATTCAGGTGATCTTGTCATATACCGAGCCGTTGCATGCGATGATGTCGCCCGCGCATGCGCTGGCGCGGCGCCGCAGCGTGTCGCTCAGGGAACTCGCCGAGTATCCGGTCGCCATGCCGGACGCGTCCTACGGCGTGCGCCGCCTGCTCGACCGGGCCTTGCACGCCAAGCGCATCGCGATGCCGATGCTGCTCACCACCAATTCTCTCGAGTTGACGCGTGGTCTTGCGCGCTCGGCCGTGGCGATCACGTTCATGCCTCCCTTCGCCGCGCGCCGCGAGCTCGCTTCGGGTGAACTGATCGCGATGCCCATCGTCGAAAAGGATCTGCTCATGGGCACGATGTCCGTGTGCGTTCGTCGCGGCCGACGTCTTTCCGCGGCGGCCTCGGAACTGATCGACGTCATCGCGGACGAATTTCAGGCCCTTGCCCGAAAGGGGGCGGGACGTATCACGCGCCGGCGCTGACCGGTGTTGTCTTTTGGTCAACACAACGTCGCCCTCATTCTAATTCACCCGCCTGGGCGTTCAGGGCATAGTCCCAAAAACATAGGCGCTGTACGGCTTCGTTCGAGGAAATCGCGACGGTACCTCGATAGGGACACCGGCGGGTCCGGACGAATTGCGCCGAAGGACATGTAAGGAGATCTTGCTTATGTCGCGCTCGGTCGTTCTTCCCAAAGGCTCGCCCCCGCCCTTGGCGCCCTATTCGCCCGGAATCAAGGCCGACAACGTCATCTATGTCTCGGGCATGCTGGCGATGGACCAGAGCGGCGCGACCGTGGGCGTGGGCGACGTGAAGGTCCAGACGCGCCAGGTCCTCGAGGCGATCAAGTCCGTCATCGAGGCGGCGGGCGGCACGATGGAGAATGTCGTCTACAACATGATCTTCTTGAAGGACCTCGCGGACTACAAGGCCATGAACGAGGTCTACGCCGAGTATTTCCCCAAGGAGCCGCCGGCGCGGTTCTGCATCCGTGCGGATCTGGTGCGGCCCGAGTTTCTCGTGGAGATCGCATCGATCGCGCATCTCTGATGCGCGAGAAGCCGCCGTACGGCAACGAACAAGGATAGGGGCGACATCATGCCGAAGGTCTCGATCGGCGACGCGGAGATTTATTACGAGATCCATGGTGAGGGCGAGCCGGTTCTCCTCGTGGCCGGCCTCGGCGGTGCGGGCAGCTACTGGGCGCCGAACGTCCCCGCTTTCGCGAAGCACTACAAGACGATCCTGCACGACCATCGCGGCACCGGTCAGAGCACGCATTCGCGTATCAAGTACTCGGTCGAGCAGATGACCGACGACCTGGTTCGCCTGATGGACGCGCTCGGTATCGACCGTGCCCATCTGGTCGGCCACTCGACGGGCGGTGCGATCGGGCAGGTCATGGCCATCGAGCATCCCGACCGGCTCAAGAGCATGGTCCTCTATGCGAGCTGGACGAAGGCCGACCCGTTCATGCGGAGAGTCATGGCGGCACGGCGTACGCTGCTGACGGCCTCGGGCGCCGAGGCCTATGTCAAGGCGACGCCGGTCTTCCTCTATCCGGACTGGTGGATCAACGACAACGAGGCGCTTTTGGTCGAGCGCGAGGCGAAGGGGATCGCCTCATTCCCGCCACCGGAGATCGGGGCGAGCCGCATCGACGCGGTGCTCGCCTTCGACCGCACCGCGGATCTGCCGAAGATCCGCACGCCGACCCTCGTGTTGTGCGCCAAGGATGATTTCCTGACGCCGTCCTACTTCTCGGCGGAACTGGCGAAGTCCATCCCGGGGGCACGCCTCGTCCTGATGGAACGCGGCGGTCACGCCTGCTCCGAGGCGGCCAAGGACGAGTTCAACCGGATCGTCCTCGATTTCATCGCGGAGCACGCCGGATGATCACCGACGTGGCCTCCCGGGGAGCCGTCGGACCGATCTCGCGGCGGCGCGCCTAGGCGCCCGATACCGATGCTCGCGCAGCTCATCGTCTCCGGCCTTGCTCTGGGGAGCGTCTATGCACTTCTCGGGCTGGCGCTGGTGCTGATTCACAAGGCGACCGACATCGTCAATTTCGCGCAGGGCGAGATGGCGATGTTCATGACCTTCGTCGCCTTCGTGATGATCACCCAGCTCGAGCTGCCGTTGCCCCTCGTGTTCGTCGTGGCGCCGCTCCTCGGGGCCGCGCTCGCGGCCGTCACCGAGCGCATCGTCATGCGCCCGATCTCGGATGGACCGCCGGTCAACGCCCTGATCGTGACGATCGGGCTGTGGATCGTGTTCAATCACACGGCGGGCTGGATCTGGGGCTACGATCCCTACCGTTTCCCGTCGCTGTTTCCGGCCGATCCGGTCGAGATCGTCGGCGCGCGCATCTCGCCGAACAGCCTCGGCATCATCGCGGTGGCGCTCGCCGTCATGGCGGGGCTCTACGTGTTCTTCGAGTACACGCGCGAAGGCACGGCCATGCGCGCGGCCAGCATGAACCGGCGCGCTGCGCAGCTCATGGGCGTCAACATAAAGCGGGTCGCGTTCCTGTCCTGGACGCTCGCCGGCGGGGTCGGCACCGTGTGCGGCCTGCTGGTGGCGCCCATCATCTTCCTCGACTTCGAGATGATGGTGTCGGTGCTGCTCAAGGCCTTCGCCGGCGCCATCCTCGGCGGTTTCAACAGCCTGCCCGGCGCGGTCATCGGCTGCATGCTCATCGGCATCGCCGAGACCTTCTTCGGCGGCTACGTGTCGACCGCGTTCAAGGACACGTTCGCGTTTCTCGTCATTGTGCTCGTCTTGATGTTCCGGCCAAGCGGACTGTTCAGCCGGACGGCGGTGAAGAAGGTATGACGCTCTGGCTCCGCAAGAACTGGATTCCCGTGGCCCTGCTCGCCGCCGGACTCGTGCTGCCGAATTTGGTCGAGCATTACGGGAACTTCATCCTCGCCTCGATTCTGGTCTATTCCCTGGTCTCGCTCAGCCTGACGATCCTGATCGGGTTCGCGGGCCAGATCTCGATCGGCCATGCCGGATTCTGGGCGCTCGGGGCATACGGCTCGGCGCTCGTCGTCACCGAGCTCGGCGCGCCGTTCCTGGTCGGTGTGCTCGTGGGCGGCATCGTCGCCGCTCTGTTCGGTGCGGTGGTGGCGCTGCCGGCGCTGCGCGTTCAGGGCCATTATCTTGCGATCGCCACGCTCGGCTTCGCCCTGTTCGTGCAGCAGGTCCTGTTCGAGTGGGAGTCGCTCACCGGCGGGCGCCAGGGTCTGTTCGTGCCGCGCCCCGAAATCTTCGGCTACGAGCTGACGGACGACTACGCCTACGTCTATCTGATGCTGGTGATCGTCGTCCTCCTGACCTGGATGACGGAGAATTTCCGCCGCTCGCACACGGGCCGCGCCCTCATGGCCCTCAAGATGAGCACGGTGGCCGCGGAGGTGGCGGGCATCAACCGCGCCCGGCACATCATCATCGCGTTCATGCTGAGCGCCTTCTACACCGGCATCTCCGGGGCGCTTTACGCGCATCTCATCGGCTTCCTCAGCACCGAGACGTTCACGTTTACGACGTCGCTGAGCTTCCTCACGATGGCGGTGATCGGCGGGCTCGGCAGTTATGTCGGCGCGCTCCTCGGCGCGATCTACCTGACCATGGCGCCCGAGGTCTTCCGCGAGTTCAAGGACGCCCAGATGGTGGTCTACGGACTCACGCTCATCCTCTGCATGCAGTTCCTGCCGGGCGGACTTGCGAGCCTGCCCGAGCGCTTGCGGAGCCTTCGCCGGCGGAGGACGTGATGGCGCTTCTCGCGATCGAGAACCTGTCGATCTCGTTTGCCGGGCTCAAGGCGCTCTCGGGCGTGAGCTTCACGGTCAATACCGGCGAGATCGTCGGCCTCATCGGTCCGAACGGGGCCGGGAAGACGACGCTTCTCAACTGCATCAGTCGACTCTACACGCCCCAGTCCGGCCGGATCCTGCTCAATGACGTGAATCTTCTGGACGTGCCGGTCCACGGCATTGCTGCCCACGGCATCGCACGGACGTTCCAGAACCTGGAACTCTTCGGCGGCGCCAGCGTCCTGGAGAACGTTGCGGTCAGCAGCATGCGGCGCTTCCGTTCGAATCTGCTGGCGGAGCTTTTCTGGCTGCCGGCTGCACGGCGCGACGTCCATGCGGCGCGCGAGGCGGCCCTGCAGACGCTCAAGGCGCTCGGCCTCGACCACCTCGCCGATCAGCGCACGTCGGATCTCCCCTACGGCACGCAGAAGATGGTCGAGCTTGCCCGCGCGCTGGCCGGCCAGCCGAAGCTTCTGCTTCTGGACGAGCCGGCTGCCGGGCTTAATCCGGATGAAAGTCGCCGGCTCGGCGAGACCATCCGGGCGCTGCGCGACCAGGGGATCACGGTGATCCTGATCGAGCATGACATGTCGCTCGTGATGACGATCTGCGAGCGCATCGTCGTTCTCGATCATGGCGAGAAGATCCACGAAGGCACACCCGAGACCGTCCGCCGCGATCCCGCGGTCATCAGTGCCTATCTCGGTGCGGAGGCCGGCGATGCTTGAATGCGTGGATCTGACCGCCCGCTATGGCGGCATTCAGGCCCTCGCCGGCGTCAACCTCACCGTCGCGGCCGGCGAGGTCGTCTGCCTCCTCGGCGCCAACGGCGCCGGAAAGTCGACCCTGCTCGGCGCGATCACCTCGAGCGCGCCCGCCAGGATCGGCGGCGTCATCCGCTTTCAGGGCCAGGAAATCACGGGCTGGAGCACGGAGGCGATCGTTCGCGCGGGCATCGCGCTGGTCCCGGAGGGCCGCCAGCTCTTTCCCGAGCTCACGGTCGAAGAGAACCTGCGCATGGGCGCCTATCTGCGCCGCGACCGCGACGCGATCGCGCACGATCTCGAGTCCATGTTCGAGCTGTTCCCGCGCCTGAGAGAGCGCCGCGGCCAGATTGCCGCGACGCTGTCGGGCGGCGAGCAGCAGATGGTGGCGATCGGCCGCGCGCTGATGTCGCGTCCGAAGCTGCTGCTTCTCGACGAGCCGTCGCTGGGCCTCGCCCCTCTGCTCGTCCGTGAGATCATGTCCCTGATCCGGACGATCAACGCAAAAGGAACGACCGTTCTTCTCGTCGAGCAGAACGCGCACCAGGCCCTGCAGGTCTCCGACCGGGGTTACGTGATCGAAAAGGGCCGCATCGTCGGCGCCGGATCTGCGGCTCAGTTGCTCAGCGATCCGCAGATCGTCAATGCGTATCTGGGCGGTGCCACAACATAGGAATGCGAGAGGAGTGCTGTCATGGTCGCGAACTCGAGCCGACGCGATGTATTGATGCTTGGACTGGCCGCCGCGGGAACGATGGCGCTGCCGCGCCTTAGCTGGGCCGCGGAGCCAGGGGTCACGAAGGACAAGATCATCATCGGGTCCTATCTGCCGCTGCAGAGCGGGCTTGCCGCCGGCGCCACGCAGCTGCGCGACGGCGCCGACGCTTATTTCCAGCACATCAACGACAACGGCGGAATCCACGGGCGCAAGATCCAGTGGATCGTCGAGAACGACTCCTACAATCCGCAGCAGACGGTCGCCGTCGTGAAGAAGCTGGTCGACCGTGATGGCGTCTTCGCCATCGTCTCGACCCTGGGCACGGCGACCAATCTCGCCGCGTTGCCGTTCCTCGCGCAGCGGAAGGTGCCGCTGATCAATCCCGCCGGCGGTCACGAGCGCCTGAATGCGCCGACGGACCCGAACGTGTTTGGCCTTCTTCCCGTGGGCCAGGACATCGGCGCGGCGATGGCCAATTACGCCGTGGACAAGCTTCAGGCGAAGCGGGTCGCGATCTTCTTCCAGAACGATCCGTTCGGAAAGGATCCGCGCGACGGCGCCGTCGAGACGCTTGCCAAGCGCGGCGTTCCGGTCGTGGCCGAGACCAGCTACGTGCCGAGCGACGTCGACATGAGCGCGCAGGCCGTGGCCATGCGGGACGCCAATCCCGACGTCGTCCTCATGATGTGCATCACGAAGCAGGGCGCGCTCCTGCTTCAGAAGGCGCAGCAGCTGGGCTGGAAGCCCAAGTTCCTGGCGCAGAACACGATGGGCGATCCGATCACGGCCGACCTCGCCGGCGAGGCGCTCGACGACGTGATGGTGATCCTGTTCACCGCGATCGAGACGATGGACACGCCCGCGGTCAGGGAGGCGAATGCGCTGATCGCGAAGTATCATCCCGAGACCAAGCCGGGCTACTGGACCTATCTCGGAATCGCCGGCGCCAAGGTCTTCGTCGAGGCGGCCAATCGCGTCGGGCCGGACCTGACGCGCGCCAAGCTCCTCGAGGTCCTGTACAACTTCGGGCGTTACGAGCCTGGTGTCGTGCCGCCGGTGAACTGGAGCAGGGAAAGCCACGGCGGCCCCAAGACGTTCGGCTTCGCGGTGTGGAAGGGCGGCAAGCTGAACGTGGTCGAGGGCTGGTAAGGCCGGGTGGTTCGCACAAGGCCCGCGCACGCGGCGGCGCCGGCCCATGTCCGGCGCGCGAGGGCGATGCGCGGGCCTGAGCGTCGGCACCGAGCACGGATTGAGGACATGAGACGTATCGGGCACTTCATTGGCGGCAAGCATGGGGCCGGCGTCGGCGAACGTTTCGGCCCGGTGATGAATCCGGCCACGGGCGAGCAGACGGCCGAGGTCGCGATGGCCACGGCCGCCGAGGTGGCGGAGGCGGTCGCATCGGCCGAAGCCGCGCAGGTTGAATGGGCGAAGGTTCCGCCGCTGCAGCGGGCGCGGGTGATGTTCC
>CALANV010000017.1 GCA_937926175.1 uncultured Rhodospirillales bacterium | reverse complement strand
TTCGGCGTGACCGCCGAGTACCTCAACAACTGCCGCGAGATCGAGATCAAGATCGCGCAGGGTGCGAAACCGGGTGAAGGCGGTCAGCTGCCGGGCAACAAGGTCACCGACCTGATCGCGCGCCTGCGGCATTCGACGCCGGGCGTGACCCTGATCAGCCCGCCGCCGCACCACGACATCTATTCGATCGAGGATCTCGCCCAGCTCATCTACGATCTGAAGCAGATCAACCCGGACGCCCAGGTCTGCGTCAAGCTGGTCGCCCGTTCAGGCATCGGCACGATTGCCGCGGGCGTCGCCAAGGCCAAGGCCGACGCGATCCTGATCTCGGGCCACGTCGGCGGCACGGGCGCCTCGCCGCAGTCGTCGATCAAGTACGCCGGCGTGCCGTGGGAGATGGGCCTTTCGGAAGCGAACCAGGTCCTGACGCTCAACCGCCTGCGCCATCGGGTCAAGCTCCGCGTCGACGGCGGCATCCGCACCGGCCGCGACATCGTGATCGCGGCGATGCTCGGTGCGGACGAGTTCGGCATCGGCACGGCGTCGTTGATCGCAATGGGCTGCATCATGGTGCGTCAGTGCCATTCGAACACGTGCCCGGTCGGGGTCTGCACGCAGGATCCCAAACTGCGCGCCAAGTTCGAGGGCACGCCCGAGAAGGTGGTCAACCTGTTCACCTTCCTCGCCGAAGAGGTCCGCGAGATCCTCGCATCGCTCGGTTTCCGGTCCTTGCGCGAGATCATCGGCCGCAGCGACCTGCTGACGCAGGTGCTGCGCGGCGACGAGTATCTCGACGACCTCGACCTCAATCCGATCCTGGTGCAGGCGGATCCCGGCGAGTTCCCGCGCTACTGCGCGCTCGAGGGCCGCAACGAGGTGCCTGAGACGCTGGACGAGCAGATGATCAAGGACGCCCGGCCGGCGCTCGAGGACGGCGAGAAAATGCAGCTCGCCTACAACATCCGGAATACGCAGCGCGCGATCGGCACCAAGCTGTCGTCGATGATCACGCGGCGCTTCGGCATGACCGGGCTGCGGCCGGGCCACATCACGGTGCGCCTGCGCGGCTCGGCCGGCCAGTCGCTCGGCGCATTCGCGGTCCAGGGCCTGAAGCTCGAGGTCTTCGGCGATGCCAACGACTATGTCGGCAAGGGACTGTCGGGCGGCATCATCGTCGTCCGTCCGACGACGGCCTCGCCGTTGCAGACCCATGCCAACACCATCATCGGCAACACGGTGCTCTATGGCGCCACGGCGGGCCGGCTGTTCGCCGCAGGCCAGGCGGGCGAGCGTTTCGCTGTCCGCAACTCGGGCGCGGAAGCCGTCGTCGAGGGCTGCGGCTCCAACGGCTGCGAGTACATGACCGGCGGCACGGTCGTGATTCTCGGTCGGGTCGGCGACAACTTCGCAGCCGGCATGACGGGCGGCATGGCGTTCGTCCTGGACAGCGACGGCGACTTCATCGACAAGGTGAATCCCGAGTCGGTGATCTGGCAGCGGGTCGAGACGGCGCACTGGGAAGGCGTCCTCAAGCGCCTCGTCGAGCAACACTTCCGCGAGACCCAGTCGCGTCACGCCGAGCGGCTTCTCGCCGACTGGGACATCGTCCTGCCGAAGTTCTGGCAGATCGTGCCGAAGGAAATGCTGACGCGCCTGCCCTATCCGCTGCGTCGCGCCGACGAGGCGAAGCTCGCGAGCACCGGCGACGAGTAGCCGTCCGGGTCAGGCGCAGGAGTCGGACCGGATTCGCCCGACGATATACGGCCGCGGCAAACGAACGCGCCGGCGGCGTCGGCGTTCCGCCTCGGGCGGAATGGGGCATGCTGGCGCCGTCTCTTCGCCGCGAGGGTAGACGATGGACAGTGGATCGCCGGGCGCAGCGCTGCCGGAGGACACGCTCGAGGCCGTTCTGCACCGGCTGTGCAGCGGATCGACCGCGCACATCACGCTCGGCGAGCTGTTCCGGAGTCTCGACACCCGCGCCTACGGCGTGCTTCTCCTTCTGCTCGCGGTTCCGAACCTGACGCCCGGCCCCAGCATTCCGGGCTTCTCGACCGTGTTCGGCGTGCCGGCCATCGTCATCACCGCGCAGCTCCTGCTCGGCCGCGACCGGCCATGGATACCGCCGTGGCTCGGCCGGGCGACAGTCAAGCGCCACACGCTCATGCGCCTGATCAGCCGGGCGCAGCCGCTGATCCGGCGTCTCGACAGGACCCTGCAGCCGCGGCTGCCGTCGCTCATGCGCGTCTTCGGTCACCGCTGGGTGGGCCTCGCCGGCTTGGTCCAGGCCCTTCTGCTGACGCTGCCGGTGCCGCTGTACAGCGTCGCGCCGGCCAGCGCCCTGCTCCTGATGGCACTCGGCCTCATCGCACGCGACGGTCTCATGCTTGCCCTCGGTCACATTGCCGGGCTGGGATCGATCGGCCTTGCCGTCGCCCTCGGCGCGACCGTCCTTCAGGTCCTCGACATCTGATCGCGAACGTCGGCCGGACATCCGTCCTCACGGTTGCAAGCCACCGCGCCAGCGCTAAAGTACGCGCTCGTGCGCACGCTCTATCACCTCTGGCTCTCGCCGTACTGCCGCAAGGTCCGCGTCGTTCTCCGGGAAAAGGGTCTCGACTTCGAAATGAAGGCCGAGAAGGTCTGGGAACGCCGGCCCGAATTCCTTGTGCTCAATCCGGCCGGTACCGTTCCCGTCCTCGACGACGGCGGTCGGATCATCGCCGACTCCGGCGTGATCTGCGAGTATCTCGAGGAGGTCTATCCGGACAATCCGATGCTCGCGGGCACGCCCGCCGAACGCGCCGAGATCCGGCGCCTGGTCGCTTGGTTCGACCAGAAATTCGCGCGCGAAGTTTCCGACAATCTCTACCGCGAAAAGATGATGAAGCGGTTCCTCGGCCTGGGTGAGCCGAACTCCGCGGCCGTGCGCGCCGGCTATCACAATATTCACTACCACCTCGATTACATCGGCTGGCTGACCGAGCGCCGCCGCTATCTGGCGGGCGACAAGTTCTCGCTGGCGGACATCACGGCCGCCGCGCATATCTCGACGCTCGACTACCTGGGCGACGTGCCGTGGGACCAACATACGGCGGCGAAGGAATGGTACGCCCGCATCAAGTCGCGACCGTCGTTCCGGCCGCTGCTTGCGGACCATATTCCCGGCGTGGCACCGCCGAAGCACTACGCGGACCTGGATTTCTGAGCGTAACCGGCGTCGGGCCGCTCGACGGCGACGCGCCGCCCCCGTCGCGTCGCTCAGCGCCGGTGACGACTCGATACCGGCGGGCTCGGCGTTGCCGGCTCCTCGAGCTTCAGCTCCATGCGCTCGATATTGGCGCGGGCAGCTTCGCCCGCGGGGCCGTCCGGGTCAAGCAGGAGAACCTGCAGGAAATCCCGGCGCGCCGCAGCGGTATCGCCCCGCTGGCGCTGCAGGATCGCGCGTTCGAGCCAACCCTCCGGCAGGTTTGGGTCCATCCGCACGGCACGCTCGGCGTCCTCGAATGCAAGGTCGAGCAGCCCCACGAACCGGTAGGCGGCCGCGCGAAACGCGAAAATATCGGCGCGTCCCGCATCGAGAGTGGCGGCGTGGTTGAGGTCGTCGATCGCGGCCCGATAATCGGCCGCCGCGGCATGCGCCTCAGCACGGTCGATCCACAGTTCGATCTGGGCGGGGGCAAGTTCCAGTGCGGTGGAGAAGGCTGCCGCCGCGCGCGCCGGATTGCGCGCGTCGAGCCAAGCACGACCGGCCTGGGCCAGCACTTCGGCGCGAAGCTCCGGCGCGAACAGGCGCATGTCGATCGCAAGCTGTTCGAGCCGGTACGCCGCTGCCTCGAGCTGTCCGTTGTGGAAAAGCGCGACCGCGGCGCAATGCTGTGCCGGCTCGGCGCCGCCCCCGGAGGCCCAGGCGAGCGCCTCCTCGAACGCATCGGCCGGCGCCCGCGCCGCATGCGCCAGACAATCGAGGTAACGGGCGTCGGCCGAAAGGCCCGATTGCAGCGGTAGGCCCCGGCGATCCTGCTGGGCCATGGCCGGAAACGCCAGCAGCAGGGCGAAGAGCAGAACAAGAATCCGCATGGTGGAGACATTAGCGGCTCGAGCCCGGATTTGATACGGTCGCCAGCCGCGGCGCCGGCGACGCTCGACCTTGCATCGGCCGCGCCGATCCGAAGTGAGAGCGCCATGCGACTCCCCCATTCGCCCGCCCCGAAACGTCTGTTCGTGTTCGGCCTCGGCTATACGGCCGCAGCACTCGCAGCCCGGCTCCGCGCACGCGGATGGTCCGTTGCCGGAACGTGCCGCAGCGAGGAGAAACGGCGAGCGCTTGCGACGCACGGCATCACCGCGTTCCTGTTCGACCGCGGCCGGCCGCTTGAGGATGCTCGTGCGGCGCTGGCGGGGACGACGCATCTGTTGAGTTCTGTCCCGCCCGATGCGGCCGGCGATCCGGTTCTCGACCATCATGCCGCCGATCTCGCCGCCCTGAGCGCCGGCGGCACCGGCACAGTCAGATGGGCGGGATATCTTTCGACGACCGGCGTCTACGGCGACCGTGGCGGTGACTGGGTCGACGAACGATCGGGGCTTCATCCGACCGGACCGCGCGGCCGCGCGCGCGTCGCAGCCGAGCAGGGCTGGCTCGACCTGTTGCGTGTCGGGCTACCGGTTCACCTGTTCAGGCTCGCCGGCATCTACGGCCCCGGACGAAGTGCGCTCGATGCCGTGCTCAAGGGCACGGCCAGACGCATCGTCAAGCCGGGCCAGGTCTTCTCGCGCATCCATGTCGACGACATCGTCAGCGTGATCGAGGCGTCGATCGCGCGACCGAATCCTGGCGCGATCTACAACGTGTGCGACGACGATCCCGCGCCGCCGCAGGACGTCATTGCCTATGCCGCGGCACTGCTCGGCCGCGAGCCGCCGCCCGAAATCCCGTTTGCCGTGGCTGCGCCGGGCATGTCCGAGTTGGCGCGCAGCTTCTATGCCGACAACAAGCGCGTCTCGAACGCCCGCATCAAGACCGAGCTCGGCGTGCGCCTTGCCTATCCCGATTACCGTACCGGGCTCAAAGCCATCCTTTCGGCGATGACCACGGCAACGAAAATGGATCTGGCGGGAAACTGAGCGTCACGTTCATGCAGAGGCTGCCTGGGCCGAAACGCGATCGATCACTTCGCCGAGCGTGCGCGTCAACAACGCCAGATCCTGATCGCGCGACAGGCGGTGGTCGCCGTCCTTGACCAAAACGACCTGCACGTCCGTCGTCGCTAGCTTGTCGGCAAGAACCAGCGAGCGCTGCCACGGCACGTCCGGATCCTGCATGCCATGGAGAATCCGGACCGGTCCGGTGAAGGGAATCGTGCCGCGCAGACGCAGATGCCGCCGGCCATCCTCGATCAGCCGCATGGTGATCGCGTAGGGCTTGTCGCTGTACGCCGACGGTTGATGGATGACGCCCTCGGTCTCGAGCTTGCGGCGCATTTCGGGCGTAAACGCCGCCCATATCAGGTCTTCGGTGAAATCCGGCGCCGGCGCGATGCCGATGATCGACGCCACGCGGTCCGGCCGGACGAGCGCGAGGTTAAGCGCGATCCACCCGCCCATGCTCGACCCGACCACGATCTGGGGACCGTCGGTCAGTCGGTCGAGAACGGCCTTCGCATCCTCGCTCCACGCGCCCACCGAGCCGTCCTCGAACCGGCCGGAGGACTGGCCATGTCCGCGGTAATCGAAACGGACGAAGGCGTGCCCTCTGGCCCGGCAATAGGCCTCGAGTGCCATGGCCTTGGTGCCCGTCATGTCCGACATGAAGCCGCCGCAGAAGATGACGCCAGGAGACTTGCCCGCCGTCTTGTGATAGGCGATAGAGACGCCGGATTCGCACTCGATAAACGACGGTCTTTCCAGCGCTGCGGTCGAATCGATCATGGCGCGCCCGATCAGATGAGATTACCCGACGACCCTAACATGCAACCGGGCGTGCCGGAACGGCCGTTCGAACCCGCAGCCAGCCCGCAACAGGGCGAGTC
The DNA here is from genome assembly GCA_937926175.1 of uncultured Rhodospirillales bacterium. Taxonomy (GTDB): domain Bacteria; phylum Pseudomonadota; class Alphaproteobacteria; order CACIAM-22H2; family CACIAM-22H2; genus CALANV01. The sequence continues at coordinate 99,728 of CALANV010000017.1, read as the reverse complement.
ACGGTGCGTGATGCAGATCCTGCCGCGGCTCGAGACCGGCGGCGTCGAGCGCGGCACGGCGGACATTGCCGCGGCGCTCGTGCGCGCCGGCTGGAAGTCGATCGTCGTCTCGGCGGGCGGACCGATGGTGCGCGAGATCGAACGCGCCGGCGCCGTGCACGTCACACTCCCGGTCGACTCGAAGAACCCGCTGGTGATGCGCAAGAACGTCGATCGCATCGCCGCGCTGATCGAGCAGCATGCCGTCGATCTGGTTCACGCGCGCAGCCGCGCGCCCGCATGGAGCGCATGGTACGCGGCACGGCGGACCCGGCGCCCCTTCGTCACGACGTTCCACGGCACCTACAACGCGCGCAACCGTCTGAAGCGTTTCTACAACTCGATCATGGTACGCGGCGCGCGCGTGATCGCGATTTCCGAGTTCATCGCGCGACACGTCGTCGAGACTTATGGCGTACCGCCGTCGCTGATCCGCGTGATTCATCGCGGCATCGACGTCGCAAGCTTCGACAAGAACCGCGTCAGCGCGGAGCGCGTCATCCAGCTTGCGCGCGAATGGCGCCTGCCCGACGGCGTTCCCATTATCATGCTACCCGGTCGTCTGACGCGCTGGAAGGGACAGGCGGTCCTGATCGAGGCAATGGCGCGACTCGGCCGCCGCGACGTCTGCTGCATCCTGATCGGCTCCGACCAGGGGCGGACGGCCTATCGCGCCGAGCTGGAGGCGCTGATCCGGGCGCGGGGACTCGAAGGCGTCGTGCGGGTCCTGGACCACTGCCGCGATATGCCGGCCGCCTTCATGCTGGCCGACGTCGTGATCCATGCCTCGACCGATCCCGAGGCATTCGGACGCGTCATCGCCGAAGCCCAGGCCATGGGGCGGCCGGTGATCGCGACGAACCACGGCGCCGCCCCCGAGATCATCCTGCCGGGCAGCACCGGGTGGCTGGTTCCACCGGGCGATCCGGACGCGCTTGCCGGTGCGCTCGCAGCGGCCCTGGCGCTCGACCCGGCGGCACGCGCGGCACTTGCCGAAACGGCGGCGGCCAACATCCGCGCTCGTTTCAGTCGCGAACAGATGTGTGCGGCAACGCTCGCCGTCTACGGCGAAGTCCTGGCGGAGTTCGCATGAGCGCCACCGGCTTCATCCGTCCGCACGCGGGCACCACATCGTCGGAGGCAGGCAGGAACGCCCATGACGCCCAGCGGTGAACCCGAACGGATCCTGGTCATCCGCCTCAGCGCGCTGGGTGACATCATCCAGGCCCTGGGGCCGATGGCGGCGATCCGGCGCCACCACCCGCGCGCGCATATCACCGCCCTCACCACCAAGCCCTATGCGGCACTGCTGTCGGCCTCGCCCTATTTCGACGACGTGTGGATCGACTCGCGGCCGTCGTTCTGGAACGTGCGCGGGTGGCTCGAGCTGCGCCGGCGCCTGCGTGCGGGGCGCTTCGATCGCGTCTACGATCTGCAGACCTCCGATCGCACCAACTTCTATTTCTATGCGCTGGGACCCGGTCCGCGGCCACAATGGTCGGGCATTGCGCGCGGATGCTCGCATCCCCACAGCAACCCGCGGCGCGACGAGATGCACGTCATGGACAGCCGGGCAGAGCAGCTGCGCATGGCCGGCATCCCCGAGACGGATGCGCCGGACGTATCGTGGCTCGACGCCGACATCTCGCGCTATCGCCTGCGGCAACCCTATGTCCTGTTCGTGCCCGGCGGCTCCGCGCACCGGCCGGAGAAGATCTGGCCGGCCGCGAACTATGGCGTGCTTGGCCGCGAGCTCGCCGCGCGCGGCATCACGCCCGTCGTGCTCGGCACGGCCCCCGAAAAGCCGCTTGCCGAGACGATCCGCGCCGCCTGCCCGGAGGCCCGCGACCTTGTCGGCGACACCAGCATCGCCGAGATCGCCGCGCTCGCGCGCGGTGCAAAGGCCGCCGTCGGCGGCGTGACCGGTCCCATTCACCTGATCGTCGCCGCCGGCACGCCCAGCGTCGTCCTGTTCTCGGCCGCCAGCGATCCGGCGCAATGCGGCCCGCGCGGTGCCCCGGTGGCCTATCTGCGCCGTGACCGTCTGGCCGATCTTCCCGTCGCCGAGGTCAGCGTGGCGCTGCAAAATCTCGTCGGGCTCGGAAACGATGCCCCGCCCCGCTTGACAGGTCCCTGATTCAATTTAGATTGCCGCGGTTTTCCGCAGCGCGGGAACAACGCCACTCGAGGTTCAATGGTCGCGATCAAGCTGCCCGACGGCAGCGTCAAGCAGTTTCCCTCCGCCGTGAGCGGGACCGAGATCGCACAGTCGATCGGCCCTGGCCTCGCCAAGGCCGCGCTCGCCATCAAGGTCGACGGCACGGTGAAGGATCTCGCCACGGTGATCGACCACGATGCGTCGGTCGAGATCATCACGGCGAAGTCGCCGGACGCACTGCCGCTGCTGCGTCATGACGCCGCACATGTTCTGGCCGAAGCGGTGCAGGAGCTCTATCCCGGTACGCAGATCACCTTCGGGCCCGCGACCGAGGACGGCTTCTATTACGATTTCGTGCGCGACGAACCGTTCACGCCGGACGACTTCCCGCGGATCGAAGCGAAGATGCGCGAGATCGTCGACCGCGACGAAAAGATCACGCGCGAAGTCTGGGACCGCGACCAGGCTATCCGTTTCTTCAAGGAGCGTGGCGAGACCTTCAAGGCCGAATGGATCGGCGAGATTCCCGAGGACGAGGAGATCACGATCTATCGCCAGGGTAACTGGCTGGACCTGTGCACCGGTCCGCACCTGCCGTCGACCGGCAAGCTGGGCAAGGCCTTCAAGCTGATGAAGGTGGCGGGCGCCTATTGGCGCGGCGACCCGCGCAACCCGCAGCTGCAACGGATCTACGGAACGGTCTGGCCGAGCGAGGCCGAACTCAAGGCCTACCTGACCCGTCTCGAGGAGGCGCAGCGACGGGACCATCGCCGCCTCGGCCGCGAGATGGACCTGTTCCATGTCCAGGAGGAAGCGCCCGGCGCGGTGTTCTGGCACCCGAAGGGCTGGCAGTTGTGGCGTACGCTCGAATCGTTCATGCGCAGCCGGCTCGAGCAGGACGGCTATGTCGAGGTCAAGACGCCGCAGCTTCTCGACCGGAAGTTCTGGATCGCCTCGGGACACTGGGACAAGTTCGCGGACGCCATGTTCGCGGCGACGCCGCGCTCCGAGGAGGCGAAAGCGAGCGAGGGCGATCGGCTCTACGCGATCAAGCCGATGAACTGCCCGTGCCATATCCAGATCTTCAACCAGGGCATCAAGAGCTATCGCGACCTGCCGTTGCGGATGGCCGAGTTCGGATCCTGCCACCGCTACGAACCGTCGGGGGCGCTGCACGGAATCATGCGCGTCCGGGCCTTCACCCAGGACGACGCGCACATCTTCTGCACCGAGGATCAAATCACCGACGAGACGATCCGGTTCTGCCGCCTGTTGCTCGGCATCTACCGCGACCTCGGCTTCACCGACGTGACGGTGAAGTTCTCGGACCGGCCGCCGACCCGTGCCGGCAGCGACGAGACGTGGGACAAGGCCGAAGCGGCGCTCAAGAACGCGGCCCAGGCGGCGGGGCTCGAGCTCATCCTCAACCCCGGTGAGGGCGCGTTCTACGGGCCGAAGCTCGAATTCGTGCTGCGCGACGCCATCGGCCGTGACTGGCAGTGCGGTACGCTCCAGGTCGACTTCGTCCTGCCGGAGCGGCTGGACGCGAGCTACATCGGCGAGGACGGCCAGAAGCATCGTCCCGTGATGCTTCACCGTGCCATCTTCGGCTCGTTCGAGCGGTTCATCGGCATCCTCATCGAGCATTACGCCGGACGGTTCCCGCTGTGGCTGGCGCCGGTGCAAGGCGTGGTTGCCACGATCACCTCCGATGCGGACGACTATGCACGCGAGGTGACGGCCGCGATGCGCGCGGCCGGGCTCCGGGTCGAGGCCGACCTGCGCAACGAGAAGATCGGCTACAAGGTGCGCGAGCACACCCTCGCCAAGGTCCCCCTGTTGTTCGCGATTGGCCGACGCGAAGCCGAGAACCGCACGCTTTCGCTGCGCCGCCTCGGCAGCGACGCGCAAGAATCCCTTGCGCTGGAAGACGCCATCGCTAGAGTTAAGAAAGAGGCAGAAGTCCCCACCGCCTGAAGTTCAACCAACCGTTCCTTTGGGGTCCCCGGGGAGCGACGTAATCTTGTTTACTGCGTACGCTCGTGGAGTCCGGGTAGGAAGGGTAACAGACTAGGGAGAAGTCTCGATCGCTCGCGGAATGATGGATGCGCCGACCAAGGAAGGTCCGCGCGTCAATGACCAGATCGAAGCCGCCCAGATTCGGCTGATCGATCAGAATGGAGAAATGGTCGGCATTGTCAGCCTGCACCAGGGACTCCAGATGGCCTACGAGGCCGGCTTGGACCTCGTTGAGATTTCTCCAAACGCCACGCCGCCCGTTTGCAAGCTGCTCGATCTGGGCAAGTACAAGTACGAGCAGCAGAAGAAGCAGAACGAGGCGCGCAAGAAGCAGAAGATCATCGAAATCAAAGAGATCAAGATGCGCCCCGGCATCGATGATCACGACTACGAGGTCAAGAAGCGGGCGATGATCCGCTTCCTCGAGGAGGGTGACAAGGTGAAGATCACCCTGCGCTTCCGGGGCCGCGAGATGGTCCACCAGGAGCTCGGCTTTCGGCTGCTCGAGCGAGTCCGCACCGATCTGGGCGACCTCGCAAAAGTGGAAGTGGCGCCGCGCATGGAAGGCCGCCAGATGACCATGGTCCTGGCGCCCAAATAGTTCGGGTCGGGGGTGCCACCTATAGTCGTGGGTGGCACCACCATCAAGATTCAGACGATGGTTTGTGGATTTTTCCGCGTTCGTCTTACAGTAAATTCTTCGATATAGCGGGTAGTACTAGTCCTTTTTACAGCTTGCGGGCGAGTTGATTTGGGGTAGTGTTATTATACTCACTACGCCCCGCGTCTCTTATTTGCACGATCTGCCACCAAGGGAGTTGCCCGGATGCCCCGACTGAATCATGCCCGTCGGGAAAAGGACTTTATCGATGAGCCGGATCCGGTCGACATTCACGTTGGCAGTCGGGTCCGCCTGCGCCGGACGCTCTTGGGCCTCAGTCAGGACAAGCTCGCGCGCTCGATCGGCGTGTCGTTCCAGCAGTTGCAGAAATACGAGCGCGGCACCAATCGCATTTCGGCGAGTCGTCTCTATGCCCTGAGCAAAGTGCTGGGCGTTCCGATCGCGTGGTTCTTCGAAGACGCACCCTCGCCGGGCAAGCGCCGGGGAGCAGCGGTCGAGGCACGCGCCGCGGCGAACGAGCCCGGCCTCGAACAGGATCCGATGACCGCGAATGAGACCGTCAAACTGGTACGCGCCTACTACATGATCGAGGATCCGAAGGTTCGTAAGAAGATCCTCAACATGGTACGGGCGGTGTCGCCGATCTCGTCCGGGCGCCGGACCAAGGGCGGCTGAGGTCGAAGGACGCGCCCCGGCCTTTGGCGGGCGCGACAGACCGGTTTTCCTGACGTCGCCTGAACCGCAGCGTGGGGACTCGCCGTATTCTCTTGTCCCGCGCGCCCTTGCGTTAACCCTATCGCGCCGCTATAACGCTCGCCTTCGCGAACGGCCACGGCCGGGCCATATGGCCCCGTTACGGGCAGCCCAACCGTTCGCCGGCCCGTCCCTGATGCCGGGCCTCGGAAACATCTTAGGAGACAGCAAAAAATGCCCAAGCTGAAGACGAAGTCGAGCGCCAAGAAGCGATTCAAGCTCACGGCGTCGGGAAAGGTCAGAGCACCGGTCGGCTACAAGCGCCACAATCTGCGCAAGCGTCCGCAGAAGATGAAGCGCAAGGCCCGCGGCTTCATGACCCTGGCGGCAGGCGACGCGGCGAAGGTCATTCGCCACTTCCTGCACAAGTAAACCGTCCTTACCCGACGCACGGAGTTTGACATGGCACGCGTGAAACGGGGCGTCACCGCCCGCGCCCGCCACAAGAAGGTTCTGAAACAGGCCAAGGGCTACGTCGGCCGGTCGTCCAACACGTTCCGCCCGGCGCTCGAGCGCCTCGAGAAGGCGCTGCGCTATGCCTATCGTGACCGCCGCAACAAGAAGCGCGAGTTCCGCTCCCTGTGGATCCAGCGCATCAATGCCGGCGCGCGCGAGGAGGGCCTCACCTACTCGCAGTTCATGAACGGCATCAAGAAGGCGGGAATCGCCATCGACCGCAAGGTCCTTGCCGATCTCGCCGTAACCGATCCGGACGGTTTCAAGGCACTGGTCAGCCAGGCCAAGGCCGCTCTCGCATAACGCGCCGCGCCCGTCGGGGCACGGATCACACGCACGGGAAGAGGGGCCTGGCCGGCGGTCGGGCCCCTTTTGCTTGTTCTCGGCCGAAAGAGAAGTGCATGAACGACACGCTCGATCCTCTTCGTAGCGAGGCCATGGACCGCATCGCGGCGGCCACGTCGAGCGACGCGCTCGAAGCCGTGCGCGTCGACCTCCTTGGCAAGAAGGGCCGCGTCACCGAGCTGATGAAGGGCCTTGGTGCGCTCGCGCCGGACGAGCGCAAGGCGCGCGGTGCCGCGCTCAATCGCCTCAAGGACGACATCACCCGGGCGATCGACGCCAAGGCGAAAGAACTTGCCGCGGTGGAACTCGACCGGCGGCTTGCGGCAGAGCGCATCGACGTCACGCTGCCGCCGCGCCCGTGGCCCGAAGGCCGCATACATCCAATCAGCCAGACGATCGATGAGATGATCGCGATCTTCGGCGAGATGGGCTTCAATGTCGCCGAAGGGCCGGACATCGAAGAAGACTTCTACAACTTCACCGCCCTCAACATCCCGCCCGAACATCCGGCGCGTCAGGCTCACGACACGTTCTATCTGAAGACGCCGAACACCGACACGCCCAAGCTGCTGCGCACGCATACGTCGCCGGTGCAGGTGCGCACGATGCTGGCCGAGAAGCCGCCGATCCGGATCATCGCGCCCGGCCGCACCTACCGTTCCGATCACGACGCGACGCATTCCCCCAACTTCCACCAGATCGAGGGGCTCGTCGTCGATCGCACGACCCACATGGGACATTTGAAGGGCTGTCTGATCGAGTTCGCGCGCGCCTTTTTCGAGGTGCCGGAACTGCCCGTTCGCTTTCGCCCCAGCTACTTTCCGTTCACCGAGCCATCGGCCGAGATGGACATCGGCTGCTCGCGCCAGGGCGGCGAGCTCAGGATCGGCGCCGGCGGCGACTGGCTGGAGATCCTCGGCTGCGGCATGGTGCATCCGAAGGTGCTGGAAAACTGCGGCATCGATCCGACCGAGTATCAGGGCTTCGCCTTCGGCATGGGGATCGAGCGCGCGGCGATGCTCAAATACGGCATTCCCGACCTGCGCACGTTCTACGAGGCCGACCTGCGCTGGCTCAGGCATTACGGCTTTCTCGCGCTCGACGTGCCGACACTGGCCGGAGGACTCGCGCGATGAAGTTCACGCTCAACTGGCTCAAGGAACATCTCGACACGTCGGCGTCGCTGGGCGCGATCACCGACAAGCTGACGATGATCGGTCTCGAGCTCGAGTCGGTCGAGAACCGGGCCGAGCGGCTGGCCCCCTTCACGGTCGCGCACGTCGTCGAAGCCCGCCAGCACCCCGACGCCGACCGTCTGAAAGTCTGCATCGTCGAGACGGGCGCCGGCCGCGTCCAGGTCGTCTGCGGCGCGCCCAATGCGCGCACCGGCATGAAGGGCGTGTTCGCGCCGGTGGGTACCGTCATTCCCGGCACGGGCATGGAGCTCAAGGCCGGCGTCATCCGCGGTCAGGCGTCGAACGGCATGCTGTGTTCGGCACGCGAGATGGGGCTTGGCGATGACCACAGCGGCATCATCGAGCTGCCCGAGGACGCGCCCGTGGGCGAGCCGTTCGCCAAGGTGCTGGGCCTCGACGACCCGATCATCGACATCGCCGTGACGCCGAACCGTGCCGACTGCCTCGGCGTTCGCGGCATCGCGCGCGACCTCGCCGCCGCCGGCATGGGCAGGCTGAAGCCGCGCAAGATCGAGCCCGTGCCGGGTACATTCAAGAGCCCGATCGGCGTGCAGCTCGCCTTCGACGCGGATACCGCGAATGCCTGCCCGATGTTCGTCGGGCGCTACATCCGCGGCGTCAGGAACGGTCCCAGCCCGAAATGGCTGCAGAACCGCCTGACGGCCGTGGGGCTGCGGCCGATCTCGGCGCTCGTCGATGTCACGAACTTCCTCACCCTCGACGTCAGCCGGCCCCTCCACGTCTTCGATGCCGACACGATCGCACAGAATCTGATCGTGCGCCTCGCCAAGCCGGGCGAGCGGCTGCTTGCGCTCAACGGCAAGGAATATGTCCTGACCGGCGACGAGACGGTGATCGCGGACGCCGACGGCGTTCTGTCACTGGGCGGCATCATCGGCGGCGAATCGAGCGGCTGTACCGAGAGCACGGTGAACGTGTTCGTCGAAGCGGCCCTGTTCGACCCGATCCGCACGGCCATGACCGGCCGCAAGCACCAGATTCTGTCCGACGCGCGCTACCGTTTCGAGCGCGGGGTCGACCCTGCCGCCGTCATCGCCGGCATGGAAGCCGCGACGCGCATGATCCTGGAGCTGTGCGGCGGCGAGGCGAGCGAGCTCGTCATCGTCGGCGCCGAGCCGAACTGGCGCCGCACCTACACGCTGCGCCTGAGCCGCATCCCTAGCTTGGGCGGCGTCGACGTGCCGCCGGACGACGCGATCCGAATCCTGCGCGATCTCGGCTTCGAAGTCGATCGCCGGACGGGCAGCGACACGCTCGAGGTGACGCCGCCATCCTGGCGCGGCGACGTGCATGGCGAGGCCGATCTCGTCGAAGAGGTGGTCCGCATCTGGGGTTACGACCGCATCCCGGCCGTGCCGCTGCCGCGCGAGTCGGCGCTGCCGCCCGCAGCACTGACCCCGGTGCAGCGCCGCGCCCGCGATGCGCGCCGCGCGCTCGCGGGGCTCGGCCTCGTCGAGGCAGTGACGTTCTCGTTCCTGAGGCGCGACCACGCGGCCCTGTTCGGCGCGAACAATCCGGCGCTCGAGCTCGCCAACCCGATCAGCGCCGATCTCGACATGATGCGGCCGTCGGTGCTGCCCAACCTGGTCCTGGCGGCCAAGCGCAACGCCGACCGCGGCTTCCCCGATCTGGGCCTGTTCGAAGTCGGTCCGCAGTTCGCCGACGATACGCCGACGGGCCAGGCGCTGGTCGCCGCCGGCGTGCGCGCCGGCGCGTACGGCCCGCGTCACTGGGGTACGCCCGCGCGCCCGGCCGACGCGATCGACGCCAAGGGCGATGCAATGGCGCTGCTGTCGGCGCTTGGGCTGTCGATCGAGAACGCGCAGGTCGTGGCCGAAGCGCCGGCCTGGTACCATCCGGGCCGTTCCGGCACCATCAGGCTCGGGCCGAAGACGGTGCTCGCCTATTTCGGCGAGATCCATCCGCGCATCCTCGACGCGCTCGACGTGCGCGGCCCGGTGGTCGGATTCGAGGTCTTCCTCGATGCCCTGCCCGCGCCCAAGGCGAAGGGATCCAAGGCGAGGCCGCCGCTCAAGCTCTCGCCGTTCCAGCCGGTCGAACGCGATTTCGCCTTCATCGTCGATGCCGCGGTTCCGGCCGACAAGATCGTGCGCGCGGCCAAGAGCGCCGACAAGGCGCTGGTGACCGACGTCACGGTCTTCGACGTGTACCAGGGCAAGGGCGTGCCGGAGGGCAAGAAGTCACTGGCGATCGCCGTACGACTGCAGCCGACCACGCGCACGCTGACCGATGCTGAGATCGAGCAGATCGGCCAGAAGATCGTCGCCGCCGTCGTCAAGGCGACCGGCGCCGCGCTGCGCGCCTGAGGCCGAAAGCCCGGACCGGCGTGCGACCGCCGGTCCGGGGTATTACCCCCTTCGAGTCCGACTTCACCGCTTCCGGAACAGCGTGGCAATTTCGCCTAGCGTCACGGAACACCGGCAACCCCGGGTCGTTGCAATCGCCGGTTCAAATGCCGCGCAGTGCGCGAACCAAAAAACCTGGGGGGTGCAATGAAACACGGTACGGCACATGTGTCGCTGAACGAGTCGCGCGATCCGGTCATCGACAACCTGCGCGCGATGGTGACGGCACAATCTGCGCTCATCTTCGGCCTGCTGACGGTGCTGGGCGATTCGCGCATCGTATCGCGACGCGACCTGCGCAACGTGTTCGAGACGGCGCTGGAGATGGTGGACGAGGTCGGCGCCTCGATGGCAGGCCGGGTGCCCGGCGGTTTCGAGTCGGCGCGGCTGTGGTTGCAACAGCTTCTCGACGACATGCCGCAGACCTGGTCGGCCTGACCCGAACGGTCCGGCGCCGGCGACTACTGGTTCGATTGCAGGATCGACCGGGCGTTGAGCAGCCATGTGACGCTGCACGGCATCGTCACGGTCTGGTCACCGACCTCGTCGATTTCGACGAGACAGCCGCAGGTCACGCACCGGGCGGTGATCGGTCCTTCGAAGTATCGCTTGATCGTCCGGAACCGGCACTCGGGTTCCCGGGGCGGCGAGGTGCTCGCACCAGCCGCCCCATCGTCGTCGCAACGCATGTTGGCCCGATTGATACGGTCGCATGCTTACCCCGAGGTTAACCCGGGCGGCCTAATTCAACTGTCGGCTGCCGTCGTGCTTGGCTATTCCATGCCGGTCGGTCATTCTCACGCAACGATCGCGCGCGCACGATGCCATCGAGCGGTTTCGCATCGGCCGCCGGCAATGCAAGATCGGGACTCTGCCGCCCGGCGAGGAGCCTTGATGAGCGAAAGCAAGGACGACGGCAACACGACATCGTTACCGCGCATTCTCGTTGCCGAGGACGAGACGATCGTGTCGATGCTGATCGAGGATCTGCTGGCGGAAATGGGATACGAAGTCGTGGGTCCTGCGGCCCGGGTGCCGCGTGCCCTTTCGCTCGCCGAACACGAATCGCTCGACGGCGCCATCCTCGACGTCAATCTTGCCGGCGAGATGACCTATCCGGTCGCCGACATTCTCGCGGCCCGCAACGTGCCGTTCATCTTTCTGACCGGCTACGGTGCACCGGGCCTGCCCGAACCGTTCCGCGCCCGCCCGATCCTCGACAAGCCGTTTTCCCCCGATCAGCTTCGCGCCGCGCTGAGAAACATCCTGGGGAACTGACGCAACGACCGCCGCGCCGGCGGCGTGCCGCGCCGCTCGGCCGGTGCGAAGCGCGTCTTCGCGTTTCGCGCGAGACGTTATTCTGCTGCCTGGGTGTGGGTGGGCTGCACCGCGGGCGCCGACACCGCCGGCACGGCATCCACTGCTGCGTGTGCGAGGCCTTTCCGCGTGCGCGCGAGCAGCGTATAGGCGGTCGGCACCACGAACAGCGTGAACACGGTGCCGACCAGGAGACCGCCCACGATGACCCAGCCGATCTGCTGACGGCTCTCCGCACCGGCGCCGGTCGCAAGCGCGAGCGGAATCGATCCCAGCACCATCGCGCCGGTGGTCATCAGGATGGGGCGCAGACGCAGCACCGCCGCCTCGACGACCGCATCGAACTTCGACATCCCCTTTTCCTGGAGCTGGTTCGCGAACTCGACGATCAGGATGCCGTGCTTGGTGATGAGGCCGACCAGCGTCACCAGCCCGATCTGGCTGTAGACGTTGAGCGAACCGCCCGTGAGCTTGAGCGCGAGCAGTGCCCCCGCGATCGACAGCGGCACCGTCAGCATGATGATGAACGGGTCGATGAAGCTTTCGAACTGTGCCGCCAGCACGAGATAGATGAAGGCGAGCGCAAGCAGGAAGGTGACATAGATGCCGCCGGTCGAGGTCCGATACTCGCGGCTCTCCCCGGCGAGGTCGGTCACGATATGAGACGGTAGCTTCTCGGCTTCGGCCTGCAGGAACGCCAGCGCCTCGCCCAACGTGTAGCCCGGCGCCAGCGTCGCCGTGATCGTCGCCGAGCGAAGCTTGTTGAAGTGGTTGAGCTCCTTGGGCGCCACCGTCTCGTGCACCGTGACGAGGTTGGAGAGCGGCACCATCGCCCCCGAGCGCGCCCGCACGTAGATGGCGGTGAGATCGCGCGGACTGGAGCGGTCGACCTCGGCGACCTGGACCACCACGTCGTACTGCTTGCCGTTCTGCTTGAACCGGGTCACCTGTCGACCGCCGAGCATGGTCTCGAGCGTGCGGCCGATCGTTTCGACGTCAATGCCGAGATCGGCGGCCTTCTCGCGGTTCACGCTGACCCTGAGCTCGGGCTTGTTGAGCTTGAGGTCGGTGTCGAGGTTGAGCAGCTTCGGATTCTGGCTCACCGCCGCCATGAACTGGTCGACGGCCTTCTGCAGCTCCGCGTACGGCGCGGAGGTCTGCAGCACGAACTGCACCGGCTTCTCGATCGGGCTCTGGCCGAGGGAGGGCGGATTGGTCGGAAAGGCGAGGATGCCCGGGATCGAGAAAAGCTTGGGGCCGAGCGCGCGCACGATGTCCTGCTGGCTCACGTCGCGGTTTTCCCAGTCGACCAGACGGACGAACGAGATCGCCTGCGTGACGACCGGAAAACCGACCACCATGAAGAACTTCTCGATTTCCGGAACGTCCCGGTAGAACGACTCGATCTGGGTCGCATAGGCGTTCGTGAAGTCGATTGTCGATCCTTCCGGCGCGATGCCGATGGCGACGATCGTGCCGCGGTCCTCGATCGGCGACAGCTCGGACGGCAGCGCCTTGAACAGAAGCCCGGCCGCAGCACCCACCAGCAGCATGCCGACGATGACTGCCGCGCGCACCGTCAGGGTGAAGCGGAGCAGCCGGCGATAGCTGGCATTCAGCGATTCGAGCCCATATTCGACGACGCGGTAGAACCAGCCGTGCCGTGTCTGATGCCGGAGCAGCAGCGACGACATCATCGGCGACAGCGACAGCGCAACGAAGCCGGACACGAGCACGGCGCCGGCCAGTGTCAGCGCGAACTCGGTGAACAGGCGACCCGTCCGTCCGGTCTGGAAGGCGACCGGGGCATAGACGGCGGCGAGCGTGATCGTCATGGCGATCACGGCGAAGGCGATCTCCTTCGAGCCCTTGATCGCGGCGTCGAACGGCCGCATGCCCTGCTCGACGTGGCGGCTGATGTTCTCGAGCATGACGATGGCGTCGTCGACCACGAGGCCGACCGCGAGGACCAGCGCCAGCAGCGTGAGCGTGTTGATCGAGAAGCCGAACACCAGCATCAGCGTGAAGGCGCCGATCAGCGACACCGGAATCGTGACCAGCGGAATGAGCGTCGCCCGCAGCGAGCGCAGGAAGACGAAGATGACCAGGATGACGAGGACGATGGCCTCGCCGATCGCACGGAAGACGTTCTCGATCGAGCGCTCGATGAACAGCGACGAGTCGTACGCGACGTCGACCGTCATCCCTTCCGGCAGCGTTTCGATGATCCGCGGCAGCGCCTCGTTCACCGCCTTCGACACGTCGAGGGGATTGGCGGTCGACTGTTTCACGACGCCGATGGCGACGGCATTCTGGCCGTTGAAGCGGGCGATCACGCGTTCGTCGCGCGGCCCGATCTCGGCCCGGCCGACGTCCTTCAGGCGGACCAGGTAGCCGCCGGCGTCGCGGATGATGAGATCGTTGAACTGTTCGGGCGTGCGCAGGTCGGTCTCCGCCTGGACGGTGAACTCGCGCATGTCGCTCTCGATCCGGCCGGCCGGCACCTCGATGTTCTGCCGGCGCAGCGCGTTCTCGACATCCTGCGGCGTGAGGCCGTAGGCCGCAAGACGCGCGCGATCCAGCCAGATGCGCATCGCATAGGTCCGCTCACCGAAGATGCGCACCTCGGCGACGCCGGGCAGGTTCTGCAGCCGGTCCTTCACGAAGCGGTCGGCATAGTCCGTCACGTCCAGGGGCGAATGGCGGTCGGATGCGAAGGCCAGATAGATGATCGGCTGCGCATCGGCCTCGACCTTGGCGATCACCGGCTCCTCGACATCCTCGGGCAGCCGGTCGCGCACGCGGCCGACCCGGTCGCGCACGTCGGCCGCGGCACCGTCGGGGTCGCGCGACAGGCGGAAACGAATGGTGATCTGGCTTCGCTCCGGGCGGCTGACCGACGAGAGGACGTCGATTCCCTCGATGCCGGCCAGCGATTCCTCGAGCGGAATCGTCACCTGGCTTTCGATGATTTCGGCGGAAGCGCCCGGATATTTCGTCTCCACCGATACGACCGGCTCGTCGATGTTCGGGTACTCGCGCACCGAGAGACGGCTGTACGACATCAGGCCGACCAGGAGGATGACCAGGCTCAAGACCGTCGCGAAGACCGGCCGGCGGATCGACAGTTCAGGTAGATTCATGTCTGTCTCGTCGGGTGCGCGTATCTTTCAGCCCTGGTGTCCGTCGTGCGCCGCCGCCGCGGGCGCGCTTCCGGTCTGGGTTGCGCTCGGCTCTTCCTGCGGGGCCGCGCCCGGCGTCGACGGACCGGGCACGATCTGCACGGGCATGCCGTCGCGGATCTTGAGCAGGCCGGCGGTGACGACGACGTCGCCCGGCTTGAGGCCCTCGCGGATCTCGACTTCGCCGCGGCGGCGCTCGCCGATCTTGACCGGGGTATAGGCGACGACCTTCGTGCCGGGCTGCTGACCGTCCACGACCTTGAACACGAAATGCTGGTCGCCGACCGGCACGATCGACTGCTCGGCGACGAACACGGCCTCGGCGCGCTCGTCGATCGTCAGTGTGACGCGCGCGAACAGACCGGGCCGCAACGCGTCGTCGGGATTGGCGATGCGCGCCCGGATCACGATCGAACGGCCACCGGCGTCGACCAGCGGATCGATCGCGTAGACCTCGCCTTCGAACTCGCGGCCTGGCAGGGCATCGACGGCAACCGTGATCTGCTGCCCCGGCCGGACGCTGGCGAGGAAGATCTCGGGCACGCGGAAGTCGACCTTGAGCGGATCGATCTGTTCAAGGTTCACCATGTCGGTGCCTGCGGCGACATAGTCGCCGACGCTGACTTGGCGCAGGCCGACGACGCCGTCGAACGGCGCGATCAACGTGTACTTCTCGAGCCGGGCCTCGGCCAGACGTACCGCGGCCTCGTCGCTGCGCAGCCTGGCGAGCGCCTCGTCGAGTGCGCGCTGCGTCCCGGCACCACGCTTGGCCAGCTCGTCGGCACGCTCGTAATTGGCCTTGGCGAGCGCCAGCGCCGCCTGCGCCTGCGCCAGCTCGGCCTGCGCCACGGAGGCGTCGAGCTGCACGAGTACCTGGCCGCGCTTGACCTTCTGGCCTTCGTCGAAGTTGATCCGCGTGATGCGGCCCGCGACCTCGGGCCGGACCGTCACCGACTCGTTCGAGCGGAGCGAGCCGACGGCCTGAACCTGTTGCCGGCTGGGACCAACTCGCACGGGTGCTGCTTCCACCGGCATGGCGAAGCCGCCCGCCGCACCGCCAGCCCCGGGGCCCGCGCCAGCCTGTGCCGCCGGCTCCGCGGTGAAATACCAATAAGCGCCGCCGGCACCGGCGGCGAGCAACAGAACGACAATGATAGCTGCAATCGTCCGCATGCGAATTCGACCCTGGCTTGCAACCGCGACGCACCGGACTTGACCAGGCGCGGACGGCACATTATCTCTGGGTTACTAAACTGAACGGTTTAGTACAGGATAATAGTTCTTGCCGCAGTGCACAACAAGGCCCCTGCACCGCACAATGACCCCCGGCGCATGACACCCATCGAAAAAGCGAAGGTCGAACAGCCGGTTGCTACGGAAATGCCGGCTGCAGCGGAGGGGGCACCCTCGACGACCAAGCGGGACGCGATCATCAGCGCCGGGACCCGGGTCTTCATGGAGCAGGGATTCGAGCCAGCCAGCATGGACGAGATCGCCCGTCTGGCGGCGGTTTCCAAAGCCACAATCTACAGCCATTTCGAAAGCAAGCAGGCGCTGTTCGATTCGGTCGTGACCAGCCGCTGCCAAGCGCTGCACGCGGTCTTCGCCGAGCCCTCGCTGGACGACCGGCCGCCGGCGGAGGCGCTGACGCTGATCGGGCAGCGTTTCCTCGACCTGCTGGTGTCGCCGGGGTCCCTTTCGTTCTATCGCCTGGTGGTGGGCGAGTCGGTGCGCTTTCCCGAGCTTGGCCGCGCCTTCTACAACGCGGGCCCGAATCGCGTGGCCGGCGCACTCGCCGATTACCTCGCGCGCCAGCACGAGCGCGGCACGCTCCACGTGCCGGAGCCGCGGCGCGCGGCCGAACAGTTCCTCGGCATGGTGATGGGCCATCTGCATCTGCGCACGCTGCTGGCGGTGAGCGCCGAGCCGCCCTCGCCCGAGGACCGCGCGCGCAACGTCGCGAACGCCGTGCGCATCTTCCTCGACGGCACGGCACGGAAACCCTGATCGACCACTAACTACCCGCTGGCACGAGTGCGGTTGCACCGGACCGGGGCGGGCCTTATGTTCCTGCGCGCCCTTATCCCCCAACAGGACAGACGCGCCGGCGGCACGATGTTCGGCCGGACTGCGGGCTTCAGCACGTACCGATGACCGATCTCTCACGCATCCGCAACTTCGCGATCATCGCCCATATCGATCACGGCAAGTCGACGCTGGCCGACCGCCTGATCCAGCGTTGCGGTGCGGTGAGCGAACGCGAATTCCGCGACCAGATGCTTGACTCGATGGACATCGAGCGCGAGCGCGGCATCACCATCAAGGCGCAGACCGTGCGCCTCGAGTATCAGGCGAAGGACGGCAACACGTATATCCTGAACCTGATGGACACGCCGGGGCACGTCGACTTCGCCTACGAGGTGAGCCGCTCGCTCGCCGCCTGCGAGGGATCGATCCTGGTCGTCGATGCCAGCCAGGGCGTGGAGGCGCAGACGCTCGCCAACGTCTATCAGGCGATCGACGCGGGCCACGAGATCGTGCCGGTCTTGAACAAGATCGACCTGCCGGCGGCCGAGCCCGACCGTGTCCGCCAGCAGATCGAGGACGTGATCGGCATCGACGCGACCGACGCGATCGAGATCTCGGCCAAGACCGGCCTCAACATCGATGCCGTGCTCGAGGCCCTCGTCCACCGCCTGCCGCCGCCCCAGGGATCGGCGGAGGCGCCGCTCAAGGCGCTGCTGGTCGATTCCTGGTACGATGCGTATCTCGGCGTCGTCATCCTGGTCCGCGTCAAGGACGGCCAACTGACCAAGGGTCAGAAGATCCGTATGATGGCGACCGGCGCGACGTACGAGATCGAGCGCGTCGGCGTGTTCACGCCGAAGCCGAAGGACTCCGCCTCGCTCGGCCCCGGCGAGATCGGCTTCATCACCGCCGGCATCAAGGCGGTCGCCGATTGCCGCGTCGGCGATACCATCACCGAGGATCGCCGGCCGGCGGCCGAACCGCTTCCCGGTTTCAAGCCCAGCCTGCCGGTGGTGTTCTGCGGCCTGTTCCCGATCGACCCCGACGATTTCGAGCGGCTGCGCGACAGCCTGGGCAAGCTGCGCCTCAACGACGCGAGCTTCGTCTACGAGCCCGAGACGTCGGCCGCACTCGGCTTCGGCTTCCGCTGCGGCTTCCTAGGCTTGCTTCATCTCGAGATCGTGCAGGAGCGGCTTTCGCGCGAGTTCAACCTGGACCTGATCGCGACGGCGCCTTCGGTCGTCTACAAGGTTCATCTGACCGACGGCTCGGTCATGGACCTGCACAACCCCGCCGACCTGCCCGATCCCGTCCGCATCGATCACATCGAGGAACCGTGGATCAAGGCGACCATCATGGTGCCGGACGAGTACCTGGGCGCGGTGCTGAAGCTGTGCGAGGACCGGCGCGGACGACAGGAGAACCTGACCTATGCCGGCAGCCGCGCGATGGTGGTCTACCGCCTGCCGCTCAACGAGGTCGTGTTCGACTTCTACGACCGGCTGAAGTCGGTGAGCCGCGGCTATGCGAGCTTCGACTATCAGATGGCCGGTTACGAGGAGAGCGACATCGTGAAGCTGTCGATCCTCGTCAATGGCGAGCCGGTCGACGCGCTGGCCCTGATGGTCCACCGCAGCGACGCCGAAAGCCGCGGCCGCGCGCTGTGCGTGAAGCTCAAGGAGCTGATCCCGCAGCAGCTGTTCAAGATCGCGATTCAGGCGGCGATCGGCGGCCGCATCATCGCGCGCGAGACGATCTCGGCCCTGCGCAAGGACGTGACGGCGAAATGCTACGGCGGCGACATCACGCGCAAGCGCAAGCTCCTCGAGAAGCAGAAAGAGGGCAAGAAGAAGATGCGCCAGTTCGGCAAGGTCGACATTCCGCAGTCGGCCTTCCTCGCCGCCCTCAAGGCGCGCGAGAACTAGCGCCGCGCGCCGGAATCGTAAGCCACACGGACGGACCGGGCCGGTCGCAGCCTCTCGGCGGTTCAATCCTGGCGCGGCGCCCTGTCCCGGCGGTGGGACAGACGGGCCGGATTCCGGTTATCGGATCCGCATGTTCGCAGGCCCGAGCCCGGTCGCGCGGTGGTGTCCCGGGACAATGTTTCTGGGACATGCAGTCCACTGTCCCAACCATCCCGCCGGGACCGGCGCGAAGCCTGAATTTGCCGACGGATCAATGGCTTGTCTCGTCTGACGCGGCCGGCGTCGCGGTCGTTTTTGCGGGACGGGCGGGACACCGGCACGCTGGGACACCGGAACGGTGGGACAGTGGGACACCGCGACGGGTGGGACGGCGGGACACTGGGACAGTGGGACAGTGGCACGCGCGGGGTCGGTGCAAACGAAACGCCCGCCAGGGTCGTTCGACCCGGCGGGCGCACTGATCCGACCGCGAGGACACCACAAACGGGGCCGTGGGTCAACCGGCGGTGGTGACGGCCCACACCGTCCCGCTGCCGCCATCGCCCCTGGGCCACGTCAGGGGCACGCGAGGACGACCACGCCGGTCAGTCGAAGGCGCCGCTGCGCCAGCGGCGCTTGCGCCGGCGGAAGACCAGCACCAGCACGAGGCCGATCACGCCGAAGACGACGGCGGCCGGCTGGAGCAGCAGGGTGAAGATGACGGGATCCCACAGGAAGGAGTGGACATAGCGCTCGATCACCGCCTGAACGAGGTTGAGCGATCCCGGATGGATCGCGTACCAGACGCGGCCGAGCTCGAGCAGCGCGATCGCGCCGGTGTCGAGAAACACCCACACATCGTAGGCGGCCATCGCGAGGGCGAGCGTAAGAAACGCCCAGCCGAGCCATCGTCCGATCACGCCGTTCTCCCCCCAATGGTCGTCCCGGCTTGCCGAGGGCGTCTCGCGAAGCGCTTGAGCGGCTTCGAAGAATCGTCATCGGCAGGCGTCAGTGCCAGCATAACATCCAGGCCAAGGACGGGAACACCCTTGGCCGCCGGCACGTGGGCGATGCGACACCCGCGCCCCGTGCCGCCCCAAGGGACGGCTAACCCGCTTGAAAAATTTGGCATTCGGGACATGCCGATGTATGGTTCGCGCCCGCACGCCACTTAATATCTGCACCCGTTGCGGCCGGAGGGGTGGCCGAGTGGCTTAAGGCGCACGCTTGGAAAGCGTGTGTACGGGAAACCGTACCGCGGGTTCGAATCCCGCTCCCTCCGCCATCAAGTCTCGGGTTTTTCTGAGCCGCCTATTTTCTCTGAGCCGATGTGACAAGGTCTGACTGTCAGTCGCGCTCCTGCGCATCAATGCGCACGACCTGTTCACGATCAACCTTGTCGCTGTCACTGATGTGCTGCGGTCCTCCTGTCCTGCGGCATTGAGGCGCTCGACCGATTTGTCTTCGTCACGACGATGCCGCCGGCCTCACGCCGCGGCGCCGGCGATATCAGTCGGTCGGCTGGCCGCGGTCGCTCCGGCCATTGACGCCCGGAGCCGCTGTTCGACAACGGCCGCTTCGTCCAGTATCCATTCCTCGAAGGCTCGCGTGCGCGCCGGTTTCTCCCGCTGCGGCGGCGTCGCCATGCAATAGGCACGCTTCGTCGGCACCCGCAGGTCGAACGGCGCGACCAGCCGGCCCGTCGCCAGATCGTCTTCGACGAAGGCCCACTGCGCGATCATGACGCCGAGCCCGTCGATCGCCGCCTGATAGGCGAGCGCCGCGTTCTCGAACTTCAGCCCGCGATTTCCATCGATCTGTTCGACCTTCGCCGCGGCGACCCATGTCGGCCAGTCGAACGGCCGGTTGAGCGAGCACAGCAACACGTGGTTCGCCAGATCGGCCGGCTCGCGCAGCGGCGGGCCGCGTCGGATCAGGCTGGGCGCGCAGACGGGAAGCAGAATCTCGCCCAGTACGCGCCGGTAGTTCGGCCCGGACGGCGGCTCCGGCCACGAATAGATGCTGACGTCGACGTCCTCGCGGTCGAAGTCGGCGTCGGTGTGCGACGTGGTGATCTGGACGTCGATGTTCGGATGGAGCGCGTGAAAGCGGAACAGGCGAGGGATGAGCCACCGCATCGCAAATGTCGGCGGCAGCTTCAGGCGAAGCCGGTTCTCGTCGGGGCTGCGCTTCAGCTGCCGCGCGCCCGATTCGAGCAGATCCAGCGAGCGCTCGACGACATTGAAGAACACCCTTCCCTGCGGCGTGAGTTCGACGCCGCGGTGAACGCGGGTGAACAGCTTCACCTGCAGCCACTGCTCGAGGCAGGCGATATGGCGGCTGACGGCGCCCTGCGACACGCACAACTCGTCGGCGGCGCGCGTGAAACTGCAATGTCGGGCCGCGGCCTCGAAAGCGCGAACCGCGTTGAGGGGCGGCAGCCGTCTTCGCATGAACTCCCATCCAATTTTTTGATGCGAAGCATGAGTTAAAGGTCATTGCAAGTCAACCGGCACGGCCGCAACGTCGAATGCAGGCGAGAGCGTCGCAAAGCACCCGAACCGGCATCGGCACGCCCCGGTTTCCGGAGCGTGCCGGGCGTCGGCCCGGGTGCCCTTGCAACGAAAAATTTCATGGCACGCGGTTAAAGGGAGGAGCTGAGATGGCCCATCAAGGAAAGCTTCGGAATTTCATCGCGAAAAAGACAGCATCTGCCCGCACGCGCGGGACCGCCACGGCCGGGTTCACCCGGCGCGCGCTCTTCAAGGGCATCGGCCTGTCGGCAATGCTGATGTTCGCCGCGGGTGTGGCGAGCGCGGAGACCTATCCCACGAAGCCGATCCGGCTGATCGTGCCGTGGCCGCCGGGCGGCGGCGTCGATACCGCGGCGCGCCTGATCTCGGAGCCGCTGGCGCAGCGACTTGGCCAGCCGATCGTCATCGAGAACAAGCCTGGTGCCGCGGGGAACATCGGCACGGCGCTGGCGGCAAAGGAAAAGCCCGACGGCTACACGCTCCTGATGGGCTCTTTGTCCCCGAACGCGGTCAACCCGCATCTCTATTCGAATCTCGGCTTCGACCCGGTCAATGATTTCGAGTTCGTGGCCCGGGTCTATACCGTGCCGAGCTTCCTCGTGGTGCCGGCGTCATCGCCCGCGAACACCGCGCAGGAGCTGGTCGCGATGGCGAAGAAGGAGCCCGGCAAGCTCAACTTCGGCTCCGGCGGCGTCGGGTCGTCCCAGCATCTGTTCGGCGTCATGTTCAACACGGCGGCGGGCATCGACGTCGTCCACGTCCCCTACAAGGGCACGAGCCCTGCGGAGGCGGCACTGGTGGCCGGGCAGGTCGATTTCATGCTCAATCCGCCGACCGCGCTTGCCTTCGTCGAGGCCGGAAAGCTCAAGGTGCTCGGCGTCGCCTCGCCCAAGCGCAATCCGGCGCTGCCCGACATTCCGACGCTGGACGAGCAAGGCATCCCCGGCGTGTACACGTCGACCTTCTACGGAATCATGGCGCCGGCCGGAACGCCGAAGGAGATCGTCGATCGTCTGAACAAGGAGATCGTTTCCATCCTGCAGACCGACGAGATGCGCGCCCGCCTCGCCAAGCTGGCGGCGGATCCGGGCACCGAATCGCCGGAGGAATTCAAGAAGTTCGTGCTCGCCGAGATCGAGCGGTACGCCGAGATCGTGAAACTCTCCGGCGCCAACAAGGTAGACTGACCGGTGTTGGATCAGGTGGGCGCGGCCGACGCAACCGGCCGTGCCCGCCTGGCCGCACTCCCTCGTAACGGGCTCGAAACGAGTTTTCCAAGCAAGCGGAAAGACGGGCGTCGGCACACGGCGGTGCATCCGGCGGCGTGCAGATCGGGCGAGAACTGGATTGGCAGACGATGAGTGATACGAAGGCGCCGCAGACGCTGTTCGAAAAGATCTGGTCGCGACACCGGATCATGGAACGCCCCGACGGCCAGGTCCTTCTCTACATCGACACGCATCTGGTCCAGGACGGCTCGGCGCCCGCTTTCGAGATGCTGCGACGCCGCGGCATCGCGCCCCGCGCCCCGCACCGGACCTTCGCCACCCCGGACCATTACGTCCCGACCGACAGCCGGGACCTGAACACCATCGCCGACCCGGAAAAGCGCCGGATGGCGCAGGCCCTGATGCAGGATTCGGCCCGCGCGGGGATCCGCTTCTTCGGCCTGGACGATCCCCGCCAGGGGATCCTGCACGTCGTCGGCCCCGAGCAAGGCCTGAGCTGGCCCGGCACGACGATCGTCTGCGGCGACAGCCACACCTCCACGCATGGGGCGCTGGGCGCGCTTGCATTCGGAATCGGCGCCACCGAAGTCAGCCATGTCCTGGCGACGCAGACGCTGTGGCAGCGCAAGCCGAAGACGATGCGAATCGTGGTCGACGGTCGGCTTGGCGCCGGCGTGTCGGCGAAGGACATCATCCTCAGCATCATCGGGAAGATCGGCGCTGCGGGCGCCGTCGGACACGTCATCGAGTACGCGGGTTCGGCCGTGACGGGCCTGACGATGGAAGGCCGTCTCACGCTGTGCAACATGTCGATCGAAGCCGGCGCCCGCGCCGGCATGATCGCGCCCGACGACGTCACGTTCGAATATCTCGCCGGCCGCCCCTTCGCCCCTGCCGGACGGGACTGGGACGAAGCGGTGGCGTACTGGCGCACGTTGCCCACCGATCCCGGCGCGCGCTTCGACCGCGAGGTGACACTGAACGCCGACGAGATCGCGCCGATGGTCACGTGGGGCACGAGCCCCGAGGACGTGGTCCCGATCACCGGCCGCGTCCCCGATCCCGATACGGTGACCGACGCCGAACGGCGCGATGCGATCGCACGGACGCTTTCCTATATGGGCCTGAAGCCGGGCATGCCGATGACGGAGGTGCCGATCGACCACGTGTTCATCGGTTCGTGCACCAATGGCCGCATCGAAGACCTGCGCAGCGCGGCCGCCGTCGTCAAAGGACGGAAGGTCGCCGCCGGCGTCGAGGCCTGGGTGGTGCCGGGGTCCGGCCTGGTCAAGGCGCAGGCGGAGGCGGAAGGACTCGATCGCATCTTCAAGGACGCCGGCTTCCAGTGGCGGCACGCCGGCTGCTCGATGTGCCTCGGGACCAACGGCGACATCGTGGCGCCGGGCAAGCGGTGCGCCTCGACCACGAACCGCAACTTCGTCGGGCGTCAGGGGCCCGGCTCGCGCACGCATCTGCTGAGCCCGATGATGGCGGCGGCCGCCGCCGTGACCGGCAGGCTGACGGACGTGCGCCGGCTGATGGAGGGCGCGGCATGAAGCCGTTCGAGCCTCTCGATTCCGTCGCCGTGCCGATCATGCGGGCCAATGTCGACACGGACCAGATTCTGCCCGCGCGTTACCTGCAGAAGCCGCGATCGGACGATTTCGGCGCGTACCTGTTCCGCGACCTGCGGTTCCGTAAGGACGGGTCGGAGGTGCCGGACTTCGTACTCAACCAGGAACCCTACCGCCACGGTCGCATCCTCGTCGCCGAGCGCAATTTCGGCTGCGGCTCGTCGCGCGAGCACGCCGTGTGGGCACTCTACGATTACGGCTTCCGGGCGGTGATCGCGCCGTCCTTCGGCGACATCTTCCATTCGAACGCGCTGAAGAACGGACTGCTGCCGATCGTTCTGCCCGACGCGACGGTCGCTGCCCTGCTGAAGACGATATCGGCCCGGCCCGGCAGCCGCATGAAAGTCGACCTCGCCACGCAGACGGTGGTGACGCCGGACGGCACCACGCACAGCTTCACCATCGATCCCTTCGCGAAACACTGTCTGATACACGGGCTCGACGAGCTCGACTACACGCTGACCGAGATGCAGCGCATCATCGAGTTCGAGCGCCGCTACGCCGGCGAAGTGGCGACGGGCCCGCGCAGCGATCGCTAACCGCACATACGCGCTTCAACCGGAGAACGAAATGAAAGTAGCCGTATTGCCCGGGGACGGAATCGGACCGGAGGTAACGAAACAGGCCGTCAAGGTGTTGAAGGCGGTCGTCGGCAAGCACGCGACGCTCGAACTCGTCGAGGCGCCGATCGGGCAGGCCGGCGTGGAAGCGGCGGGCGATCCGTTGCCGCCGGCAACGCTCGACATCGCGCGCAAGGCCGACGCGATTCTGTTCGGCGCGGCCGGCATACCGGGCGACGAGGCGATCGAATTCGACAAGCGGCCGGGCGCGAGCCTGCTGCGGCTGCGCAAGCATCTCGGCCTGTTCGCGAATTACCGGCCGGTCTTCATGTTCTCCGAGCTCATCGGCGCATCGACGCTCAAGCCGGAGGTCGTCGAAGGACTCGACCTGCTGATCCTGCGGGAGCTGACCGGCGACGCCTATTTCGGCGAGCCCCGCGGCTTTCGCACGACGCCGCAGGGCGAGCGCCAAGGCTTCAACACGATGGTCTACTCGGAGAGCGAGGTCGAGCGCATCGCGCACGTCGCCTTCCGCACCGCCCGCATGCGCCGGCGCAAGGTCTGCTCCGTGGACAAGGCGAACGTCCTGGAGGCGATGCAGCTCTGGCGCGAGGTCGTCATCCGCGTCGGCGCCGAGTATCCGGACGTCGAGCTCAGTCACATGTTCGTCGACGCCGCCGCCATGATGCTCATGCGCGCGCCGAAGCAGTTCGACGTGATCGTCACCGGCAACATTTTCGGCGACATCCTGTCGGATTGCGCGGCCATGCTGACCGGCTCGATCGGCATGCTGCCCTCGGCCTCGCTCGCCGCCGACGGCAAGGGACTGTACGAGCCGGTCCACGGCTCGGCACCCGACATCGCCGGCAAGAACATCGCCAATCCGCTCGCCGCGATCCTCTCGGCCGCCATGATGCTGCGCTACTCGTTCAACCGGCCGGATCTGGCCGACCGGGTGCATCAGGCGGTGAGCGACGTGCTGTCGCAGGGCCTCCGCACCGCCGACATATACGAGCCGGGAACGCGGAAGGTCGGAACGGACGAGATGGGCGATGCCGTCGTCGCCGCGCTGGCTCGCGCATAAGTGGGATATGCCGGGAAAAGATGCCGCGCGTAAATTCGTGACGGCAGAACGACCGGCGACTTCGCCGCAGCCGCCCGGGTCGTGCCGCGTCCGGTAGCAGCGGACATCCGGGACGAACCGGGCACCGGCGACGAAAGCCGCAACGGACGGCAAAGAGGAAACGCCATGCAGTTGATCCGTAACCCAAGGGACTTCTATGCCGGACTGCTCTTCGTGGCGTTCGGCATCGCGGCGCTCGTCATCGGGCAATCCTACCCGGTCGGCACGGCGTCGCGCATGGGGCCCGGCTACTTTCCCCGGGTCCTCGGCATCCTGCTCGTCGGGCTGGGGGCTTTCCAGAGTCTGCTCGGCATGCGCGGAAGAGGCGGCGTCCCGCTGGAGTGGCACTGGCGTCCGCTGTTCATTCTGCTCGCGAGCGTGGCGCTCTTCATCCTGCTGACGAGCTCGCTCGGGCTGATCGTCGCGACGCTCGTGCTCGTCTTCGTCGCTTCGGCGGCGAGCGCCGAATTCCGTTGGCGCGAGGCGCTGATCGCCGGCGCCGTGCAAGGCATGGCCGCGGCGGCACTGTTCGTCTACGCCCTCGGGCTGCCGCTGCCGGTGTGGCCTCCGTTCTTCGGCGGATGACCATGGAACTGCTCGACAATCTTCTTCTCGGCTTCAGCATCGCGGTCACGCCCGTCAATCTGCTCTATGCGTTCGTCGGCTGCGTGATCGGGACGCTCATCGGCGTGCTGCCCGGGCTCGGCCCGGTCGCGACGATCGCCATGCTGCTGCCGATCACCTACGGGCTCGAGCCGGTGACGGCGCTGATCATGCTCGCGGGCATCTACTACGGGGCATCCTATGGCGGCTCGACGACGGCGATCCTCGTCAATCTGCCGGGCGAGATGTCGTCGGTCATCACCGTTCTCGACGGTCACCAGATGGCCAAGCAGGGACGGGCGGGTGCCGCCCTGTGCGTCGCGGCACTCGGATCCTTTCTTGCCGGAACCATCGCGACGATGGTGATCGCGGCGTTCGCACCGCCGCTCGCGGAGCTGGCGCTGAAGTTCGACGCCGCCGAGTATTTTTCGCTGATGGTGCTCGGCCTGATCTCGGCCATCGCGCTCGCGCACGGATCGGTCCTCAAAGCGATCCTCATGACCATCCTCGGGCTGCTTCTCGGGATGGTCGGAACCGACGTCAACTCCGGCGTGACCAGGTTTACCTTCGACCGGCCGGAGCTGATCGACGGCATCGGCTTCGTCGCGATGACGATGGGCCTGTTCGCGTTCGCGGAAATCGCCGTGAACCTGGAGCGGACCGCAGGTCCGGGAATCGTTGCCGACCGGATCAGCTCGCTCTGGATAACCTGGCAAGAGTTCAAGCAGTCGTTCCCGGCCGCGCTGCGCGGCACGGCGGTCGGATCGATACTCGGAATTCTGCCCGGCGGCGGTGCGACGCTGTCCTCGTTCGCGTCCTATACCCTGGAGAAAAAGCTTGCCAAGGATCCGTCGCGGTTCGGCCGGGGCGCGATCGAGGGCGTTGCCGGCCCTGAGTCCGCGAACAATGCCGGCGCCCAGATATCGTTCGTTCCCATGCTCACGCTGGGCATCCCGTCCAATGCGGTGATGGCCCTCATGGTGGGGGCGCTGATCATCCACGACATTCAGCCCGGCCCCCAGATCATGACCAAGACCCCGGAGCTGTTCTGGGGCCTGATCGCCAGCATGTGGGTCGGAAACGCCATCCTGGTCATCCTGAATCTGCCGTTGATCGGGCTGTGGGTGAAGCTGCTGAGCGTGCCCTACCGGATTCTCTATCCGTTGATCCTGCTCTGCTGCGCGATCGGCGCCTTCAGCGCCAACAATAACATGTTCGACGTGTGGGTCGCGATCGGGTTCGGCTTTCTCGGCTACATCTTCCTGAAGCTGGGCTGCGAGCCCGCGCCGCTGCTGCTGGGCTACATCCTGGGACCGATGCTGGAGGAAAACCTGCGGCGCGCCCTGGTGCTTTCGCGCGGCGACTACACGGTGTTCTTCACGCGGCCGATCTCGGCCACGATGCTGCTGATGGCGCTCGGGCTTCTGATCCTCATGATCATGCCGGCGATCCGCGCCAAACGTGAAACCGTGTTCCAGGAGTCATAGCGCCGGCCTCACGCAAGCCCGAGGAATGCCGCGGCCGAGCCGCGGGTCGGCAAGCGACGACCGTGCCGCCATCGTCCACGCGGGACTTAAGGGAAAGAACATGCAGGTCAACAAGATCGATCTCACGGACCGGGTCGCCGTCGTCACCGGGGGTGCCCAGGGCATCGGCTTCGCGATCGCCGAGCGGCTGCTCGCCTCCGGCGCGAAGGTCGCCCTATGGGACATCAACGCCGACGGCATGGAACGGGCAAAGGCGGAGCTGGCGGCGCGCGGCAACGCGCATGTCCGGACCTACCGGGTCGACATCGGGGATTACACGAGCGTCAAGTTCGCCACGGACCGGACCGCGGCCGAGTTCGGCCGGATCGACATCCTGGTCAACAACGCCGCCATCGTCGGGCCGAATGCGAAGCTCGTCGATTATCCCATCGACGCGTGGCAGGACGTGATTCACGTCGACGTCAACGGCACGTTCTTCTGCTGCCGCGCCGTGCTGCCGGTCATGATCGCGCAGAATTACGGACGGGTCGTCAACATCGCCTCCATCGCGGGCAAGGAAGGCAATCCGAACGCGGCGGCCTACAGCGCCGCCAAGGCAGCCGTGATTGCGCTGACCAAGTCGCTCGGCAAGGAGGTCGCGCACCTCAACATCGCGGTGAACTGCGTCACGCCCGCCGTCGCCCGAACGCCCGGCGCGATGGCGCAGGCACCCGAGCATATCGAGTACATGCTGTCGAAAATACCGAGGGGGCGCTTTCTGGAGCTTCACGAAGCGGCGAGCATGATCGCCTGGCTCGTCAGCGAAGAGAACTCCTTCACGACCGGCGCCGTGTTCGACCTTTCCGGCGGACGGGCGACGTACTGACATTTGCGACGCGTGAGCGTTGACCGGCCAAACGGAGCCGGAATGATCGTTCACGCAGCCGTCTGCCAGCGCCGTAGCCTCTTGCCGAGCCGCTCGAAGGCGAGGTCGAGCACGACCCCGAGGAGGGCGACCAGAACCGCCCCCTGAAGGACATACGCGATGTTCGCGCCGTTGAGGCCGACGATGATCGGCGAGCCGAGCGTCTTCGCGCCGACCGTCGAGGCAATCGTCGCGGTGCCGACGTTGATGATCACGGAAGTGCGGATGCCTGCGAGAATCACGGGCGCGGCGAGCGGCAATTCGACGCGGTACAGGATCTCGCCGTCCGTCATCCCGATGCCGCGCGCGGCCTCGCGCACCGGTTCCGGCACGACGGAGAGCCCCGCAATCGTGTTCTGGAGTATCGGCAGCACGCCGTAGGCGGTGAGCGCGATCAGCGCCGGCGCGGCCCCGAAGCCGATGACAGGCACTGCGAGCGCCAGCACCGCGACGGGCGGAAAAGTCTGCCCCATGGTGGCGACCGTCTCGGCCATGCCGCGGAACTCGGCGCCGGCCGGGCGCGTGACGAAGATGCCGGCACCAACGCCGAGCACGACCGCCGCGATACTCGAAGCGCCGACGAGCGCGACATGGGCGATCACGAGATCGAGGAACGAGTCCTGCTCGTAGAGCGGACGATCGAGCCAGGGGAAGAGCGCGGCGAAGAGAGGCTTCAGTTCCGCCATGGACAGGACGAGCGCTGCGAAGGCAAGCGCCGTCCACAGGAGCGCATCGTGTCCGAGCGCGCGAACCCTCGCCGTCATTACCGCGCCAGATCCGCAAGGTGCAGTGCGCCGAGCGGGCGGCCGTCGGAGTCGACGACGCCGAGCCGATCCGTGCCTTGCGTGACCATCCGCGACAGCGCTTCGCGGAGGCTCGCCGACGCGGCGATCGGTTCACCCGGCACCGCTTCGCCCGCGCGAAGACGGCTCGCCACGGCCTCGACCGAGAGCAGCTTGATTCCGTAGTCCTCGCGCCCGACGAAATCACGCACGAAGTCGCTCGCAGGCGCGGTGAGCAGTTCCAGCGGGGTCCCCGTCTGCACGAGGCGGCCATGGTCCAGAATCGCGACCCGCGAGGCGAGTTTCAGCGCCTCGTCCATGTCGTGAGTCACGAAGATGATGGTCGTGCCGCTTTCGCGATGAATGCGCGCGATCTCCGTCTGAAGCGTGCTGCGGGTGACGGGATCGAGCGCGCCGAAGGGTTCGTCCATGAGGAGGACGTCGGGACTGGCGGCAAGCGCCCGCGCGACGCCGACACGCTGCTGCTCGCCGCCCGAGAGCTGATGGGGATATTTGCCGCGAAACCGGTCCGGGTCGAGCTTCAGCAGTATCAGAAGCTCGGTCACGCGATCGCGGATCTTCGCCCGGGGCCAGCCGAGAAGCTCCAAGACCGTGCCGACGTTGCGCTCCACCGTCCAGTGCGGGAAGAGCCCGACCGACTGAATCACGTAGCCCATGCGCCGACGCAGATCCTCGGGCCTGAAGCGGCGGATATCCTCGCCATTGATCCGAATCGAACCGGCCGACCACGGGATCAACCGGTTGATCATCCTGAGCAGGGTCGACTTGCCCGAACCCGACGGTCCGATGACGGCGAAGAATTCGCCCTTCCCGATGGTCACCGAGACGTCGTCGACGGCCATCACGGTTCCGTAGCGCTTCGACAGGTGGTCGAGCTCGATCATCCGGGCCGCCTTTCCGCGTACGCCGTGAGCAGCCGCAGGAATGCATCGACCACGACCGCGAGCAGAATCACGGGCAAGGCGCCGAGGAGCGCCAAGTCCAGCGCATAGGCAAAGAGCCCCTGGAACATGATGGCGCCGAGCCCGCCGGCCCCGATGAGCGCCGCCACCGCCGCGAGCCCCACCGCCTGCACCGCGGTGATGCGCAGGCCGGACAGGAACACCGGCAGCGCGAGCGACAGCTCGACGCGCCAGAACACCTGACGCCGGGTCATGCCCATGCCGCGCGCCGCCTCGATGGCGGCGGGCGGGACGCCGGCAAGGCCTTCGGCCATGTTCCGGACGATCGGCAGGAGCGAGTAAAGGACGAGGGCAATGACCGCCGGCGCAAGACCGATGCCGCTGACGCCGAGCGCAGCGAGCCCGGGGAAGATCGCGGCGAGGCTCGAGAGCGGCGCGATCAGCATGCCGAAGAGCGCAATCGACGGAATCGTCTGCACGATGTTGAGGATCGGGAAGAGGCCTGCGGCGAACGTCTTCCGCCGGTGCGCGAGAATCCCGATCGGGACCCCCAGGATCAGGGACGGCACGAGCGCCGCGAGCACGATGACGATGTGGCGCATCACCGCATCCGCGAACACGTCCCGGCGGTTGACATATTCCCTGACGATGGAGAGCTGATCGAGCGCGCCCGAAGCGCCGAGCAGAGCAATCGCGGCTGCAACGGCCGCACCGATAAGGAGGCCGGCGGCCGCCGACAGGCCGAGACGGCGGGCGGCGTCGATCAACGCCAGAGCGGTGCAGATGAAGAGCGTCCAGAACGCCGCGCCGAGCGATGTTCGCGCCGCCGGCGACGCGCTTTCGGCGAGGCTTGCCGCCGACGCCCCCGCGAGCCAGCAGAGCGCCACGAGAAAGGTCGCCGCCGCGATGGCGATGGCGCCGTGCGCCGCACGCCGCTGCGGCAGGAATGGCCCGAAGAGAAGAAAGACGCCGGGCAGAAGCGCGAGCAGCCGCGCCCCGTCGGCCGCGGCAATCAACGCGACCGGTCGACCGGATACCAGGCGGTTCGGCGCATGCGTCACGAACGCAAGACCGAAACCGGCGAGCAGACCCGCGACGATCAGGACGAAGAGCACGCGGTTGCGGATCATGTCACGGCGCAGGATTTTAATCGGAATCACGGACCGGTTGAGGCCGGGTTCGGAAGAAGATGGCGTGATAGCGTCTTGATGCCGGCCGTGCCGGTCCGCATTCCGCGCTTACTTCAAGAAGCCCTTTTCCTTCAGATAGTCGACCGCGATCTGCCGCGCATCCTGTCCCTCGACCGCGATCTTGGCGTTGAGGCGCTGCAGAGTCGCCAGGTCCAGAGATGCGAATACCGGTTCGAGAACCTCCTCGATCCGGGGATACTGCTCGAGAACCGATGCGCGAACCACCGGGGCCGGCGCGTAGACGATCTGCGCGCCCTTCGGATCGCTCATCACGACGAGGCCGAGCGCCGCCAGTGCACCGTCCGTGCCATAGGCCATCGCGGCATTGACCCCCGACGTCTGTTCGGCCGCCGCGCGTTCGGTCGCAGCCGTATTGCCGCCCGCGAGCGTCAGAATCTGATCCGGCCCCAGTTTGAAACCGTAGGTCTTCTCGAATGACGGCAACGCCGCCGGACTCTCCACGAACTCGGCGGATGCCGCGATCTTGACCTTGCCGCCGCTCGAAACCCAACGGGCGAAGTCCTCCATGGTGAAGAGCTTGTTTGCGTCCGCGACATCCTTGCGCACGGCGATCGCCCATGTGTTGTTCGCCGGCGCGGGTCGCAGCCAGACGAGTCGATTCGCCTCGGCGTCGAGCGCCTTCACCTTTTCGTAGCCGCGCTCGGCGTCTCGCCACGCCGGATCGGTATCAACGGAGAAGAAGAACGCGCCGTTGCCGGTATACTCCGGATAAAGATCAATCTCGCCTGCGATGATGGCGCTGCGGACGATTTTGGTCGGTCCAAGCTGAAGCCGGTTGACCGTCCTGATGCCGTTCGCCTCGAGCAACTGGATGATCATGTTGCCGAGGAGCGCGCCTTCGGTGTCGATCTTGGATCCGACGCGGACCGCGTCCTGAGCGGATGCACCCGAAGCGGCGATGACCAGTGCGATCCCGGTGACGATACGACGGACGAGGCTCCCAAACATTGCCCTCTCCCTGACGCAGATCCGGCAGCATCATGCCTAGGCTAGAGGTGAAATCGTCCATGGCCAAGCTGTGTTCCATGTGAGGGACGGTGCGCGCATCGATGCGCTGCGTCGCACGGTGCGGCTTTGCAGTGCCGGAGAGCGTGACCACACGTTCACGCCGACCCGTTTGACTTCAAGTTCTTAGTGCACGCAGCCTCAAATTCGAACGGCCGATGGCCTGGATTTTTCCCGTGTCGCTGCGAAACACCGATCGTCCTACCCTTTCGACGGCGTTCTTGGGCGGGCTGCTTTCATATACGCTGGAGCCGTCGATATGTCGTCACGCCGCCGCCAGGAGGTTTACATGGCCACGACGGCAAAGGAACTGGTCGCGAAGGCGAAGGAAGCGGTCCCGGCCATTTCACCCGAGGACGCCCGCACCATGATCGGCAACGCCGACGTGCTGCTGGTGGACGTCAGGGATTCGCCGGAGGTGGAGAAAACGGGCAGGCTGAAGGGCGCGGTGAATGTGTCACGGGGCATGCTCGAGTTCCGCGCCGATCCCGAGAGCCCGTATCACGACGCCAATTTCAGCAAGGACAAGTCCGTAATCCTCTACTGCGCATCCGGCGGGCGCTCAGCCCTGAGCGGCCAGGCCCTGAAGCAGCTCGGCTATACGAAGGTGTACAACCTGGGTGCGTTCAAGGACGCCGCGGACGCCGGATTGCCGACCGAACCCGCCTGACCGGTCGGCGTTCCACGCCGAGCCGAGCGCACCGCGTATCATTTCCGCGAAGTTCCCGGCCGATCCGACCTCCTGCGTCGAACGCGTGGCGAATCAGCGCGCCAAGGCGATCTGATCGGACTGAACACCGGCGCCGGACAGTAACTGGCCGGAACGCCGACGGTCCGAAAGCACATTCAGGCGTGGATAACCCGGAACACCACGCGCCATAAGAAACCGCCGCCACGACGCCATCGCGCGCCGGGCGGGCAGTCTTCCTTCCATTTTTTCGGGAGAGCCGTTTCGGCAGCGCCACGTTCGCAACATGGCGCACAAGGGGAAGCGGCGGGCGGACGTCCCGGGCAAATTCGCGGGCGCCGTCCGCCCGCATATATGTCAGGCGACCTCGGGAGTGACTTCGGTTCCGTCCGACAGTTCGTCCGGTTCGGAATCGCGATCGGCGGCTTCGGCATTGCGCGCCGCCGCCTCGAGCATGTTCCGGGCCGCCGCGGCATCTTCCGGCTCGGGCGCAGGCTCGGGTTCGTCCGGCGCAGCGGTCTGCAGACTCGCGATCAGTTCATTGCGGAGCCGGTCGATGTCCAAGCGGCCGCTCGCAACTTCGCGCAACGCGACGACGGTGGTCTTCTCCTTCGGTCCGGCTTCGGCGACTGGAGGGGTTCCGGCGTTCAACTCGCGGGCGCGTTGCGCCGCAAGCAGGACAAGCTCGAAATCGTTCGGGACGTGAGTGCGACAATCCTCGATCGTAATTCGTGCCATTCCCGTTCTCCAACCCACACCGGCGCCGCCGCCGGACGGCATCCGAACCCAGCGTTCAAGAGATGATCTTCGGAGTATCGCCATCGGCGGCGAACGCCATGGCGCCTGCATGCGCAGCGGCAGATGTATTGGGAATGCCGAGCCACGGCTTCAAGACCAGGGCTGCAGCCGCACCGGGCACCGTCGGCAACCAGCGAACGTTGCCGGGAAGAGATCGCCGGATGCGCGCTTCCTCTTGCACAGGTCGCAGCACCTTCTACATCGGTAGTCGATGAACTACGCACCGAGCAAACCTGGAGGTGCAACGTCGCACATGAGACGCGAAGCGGCCTCGGAGCCTGTGCCGACGGGACCCGACGGCCCCTCGCCACCTCACCTTTCGCCCGTGGCCGCCGTGCTGAAGACGGTGCAGCAGACCCAGGCCGCGCTTCTCGCGTGGACGTACATGTTGCCGTTTCTGGCCGTCGGGCCTTTCTACGCGGCGCCGCCGCTCTGGACCATCGCGCTCATGTGGCCCAAGGGAGATCTGGTGCGCGACCGCGCGCTCACGAAGACGACACGGCCGACCGATCGACCGGCGCAGCCCTGAAGTTGTCGGCATAAGACTTGGGCCGAAGGCCGGGCTTCGGCGGTGGCTCGATCACCGTCCACTCCATCCCCTGCCGCTGGGCGAAGCGCTCCGCGCTCGTGCGGTCCGGAAAACGCAGCCGAACCTGTTCGGCGCCGCCGCCCGTCCATCCCATCAGGGGTTCAGTGACCGGCGGCGACGTCGGCTCGAACTCCAGGATCCAATTCTTTGCGTGCGCCCGGCCGCCTTGTGTAACGGACGGCGTCTGCCTGTAGATCACCGCCTGCGTTTTCCGCAGATGCGGATGCGGGGCCAACGGTATCCGCGGCTTGGGCTGAAAATGTATCAGATCGGCAAGATCGCGTCGGTGCGGATCCGGAGGGGACGGCGGCACATACCCGCCGAACGCGCGACCCATGGTCTGCGTCGTCATGGCTCCTCTCTGCATCATGTCTCTGCATCATGCACCTTCGATCCAGAAGCCCCGGTTCGGATGTATGTGGAAGATCATGACCATCAAGAGCCCCCTCCTGCGCGGCCGTCGGGTGTGCCCATAGGCCGGCTATGGGCTTTGCCTCGTCGTTCCGTCACGCGATCACGCGCACGATGACCGGCATCGGCCCGAACCGGTTCGTCCCACGGCGCCGGGATCGAGCCGTCACGGCGTGGAAGCCCGCCGAGCCCACCCAGGCGCTGAAAGCCGCGACGCACGCCACCTTGAAGACCTGGGGCCCGATCCTACGTTGTTGACTCTAGATGCTTTTTGGGTTCAGAGGATTTCGCCGGCTGCATAGGGATGTCGCGCGCAGGAAGGTATCGGCGGTGCGGCAATCGGCGCCGCCGATTCACGATACAGCCGCCGTCACGGCGGCCCGGCACGTCGGCGACGCAGATATCTAGGACCGCCATCGTCGCGGCCTTGCACCGGCGCCGGGCGCGCGCGAACAATCCGCTGACGCGAAAAGCGATATCGAAACGCGCATAATCGAGCAACCGACCCGCGGCGCACGAACCAAGAGACCCTTCCATGCTGACGCGACTTCGGTATCGGGTGATCCTGCTACTGGTCGCTGCGGGCCTCGCGACCCTGCCGAACGCGTCCGTACGCGGGACGCCGTTGTCCCTGCCGGCAGGTACGACGACGCTCGCCCCCCTCGTCGAACGCGTTACGCCGGCGGTGGTCAACATCGCTGTCGTCCACCGCTCGCCGGCCGCCGAGAATCCGCTCCTGCAAGACCCCTTTTTCCGGCGCTTTTTCAACATTCCGGACAGCGCCTTGCGTCCGTCGCTCAGCGCCGGGTCGGGCGTGATCGTGGACGCCCAGCGGGGGTACGTCCTTACCAACCATCACGTCATCCGCGGCGCAGAAGCCGTCGTCGTGACACTCAAGGACCGACGCAGCTTCAACGCCAAGCTCGTGGGAAGCGATCCGGATACCGACATTGCGCTTCTGCAGATCGACGCCGATGGCCTGAGCGCCATCGCATTCGGCGACTCGGACGCGCTTCGGGTCGGAGATTTCGTCGTCGCGATCGGCAATCCCTTCGGCCTCGGCCAGACGGTGACGGGCGGAATGGTGAGCGCGCTCGGACGCACCGGGCTCACGAAGGACGGTTATGAGGACTTCATCCAGACGGATGCCGCCATCAACCCCGGCAATTCCGGCGGCGCGCTCGTCAACCTGAATGGCGAACTCGTCGGCATCAACACCGCGATCCTCGGGCCGGGCGGCAACATCGGCATCGGGTTCGCCGTCCCGAGCAACATGGCCAAGGCGGTGATGGGTCAGCTCATCCGCTACGGTACGGTGCGTCGGGGCCAGCTCGGGGTCGCGCTTCAGGATCTGACACCGGACGTCGCCACCAAGCTCGGACTGCCGTATTCCACGGAAGGGGCCGTGATCGTGGGGGTCGATCCCGGCTCGCCGGCGCATCGTGCGGGCCTGAGATCCGGGGACATCGTGATTGCGGTCGATGGCCGCGCCATACACGGCGCGAGCAATTTGCGGAACCGGATCGGTCTGACGCCGGTCGGCTCGGTCGTCGAGCTCGCCGTTCTGCGCGACGGGCGGCGCCTTACGCTCCGCGCCCAGATCGGACCGCCCGCGAAGTAGCTGATTCCGCGCCGCCGGACCGCGGCCGGGCGTGACGACGCAGCCGGGAAGCGCGCCGGGTCGCCGACGATGCGCCCCCCAATCCGTTGCACCGGACGTGGTTCCCCGGACGCGGACCTTCCGAGGGCTATTGAAACGGCGGGCCGGGCACCCAAATCGGATTGCGCGGAATTCGCGCCGGCTCTCCCAGTGCACTTCCGGGGTAGAGCCCGCGATCGCTCACGAGGCCACTCGAGAACAAGGGAGCTGCCGAACGATGCGAATCGCCCAGGTCGCCCCACTGTACGAGAGCTGCCCGCCGCAACTCTATGGGGGCACGGAGCGGGTCGTCTCCTATCTCACGGAAGAGCTGGTACGGCAGGGTCACGACGTGACCCTCTTCGCAAGCGGCGACTCGCGTACGGCCGCGAAACTCGTCGCCCCTTGCGCGCGGGCGCTGCGCCTCGACTCCGGCTGCAAGGATCCCCTCGCGCACCATATCGTCCTGCTGCACAAGGTGATGCAGCAGACCGATCGCTTCGACATCATCCATTTCCATACCGACTACCTGCATTTCCCCCTGGCCGCCCCGATCGCCGGCAAGACGCTGACCACGCTTCACGGGCGGCTGGACATTCCGGACCTGGAAGCCGTTTACCGGGAGTTCCCGGGCATGCCGCTCGTGTCGATCTCCGACGCGCAGCGCATCCACCTGCCCTGGGTCAACTGGCAGGCAACGGTTTACCACGGCTTGCCGACCGACCTTTATACGCTCGGCGACGGCAGTGGCGGTTACCTTGCGTTCCTGGGGCGCATCAGTCCCGAGAAGCGGCCCGACCGCGCCATCGAAATCGCCCGCAAGACCGGTCTGCGTCTGAAGATCGCGGCGAAGGTCGACAAGGCGGATACCGAGTACTTCCACACCAAGATCCGGCCGCTTCTGGACGACCCGCTGATCGAGTTCGTGGGCGAGATCGGCGAAGCCGACAAGGGCACGTTCCTCGGCAAGGCGCGGGCGCTGCTTTTCCCGGTGGACTGGCCCGAGCCATTCGGCCTGGTGATGATCGAGGCCATGGCCTGCGGCACGCCCGTGATCGCCTGGCCGCATGGCTCCGTTCCGGAGATCATCGAGAACGGCGTAACGGGTTTCCTCGTCGACAGCATCGATGCCGCGGTCGCCGCGGTCGCACGGCTCGACACGCTGTCGCGCGCGACGGTCCGTCGCCACTTCGAGAAACGCTTCTCGGTCGAACGCATGGCGCGGGATTACATCCGCGTGTATGCCAAGCTCGTCGAGACGAGTGGCCGGCCCATGCAGGCCGCCAACGTCACCGGCGAACCTCTCACAAAGCACGCCGCGTAAGAATGCAATGAACGATTGGACGGCGACCGCCGGCCCCACCGTCGCGGGCGGTGGACCGGCAACGCAATTCTACATCCCGGCGACCGCCTCGTTGCACGAGCGCCGGCCGCGAACCCTGAAGCACAGGAGTACCTTCGCCGTCTTCGACCACTACGGCGACGTCGCATCGGTCGGTGGGCCGGAGGGACTCTATCACAACGACACGCGCTTTCTGTCGCGGCTTGAGCTGCGCATAAACGACCGACAGCCGCTCCTGCTCAGCTCGACCGTACAGTTGGACAACGCGGCCCTGGTCGTCGACCTGACCAACCCTGACTTCATGGAGGATGGACGCCTCGCGCTTGCGCGCGACACGATCCATGTTCACCGCCTCAAGTTCGTGTGGGAAGCGGCCTGCTACGAGCGCATCGCCGTCCTCAATTTCTCCGAAGGTCCGCAGCGCGTACGGCTCGACCTCTACTTCGCCGCGGACTTCGCCGACATCTTCGAGATTCGCGGTCAACGTCGATCGCGCCGCGGCCGGCACTCGGCGGCGTGCCTGAGTCGCAGCGCGGTGGCCCTCCGCTACAAGGGTCTGGATGGCATCCTGCGCGAGACCCGCATCCGCTTCGACCCCGCACCGAGTCACCTCGACACGACGCGTGCCACGTTCGACTTCGTCCTGGCGCCGAAGGAACGGTTCACGCTCTTCGTCCAGATCGCCTGCGAACCGCGTGAAACGGAATGGAGCGGGCGCGTCTTCTTTGCAGACATGCGCAAGGCGCGGCGCATCCTTCACCATTCCAGTTCGCGCGCGACGACGATCGAAGGCTCGCACGACCTGTTCAACCAGCTCGTCTGCCGGTCGATCTCCGACCTGTACATGCTGATCACGGACACGGACGCGGGGCCCTACCCCTATGCGGGCATTCCGTGGTTCAGCACCGTGTTCGGGCGTGACGGATTGATAACGGCGCTGCTCACGCTCTGGCTCGACCCGGCGATCGCCAAAGGCGTACTCGGCTTTCTCGCAAGCAAACAGGCGACGGAGTTCGCCCCCGAACGGGACGCCGAACCGGGCAAGATCCTGCACGAGATGCGCAGCGGCGAAATGGCGACGCTGCACGAGGTTCCCTTCGGCCTGTACTACGGCAGCATCGACTCGACGCCGCTCTTCGTGCTGCTCGCCGGCGAGTACTTCCATCGTACCGGCGACATTGAGACGATCCGGTCGCTGTGGCCCAACATCGAGGCGGCACTGACCTGGATCGACCGCTACGGCGACGTCGACGGGGACGGGTTCGTCGAGTATCGCCGCAAGAGCGAAAACGGCCTCGACAACCAGGGCTGGAAGGATTCCAGGGACGCGATCTTTCACGCCGATGGTCACCTCGCCGAACCGCCGATCGCGTTGTGCGAGGTCCAGGCCTATGTCTATGGCGCGAAGAGTCGCGCCGCCGCGATGGCACGCGCGCTGGGCCTTCAGGCGGTGGCGGCGCGGCTCGATCACGAGGCACAGGCCCTGCGCGAACGTTTCGAACAAACGTTCTGGTGCGAGGATCTGGGCACCTATGCGTTGGCGCTCGACGGCAACAAGCAGCCCTGCCGCGTGCGCACGTCCAATGCGGGACACGCGCTTTATACGGGCATCGCCGCGCCGGAGCGCGCCGTGCGCGTCGCGGCAACGCTTATGGGGCGCACCTCGTTCTCGGGCTGGGGCATTCGCACGGTCGCGAGTACCGAGGCACGTTACAACCCCATGTCGTACCACAACGGCGCGGTATGGCCCCATGACAACGCGCTCATCGCCTTGGGCTTCGCCCGCTACGGGCTCAAGGACTATGTCGCCCGCCTGACCCGGGCGATCTTCGACGCGTCGATCCACATGGACCTGCAGCGCCTGCCGGAGCTGTTCTGCGGATTTCAGCGCACGCGCCGCAGAGGGCCGACCTTCTATCCGGTCGCCTGTGCGCCGCAGGCCTGGGCGAGTGCGACCCCGTTCGCGCTCCTGCAGGCGAATTTGGGCTTGGGCTTCGACCTCGCGGCGCACCAGATCACGTTCAATCGGCCGCGACTGCCGGATTTCCTGGACCGGATCGAGCTCCGCAACCTGCGGCTCGGCCGGAGCACGGCCGACGTCCTGATTCAGCGCTCCGGCAGCGACGTCTCCGTCAGCGTCCTGCGCCGACAGGGCGACGTCAAAGTGTCCGTCGTCCACTGACCGGCGGCTGCAACCGTCAGAACCGGCACGGCCGTCGGGATTCGAGAAAGAGAAGAGGCGCGGCAGCCAGCCGAGACGTTGCCGGGCGCTCCCGCCCCCTCTACCGCCAAGTCTTTGGTTTCGCCCCGGCGCCCGACCGAAATACGACGCCGGAAAAGGCTTTCCTCGTGTCTTCTTCGGCTTCCCGTCACCTTGCGCCCCGCGCCGGCGAACACCGCGGCGCGACAGCGCAAAATAAGTAACTGAACGTCCTTGGCGCCTCGGACCTGCGTCTGGTTCGGCCTTCGACCGCGTCGTTTCCCGATCCGGCCGGCGCCCGCCGTTCTCGGTTCCCCGATGCAACCCCTTGTTTCGAAAGACATACGGCTTCTTGGCATCTTTGCGTTCTGTGCTAGTATGGTAGTACTTTTGAAAACAACGATTCCGAGCCAAGGGAGCGCGGGGCAACGGGAGGAAGCGGCATGAGGCCGATCTTCGATCTTGCTGACGCCGGCGCGGCGCCGGCAGCGACCACCGGGACGAGACGACCGGTCGACGGCGTCCGTTGCCGGAGTGGAGCCGGCGCGTGAAAGCCGACACGCCACGACTGGACGAAGGGCGTTTCGTCGCCGAACGGCGCGTGACGATCGCCCAGCAGGTCTATCGCTTTCTCCGGCGCGAGATCATCGACGGACGGCTCCCGCCTCGCGCGCCTCTCTCCGAACAGGAGCTGTCGCAACGCCTCAGCGTGAGCCGCACGCCGGTGCGCGAGGCGCTGAGCAAGCTGGCGGACGAAGGGCTGGTCGACATCTACCCGCAGTTCGGCTCGTTCGTGGCGCCCATCAAACTGTCCGAGGTGTTCGACAGCCAGTTCGTGCGCGAATCGCTGGAATGCGCCGCCATCGAGCGCGCGGTCGAACGCATCGAAGCGGACCAAGCGGCGACGCTCCGGCGGATCCTGGACGTGCAGCGCGCCCACCAGCGGGCCGGCGAACGGCCGGCGTTCTTCGCCGCCGACGAGGAGATGCACGCCTATCTGATGGCGATCGCCGGGCACGCGGCGGTCTGGTCGATCGTCGAGAACGCCAAGGCGCAGATGGATCGCGTGCGGCACCTAAGCATTCGCAACGAACTGAAGCTGACCGCGGTCATCGAGGAGCACAGCGCCATCGTAGATCGCGTCATTCATCGCGACCGCGAAGGAGCGCTCGCGGCCCTGCGGGCGCATCTGCGCGGCCTGTTCCGCAGCGTCGAGATCCTGATGAACGAGAACCGCGAGTACTTTGCGGAGGAAGGCGAGAGGCCGCCGCGCCGCATGTCGCGCGCGCGAAAGCAACAGGGCCCCCCGGAAATGTGAGGATCACCGATCCCAGCAACGGCACTCCACCCGATTCAAGCGCATCGGAATCAAAAAATGAAGGGGAGACGATGAGCAACGCATCGCTGACACAAAAGAATCGTGAGCGCCTGCAACAGGTCAGCGTGGCGACGATCTCGACGACTTTGCTGAAGCGGGGTCTGCGCAATACGGTGATCCAGGGCGTGCGGCCGCTCAATCCGGCAGCCGCCCGCATGGTGGGCGAGGCGTATACGCTGCGCTACATCCCGGCGCGCGAGGACATCGACCAGCTCAAGGTTTTCGAGGACCGCAACCACCCGCAGCGCAAGGGCATCGAGGAATGCCCGCCGGGCCACGTGTTCGTGATCGACTCGCGCAAGGATGCCCGCGCCGCCTCAGCCGGCGCCATCCTGATCACGCGGCTGATGGTGCGCGGCGTGGCGGGAATCGTCACCGACGGCGGATTCCGCGACTCACCGGAAATCGCCAAGCTGAACTTTCCCGCCTACGCCGTTCAGCCGTCGGCCCCGACCAATCTCATCCGCCATCACGCGACGGACCTCAACGTGCCGATCGGCTGCGGCGACGTTCCCGTCTATCCCGGCGACATCGTCGTCGGCGATGCCGAAGGCGTCGTCGTCATTCCGGCCGCGATCGCCAACGAGGTCGCGGAGGAAGCTTTCGAGATGACGCAGTTCGAGGACTACGTCGAGGCGCAGGTCAGGGCCGGACGGTCGATCTTCGGACTTTACCCGCCCGACGAGGTGACGCGCGCCGAATACGAGGCCTGGCGCGCACGGCAGAAGCCGCAAGGCTGAATCGCCGCCGTTCACATCAATCAACAACATCAATCG
Organism: uncultured Rhodospirillales bacterium; assembly: GCA_937926175.1. GTDB lineage: Bacteria > Pseudomonadota > Alphaproteobacteria > CACIAM-22H2 > CACIAM-22H2 > CALANV01. The sequence goes on along the minus strand of CALANV010000017.1, from coordinate 57,506 downwards.
AGGAGGAAATGGTCATGCGCAAATGGGGAGTGCTTTACGGAGCCATGCTCCTGCTGGCCGTGGCGCCGATGCCGGAGGCCGTCGCCAAGTCCACGCTGCGCCTGGGCACGGTGCTTGCGCCCGGGGATCCGCTGGTGATCGCCGCCCAGCGGATGAAGAAGGACGTGGAGCGCCGCACCAACGGCGACGTCGAAATCCAGATCTTCCCCAACTCCCAGCTCGGCGACACGCAGAACATGATGGATCAGGCGCAGGCCGGCGCGAACGTCGGTACGTTCGTCGAAGGCTCGCGAGTCAGCCCCTTCGTGCCCGAGTTCAACGTGCTGGTCGCCCCCTACGCGTTCAACAGCGTGGACGAGCTGGTGAAGTTCGTGGAGACGCCGACCTTCGCCGAATGGAACGAGCGGCTGAAGCAGAAGACGGGGCTGACCCTGCTGTCGTTCAACTGGTATCAGGGCGCCCGTCACATGCTGACCAAGAAGCCGGTGCAGACCCCGGCCGACCTCAAGGGCGTCCGCGTGCGCACGATCGGCGAACCGCTGTGGATCAAGACGATCGCGGCGATGGGAGCCGTTCCGACGCCGATGGCGTGGGCGGAGGTGTATCCCTCGATCCAGACCGGCGTGATCGACGGCGCCGAGGCGCAACCCTCGGCCATCCGCGGCGCGAAGCTGTACGAGGTGGTGAGCCACATCACGCTCACCGAACACATCTACCTGATGAGCGGCCTCATCGTCAGCGACAAATGGCTGCAGTCGCTGCCGGCGGAGCATCGCCAGATCGTCACCGAGGAGGCGAAGCGCGCCGGTGCGCTCGCATTGAAGATGAACGTCGAACAGGCCGAACAGATCTTCAATGACATCAAGGCACGCGGCGTGAAAGTCACGGCCATCGACAAGACGCCGTTCCGCAATGCCGTCCAGCCGGTTTACGCCGAGTTGGGCCTGACCGATATGGTGGCACAGGCCCGAAAGGCCATCGGGCAGTAACCGACTCTGCGCCCCGCGCGGGATCACGCCGCGCGGGGCGCTTTTCCATCATCCCTGCCGTCGTTCCGTCGATCAGGTCGACCATGATCGTTTCCATGCTCGCAGCGCTGCGCTCGATCGAGCGTGTCCTCGCCTCCGTTCTGCTCGTCGCCATCGTGACCCTGGTTGTCGTCGCCTCGGCGACCCGGTACCTCGGCAGCCCGGTGATCTGGGCGATCGAGGTGACCCAGGCCATGTTCGTCTGGCTGTGCGTGTTCGCCGCCGACCTCACGCTGCAGCGCGCGGGGCATTTCAGCGTTGACCTGTTCGCGAATCTGCTGCCGCGTCGCGCGCGGCAGGTCCTGGACGTCTTCAACATCCTGCTGGCCGGCGCCCTGCTCGTCGTGCTGACCTATCACGGCGCCCGCTTTGCCAGCATCACCGGCGGCCGGCCGCTGCCGATGACCGGCGTGACCTCGGCCGTCGCGACGGCCGCCCTTCCGGTCGGCTTCGCGCTGATGCTGATCACCCTGACCGAACAGCTCGTCGCCCGTCTCCGGGGACGGGCGACGGTAACGACGTCCGACGACGTGCGCGAGGTGATGTGATGCTCACGCTGGTCGGCGTCCTGTTCGCGATCCTTCTCGCCATCAACCTGCCGGTGGCCTTTGCGCTGGCGCTGGCCGCGGCGCCGGCCTTCCTGTTCGGCGACTACCTGCCGACCAGCGTCGCCATCGAGCGGATGTACGGCGTCACGCAGTCCTTTCCCCTTCTGGCCGTGCCGTTCTTCATTCTCGGCGGGAATCTGATGAATACCGCGGGAATCACCGAGCGGCTGCTTCGTTTCGCGCGCCTGCTGACCGGCTGGATGGCCGGCGGCCTCGCGCAAGTCTCGGTGGTGCTCAGCATGCTGATGGGCGGCATTTGCGGCTCGGCGGTCGCCGATGCCGCCATGGAGGCACGGCTTCTCGGCCCCGCCATGCGCGCGCGCGGCTACTCCAAGGGTTATGCGGGGTGCGTCATCGCCTTCAGTTCCGTCATTACCGCCACCATTCCGCCGAGCATCGGCCTCGTCCTGTTCGGTTTCGTTAACGAGGTTTCGGTCGGAAAGCTGCTTCTCGGCGGCGTGATCCCCGGTATCCTGATGACCGTCACGATCATGGCCGTGACCGGCCTGCTCGCACGCCGCCATGGCTATGCGCCGGAACTGAGCGAACGGCCGGGCTGGCGCGAGGTTCTGGCCGGCGCGCGCGACTGCTTCTGGGCGCTGATGTTCCCGGTCATCCTTCTGGCGGGTTTCCGCTTCGGTACCTTCACCGCCACCGAGGCCGGTGCGGTCGTCGTCGTCTACGCGCTCGTTGTCGGGGTCCTGATCTATCGCGAGCTGACGTGGAAGACCTTAGCGGAGGCGTTGCGCCATTCCGTCCATGATATCGGCATGGTGATGCTGATCATCATCATGGCGGCAGCGCTCGGGCACGTGATCATCCTGGAGCAGGCGCCGCAGGCCTTCAGCGAGAGCCTGCGGGCCTTCGACAGCCCCTACGCCACGCTGTTCCTGGTGCTGTTCATTCTGTTCGTCGCCGGAATGATCATGGAAGCGACGGTCAACGTGCTGCTGCTCACGCCGCTACTGCTGCCGGCACTGATAGACCACGGGTTCGATCCCGTCCATGTCGGCGTGATCATGGTCATCCTGATCACGTTCGGCGGTAACACGCCGCCGATCGGCGTCATCATGTACACGGTCTGCGGCATTCTCAAATGCAGTTTCGAGGAGTTCGTGAAGGTCTCGATTCCCTTCATTGTTGCCATGGTCTTGCTTCTGACGGCGCTCGCCGCCATTCCGCAGTCGGTCCTGCTTCTGCCCAATCTGTTGATGTGAGGGCCGGACCACCCAGCATTCGCGGCCGCGCCACATATCAGGGCGGTCGTCCGGCCGATCGCGGGTCGGCGCTCGCCGTCAGGCAACCAGCGCGAAGCGGTCGACGTCGACGATACCCTTGTCGGTGATCCGAAGGTGTGGGATGACCGGCAGCGGAAGAAAGGCGAGCTGCAGAAACGGCTCCGGCAGGGTGCTGCCCATGTCTCGCACGACGTCTCGCAGCTCACGCAATCTCGAGGCGACGAACTCGAATGGCTGATCGCTCATGAGCCCGGCGATCGGAAGCGCGAGCTCCTGGCGCACGTCGCCGTCACAGGCCGCGACGAACCCGCCGCCGATCTCGATCAGCCGGTTGACCGCGCAGGCCATGTCGTCGTCGTTTGCGCCGATCACACAGACATTGTGACTGTCGTGCCCGACCGACGACGCCAGCGCACCTTTGCGGAGACCGAACCCTTTGACGAAACCGCGCCCGATGCCGGGCCGTCCATGACGACAGAGGACGACGACCTTGAGCAGATCCCTGTCGATGTCGGCGACGCATGCCCCGTCGACGACTTTCGGGACCAGCTGCAGATGCTCGGTGATGATCGAGCCCGGAATGATCCCGATCACCGGAAAGGGTTCGGCCCTGCCCGGCAGGCGAAAGAGGTCCGCCGTTACCCTCCCCAACCGCATCGAGTCGAGGCCGACCGGCTCGACCTTTGGCCGCGCCGCAAAGAGATCGGGCGTGACCGGCCGGCCCTTGCAGATGACCTGTCGGACCCGGCATTCACGCAGATCGTCGAGCAGAACGACGTCGGCCTGCATCGCGGGGCTGATCATCCCGCGATCGCGCAGGCCGAAGCTGCGCGCGGACGACCACGTCGCGGCCCGATAGACATGCGCCGGCGGCGCGCCGTGACGGATCGCCGCACGGATCAGGTGGTCGATATGGCCTTCCTCGTGGATGTCGAGCGGATTGCGGTCGTCCGTGCACAGGCCGACGAACGGCGACGTCGCCGCGGAGATGATCGGGTAGAGCTTCTGCAGATCCTTCGAGACGGTGCCCTCCCTGATCAGGACCTGAAGCCCCTTTCGCAGCTTCTCCTGCGCTTCGCCGAGTGACGTCGTCTCGTGGCAGTTGCGGATACCGGTCGCAATATAGGCATTGAGATCGTGACCCGAGAGCAGCGGACAATGACCGTCGATGTGCGCATCCGAGAACGCCGACAGCTTGCGAAGGACCTCCGGATCCTTGCTCAGCACGCCGGGAACGTTCATGAGCTCCGCAAGTCCGAGGACTTTCGGGTGCCGCTTGTACCTGAGAAGATCATCGGCGGTCAGCCGGGCGCCCGACGTCTCGAGATCGGTCGCGGGCACGCATGACGACAGCTGAACGAACAGGTCCATCACCGTCGCGCATGCCGCGCGCAGGAAGTATTCGAGCCCGGCCGCGCCGAGAACGTTGCAGATCTCGTGCGGATCGCAGATCGCGGTCGTCGTTCCTTTGGGCAGGACGCAGCGATCGAATTCGAGTGGCGACACCAATGTCGACTCGCAATGGACGTGCGAGTCGATGAACCCGGGAACCGCCGTCAGTCCCTGCCCGTCGATCTCGATCGATCCGCGATAGCGATCATATGTACCGACGATCCGGTCGCCGCAGATCGCGATATCCCCGCGGCCGATTTCGCCCGTGCTGATGTCCAGGATGTCGACGTTCTTTATGACGAGATCCGCCGGGGTCCGGCCGCGCGCCTGGTCGATGATGTCTGCCAGTGCAGCCTCGGACAGGCGGCGGTTCATGACGCGATCTTTCGGCGCCTGCGGGCCGTGCCAGGCCGATGTGGTGGACATGGACCGACACGACCGGCCGCTTCGACGGGATGGATGTCATGACCGGCAAGGATACCGGCCGCAATCGGCGCAGCGCATCCGACGCGACCGCGCCGATCGACCCCATACGCATCATTCCGTGCCGGTAACGTGATCACGCCAAAATCCCATATGCTTGGCGGAGCCGTGCTCAGGCCGCCGCATGCCGAAATGACGGATCATGGCACGACCGTCTCAAGGCTAGCGAATCGTGATGACGTTTGGCCAGCAAATCCCGCAGCCCGAAGTCAGACCACATAGCCGGGACGGAAAAGGATTTCCCGGCGCCGCAAGCCGCCCGGCCGGGACCCGCCGATCACACCAGTATCAGGGCAAGCCCAGCCAGTACCCCCGGCCGGAAGTCACGTCACATCATGGCGGTTCCGGGCGCGCCCGCTCGCGCGCGACCACGTCGATGAACGCCTCGATCTCGCGCCGGTCGGCCGGGATCGTTGCGCCTGCGCAGCGCCGAGAGATCGACGACGTCGGGACACCTCGATAGCTGCTGCCGGAACGCCTCGATGAGCCAGCCGGCCGCCGGACCGGGCGGATTGGCGGAGCGGCGAAACGCATAAAGCGGGTACTCGCCCACCTCATAGGCATCGAGCTGCAAGGCGACGAGCTTGCCGTTTGCGATGTCGTCCTTCACCAGCGCGGCCGGCAGCCCGCCCCATCCAAGACCGCCCCTGATAAGCTGGTGCTTCGTCGCAACGTCGCTGACGCGCCAGGTCTTGTAGGAAAGGACATTGAAATCGCGTCCTTTCGTGATGCCGGAACTGTCCGTCACGACGATCTGCACCTCCTCGCGCACGTCGGCGATCGTCAGGGGCCGCTCGAGGCGCCCCAGGGGATGATCGGCAGCGGCAACCGGCACCATGAAGGAATGCCCGATCTTCTCCGTGACGACCCGATCATCCCGCACCAGAAGTGAACCGCTGATACCGACGTCCACCTTCCCGCTCCGTACCCGGTCGATGACCATGCCGAGTTCGCCGACGGTGAGATTGAGCGAGACCATCGGAAACCTCTCGCGGAAAGCGCGCAGCGCGGCGACGACGGCTTGCGACGGCACCATGACGCTGATGGCGAGCGAGACCTCCGCCTCGACCCCTTGTTTGATGCTCTTTGCCCGCGCGCGCATCGCCTCCAGGTCGGCAACAATACGGCGGGCATCGGTCAACAGGGCCTTGCCCGCCTCCGTCAGCTTCGGCTGGCGCGAACCGCCGCGCTGGAAGAGTTGAACTTCGAGCTGCGCCTCGAGATTGGCGATGGTGTAGCTCACCACCGACTGCGCGCGGTTCAGTACGCGTGCGGCGGCCGAGAAACTGCCGGCCTCCACCACCGTGAGGAAGACCTGGAGCTGGTCGAGGGTCGGGTTGGCATCCATGCCAAACCATCCAATACGTCGATAGATATTGTCGATCTTTTATCGGTTTTCTGGATCATCCTCCAGACATAAGTCTGTCGCCACCGGGCAACCCCCTTTCCGAGGACGAGGGAAAAAAGCATGTCCACCATTCTGCTGGTCACCTCCAGTCCGCGCGGCGACGAATCGCTCTCCACCAAGGTGGCGATTGATCTGGTCGACACGCTGCGGACGAAAAGAGGCAATGCCACCGTCATTCATCGCGATGTCGGGACCCGTCCGATCCCGCATCTCGATAGAGTGACCATCGAAGCCATGCGCAAGCCTGCCGCGGCCTGCAACGCGGAAGAAGCGGCCGCGATCGAATATTCCGACAGGCTCGTGGCCGAACTCCTGGCTGCGGATATCGTCGTGATCGCGACCGGGATCATCAATTTCGGCATTTCGTCCACATTGAAGACCTGGATCGACCATGTCGCCCGTGCCGGCCTCACCTTCCGCTACACCGAAGATGGCCCGGTGGGTCTCGTCACCGGCAAGAAGGTCTATCTCGTCGTGGCCTCCGGCGGCATTTACTCCGAAGGCGCGGCCCAGGCCATGAACCATGCCGTCCCTTATCTCAAGACGGTTCTCGGCTTCATGGGAATGACCGACGTGGACGTCATCTATGTCGAAGGAGTAGCCCTCGGCCCCGAAGCTGCCCAAAAGGCCATCGCTTCGGCTCTGGCCCGTGCAAAGGAGTTGGCCCGCGCCGCCTAGATGGACGCGGGCATTGCGGAACAGCAGAACCGCCGGTCGCGACCGGCGAAGTGAGCAAAGCGACGTGGCGTTCACGGCGTTACACCGTGAATGCCACGCCGCCCGTCAGGCTTCGTTCAGGCTGCACCGAGCATTTCGACGGCCTTGTCGAAGTTCCCGTTGCGCTCCGCCCAGCGCAGAAAGCCGACCCGTTCAACCAGGATCTCGCCGGGCGTCGGCTGCCCGCGAAACAGCGACATTACCTCGTCGATGAAGGCGTCCAACGGCATATAGCCTTCGCGCGTCGACTGACCGGGCGTGAGTTCCGTCTGCACCCCGGGCGGCACGAGCTCGATGACCTCGACCTTTCCTTTGAGCTGTTCGCGCAGCGAGACCGTATAGGAGTGGAGCGCCGCCTTCGTGGCGCTGTAGGTCGGCGTGCGGCTCATCGGTACGAAGCCAGACCCGAGCTTACATTCACGATGGCCGAGTCCGGCTGCGCGACGAGATGATCGATCAGTTCGTTCGTCAGCCGGATCGGTGCCAGAAGATTGGTGATGACCGTATGCTCTGCGTCGCTCAGGTCGCGTTTCCTCGTCAGATCCTCGCGACGCATGATACCGGCATTATTGACGAGTACGTTCAGTGCCGGATGCTCGGCCACGACCCGGCGGGCGAGTTCGGTGATCTGGGCAGGGTCATCGACGTCGACCACCACCGCGTACATGTCGCGGCGGCCGGCGATCGTTTCCTTCAGCGCCTCGGCGCGCCGACCTGCGACGATTACCGCATTTCCAAGCGCATTGAAACGCTGCGCCTGCATCCAGCCGATTCCGGAGCCGCCACCGGTTGTGAGAATGGTGTTTCCCGTCGTCTTCATGTCGTCTCTCTCCAACTCGATCTGCGGACGGCTGCGCTTTCTTCCATGTCCGCCCGCCTGGCGGCGGGTATCGAAAGCGTCCACGTTGTCCGGCGTTTTCTACCGCGAGAGCGGGCGAGGCGGCTTGCCATGGCCCGCACAAAACTTGCCTTATCCTGCAGGGGCGATGAAATGCCTCCGCCGGCGTGCTACAGCCGGCCGGGCCGAAAAGGCAGAGCAAGCGATATGAATGAGCTCAGGCAAGCCGTCCGCACCTATGCACGACAACACGCGAACCGCGACGGCGTCGCCATGACACCCGTGCCCGGGCTGAAGATGATGTGCGTCGAAGAACCCGCCGGCGACCTGCACGCCGCCTACCGGCCGCTCGTCTGCTTCGTGCTGCAGGGCGCAAAACGCATGACGGTCGGAACCGAGCAGCACGTGATCGCCGGCGGACAATCGGTCATCGTCTCAGCCGACATGCCGGTGGTCGGGCGCATCGTGGAGGCAAGCCGGGATGCGCCATATCTCGCGATCTCCGTCGAGCTGGAGATGACGCTCCTGCGCGAAGTTGCGGCACATGTGGGCAATGCCTTATCCCGTCACTCGTCGCCAAGGCAAACCCTGTTCGCCGAGAGTACCGAGGCGGCAATGCTGGACTGTGCATCCCGCCTGATGCGCCTTTTGGATCGGCCCCATGCAATACCGCTGTTGTATCCCGGCATCATGCGGGAATTTCACTACTGGCTCCTGTCGGGCCCGCATGGCGCCGTGCTGCAGACGCTCGCGGACCCCCACAGCCATGCCGGCCGCCTGGCCGCCGCCATCGCGATCCTCAGGAAAGAGTATCGTTCCCGCATAGCCGTCGAGCGATCGGCCAACGCGGCGGCGATGAGCCTCACCGCATTTCACAAACACTTCAAGACGATGACCTCGTTGACGCCGGGGCAGTACCAGAAGCGCCTGCGCCTCATCGAGGCGCGGTGCCTCATGCTCGACGAAGGCTTTTCGGCGAGCACCGCGGCATTCGAGGTCGGCTACGAGAGCGTCTCGCAGTTCACGCGCGAATATGCGCGCCTCTTCAAGGTGCCGCCAAAACGGGACGTCCTGCGCATGCGGCGCAAGTCCGCCAGCGAGCCCAAGCCGAAAGTTCTCGAAAGCGTACTCGCTTAGGCAGCAACGCTTCCGCGGCGACGACCGTCGGTTGTTCGAACCGGCGTGAAGTTTTGCGAGCTTCTGTCAGCAGCCCCCTGGCCGGTGGTGCCGGTGAGCAACGCTACCATGGCGGGGCGCAACGAAAGGGACGCGGCCTCGGCCCGATTCGACTCCCTACGAGCGGCCACGTTTGATCGATTCCTGCGGCCTGCCTTGTCCTGAGGAGCGATCCTTGGAGTTCTCGCGAAACGCTCCCCGAACGAACTTGAAAGCCGAGCTAGAAGCGCAAGAGACTCCGGATCCATCGCATTCCGGGATCACGGTGCACCCGCTCATGCCAGATCAGGCAGAAGGAAAAGCTCGGGACGTCCGGCAGGGGCAGAATCTCAAGTGCCGCAACGCTTGCAAGTCTCTCGGCCAGACGCCGTGGAACGCATATGACCAAGTTGCTCTCGGCAATGATCCACGGCGTGGACATGAAGTAGGGCGTGCGCAGGGCCGTCGCCGCCGGCGCCATACCGAGGTTCCGCAGCACTTCGTTGGCGACCATGCGCCCGCCTTCCGGATACATCATGATCACCTGTGGCGTGGCGGCAATGTGCCGGAGAATATCTCCTTCCTTTGCGAGGCACGGATGCCCGCGCCGGAGGATGCAGGCATAACCGTCACGAAACAGCTCGCGATAGTGGAAATCCGGCGGAAGATCGTCGACGTCAGCGTCGAGCGCGCAGTCGAGAGCGCCGTTTTCAAGGTCCACCAAGGTGGTTGGCCCGAAGGGTATCACGTCCAGGCACACGCCCGATGCTTCGCGCGCCACCTGTGCGGCAAGCGGGCCCAATACCGCCACCGACCCGTAATCCGTCGCGGCGATGCGGAAAGTGCGCTGCGACGTTGCCGGATCGAATCCGTCTCCTTCGGCCATCCATCCGAGTACGGTCAGAACATCGGCCACGAGAGGTTGCAGCGCCTCGGCCCGGGCCGTCAGTGCATAGCCCTTGCTGGTGCGAACGATCAGCGGATCACCGAGCGCCTGCCTGAGGCGAGCGACGGCGCGGCTTGCGGCAGGCTGCTCAACTCCAGCATCTCACTGGCACGGGTAATGCTTACGATGTCGAGCAATGCCGCGAGCAAGCGCAGCGTTTTCAGGTCGAGCTGATCGAGCCGTGCATTCGGTCGATGCATGTTCAGCATGCTAGTTGCGGCATCTTGCGAATGCAAACGCATGGGTACGGTGACCGGGCAATCCGGAGCCGCCGATGCGCAACGCCGCTCCCGTCGTCGCCGTTTGCCAGTGCTTCTCCGCCGACGGACCCAAGAGGAGTGGCGGCGTGGCGCACCGACGACGCCTGATGGCCGTGACAGACTCAAGCCTGGAGGTTTCCATGCGTGTCTTTCTGACCGGCGCGACCGGCTTCATTGGTTCGCGGATCGTGACCGAGCTTATCGGTGCCGGCCATCAAGTGCTGGGGCTCGCTCGATCGGATAACGGTGCGCAGCGGCTCGAGAAGGCCGGCGCCGAAGTACTTCGGGGTATGCTCAAGGACACGGACATCATCGCGCGTGGTGCTGTCCGGGCCGACGCGGTGATCCACACGGCCTTCGACCATGACTTCTCCCGCTATGCCGAAAACTGCGAAAAGGACCGGCGGGCGATACGGGCCATGGGCGCCGTTCTTGCCGGCTCGGATCGCCCATTCATCGTTACCTCGGTCATCGGCATGGGTATCACGAGGGTCGGCGCCCCGGCGATCGAGCAAGCGATCGACTGGCATCATGCCCCCCGTGCCGCATCCGAGCAGGCGGCAGCCGAGATCGCGGCGAAGGGTGTTTCGGTCGCCGTAGTGCGGCTGCCGCAGGTGCATGACACCGTGAAGCAGGGACTCATCACCTGGTTGATCGATCTTGCGCGCACAAAAGGCGTATCGGCTTATGTCGGTGACGGCGCCAACCGCTGGCCGGCGGCGCATGTCACGGACGTCGCCCGCCTTTATCGCTTGGCGCTGGAGCGGCACGAGGGCGCGCACGCTATCACGCGGTCGCCGAGGAAGGTGTGCCGATGCGTGGTATTGCCGACGCCATCGGCGCCGGACTCGGCGCGCCGGTGGTGTCGTTGTCGCCGGCCGCAGCGGCGGATCATTTTGGCTGGTTGGCAATGTTCGCCGGGCTCGACATGCCGGCATCGAGCACATGTACGCGGCAACGCCTCGGCTGGCAACCGACCGGTCCAGGTCTTCTCGCCGACCTCCGCGGATGCGACTACCGTTCCGCGGCGGCCGAATAAGCTCCGGAACCCCGTTGCGCGCAACGGAACGCGTCAGTCGAAGCTCGCTGTAACCCGGATCAGATACCTGTCCCGAGCGTGCGCGGAAGCCAAAGCACGAGGTCGGGCACGACCGTCAGCAAGCCAAGACACAAGAGCATCAGGAAAAAGAACGGCATGACGCCGGCAACGACTTCGTAGAGCGGCCTGCCGGAGATGCCTTGGATCACGAAAAGGTTGAGGCCCATCGGCGGCGTGATCATGCCGATTTCGCACAGGACCACGAGCACGACACCGAACCAGATGCGGTCGAATCCGAGCGCCTCGAGAATCGGCAGCACGGTCGGGACCGTCAGCACCATCATCGATATGCCGTCGAGAAAACATCCGAGGAAAAGATAGAGCAGGAAGACGGCAGCGAGCACCAAATAGGGGCCGAGCTCGGCCGAAAGGACCCGGTCGGCCGCCATCTGCGGGACGCCCATGACCCCGAAGAAGTTGCTGAGCACCATGGCGCCGACATAGACGAACAGCACCATGCTGCTGATCGCCACGGTGTTGCGCATGGCCTCGAGGAGCGTTCGCAACGTCAACTGCCCCATCATGGCCGCAATCAGCAGCGCGCCGGCCACGCCGACGGCGGCAGCCTCGGTCGGCGTGAAGATGCCGAGAAATATCCCGCCCAGAACGACGATTCCGAGGAACCAGACGGGCCAGAGTTCGATCAGACCGCGCATGGCCCCCGAAAGGGACAAGTCATACTCGCGCGGCGCCATCGCAGGGTTGAGTACGGCCCGCACGGCGATGTAGGCCATGAACGCAAGCGTCATCAGAATGCCGGGCACGACGCCGCCGATGAACAGCTGCCCGACCGACGCATTGGCGACCATTCCATAGATGATCATGTTGATGCTGGGCGGAATAAGGATGCCCAACGTGCCGCCGGCCGCGAGCGAGCCGAGCGTGATGCGTCGGTCGTAGCCGCGTTTGTCGAGCGCCGGGATGGCGACGGTGCCGATCGTCGCCGCGGTGGCAGGGCTCGATCCGCAGATGGCGGCGAACAGCGCGCAGCTCGCCATGTTCGCGTGCAACAGGCCGCCCGGCGCCCAGGACAGCAGACGGCTCGTGCCGCGATAGATCGATTCGGATGCGCCGCAGCGCACCAGAATCTCGCCGAGCAGGATGAAGAGCGGAACGGCCGTCAGCGTGAAACTGTTCGTGCTGTCGAAAAAGACGTTGCTCGCGATCTCGATGCTGCCGTGGAAGATCCAGAGGCCGAAAAGGCCGGATAGCATGAGCGCCAGTGCTACCCAGACACCGAGCGCCATGAAGACGAGCGACAACCCGAGGATCAGCAGCGCCGCGAGGATCGGATCATTCATTGGTGTGCCTCATCCAGCCTGCAGCGGTGATGGTCAGGGTGTCGTGCTCAACCCCTGTGCGCCGCGACGAAACCGGCCCAGAGCTCGAGCGTCCGCAGCGTCAGCTGTACGGTAAGAAGGAGGAAGCCAAGCGGAATCAGCGCCTCGGGCAGCCAAACGGGAAGGCCGCTGCCGGCGAGCGATGTCGTTCCCAGTTCGAAGTCCTGATGCACCGGCAGAAAAGTGAACCACGTTAGCCAGGCCGCGACGACCGCCCCTGCCGGCATGACGACGAGCAAAAGTGCCTGCTGCAGCATCGGCGCGAGCCGATCCGTCACGATCGTTATGATGATGTGCTTTCCTTCCGACTCGGCGAAGGCGAGGCCACCGAACACGAGGGCGACGAGAGCGTAGCCCGACAGCTCACCCGCGACGAGCAGCGACCGGCCGAGAAAGGTGCGCCCCACGACATCGGCGATGATCAACACCGTCATCGTGATCAGCGCTGCATAGCCGATCCACCTCGAAACGGCCGCCGAAACACGACCGACCCGCGCCCACGCATTCGCCGGGCCGGGTCGGTTTACCGGATCCGTGCTCATCCCCTCCCCTCGGCTATCTGCCCCTCGCCAAGCCGGCAATCAACAGGCAGAGACCGCGGCGTACCCACGCCGCGGTCTCTTTACCGTTAACAGACGTCGCAAGCGTCGCGCGTCCCCTCATTTGAGGCCGAGCGCCTGCTTGGCCGCCGCAAGCGCCGCCGCGTTCTGCGGATCCTTGGCGGCCCATTCGTCCCAAAGCGGACCGGCCAGCTCGCGCAGCTTCGCACGCTGATCGGCGGGAATCTGGTATTCTTTCACGCCGGCCTTCGTCATGACCTCGACGGCCTTGCCATCCTCATCGAGTACGGTGCGCTTGGCACGATCCGTCAACGCCCATCCCTCCTGGAACAAGGCGCGCTTGTAGGCATTCGGCAGGCTGTCGAAGGCCTGAATGTTGTACACGAGATACTGGCTCGCGGGCGGCCCGCCGAACCTGTACAGGTATTTTCCGACCTCGTGCAGAGACCGGTCGACCATCGCCGGCGTACCCGTGTTCGCGGCCGTCACGACGCCGCGCTGCATCGCGGTGTACACTTCCGAGCCCGGCATATAGACGGGCACGCCATTCATCTTCTCAATCAGCTTCGCATCCAGCTCTCGCCAGACGCGGATCTTCGTTCCCTTGAGATCGACGAAGTTCTCGATGGGCTCGCGGCTGATCAGTTCCTGGGTCGTGAGGGCGAACCATGCGATGGGCTCCGCGTTCAGGCGCCTGAACGCCTCGACCGTCATCGGCCGGGTCGCCTCCTCGATCGCCATCAGCTGATCCAGCGACCCATCCTGAAGGAAAGTCAGATTGAAGACGCCGAGATGCGGCACCTGGGCGGTCAGAAAGCCCGGATCGAACGTCGACATCTGGATTTGGTTGCGCTGCAGGGCGCGGACATAGGCGTCGCGCTTGAAGCCGAGCTCGCCCTCAAGCGCGACCCGGATGGTGAACCTGCCGTCGGTACGCTTTGCAACGCCGTCAGCGAATTTCTGCAGATCCTGGACGGTGTGATGGCCCTTGGTCGTCTCGGTCGATGTCAGGATCCATTCCACCTTCGGCATGTCCTGTGCCAGAGCGGGGCCAACGCCGCTTGCCGAGGCGGCACCGAGCGCGATACCGCCGATCGCCTTTATCAAAAACCTCCTGTCCATGTTTATTCCCTTTCCCATCGTTGCGGTCCTAGCGTACTACCGGTCCACTCACCAGATCTTGCCGCGCGCCAACAGAGGCCACGCCAGCTCGACTGCGCCGTCGCGCATCGCATACAGCCGATCGTGGAGAAAAACCGTCGAGTCCGAATAACCGACGACGAACTGAAGCCGATCGCCGATTCGCGGCGTGTCGCTTTCGGTGTCGAGTTCGACCACGGTGTGTTCCGCCGACATGACGATATCCCGGGCTCGCCCGACGCCGACCGGCAGCGGCAGCGTGGGGTAGCGTCCGATCGCCTTCCAGCCTGCATCGCAGACGATACGGCGCGGGTTGGGCCGGCTGATGACCGTGGTCCACACGGTCAACGCATATTCGTGGTCGATGTTGAACTCGGTGCGATAGCGGACGTCGCCAAAGATGCCGCCGCCGGCCTGGATTTCGGTCACGCCGTCGATGCGGCTGGTCACCGGATAGGTTCCGGTACCGCCGCAGCTCACGATCTGCACCGGAATGCCGGCACGCTCGCAGGCCTTGGCACTGTCGGTCAGAAGGCCGACCGCGGCACGGATCACCGTTTCCTTCTCCTTCGGGTCGGCGATTTTCGTCGCGTGCCCCTCCCAACCCATCAATCCGAGGAATCGCAGGTTGGCGTGCGCCTGGATGAAACGGGCGAGTTCCACCACGGCCTCGCCGGCAGTCACGCCGGCTCGCTTGAGGCCGATCTCGACCTCGATCAGCAACGGAATTTGGGTACCTGCCGCCTTCGCGGCCTCATCGAGTGCGGTCACCTGGTCGCGGGCATCGACCGCCGCCATGACGCAGGCATCACGATTGAGACAGGCGAGAAGCTGCGTCTTGCCGGGACCGACGACCTGATTGGCGACCAGAATGTTGGTGATGCCGGCTGCGGCCATGACTTCCGCCTCGCTTACCTTGGCGCAGGTCACGCCGATGGCACCCGCGGCAAGAAGCTTATGGGCGATGGCGGGTGTCTTTACCGCCTTGACATGCGGCCGCCAGTTCTTTCGTCCGTCGCGTATGATCGCATCGGCCATCCGGGCGATGTTCCGTTCCAAGGTCGGAACATCGACGGCGAGGAATGGTGTTTCCGGTTCGAGCCGCGCGTACATCGGGTCTCCTATTCCGCGGCCCTCGCCTGCCGCAACTGCTGACGCAGACGCGACGTGGCCGCCGTGTCGACTCGGTTCGTACTGGTATCGATTACGACGCCGTACTCCCGCTCCGCCGCTGCCGCCGACACTTTCCCGTCCAACACGTCCTCGAGTACCAGCGCCGGGTCACGCTCCAAGGGATCACCCCAACCGCCGCCGCCCGCGAGCACGGCCCGGTAGCTTTCGCCGCGTCGCAGTGTCCGCATGAACTTGCCTGGAAGCCTGATCTCGCCCTCCGTCCCGGACGACAGGAAATTCGCCGCCGACGCGCCGGGCCGGCCGCCCTGGAGGCCATAGGGCCTGAACTTCTGTCGGTCGCTGCGCACCTGGAGCACGGCCTCGTCCACGCCGGTGAGGCGATATTCGCGAACCAGACCGAGGCCGCCACGGTACTTGCCTGCGCCGCCGGAATCGGGCCGGAAAGCGTATTGCTCGATGCGCACCGGCTGCTCGCCCTCGATGACCTCCACCGGCGAGTTGGAATAGTTCACGGCAAGCGAGGCCAGACCGTCGTTGGCATCCTTGTTGGGCCGGCCGCCCCATGTGCCGAACAGGAACTCGAGCAGCACGAACGGCTTCCGGTCGGAATCGTAGCCCGCGATCGTCACGCCGAAATCACCTTGCACGCCGCAGGCGAAAACCTTGTCCGGAAGCATCCGCGCCAGCGCTCCCCAGATCGCCTCCGTCACGCGCATCGACGTGAGGCCACGCGCCGCGACGGGCGCCGGCGGCGTCGGATTGACGATCGACCCTGGTTCGGCGATGACGCGGATCGGCCGCATGAAGCCGCTGTTGGTCGGCAGATTCGGGTCCATGATGGACCGCACGCACGCATAGACGCACGACCGGGTCATCGAGATCGGCAGGTTGATCGAGCCGCGAACCTGCGGCGAGCTGCCGGTAAAATCGACGATCAGGTCGGAGTCCTGCTTGACGACCTTCACGCATATCCGGATCGGGTCGTCGCTGAAGCCGTCGTCGTCGAGAAAGTCCTCGAACGTCCACGATCCGTCCGGGAGATTGCCGAACTCCGCGCGCGTCATCCTTTCGGTGTAGTCGAGGAGATGGTCCATCTCGTCGAGCAGGACATCGACGCCGTATCGCCGCGCCAGCGCCTGCATCGCCCGCTCGCCACGCGTACACGCGGCGACTGTCGCCATCACGTCGCCCTCGACCTTCTCGGGCAAACGCACGTTCAACCGGAGAATGCTCATGACGTCGTCGTTGAGACGACCCTCGGTCATCAGCCGCACCGGCGGCAGACGTATGCCCTCCTGGAAGATCTCTGTGTTGTCGCAGGCGTTACCGCCCGCCACACGGCCGCCTATGTCGGTCTGATGTCCGATCGCCGCGGCGAATCCCAACAGCGTGCCGTCATGGAAGATCGGCTTGAACACGTAGATGTCGGGCAGATGCGTGCCGCCGCCCACATACGGATCGTTGGTGGCGTAGACGTCGCCCGGACGGATCTCGTTTCCGAAGCGCTTCAGTACGGCTTCGATCGTCGGCGGAAACGACCCCATATGAACCGGCAGGCACAAGCCCTGCGCGATCAGGTTTCCGCGCGCATCAATGAGGCCGGTGGAGAAATCCATCGCCTCCTTGATTACGAAGGAACGTGCGGTGCGGACGACGGTCGCCGCCATTTCGTCGGCGATCGCGGAGAAGGCGTTCTTGAGAAGCTCGAGCCGGATCGGATCGCGGGAGACGGCCATGTTCTTCACAACAGCTTCGACAGATCGATACGAACGCTGCCCGTTTCATCGCGACGCACCAGCGCGCCCGGTGGCACGACGATGGTCGTATCGTATTCCTCGATGATGAACGGCCCCGTCATGGGTTTGCTCGTAAGGGCATCGCGACGGATGACGGGCGTCGTCTTCCATCCGTCCCGCGGCCCGAAGTAAACGTCGCGCGAGACGCCCTGTGCGGCAGCGGATGCAGCCGTCGTGACAGGCCGGATCCGTGCCGACAGCACTTCCGCCCCGCTGCCCTCGCGCGCGCGGGCACGCAGACGCAGGTTGACGAGCTGCGTCGGTTCGCCCGGGCTGCAGTAGCCGTAGGTTCGCTCGTGCTCGCGATGGAATTCCGCGACTGCGTTCTGCAGCGTCGCCGCCGTGATCGGCGCCTCCGCAACCACGGACAGTTCGGAACTCTGCCCGGCATAACGGATATCCATGAGGAGCTGAAAATCGCTGTCGTCGCGCGAGAGACCTTCGGCGGCCATCATCTCGGCCGCCTCGGCGGCAAGCTCCTCGGCCAGCGCGTTGAGCCTGGCAAGATCGGCCTTGCGCGTATCGACCCAGCAGGTCCGGACCAGGCGATGCTCGATCCGCGTGAACAGAAGGCCGAAGGCACTGAACACGCCCGATGCCGGCGGAATCACGATGTGGGCGATGCCAGCGTGCAGCGCGAGCGTGGCGGCATGGACGGGGCCGCTGCCGCCGAAGGCGACCATCGTGAAATCCGCCGGCGAACGGCCGATCTCGCTGGAAACGGCCTGAACGGCACGGGTCATGGTGGCATTCGCCACGGCATGAATGCCGAAGGCGGCCTCGTGGACAGACATGCCAAGCGGCCCGGCGATGTCGCGCGAAATGGCGGCGGCGGCCGCCGCTGCATCGATCGGCATGGCGCCATCGAGGAGATGCGTACGATTGAGAAAACCGAGGACGACGTTCGCGTCCGTGACGGTCGGCACGGTGCCGCCGCGGCCATAGCATACCGGCCCCGGGTCCGCCCCCGCGCTTCGCGGCCCGACGCGCAGTGCGCCGCCTTTGTCGATCCAGGCGAGGCTGCCGCCACCGGCCCCGATCTCGGCGAGGTCGATCGTGGGCGTCCGCACGACGTAGCCACCGCCCTTCAACAGACGCTGTCCGGCGTTGTTCAGGCCAGCGCCGACTTCCATCTCGTCGGCCAAGCGCGGCTCGCCGCCCTCGATGAGACAGGCCTTTGCGGTGGTGCCGCCCATGTCGAAAGCGATGATGTTGGCGATGCCCAGCACCCGACCCAGCGCAGCGGCACCGATCGCACCGGCCGCCGGCCCCGACTCGATGCAGTACGCCGGCATCTCGCGCGCCATAGACGACTTCATCACGCCGCCGGCGGACTGCATGATCATCAACGGTGCGGCCGTGCCAACGCGGCGCAGGCCGCTCTCGAGCGCCGCGAGATAGCGGTCGACGACAGGTTTGACGAACGCATTGACGACGGTCGTGCTCGTGCGTTCGAACTCGCGGATTTCGGGCAGGATCTGGTGCGAGGCAGAGACCGCAAGATGCGGCGCACGGGCACGGATGATCTCGACGATCTCCTGCTCATGCGCCGGATTTACGTAAGCGTGCAGGAGACAGACGGCGACCGAATCCACTCCTGCCGCGAGCAGCGTGTCGAGCGCCGCCACGACATCGTCGCGATCGAGAGGCACGACGACTTCGCCGGTTGCCGACATGCGCTCGGACACCTCGAGGCGCAGGCGCCGCGGTACAAGCGGGCGCGGCTTGTCCCAGTCCATGTTGTAGAGCTGCGGCATGCGCAGACGCCCGATCTCTAGCACGTCGCGGAAGCCGCGCGTGGTAAGCAGACCGACGCGTGCACCTTCGCCGGTCAACAACGCGTTCGTCGCGACGGTGAAAGCGTGGACCAGGCGTTTGACAGATTGGGGGTGCAGCGCCTCGGCATCACTCAGTCGGGTGAAACCCTGCAGAATGGCACGACTATAGTCGTCCGGGGTCGAAAGCACCTTCATCGTGCGGATGCCGCCGTCGGTACCGGCGACAACCAAGTCCGTGAATGTCCCGCCAACGTCGACGCCGACCTGGTGCATGCTTCGAAATCCGCTTCGCCACACGTCCACGGGCAGCTGCGCCCGCCAAACTTCTCTCACCCGAAGCTAGCGTCGGCCGTGCGATAGACGTTAATTGGAAATTAGCCATAGATATGATAGATTTTGCCTATCATGCGGCCATCATTGGCGCAGCTCGAGGCGCTCTACTGGATTGCCCGGCTCGGCAGCTTTCACGCGGCAGCACGACATCTGCGGCTGACGCAGCCGACCATCTCTGCCCGCATATCCGAACTCGAAAAGACACTCGGGGTGCGGCTGTTCGACCGCGTGCGTCAGCGCGCCGAACTCACGGCACGGGGCCGGGAGATCCTCGGATCCGTCGAGCGCATGCTCAAGATCAGTGACGAGATTTCGCGCCGCGCGCGCGAGACGGATGCGATGCGCGGCCTCCTGCGCTTCGGCGCCGTGGAATCGGTGGCGTTGCTGGCGCTGCCGCGCCTGTTGCCGCGGCTCATGTCGGAACACCCGAACCTGAAGGTCGAGTTGACGCTCGACATCGGTTCCGCGTTGAGTCGAAAGCTGAATGCCCGCGAACTCGATGTCGCAATTCTCACCGACCCGGTCATCAGCGACCACATTACCGTCGAGCCGATCGGCCGCGTCGAGCTGCGCTGGGTTGCCGGGACGAAGTTGAAACTCCCGCAACGCGATCTCAGGCCGGCAGACCTCCGGTCCGTTCCGATATTGACCAACCCGAATCCGTCAACCGTGTTCACCGTGATTTCCGAGTGGTTCGGTAGCGCCGACATGGAGCCCGAGCACGTGAGCACGTGCAATTCGCTGTCGCTGATGGCCAAGCTCGTCGCAGCCGGTCACGGCGTGGCGATCCTTCCGCCTGCGATCATGCAAGCGGAAATCAAGAGCGGTCAGATCCGGGTGCTGTCCACGCGACCGGCCGTGCAGCCGCGCGTTCTGTTCGTCGCCTATCATGGCGAGCCGGCGGAGTACCAACCGCTCGTTCGCATGGCCGTCGAGGCCATGCGGGAGACCAATCTGCTCAAGCCGATCTGATGGCGGCACGGACCGCCGTCACGCCGACACCGGTTGAGGGCCCCGAAGCGTGCAGCTATGTTCGCATGCGTCCGTGCCGCGCAGGCGACCGCCTCCATGCCGTTCATCCACGAATATGTCGACGCACTCGTCGATCTGACGCAAAGACACGCCGACTGGGCTGTTCCGGCTGTTTTTTGCATCGCATTCGCCGAGTCGCTGGTGATGATCAGTCTCGTCGTTCCGGCAACGGTCATGTTTCTCGCGCTCGGCGCCCTCGTCTCGTCCGGCGTGGTCGGCTTCTGGGAGATGTTCGCGGCAGCCGTGACCGGGGCGATTCTCGGAAACACGGCGTCGTACCGGATCGGGCGTCGCTTCAAGCATTCGATTGCCAGAATCTGGCTATTTCGGAAACGGCCGGATCTGCTTGCGCAAGGCCACAAGTTCTTCCAGCAGCATGGCGGCAAAAGCGTCTTCATCGGGCGATTCTTCGGTCCGACGCGTGCCGTCATTCCGCTGATCGCCGGCATGACGGAGATGCCTGTTCGCCGCTTTCTGGTCGCCAACGCCCTGTCGGCGGTCGTCTGGATCCTCCTGTCGATCGGCCCCGGCCTGATGGGCGGACTTGTCGCTA
Organism: uncultured Rhodospirillales bacterium; assembly: GCA_937926175.1. Lineage (GTDB taxonomy): Bacteria > Pseudomonadota > Alphaproteobacteria > CACIAM-22H2 > CACIAM-22H2 > CALANV01. The sequence continues at coordinate 36,668 of CALANV010000017.1, read as the reverse complement.
CGGCCGCCGCGAGCAACCCGGCCGCAGCCGACGGCAGCGTCCCTTCCGTCCCGCTGCGCTAAGCAGCCGACATGGCAAGCGCCGGTCTCCATTCCGTCCACATAGCGGAGCTCAGCCACCCGCCGCCGTTCGCTCCGCGCCGGATTGCGTGTGCAGAAGGCGATCCTCGACCCGCGCGAAGGTCAGAAAGCCGAAGAAGAGCATTGCCGCGACCGCCCAGAACAGATCGCCGAACGCGCGGGCGACGATGGTGCGGGCATGCGGCGTCAGGCTGGTCCGGGCAAGATCCTCCAGGCTCATGATCGCCCCCGTCTCGGGCAGGTCCCGCCCGACGATGCCGAGCACGAGCGCCACGGCCGCGGCCGTGGCGACGGCACCGCCCAGCGATCGGGAGAACCCGACGGCGCCGCTGACCGCGCCGAGGTCGCGCGGTGCAACCGCGCTCTGCGCGGCAACCAGGCTGCAGGGAAAGATCGGCCCGATGCCCAGGCCGACCACAGCCAGTAGTGCCGCCGCCCCGACCGGCCCGAGACTGCCGGCAAACAGGCCAAGAATAACAAGCCCGATCATGCCGAACGGCAGACTGACGAGCGGCGGGCGGCGATACCGTCCTGACCGCCGGTTGTACCGGCCGGCCAGTGCAGCGGCGATCGAGGTCGACAGCAGCAGCGGAATCATCAGAATGCCGGAATCGCTGGCCGAGACGCCGAGCGCCACCTGGAAATACACGGGCGCGAGAACGGCGACGGCGAGATAGCTGCCGAAAACGAGGAACGACGCGCCGAGCACCGGTCCGACGACGCGGTCGATCAAGAAGCGCGGCGGCAGGATCGGTTCCGATATCACGCGCTGTCGCCAGAGGAATGCCGCACACGCCGCCACGGCGACGAGAACGAGGCCGATCGTCCCGGACGAGGTCCACGCCAACCGCTTGCCGCCCAGCGAGAGGACGAGCAGAAGTGCGACGACACCGAGCGAAAGCAGGGTAATGCCGATGTAGTCGACGCCGCCGCGACTGTGAGCGACCGGAAGCTTCCTCAGCGCCCGGTCCGACAGCGCCAGGACGACGAGCCCGAGCGGCAAGTTGATCCAGAAGATCCACGGCCATCCGGCGTGCTCCGCGAGCAGCCCGCCCAGCACGGGCCCGAGCAAGGCAGAGGTCGCCCACACGCCCGAGAAATAAGCCGCGTAGCGTCCACGTTCGCGTGGCGAGACCACATCGCCGATGATGGTCTGGCCCAGCGTGATCAATCCGCCACCGCCGATCCCCTGGATGCCGCGTGCAACGATGAGCGGAATCATGCCCGGTGACAGTGCGCACAGCACCGAGCCGCCCAGGAAGATCGCGAGGCATGCCGACAGCACCGGTCGCCGGCCGTAGAGATCGCTGAGCTTGCCGACAATCGGCGTCGCGCAGACCGAGCTCAGCATGTAGGCCGTGACGACCCAGGAGATCAGCTCGAATCCACCAAGGTCGGCCGCGATCGACGGCAGGGCCGTCGCCACGACGGTCTGCTCCAGCGCCGCGAGAAAGATCGCCAGAAGCGCGCCGGCGAGGATGATGCGAACCTCGGAACGGGTGAGCGACATGATTCCTGTTCAGCCCCAGAGGCAAAAAGCACGGCCAGTGGACGCCGGCGGCCGCCCCGTCATCGCGTGAGACGAAGCACCGGCTGGCCAGACCGTTGTAGGTGTTTGCCCCCTGCATCCGCAACCACCGTGCCGGGCATGACTGCGTTGTCGTGAGTGCTGCCAGCACGGCAGGACGCACGGAGCCGGGCGCCCCCTGATCGAGTTCGGCCTGGTGCATCACCCGGCGTCAGTGCCGATGCGGGATGCTGAGATAGGTTTCGATGACGTCGTCACGCCGGCGCAGATCGGCGGCCACCCCCGACCAGGCGATACGTCCGCGATCGAGGATCATGACCGTCTCGACGAAGTCGAGGGCACGTTCGATCTGCTGCTCGACCAGCACGAGCGTCATCCCGGCCTTGGCCGAAAGCGCGTCCAACGAGCGCATCAACTCGTCGCAGATGACGGGTGCAAGCCCCTCCAGCGGTTCGTCGAGCAGCAGCACCGACGGTTGCCCCAGGATGGCACGAGCCGTCGCGAGCATTTGCTGTTCGCCGCCCGAAAGCTGCGAGGCAAAGTGCCGGCGCCGTTCGTAGAGCCGGGGGAACAGCGCATAGGCTTCGTCGAGCGCGCTGACGGGACGCCCCTTCAAACCGACGCGCAAGTTTTCCTCGACCGTCAGCGAGCGAAACACGTCGCGCGTCTGCGGAACGTAGCCGAGTCCGGCGCGGGCACGGCGCGAGGTCGGCATCAACGTGATCTCGTTTCCGCCGAGCCAAATACGTCCGGCATGGCGCCGCGTCAGACCGACGAGCGTGGCGAGCAGCGTCGTCTTGCCGACGCCGTTCCGGCCGAGCACGCCGACCCGGCCGCGCGCCGGTACCGTGAACGTGACGTCTTCGATCACGCACGTGTCGCCGTAGCCGGCGGTCAGACCGACGACGTCGAGACCGCAGGCACCAGTCATGCCCGGCCTCTTCCCACTGTCGGCCCGGGGCCCAGCGCGTCGCGATCACGCGACGCGTAGCTGCCGAGATAGACGGCACGCACCGCAGGGTCGCGTCCGACCTCCTCCGGCGTCCCCTGGCAGACGATCTTTCCGGCCGCAAGGACGATGACGCGTTCGGCGAAGCGGAACACGAGGTCCATGTCGTGCTCGATCATCAAGATCGCGAGATCGGCCGGCAGCCGTTCAAGTGCTTCGATGATACGCAGCACCTCGTCATGCGGAATGCCGGCCGCGGGCTCGTCGAGGAGAAGAACCTTCGGCTTGAGGGCAACGGCGATCGCAATCTCGACGAGGCGCTGGTGGCCGTAAGCGAGCGCACGGACCTTTACATCGGCCACGGGCGCAAGCCCGAGCTGCGCGATGAGGTCGTCCGCCTCGGCCCCGGCATCCTTGAACGAATCGAGCGAGGCAAACAGCCGTCCCGTCTTTTCCGCGCGCTGCAGCAGCGCGAGCATCAGATGCTCATGCACCGTCATGTCGGGGAAAAGACGTGTGATCTGGAACGTACGAACGAGTCCACGCCGCACGCGTTCGACATCCGAAACCGCCGTTACGTCGACGCCGGCAAGGAGAATCCGGCCGGCATCCGGCTTGAGCGTGCCGGTCACGAGATTGACGAAGGTGGTCTTGCCGGCGCCGTTCGGCCCGATCAATGCGACGCGATCGCCGGCGGCGAGCGAGAGCGAAATGTTGTCGGCGACGACAATGCCGTCGAAGGACCGGCACAAGGACTGAACCTCGAGCGCGGCGGTCATGGTGCGCCTTGGGGCAAGAGACGGCGGAGCCACGCGGCAAGCGAGCCCAGGCCAGCCGGCAACGCGAGGACGACGCCAATAAGGAGCGCGCCGACGACGAAGAGCCAATGATACGGATCGACGGCCGCCACGTAGTGTTCGAAGCCCGTGAAGACCACCGCGCCGACGAGCGCGCCGTAGAGTGTCCCGGCACCGCCCAACACCAGCATGACGAGTGCTTCCGCCGACCATTCGAAACTGACGCTGTCGAGTCCGACGACACCGGTCGTCACCGCCGTAAGACCGCCGGCCAGTCCCGCGACCGCACCGGACAGCGCATACATCTTCACGAGATTGCCGTAGATCGTGCCGCCGATGGCGCGGATGCGATCCGGATCCTGCTTGATTCCGCGGCACAGGAGCCCGAACGGCGAGCGCACGACCCGCCGGAGCACGACCAACGTCGCGATGAGCAGGACCAGCGCCAGGACATATGCGGTACGCCCCCACAAGTCGAACTCGAACAGACCGAAGACGGGCCCCGGCGAAATACCGGACAAGCCGTCGCTGCCACCGGTGATATCGCGCGCCTTGTTTGCGGCCTCGTACGCGAGCTGAACAACCGCAATCGACAGCACGAGTTGCGGCAGCCCGTGCGCCCGCAAGATGACGAGCGCGGTCACAAGGCCGGCGACGACGCCGGCAACCGAACCTGCCGCGATCAGCAGCAGCGGATCGGTCAAGCCATCGACGCACAGGATGCCTGCCGCATAGGCGCCGGCGCCGTACAGGACGGCATGCCCGAGTGTGGCGACGCCGCAGTAGCCGACGACGAGGTCGAGCGACATCACGAACAGGGCGGCCACAATGATGCGCGTGAAGAAGGCGAGATCGTCGGGAAAGGCGAGATAGGCCAAAGCGCCGAGGATCGCCACGACGGTCGGCGCAACGAGTTCGCGGCCCGGCACGCCCCGCGATCGGCATCCGGGCCTGGGCGAGGCGGCCGGTCGACCAGGAATGGGTGCCATCTCAGGCACCCCTCCGCAGCAGGCCGTGCGGGAAGACGAATACGATCGCAATCACGGCCAGATAGAAGAAAAACTCGCCGTAGTTCGGTGCCAGGTACCTGCCGGTTGTATCGACGAAGCCCAACAGCAGCGCCGCGACCAGTGCGCCGCCGATCGAGCCGGCGCCGCCGACCGAGACGACGACGAGGAACGTGACCATGTAGCGCAACGCGTAATAGGGATCGAGCGGCATGATCTCCGCACCGACAGCGCCCCCGAAAGCCGCGAGTCCGACCGCGAGCGCAAAAGTGGCGGTATAGATCCAGTCGGTACGTACGCCGAGCGCGCCCGCCATGCCGGTGTTGTCGACGGTCGCCCGGAGGCGGATGCCGAAGCTCGTCCGCTCGATGAGGTACCACAGCCCGGAGGCAATGACGACGCCGCAGGCGATGACGAAGAGGCGATGCGCCGGCACGGTCCTCACGCCGAGATCAACCGGGCCGCTGATCAGCGCCGGGAGCGGGATCGCCCGCATCGCTGAGCCGAACAGGAAGTTGGTCGCGCCGATGATGCAGAAGGTGAGCCCGATCGTCATCAGCACCTGAACGAGAGGATCGGACGCGCCGTATACACGCCGATAGAGCAGACGTTCGAGCGGCAGCGCGATCAATGCGGCGCCGATGACGCCGCAGACCAGCGCCGGTACATAGCCCCACCCCATCGGCCCGGCAACGTAAGAAGCGATGTAGCCGCCGATCATGGCGAAGGCACCGTGCGCAAGATTGATGACGCGCATCAATCCCATCATCACCGAAAGGCCGATGCAGATGATGAACAGCACCATGCCGTACGCAAGCGCGTCGAAGGCGATGCTGAGAAGAACATTCATGGCCGATCGTGTTGCGCGCGCGGGTGGCGTTCTCTTTCCGGTCGGTATGATCGCCGCCGGGTCTGGAATCGCCCGACCCGGCGGCCCACGAGGCTGGCGTGCGCTCGGGTTACTTTGCCTTGATCAGGCCGTAGTCCGGCTGATTGGCGAAGGTCAGGATCTCTTTGTTGATATAGGTCGATCCCTGCTTTTCCACGCTTCGAACGTAGACGTTCTGGGTGATGTGACGGGTCTCGGGATCGATCGAGACCGGACCGCGCGGGCTTATCCAGGACAACCCCTTCACGGCCGCGACCGCCTTCTCGGGATCCCGCTCGCCGCCGGTCGCCTCGATCATCTTGTAGATGACGTGCGCGCCGTCGAAAGCCCCGACGGCCGCCATGGTCACGTCCTCGACCCGGCCGCCCACTTCCCTGATCTTGGCGAGAAAGGCTTCGTTTTCGGGCGACGCATGCGACCGGGAATAATGATAGGTCGATATGATGCCGATGCCGTCGTCGCCGAACTGCGGCAAATCCGGCTCGGGCGTGACGTCGCCGGTGGTCAGCAGCTGAATGCCGGCGGCCTTCAGCCCATTGTCGATGAATGCCTTGACAAAAGCGAGTGTCGGTGGACCGGCGGGGAGGAATGCGAAGACCGCATCGGCGCCGCCGTTGCGGATGCGCTGCATGACGGGACCGAAATCGGTCGTCCGGACCGGCATGCGGATCGACTCGATGACCGTCCCGCCGTCGGCCTCGAATGTTTGCCTGAATGCGGTCTCGGCATCGATACCCGGCCCGTAATCGCTGACGGCGATCGCGACCTTCTTGTAGCCCTTTTGTCTGGCGACACGGGCTGCCGGCACGGTGTTCTGCCACATCGTGAATGACGTGCGAACGATATACGGACTCTTCTCGGTGATCGCTGACGTCGCGGCATTCATCAGGATGAAGGGCGTCTTGCCCTGCACCAGCAGCGGCGCGACAGCCATCGCGTTGGGCGTAAAATAGACGCCGGCCAGGTACTGGACCTTGTCCTTGACGATGAGCTCTTGGGCGAGCGATTTCGCCTTGGCAGGATCGGGACCGTCCAAGTCGCGATAAATGAACTCGACGTCGTGGCTACCCGCCTTCTTGCCATGCATCGCAACATAGGCATCGATTCCGAGCTTGAAATTCCGGCCGTAGAGCGAGAACGGCCCCGACATCGGACCGATCACGCCGACCTTGATTGTCTCTGCCGATGCCACACCGCCGATAGCGACGGCGAATGCGGCGGCCACAACAAGTACCCGTATCGAACGCATCAAGACGACTTCCCCCTTCCGCCGTGCGGGACAAGAGACCACGCGGACGCCGATCGATACCATGGCCGCCGGCGCGAAGGCCGGGCAACCGTCCGTCGGCATGCCTGAGCCCGCCGGTCAGGCGATCGCGCACCTCACGGCCGGACATGCGCAATTCGCTTTTCCCGTCACGTCCTGGCGCGTGGCTTCTTAGCAGACGCTGAAAGATCTCAAAATACTCGTGCCGCCCCATGCCGCGACGTCGAACCGGATGCGCGTACGTACGGACAATGGACGGATTTGCATCGCGGCATGCCGTGCCTCATCGCCACGGTTGCGCGCAGGCAGAGCAGCCGCCGTCGCCTCGTCCGCGCCGTTTCCATCTCCAGACCGAATGTTCCGGCCGGCATGATCGGCATTGCGCCGAGACCTTTCCTCCGTTCAGATAAGCCAAGAAACAACCAACGACCGTACGGCCGTCGCAGGCGGCGGCCGTGCGGCATACGCACGTCAGGGAGGAAATGCCATGTCCAGTCGCACAACGCCACCGTTCCGCGCCGACCATGTCGGAAGCCTGCTCCGGCCCAAGGAGGTCCTGCAGGCTCGCGAAGACCACAAACAGGGTCGTCTGTCCGCGGCCGAACTCCGACGCATCGAAGACGAGGCGATCCGCAAGGTCGTGAAGGTGCAGGAAGACATCGGCCTCCAGTCCATCACGGACGGCGAGTTCCGCCGCGGGTCCTGGCACATGGACTTCCTGTATCAGATCGGCGGCGTCACGAAGGTGATGGACAATCTCAAGATCCAGTTCCGCAACGAGCGGGGTGTCATCGAGTTCACGCCGGCGGCTCTCAAGGTGACAGACAAGCTGAAGCTGGAGAAATGCATCTTCGGCGACGATTTCCTGTTCCTGAAATCCGTGACCAAGGGCACGCCGAAGCTCACGATTCCCTCGCCGAGCATGATGCATTACCGCGGCGGCCGTGCGGCGATCGATGCCAGCGTCTATCCTGACATGGAGGCGTTCTGGGACGATCTGGCCCAGGTCTACGCCGACGAGATCGAAGCGCTCAACAAGCTCGGATGCACGTACCTGCAGCTCGACGACACGAGCCTCGCCTACCTGAACGATCCGGCACAGCGCGAGCACATCACACGGCTGGGCGGCGACGGCGAGACCCAGCACCTCACCTATATCCGCCTCATCAACAAGGCGCTGGCCAGGAAGCCCACCAACATGACGATTTGTACGCATATGTGCCGCGGCAATTTCCGCTCGTCATGGGTCGCATCGGGCGGCTACGACCACGTCGCCGAAGCGCTCTTCAACGAGCTGAAGGTGGACGGCTTCTTCCTGGAGTACGACGACGCCCGCTCGGGCGGATTCGAGCCGCTGCGCTTCGTACCCAAGGGCAAGATGGTCGTCCTGGGTCTGGTGACGACCAAGAAAGGCGCGCTCGAGAGCAAGGATGAACTCAAACGGCGGATCGAGCAGGCGGCAAAGTTCGTCCCGCTCGATCAGCTATGCCTGTCGCCGCAATGCGGGTTCTCGTCGACTGTCGACGGCAATGCGCTCACGATCGACGAACAGTTCGCGAAACTTCGCCTGATCGTCGAGACTGCCCGCGAAGTTTGGGGTTGACCGGCGGCACCGCGGCCCGCTCCTTGCGCCGGCGCTTTCCGCGCGCCCGGTCCGACGGCGCCGGCCGTCGAGCCGCCGGAGCGGGCCGCGGCGGGAACGCCTCGGTCATTGCAATCAGCACGCTGACCGTCACCGCTTTCGCTTTCATGGCGTCGGATTGCATCGTCACGGGCGCCTGCACGACAAACGTCGTTCACGACGCCGGGGACGATCCGCCCGCCTGCACGGAATGATGGACGGCGCCGGCGACCGGCGTCGCCGGTCGCAACTCGATCATTTACCCCGAAGCCGGTACTGCCGCCCGACGCGCAAGTTCGGACCGGCCGCCTGCCGGCGGTGGATCCTCCGGCAGGATCGGCGGACGTCCGCTGACGATGGCCTGTTCGAGAAGATCGAGACGGTCCTGCCCCCAGAACGGCTCGCCGCGATAGAAATAGAACGGTGCCCCGAACAGCTGGCGGTCGATCGCCTCCTTCGTCAGCGCCTCGGTCTGTGCGACGAACTTCGCCTCCCCGCTCCGCCGCAGCAGGTGTGCGCCATCGAGACCGCTGCGATCGGCGAGCGCTCTCAACGTGTCGCGATCCTCGATGTCGAGCTCTTCGGCCCAGACGGCCTGCAGGCAGGCATGCACGAACTCGGTGACGTCGTGCCCCTCCTCGAGCGCTGCAAGCAGCATCCGGTGCCCGACGGACGGATCGGCCGGGTAGTATTTCGGCGAAATCGTGAGCCGGATTCCGCGGATCTCGCGCCAGCGCTTCATCTCGACGATACGGTAGATACGCCGTTGCAACGGGCGGCGGTCAACCGGAAGCCCGCCGCCGGCCGCGAAGACCGCGAGCAGATCAATCGGCTTGTAGATCACCTTCACGCGGTGCTTGCGGACGATATCGATGAATGCGCGCGACCCGATATAGGACCAGAGCGACACGAAGCTGAAGTAGTACTCGACCTGATGCATCCTGCTTGTCCCCCATCACTGTCACGCCGCCTCGTCAACCCCGAGATAGGCCGTGCGAATCCGCGGATCATGAGACAGCGCCGCCGTGCTCGCCGCCAGCACGACGCGGCCACGATCGAGCACGAATCCGCGATCGGCAAACGAGAGGGCCACGGAGACGTCCTGCTCGACGACGAGCAGCGTCACGCCGCTCTCCCGGATCTGCCTCAGGGCCGAGACAAGCTTGTCCACCATCGTCGGCGCGAGGCCGAGCGACAATTCATCGATCATCAAGAGCTTCGGCGCCGCCATCAGTCCCCGTCCGATGGCGCACATCTGCTGCTCGCCGCCGGACAGCGTCGTTGCATCCTGATGCCAACGCTCGGCAAGAACCGGAAACAGCGCCGCAACGCGGTCGAGATCGCGCCGAATGGCCGCCCGGCCGTCACGCCGTTGAAAAGCGCCAAGAAGAAGATTGTCCCGCACGCTCATGCCGGCGAAAAGGCGGCGCCCTTCGGGAACATGGATGATGCCGGCCCGCACGAAGTCGCGCGGCGTGGCCGCGGACAGGTCCCGCCCTTCGAAACGGATCGTCCCCGACGTAACGCGGACGAGCCCGGAGATCGCCTTGAGCAGGGTCGTCTTTCCCGCACCGTTCGAGCCGATGAGACAGACGATCTCCCCCGGCGCAACCGATAAACCGACACCCCAGAGAATTCGGATGTCGCCGTAACCGCCGGTGACCCCGTCGAGTTCGAGCAGAGGCGCGATCATGCGATGGCCCCCACCTGGGCGGGAGGCACGGCGCGCGCCCCCAGATACGCATCGACGACACGCCTGTCCGCCAACACGGAGCCGGTCGGGCCGTCGGCAAGCACTTTTCCCTGGTGAAGGACGATGACGCGGCGGCAGGCCCGGCGCACCACCTTCATGACGTGCTCGATCAATACGATGGTGATGCCGCGCGCGGCAATCCGGCCGATCAGTTCCAGTGCTGCATCGATCTCTGCCGTATTGAGACCGGCATTGACCTCGTCGAGAAACAGGAGCTTCGGGTCGGTCGCCAGGCTTTTCGCCAACTCGAGCCGTTTGCGTCCGGCGAGCGTCAGCGTCGCGGCAACCTGGTTGCACGCTTCGTACAGTCCCGTGAACGCCAGATACTCTGCCGCCAAGTCTCGCGCGCGAGACAGACTGGATGCGCGCCGGGAAAACAGGATACCAGCGGCGACGTTGTCGAGAACCGTGAGCCGCGGGAACGGCTGCACGATCTGGAACGTCCGCGCGATTCCGCGGCGGGCAATCCGGTCGCTGCGCAGTCCGTCGATTCTCTCGCCGCAGAAGTGGACCTCGCCCCCGCTTGGCGCATGCACGCCGGTGACGACGTTGACGAGCGTCGTCTTGCCCGCACCGTTCGGGCCGATCAGACCGACGACCTCGTTCTCGCCGACGGACAGTGTCACGCCATCGAGCGCGTTCACACCGCCGAAATGACGCGAGAGATTACGAAGTTCGAGAATCGGGGTCATGACGCAGCCGCTCGCCATGTGCGGTGTCGACCGATCGTGAGAAGCCGATGGATCCCGTCCGGAAGAAACAGGACGAGCAGTACGACGAGAAGGCCGAGAACGCCCTCGTGGGTTTCGAGAAAGTTGCGCCAGAAGAGCTCTTCCAGCCCGAGGAACACGACGGCCCCGATCACCGGCCCCGTGACGGTCCCGATACCGCCCAGCAGCGCCATGATGATCGGCTTCACCGAATAGAGAACATCGAATACGTCGGTCGGATCGATGTAGCTGACCCAGGACGCATAGATGGCGCCCGCAGCGCCGGCGAAAATGCATGCGATCGTGAAGGCGGCCGATTTGGCGAACCGGGTATCGGCACCGAGCATGGCCGCGGCGGTATCGTTCTGCTCGATACAGCGGAGCGTGAAGCCGAGCGGACGTCTGTCGATGAGGCGCGCCACGAGAAATGCGGCAAGCGCGAGACCGAAGAAGCCCCCCATGAAGAACCGCGCCTGCATATCCGCCGAAAAGGCGATCAACGGCAGATTCATGCCCATTCCGCCGCCGGTCAGCGACGTCCACGAGTTCACGATCTCGCGCAGGACATCACCGACGACGAGGCTGGCAATCGCGAAATAGTGCCCTCGAAGATGCAGGATGCAGAAGCCGAGCAACGCCCCGCATACCGCCGCAATGCCGGCAACCCCGATCCAGGCAACGGCAAATGGCAATCCGGCGGCCTGGAGCACGCCGTTCGCGTAAGCGCCGAGGCCGAAGAACGCGGCTGTCGCGAAGGAAGGATATCCGGCGTATCCGCCGATCAGGTTCCAGGAAAGTGCGAGCGAGGCGTAGAGAAACAACGTCGTGGCAAGGCGCACAACATAGTTGTCGCCCAGCACGGCGACGGCGGCGACCGCCGTGACCGCGATCAACGCAATCGCTGCATCCTGGACGACGGCAGGCCGGCCACTCATTCGAAGCCCTTCCTGCCGAACAGTCCGTTCGGTCGAAACAGCAACAGCAGCAGCAGAAGCACGAACGCGACGGTACCGGCATGTTCCGGCCCGAGCCACAGCGCGCCGTAGCTTTCGATGATGCCGAGACCGAATCCTCCCGCCACGACGCCGGGGATGCTGCCCAGCCCGCCCAGTACGCAAATGACGAACGCCTTGCCGAGATAGCCGGCCGACGCCACGGGTGAGATGGGAAAGATCGCGCTGAGCAGCGCGCCGGCCGCACCGGCAACCGCGGCAGCGAGGGCAAATGTCAATGCGTAAACCGTCGCCACGGGAATCCCCATGAGCGCGGCGGCGTCACGATCCATGCGGACGGCGACGATGGCCCGGCCGATCTGGGTCGTGCGCGTCAACAACCAGACGAGCGCGACGAGACAGATGGCCCCCGCGCCGGCCGCGAGGCGATCGACCGGAACGGCGAGGCCGGCAATGTCGAGGACACCGAGCGGCGGATCGAGCACGACCTTCCGGTAGTCCGCTCGAAAGACAGTCAGCATCGCGTTGTTGAGCATCAGGTTCAGTCCGAACGTGAGCGTCAGCGTGATCAAGACCGGCTTTGCGAGTACGCGGTTGATGACGCCGAGCTGCAGCAGGAATGCCGGAATGAACAGAACCATCGCCGCGACTGGCGCCGCCGCGAACGGGCTGATGCCGAACCAAGCATTGAGAAAGAAGGCCAGATACGCCCCCAGCACGATGAGCGAACCGTGCAGGATGTTGATGATGTTGAGAACGCCCCACACGAGCGAAAAGCCAAGCGCGATCGCGCTATAGAGCGCTCCGAGCAGAAGGCCGTTGACGAATATCTGCGCGAGCATGCCCCTTCCGCTCTCTTCCGGCAGGGCCGCATCAGCGGACACCCAGCCGAAACTCGCCGGTCTTCACGGCCTCGGGATAGATCACCTTCACCTGCCGGTCCTGGATCTGATAGACCGGCGGCACGTAGGAGTTCGCCATCCCCGTCGGCCCGAAGCTGATCAGGCCGAAGAACGTTTCGAAATTCCCCTTCCCGAGCTCGGCGCGGACGGCATCACGGTCCGTCGAACCCGCACGCTCGATCGCCTGCTGAAGAATCACGCCGACCGCCGCACCCGAGGCTTGGGTGAAATCAGGTTCGCTTCCGTACTTGTCCTTGAACAGCCGGACGAAGTTCTGCGTGGAGCCGAACAGATCCTTGCTCTGATAGTTCAGTACCGGATGGAACCAGCTTGCGGTCGTGATGTTCTCGCTGAGCGCGCCGGTCGCCTCGATCCATTCGTTGTAGGCCGGCCCATTGATCATCGTGACGACGGGAGCCGTCAGGCGCAGATCCCCCATCTGCTTACGGGCAAGGATCAGGTCATTGATGTAACCGGTGACGACGATCCAATCCGGACGCACCCCCTGGATCTGCGTCAGGGCGGCCGAGTGGTCCATCGTGCCGATGGCATACTTCTCGAAGAACACGACCTGAAGCCCCCGCGCCTTGGCCGACTTTTCGAACTCGTTGGCGAGCGACATCGGATACAGATCATTGCGCGCCAGTATCGCGACGCGACGGATGTCGGGAGATTTCTTCGTGACGAGGTCGGCGATGGGCTCCGACAACGTGCTGTTGTCGGTATATAGTCCGAAGAGATTCTTGTACCCTTGGTCGAACACCTCGGCAGACGATGCGGTCGAAGCCAGCATCGGAACGCCGTACTTCTCGGCGACAACGCTCGCCGCCTTCGCGGCACCAGATCCGAACGGCGAAAACAGGAAATCGACCTTGTCGTCGACGATGAGCTTCTCGGCGAGCTGCACCGCGCGCGGCGTGTTTGATTGGTAGTCATAGAAGACAAGCTCGACATTCGCGCGGGAACCGGCGGTCCGAATGCCGCCGGCCTTGTTCAACTCCTCCAGCCACAGCTCGTATCCCTGCCGGAGCTTCGTTCCCTCGGGCGACAGCGGACCGGTCAAAGGAAGAGGCGCTCCCACCTTGATCGTCTGCGCCAGGCCTGGGTTGAATGCCGCGATGACCGAAACCGCCGCGGCCACGACGAATGCAACGACGCCCAACCCTTTCGATCGCATGACACAGCCCTTCCAATACAGAGACGGAGGGTCGGGTAACGCCAAACGCCGCAGGACGTCCACACCAAATAAAGTAACAGACTCGATGAAGAAAATTTGACCGGCCGTGCGCGAATGGGAACAGCGTCATGCCGACCCCGCAGCGCATCGTGATGCGTCCTGCCGGCAAACCTGTTCGCGCCCATGACGGGCAGGTCAAACCACAATGACGCCTGTCTTGCGCGGTCGTCGTTCCGCGCCTAGTCTCGGCTGCCTTCGCAAACGCTTTCCGAAAGCTGCCACCGCTTGACAAACGGCGCATCCGTGCCGGCCGGTGCTGGTTCCGGTCGACGGGAACGCGCTCATGCCCTGAACCGATCCTGATTTCCGAATGCTGATTGCCGTCGAGATCGTCCTGCCCGTCTTCGCGCTCATCCTGTGCGGTTACGTGATTGCACGCACCAAGATCCTTGATACGGGCGGCATCAAGGGCATCAGCGACTTCGTCTATTATCTCGCGATCCCTGCGCTCCTTTTCCGCAGCACGGCGGGCGGCGTGCTGAGCAACGCCCCCAACGTCGACGTCGTGTTCGTCTACTATACAGGCGCCTTGACGGTATTTGCGGTGGCCATGCTGATCGGCCGGCTCGCCTTCGGCCTCGATCTCGCCAAGCAGGCGCTCATGGCGATAAACGCCACGTTCTCGAACGCGGTCATGCTCGGCATTCCACTGGTCTTCACCGCTTTCGGGACGGCCGGACAGGCCCCGGCGCTTCTCATCGTCGGCCTGCACGCGGCCATTCTCCTTTCCGTCGCCACCGTACTGATCGAGATCGGACGCGGCGACCGCGGCCGGCCGGGCAAGATCGTGGTTACGACCGCGACGGCATTGGTCAAGAACCCCCTGATCCTGGCGATCGTCATCGGTTCCGCCTGGGGCTACACGAGTTGGTCCGTTCCGGCGCCGCTCGACACGTTCGCACGAATGCTTGCCGGGGCGGCAGCGCCGGCCGCGTTATTCGCGCTGGGAGGCACGCTTGCCGGTTTTCGCATCGGCGGCGACATGCGCGACATCGCCGTGATCGTGTTCCTCAAGCTCGTCATCTTCCCGGCGTTCGTCTGGCTGCTCGCAACGCACGTCTTTCACCTGGAGCCGATCGACACGGCCGTCGCCGTGGTGATCGCCGCCCTGCCGACCGGCGTCAACCCGTTCATTCTGGCGCGGCGGTATGACCTCTACGTCCAGCGGTCGGCGAGCAGCGTCGTCATTTCGACGGCTTTGTCCGTACTCACGGCGGCACTGCTCCTGGCATGGTACGTTCCACGCTGACGTCGACGATCCGAGCATGAACATGGCGCCCAGATCGTTTTCTGCCCGCGGGTTCCTTCTCGCCGCGACCCTGTTCGTAGCCTTCAACCTGCGCCCCGGCATTTCGTCGGTCGCGCCGCTGCTGGAAACGATACGCGCCGAACTCGGGCTGACGCACGCGATGGCCAGCCTTCTGACCAGCATCCCGCTGTTCTGCATGGGCGTGTTTCCGTTTCTTGTCCCTTTCATCATGGCGCGCTTCGGCCTCGAGCGGGGGCTGCTCGGCGCCCTCGCGCTGACCGCGCTGGCCATTCTCTCGCGTGCGATCGGCACATCCGAGGTGCTGTTCGGTTCAGCACTTCTTGTCGGCGCCGGTGTCGCGGTCGGACAGGCCCTGGTGCCCGGGGTGGTCAAACGCCATTTCGCACAGCGGTCGGCATCGGTGATGAGTCTTTATTCGATGTGCATGACGCTTGGCGCGGCCACCGCGGTTGCCGTCACCGCGCCGATATACGTGATGCTCGGCAGCTGGGCCTGGGCCCTTGCGCTCTGGGCCGTTCCCGCCATCGCCGCGCTGATCGCGTGGGCTCCGTTCGCCCGCCGGTCACAGGCCTCGGCGCCGACACAGAAGGTCGCCGGACTGCCATGGAGGAGCGATCTCGCCTGGCGAATCACGTTGTTCTCGGCCGGAACCTTCGGCGTGTTCTGGGCGACGCAAACCTGGTTCGTCGCGTTCTATGAAGAATTGGGCTGGAACGCGACACAGGCGGGTGCGCTGCTGGCGACCGTCACGGCGTCTCAGGTATTCATCCAGATCAGCTTCGCGACATTTGCCGATCGTTGGCCCGACCGCCGTCCGTTGATGATCGTGGGGTTGATAACGTCCGTCGTCGGCTTCGCGCTCGTGGCGCTCGCGCCGACCACGGCTCCGGTCGCGTGGGCCGTCCTGCTCGGCCTCGGCATCGGATCGATCTTTCCCCTTGCCCTCAACCTGCCGATCGATCATGCCGCGGATGCCGAGGGCGCGAGCCGGCTCACGGCGCTGTCCCTCGGTGCCGGCTACCTTCTGGCGGCACTCATCCCCGTGGTGCTTGGCTGGATCCGCAGCCTCGCCGGCAGCTTCGGCCCGGCATTCCTAGCGCTGGCCGGGCTGAGCGCCGCCATGATCCTTCTTGCCGTCACCTTCCGACGCCCGGATCGGGAAATGACGGCATAATCCGGCCGCCAGTCCCACCGACCCGCACGCGGTCCGCCGGACCGTCAGCCGATTCGCAGCGGCGCAAAGTAGCGGGCGATCGCAGCCGTGACGCTCAATCCCGTCACCCACGACGTCTTCGGGTTCCCCGGCGAGGGTCGGTTCACCAGGGAGATTCGGCACTCACCCGCCGGACCGTTCACGATCACCTCGTGCTGATTTCCACTCGCGGCGGGATCGACGACCACGCGAACGTCGGTCGCGTCCATTCCGATGCCGCCGAGCGCGAGTGTCGCCGCCACATTGAGATTCTTCGGGTACCTGAGCGCCGCCTCGGCGGCAGAGCCGGCGAACAGCTCGATCTCGTGCCTCACGTCTTCGGGACGCAACCCCAACCGCGCCAGCTCGTCCGCCCAGGCTGCCGGCGGCTTTCGCGAGACATAGGTCACGCGCGTGCCGGCGACGCCGCGAACGGCCGCAAGATAGTCGAGACCCGCGACCGCACCCGAGGGCACGATCAGTTTCGCCCGGCCCTTTTTTGCCGCCGTCATCAACCGTTCGCGCAGCGCGTCATCTGCCAGCGCGCCCACGGACGAAACGACGAGGTCCCGGCCCGCGGACAGACAATCCGCTCCGTATTGCGCCAACGCGGCGTGGCCGGCCGCTTCGACCGTCAGGTCGGGCGCCCAGGCAAGCAGTTCCTGCATATCCCGAAGCAGGCGGATTCCGTCAGGCACGCTTCCCCGGCGCGGCGAATCCGGACGCAACAGAACGGCGAGATCCACGCTTCCCGCCAGACCGACCCGAAGACCCGCCGCGACTTCCGAACCGATCGCCCCGAACCCGATGATTGCCACGCGCCGATCGTCCACGGATATACCCCCGATGCCCGGTGAACCAGGTGCCGATATGATGACCACGCCGTCAGGAACCACAGAAGCCCATAATGGCGCAAGCCGCCGCAGCCCGCGCCCGGCGTTTCCGGCACGGCCGCCATGCGTGCCGATGCACGGGAGGCGTTGACACCAGCCGCACACCGAGGTTGAACCTCAACTGGCGGCTGGCATCTTTGATCGGCGAGCCGAGTTATCGCATCGCGAAAGAACGACGTTCCCGCAGGAGCGCGAGAGTCCAAAGGAGGAGAACAGCAAATGAGTTCGTCAGGAAAAGTCGCTCTGGTTACCGGGGCAGGATCCGGCATCGGCAAGACCGTCGCGCTCGCACTTGCCAAGGAGGGTTACGCCGTCGTGCTCGCCGGGCGCCGCAAGGAGGCGTTGGAGGCGGTCGCCAGCGAGATAACGGCGTCAGGCGGACGCGCGCTGGCCGTTCCCACGAACGTCGGTGATCCGGCATCGGTCAAGGCACTCTTCGCCAAAACGAAGGAAACGTTCGGCCGTCTCGACCTCCTGTTCAACAACGCGGGCATCGGCGCCCCGGCGATCCCGCTCGAGGATCTCACCTACGAGCAGTGGAAGGCGGTCGTCGACACCAATCTGACCGGCGCCTTCCTGTGCACGCAGGAAGCCTTCAAGATCATGAAGGAGCAGCAGCCGCGCGGCGGGCGGATCATCAACAACGGCTCGATCTCGGCACACGCGCCGCGGCCGTTCTCCGCCCCTTATACCGCGACGAAGCATGCGATCACGGGCCTTACCAAGTCGACCTCGCTGGATGGTCGCAAATACGACATCGCATGCGGCCAGATCGACATCGGCAACGCCGCGACCGAGATGACGGCCAGAATGAAGGAAGGCGTGCTCCAGGCCAACGGCACGATCGCCCCCGAGCCGACGATGGATCCGAAATACGTCGCGCAGGCCGTGGTCTACATGGCAAGCCTGCCGCTGGACGCCAACGTGCAGTTCCTTACGGTCATGGCGACCAAGATGCCCTTCATCGGGCGCGGCTGAAACGCGGCCCACGGGCCATGCCGGGTGGGCGGCCGATCGGCCCACCCGGCAGGACCATACCGGTGTGGCGGCGGCGAAACCTCTCGTCGCGCCGGACGTTGCGCTTGGCCTGACGCGAGATCGATCAGAGCGTGAGACCGCCGTCGATGATGTGAATGGCCCCGGTCGTGAACGCAGCCTCGTCGGAGGCGAGATAGACGGCAAGCTGCGCGACCTCTTCGGGCCGGCCCAGCCGCCCCATCGGCTGTCGGGCGATGAAAGCGGCCCGCGCCTTCTCGACGTCACCCTGTGCCTTCATGCGCTCGGCCAACGAAGGCGTCTCGATGGTACCAGGGCAGATCGCATTGCAACGTATGCCGCGCGTGATGAAATCGATCGCGATCGATTTCGTGAGACCGATCACCGCGGCTTTCGTGGCGCCATAGACGAAGCGGTTGGGAATCCCCTTCACGCTCGAGGCGACCGAGGCGATGTTGATGATGCTGCCGCCGCCCGCGCCCAGCATGCCGGGCAGGAACGCATGGCACATCCGGTACATCGACTTGACGTTCAGATCGAACGAGAAGTCCCAGTCGGCCTCGGAGCATTCCAGGATCGTGCCGTGGTGGACGAAGCCGGCGCAATTGAACAGGACGTCGACCGCCCCCAGTTGTGACGCGAGCGCCTTGATCGCGGCCCCGTCCCGGACATCGAGCGGGCGGATCTCGATCCGCGGCGCCTCCTTCTTCAGCGCAGCAAGCGCATCCTCGTTGATGTCAGTCGCGACCACCCGCGCCCCTTCCGCCGCGAATGCCAGTGCGGTCGCGCGGCCGATTCCCTGACCGGCTGCCGTCAATACCGCAAGCTTTCCCGCTAGACGTCCTGGCATGTTCAACTCCCCTTCTCGTGTCGATCCACCGCAGGCGGTGGGCATCCGCCTCTATCCCATTCGACTGCCGATTGCAAAGTCGTTCTCGGCGGGGACCGCGGCGGCGGCGGCACCGCCGTCGAGAACCATGTCACAGCGGCGGCAAAGGCGGCTATTCTGGCCGGACCGACCTTGGTCCGTTTCGCATCGCCACACCCAACCCGCGTGGGATCCATGTACACGATCGAATGCCTTGTCCGCATGCCCTGCCGCGTCGGCGAATCGCCCGTCTGGGACGCCGAGCACGGCCAGCTGCTGTGGGCGGATATCCTGTCGAGGGAGATATACGCCCTCGAGTTTGCCACCGGCCGGCGGCGCCAATGGACCTTCAACGGACCGGTCGGCAGCTTCGGGATCGCCCGCAGCGGCCGGCTCGTCGTCGCGATCGGAAACGGTGTCTATCTTTTCGATATGCGGACCGAGAAGCTCGAGCTGCTGGCGCGCGTCGAGGAAGACCGACCGACCAATCGGCTGAACGACGGCAAGGTCGGGCCGGATGGCGCCTTCTGGGTCGGCAGCATGGATGACCGACCAACGAAGGAGCCGGTTGCGGCGCTCTACCGAGTCACCGCCGACGGCAGGGTCGAGCGCAAGATCGACGGCCTCAAGATTTCGAACGGCCTCGCGTGGTCGGCGGACGGCCGCACGATGTTCCATTCGGACTCCCGCGGCCCCTGGATCGACCGCTGGAACTTCGACGCCGCCACCGGCGCGATCTCCGGACGCCACCGGATCCGCACGCTGGCGGACGAGGAAGGCCGTCCCGACGGCGGCGCGACGGACGTCGAGGGATGTTACTGGAGCTGCGGCGTCTCGGCCGGCTGCATCAACCGTTTTGCCCCCGACGGCACGTTGCTCGCGCGCATTCCCGTGCCGGTGCCGGCGCCAACCATGCCATGCTTCGGCGGGCCCGACATGCGCACATTGTTCTTCACCAGCCTGCGTGACGGCCTGTCCCAGGACACGCTTGCGCGCGTTCCGGATTCCGGAAGCGTGTTCATGATGCGGGTCGATGTCACCGGCGTTCCGGTCGGAACGTTCGCGGACTAAGCGGACTATAAGGCGGCCGGTGCTGCCGAACCGAACGGCCCAAAGCGTCTGGTAGTCCGCCCGGACCGGATCGGGCGCGCCTTGCGTGCGGCGAAGCGGAAACGTGCCGACGCGTCTTCCCGGGCGCCCGGGTCGCCCGCGACGTCGACCGGATTACGGTCGCACCCGACGGACGGGTAGCCGCCGAAACGCCCACCGGCTAGCCTGTTGCGATCGAACCCACACAGACCACAGGCACGGCGATGACAAACTCCCAAGCCCCCGGCGACGCTGAGAACGAAGACAAGGTGGTCAGAAGCGATGACGAATGGCGGCGCCTGCTGACGCCTGAGCAGTACCAGGTTCTGCGGCGACACGGCACCGAGCACGCCGGCACCAGCCCGCTCAACAACGAGAAACGCGCCGGTATGTACCGGTGCGCCGGATGCGGTCAACCGTTGTTCTCGTCGGACACGAAGTTCGACAGCGGCACCGGCTGGCCCAGCTTTTGGGCGCCGATCGATGGTGCGGTCGAGACTTCGACGGACTGCAGCTTCTTCATGGTCAGGACCGAGGTGCACTGCCGGCGTTGCGGCGGCCATCTGGGCCATGTGTTCGACGATGGGCCGGCGCCGACGGGGCTGCGCTACTGCATGAACGGGGTCGCCCTGCGCTTCGAGCCGAAGTGAGCGGCGGCCGCGCCAACGACGACGCCGGCCCCTGCGCCCTCCGGGTTCCGTCGAATGCCGAACACGAATGCCTCCTTGCCTCCGGCGAGTACGGCGCGGACGCGGCAAAGCCGGTCGGCCGGCCGCGTCCCCTCCGCTCCGTTGCCCAGAGGGGGTGAGAGCCGCTAGCGACGCCAGTCGGGATCGTCGCGGTCCAGGAGACGCTTCAGCGCCTCGAAGTGGTTGTGCGCATAGACCGGAAGGTCGGCTGCGATCTGCTGCTGTACGGTCCGGGCGATGTTGTCGCCGACGAGTTTCAGCGGTCGACCCGTCGACATCGCCAGCACCTGCGCCTGCGCTGCACGCTCGAGGTAATAAAGATCGTCGAAGGCCGTCGCCACGTCGGGGCCGACGACGATGACGCCGTGGTTCTCCAGGAACAACACCCGCTTGTCGCCGAGCGCCTTCGCCATCCGGTCGCCTTCGGCGGTATCGAGGGCAAGCCCGTTGTACCCGCCGACGTCGGTGTCGTAGGCGACGACGCCGTAGAATCGCAGCGCGCTCTGGACGCACGGCTCGAGCCGGCCGCCCTGGATCATGGTGAGGGCTGTCGCATAAGGCATATGCGTATGCAACACGCATTTCGCGTCGGGCCGCGCGCGATGAATCCGGCTGTGGATATAGAAGGCCGTCGCCTCGATCGTGAGATCACCCTCGACGGTCCTCCCCTGGCCGTCGACCACGATCAGATCGCTGGCGCGGATCTCGTGCCAATGGAGTGCGTGCGGATTGACGAGGTAGAGATCCTCCGTCCCCGGCACCGTCAGGCTGAAGTGATTGCAGACTCCTTCGTTCAGGCCCAATCTGGCCGCCCACCGCAGTGCAGCCGCGAGGTCGATCCGCGCCTGCGCCACGGGTGATGGGGGTGCCGGTCGGCGTCGCCCGCCATTCCGCGACACGCTTCTCGAGGCTTTTTTCGTGGATTTCGGCATCGGCAGCTTCCTTGTTGATGGCCGATGCGATATTAGCCCACCGCATGGGCGCGCCAATCCCGTTCATGGCGCGCCGATACGCCACCCGCCTCTCGTCGCCATGGACGCTGTCACGCCCTCTGTTCCGGATCCCTTGACGCCCGATGCGCGCGCCATTGCCCGGGGCGTGAGCCGTGCCCTCGATCGACAGGGGTGGCGCTGCCTGACCGAGTTCCCGCTGTTGTCAGGCCGCCGCGCGGACCTGATCGCGCTCGACGAAGGCGGCCGTTTCCTCATCGTCGAGATCAAGACCACGGCAGCGGACTACCGGGCGGACCGCAAGTGGCGCGAGTACCTCGACTACTGTGATTGGTTTGCGTTCGCGGTCCCTGCCGGGTTCCCCGTGGGCCTGCTTCCGGCCGAGGTCGGCCTGATCGTTGCCGACGCATATGACGCGGTCAGCCATCGTCCGGCAATGGCCGCACCGACAATGAGCCCGGCCCGCCGCCGTCAGATCCTGATCCGTTTCGCCCGCATCAGCGCCGATCGTCTTCGACGCATCCTCGATCCGGAGCCGTGACGGCGGCCGGACCCGCAGACCAATTGCCGGTCAATACCCGTCTTCCGAACGTCTTAATCTTGTCTTTACCGGCACATCTCACAATTTATTTGCGCAAAGACTTGCCGGCATAATTACTGTTATGCCAAAAGGTGGCCGCATCGGGCGCGAAAGGTATATGCGGGTATCGTCACTTGCATTGCTGATGCTGGGACTTCTCGGCGCATCCGCCGAGCAGAATGGACTCCCTTCGTCGCCGGCGCCCGCGGAACCGCCCCTCGTCAGCCGTATCGAGACGTTCATCGCCAAGCAGCGGGCGGCCGACTCCCTGGCCTGTACCGCCCTAGGGCACGTGGCCGAGACGCCGGAACATACGTCCTGCATCCGGGATCGGGCTGCCCAGCGCCGCGCAGCACTCCAGGGCCTGCCGCGAACCCAGCCGGCGATGGGCCGTGTCGAGCGACCCGATGGTTGCGGGACCGCAGCCCGCTCTGGCCCCGTGACGTGTCAGGATATCTAGCAGTTTCCGCCCGAAGCTCGCAGATCGACGGCGGCCGCAATCAGTGGGCAATTCGCCGGATCGTCGCGGTGGTGCTGTGGCCGGGCATGAGTTCCGCCAGCAGCACGCGGCCGCCCCAGCTTTGGACGAGATCGGCCCCGACCACCTGGTCGAGCCGGTAGTCGGCCCCCTTCACCAGGACGTCGGGCCGCAGCGCCTCGATCAGCGCGAGCGGCGTATCCTCTTCGAACACGACAACCAGATCGACGTCCGCCAACGACGCGAGGACCGAGGCGCGCGCCGCTTCGCCCTGGATGGGACGGTCCTTGCCCTTGAGACGCCGGACCGACTCATCACTGTTGAGTCCGACGATCAACCGATCGCAAGCCGCCTTCGCCTGGGCAATCAGCGACACATGACCAGGGTGCAGGAGGTCGAAGCACCCGTTGGTAAAACCGACACGCAGCCCCTGGCGGCGCCACCGGGCGACGGCCTCCACCGCTTCGGTGCGCGTGGCGATCTTGTTGCCTCGTGCCGCGGCATCGGCCGAATGCAGGGCACGGACCAGATCCGCCGCATAGGCAACGGCCGTACCGACCTTTCCGACCACGATACCGGCCGCCACGTTGGCGAGACGGGCCGCATCGAGCCAGGACAGCCCCGCGGCGATGCCCACGGCCAGCGTGGCGACGACGGTGTCGCCGGCGCCCGATACGTCGAAGACCTCCTGCGCCACCGCCGGCAGGTGATGAACGTCCTGGCTGGTAACCAGGGTCATGCCATCCACCCCCCGGGTGCAGAGCACGGCCTCGACGCCGCAGGCGGTGATGATCTTGCGGGCGGCACGTTCGACGGCCGCATCGCTGTCGACGTCCATCTGGGTTGCTTCGGCGAGTTCCCGCCGGTTGGGCTTGAGCAGCGTCGCGCCCCTGTAGCGCGAGAAGTCGACCCCTTTGGGATCGACGATCACCGGTTTGCCGGCGATCTGCGCGGCCGCGATCATGGCCTGAAGCCCGCGCGGCGTCAGCACGCCCTTCGCATAATCTGACAGGACCATGACGTCGCAGTCCGCCACGGCGGCCTGGACCAGACGGACGACGTCGGCGACCGTCGCCTCGCCGAGCGGGGCGACGGTTTCCTGGTCGGCGCGCAGGAGCTGCTGGCTGCCGGCGACGAAACGACGCTTGATCGTCGTCTGGCGCTGACGTTCGACCAAGAGATGCGGCTCAACCCCCTGGAGCTGGCCGACCAGCCCCGTGACCTCGAGTCCTGCCGAATCGCTGCCGACGACGGAGACGAACTCCACGCTGGCGCCGAGCCCCACGATGTTCCGTACCACGTTGCCGGCACCGCCGAGCATGGCCGCTTCGCGCTCGACCCGCAGGACCGGGATCGGCGCCTCCGGCGAGATCCGGTCGACGTGACCGTAGACGAAACAGTCCAGCATCACGTCGCCGACGCAGAGGACGCGGACCGACCCGAAGCGGTCCACATGGGCGGCGAGTTTGGTGTCCGGGCTCATGGCAGCCTCGTGGCGAGGGCTCGAACGGTCAGACCAGCCCGAGCTCCTGCTCGATCGCGCCGCACAGCATCTGACCCAGCATGATATGCATCTCCTGGATCCGTGCGGTGGTATTGGACGGCACGATCAGGCAGGGATCGGCAATCTCCTTCGTCACGCCCCCTCCTTTCCCGGTCAGGGCCGCCGCCGTCAACCCCATCCGGCGGGCAGTCTCCAAAGCCTTGTTCACGTTGGACGAGGCCCCCGAGGTCGTAATGCCGATGGCAAGGTCGCCAGGACGGCCGAGCGCTTCGATCTGCCGGGCGAACAGGAGATCGAAGCCGAGGTCGTTGCCGATCGCGGTCAGCGCCGAGCTGTCGGTCGTAAGGGCGATCGCCGGAATTGCCTTGCGATTGCGGACGTAGCGGACCGTCAGCTCCGTCGCGAGATGCTGCGCGTCGGCGGCGCTGCCGCCGTTGCCGAAGAACAGGAGCTTACCGCCGTTTGAAAGGCTCTTCACCGCAGCGGCGACGAGGCGTCGAAACTCAGTCGCCAGATTGTTGCGCGTTGCAGCAACGACGTCGGCATGCTCGTCGAGTTCGCTCGCGAAGAACCGGTCGATATCGATACGACCCATGTATACGTCCCCAGTCTCGGCCACCGTGGCTCCTGCCCTTCGGCGCACCATTCCCGTCGCCATCCTCCGAATACCAGGATCAGGATTTCGCAGCCATCTCGAGAAGCGCCGCAAAGCGCGCGCCGACGACCTCAATATCGAAGGTCTTGTTGGCGTAGTCCAGGGCGTTGTTGCCGAGCTCGGCACGCAGCGCCGGATCCCCGGCCAGACGGTCGGCGGCCGCGATGAACCCGTCGGTGTCGCCGGGGGCGACGACCAGCCCCGAACGGTTCCGGGTGATCGTGCGGGCGGCCAGGTTCTCGGGCGGGATGGCTGCGAGGATCGGCCGCCCCGCGCAGTGATAGGTCAGCACCTTGGAAGGGACCGAAAAGATACCGGCCTCGGGCTCGAGGATCGAGATCAGGACGTCGCCGGTGGCGATCACCTCCGGCATCCGTTCGAACGGCTGGAAGGGCAGCAGGATCAGGTTGTCGAGGCCGCGGCCGTTCTCCCGCAGCCAGTCCGCCCCGAGACCTTCGGAGTTCACGACGACGCGGATGTCCGGCCGGTCCCGGTAATGGCGTGCGAGCTGAAGCAGAAGATCCGGGTTGTGCTTGAGCCCGAGCGTTCCCGAATAGAGGAACACCAGCTTGTCGGCGAGTCCGTGCTCGATCGCCCAGGCATTGACGCGCGGCTGCGCCGGCAGCTCCTCGCGCGGCGCCCAGTTCTCGATGACGGTGATGTGATCGCGCGGCACGCCCCACGCCGTCAGGATCGGCAGAAAGTCTTCCGTGATGGTGACGACGTGATCGCTCTCGCGGAGCAGTCGCTTCTCGAGCGCGATGTACCGCGCCCCGATCAGCGCCCCGACCACCGGCAGCTTGCGCCGAAGGATGCGGTCGATCGCAAGGCTGTAGATGTCCTGGTGCCAGTAGATGAACGGAATCCCGTGACGGCGGCAGTAATCGAACGAGATCGCCTGAATGTCGAGCGGCGCGTTGCCGGCCAGGGCGACGTCGGGGCGGAACGCCGCAATCGTCTCGACGAGGCGGTACCCGTAGGCACGCTCCTGAAAGACGCGTTTCAGAAAACTGTATTTGGCGAACGGCTCGTCGAGGGTGATGCCGTGCGCCTTGAATCCTGGCGGATCGTCCGGCCGGCGGACGAAGGCCCCGCGCGGGCTCTGGAATGACTGGAAGAAGACGTGCAGCACGTCGTGACCGCGGCGGGCGAGGTGCCGGGACAGCTGCGGCTGAAACGGTTGACCGGGGTAGTCGTGGACGAGAATTCTCATCGGCGCCGCGCCTTTATCACCAGACAATCACCGCGCCCGAGAACGTTGCCGAGCCATAGCCCCGGGAACAGCAGCCCACGTGCGATCAGCATGAGACCGGCGACCAGCGCCGTGCTACGCAGGCGTGCGGGCCGGTCGGGGAACAGCCATGCGATGATCGATTGCGCGACCCACAGGGCCGGCGTCACCTGCCGCTCCGCCATCACATCGAACCCGCACGAGTCGAGCAGGCGTTTCAGGCATGCGGGCGAGAAATGCGTAATGTGGAACGGTACGTGCCAGTTGATCCAGGTGCGGCCGAAAAGGGCGCGCAGCCAGCTCCGCGCATTCGGCAGGCTGATCCACACTTCGCCCCCCGGACGCAGGACCCGGTGCACGTCGGCGAGCATCGCCCGCGGGTCGAGCGCGTGTTCGAGCACGTTCGACAGCACGACCCGGTCGAACGGCGCATCAGGCTGGAAAGCGTCGAGATCGACGTCGTGAACGACGAAGCCGCGGGCACGCGCCTTTGTCGCGGCGTTCCGGTTGAGCTCAAGTCCCTCCGGCGTGAAGCCGTTGCGCCGATAAAGCGTGAGGCCGCGCCCCTCGTTGCAGCCGACGTCGAGCAGGCGACCTTCCCCCTTCTCGCCATGGAAAGAGATGTCACCGTCGACCGCCAGCATGAACCGGTAAAGCGGCGACATCAGAAACCGCTCGCGCCAGCCTGCGTAGGCGCCGTCGCCACCCGGCACTTGCGCGAAATTGTAGTACGTCTCGTAAAGACGCTTGAGTTCGGCGGCGGTCGGCAGCGGGTTCGTCTGCTCGAGCCCGCAATCATCGCAGGCCAGGATCGACCACGTACCCGGGACGCCGAACCGGTTGTCGCGAACGTCGGCCAGCACCACGCGCGTCGCGCCGCCACAGAGGATGCAGCGGGTGGTCATGAACGGTCCCTGCCCTTGCGACGCTCATAGAGTTTCGCGTCGACGAGAAAGCGGAACCAGAACGTCTGCAGCACGTAGAAGATCAGCCCTTCGCGGCCGTCGAGAAAGCCCCGCTTCCAGATGTAGCGGTAGAGAAACAGCAGGAACGCGCGCAGGAACAGCGGCTGCCGGTAGTAGAAGTCGCGCTGGGCGCGCTTCTCCGATACCGGATCGCCCGCCTTGCCCGCCCTGATCACGCCGGATGACTCCGGCGCCAGCAGCTCGTCGACCTCGGCATCCGACCAGCGATTGTGCCGCTGCGTCCATTCGCTGAGCGACAGGCGGATGTCGTCGATCATCGGGCTTTGCAGCTTGCCCGTCCGTCCGTCGACATAGAAATGCTGGTCGTATTTTCGGCTTTCGCACCGCCCCCGGCCACGCCGGAACAGGCGCAGATGATAAATGGGATACATGCCGCCGTGGCGAAGCGGGCGCCCGTGGAAGTGAACAAGACGCGGCACGTAGAAGCCGGCGATGTCGGCCGGCACCTCGCTCGCGAACAGCCGACCGAGCTCTGCGACGAGCTCATCGCTTAGGCGTTCGTCGGCATCGAGGTGAAGCTCCCAGGGATATTTGAGCGGAAGCGTATCGATCGCCCAGTTCCGCTGAGCGCCGTAGTTGTCGAAAGGGTGCTGAACTACCTGCGCCCCGGCGGCAGTGGCGATCTCGAGCGTGCGATCCGTCGAGAACGAATCGACGACGTGGATGTCGTCGCTCACGCGCCGGGCGCTTGCGAGTGTCGCGCCGATCGTCGCCTCGGCATTGTACGTCAGCACAACGATGGAAATCGGCAACATGTTGGACGAGGGCCCGAGGCGTCAGCCGAACAAGGTTATCGGGAAAGATGTGGCGGCCGACCGGTCGCGGCGACAGAGCGATACACGGTCTCGAGACCGTGCGCAATCTTGTCCCAGGCGAACTTCGTTTCGACGAGCCGTCGCCCGCGCGCCCCCAGCGCCTCCGGATCCGGATGCGCCGCGATGCGCACGATCTGATCGGCGACGGCCTCGACCGTCGTAGGCCCGACCAGACCGGCATCGGCCTCCACGACCTCGCGCCAGATGTTCACCTTGTCCGAGATGGCGACCGGCACGCCGCAAGCCATCGCCTCGGCCACGGCAATGCCGAAGTTCTCCGAATAGGACGGCAGAACGAACATCAGCGCATCGCGGAACGCCTCGAGCTTCGGGCCGTGGGCCAGCATCCCGGTGAAGGTGACGCGGTCGACGATGCCCGCCTGCCTGATCCAGGCGTCCATCTTCGCGCGCATCCCGTCGTCCGGACCGGCGACGACGAGATGCAGGTCGGGTTGCGCCGTCAGGGCCTTGGCGAAAGCAGGCACCAGGAGATCGAGCCCCTTCTTGAAGTTGAGGCGCCCCAGAAACAGGACGATGCGGCGCCCGGCGAGTTCGGGATGTCGTGCCCGGAATCGGCCCGGCGGCGGCAGATCGGCATAGTCGGCAAGATCGAGACCATTGGGGATCACCACGCCCGGCGTCCCGAATACGAAAGGCCGGGCGAGCCTCATCTCCTCGGCCGCTGTGTAATGGATCGCGGCCGCACCGCGGATAACACGGTTCTGGAACAGGAGCTCCAGCGGTTTCTTTCGCCACCGGTGGCGCCGCCAGATATACGGGTCGAGCGTTCCGTGCGGCCGCAGCAGATAGGGAACACGGTGCCGTGCGCATAGCCGTGCCGCCGCCCAGACATGGAACAGATAAAGCGAGTGAATATGAACCACGTCGGCCGCCGGAATCGCTTTTGCCAGCGCGCGCGCCAGCGGAAACGACGTCGCGAATGCGGCCGGAAAATGCTGCGGGAAAAAATGGAGCCCGACGCCATCGCCCGCCACCGACCATCCCGGGACCGGCATTTCGTCCGCCGCCAGCCCCCGGTCGGTCGTGAAGATGTCGACCCGATGCCCAAGACGCGCGACCGCCCGCGCCATGTCGATGGCGGCCTTGGCCGGCCCTCCGGTGCGGGCGGCAAGCGAAGCGATCACGTGGACGATGCGAATGGGAACCTCCGACCGGCGGCGGTGAGCTAACAAAAAGCGGGCAACCCGTCATCTGCAAATGTCTGACCGGACGGATGGAGAACGCATGGCGGCGGCGCATTCTTCCATCGCCGGGCGCCGGCCTGGAATAGACCCATCGTCACGTGCGTTTTCGGGAACCTGTCCCGCCTCCCAAACCGCGGTCCCGGAATGAGCATCCTCACCATCGGGCTCGATATCGAGAGCGTGGGTGATGTCGTGACCGACAGTCGTCATCAGGCCCGCGCCTTGCGCGACCCTGGGTATTGCTTGTTCGTGCCGTCGTTCGAGGAGCAGGACATGCGGGCGCAGCGCGGTACCGTCGACCGGCATGTCGCGTTCGTGAACGAGTATCGGGCAGGCGCC
The DNA here is from genome assembly GCA_937926175.1 of uncultured Rhodospirillales bacterium. GTDB lineage: Bacteria > Pseudomonadota > Alphaproteobacteria > CACIAM-22H2 > CACIAM-22H2 > CALANV01. Next base: position 7,235 of record CALANV010000017.1, on the reverse strand, counting down.
AATTCTCCATGTCCGTCGCTGGAACTGCCGTTTGGCCGATCGACCGAGCTCCCGTCGGTCGGCTTTCGGTCTGCGGTCACGGTGCGCAATGTGCTAGAAGCTTGACCCGTGACAGCGAACAACCGCCGATACGAGCCCGCCATCCGCACCTCTGTCCATGTTCCACTCGAACCATCGCGCACGCATTTACGGGCATTACGTCGACGCCCCGACCAAACGGCTGGCACCCGACAGGCAGGTGGAGACTGTCCACCCGACCATGTCGACGATGAGCCGTGCGCTCCGCCTTCCTTGTCTTGTGGTCGAGACCGGAGCGACCCGGACGGTCCTGCCCCCAAATATGCCGGCCGTGGCGGTCAAATAGATGTGCGGCATCGCAGCTCTTTTCGCGTACGGCGATTCGGCCGCGCCGGTCGAGCTGGCGGAGCTGCGGGCGATACGCGACCGCATGGCGACGCGAGGACCGGACGGCGCCGGGGAGTGGCGGTCGGCCGACGAGCGGGTCGCGCTGGGACACCGGCGCCTCTCGATCATCGACCTGCGGACCGTCGCCGACCAGCCGATGGTTCATGGGGACGGGCGTCTGCGCATCGTCTTCAACGGCGAGATCTACAACTACCGCGAATTGCGCCGCCGTCTTGTCGAGGCCGGCCATGTCTTCCGGACGGAATCCGACACCGAGGTTCTCCTGCATCTCTATGACCGGTATGGCCCGGACATGGTGCGGCATCTCAGGGGGATGTACGCCTTCGCGCTGTGGGACGAAGCCCGAAAGGGGCTTTTCCTCGCGCGCGACCCATTCGGCATCAAGCCGCTCTACTACGCCGACGACGGCCGCACGATCCGCATCGCGTCGCAGGTGAAGGGGCTGCTTGCGGGCGGAAAGATCGACACCACTGCCGAACCGGCCGGCCATGTCGGTTTCTTTCTGTGGGGCTACGTGCCGGACCCCTATACGCTCTATCGCCGCATACGGGCGCTGCCGGCCGGGTGCACGATGTGGATCGACCGCGCCGGCGCCCAGAAGCCGGCGCGCTTCTTCGATCTCCGTAACGTCTTCACCGACGTCGCGCCGGCACCGGCCGACCCGGTCGCGCGTGCCCAAATGCTGCGCGACGCACTCGTCGACAGCATAGCCCACCACCTGATCGCCGATGTGCCGGTCGGCGTGTTCCTGTCGGCCGGACTCGACTCGACGACCATCGTCGCGCTCGCCGTCGAATCCGGCGCGACCAACCTGAACACGCTGACGCTGGGCTTCCGCGAGTTCCAGGGCGGCGAGAACGACGAGACGAGGCTCGCCGAGGCCGTCGCACGGCAGTGCGGCACGCGGCATCAGACGCGCTGGGTGCCGGGCCAAGCGTTCGCCGCCGAACGCGACAAGCTGCTCGACGCCATGGATCAGCCCTCGATCGACGGCGTCAACACCTACTTCGTCGCGAAAGAGGCGCATGCGGCCGGGTTGAAGGTCGCGCTGTCGGGCCTCGGCGGCGATGAGTTGTTCGGCGGATATCCCGGCTTCACCCAGATTCCGAAGCTGGTGCGGGCATTGGCCCCGCTCGCACCTTTAAGGCCGCTGGGACGGGTGGTCCGCATGGTCGCCGCCGGGCTGATCGGACGCATGACGTCGCCGAAATACGCAGGACTGCTCGAATACGGGCCTACATGGTCGGGCGCCTATCTGCTGCGCCGCAGCCTCTTCATGCCCTGGGAGCTCACCGGAATTCTTCCGCGCGACATGGTCGAGCAAGGCTTGCAGGAACTCGACACGTTGCGCCGGCTGGACGATACGGTTTCAGGCATGGCTGCGCCGCGCCTGAAGGTCTCTGCATTCGAGTTATCCTGGTATATGCGCAACCAACTTCTTCGCGACGCCGATTGGGCGGGCATGGCGTACTCGTTGGAGATCCGCGTGCCGTTCGTCGACGTCGAGCTTGTCCGGCGCCTCGCGCCGCTGCTGGCTTCCGCCCACCCGCCGACGAAACGGGACATGGCGGCGACGCCGCGCACCGCGCTGCCGCGCGACGTGCTCGAGCGCCCGAAGACCGGATTCGTCGTGCCGGTGCGTGATTGGATCGCGGGCAGAACCGGCGAACCCGCGGAACGCGGCCTGCGAAGCTGGGCACGCCAAGTCTATGCCGCACAGAAAGGTGCGGCATGAGGGTTCTCGTTCTCCTGCACGAGGCGTTCGGCGGCCGGGGTGGCATCGCGAAGTTCAACCGCGATTTCCTCGGCGCGCTCTGTGCCTATCCCACCGCCCGGGAGATCGTCGCGATTCCCCGCCATGCGCCCGATCCGATCGGGACGTTGCCGGCCAGGTTGGATTATCGGACCGACGGGATCGGATCCAAGCCGACATGGCTGCTGCACGTGGCGGACACCGTCCTCACCTCCCGTCGTTTCGATCTGATCGTGTGCGGCCATGTCAACCTGCTTCCCGTCGCCGCCGCCGCACGGCTCCTGCATCGGGCACCGCTCGGCCTCGTCATCCACGGTATCGAGGCATGGCAGCCGACGGGGCGGCAGTTGACTGATCGGCTCACGAGACAGGTCGACTTTTTCGTCGCCGTCAGTGGCTACACCAAGGCGCGTTTCCTATCCTGGACGTCGGTCGATGCGGCACGCGGCTTCGTTCTGCCCAATGCCGTCGATCTTTCCGAATTCACGCCCGGCCCCGTCGATCCGTCGTTGATCGCCCGTTGGAATCTCGCCGGCAAGCGCGTCCTGCTGACGCTCGCCAGACTCGAGGCGCGGGAACGATACAAGGGCATCGACCAGATTCTGGACATCCTTCCGCAACTCATCAGCGAATACCCCGATCTGGTATATGTGATCGGCGGCGACGGATCGGACCGTCCGAGACTGGAGGCGAAGGCGCGTTCCCTCAGCTTGAGTGGCCATGTCGTCTTCACCGGATATGTGGCCGAAACCGAGAAGCGCGATCTGTACCGCCTGGCGGACGTATTCGCGATGCCGAGCCGCGGCGAGGGATTCGGGATCGTGTTCCTCGAGGCCATGGCATGCGGCAGCCCGGTCGTGGCCAGCTCGGTCGACGGCAGCCGCGAAGCGGTACGTGACGGCAAGCTCGGCATCATGGTCGATCCCGCAAATCCCACTGACATCCTGACGGGAATTCGCGCCGCGCTCGCACGGCCGAAGGGAATCAGGCCCGAAGGCCTGGACTATTTCGATCTTCACCGCTTTCACGAGCGCGTTCACGCCATCCTGGACGATGTGACCGGCCGCCATATGACGGTTGCCGTGGGCGTCCGGCCCGACTGAGGTGCGCTACGAGGCTCCGACCCCGATGCGCAAATTGCGACTCGCCTATCTCGTCACGCACCCGATCCAGTATCAGGCGCCGTTGCTGCGCCGGATCAGCGCGGAACCGGACATCGATCTGAAGGTCTTCTTCGGGACGGATTTTTCGATACGTCCCTTCGTTGCCCATGACTTCGGCCGGACGATCGAGTGGGACGTGCCGCTGGTCGACGGCTATCGGCACGAATTCCTTCCCGTTCTCGGGCCACACGAGGAAAAGGACCTCGGATTCTGGAAGCCGCTCAACTACGGGCTGGCCCGCCGCCTGTCGGAGGGTGGCTTCGATGCGATCTGGATCCACGGCTATGCGCGCTGGCTGCATTGGACCGCGATGGCGGCCGCGCGACGCCGGGGCACCAAGGTTCTGCTGCGCGACGAAGCGACGCCGATCTCAGCATTGCGCGGGCCCGTGAAGCGCGCGGCCAAACGGGTCTTCTTCGCCGGCCTCAGGCATTTCGTCGACGCGTTCCTTGCCATCGGCAGCCTGAATCGCCGTTACTACATCGAGCACGGCATTCCGGAAGAACGCATCTTTCCGGTACCGTACGCGGTCGACAATGCGCGGTTCCGGGCCGACGCCCTCAAGGCCTCGGCCACACGCGAAGAGTTTCGACGGGCGCTCGGCCTCGAGCCGGGCCGGCCGGTCCTGTTGTTTGCGGCAAAGCTGATCGAACGCAAGCGCCCGCTTCAGCTCATCAACGCTTTCGCCAAGGTAGTCGGCGATCCGAGTCTGCGGCGTCCCTACCTGCTGTTCGCGGGCGACGGTCCGCTCCGCTCCCGCCTCGAGGCGGAAGCGAAGCGTCTACCCCCTGGCACGGTGCGGTTCCTCGGCTTCCAGCAGCAGACGGAACTGCCGCGCTGCTACGATTTGTGCGATGCGTTCGTGCTGCCGTCCGGCAGCGAAGCCTGGGGCTTGGTCGTCAACGAGGTGATGTGCGCCGGACGCGCCGTGATCGTCAGCGACATGGTGGGGGCGGCACCCGACCTCGTTCGGCCCGGCGAGAACGGCGCGATCTTCAGAACGGACGATGTCGACGACCTCGCCCGCGCGATACGCGACGTGCTCGCGGACCCGGAGCGGCTCGCCGCCATGGGCCGGCGCAGCCTCGACATCATCGAACGCTGGAGCTTCGAGGAAGACGTGGCCGGGCTGCGGCAGGCGCTCGCAACCGTCTGTCCCGGAAAACTGGCCGGGCCGGGCACATGAAGGACATTTCCGTCTCCTTCGTCACGACGGCGCTGATCCAGGGGCTCAATATCCTGACCGGCCTGCTCGCCGCGCGCCTGCTCCTGCCGGAAGGTCGCGGCGAACTTGCCGCGATCATGTTGTGGCCGGGTTTGATCGCCGAACTCGGCAACCTTGGCCTCTACGACGCGATGCTCTATCGCGCGGCGACGCGGGCGGCAAACCCGCGCGACCTGTTTGCCGCCGTCGCCGCCCTCCTCGGCCTGCTGACGATCGTGCTCGCCGCCATCGGCCTCGTCGTCATCCCGATCGCGCTCGCCGGGTACGGGTCGGATGTCGAGATCATCGCCCTGTATTTCCTCTGCGCGTTCCTGCCGAGCTATTTCATGTCTCTCTTCACCGGGGGCATGTTCCAGGGCCACCTGCAGATGACGATCTGGAACGTGCTGCGCGCCGCCGTGCCGGTCGTCTATTTCACCGGCATTGTGGTCTTGAGTCTCGTGGCGGGCCCGGAGGTCGCGTCCTTCGCCGCTGCCTACATCATGGCGCAGCTGGCGGCCGGCCTGCTCGGCTTCGTCCTGCTTTACCGCCGGGGCTGGATCTCGTGGCGGCCGCGACTGGACGTGATGAAGGGACTCGTTGCCTATGGCGTGAAGGTGCATGTCGGCGAGATCCTCTTTTCGCTTCGCCAGCGCCTCGATCAGGCCGTGATCTCGCTGTGGTTACCGGCTGCCGATCTCGGCCTCTATGTCGTTGCGCTGACGGTGGCGAACGGCCCGCTCATCCTCGTCCATACGCTGGCGAACGTCGCGTTCCCGAAGATCAGCCAGCAGGACACGGTCAGCGGCAAGATCGTCGTGTTCGGTCGCTATCTCCGGTTCAGCATGGCGATCGCCGTCGCGACCATTGGCACGCTGATGGTCCTGATCCCCTGGCTCGTGCCCCTTCTCTTCGGCCGGCCGTTTGCTCCGGCGGTTCCCATCGCCGGCGTTCTTCTGCTCGGAACGGCACCGCTCGCCGCGAAGCTCATGTTCCAGCAGGCACTGAAGGCCTGGGACCGTTCGCTCGTCATCAGCCGCGCGGAGCTGATCGGGCTCGTCACCGCCGCGGGCTTGATCGCCGTACTTATGCCGCCATTCGGCCTGGAGGGTGCCGCCTGGAGCGTCGTGCTGTCGCAGGTGGTCACGGCTGGCGTCATGGCCGTGTCGCTCAAGCGCGATCTGGGACTGCCGATCGTGCGGCTGTTCGTTCCGACGGCAGACGACTGGGCGCTCTCGCGCCTGTTCCTTCGCAAATGCATCGGCTTGTTGAGAAAGGACCATGGCTGAGCCGCATTCGACCGCACAGCCCGAGGATCCGGCCGTCGCGGCGATGCGCGCCGGACGACGGGTCCTCGTGCATCATCCGGGAACGAACCATCTTGCCTACGAGTTAGTCGCCGGCCTGCAGAAAGGCGGCTTCGACTGTACCTTCCACACGGGGTTCTTCTATGCGCCGGCCGGTCGACTCGCCCGGGCGGTCGGCCTGCTGCCGGCAGCATTGCGCACCCCGATCGAACGCGAGCTTCGGCGTCGCGCCAACGCGGAGATCGATCCGTGGCGCGTCCATCTGCGCCCACTGCCCGAGGCCGTCCACGTCGCCATGAGCCGGCTCGGTGCCAGCCCCGACCGCCTCGTGCGGGTGATCGGCTGGCGCAACGACATCCTCGACCGGGCCGTCGCCCGCGAGATCCGGCGCCGGCCGCCACATGTGGTCATCGGCCATGACGGCTCGGCCCTGTTCTCGGGACGCGCCGCGCGCGAGGTCGGTGCTGTGTCCATTCTCAACCAGGTCGTCGGCCATATCGGCGCCGCCCTGAAGCTGTTCCGGGAGGAAAGTGCGCTTGCGCCCGAATTCGCGGAAACGATGGTCGAGACGCCGGACGAGCTCGTCGCCCGCCAGGAAGCCGAGATCCGCGAGGCCGACGGCATACTCGTGCCGTCGGACTATGTCCGTGACACGCTGATCGAACGCGGCGCCCCGGCCGAGCGGATCTTCGTTCTTCCCTACGGGGTCGACATCGACCGTTTCCGCCCCGCGCCGCCGCGCGAACGCAAGGGATTCCGGCTCCTCTTCGTCGGGCAGCTGAGCCAGCGCAAGGGCATTCGCTACCTACTCGAGGCGGTGAAGCGCCTGAAACTCCCCGATGCGGAGCTGGTCCTCGTCGGCAAGATGATCGGCCGCGACTCCGCGTTCGCCGGATACCGCGACGTGTTCCGGCACGTGGCGCACGTGCCGTATCACGAGGTGCACCGCCTGTTCCAGGATGCCGATGTCTTCGTTTATCCCTCCCTCCATGAGGGCTCGGCGCTGGCGATCTATGAGGCGCTCGCGAGCGGCCTTCCCGTCGTGACCACGCCGAACTCGGGTTCGGTCGTCCGTGACGGCCAGGATGGATTCCTCGTCCCGATCCGCGACGTCGAGGCGCTGATGGAAAAGATCGAACGCCTTTATCGCGACCGGGATCTGCGGACGGCGATGGCGCTCTCGGCGCGGGCGCGTGCCTGCGAATTCACCTGGGCCCATTACCGGGCCCGTCTCAATCGCTATATCGACGGCTTCGTCTCGCGCTGAGTGCTCTCAGGCCTGCGACTGCCGGGCGGTCGGCATCTTGTCCTCGCTCAGCAGCTTGTCGAAGTACTCGATGGTGCGGAGGAGGCCGGTTTCGAGGGGGACCTTGGGCTCCCAG
>CALANV010000016.1 GCA_937926175.1 uncultured Rhodospirillales bacterium | reverse complement strand
TCGACCTGCTTGCCGTCGTGTGCGGTCTCCATCTCGACACGACCGGCCTCGGCCTGGGCCAGCATTTCCGGTCCCATGTGCGTGATGATCACCCGCTTCGCGCCGAGTTCGTGGCGGTGGGCGCGCAACGTGCCGTAGTCGATGTGGCCGGGGATCGCCTTGTCGAAGGACGAGCATTCGACGATGAGAAGATCGGCGTCGGCAGATGCGTCCTTCAGCGTGTCGATCCACCCCGTGTCGCCGGAATAGACGACGACCTTGCCGTCGCAGGCAAGGCGCAGGGCGAAGGACGGCGCGCCGCTCTCGTGCGCGGCGATGAACGGCGTGACGCTGACGGTGCCGACCTGATGTGCGCGGCCCGGCGTGATCTCGATCGTCTCGATCGAGAATCCGCGCTGGATCTTCGCCGAACCCGGATACAGCACCTCCATGGCGTCGTGGAGGCGCTGCCTGAGACCAGGCGGGCCGACGACGACCAGCGGCGCGGTGCGGCGGCAGACGAACTGCGCGTCGAGGATCACGAAGGGCAGGCCGCCGAAATGATCGCCATGCAGATGGGTGATGAAGATCGCGTCGATCTCCTTCGGATCGACGCCGAACCGGCGCATCGCCACGAGGGACGACGCCCCGCAATCGATCAGGAACCGCGTGCTCGCGGTCGCGACATGGAAGCACGTGTTGAAGCGGCCGCCCGTCCCGAACGCATCGCCGCTGCCGAGAAACGTCAAGCGCATGCCGACATCCTTTCCGCTTCGGACGTGTGTCGCACCGGATCGCCCACATCCGGGCCCGGTGCGTCGACTATAGCGCAGCCATGCGACCGGCCGGCAGCGCGCGTATCCGCCCCTGATGCGTCGAGTCGATGATCCCCACCAAACTCTACGCGTCGTGAACCGTCAGGGTTCCGCGGCTGCGCCATGTTGCACCGCAACCCGAATGCGTATTGATCCACGAGGCGCAACCTAGCATAAACGATAAATCGATGGTGCCGAGTCGTGACGATTCGCGGCACCGGTGGCGCGAATGCGGTGCGGAAACATTCTTGGCCGACCGCGAACGCGGGGGAAGGAGGCATCCGGAACGATGCCCGACGGCTTCGCGCAACGACATTGCCGACCTCTGGCCGTCGTGCTCGCAGGTGTTTACCTGGGCGCCATCCTCTGGTTTTCGCGCTTCCACGTCCTCGACGACGCGCTGATCCACCTGCGCTTCGCCGAGCTGCTCATCAGCCACGGATTCTTCACGACGGATGGACAGCAGGCGAGCTTCGGCACGTCGAGCCCGCTGTTCGTGCTGATCACGGCCGGGCTTTACCAGATCCTGCACAGCGATTTCACGACGAAGGCGATCTCCGTCGTCTTCTACTTCATCTTCATCGGCAGTGCCGTCGGCCTTGCCGCGGCCACCCGCAACGCCGTGCGGATCGGTTGGGCCCTTGTCGCCGCGCTGGCGATGACGCCGATGGGGGTGCGCTGGCTCACCGACGGCATGGAGACGAGCCTCGTCGCGTGTCTCGTCCTGCTTCTCGGATGGATCGCCGGGCGCGCCGCCGGCCGCCTGCGCGCCTCGGCGACCGCGACGATCATGCTCTTCGTCCTCGGCGCCGTCTCGGTGATGACGCGCGTCGAGCTGGCGGTGCTGGTGGCGCTCGCCTGCGCCGCCATTGCCACCACGACGGCCCCGTGCACGGAGCCCACATCGTGCGCGCGCCGCGATGCGATGCTGCCGGTCGGCGCGCTCGGGCTCGGGGCGATGGCGGCGTTGTTCTGGATCTGGTGCATGTTCGGCACCGTGATCCCCGACACCGCCATCGCCAAGGCCAGCGGCGAAGCGGCCCCCGCCGACTCGCTGGTGACCATTCTCGTCTCGTTCGCCGGCGGCCTCAGCTTCGGCGCCGGTCTCTTCGCGCTATGGCTCGCGGCATTCGTCGCGGCATGGCGATGGGGTCGCGGCCGCGGTTTCCGGCTGGCGCTCGTCCTGCCGAATCTGGGCCTCGTGCTTCTGTGGGCGGTCGTCGCCGTGCGGGGCCAGTATCTCCAGGGGATACGTCATCTTCTGCCGGTCATCATCTTCATGACCGCCGCCAATCTCGCGCACGCGTCGGCGGCACTCGGGGCGAGATCGCCGGCGATGCCGACCGCATGGATGACGCGGATCCGCGACGGCTGGCGGCGGTGGAAGGGAGCCGCACTCGCCGGTGCCGCCGCCGTGCTGGCGTTCGAGCTTGTCATGTTCCACGACATTGTGCGCCATCGCACCGACGCGCTGCTCGACATGCGCGCGCTCAATCTGGCGCGCCTCGCGGGTACGACGGGAATCGGCTGGGACGTCGGGCACCTGATGTATTTCACCAAGGCGCAGGTGTGCGACGTCAGCGGACTGGTGAACGGCCGGCGGGCGGCATGGCGTTCCGAGTCCGCGCGGCTCGAGGACTGCCTTGCCCGCGAGGTGGAGTTCATCTTCGCGACACCCGACAATGCCGCGCGTCTGATCCGCCATTCGGGCAACCGTTTCGCCGACTGGCCAGTATGCGGACTGTACGTATTCCAGAACGTCCGCCCGGTGAGCCCGCACTATCTGGCAGTGTCACCGCAACTGGCACCGCGGATCTGCCCCGACCGGCTCGAGGATGCGCCGCTGCGCCTGCTTGCCGTACGCGGCAGCTAGCGGTTCGGCCAGCCTGATCCGGGCCAGTGCCGTCTATACGTCAAGCGCCTTGCGATAGAGCTCAAGCAGGGCGTCCTGCTCGTTGCGGTCGTTGGGCTCGAGCTTCCGCAGCTTGATCACCTGCCGCATGATCTTGGTGTCGAAGCCGTTGCCCTTGGCTTCGGCATAGACCTCGCGGATGTCGGCCGCCAGCTCCGCCTTCTCGGCCTCGAGCCGCTCGATCCGCTCGACGAAGGACTTGAGCTTCGCAACCGCGATTCCGCCAACGTCGCCGGCGCTGCCATCCGCCATGTGCAATCCCCCGTGTGCCGAAGTCCAAACCTGCTGGGACCGCGTTCTATAGCGGTGCGCCATGCGCCTGCGCAAGGCGGGCCGGCATGTGGATAAAGTGGAAATCGGGGATTGTCACAGGACGCACGACGACGGATTCAAATCGTGAAAAACCCATGAAAAACGCCGGTCGTCGCCAAGACAGGCGCCAGCGTGCGACGCAACCCGCGCCGGGTGCGACAGCCGGCCCGTGTCCTTCGTGGTGCCGATGGTACAACGGCCGTGGACGGACATCTCTGCTTCCGCCCGCGGCCGCGATGTTGGATTTCAGTGCTTGTGCGGACCGCCCTGTGCGGCGAACTGCTTCAGCTGCTCCGGTGTTGCCTCTTTCTGGTACTTCGCCTTCCACTCCTCGTAGGGCATGCCGTAGATGATCTCGCGCGACTCCTCCTTGGTCATCGCGATGCCCTTGGCCTCGGCAGCCTCGCGGTACCAGTTCGACAGGCAGTTCCGGCAGAATCCCGCCAGATTCATCAGGTCGATGTTCTGCACGTCGGTGCGTGCGCGTAAGTGATCGACCAGACGACGGAATGCAGTGGCCTCGAGCTCGGTGCGGGTCTTGTCGTCCATGCTACCTCCGAAACTACGCGGGCGGGCGCACCGTTCCGGGCGCAACCGCCGACCCCGGATCGGCCCAAATCCGGCCCGAATGTCGTTCGAGTATAGGCCCCGCCGGCCACCCGCGCCAAGCGACCCAAGCCGACGGCAACTGCGTTCAAATTCGGCGGTCCCGCGACCGCGATGCATGGAGCCCTTGCCAAGCCCGATCCGATGCAGCCCTCCCCCGACCGGTCCCGCGAGGACCAGCAAAAGGCCCAGTTGCGGCATTACCGGCTGATCGCGACCGGGCTGCTGCTCGCTTGCGCCGCCGTGTTCGCGGCGACGACCGCGATTGAGGCGCCCGGATTCTGGGTCCGTCTCCTCCAGGCCGGCGCCGAGGCCGCCATCGTCGGCGGGCTGGCCGACTGGTTCGCCGTCACGGCGCTGTTCCGGCGGCCGCTCGGATTGCCGATTCCGCACACGGCGATCGTCCCCCGGCAGAAGGACCGCGTCGGCGAATGGCTCGGCACCTTCGTCGTCGACAACTTCCTGGCAACCCATGCCATCGCCAAGGAGATCAAGTCCATCGACCTGATCGGGCACGCGGCGCGATGGCTGTCCGACCGCGGCAACGCCGAGCGCGCGGCCGAGCGGGTGGTGGACGTGCTGCCCTCGATCCTGTCGGCGGTCGACGACCGCGACATGCGCCGCCTGGTCGCACAGGTCTTCGGCAGCCATCTGAGCTCGCTCGATCTGGCGGCGATCCTCGGCGCGATGCTGCGGGCGCTGGTGACGCGCGGCCACCACAAGGCCCTGCTTCAGCGCAGCCTGCCGGTCCTGCAAAGCCTCATCGCCGACAACGCCGAGGCGATCGACGATGCGGTCGAGCGCCGCCTGTGGTTCCTGCCGAAGAAGGTCGACCGCTATCTCGCCCGACGCCTCGTCGTCATCCTGCAGGAAGCCGCCGGCGACCTGTCCCGCCCGGATCACCCGACCGCGGCGCGGCTCGAAGCGGCGCTGCTGGCGCTCGCCCGCGACCTCGAAACCGACGAAGACCTGCGCGCACGGATCAACGCGCTGATGCGCCGGGCGATCAATCTTCCCGAGGTGCAGGACTGGATGAGTTCGCTGTGGGACGACGTCCGGCGGGCGCTCTTCGACGACGTCGCCTCGCCCGCGCCCGCCCTCAAACGTGTCGTCGCCGACCGGCTGGTCGCCTTCGGCACGACGCTGGAGACCGATCCCGCCATCGCCGGAAAGCTGACGGCCATGATCGACGCGGCCATCAGCACCGAACGCGTGCCGTGGCGGGCGCGCATCGCCCGTTTCATCGCCGACGAGGTTCGCGCCTGGAACACGGCGGAGTTCACGCGGCGCATGGAACTGTGGGCGGGAACCGAGCTTCAGTACATCCGCATCAACGGCACCGTGCTCGGCTTTCTGATCGGCGTCGGGCTGTTCCTCGCGACCGAGTTCGCGTTCTAGTCAGAGACCGGCGACGGTCTCCTCGATCAGCCAGTCGATGACGGCGTTGAGCGCAGCGGCCTTCGCGGCACCCTTGCCGAGGGCGTGCCGGTAGATCTCGATCTGGCGATGGGCCGAGGTGCCGCGGCGCAGGATATCGCGCGCCCGCGCAACCTCCGTCTCGCAGCCGAAGCGCGCGGCCTCGGGCGCGGTCAGCTCGATGATCTCGTCCAGAAGCTGCGCATAGGGCACGACCTCGCCCCGGCCGAAGTCGACCAAGCCCTGATCGAAGCCGTAGCGCTGCGCCCGCCAGCGGTTCTCGTTCACCAGCATGTTGGGATAGATGCGCCAGCGCTGATTGTTGCGGCGTAACCGCCACAGCATGCCGAGAATGCACTGGAACAGGGCCGCGATGCTGATCGTGTCGTCGAGACGGGTCGGTACGTCGGTGATGCGCATCTCGAGCGTCGGGAAACGGGCGGACGGCCGGATGTCCCACCACAGCTTGGTCGCATCCTCGATCAGGCCCGCCGCGACGAGGCGGTTCAACTGCCGCCGGAACTCGCCGTAGCTCTCGAAATGTTCGGGCAGACCGGTGCGCGGCAGCTCGTTGAAGACGGCGAGGCGATAGCTCTTGAGGCCCGTATCCTCGCCGCGCCAGAACGGCGACGACGTCGACAGCGCCAAGAGATGCGGCAGGAAATAGCCGGCCTGATTCATCAGGTCGATGCGCAGTTCGTCGTCCTCGATCCCGACATGGACGTGGAGGCCGCAAATGACCAGGCGCCGGCCCACACCTTGGAGGTCGCGCTCGAGTATCTGGTAGCGCTCGCGCATGGTCGGGCGCTGCGCGCCCCAATCGGCGAAGGGGTGCGTCGCGGCGGCAATGACCGCGAGGCCGTGACGCGCCGCGACCTCGGCGACGGTCCGCCGCAGCCGGGCGAGATCGGCACGCGCCTCGCCGACCGTCCGGCAGACGCGCGTCTGCACCTCGATCTGCGAGCGCAGGAATTCGGGGCTCACCTGCCCTTCCAGCCGTCGCTCGCATTCCTCGAGCATGGCAGCCGGGGCGTCCTGCACGAGGTCGCGGGTCGCGCGATCAACGAGCAGGTATTCCTCCTCGATGCCGATCGTGAACGACGGATCGGGCATGGCCGGATCCTAGTAGTGCTCGATGCGATGCAGCGCTGGATCCTCGAGCAGCGGCCCGAGCGCGGCCGCGAGGGTGCCCGCCCATTCGGCCGCGCCGCGACGCGTGTCGACGAGATCCTGGCGGATCTCGATCGCCACGTGCGGCAGGCCCTTGGCCTCGGCATGGCGCTTGACCGTGTAGCCCTGTCCGTCGCGCCCGGAATAGGGCTGGTTGTCGCCGATCACGAGATCGGCGCGCCGGCGCAGGTTGGCGATCAGCGGCACCGCAAGCCGCGGATCGCGATTCCACAGGACGCCGATGTGCCACGGGCGGTGGAAACCCTTGAACACCGGCGTGCAGGTATGCACCGACACCAGCGCCGGGACGCCGCCGCGGCCGAGCCGCGCGAGCGCATCGTCGATCGCCGCGTGATAGGGCCTGAAGATCGCCTCGATCCGGGCCTCGCGATCGGCTGCCGCAAGGTTCAGATTGCCCGGTATCGTCGTGTCGTCGCTGATCTCGGGGATCAGGGTCGGATCGTCGAGATCGCGGTTCAGGTCAATGACCAGCCGCGAGTACGTCGCGAGCACCAGCGGGGCGGCGAACGTCCGGGCAAGGTGACGCGCGACGTCGGCCGCGCCGATGTCCCAGGCGATGTGACGTTCATAAGCGGTTGGATCGAGACCGAGATCGCCCAGCGCCCGGGGGACCTGACGCCCGGCATGATCGCAGACGAGCAGCACCGGCCGGCTACCGGCCCGTTCGAGAAACTCGGCATTGAACAGCTCGACGCAAGGCGGATCGCCGGGGCCGAGCAGGGCGCGCCCGACCGGCGCGGGATGAGAACGCGGCATGACGGGGTGAAGAATACATGAAACGCGGCACCGGTGCTGCAACCGGTGCGCGATCCGGCGGCAGCCGAGCGGCGGCGGCCCGTCGCCGCATGCGGATCACGTCGCCGATCCGGCCAGGGCCTTCTCGATGTCGGCTGCGTAGGGCAGACCAGCCTGAGCACCCAGGGCGAGACAAGCGAGCGAGGCGCCGACGGCGGCATAGCGCAGGCACAGTTCGAACGCGACTCCCTCGGCGAGCTTGGCCGCCATGATGCCGACGAAGGCGTCGCCAGCCCCCGTCGTATCCACGGGCATAATCGCCAGCGCCGGCGCCGCAAGCGGCGGCTTGCCGCAGACCGAGGCAACCGCCCCGTCGGCGCCGAGGGTGATCACGGCCGTCAGTTTCGCCCGTTCGGCGATGTAACGGGCCATGCCCGCCGGATCGCTCGCCTTCGCGCCGTCGTAGATCGCGGCGACGGTTGCCGCCTCGAGCTCGTTGAGGACGAGGACGTCGACGTTCGCGAGCAGGCGTTCCAGAAGCGCCGGCGAAAGATCGGCCGGAGCCGGCGCTAGGTTCAGGATGACCGGCGCACCCGCGGCGCGCGCACGGCGCGCGAGCGCGATGTTCTCGTCGACCGGAACTTCCATCTGGAGAACGACGACGCGGGCCTCGGCGAGCATCGCGTCCAGCACGTCGGCGGCGCGCACGATCCGGTTGGCGCCGCTTGCGACGGTGATGGCGTTCTCGCCCTGCGGGTTCACGACGATGAAGGCACAGCCGGTCGGCTCGTCGCCCTTGCGCACGGCACGCGTGTCGACGCCGTTTTCGGCAAGGTTCGCGAGCGCGAACGCGCCGAATCCGTCGTCACCCACCGCCCCCGCCATCACGACCGGCAGGCGCGCATCGGCGCGGGCGCGGGCGGCGGCAACGGCCTGATTGGCGCCCTTGCCGCCGGGACTCGTGTCATAGCGCGTGGACAGGACGGTCTCGCCGGGCCGCGGAATGGACGGCACCGTGGCGACGAGGTCGACGTTGATCGAGCCGAAGACCAGGATCACGGACGATGTCCCCGCCGCAGCGCCGGGGTATCGATGCCCCTGCGGCCAAAGTCGTCGCCGATCGCGGAATACGCCCGCAGCCGGTTTTCGGCGTCCGGATCACCGATCAGAGCAGGCTTTGGTGTACTCATACCGTGGCCGACCAGACCGCACGAACGCCGCCCGAGAGTCAAGATCGGTCCGGCCGCCTGCACCCGGCCGGCATCCTGACGACCACCGGTTGCGCGACGCGCATGGGAGACGTGCCCCGCCGGAACGCGCCGTGCGCTTCGTCATGCGCTTCGTTATAAGCATCGGCCATGTCGGCCCGAATCAATCTCATGCCAGCCGCGGCGATCGCGCGCGCCGAACGCATCGCGCTCGTCGCGCTGCTGACCGGTGCGGTGGCCATTGCGTTCTCGCCGATCTTCGTCCGGCTGTCGGAGCTCGGGCCGACGGCGACGGCGTTCCATCGCGTCGCCCTCGCCGTTCCGGCCCTGTGGATCTGGCGCGTGGCCGAGCGGCACCGGATGCCGGCGACGCCGCGGCGCACGGATCGACGCGAGCCCTGGCTGCTTGCGCTCGCCGGCCTGTGTTTCGCCGGCGACCTTGCCCTCTGGCATTGGTCGATCAAGCTCACCACGGTCGCGAACGCGACGCTGTTCGCGAACCTCGCGCCGATCTTCGTGACGCTCGGTGCCTTTGCGCTGTTCGGCGAGCGCGTGCGTCCGATGTTCCTGGTCGGGCTCGCCCTCGCGATCGCCGGCGCCGCGCTGCTGATGGGCGACTCGCTGTCGCTCTCGACCGATCACCTCGTCGGCGATGGTTTCGGCATCGTCACGGCCGTCTTCTACGCCGGCTACATGCTGACGGTGAGCCGGCTGCGGAACCGCTTCTCGACCGCGACGATCATGACGTGGACCGGGGTGGTCACGGCCTTCGTCCTGCTGCCGGTCGCCCTGCTCTCCGGCGAAGGCCTGATACCCGCGACGCTCTACGGCTGGATCATCCTGCTCGGTCTGGCATGGATCAGCCATGCCGGCGGCCAGAGCCTGATCGCCTATGCGCTCGCGCATCTGCCGGCGGCGTTCTCGTCCGTCGCGCTGCTGCTGCAACCGGTGACGGCCGCAGTGCTCGCCTGGGTCCTGCTCGCCGAACCGCTGGGCGTCCTGCAGGCGGCCGGCGGCGCCATCGTGCTCTTCGGCGTCTTCGTCGCGCGTCTGGCCAGCCGCTGACCGGACTTGATCGGCGCGGCAAATCGCGACACGGTCGCTCCCGGAACAAGGGAGTCCGACGTGTCCGAAGATCCGCGCCAGTTTCTCCGCCGCCTGTTCATGGCCGCGATCGCGGCTGCCGACCCCAAACAGCGCGTGCCGGCGGAACTGCCGCCGCGACCGCGCGGCCGCATCCTCGTCATCGGCGCAGGCAAGGCATCGGCGGCGATGGCGCGCGCGGTCGAAGAACATTACGGACCACCGCTCCAAGGTCTGGTCGTCACGCGCTACGGCCACGCGGTGCCGTGCCGCGAAATCGAGATCGTCGAGGCCGCGCATCCGGTGCCCGACGAGAACGGCCGCGCGGCCGCGGCACGCATGCTCGACCTTGTCGCCGGCTTGACGCCGGACGACCTCGTGCTGTGTCTGATCTCCGGTGGGGGATCAGCCCTGCTCACGCTGCCGGCGCCGGGGATCGAGCTCGCCGACATGCAGGCCCTCACCACGGCCCTGCTCAAGTCCGGCGCAACGATCCACGAGATGAACTGCGTGCGCAAGCACCTGTCGCGCATCAATGGCGGACGGCTGGCCGCGGCGGCCCATCCGGCGCGCGTGCTGACCCTGGCGATCTCGGACGTGCCGGGCGACGACCCAGCGGTGATCGCCTCGGGACCGACCGTGCCCGATCCGACGACCCGCACGGACGCAATGGCCGTGCTGGCGAAATACGGCATCGTACCGGCACCGGCGATCGCCGCGCATCTCGCCCGACCGGAGGCCGAGTCGCCGAAGCCGGGCGATCCGCGCCTGGCAACGGCCGAGTACCGGATGATCGCCAGCCCCAAGGCATCGCTCGCGGCAGCCGCAGAGCTTGCCCGCGCCGCCGGCGTGACGCCGCTGATCCTCGGCGATGCGATCGAGGGCGAAGCGCGGATCGTCGGCCAGGATCATGCGCGCCTTGCGCGCGAGATCCAGGCAGGGCGCGGCGCCGTGACGCCGCCGGCCGTGATCCTGTCGGGGGGTGAAACGACGGTCACCGTGCGAGGCAACGGCCGCGGCGGCCGCAACGTCGAATACCTGCTTGGCTTGACGGTCGCACTCGACGGTGCACCGGGCATCCATGCGCTTGCCGGCGACACCGACGGCATCGACGGCACCGAGAACAATGCAGGCGCGCTGACCGGGCCCGACAGTCTCGCACGCGCCCGTACGGCCGGGCTCGACGCCCGTGCCATGCTCGCCGACAACGACGCCTATACGTTCTTTTCGCGGCTGGACGATCTCGTCATCACCGGACCGACGTTGACCAACGTTAACGATTTCCGGGCGATTCTCGTTCTGCCCCCGGCGTAAGCTGCGAACTTAACCGCTCGAACTCACGGGCATCTGACGCTACATTGACCACCCCATGCGACGGCACAGATCGACGAAAATCGTCGCCACGCTCGGGCCCGCGACATCCACGCCCGAACGTATCGAAGCGCTGTTCCGCGCCGGCGTCGACGTTTTCCGCCTGAACCTCAGCCACGGCACGCACGACGACCATCGCGCGCGCGTGCAGGCGATCCGCGCGCTCGAGACGCGCATCGGCCGGCCGATCAGCATCCTCCTGGACCTGCAGGGACCGAAGCTGCGGGTCGGCACATTTCGCGACGGCAAGGTCAGGCTGGAGCCGGGCGCCGAGTTCCGGCTCGACCTCGACCCGACACCGGGCGATGCGACGCGCGCGCCGCTGCCGCACCCCGAAATCTTCGCTGCGATCACGCCCGGCGCCGACCTGCTGTTGGACGATGGGCGCATCCGGCTGCGGATCGTCGAAAGCGGACAGGGATTCTGCAGGACCAAGGTCGTGACCGGCGGCATCCTGTCCGACCGCAAGGGCGTGAACGTGCCGGGCGTCGTCCTGCCGCTGTCGCCGCTCACCGACAAGGACCGCCGGGACCTCACCTTCGGCCTCGATCTCGGCGTCGACTGGGTGGCGATGTCGTTCGTGCAGCGCCCCGACGACATCGCCGAAGGGCGGCGGCTCATCGCCGGGCGCGCGGCGCTGATGGCGAAGCTGGAGAAACCAGCCGCCATCGATCGTCTCAACGAGATCGTCGAGCTGGCCGATGCGATCATGGTGGCTCGCGGCGATCTCGGCGTCGAACTGCCGCCCGAAGACGTGCCCAGTCTGCAAAAACACATTCTGCGCGCCTGCCGCCACGCCGGCAAACCCGTGATCGTGGCGACGCAGATGCTGGAATCGATGGTGAACGCGCCTGCGCCGACGCGCGCCGAGGCATCCGACGTCGCGACCGCCGTCTATGACGGCGCCGACGCCGTCATGCTGTCGGCCGAGACCGCGTCCGGCAACTATCCGGTCGAGGCGGTCACGATCATGAACCGCATCATCGAGCGCGTCGAGCGCGACCCGCTCTTCCGCCGCATCGTCGATGCCGATCACGCGGAACCCGAGGCGACGTCCTCCGACGCAATCACCGCCGCGGCACGCCAGATCGCCCACACCCTTCGCGCCGCGGCGATCGTCACCTACACGACGTCCGGTTCCACCACGCTTCGCGCGGCGCGCGAGCGCCCCGACGTGCCGATCCTGTGCGTGACCGAGAACGTCGCCACTGCGCGCCGGCTGTCGCTCGCCTGGGGCGTACACACCGTGGTCACCGAAGACGTCAAGAGCTTCCAGGACATGGTGGAGAAGGCCGTCGCCGTCGCGCGCCGCGAGGAATTCGCCAAGCCCGGCGATCGCCTGGTGATCACCGCCGGCGTGCCGTTCGGCACGCCGGGCGCGACCAACATCCTGCGCGTCGCCTGGGTGGAAGACTGAGCGCAATCCCGCATCGGGCGCGAACCGCGGATCGCCTGCGCCGCGGCCGGGCGGCCGCAGATCGGGAGCGCGTCACCGTTCGACGGCCGTCCTACGGCACGACGACAAACGCGACAGCGACTAGGACGTCGCCTTCTTGCGCCGGGTCACCGGTATGGAGCGGTGACGGCCCGCATACAATGTCACGGCGACGATGAGCGCGAGCGTCATGCCGATCAGCTCGCCGCCATCCTCGAGCACGATGAGCAGGCGCCCGAATCGGCGGGACAGTCCGTAATACACTTCGACCAGGAGCATATCGACGACGATACCGAAGAACGCGATGACGCCGACGATGGCCGCAAAAAGCAGTGCCACGTCGATGTCGTCGCGATCGCTGCGCCGGATGCCGTAGACGAACAGCGCCCCGAGCACCAGGAACAGGCCTCCATCGGTCGCGAGTTCGCCGAAATCCTGCGGTCGCAATCCCGCGAGCCACGGCAGGTGCAAGCCCGTGGCGATGACGTCACCCAGGTTTTCGTGGATCATGAGCGCATCGTCGGCGAGGATGACGAGGAAAACGCCGCCGAGTGCCGCGTACATCGCCCGGCCGGTCCGGCGCGCCATTGCCATCAGAAGCAGCACCGTCGCCGCAATCTGAACATAGCCGAAGATCTCTGGCAGGCCGCCATCTTCGGCTAGCGACAGATACGGCTTGTCGAACGCGCTCATGTCGAGCGTGATCTTGCGCGTGCTCTTCGAGAGCAGGACCAGGAAATTGACGGCGATGATCAGGAAATCGAGCGCGAGGACGCTCAGCCCAAGGGCACGGATCCGGCGGTCGCGCCATGCCGAAAGCGCGATTGCCTGCGCCAGTGCGTGAAAGCGCCGACACTGATCGAGGATGAGGTCGCACAACCGCCTCGCGGATGCCAGTGCGAGGCTCGGTGGATTGGCCGGCTTCACGATGGAATGATGTCGGTTCCGTTGCGGATCCTTGAAACTTTCGTAGAGCCGAAACGCCGTCGACAAGGGGGCCAGGGGGAGTAGCCCTTGCGAAATGTCGTCCGTGCCGCGCGACGATCCGCGGCCGGTCAGGTGCCATCGTGCGATGCCGAACAGGCGTCGCACGCGCCCTCTCGCGTCGTCACCCCGGTCCGGGCCAGGACCGCGGGTGACGACGAATTCTAGATGGTGCGGTGGTGCGCTTCGCGCCGCCCTCAGCCTTCGAGATGCGCGCGCAGCATCCAGGCCGCCTTGGCGTGCACCTGCATGCGCTCGATCATGATGTCGCCGGAGGCGACGTCACCGTGTTCATCGGCAATGCGGTTCACCTCCTCGGCGATGCGCACGAGCGTCTCGTTGTCGGCGGCGAGTTCGCGGACCATGTCCATTGCGGCCGGTGGCTGATCCGGCGCTTCCTTGATCTCGCTCAGCCGCGCAAAGGCGGCGTAGCTGCCCGGCGCCACGTGGCCGAGAGCGCGAATGCGTTCCGCGATCAGATCCACCGCGTTCGCAAGCTCGGTGTACTGCGTCTCGAACAGGGTGTGCAGCGACGAGAATTGCGGTCCCGTCACGTTCCAATGGTAGTTATGGGTCTTGAGGTAAAGCGTGTAGGTGTTGGCAAGCGCCCGCGCCAACCCTTCCGATACCGCCCGTGTAGCGTCGTTCACGCGCGAGGTTTGCGCCTTCGCCGTGGTCCGTTCCTTGGTGTGCGCCTCAGCCATATCTGCTCCTTTCCCGTTCAGACGGCAATTTAGAGCCTATCTAAAGTCGAATATAAATGTATAACCGAATACCTTAATACTCAACCTGCCCGACCCGCGGGTCAGCCATGCGACAAACGAACGGCGTCGCCGCGCGGTCCGGACGTGTTGGAGGTACCCCGAAAGAACAGCAGAATTTGGGGCGATGCGCGACAATGACCTCGCGCATCCGTCCCGGCCGGACAGTGGCATCCGCACCATCGGTGCTACGTCGCAACCTTTTCCTCGACGCGACTGCGATTCACCACACGCTCGGCGAGTTTTCCGGTCAGCTCCGCCAAGTGATCGAACGACCACTCGAAAGTGCCCACCCCCATCGTTGCCGAGCGCAATTCGACGATCAGGTCGTGCATTTCGGCCTGCGGCAGGAAGGCCTGCACCTCGTCCCAGCCATCCCAGCCCGGGCGGGCATCGAAGCCGAGGATCTGGCCGCGTCGCTGCGGGATGAGACGCTGCACCTTGGAGGTGAACTCGTTCGGCACGGCGATTGTCACCTTGCAGATGGGCTCGAGGAGCACCGGGTCGCATTTCGGCATCCCCTCGCGCATGGCCATGGTCCCCGCCGTCTTGAACGCCTGATCCGAGCTGTCGACTTCGTGATACTGGCCGTCGAACAACGTGACGTGGACGTCGACGACGGGAAAGCCGAGCGGCCCCCGGTTGAGATACTCGCGAATGCCGTCCTCGACTGCAGGGATGAAGTTGCGCGGGATGGCGCCGCCGACGATGCGATCCTCGAACACGAAACCCTGGCCGCGCGGCAACGGCCGGATCTCGATCTTGACGTCCGCGAACTGCCCGTGCCCGCCCGTCTGCCGCTTGTGGCGCGCATGCTGGGTGACGCCGCGACGGATCGTCTCCTTGTATGGCACCTGAGGCGGACGGGCACTGACCGCCATGTTGTACTGGGTACGGAGTCGCTCAAGCGCCACGGCAAGATGGATTTCGCCCTGCCCCCACAGCACGTGCTCGTTCGTGTCGGTATTGTGCTCGATCATCAGCGAGGGATCTTCCTCGGTGATCTTCTGAAGCGCGCCGGACAGCTTGACCTCGTCGGCCCGCTTCTCCGCCGCGATTGCGAGCGCAAAGCACGGGCTCGGCGGCGACGGCCAAGGGGCCATCCCTTCGAAGATCGCGCCGGACGGTGTCAGCGTCGCCCCGGTCGCAATGCCGTCAAGCCGCCCCAGCGCGACGACCTCGCCAGTTTCCGCCCTGGTCAGCTTGCTCAGGTTTGCACCGAGCGGCCGGAACACGCCTGCGATCCGCACTGTCGTCCGGCCATCCGACAGGCTCATGCCGTCGGTCAAGGAACCGCGCCACACGCGCACATAGGACATCTTGCCGGAATGTCCCGCGTATTGTGTCTTGAACACCTGCGCGACCGGTTCGCCGTCTGCGGGAATATCGAGGCGGTCCATCGTCACCGCCGCCGGCGGTGCTTCGTGCCGCAGCATCTTGAGCAGACGACGGACGCCGTAATCGCGTTCGGCCGAGCCGAAGAACACCGGCACGATGCGATCGGCACGCATGTTCCGCGTCAGATGCGCATAGATCTCGTCCGGCTGCGGGACCGTATCCTCGACGAGCTGTTCGAGCAGCCGGTCGTCGAAGTCCGCCAGCGTCTCGAGCAGACTCTGACGCGCCTCCTTCTCCCGGTCGATCACGTCCGGCGGAATGGACACGAGATCCGATGCCTGACCGGGCTTGTACCGGTACGCCCGCTCGCTGACGAGGTCGACATAGCCGGCGATACGCTCGCCCTCGCGGATCGGCACGTGGCGTAAGACCAGCGGCCGCGCCGAGACGGCCTGCATCGCCGCAAGAATGTCGCGCACACGTGCCGTCGCCTGGTCGATCTTGTTGATGAACAGCACGTGCGGGATGCGGTGATCGTCGAGGAACTTGAGCAGCGGCGCCAGCATCAGCGCGCGCTCGGGCACCGGCTCGCACACGACGACGGCGATGTCTGCGGTCATCAGCGCGGTATAGGCTTCGTGCGCGAACTCGATCGAGCCCGGACAGTCGACGAACGTCCAGCTCTCGTCCATGAACCGAGTCGTCGCGACATTGATTTCCACGCTCATGTGGCGCGCCCGCGCCGCCGGCGCCGAATCGCCGACGGAGCTGCCTTCCTTCACCGATCCCTTTCGCGGGATGGCGCCGGTCGCGGCGAGCAGGCTTTCGAGCAATGTCGTCTTACCGCTGAGATAGGGCCCGACGAGTGCGGCACAGCGCGGGCCCGCAGGTTCCTTACGGGGCATTCGTCCTCCCATTCGGAGAGCGGTTTCATGTTCTGATTTTTTGAGTAGCTTCCCGCCGCCCCACGGGATTGGCAAGTGATTTTGCGGTGCATTCGTCATTCACCTGGCGATCGCACGACCGTGACTTTTCCTCCTTTTGCAATTTCAATGCGATAAGGAAACAGCCGCGCTGCGTTTCGGCGATGCGAAACGCAGATCACGGTGCGATCACGGCTCTCGGCGATCAGGCGCCACAGCATCCACAACTCGGAGTCCTCGTCGAGCGAATTGAGCGCCTCGTCGAGAATCAGGCACGGCGCATCCGACAGAAGCACGCACGCGAAGGCGATCCGCTGCTGCTCGCCGCCCGAGAACGGCTCGCCCTTGTCGCGGATCGCGGCATGAACGCCGTCACGTTCGCCCGCAAGGCGTGCGGCAAGGCGTGCGCGCCCGAGCACGTTCCGCAGTTCGGCATCATCCAACTGGCGATGCAGGACGATGTTCTCGTCGACGCGACCCGGCAGGAACGCCGGTTGAGCACGGGCGAACACGAAGAACCGCTTGATGTCGGCAAGCGCGAGCGTGCCCACGTCGCGGCCGCCGATCGTGATGCGACCCGATGTCGGCGGTTGCAGGCCGAGCAGCAGCGTCAGGAGCGAGGTCTTTCCGGTGCCGCTCTCGCCGAAGAGACTGACCTTCTCGCCGGGCCGGATGACGAACGACGCCCGATCGATGATGACGTCGCCGTAAGCGTTCCGCAGCGAAACCTCGTCGAACACGATGTTACCGAAACGTGCAGGCGTGGCGTGCACGTGGTGAAGCTGCCCGGCGCCTGCGGTCGTTCCCTCGATCCGGCCCAGCGCCGCACGGGCGTCGTTGATCATCGGCCATGCTTCGCCGATCTGCGACAGGTTGGGAAAGATCAGCACGGTGTAGCAGGCGAAGACGAGGAACTTGCCCACGGGCGGTGGACCGCCCGCCGACAGCACGAACAGCAGCACGAGGGACAGCGCCGCCGAAATGCCGATGACGAATTCGACTGCACCGTGATAGACGCCGTGCCGACGCCACAGCAGAAGCTGGATGGCATAAAAACGCCGGGTAAGCGCGGTGAGCCGGGCGAGGAATGCGGCGCCGAGCCCGGTGAAGCGAATGTCGAGGTTCTTGTGATAGAGCGTCGACAGGAGACTCAGAAACGCTCCTCGATCGACATCTTGACGAGATAGCGGCGCTTGCGCCATGCCGCATAGCCGGCGATCGCGGCGGCGAGCACGGCGACCTCGACGGCAAGGACCCAGAACAGCCAGATCTCGACGAAAAAGATCACCAGCAGCATCAGCACGAGCTGGAGAACGGCGACACCGGCCGCAACCAGCGCCTCGCGGAGCAGGCGCTGCACCGAATCGAGATCGCCCGATGCCGCGGCGAGGACCGCACCCGGCCCGGCCCCGCCTGCCGCCCGCCACGGCTCGCGCTGGTGAGTGCAGCGAGCGCGAAGATCACGGCGATGCGACGTCGCCAGTGCAGGTCGTGCGCGCGCAGCAGACGATCGATGTCGAACAGGAACATGTCGCGGCCCGGGGCCGTGGCGTGCCCCGCCGACGGCTCAGTCAGTCAAGACTCGCGCAACCGCCCCTTCGTTCCATGCGAGGTCGTTGCCGGGTCGATCAGGCGCCGGGCGCGCGAGAAAACTCAGACCGGCATCACCGAACTGACCCGCCCGCCGGCATACGGTTTCAACGCCTGGAAGATGACCCGATGCACAGGTGTCGGCACGCCTGCCGCCGCACCCAGCTGCGCCACCGCGCCCGAAAGCCACGGCAACTCGAGACGATTGCCGCGCTCGAGGTCGGCCAGCATGGACGACTTCATCTCGTCGGGAAGACCTTCGCTGAAGCGCATGGTCGTCGCGACGACGTCGTCGGCGAGCGCCACGCCGTTTGCACGCGCCACGGCCACGGCCTCGGCGATGGCCGCCTCGAACAGCGCGCGCGTATCCGCGTCGGCGAAGATCGGCCCCTTGGACAGGCGGGTAAGCGTCGTCACGCCGCTGAACGAGGCAAGGAAGATGAACTTCTCCCAGATCGCCCGCCGGATATCGTCCGATGCGTGGGCATCGATCCCGGCCTTGCGGCAGGCATCGACGAACGCATTCACCCGCGCCGTCCGGCGGCCATCGAGTTCGCCGACCGTCAGCCGTGCCATCGTGCCGGTGTGCAGGATGATGCCCGGGCCGGAGATGACGGCCGAGATATGGGATACGCCGCCGAGCACCCGTTCGCGTCCGAACGCGGCGGCGAGCTGATCGGCGGCGACGACGCCATTCTGGAACGAAACGAACGCGGTGTCGGCGCCGGCGAGCTTCTTTGCGGCGGCAATCGCGGCCTCCGTGTCCCACAACTTCACCGTCACGACCACGAGATCGACCGGACCGATCACGGCGGGATCGTCGGTCGCCTGGGCCGGATTGACGTGCACGTCGCCGAGCCGGCTCTTGACGCGCAGTCCGCAGCGCCGGATCGCGTCGAGATGACGCCCGCGCGCGAGAAACCAGACGTCCTGCCCGGCGGCGGCGAGCCGCGCGCCGAAATAACCGCCGACTCCCCCCGCGCCAACGATCGCTATCTTCATCCGAGTCCCTTCGACATCAAACAGTAGCCGTAATCCTTCGCGCCGGCATGGCGGCAGCGGTCGCCGGCCGGCGAGCGGCGTGCGTTCGCGCCGGATCGCGCGTACGCCCATGCATCGGCCGCCGCCCCGGGCGTCGACCGGCCGATGGTGACGCCGTCGGCGCCGGTTCGGGCGGAGCGATGTCGGTCTCCGAATCGAGAGAACACGAGACCGCCGCGGACGTCCTGTGCAGATTCCTCAGACCAGGGCTGCGCAGGCGCGCTGAATCCGTGTGCAGGCTTCCTTCAGCGTCTCGGTCGACGTCGCGTAGGAGATGCGGAAATAAGGCGACAGGCCGAACGCTTCGCCCTGGACGACGGCCACCCCTTCGGCCTCGAGCAGATAGGTCACGAAATCGCTGTCATTCGCGATGACCTTGCCCTGCGGCGTCTTGCGGCCGATGACGCCGGCGCACGAGGGATAGACGTAGAACGCGCCTTCCGGCGTGTGGCAGTGGATGCCCTTCGCCTGGTTGAGCATGGCGACGACGAGGTCGCGGCGCTCCTTGAAGACGGCGTTGTTCTTCTGGATGAAATCCTGCGGCCCGGTGAGGGCCTCGATCGCCGCCGCCTGGCTTACCGACGACGGGTTGGACGTGCTCTGGGACTGGATCGCCGCCATCGCCTTGATGAGCTCGACCGGACCGCCGGCGTAGCCGATCCGCCAGCCGGTCATGCAGTAGGCCTTCGAGACGCCGTTGACGGTCAGCGTGCGGTCGTAGAGCCGCGGCTCGACCTGCGCCGGCGTCACGAACTTGAAGCCGTCATAGACGAGATGCTCGTACATGTCGTCGGTCATCACCCAGACATGCGGGTGCTTGAGCAGCACGTCCGTCAACGCCTTCATCTCGTCATAGGTGTACGCGGCACCGGTCGGGTTCGACGGTGAATTCAGGATCAGCCACTTCGTCCTGGGCGTGATCGCCGCGTCGAGATCCTCCGGCCGCAGCTTGAATCCGTTGTTCTGCGGACACGGCACGAACACCGGCTTGCCGTCGGCCAGCAGAACCATATCAGGATACGACACCCAGTACGGCGCCGGGATGATCACCTCGTCGCCCGGGTTCAACGTCGCCATCAGGGCGTTGTAGAGAACCTGCTTGCCGCCGGTGCCGACCGAGATCTGGTTCGGCTTGTAGTCGAGCCCGTTCTCGCGCTTGAACTTCGCACAGATTGCCTGCTTGAGGGCCAGCGTACCGTCGACCGCGGTATACTTCGTCTCGCCCCGTTCGATCGCCTTGACGGCTGCGGCCTTGATGTTGGGCGGGGTATCGAAATCGGGTTCGCCAGCCCCGAGGCCGATGACGTCGCGGCCGGCGGCCTTGAGCTCGGCGGCCTTGGTCGTGACGGCGATGGTCGGTGACGGCTTGATGCGGGAAAGGCGATCGGCAAAGAACGGCATGGACAATCCGTCGAAGGCAGCGGGACAAAAAGCGGGCGCACCCTATCGCCGCACGGCCCCGCATGCAATACGCCATGGCCCGGCGCCACCGCCGGTACGGACGGCCCTCCGGACGGCACGTCTTGCCTCCACGTCGGACGGATCTTGGCCGGGGGCCGAGCGCCCCGCGACCCGGCGGACCTCCCGGGGTACCCCCCGAAGCGCACCGCCGGTCGGACCGTGCGATCAGGCTGGAACGGCGGTCGGCACGGTGGCCTCAGCTTCCAGGGTGACGGCCACGGCGTGGATGACGGACGCGATCTTGACGACCGCCTGGACGACCTCGCGCGTGACACCCTTCTCGACGACGGCCTTCTCGTGGCTGTCCATGCACGCGCTGCATCCGTTGATCGCCGAGACGGCAAGGCACCAGAGCTCGAAATCGGTCCCCGATACGCCGTGCTGGGCAATGATGTTCATGCGCAGGCCCGCCCGCATGGAGGCGTATTCCTTGGCCGTGACGGCGTGCGTGAAGCGGTAATAGATGTTGTTCATGCCCATGATGGCCGCGGCCCCCTTGGCCGCGCGCACGACGTCGGGCGACAGCCGGCGCTCGGCCTCGGCGGCGACCGCCGCAAGCACGCGCGGATTGCGCGCGGCGATCGCGGACGCAAGCACCGTGCCCCAGATCTGCTGATCGCTGAGGCCGGGCGCCGACAGCACCGAGGACAGGTTGAGCTTCAAGTCCTTGGCATAATCAGGCAAGGCATCCTTGAGTTCGTCGAGCATCGCTGAACCTCGTCGCTTTTGCGCATTCTCCTGAAACGCAAAAGAAGGGCCCATGCCGCCCATGGGCGGCATGGCCCCCCTTGCCTCAGGCCGCCTTCAGCGTGTCCTGGCCCTTCTGCCAGTTGCAGGGGCACAGCTCGTCGGTCTGCAGCGCGTCGAGGACGCGCAGGACTTCCTGCGGATTCCGGCCGACGTTGAGGTCGGTCACCATCGCGAAGCGGATGACATTGTCCGGGTCGACGATGAAGGTCGCCCGCAGCGCGACGCCCTCGTCCGGATGGAGAATGCCAAGCTGCTGGCACAGCTCGCGCTTGATGTCGGCGAGCCAGGGGAACGGCACGTTCTTCAAGTCGTCCCGGCTCTGCCGCCAGGCGAAGTGCACGAACTCGGAGTCCGTGCTGCCGCCGATCAGCTGCGCATCGCGATCCTTGAACTCGCGGTCGAGCTGGCTGAAGCCGACGATCTCGGTCGGGCAGACGAAGGTGAAGTCCTTCGGCCAGAAGAAGAAGACCTTCCACTTGCCCGGGAAGCTCTTTTCGGTGACCTCGGTGAAGGCCGTCTTCATGTCGCCGGGCACGACTGCCTTCAGCTTGAACTGCGGGAACTTGTCACCAACGGTAAGCATTCTTCGAGAACTCCTTGCTGATGGACACGCACAGACGGTCGTCGCGGCCCCGGATGGAGCTGCGATCGACTATTAGAATTAATCTAACAACTTTCCCAGATAACGGCCACTAATGGATATTTCAAGGGGCGTCTTGTCGCATTCCCACTTTCAGGCCTTAGATCTCGACCTGGGTGCCGACCTCGACGACGCGGTCGTGCGGCAGGCAGAAGAAGTCACTGGGCGAGAGCGCGACACCCGACAGGAAGATGAAAATCTGCTCGCGCCAGACCGAGAGGTCGCGACGGGCGGACGGGATCAGCGTCTCGCGGCTCAGATAACAGGATGCTGTGCTGAGGTCGGTATCCGGGCCGAGCACATGGGCGCGTTCGAGCACGGCAGGCACATCGGGACGCTCCATGAAGCCGTAACGGATGCGTACGCGGCGACAGTCCATGGCGAGCGACTCGACCTCGACCCATTCGCCGTCGGCCAGCCGCGGCACGTCTTCGGTGACGACCGTCGCCACAATGACGCGTTCGTACAGCACCTTGTTGTGCTTGAGATTGTGAAGCAGCGCCTGCGGCGCGACCGCCCCCCGCGTCGGACGCGATGCATCCTCGGCTGCCCTTCGTCCGACGCCCCGGAGTCGTGGTCATCAGCCTGCACGCAACGGCAATCCCAAGCTCGCCCAACCGGTCGAGAGCGGCAGCAGGTGAAACGCCGGGCGTGGCCGGCGGTTCAGACCCGCCGCCCAGTTTCATTCGACATTAGGACTCGCCATCCCGGACAGGCGGGCGCATATAGGAAGGCGCGATGCCCCCGAAGCTCAACCATCCGATTCCCGACGCGCTGATCAACCCGGCGCGACGCCCGCAGGACAGCGCGGAATTCCGGCCGCCGCTCGCGGGTGAGTCGGACGCGCGGCCGGGAAAGCCGTTTCGCATCGTATCGGAGTTCCAGCCCGCCGGCGATCAGCCGCAGGCGATCGCCGAGCTGGTCGAAGGCATCCGGCGGGGCGAGCGGGACCAGGTCCTGCTCGGCGTCACCGGTTCGGGCAAGACGTTCACGATGGCGCACGTCATTCAGGCCGTGCAGCGCCCGACCCTGATCCTCGCGCCCAACAAAACGCTGGCCGCGCAGCTCTACGGCGAGATGAAATCGTTCTTCCCGGACAACGCGGTGGAATATTTCGTCTCGTATTACGACTACTACCAGCCCGAGGCCTACGTCCCGCGCACGGACACGTATATCGAGAAGGAATCCTCGATCAACGAGCAGATCGACCGCATGCGCCATTCGGCCACGCGGGCGCTGCTGGAGCGCCCGGACGTCATCATCGTGGCGTCGGTGTCGTGCATCTACGGCATCGGCTCGGTCGAGACGTATTCGTCCATGGTCATGGAGTTGACGGTCGGCCAGATCATCAGCCAGACCGAGCTCCTGCGCGGCTTCGTCCAGCTTCAGTACAAGCGCAACGACGTCAATTTCGTCCGCGGCACGTTCCGGGTGCGCGGCGACTCGATCGAGATCTTCCCGGCCCACTGCGAGGATCGCGCCTGGCGGATTTCGCTGTTCGGCGACGAGATCGAAGGCATCTACGAGTTCGACCCGCTGACCGGCGAAAAGAAGGCCGATCTCGGCCAGGTGAGGCTTTACGCCAACAGCCACTACGTCATGCCGCAGCCGACGCTGGAGCAGGCGATGGCCCAGATCAAGATCGATCTCAAGGCCCGCCTCGAGGAGCTGCGCGCGCAGGGCAAGCTTCTGGAGGCCCAGCGTCTCGAGCAGCGCACGACCTTCGATCTCGAGATGATGGCGGCGACCGGCTCGTGTCCCGGAATCGAGAACTATTCGCGCTATTTCACCGGCCGCAAGCCGGGCGAGCCGCCGCCGACGCTGTTCGAATACCTGCCGCCGAACGCGTTGCTGATCGTGGACGAAAGCCACGTGACGATTCCCCAGCTGGGCGGGATGTATCGCGGCGACTACCAGCGCAAATCGACGCTCGCCGAATACGGTTTCCGTCTCCCGTCCTGCGTCGACAACCGCCCGCTCAAGTTCGAGGAATGGAATGCGATGCGGCCGCAGACGATCTACGTCTCGGCCACGCCGGGCCCGTGGGAACTGGAGCAGACCGGCGGCGTGTTCGTCGAGCAGGTCATCCGTCCGACCGGATTGACCGACCCCGTTTGCATCGTGCGCCCGACCGAACGTCAGGTCGACGACCTTCTGTCCGAAGTGCGCGAGGTGGTCGCGAAGGGCCAGCGCGTGCTGGTGACGACGCTGACCAAGCGCATGGCCGAAGACCTGACCGAGTACATGCACGAAATGGGCATCCGCGTGCGCTACATTCATTCGGATGTGGAGACGCTGGAACGCATCGAGATCATCCGCGACCTGCGCCTCGGTGCCTTCGACGTGCTGGTCGGCATCAACCTGCTGCGCGAGGGGCTCGACATTCCCGAATGCGCGCTGGTCGCGATCCTCGATGCCGACAAGGAAGGCTATCTGCGATCGAAGACTTCGCTGATCCAGACCATCGGCCGGGCCGCACGCAACGTCGACGGACGCGTCATCCTCTACGCCGACCGGATGACCGAGTCGCTCAAATACGCCATCGACGAGACCAACCGCCGGCGCGAGAAACAGATCGCCTACAACAAAGCGCACGGCATCACGCCCGAATCGATCCGCAAGCAGATCGGCGACATCCTGGGATCGGTCTACGAACGCGATCACGTCACCGTCGATACCGGCGACGAGGAAAAGCCGCATCTCATCGGACAAGACCTGCGCAGCTACATCGCCGAACTCGAGCAGCGCATGAAGGCGGCCGCCGCCGACCTCGAATTCGAGGAGGCCGCGCGGCTGCGTGACGAGATCCGCCGGCTCGAGGCGATGGAGCTCGAGCTGCCGACCGGTCTGCGCGAGGACAGGGCGAACTTCGCATCCCAGCCGGAACCGAGGCGGCGGCCCAGAGGCCGTTCAACTGCGGGCGCCGTCAACTCCCGCAAGGGTCGCGCCCGCCGCTCGCAATGGCGACGCTAGCAGGCGACGTCGGCAGTCGCCTGATCTAATAACCGCGCATCGGCGGAACCGGTCTGTCGCGCGCGTACAACCAGACGCGGACGCGGCCGCCGCGTACCGGATAGTCGCGTTCCGCCTCGCCCGTCTTCTTGAATCCGAGTTTGGACAGGACCCGGGCGGAGGCGACGTTACCCGCAAAAACGCATGTCTCGAAGCGCGCGACGTCGAACGCCTCGAACCCGAGTTCGACGATCCGGCCGACGGCCTCGGTCGCGTAGCCGTGGCCCCAGTACGGCCTGCCGATGTAGTAGCCGAGATCGGCCGGGCCGCCGTCGATGCCCGGCCGCAGCTCGACCATGCCGATTACCGCGTCGTCCTCGCGCCGTTCCACCGCGAAGTTGTACGTGCTTCCATCCGCCCACCACGCCAGCACGCGGGCAAGAAACGGCCCGGCACCGCCCGGCGGATAGGGATGCGGAATCGCCGCCGTCGTCTCCGCGACCGCGCGCGTGCTCACGATCGCCTCGACCGCTTGCGCGTCGTCGAGGCGGGGCATGCGCAGACGGAGCCGCGCCGTCGTGATCGGCAGTACGACCATGTTCGTGTCTCCCTCGAAGCGCCGCGAAGACAAGAACGGCGCCAGCAAGAGCTGACGCCGTTCCCTCCCGTGCGCTCCGCGCCCCCCGGAATCCGTTGCGGCCAGTGCCCCTCATGGCCGTGGCCGCGACAACGGCGGCTTACAAGGATCCCTTGCCGCGCGATCAGCGCATCGGGATTGCGTACATCAGCCTATCGCGCGGCCACAAATCGTCCGGGCTGCCTGCAAACAGCAGGAACACGGCCGCAGGCATGGCGGTTGCGAACGCGTTCATCAGACCTTTCCGGCGTGAACGACATGCTGTCGACACGTGGGCGTGTTCGATCGCGCCTGTCGCGTAGGATTGCACCATCCCGCCCCCCGTCGCAAACGCGAATTGATGCGGCCCGCGTCGATAATGCGTACATTGTTGATTCGACGCACCGTTCCCAACACACTGCCGCGCGGTCCCCACCCTTTGCCGCGAAGTTTACGATCCTGAGCGACTTGCCGACAAAGAGCGTTCTGCCGCCGCTGATCGCCATGCTGGCGATCCAGATAATGGTGTCTGCGGCCGCACTCGCCGGGCCCGTGCTGGCGCCGCTCGCCGCGGCGGATTTCGGAGCCGACCCCATCCTGCTCGGCATCTACGTATCGGCCGTCTACGGCGTCGCCGCCGTCTCGGCCCTCGTCAGCGGCGGGATCATCGCCCGGCTCGGGCCACTCCGCGTCAGCCAGATCTGCCTCGTCCTCGCCGCGATCGCCCTTGCCATGCTCGTCACCGGACACCTGCTGGTGCTCGGCCTTTCGGCGATCCTGCTGGGGGCCGCCTACGGGCCGGCGACGCCGGCATCCTCGGCGATCCTCGCGCGCCGCACGCCGGCGAACTGGATGAACCTAGTGTTCTCGATCAAACAGACGGGCGTGCCGCTCGGCAACATGCTGGCGGGCGCGATCCTGCCGGGGCTCGCGCTGGCGTTCGGCTGGCGCATGGCCATCCTGGTCGGCGCCGGCGCATGCCTCGTGCTTGCCGGCGCAGTGCAGCCGATGCGCGCGGATTTCGACGCCGAACGCGATCCGACCCGTCGCCTTACCTGGCGCAGCGCGGTCACGGGACCGCTTCGGCTCGTGCTCGGGGACCCTAGGCTTCGCCGGATCGCGCTGATCTCGGTCGCCTATTCCGGCATGCAGGTCTCTCTCAGCGCCTTTCTGGTCACGTATCTCCACCAGGATCTCGGCCTGCCGCTCGTGCTCGCCGGCCTCGTCCTGTCGACGGCGCAGGTGGCCGGCGCGGGCGGCCGCATTCTCTGGGGCATCGTTGCCGATCGCCTCGTCAGGCCCGACCGGGTACTGGGCGGGCTCGGCATCGGCATGACCACGTTCGCGTTGCTGACCGGCCTCTTCACACCGCACTGGCCGCTGGTCGCGATCCTCGCCGTCGCGGCCGCGTTCGGCGGGACGGCGGTCGCATGGAATGGCGTCTTCCTTGCCGAGGTCGCCCGCCTTTCACCGTCCGGCAAGGCGGGCGAAGTCACCGGCGGCACCTCGCTCTTCACCTTCGGCGGCGTCATGGTGACGCCGGCGGCCTTCAGCGTGCTGCTCTCGGCGACCGGAAGCTATGCGCTGGGCTTCGCCGCCGTCGCCGTCGCGACATTGGCAAGCGGGTTGTCGTTCTTCATCCGCCCGGCGCAGACGGATGGCGCGCCGGCGGAACGGACTTGAACAACCGTCGCCGCTCGCCCATTGTCGTCGCGTCATGATGGCCCCGATCCCTCGCGTTGCACTCGTCACCGGTGCGGCCCGCCGCATCGGCCGTGCGATCGCGCTCGATCTCGCGGCGCAAGGGTTCGCCGTCGGCGTCCATTATCACCGTTCGGCCGACGATGCCGCGCAGGTGGTCGCGGAGATCACCGCCAAGGGCGGCCGCGCCGTCGCCTTCAAGGCCGATCTGAGCCGCGAGTCCGACGTCGTGACGATCATGCCGCGCCTGGTATCGGCGCTGGGACCGCCGGGCCTCCTGGTCAACAATGCCTCTCTGTTCGAACGCGACGAGGCGCTGACGGTGACGCGGGCAAGCTGGGATGCGCATATGGAAACCAACCTGCGCGCGCCCTTCGTGCTGTCCCAGGACTTTGCGCGCAATCTGCCGGCCGGGGCCGAAGGCGTCATCGTCAACATCCTGGACCAGCGGGTGTGGAACGTGACCCCGCACTTCACATCCTACACGCTGAGCAAGGCGGGCCTGTGGACGATTACGCAGACACTGGCGCTGGCGCTGGCACCGCGAATCCGCGTCAATGCGATCGGGCCCGGTCCGGTGATGCGAAGCGTGCGTCAGAGCCAGGCCCAGTTCGAACGGCAGGTGTCGAGCGTCCCCTTGCAACGGGGGCCCAAGCTCGACGAGATCTGCGCCGCAGTCCGGTTCATTCTCGAAGCCCGATCGATGACCGGACAGATGATCGCGCTCGATGGCGGCCAGCACCTCAACTGGGCGTCACCTCAGCTTCACCCGAGTCCGGAGGAATAGCGTGGCCGTGCCTCACCCCCAATTTTCCACCCTGCGGCCGATCGCCGACCTCGCGACGGGTCTGCGGCACGTATTCGTCCGCGACCTGGTGCTGGAGGCCGAAATCGGCGTGCGCTCGCACGAGAAAGGACGCCGCCAGCGCGTCCGGATCAACCTCGACCTTGGCGTCCTCGACACCGACGCCCAGGACCGCATCGAGAATGTCGTGTGCTACGACGGCATCACGGCCGGCGTCCGCTGCGTGGTCGAGGCCGACGAGCATGTCCATCTGATCGAAACTTTGGCCGAACGCATTGCCGAGGTCTGCCTGCGCGACCCGCGCGTGCGGATTGCGCGGGTGAGAGTCGAAAAGCTGGACGTCTACCCGGATGCGGCCAGCGTCGGCGTCGAAATCGAACGGCAGCGCGACGGTTGAAGCGCGTCCGTGCCCGACCCCTCGGAAAAACCACGACAACCCGGATTCGGCGCCGGCGCGGGACCGGCCGCGCACGGCGCACCGGCAGTTGTGCACATCGGGCTTGACATGCCCCGAATCCCTAGGAAATCCGCCACTTTTACGCGAAACATGACATCCATGTGACGGCTCCTGGTGGAGTTTTTTCGGAATTCCAATGGCTTAGCTTTTTTGCCTAAAAATTGGGCAACTGCGTCGCAAGCGAAGGAATCTGGGCATTCACGGTGCTTAGCCACGCCGTTACACACAGGTTTATCCACAGCTTCCGTGGATAGGGAGCCCGGCCCGAG
The DNA here is from genome assembly GCA_937926175.1 of uncultured Rhodospirillales bacterium. Classification (GTDB taxonomy): domain Bacteria; phylum Pseudomonadota; class Alphaproteobacteria; order CACIAM-22H2; family CACIAM-22H2; genus CALANV01. The sequence continues at coordinate 65,166 of CALANV010000016.1, read as the reverse complement.
AAAGCCCGCGATTCCCAGGACCTTCGATGTCCCCGGCCGGTTGACGCGGATGACGCGCGGTCCCTAATACGCGAACAAGGATGGACGACGAAACGAACACGGTCGAGTTCGGCGACGAGCCGATTCCGAGCGGTCTGGCGCGCGGCGCGGAAGCGATCCGTGCGGCGCTGGCGACGCTGCCGGGCAGTCCCGGCGTCTACCGCATGCTCGACGACAAGGGTGAAGCACTCTACGTCGGCAAGGCGCGAAACCTGAAGCGCCGCGTGGCCCAATACCTGCAGTTCTCGCGCCTGCCGAACCGCCTGCAGCGCATGGTGGCCGAGACCCGCAGCCTCGAGGTGATCACGACCCACACCGAGATCGAGGCGCTGCTGCTCGAGAGCAACCTGATCAAGCGCCTGACGCCGCGCTACAACGTGCTTCTGCGCGACGACAAGTCGTTTCCGTATATCGCAATCCTGCAGGATCACGAGTATCCGCAGCTGGCCAAGCACCGCGGCAGCCGCGACCGCAAGGGCAGCTACTTCGGACCGTTCGCCTCGGCCGGTGCCGTCAACCAGACCCTGACCGCGTTGCAACGCGCGTTCCTGCTGCGCTCGTGCGCCGATACGGTGTTCGCGGGGCGAACGCGGCCGTGCCTTCTCTACCAGATCAAGCGCTGCTCGGCGCCGTGCGTGGGACGCATCAGCGTCGAGGACTACGGCCAGCTCGTCCGCCAGGCCGAGGAATTCCTGTCGGGACGGTCGCACGAAGTGCAGGCCGACCTCGCGCAACGCATGCAGGCGGCGAGCGATTCGCTCGACTTCGAGCGTGCGGCGCTGTTCCGCGACCGTATCCGCGCGCTGACCCAGATTCAGGCTCGCCAGGACATCAACATCGAGGGCGTGGGCGATGCGGACGTGATCGCCGCCCACCAGGCCGGCGGCCTGACCTGCATCCAGGTGTTCTTCTTCCGCAGCGGGCGGAACTACGGCAACCGCGCCTATTTCCCGCGCGCCGACCGCAACCTGTCGACGGCCGAAGTGCTGGGCGCTTTCCTGCCCCAGTTCTACGACGACAAGCCGGCGCCACCGCTGATCCTGCTGAGCGAGGACATCGCCGAACGCGAGCTGCTGGCCGACGCGCTGACGCAAAAGATGGGCATGCGCGTGCGGATCGCGGTGCCCGAGCGCGGCGACAAGCGCAAGCCGGTCGAACACGCCCTCGCCAATGCCCGCGAGGCACTGGCCCGCCGCCTGTCCGAGAGCGCCTCACAGAGCAAGCTGCTGGAAGGGGTGGCCGCCGCCTTCGGTCTCGAGGCGCCGCCGAACCGCATCGAGGTCTACGACAACAGCCATATCGCGGGACAGGAGGCGATCGGCGCGATGATCGTCGCCGGGCCCGAGGGCTTCATCAAGAACGCCTACCGCAAATTCAACATCCGCACCGCCGCCGGTCCGGACAACCCGGCGGGAATCACGCCGGGCGACGACTACGGCATGATACGCGAGGTGCTTACGCGCCGCTTCGGCCGCGCGCTCAAGGAGGATCCGGGGCGCACCAGCGGCACGTGGCCCGATCTGATCCTGATCGACGGCGGCCAGGGACAGCTCAACGCCGCGCAGCAGGTGATGGTCGACCTCGGCATCTCGGACATTCCCGTCGTCGCGATCGCCAAGGGGCCGGATCGCGACGCCGGCCGCGAACGCTTCTTCATGGCCGGCCGCGCGCCGTTCCAGCTCGAGCCGCGCGACCCCGTGCTCTATTTTCTGCAGCGGCTGCGCGACGAGGCGCACCGCTTCGCCATCGGCAGTCATCGCGCACGCCGCGCGCGGACGCTGGTACGTTCGCCGCTCGACGAGATCGCCGGCATCGGTCCTGCGCGCAAGAAGGCGCTGCTGCTGCATTTCGGTTCTGCCAAGGCGGTGTCGCGGGCGGGACTTGCCGATCTCGAGAACGTCCCCGGCATCAGCCGGGCCGTCGCCCGAAAAATCTATGACCATTTTCATGGTGGAAGCTAAGATGCGCCCGGTCGGCCCACTGCTGCGCACCGGAAGGACACACTGATGCTTTCCACCCTCCCGATGACGCTGACGCTATCGCGGATCATCGCCATTCCGGTGGTTGTTGCGCTGTTCTACGTGGGCGGCGACTATACGCGCTATGTCGCCTGCGCGATTTACACGGCGGCGGCGGTCACCGATTATTTCGACGGCTATCTCGCGCGGGCCTGGCAACAGCAGTCGAAGCTCGGGCGCATTCTGGACCCGATCGCGGACAAGCTGCTGGTCGCATCGACGATCCTCATGCTCGTCGCCACCGACCGGATCACCGGCTGGAGCGTGCTCGCCTCCCTCGTCATTCTCTGCCGCGAGGTGCTGGTGTCCGGGCTGCGCGAGTTCCTGGCCGAGTTGAACCGGCACAACCTGCCGGTCACGCGTCTTGCGAAATGGAAGACGGGTATCCAGATGACGGCGCTCGGCTTTCTCATCGTCGGCGATGCCCCACCGACCGCGTTTCTCCCCGTCACGCTTATCGGCGAGGTCGGATTGTGGGTCGCGGCACTGCTGACGCTGATCACCGGCTATGACTATCTCGCCGAGGGCCTGAAACATGTCGGTGACGAGGACGCAGCCGATGCGAAGCGGCACGAGATCGGCGTCGGACAGGCGAAGAAGCCGGTACGGCACATTCTGTAAGGCGCGCCGGCGCAGGCCGAGACGGCAGCAATGAAGATCATCGGTGTCGTGGGCTGGAGCGGAAGCGGCAAGACGACGCTGCTCGTCCGGCTCATTCCCGTTCTGACCGCGCGGGGCCTGACGGTGTCGACCATCAAGCATGCGCATCACGGCTTCGACGTCGATCAACCGGGCAAGGACTCGTACGAGCACCGTGCGGCTGGCGCGACCGAGGTCCTCGTCACGTCGGCGCGGCGCTGGGCGCTGATGCACGAGCTTCGCGGCGCGCCTGAGCCGGGCCTTGACGAACTCGTCGCGCGCATGACGCCGGTGGACCTGCTTCTCGTCGAAGGATTCAAGGGCCACCCGCACGACAAGATCGAGGTTCATCGCGCGGCCGCCGGCAAGTCGCTGCTGTGCGCGAGCGACCCCTACATCATTGCGGTGGCGGCCGACGCCGCGCTCGATGAGACGCATGGCCGGCCGCGCCTCGACCTCAACGACGTCGAACAGATCGCCGACTTCATCATCTCGCATTGCGGCCTGCAGCCGGCGCAGGCCGCGGCGGGCCGTTAGGACCATGGCGCAGCTCTCCGACGACTGCTTCGCCTTCGGCGGCGCTCTCATGCGCGCCGACGAGGCGCTGAAGATTCTCGCCTCGCGCATCACCGTCGTCGCCGGCACGGAAACCGTGCCGCTCGGCGCCGCGCGCGGGCGCATTCTGGCCGCGGACCTCGTCTCGACGCGCGACGTGCCGCCGCACGACAACGCCGCCGTGGACGGCTACGCGGTCTTCTACGACGACCTCGTCCCGAACGGCGAAACGCGCCTGCGCATCGCCGGACGGGCCGCGGCAGGCCATCCGCTCGACGGACCGATCGCGCGCGGCACCGCCGTCCGCGTGTTCACCGGCGCGCCGATGCCGGCGGGCCCGGATACCGTCTTCATGCAGGAGGACGTGCGCGTCGACGGCGGCGAGGTCGTGCTGCCCCCGGGCATCAAGCGCGGCGCCAACCGGCGCAAGGCCGGCGAGGACGTCAGGGCCGGCAGCACCGTGCTGCGGCGCGGCCACCGGCTGCGGCCGCAGGACATCGGCCTCGCCGCCTCGATCGGCGCGACACGGCTTGAGGTCTATCGTCCGCTGACGGTTGCGATCTTCTCGACGGGCGACGAGCTGCGCGAACCCGGCGAGCCGACGCCGCCCGGCGCCGTCTACGACGCCAATCGCTACGTGCTGCGCGCCGTCCTGGAGCAGCTCGGCTGTCACGTGCGCGACATGGGCATCCTGCGCGACCGCCTCGACGTCGTGCGCGACGCGCTGGCGCGTGCAAGCGGTGAAGTCGACGCGATCATCACCTCGGGCGGCATGTCGACCGGCGAGGAAGACCACGTCCGCGCCGCGGTGGAGGCGCTGGGCTCGATCCATTTCTGGCGGCTCGCCATCCGCCCGGGCCGCCCGGTGGCGCTGGGTCAGGTCAAGGGCGTGCCGTTCGTCGGCCTGCCCGGCAATCCGGTCGCGATGATGGTGACGTTCCTGCGCTTCGCCCGGCCGCTGCTGCTCGGCCTTGCCGGCGCCGACGCGGCCGAACGCGAACCGCACCTGTTCCGGGTACGGAGCGCCTTCGAGATCAAAAAGAAGCGCGGGCGTCGCGAATGGATCCGCGCGCGGCTTGCGCCCGGCGGGGACGGCGTACCCGTCGCGATCAAGTTTCCCCGCGACGGCGCCGGAATCCTGACGTCGCTGGTCGAGGCCGACGGCCTGGTCGAGCTGCCCGAGGAATTGACGACCGTGCCCGCCGGGGGCATGGTCGACTTCCTGCCGTTCAGCGAGGTCGCGTCATGAAACTGCTCTATTTCGCCTGGGTGCGCTCGCGGATCGGCACGGGCGAGGAAGCGCTCCACCCGCCGCCGGAAGTGCGCGACGTGCGCACCCTGCTTGAATGGCTGAAGCGGCAGTCCCCGGGCCATGCCGAGGCGCTCAAGGACATGTCGGTGATCCGCGTCGCCGTAAACCACGAGCACGTCTCGCTCGACTACCCGGTCGGCCCGGACGACGAAGTCGCGATCTTCCCGCCGGTCACAGGGGGGAGCGGCGAGCCATGATCCGCGTCCAGCGCGACGACTTCGACCCCGGCGCCGAACTCGACCGGCTCATCGCCGGCCGGCACGACATCGGCGGCGTCGTGTCGTTCGTCGGCCTGGTGCGTGACATGGCGGGCGGCGCCAGAATCAACGCGATGACGCTCGAGCACTATCCGGGCATGACCGAAAAGCAGCTCGCCGCGATCGAGGCCGAGGCGAACCGGCGCTGGCCGCTTTCGGCCTCCCTCATCGTTCACCGCTACGGACGCCTCGAGCCCGGCGACCGCATCGTCCTGGTCATCACCGCCTCGGCACACCGCGAAGCGGCGTTTGAAGCCTGTCGCTTCCTGATCGACTGGCTCAAGACCAAGGCGCCGTTCTGGAAGCTCGAGGACACCGACCGCGGTGCCAAATGGGTCGCCGCCGACGCGAAAGACGACGCCGCGGCCGCGCGGTGGGAAGAACGCTAGCGTCCGTCACGCCGCTTGGGCGGGCGGCGTGCGCACCAGCTTGGCGTAGTCGTCGCGCAGGTTGCGGGTGACCGGCCCGACCGTGAACTTGTACTCGCCGATCTCGCCGACCGCCGTCACCTCGGCGGCGGTTCCGGTCAGGAACACCTCCTGCGCGCGGGCAAGCTCGTTCGGCATGATGGCGCGCTCGATCACCTTGTACTGGCGCTGACGTGCGAGCTCGATCACCGTGCGGCGCGTGATGCCGTCGAGGAAGCAGTCCGGCTTCGGCGTATGGATCTCGCCGTCGATGACGAGAAACACGTTGGCACCGGTCGCCTCGGCGATCTGGCCGCGCCAGTCGAGCATCAGGGCATCGTGATAGCCCTCTGCCTCCGCCGCATGCTTCGACAGCGTGCAGATCATGTAGAGACCCGTCGCCTTCGCCGCGGTCGGCGCGGTGTTGGGCGCCGGACGGTTCCACTTGGCCCAGCACATGCGAATGCCCTTCTCGCGCAGCTCCGGCGAGAAATAGGACGGCCATTGCCAGGTCGCGATCGCAACGTTGATCTTCGTCGCCTGCGCCGACACGCCCATCATCTCTGACCCGCGCCAGGCGATCGGCCGCACGTAGCAGTCTGTCAGGTTGTTGGCCTTCATCGTCTCGATCTTGGCGCGGTCGAGCTCCTCGGCCGTGTAGGGAATGTCGAAGCCCAAAATCTTGCCCGACTTGATCAACCGTTCGCTGTGTTCGCGCGACTTGAAGATATGGCCGTTATAGGCGCGCTCGCCCTCGAAGACCGCGCTGGCATAGTGCAGGCCGTGCGTGAGGACATGGATCTTCGCCTCGCGCCACGGAACCAGCTTGCCGTTGAACCAGATGTAGCCGTCGCGATCGTCGAACGGGACAAGATCAGCCATGGTTGTTTCCTTGCGTTAGTCAGGCGCTTCCGAAAATTTCCATGCGCATAGCTGTTGCATCAAGAAACACATTTGCCCCATATAAGTCAACAAACCTGACGTAAATCTGCCCTGCAGGAATCGAATATCCGATGGCTGACCTGAAACCCGGCGTGCAACATCTCTATCTGCGCGACGAGGAGCTCCGGCAGGGGATCGAGCTCCTGTTCTATGCCTATCGCGACTTCACGGCCGAACCAGATGCCATCCTCGCGAAACTGTCGATGGGGCGCGCCCATCACCGCGTCATCTATTTCGTCGGCCGCTACCCCGGCATCCGCGTCGGCGAGCTCCTTGCCATCCTGCGCGTGACGAAGCAGAGCCTGAGCCGCGTACTGAGCCAGCTCATCCGCGAGGGCTACGTCACCCATCGGCCGGGCCCCACCGACCGCCGCGAGCGGCGGCTTGAGCTAACCCCCGCGGGTCAGGAGCTCGAGCGCAAGCTCACGGAAAACCAGCGCGCCCGCGTCGCAGCCGCCTATCGCGCGGCCGGGGCCGCCGCCGTCGAGGGCTACAAGCGGGTGATGCTCGGCCTGATCAACGAAGCCGACCGCGCCCGCTTCGTCGGCGCGACCGCGCCCGCGCGCCCGCGTTGAACGTCCCGGACACGGGAGGTCCGCGCGTCGCCGGCGAGACCGTTGAGCTTGCCGGCCCGCCAAGCGTCTCTATACTGACCCGCGCCGATGACGGACAGCGCGCACATCCTGGTGGTCGACGACGATGCGCGGTTGCGCGAACTGTTGCGCCAGTATCTGTCGAAGAACGGCTTTCTCGTCACCACGGCCGCCGACGCCGCCGAGGCGCTCGCCAAGTGCAACGCGATCACCTTCGATCTGCTCATCCTCGACGTGATGATGCCGGGCGAGGACGGCGTGGATCTCACGCGGCGGCTGCGCGCAACGACGGACGTCCCGATCATGCTGCTCACCGCGATGGGCGAGGCGCCGGACCGCATCCGCGGGCTGGCGAGCGGCGCCGACGACTACATCGTCAAGCCGTTCGAGCCCGACGAGCTGCTGCTGCGGATCCGCGCGATTCTCCGTCGCGTGCCGCCGCCGGTCGTCCCGGTCGATGAAGTCCGCTTCGGCGAGTTTCGCTTCGACCTCAAGCGCGAGGAACTGCGGCGCGGCGATACCATTGTCCGGCTGACCACTGCCGAGACGTCGCTGCTGAAGGTTCTGGCGCAGCGCGCCGGCACGGCCGTGCAGCGGCGCGAGCTTTTGCGGCTGTCGCGAATCTCGGGCGGCGAACGCACGGTAGACGTGCAGGTGACGCGCCTGCGGCGTAAGATCGAGGCAGATCCGCGGCAGCCGCGGTTCCTGCACACCGTGCGCGGCGCCGGCTACCTGCTGCGGACGGATTAGGAATACCCACCGGCGGACGATTGGAGGTCGCGTGCTGAAGCGCTACATGCCGCGCAGTCTTTTTGGCCGGGCGCTGATCATCATCGTCACGCCGCTCATCCTCGTGCAGCTGGTCGCCGCCTTCGTCTTCTACGACCGCGTATGGGAAACGGTGACCCGCCGTCTTGCGCACGGGTTGGCCGGCGACGTCGCGATGATCGTGCAGCTCTTGGGCCGCAGCGAAGATCCCGAATGGCGTGCGTGGGTCTTCCAGACGTCCGAAGTGACGACCGGAATCCGCGCCTGGATGGAGCCGGGCGCCATTCTCGCCAATACCGGACCGGAGCGCGGCAGCGGCATTCTCGAGCCGATCCTCGTGCGCGCCCTCAACGAGCGCGTCCGGCGCCCGTTCCTGCTCGACGTCTGGAGCCTGCCGCGCGAGGTCACGCTTGCGGTGCAGCTGCCGGATGGCGTCCTCAACGTGCGCGCGCAGCGCGAGCGCCTGTTCACCTCGACCGTCTACATCTTCTTGATGTGGATGGTGGGATCGTCGCTGATATTCTTCGCCATCGCCTCGATCTTCATGCGCAACCAGGTGCGCCCGATCAGCCGCCTCGCCGCGGCCGCAGAGGAATTCGGCAAGGGCCGCGACGACCCCGATTTCCGTCCGGCCGGCGCCGCCGAGGTCCGTCAAGCGGCCGCCGCCTTCATCGTCATGCGCGAACGCATCCGCCGCTTCCTTGCGCAACGCACCGAAATGCTCGCGGGCATCAGTCACGATCTGCGCACGCCGCTGACGCGCATGAAGCTCGAACTCGCCATGCTCGACAGCCCGGCGGCCGCCGGCCTCAAGGCCGATGTCGCCGACATGGAACGCATGGTCGACAGCTATCTGGCCTTCGTGCGCGGCGAGGGCGAGGAGCAGCCGGAGCCGGTCGATCTCGGCCGCCTGATCGGCGACATTGCATCGGCCAAGCGGCGCGAGGGTCATGCGGTCGAGGTCGAGACCGACGGCGACCTCGTCGTGCCGGTCCGGCCGCAGGCAGCGAAGCGGTGCTTCGACAACCTGATCGCCAACGCCGTCCGACACGGAACGCAGGTCCAGGTGAAGGCGGCACGACGCGGCCGCTGGATCGAGATCACCATCGACGACAACGGCCCCGGCATTCCGCCGCATGCGCGCGAGGACGTGTTCAAGCCCTTCTACCGGCTCGACGTCTCGCGCAATACGGCGACCGGCGGCGTCGGTCTGGGGCTGACGATCGCCCGCGACTTCGTGCGCGGCCATGGCGGCGAGATCACGCTCGGCGACTCGCCGTCCAACGGCCTGCGCGTCCGTATCCGGATGCCGGTATAGGCGCGCGAAATCAGAACAGCCGGCCGCCGTCCGGGACCTTGAAATCCGGCCCGATCAGGACGACGGCACCGTTGGCATCGGGAAAGCCCAGGACCAGCACTTCGGACATGAAGGGACCGATCTGGCGCGGCGGAAAGTTGACGACGGCGGCAACCTGCCGGCCGACAAGGCTTTCGGGCTTGTAGTGTACCGTGATCTGGGCCGAACTTTTCTTGATGCCGATCTCCGGCCCGAAATCGATGCGGAGCTTGATCGCCGGCTTGCGCGCCTCCGGGAAAAGTTCCGCGGCGACGATCGTGCCGACGCGGATGTCGACCCGGGCGAAGTCATTGTAAGTGATCGTGGTCATGGCCCGCGCAATCTGGAACAGCGCTGCGCCGGATGCAACCCGCGGCTGCCGCGACCGACGGCCGCCCGGGCGCAAAAAAACGTTGGGGCCGCCGAATCGGCGGCCCCGTCGTGGCAGGGTAATCGTTTACGGCGCCGGGCCGACGCCTCAGGCGGCGACGCGGCCGTTCTTCGCCGCGCGCTTGGCGATATAGGTCTTCACTTCGTCAAAGCCTTCAGACACGCGGCGCTGGAGCAGGCCGAACGCTTCGGTCTGGGACTTGGCGACGAGCTCGGCGAGCTCGCGCGTGTTGGCGACGGCGCGCTCGAAGGCCTGCTTGGCGAGTTCGGCCTGGCGGGTGGCCTTCTCCTCCGGGCTGCCGGCCGCAAGCATCTCCTTGACGGCCCGCGTGATCTCCTCGACCGCCTGGCGCAGCATCTCGGTCTGCCGCTGGGTCAGGGCCTGGAACCCGTTGAGCGCGGCCTGGTTGGCAGCGGTGATCGCCTCGAGGTTGCGGCGCTGGCCCGCGAGCACGGCGTCCACATCGAGGCCGTTGAACTGGAAATCCGTCAGCATCTTCGACGGATTGAACATCTTGGCAAAATCGAAATCCATGAACGGAGTGTCGGCACGAGCCATCGGGTTTCCCTCGGCAGCGAGAATCACGCTGCACTGCACAGTTGCAAAAGCAGCGTAAGTATCGGCCTTTCTCGACTACTCGTCAAGAAACTTTTTGCGGTGCAGCAAAACTGTCACGCGGTGGCCGCGCTGCCCCGGCGGCGGAACGCCGGCACGCTGCGGACGAACAGCTCCGCCCGCTTCAAGGCCCGGTCGAGGGCCGCCATCGTCCGGGTATTGTCGGGCGTATCGTCGTCCAGCCAGACCCGAAGGGTGGACAGGTAAACGGCCGCCAAGCCGTTGATCCGCAGGATGCCGCCGAGCCCGGCGGTCTCGAGGCCGGCCGCCTCGCCGATCCAGCGCATGGCGTTGAGGAAGCGCGGGCCGGTATAGAGAGCGATGGTCGGATCCCAGACCGTCTCGTTGAGCAGCACGCGCAGCGCCGGCTTGTAGGGCGCCAGCGCATCGAAGCGACGCATGATCAGCTCGAACAGGCGGTCACGCACCGAGTCTTCGACATCGAGGCTGCCCTCGAGCGTCTTCTCGTTGATCCGCCGTTCGAACGCGTCGAGCACGGCAAGCTTCGACGGAAAGATGGCATAGAGCTGGGCCAGGGTCAGGCCGCTCGCGGCGGCGATGTCGGCAAGGGCAATATTGCGCCAGCCCCGCCCCGCGATCAGATCCATCGTGGCATCGATGATGCGCTGGGTGCTGTCTTCCTCGCTGGCACCGGCATGGGTCGCCGGTGCGTGCGCCTCGCCCTTCTCGATCTTCTTTCGGCTCTTCCTCGCCGCCATGCCCGCCTCCGCTCCTAGCGAGCTGAACGGTAAAGAGAACGAGGCAAGAGTCAAACCGTTCCGGCCATCGCCTCAAGCGCGTGCGACGTCCGCAACCTGACCACCGGTCAGGCGCAGCAATTCGTCCGGCGTCACCGGAAATACCGCATTCGGCGTGCCGGCCGCCGCCCACAGATTCTGCCGCGCGAGGAGATCGCGATCGATCAGGATGACGACCGCCTGCGCATGACCGACGGGCGGCACGCCGCCGATGGCATAGCCGGTCGCCGTTCGGACGAACGCGGCATCGGCCTTTTCGACCGGTTCGCCGATTGCGGCCGCGACCTTGCGTTCGTCGATGCGGTTGGCGCCGCTTGCGATCACCAGGATGGGACGGCCGCTCACGGCAGCCTTGAACAGGATCGACTTGGCGATGTCGGCGACCTGGCAGCCGACCGCCGCCGCGGCTTCCGCCGCCGAGCGCGTCGGCTGCTCGAACTCGACCACCTTATTCGAGAAGCCGCGCGCAAGAAGGGCATCCTGCACCTTCTTCGCCGACGCGCTCAGTGGCCGCACGGCCGCCCCTCCCCCTTCCGTCTGGCTAGCCGGCCAGTTCGCGCGACCGTCGCGTCGCGGCGGCAACCGCCGCCGTCATCAGCGGCTGCAGGCCTTGGGCGCCCATCAGCACCTCGAGCGCCGCCGCGGTCGTGCCGCCCGGCGACGTCACGTTCTTGCGCAGCACCGCCGCCGGTTCGGGCGCGCGATGGAGCAGCTCGCCGGCCCCTGCCACTGTGGCGCGGGCAAGCGTGGCGGCGAGCTCGGCGGGAAGGCCGGCCTTGACCCCGGCCTCGGCGAGACATTCCGCGAGGAGGAACACATAGGCCGGCCCGCTGCCGGACACGGCGGTCACTGCGTCCATCAGACGCTCGTCATCGACCCATTCGACGGCGCCGACGGCGGCCAGAAGCTCGCCCGCGCGCTGCCGCTGCACGGCGTTCACGCGGGCATTGGCGCAGGCCACGGTGATGCCGCGGCCGACCTGCGCCGGCGTGTTCGGCATGGCGCGGACGACCGCGGCATCGTCGCCGAGCATGGCCTCGAACGAGGCGATGGTCTTTCCCGCCGCGATCGAAAGGAACAGGGCAGCAGGCGCGAAACGGCGATAACCCGGCACCACCGCCTCGATGCCCTGCGGCTTGGTCGCGAAGACGACGATGTCCGGCGCCAGCCCCGGCGGCAGCGAACGCAGGTCGTCGTATGCCGTCACGCCGGGCTGGCCGCGAAACGGCGCGACGGCTTCGGGCGAGGGCTCGACGACGGCGATGGCGCTGGCGATGCGGCGCTCGATCCAGCCTGCCAGGAGCGCGCCTCCCATCTTGCCGCAGCCGACGAGCAGCAGCGACAGCGTGTCCCCGGTCATTGGATTATGGGCTCCGGTTCAGGCCTCGCCTTGCGGATCGAGGCAGGCGGCGGCCACCGCCTCGGCAGGGGACCGGCCGCCCCAGATCACGTACTGAAACGCCGGGTAATACCGCTCGCACTCGTTGAGGGCGACGTCCACGAGATCCTCGAGCTGCTCCACCGACGCCCCCCGCAGGCCACGCAGCGGGACCGTGTGCCGGAACATCGGCGTGTCTTCGTCGGAGCAGAGCTCGAAATGTCCGAGCCAGAGGCGCTCGTTGGCAAGCGCCAGCAACTCGTTCACCGCGCCGCGGCGCTGCTTGGGAACCCGGAGGTCGAGCCCGCACGAGAACTGAAGGGCGCTCATGTCGGGGCTCCAGCCGAAGTAAAGCCGGTAGTCGCACCAGCGACCGGGAATCTGCGCGACCAGCTCGTCGTCGCTCGTCCGGTCGAACGCCCACTCGTTCGCGAAAGCTATTTCTTCAACAAGATCAAGGGGATGAGGGTTCTGCCCGAAGATGGATGCCGAAACGTCTGGCATTTAAGCGCCCTCCCAGTGCGCAACCGAAAAGCGTGGCACCGGAACCGCGATCGATCTTCGACAGGTTGTGTAAAAGATGACCGCGATACACAACAGAATGTAGGTTGCCAGAGGCGAGTCACGGACGCAAGGCGAAAACGGACAGAACGCCCAATTTCATGGGGATTATTTCATGCGCCCCGGGCCGGTCCGTTCATTCGCCGCCCGGCGCGCCCGACGGCGCCGGACGATCCGTCCGGCCGGCCAGCGCAGCCTCGAGCGCGGCCACACGCTCTGCGAGCATTTCGTTCTCCTCCCGCGCGCGCGCCGCCATCGCCTTGACGGCCTCGAATTCCTCGCGCGTCACGAAGTCCTGCGACTTCAGCCAGCGCTCCAGCATGCCGCGCAACTGCGCTTCGATTTCGGTGCGCACGCCGGCGAGCGCGCCGAGCGCGCCGCTCGCCGCGCGCGCAATGTCGTCCAGGAAGCGGTTGTCGGTCTGCATGCGTAACCTCGTATGTTGTCGCGTCCCCGATTATCCACGACGATGGGCGGCGTTTCCATCCGTGCGCGACGGCGCGTGACTCGCGTCGTTGCACAGCCTGACCTGCGTCCCTATAACGCCTCATGACGCCGCGACGGCCATCGCTGAATTGAACGAACAGACGAGTTCGCGCCCGTGATTACCTTTGCGCTGACATTCCCGTCGATCGATCCGGTCGCGATCGAGATCGGTCCGTTCGCAATCCGATGGTACGCACTGGCCTATATCGCCGGCATCCTGTTCGGCTGGCGCTACGTCATTCATCTCACCCGCCGTCCGCCCCAGGTGATGGATCGGGCCGCGATCGACGACTTCGTCGTCTGGGCGACGCTTGGGATCATCCTCGGCGGCCGTCTGGGCTACGTGCTGTTCTACAAGCCGGGCTATTACATCGCCAATCCGCTCGAGGTGCTGTTCCTGTGGCGCGGCGGCATGTCGTTCCACGGCGGTCTCGTCGGGGTGATCCTCGCGATCTGGCTGTTCGCGCGGCGCCATCGCATCCCGTTTCTCACCGTCGGCGACGTCGTCGCCGCGGCAACGCCGATCGGCCTGTTCTTCGGCCGCCTCGCCAACTTCATCAACGGTGAACTCTTCGGCCGGCCGAGCGACGTGCCCTGGGCCATGGTCTTCCCGCATGGCGGCCCCGAGCCGCGCCACCCGAGCCAGCTTTACGAAGCGGCGCTCGAGGGTCTGGTGCTGTTCGCCGTCCTCGCCTGGCTTGCCCACCGCACGGAGATGCGGCGCCATCCGGGCGCCCTGGGCGGCGCCTTCCTCGCCGGCTATGCGCTTGCACGAATCATCAGCGAGTGCTTCCGCGAGCCCGACGCGCATCTCGGCTTCATCCTCGGCGGGGTCACGATGGGCCAGATCCTGTCGCTGCCCATGCTGTTGATCGGCGCGTATCTGATCGTCAGGAGCCGCCGACAGCCGCCGCTGCCGATCGAGAAGCCGGCGACGTGACGGCGCTCGGCGCGTTGCTCGCGGACTGCATCCGGCGCGACGGCCCCATTCCGGTCGCCGACTACATGGCGCTGTGTCTCGGGCATCCCGAGCACGGCTATTACCGCCGTGCCGAGGCCATCGGCACAAGCGGCGACTTCATCACCGCGCCGGAGATCAGTCAGATGTTCGGCGAGCTGCTCGGGCTTTGGGCCGCCGAGATCTGGCTGAGCACGGGTCAGCCGCGTCCGGTCCGGCTGGTCGAGCTCGGCCCCGGGCGCGGCACGCTGATGCGCGACGCGCTGCGCGCGGTAAGCCAGGCGTTGCCCGCGTTCCGCGCGGCGATCGATCTCCATCTCGTCGAGATCAACCCGCGTCTTCGCGCGCTGCAGGCCGCCGCACTGCAGGATGCGAACCCGACATGGCACGATTCGCTCGCCACCGTGCCCGACGGTCCTGCGGTCATCATCGCCAACGAATTCTTCGATGCGCTGCCGGTCCAACAATTCGTGCGCGGCGCCGATGGATGGCACGTGCGATGTGTCGACCTCGATGCGACGTCGGGCCGCTTTGCGTTCGTTCCCGGCCCGCGCGTCGACGATCCCGCACTCGAACCGGCGCACCTGTCCGCACCGGTCGGCGCGGTCGTCGAGATCAGCCCGGAGTCGCGCGAGATCGCCCGGCAGCTTGCGCGCCGCGTCAAGGCCGGCGGTGCGGCGCTCGCGATCGACTACGGCCCGATGACGAGCGGCATCGGCGACACGCTGCAGGCCGTGCGGCGGCATCAGAAGGTCGATCCGCTGGCATACCCCGGCGACAGCGACCTGACCGCGCATGTCGATTTCGTCGCCCTTGCCCGCGTCGCACACGGCGTCGGCGCCGACGTCTATGGCCCGGTGCCGCAAGGCATATTCCTTCATCGCTTGGGCATCGCCGCGCGCGCGGCAATGCTTCTGCGGCGCGCGACGGCGGCGCAGCGCCGCGATATCGCGTCGGCATGCGAACGCTTGATCGGCGACGACGGAATGGGCACGCTGTTCAAGGCGCTTGCGATCGTGCCGCCCGGCGCAACGCCGCCGCCCGGCTTCGATCCCGCCCCCAATCTTTGCCTGAGACAGCAATGACCATGTTGACGGTGAGTCCGCTCGATGCGATCGACGGCGTGCGACACGGCTTCTTCACACGCCGGGGCGGCGTCAGCAGCGGCATCTTCGATTCGCTCAACTGCGGGCTCGGCTCCGGCGACGCGATCGACAACGTCACCACGAACCGGCGCCGCGCGATGGCCCGTCTGGGCTTTACGCCCGAGTCGCTGGTCACGCTGTACCAGGTTCACAGCCCGACCGTGATCGAGGTCGAGGAACCGTGGACACGCGAGAACGCGCCCAAGGCGGACGCAATGGTCACGGCGCGGCCGGGCCTCGCGCTCGGCATCCTCACGGCCGATTGCGCGCCCGTGCTGTTTGCCGACCGCAGGGCCCGCGTCGTCGGCGCGGCGCATGCGGGCTGGCGCGGCGCCATCGGCGGCGTGCTCGAGGCCACCGTCGCCGCAATGGTCAAGCACGGCGCGCGGCCGGAGACGATGGTCGCGGCGATCGGTCCGTGCATCGCCCAGCGATCCTACGAGGTCGGCCCGGAGTTTCCCGCCCCGTTCATCGCCGCAGATCCGGCGGACGCGGCGTTCTTCACGCCCGCGGCGCGGGCCGGCCATTACATGTTCGACCTGCGCGGCTACATCGTGCGCCGGCTGCGCAAGCTCGGGCTCGGCGACGTGCACCAGATGCCGCACGACACGTGCGGCGAAGAAGACCTCTTCTTCAGCTATCGTCGCGCCTGCCTGCGCGGCGAGAAGGATTACGGACGCGGCCTCTCCGCGATCGCGCTGGACGGATAGGCATGCCGCACCTGATCCTGTTCGTCCTGTTCTGCATCATCGGTCTCGTGCTGGTGACCTGTGCTCTTTAGATCACGGTCGCTCGTCCATGGGGCCGTCGCCGCGGCCGCGCTGCTGCTCGCCGGCTGCGGCGATCTGCCGCGCCCGTTCCAACCCGACGAGAAGCGAGAAGGCAACCAACTGCTGGTGCTGCCCGACCGCGCCGGGGTGTTCGTTCAGCCGGTCGCCGGCCTGCCGGACCCCGAGGCGGCGCGGCTTGCCGAGCACCTGGCCGAAGCGCTTCGCCGCGAGAACGTGCCCGCGAGCACGCGCAGCCGCAACGCGGCGAGCTTCGTGCTCCACGGCGACCTGCTCGACGGCAGCCGCGTCCGACTCGTCCTGCGCGCGCCCTCCAGCGACGTCGTCGGCACGCACGAGCTCGCGCGCGCGGCAAGCGCCGACGCCAACGACCGGATTCCGCCGGAGATCCAGGACACGGCCGCACTGTTCGCCAGGGCGCTGCAGCCCGATGCGGTCGCGGTCGCCGCCGCCCCGCCGGCGCGGCGCGCAGTCCGCATCGGCACGATCAACGGCACGCCCGAAGGGGGCGACATCGCGCTTTCCCGCGCGCTCGACTACGCGCTGCGCCGCTTCGGCATCACGCCGGTCGACGCCTCCGTGACGGACAGCCTGGTCGTCAACGGTACGGTCGCGATCACCCCCAAGGGAGCCCAGCTCCGTGCCGTCGACGTGCGATGGACCGTTCTGGCGCCGGACGGCACCGAAATCGGCCAAGTCAACCAGCAGAACGACGTTCCGGCCGCGTATCTGGAGCGGGCCTGGGCCGAGCTGGCGGTCGCGGTCGCCGAGGGGGCGGCCGAGGGTATCGTCGAACTGGTCGAGCAGGCGGCCCCGCCCGTGCCGTCCGCCCGTTAGGGCACCTTCGGGGCCTCATGCCGGTTTACACTGGTATGACACCCTGATACATTCCGCGCCGCCCCGCGCCGGGAATGATCCGTCGCGGGTTTCCTGTTTGAATTTCAGGGCATTAACCGTCCGCTCGCACGGGTCCCAGGGGCGATGAAGGTCCTTACCTGCAACAGTAACCGTCCGCTTGCCGAAGCGATCAGTGCCTACCTCAACCTGCCGTTGACGAAGGCCAGCGTACGCCGCTTCTCGGACATGGAGGTCTTCGTCGAGATCCTCGAGAACGTGCGCGGCGAGGACGTCTTCGTCATCCAGTCGACGTCCTATCCGGCGAACGACAACCTGATGGAACTGCTGGTGACGCTGGACGCGCTCAAGCGCGGCTCGGCCCGGCGCATCACCGCGGTGATCCCCTATTACGGCTATGCCCGCCAGGATCGCAAATCGGGCCCGCGCACGCCGATCTCGGCGAAGCTGGTGGCCAACCTGATCACTGTCGCCGGTGCCAACCGCGTCGTGACGCTCGACCTGCACGCCGGCCAGATCCAGGGCTTCTTCGACATTCCGACGGACAACCTGTTCGCGGCGCCCGTGTTCGTGAAGGACATCAGCGAGCGCTTCCGCGGCGCCGACGTGACCGTGGTGTCGCCTGACGTCGGCGGCGTCGTTCGCGCCCGCGCCATCGCCAAGCGCATCGACGCCGACCTCGCCATCATCGACAAGCGGCGCGAGCGCGCCGGCGTGTCCGAGGTCATGAACATCATCGGCGACGTCAAGGGACGGACCTGCATCCTCGCCGACGACATCGTCGATTCCGCCGGCACGCTGTGCAATGCGGCGGTCGCGCTGATGGAAGCGGGCGCCAAGGAAGTCCACGCCTATGTCACCCACGGCGTCCTGTCGGGTGGCGCCGTCGCTCGCGTGTCGGCATCGCCGATCAAGTCGATGGTCATCACCGACAGCATCCAGGCGACCGAGGCGGTGCGCGTTTCCCACAACATCCGGCAGATCACGATCGCGCCGCTGATGGCCGAGGCGATCCGCCGCATCAGCGAGGAGCGCTCGGTTTCGAGCCTGTTCGATTGAGCCCGGACGCGAGACCGGGCCTCATGCCGGCGTGCGGCACCCCTGGAGGCCGACGCCGATTGCCGAAAAGGAGAGAAAGATGGTCGAGACAGTGACGATTTCGGCGCAGCTGCGCCAGCGGGCCGGAAAGGGGGCCGCCCGCGCCGTACGCCGGGCTGGCCGCGTTCCCGGCGTGATCTACGGTGACAACCAGCCCCCGACACTGATCGAGCTGGATCCGAGAGACCTCATCCGCGAGTTCCAGAAGCCGGGCTTCTTCACCCGCGTGTTCGACGTGCAGATCGACGGCCGCAGCGAACGCGTGCTGCCGCGCGACGTGCAGCTTCACCCGGTGACCGACAGACCCGAACACGTCGACTTCCAGCGCGTGGGGGCGAAGACGCAGATCCGCGTGGCGGTGCCGGTGCGGTTCGAGAACCAGGAGCGCTCGCCCGGTCTGAAGCGCGGCGGCGTGCTCAACGTCGTCCGCCACGAGATCGAGGTCTACTGCTCGGTCGAGAACATTCCGCAGGTCATTACCGTGAACCTCGAGGGCCTCGACATCGGCGACAGCGTGCACATCAGCGCCGTCAAGCTGCCCGAAGGCGTGCGCCCGACCATCACGACGCGCGACTTCACGATCGCGGCGATCGCGGCACCGTCCGTCCTGCGCGGTGCCGAGGAAGGCGGCCCGGCGGCCGGTGCGCCGGCCGAGGCCGGCGCTTCCGCACCGGCGCCGCAGGCTGCCGCCGGTGGGGCGGCCAAGGCGCCCGCGGCCGGCGAGAAGAAGGCCGCCGGCAAGAAGTAATCGGCGGCATTGGCGGATCTCGTTTTGCTGGTCGGCCTGGGCAATCCCGGGCCGACCTATGCCAGGCACCGACACAACGTCGGATTCATGGCGGTGGACGCGATCGCCCGTCGCCATGGCTTCGGCCCCTATCGCGCACGCTTCGAGGGGCTCGCCGCCGACGGCCAGATCGACGGCACCAGGGTGGTCGCCCTGAAGCCGCAGACCTATATGAACGAGTCGGGGCGTTCGGTCGCGGCCGCGGCGCGCTTCTACAAGATCGATCCGTCGCAGATCTTCGTCTTCTATGACGAACTCGACCTCGCGCCGGGTCGGCTCCGCGTCAAGCGCGGCGGCGGCAACGCCGGCCACAACGGGCTCAAATCCATCGATGCGCATCTCGGGCCGGATTATTGGCGCGTGCGCATCGGTATCGGCCATCCGGGCGACAAGCGCCTGGTCAGCGGCTATGTGCTGCACGATTTTTCCAAGGCGGACGCGGTCTGGCTGGAGCCGCTGCTCGAGGCAATCGCCGCCGAGGTGCCGCGCCTCGTCGCCGGCGATGAAAGCGGTTTCATGAGCCGCGTCGCGCATGCGATGAACCCACCCGCGCCGAAGCCGCCCCGGACCGATTTGAACAAGGACTAGACGACATGGGTTTCCGCTGCGGCATCGTCGGCCTGCCGAACGTCGGCAAGTCGACCCTGTTCAACGCACTGACGGCGACCGCGACCGCCGCGGCCGCGAATTATCCGTTCTGCACGATCGAACCGAATATCGGCCGCGTGCCGGTGCCGGACGCGCGGCTTGATACGCTCGCCCGCCTGGCGAAATCGGCACGCAAGGTCCCGACGCAGCTGGAGTTCGTCGACATCGCCGGGCTGGTGCGCGGCGCCTCGAAGGGCGAGGGCCTGGGCAACCAGTTCCTCGCCAACATCCGCGAGGTTGACGCGATCGCGCACGTGCTGCGCTGCTTCGAAGGCAGCGACGTCACCCATGTCGAGGGATCGGTCGATCCGCTGCGCGACGCCGAGACGGTCGAGACGGAGCTGATGCTCGCCGACCTCGAAAGTCTGGAAAAGCGCGTGGTGACCGCGCAGAAGAAGGCGCGCGGCGGCGACAAGGAGGCGAAGACGCAACTCGAGGTCATGGAACCGATCCTCGCCCTCCTGCGCGAGGGAAAGCCCGGCCGGGCCTTCACGCCGACGCCCGAGCAGGCGTCGCTCGTCAAGCAGCTTCAGCTGCTCACCACCAAGCCCGTCCTTTACGTCTGCAACGTCGAGGAAGAGGCCGCTGCCACCGGCAACGAGCTGTCGCGCAAGGTGGCGGCCAAGGCGGCACAGGAAGGCGCTTCGTCCGTGGTCATCTCGGCCGCCATCGAAGCAGAGGTCGCCGCCCTGCCAGACGAGACCGAGCGGCAGGCCTTCCTCGAATCGCTCGGCCTGAGCGAGACCGGGCTCGCCCGCGTCATTCGCGCCGGCTACGGCCTGCTCAACCTCATCACCTACTTCACCGCCGGGCCCAAGGAGGCGCGCGCCTGGACCGTACGCAAGGGCGCCAAGGCGCCAGAGGCGGCCGGCGTGATCCATAGCGATTTCGAGCGGGGCTTCATCTGCGCCGAAGTCATCGCATATGACGATTACGTCGCCTACGGCGGCGAGCAGGGCGCGAAGGAAGCCGGCAAGATGCGCCAGGAAGGCCGCGACTACGTCGTCGCCGACGGCGACGTGATGCTGTTCCGCTTCAACGTCTGACGCGTGCGGCGGCGCGCTTCAGGTCGCGCGAAGCCAGTCGAGGATCTCCGGCCACAGGTGACGATGCGTCCGGTCGCCGGTCAGGATGCCCAGGTGCCGCTGCGTGACGCCGGCATCGCCCATGTACCGAAGCACGCACCCGGGTCCGGCACCGTGATACCGCCGGGAACGCAATCACGGATGCGGGCGGCATGAGGCGACTTTCCGGGTCGACGACGGACAACACCGGCGCGGTCAAATCCGCCGGGCCGAGCATCCGCCCGGCCACCGGAAGAGTGCCCTTCATGAAAAGATCGCCCCGGTAGAGCCCGACCGCGACATCCGCGAAGAGCGCGACCGTTACGTTCCACGCATCATGACCCGGCGCAACCAACCCGACGCGCAACGCCGCAGTCGTGGCGCGCGTTCCGTCGCGGGACGGCCCCGGTGAGCGGCTTGTCCCGCATGCGGGCAAGGTGGTAAGGCTCCGGGACGATCGAAGAAGGAGGACGCCTTGACCACCGTAAACGCGCTCGGCAACACGACCCTGACCGCCGCCGACGGCCATGTGCTCTCCGCCTATCGCGCCGATCCCACGGGCATGCCGAAGGGCGGCCTCGTCGTCGTCCAAGAGATCTTCGGCGTCAACGACCACATCCGCAGCGTCGTCGACGGCTTCGCAAAGGACGGCTACGTGGCGATCGCCCCGGCCCTGTTCGACCGCGTCAGCCGCGGCGTCGAACTCGGATACGGTGAATCCGACATCGCCGAGGGCCGCCAGATCCGGGGCAAGGTCACGAACGAACAGGCGCTGCTCGACATCGCCGCCGCGCGCGATGCGATCGCCGGCGTAGGCAAGATCGGCATTGTCGGCTATTGCTGGGGCGGCCTCGTCGCGTGGCTCGCGGCCACGGGACTCGACGGCTTCGCCGCTGCCGTGTCGTACTACGGCGGCGGCATCGGCAACCATGCCGATGCCGTGCCGCGCTGCCCGGTGATGATGCATTTCGGCGAGAAGGACCACGCCATTCCGCTGAGCGAGGTCGACAAGATCCGCGCCGCCCAGAAAGATCGCGTCGAGATCCACATCTATCCTGCCGGACACGGCTTCAACTGCGATCAGCGCGGCAGCTACCATGCCGAAAGCGCGAAGCTCGCACGCGAGCGCACGCTCGCCTTCTTCGCGTGGCATTTGCAGTAGCTCGCCGTCCCGGATGCTGCGTCCGGCGACGTGCCGGAAACTAGGGGATCCCGGCCGTCGCCGGTTTGCCTTCGATGGCGGTCCCGTAAGGTTCGTCGTCTTCACCGAGTCGGGGCGTGCGGTCCTGCCCTGAACCGGCGGTCAGGTATCGGTACCCGCCGCGCCCGGCCGCCGCCTTGATGGGACAATGGCCGCTCATCCCGCGTGCCACGAAGGCAAGGCCGCCGAGTGCCAGCAGCGCACCGAGCCCCGGGCGACGCCGGGCGGCGGTCCCGAGTGCGGCGAGACCCAGGATGACAGAGCCGACCCGCTCGGCGGTCGACAGATTGTTCGGGCCACCGAACACGGATCGGTAGACATCCTGGGCGGAACGGGTGAGGTCCATCGTGGCGGCTCCTTTGATCCAGCGGCTTCAAAACCTGGAGCTGCCGACAAAGTTCCCTTCGGCGGTCGTCCGGCCCCTTCCCCCGGCACCGGCACCCGAAACCCCAGGGACGAGTCCGAAACTCTTGCGCCGACCCTAGCGCGTTGTGACCTGCCTGAACTCCAGGATCGTGCCGCAACCGGCGGCAGCGCCGAGGCGGAGGATCCCGGTGCTGTCGACGGCGACGTCGACGCCGTTGTCCTCGAGCAACTCGCGCGTCGCCTCGAGATCGGCGACGGCAATCGTCATCGCCGCGAGATAGGGCGGGTCGGCAACGGGAAGGTCGACGTCCGGATGCAGCAACGGCAGATCGTCGGGCCGGGCAAAGGCGATGAACGAGCGTCCGAGGTGGACGGCGAGCGTATCGTCGGTCAGCGTCGCCGCACCGGCACCGCAAAGCCGGTCGTAGGCACCGACCAGTGCCGGCGGATCGTCGACCACCGCCGTCAGGCCGACGAGGCCGACCGCACCGTTCGCGTGCCGGAGCCATGCCGGTCGGCGGATGAGATCAGGCGTCAGATGCTGACACATGAATGCCGATACGCAGGGCGTGCTGCGCGGCGGCAGCATCACGAGCTTGAACCGCGGCATGACGTCGCCCTCGGGCAGCTCGAGCACGCGGCCGAGATCCTTCGGGCCGTCGGGCTCGAGGCCGGCGGCGGCGAGTTCGCGCGCCGCCGCGTCGGCATCATCGGTGCCGAACGCGAAGCCGAGCAGGCCCTCGCGGCCGGCGAGGAACTGGTCGAGACCGTTGGTGAACTGCGTCGGATCGACGATGCCGAGCAGTTCGATGTAATCGTCCGGAAACATGATGCAGTAATTGGCCGTGCCCCAGCCGACATGCCGCCCGCGCGGCGTGAGCGTGAAGCCGAGGCGCGCATACGCCGCGCGCGCGGCCTCGAGGTCGCGCACGCCGACGATCGAATGATCGATGCCTTTGACTGCCCGCATCGAAGCTCACCCTCCCGCAAAGATCGCGTCGAGCCGGCTTGCCAGCGGCGCCAGGGCGCCGTCGAGGCGTGCCGGCGCGCCGCCCTGAAACGACGCGGACAGCGCACGCCATACTGCAGCGCCGGCCAGCTCGATCACGAGCGGCCGCAGCAGAGGCGCCGCATCGGGGGCAAGCTTGCGCGTCCGGGCGACGTCCACCGGCCAGCCGATCGGCCAGCGTAGCGTGCCGTCGATGTCACGGAAACCGTGATCGTCGATCGTGCGGCCGGCCGGCATCGGCAGCAGCCACATCGCCCCGGCGATGCGCCCGCGATAAGCGTCGTCGCCGAAGCCGCGCGCCTTCTCGGGCACGTAGATCGCGACACAGTCGTCCGTGCCTGCGAGTTCAGCGCCGATTTCCAGGAGGCGCTGGCGCGCGGCACGGGTCGCGTTGAGCACGGGCCGACCGGTGATCCCGTAGAGCGGTTTGATCCAGCGCACGGCCATGATCACGCCATGCCCATCGTCAGGACGTCGCGGCGACCCCGCATCCTATCGTAGCGCCGCCGCGATGTTCCCGCCATCAACGGTGAGAACCGCGCCCGTGGTCTTGTTGGCGAGCGCGAGCGACACGAAGGCCTGCGCCACATCCTCGGCCTTCACCTCGCGGCCGAGCAGATTGCCACCCATGTATTCCTTTTCGCTGATCCCGCGCGCCTTGGCACGCGAGGCGATCATGTCGCTGGTCAGCAGGCCCGTGCGCACGCGGTCGGCGTTCACGGCGTTGGCGCGGATGCCGTCGCGCCCATGGTCGACCGCGTACTGCCGGACGAGGAACATCGTCGCCGCCTTGGGCAGGCCGTAGGGACCGAAATCCGGCCCCGGATTGACCGCCTGCTTCGACACGTTGAACAGGAGACAGCCGCCGGTCTTCTGCGCACGCATCACCCGCACCGCGTTCTGTGCCACCGTCTGGTGCGCGAAGAAGTTGAGCTCGAAGCTTTCGCGCAGGATCTTGTCCTCGACGTCGCCGATGCGGCCCTGCCAGGCGGCGCCGGCGTTCGACACCACGATATCGACGCCGCCGAAATGCGAGACGGCCCGGTCGAACGCGGCGCGCACGTCGTCCCGATCGGTGACGTCGCAGCGGATGCCAAGCCCGCCGAGCTTCGTCGCGACGGCCTGCGCGGCCGCCTCGTCGCGGTCGAGCACGACGACCTCGGCACCTTGCGCGGCGAAAGCGGCCGCCGTAGCCGCGCCGATGCCGCTGCCGCCGCCCGTCACGAGAACGACGTGACGGGCGAGCGGCTCCTCGACACCCTTGCCGAGCTTCGCCTGCTCCAGCGACCAGTATTCGACGTCGAACAGGTCGGCCTCGGAGATGCTTTCGAAGCGGCCGATCGCCTCGGCGTCGGTGATGGTCGCTATCGCGTTCTCGTAGACGTCGGCCGCGATCTTCGCGTCCTTGGCCGAATTGCCCAGCGCGAACAGGCCAAGTCCCGGCACGAGAATGACGCGCGGCACGGTGTCGAGCATCTTCTTGATGCCGCCGACGCGCGCGTTGTTGCGCTCGAAATACGCCTTGTACGCCGCTGCGTAGTCGGCGAAGGCCTGCTTCGCGGCCGCAGCAAAGGCATCCAGCCTACCCGCCTCGGGCGCCGCCACGATCAGCGGTTTGGGCTTGGTGCGGATGACGTGGTCCGGCGTGATGGTGCCCGCCTGGCTGTAGCGCGGAAGGTCGGCGCCGTTGACGAAGTTGAGGATCTGCGGGCTCGTCCGGAACGCCATGACGAAGCGGCGGTAGATGCCGTCATCGGCGTCGACGGGAATCGCCGCGAGACCGCGCAAGATCGGTGCCACCTCCGCCGGCGTCGCGAGCCGCGCCGGCAGCGCACCGAGCGCGAACACGTTGCGCCGGCCCCGGCGCAGCCGCGCCTCGGCGAGGCTGACCAGCTCGATCATGCGGTCATAGGCTTCCTTCGCGGTGTCGCCCCAACTGAAGATGCCGTGCTTGAGCAGGATCAGGCCCTCGGCCTGCGGCATCTTCTTCTGCGCCTCGGCCGCCATCTTGGCGAGCGCGAAGCCGGGCATGACGTAGTCGACGATTGCAACCCGGTCGCCATAGACCTCGCGGCACAGTTCGGCCCCGTTGGGCTGATCGGTCAGCGCCAGCACCGCGTTGGCGTGCGTGTGGTCGATGAACTTGTGCGGCAGGAAGGCATGGAACAGCGTCTCGACCGAGGGATTCGGCGCCGTCGCGTCGAGCAGGTTGCAGCGCTGGAAGTTGACCATCTCCTCGTCGCTGAGCCGGTCGAGCGCGTAGAGCCTGCGCAGCGGCTGCAGCCGCACGGCGGGCAGACCCTGCGGTTCGATGACAGCCATGTCCCAGCCGCTGCCCTTGACGCACAGCACCTCGACGTCTTCGCCGAGCGTGTCCTTCATGTGCGTCTTGACCGAGGTGTTGCCGCCGCCGTGCAGCACGAGCTCGGGCACGCTGCCGAGCAGCCGCGTCGTGTAGGTGCGTAGCGCGAGATCGCGGTTGACGCCCTGCTTCGCGTATTTCTCGACGGCGGCTTCGGCGTCCTTGTCGGACCAGAGATTCTTCATGTCGTCGATCCTCGTACTGGCGCCTGGAATCACGTAAGCCGGGTCTCGCCCCGGGCTCGGCCGAAGGGCGCGGGCCGACAACGTGCCATCCGACTGCCTAGTGTTCCCGCATCCCGAAATCACGCACGGTTCAGCACGCGCCCGGCGACGGCGTCGAGCCGGCGGACGACGCCCGGGTCCCGTGCCGCGGGTGCCGTGATGATCGCATGGTCGAGCGCCGTGTGGCAGCCGGCCGTGCACGAATGCGTGCGTCCGCCGATCTTCGGCGCGACCTGCTTGACCAGCGCGCGGGCCTTCGCGGCGTTCTCGAGAAGGACCTTGACGACGGCATCGACGGTGACGTCGTCGTGATCGGGATGCCAGCAGTCGTAGTCCGTCACCATCGCCACGGTCGCGTAGCACATCTCGGCCTCACGGGCGAGCTTGGCCTCGGGCATGTTGGTCATGCCGATCACGTCGCAGCCCCAGCTGCGGTAAAGGTTCGATTCGGCCTTCGTCGAGAATTGCGGCCCTTCCATGACGAGGTACGTGCCGCCGCGCCGGACGGGCAGCCCAAGCTCGCGCGCCGCACCCTCGATGTGGTCGCCGAGACGGCTGCAGACCGGATGGGCCATCGATACGTGCGCGACGCAGCCGGTGTCGAAAAAGCTCTTCACCCGGGCGAAGGTCCGGTCGATGAACTGGTCGACGATGACGAAGGTTCCGGGCGCCAGCTCCTCGCGCAGGCTGCCGACGGCGCTCACCGAAATGATCTCGGTGACGCCGGCCCGTTTCAGGGCATCGATGTTGGCGCGGTAGTTCAACTGCGACGGCGGAATGCGATGGCCGCGCCCGTGACGCGGCAGGAAGACCAGCCGCTGCCCGTCGAGTTCGCCGAACATCAGGTCGTCGGACGGCTCGCCCCAGGGCGTGAGGACACGCTCCCACCGGACATTGGTCAGGCCGTCGATTTCGTAAACACCGCTGCCGCCGATGATGCCGAGAACCGGAGGTGTGCCGGGCGGAACGGGCTGGGCCATTGACGGGTGCTCCCTGAACGATTGAGGGGCCATCTTTTAAAGGCTCCGGTCGAATTATCAACCGCGGCGGTTGTCCCTCCCGACGGGGCAGCCGATGGCCTTTCCGCCATGCGAATCCGGCATGGTCGGCCCGCGCCGTCGCCACTGCCGGCCGACTTGCGGTCATCGCCATGGACAGCGCAAGATCATTGCCTCGATCTTAGGCATGAGGCGGCGCATGATGGCGCAACGGCGTTTCTGGATCGCGGTGGCATGTGGCGCCATGGTGCTGACCCTCGCCACGGGCCTGCGGGCGACCTTCGGCCTGTTCCTGAAGCCGATCAACCTCGACCTGGGCATCAGCCGCGAGCTGTTCGGGCTGGGCATCGCGCTCCAGAACCTGCTGTGGGGCGCGGCCTCGCCGTTCGCCGGCGCCATTGCCGACAAGTTCGGGGCCGGCCGTGTCATCGGCGCCGGCGCCCTGTGCTACATGGCGGGGCTTGCCGTCATGGGCATGGCCGGCGGCGGCGCCCAGATCGTGCTCGGCAACATCCTGGTCGGGCTGGCACTGAGCGGCGCCGGATTCTCCGTCGTACTTGGCGCGATCGGCCGCGCCGCCCCGGCGGACAAGCGCAGTGCCGCGCTCGGCATCATCACCGCCGGCGGGTCGTTCGGACAATTCGCGATGGTGCCGTACGCGCACGTTCTGCTCGAGTCCTTCGGCTGGTCGGCCGCACTGTTCGGCCTCGCGGCGACGGCGATGCTGATGCTGCCGCTGAGCCGCGCGACCGCAAGCGCGCCGGGCGCAGGGCCGGCCGCCGGCGGGCAGACTTTGCGCGAATCGCTCGCCGAGGCCTTCCGCCATCGCGGATTCTGGCTGCTCACGGCCGGGTTCTTCGTCTGCGGCTTCCAGCTCGTGTTCGTGGCCACGCACCTGCCGGCCTCCCTTGCCGACCGCGGCCTGCCGACCTGGGTCGGGGCGTGGACGTTGGCGCTGGTCGGCCTGTTCAACATTGTCGGGTCCTACGGCTGCGGCGTGCTGGGCGGCCGCTACAGCAAGAAGAACCTGCTGAGCCTGGTCTATGCCCTGCGCTCGCTCGTCTTCCTGCTGTTCATCATCCTGCCGATGTCCGAATGGAGCGTGCTTGCGTTCGGCGCAGCACTCGGCCTGTTGTGGCTCGGCACCGTGCCGCTGACGAGCGGACTCATCGCCTACATCTTCGGCCCCGCCTACATGTCGATGCTCTATGGCATCGTCTTCTTCAGCCATCAGGTCGGCAGCTTCTTCGGCGCGTGGCTGGGCGGCTACGCCTACGACGTCACCGGATCCTACGACATGATGTGGTGGCTGTGCGTCGCGCTCGGCCTCGCGGCGGCGGCGCTCCACTGGCCGATCCGCGAGCGACCCGTATCGCGGCTTGCGCAAACAGGTGCCGCATGAGAGACGGCGGACTGCGTCTGACGCTGATCGGCGCGGCGGCGATGCTGCTGCTGGGTGCGGTCTATCTGTGGGCGGTGCGCGGTCCTGCGATCCTGATGGATCTCGGCAACATCTGGTGCGCCTAGCAGGTCACCGTTCGTCCTTCAGCCGCCATCGTCCGCGCGACCGATCCAGGTCATGAGACGCGGATCGAGAATGGCGTTCACCGCCAGCGTGATCATCCGCGTCGGGTCGTCCAACCGAACCAGCTGCGCATGCGTTCCTTCGGGCAATTCGAAGGTGCGCTCGACGCGCCACGCCCGCACCTTCGGCTCGCCGGTTCTCACGAAGATATCGCCGATTTCGATACGGTCCTTCGCCATCGGCCCCCTCCCTGACCATCAGGACTCGAAACGGCCCGCCGCCTCGGGCTGATACACGACCTCCAGCAGCGTCACGCGCCGCCGACGCCCGTCGAGGCTCGTCCACGCGATGGACTGCCCTTCGGAGAGCCCGAGCAGCGCGGTTCCCAACGGACTCAGGATCGAGATGCGGCCGAGCAGATCGTCCTCCTCGCCCGGATACACGAGCGTGACCGACAGCACGTCGCCGGTCGTGTCGTCGCGATAGCGAACGCGCGAATTCATCGTCGCAACGTGTCTCGGCACGCGTTCCGACGCGATGACCTTCGCACGTTCGAGTTCGCGGCGAAGAAACGCGACGAGCACGTCGTAGCGCTTTGTCGAGAACAGTTCGACGATTTCACTCAGTCGCGCCTTGTCGCGATCGGTCACCAGAATGGGTCCGGACATAACGCTCTCCGAGCGGGCCTGCGTTGAACCAGCGGAATCTTGACCATATATTAGATGCCATGCGCGGATTTCCAGCCACTGCCGCTCCGGCTTCGCGGCACTGGATCATAGACGGAGCCGGTTGCATCAAACCGGGCTTTCCGCCCCGTCGCGCCGTCGTCGGGCGCGACGGGTGAACACGCACCGCCGGGCCTGACCCGGCCCATATTTTCCGCCACGACCGGCATACGCCGTGCGGTGCACGGCTTCACAGGCCTTGCACCGAATACGACCGACGCGCGCAAAACGGCGTCGCCGCGACGGCGGACGCATGTCCGGATTTCCCTTGTTCCAATGATGCAGGGCGTCGTGACGCCTCGTGTATTGTTGAAACTTCATCCATTCCGAAGACTTCTGCGACCGCTCGTGGCGGCCACGGCCCTTCTCCTGGCATACGAGGCCGACATCGTCGCGCGCGGCCTCGTCGCGATCGGACTGTCGGAGTCAGTTGCGGATCGGGCGAACCACGCGGTCATGGCGGCCGGCCTGCTTGCGCTGACATGGCTCGTCAGCCGGGTCATCTGGCTCGCCGTCGCGATGGTGATGGTTCGCAGAGGCAGGCATCCGTCGCGCCTTCTACGTCAGCTCATCACGGCCATTCTCTGCATCGCGGTGTCGTTGGTCATTCTGTCGACCATGTCGGAGAGCGCGATGGCAGGTGCACTGGCGACGTCCGGGATTCTGGTCGCGATCATCGGATTTGCGCTGCGAAACGTCATCGGCGACCTGTTCTCGGGCATTGCCCTGAGCATCGAACGCCCATATCGGATCGGCGACTGGATCGAAGCCGATACGGGAATCACGGGCCGGGTCGTGGACATCACCTGGCGGGCGACGCGCATCGAGACCCGCAATAAGGTTCACGTCGTCGTCCCGAACGGGCGGATGGCGGTCGGACGTCTCATCAACTACAGCGCGCCGCACCCGCATTTCCGCACTCAACTCACCGTCGTGCTCGACTTCGACGTGCCGGTGGCGCGTGCCAAACGCGTTCTGCTTGCTGCCGTCATGGCAACCAAGTGCATTCGCGCCGATCCCAAGCCGGACGTCAGGGTCGACGCCTACACGGACCGCGGCATCCGATATCTCGTCCGGTACTGGCTTTCCAGCTTCGCCGATGATGCCGATTGCCGCGACGCCGTTCTTGCCAATATCGATCGGCATCTGCGGCTGGCGGGCATCTCGATAGCCAATCGCGATCACGTGGTCGTCGAACGGCCCGGGCGACGGCCGCACGTTCCGGCGGCCTCGCCGGTCGAGGCGCTCGCGCACATTCCCGGATTCCAGACCTTGCCGGCCGAGGTAATACGCCAGCTTGCTCCCGCGCTGTCCCTACGAATGCTCGCCGCCGGCGAGGTGCTGCGGCCGGATGCCGGCGGCAGCGAGGATGTCGGGATCGTGTCGGAAGGGCTGCTCGTGCTTCGGGACGAACGGGGCATCGAGCGCGCCGTCATCGAGCCCGGCATGATGATCGGGCAGCTCATGCATGCGACGTCTGCCGCAGGTTTTCATGTCGCCGCCGCCACCGACGCCGTGCTTCTCGTGCTCGCGGTCGGCCGGCTGAAAACCACACGCCTCGAGGCCTCGCCACTCGGCGACGTCCTGCGCGAAGGCCTCCGGCAATGGCAGATGCTGCTGGAGCCGCGGCGCACCGGCACGGCGCCAAGGAACGTCAGCGGGCATGCAGATCCGCCCGGCCGTCCACCTCCGCTTTTTCGACTTCGCCGTTGGATTCCATAGGCGACGTCGTCCTGCCCGTAGGCCAAGTACGAACGAAGGCGAGATCGTGCGCCCCGTCGCAAGATGCGGCCGTCGCAGCAATGCCGCAGACCGTGGCGATATGCGCTTGCGGCCACCCCGGCTTGAAAATTTTGCAACAAGCCAATATATATGACGCGCAATGTCGAATGCGCGGTCATACATCGTTAAGATGCTCTGCTGGAGCGCCTGGCTCGCTGGCTGCGCCGAACCGGAATCGTATGCCCCGCGATGCTTGGCGTCGTGCCTGACGCCGTAGCTGCAGCTGCATCCGGGGCTCCTACTTCGACACACTACCCGTAAACCCGTGTGCCAGGCCGACGACCGCATTCGCGGTGCGGCGTGCCTTTGGCCTGTCCGCTATTTGGCAACCGAGAAAGGAGAAGCCTGTGAATCAACAGCGTACTCGTTCCCGGATCTGCGCCAAATGCCGCCATGTCGTCCCTGCAGCAGCCGCACGCTGTCTGTACTGCGGAACACACGTGCGATTTTCATCCGTAGAGGCAATGCCGTACGCAAGTACGCGCGAGCAAACCTACATCAAGGTTGACAACACCGACGAGCACTTGTCGAACCGAAGGCTGGAGCCATGAATCTGCCGGAGATCAGAATAAGCCGCCGCGATTTCGGTCGACTGGATTCGCTGCTCGGCGGCACGCTGCTCGACCGCATGGGCAAGGTCGGCGAGTTCCTGTTGAACGAACTCGCCCGCGCCAAGGTCGTCTCCGATCACGAACTGCCGCCGACGGTCGTCGCCATGAATTCGACCGTCCGGTTCCGCGACGAGGAGTCCGGACGCGAAACCGTCGCAAAGCTTACGTTTCCGGGAGAAACCTCGCCGGAGACGCCTTGCGTTTCCGTGCTGACGCCGGTCGGGGCCGCCCTGCTCGGGTTGTCGCAGGGCGACTCGATCACGTATGAAACACCTGACGGACGGTTGAAAACCCTGACGGTGATCGAGGTCATCACGCACCGTTCCGACGGCGGCTCGTCGCACGAGGCGGCTGTCGAGCCGCCGGCCGGTGGCGTGCGTACCGACGGCAGCGGTCGATCCCCCGGCATATCGAGGTTGTGACTTCCGCAACGAAACGCGTCCAGACGCCCCATTCCGCTCTAGCCGAAACAGGTGATCCATGGTCGATGCTGTCCCACTGCCCAATGCTTTCGCGCCCGTGAGCGGTTTGTCCGCCGCGACGTCGCAGGGCCGTCCCGATCATGGTGGGTTCTGGTTCGACGAGTCGCCAAACGAGCCGGCAATCCAGCGCCTGTTGGCGACCCGAAATGTCCACCAGGACGATTCGGGACCGCAACGCATACGGATCTTCGACAATCCGGCGTTCGGGCGCGTGCTCGCCCTCGACGGTTACGTACAGACGACCGAGCATGACGAGTTCATCTATCACGAGATGATCGCGCATGTTCCGATTCTGGCGCACGGCGCGGCGCGCTCGGTTCTCATCGTGGGCGGCGGCGACGGCGGGACTCTGCGCGAAGTCCTGAAGCACAAGACCGTCCAGCGCGCCGTTCTCGTCGAGATCGACCCGCGCGTCGTCGAACTGAGCCGGCGCTATCTCCCTTCGATCTCGGCCGGCGCGTTCGACGATCCACGCACCGAAATCGTCATCGCGGATGGCGCCGCGTTCGTCCGGGACACCACGGCCAATTTCGATGTGATCCTCATCGACTCGACGGACCCTGTCGGCCCGGGCGCGAAATTGTCTTCGGCTCCGTTCTTCGCCCTTTGCCGCGTACGCCTTCGGCCGGGCGGGATTCTCGTCGCCCAAAGCGGCGTCGCGTTCCTGCAGCGCGATCAGATCAGCCGTACCGTGAAGCGACTGCGCGAAATATTCAGCGACGTGGGCGTCTACACGGCCACGGTGCCGACATACTATGGCGGCCCCATGTCGTTCGCATGGGCCTCTGACGCCGCCTACCGGCATACTGTATCCGTCGAGCAGCTTGCCGAACGGTTCGCCGCCTCCGGCATCGCCACACGCTACTACACGCCGGCGCTGCATCAGGCGTCCTTCGTTCTGCCGGCCTATCTCGAAGACATGCTTTCCGGACAGGCGACGGATCACACGACCGACCGGCTGCAGCAAGGTCGCTGAGAATCCCGATGCAGTCGTTCGGCTATCTGCGGCGATTCATGCTCCGCGCGGGCAGCCTGCAGGCAAGCGGGTACGCCCCGGCGTGACGGGCGGACCAAGCCGTCCGCCGGGGATCCATAGCCCATCCAACCGTCAATGGCTGTTCTTGCGTCGCCGGCACGCCTGTGCCGGCGAAAGAGGAGTTCGCATGTCCAATCTCGACTGGCTCTTGGCCGCACAGGAAAATTCAGGAACCTGCTTCATTCTGTCGCGCAGGGACTACGAAGATCTGAAACGCCTCGTCGACGCGTGGCCGGCGCACGAGCATCCGGTGCGGCGCCTTCTCGTCGCGAAGCTCTGGCGCGGTCTGGTTTGCGATCCCGATCAGGTGCCGGACGACGTCGTCGTGGCAGGTGCGCGCATCGAGTATCGTCGTGCCCCGCGCGGCGAAATCGAAACAGGCATCCTCGTCCGCCCTGATGTCCGACCGATGCCGGCGAACGGCATATCAATGGTCAGCCCTCTCGGCGCTCTGCTCTTGGGCATGATCCAGGGCGCCGTAATTCACCAGAGCGCACCCGATGGCGTACCGTTTTTCCTGCATCTGGAAAAGGTGACCCGGCGCGACGGACAATCGCGTGCGCCGACAAGCATCGCGGCGGATGGCGCGGCGATGCCCGGGGCCGCCTCGGGCTGACGCGCCGGCGGCCGCATCGACGACGTGTCCTACGTTCAGTCGACCGTTTCGCCACGGCCCCCATGCGGATTGAACGCCCTCGGCATTCGTCCTATATGGGATACGTCATGCATCCGTTTGCTGCGTTCCCCATGTCCGGCGTTCTGAAGCGGTGGGCAATCATGGGAGTCGGCGGCATCAAACCGGTTGCGCTGGCCCCGTCATGCGGCTGAGGCGCATGGCGGTCCAACAGCCGGTGCCGGGGCTGATCTGATCACCATCTTTCGTCACACGTAGAGCGACGCGCGCGAAGGCGACGCATCCTGCACGTGCCGCGGCATGCGCTGCGGCGCCTTTGCGCGCGCCTGCACCGACATCTGCCCGCAATGTACGGGCGCAAGGGGTGAGGTCAGTCATGACCGAACATCGTTCGGAACCATATGGAGACACCGGCGCGTCCTGCAACGCACACAACACGTATCAGCAACTTCA
This sequence comes from uncultured Rhodospirillales bacterium, assembly GCA_937926175.1. Classification (GTDB taxonomy): domain Bacteria; phylum Pseudomonadota; class Alphaproteobacteria; order CACIAM-22H2; family CACIAM-22H2; genus CALANV01. The sequence goes on along the minus strand of CALANV010000016.1, from coordinate 31,360 downwards.
TTATCCGGCGCATGTCGTGCCTGAACCGGAGGCGCACGACCGTGCCTTGCGACAACCGCACCGATGCGTGCCGCACCGGGCACACGATACGGATTCGAACGAAAACGTCGAGCCGCCGCACGATCGCGATGAAAAGCGACGGACCGTCGTGCCGTTTCGTCCGCGACCGCAACCCCGGCCGAGACCGGCAGATGACGATGACGATCCCGGCCCCCAGGCCGCATGAGCAATGACGGGACGACGGAGAGGCGCGGTGCCACGGTGCGACCGACGCGACGTGGGGGTCACGTGAGAGTCACGTGGAGATTCGTATCGCCGTCCCCACGCGCCGGATGTCACGGCGACGGCCGGGCGCGACGTTTCCTGGATGAGCCATGAAGATCGTCATTTGCGGTGCCGGCGTCATCGGCGTCACCACCGCCTACTATCTCGCGACCATGGGACACGAGATCGTGGTCGTCGACCGGCGATCACGCGCCGGCATGGAAACGAGTTTCGCCAATGCCGGTCAGATCTCGTGGGGTTATGCCGGCCCCTGGGCTGCCCCGGGCATGCCGCGGAAGGCGCTGTTCTGGTGGCTGTTCGAACGTCATACGCCGCTCGTCATACGTCCCCGTATCGATCCGGCCCTGTGGACATGGCTCGTTCGGATGCTGCGAAACTGCACGTCGAGCGCGTATATCCGCAACAAAGAGCGTATGGTGCGGCTCGCGGCATTCAGCGCGGAATGCCTGCGCGAGCTCCGCGCCGAAACCGGCATCCGTTACGACGACGCCGCGAAGGGAACCCTGCAGCTTTTCCGGGACCGGAAAGCGCTCGATGAGGCCGCGACCGAAAGCCGCATCCTGAGCGACCTCGGCATTCCACACGTGTTCCTCAACCGCACCGGCTGCGTCGAGATCGAGCCCGGCCTTTCGCGCGCCCCGGCCACGATTGCCGGTGGCCTGCATTTCCCGGGCGACGAGACGGGCGACTGTCATCTTTTCACCGAAGCGCTGGCGCAGCGCGCCATGCGCCGCGGCGTTGAGTTCCGTTTCGATACGACCATCTTCGGGCTGGTTGCAAACCGCGGCCGCATCGTGTCCGTACGGACGAGCCGCGGGCCGATCGCCGCGGATGCCTTCGTCGTCGCTCTCGGCAGCCACTCCCGCGAACTGTTGCGGCCGCTCGGGATCAACCTGCCCATTTATCCCGTCAAAGGGTATTCCGTCACGCTGCCGCTGGCGAACCCGGATTTCGCGCCGCGCTCGACCGTAATGGATGAGGCGCACAAGGTTGCGATCACACGGCTGGGCAACCGCATAAGGGTCGGCGGCATCGCAGAGCTGGCCGGCTACAATCTCGATCGTCGGGCGGGGCCCCGCGAGACGCTCGTCCATGCCGTCAGTACCTTGTTTTCAGCCGGGATCGACATGACACGCGCACGCTTCTGGACCGGTTTACGCGCCATGACGCCGAACGGACCGCCTCTGCTCGGTCGCACGGCATATGCCAATCTGTTTCTGAATACGGGGCATGGCACGCTGGGCTGGACAATGGCCTGCGGGTCCGGCCGCCTGCTCGCCGAGATCATCTCGGGGCACGAGCCAAGCATCGATCTCGAAGGCCTCACACTCGGCGAGCCGGACGGACGAAAAACCCGATCCGTATCCCCCGCCTCGCGTCCAGTCGTCGCTTCTACATCCGTCTGGCGGTCATATTCGAATCGCCGAATGGCGAAGTACGCCAACGCGATGCGGCGTACTTCCGGCCGGTTCCGCCCTACGGACACGTCCGAGGCCACGTTGAAGAAGGAAGAGCCGCAATGAATACGGTCCGACGCAGCCCTCCCGACGCGCGTGCCGAACGCAGATATCGGACCGCCGGCGATGCGGAAGCCGACATGGGCGGCCGGCCACACCAGATGATGATCCATGCATCCACCGCGATACTTCCCGACCTGTCTGAGCTGGCAGACGCGCAGGCAGAGTCCGGCCTGCATGTCCATATTGCGCGCAAGGATTACGAACACCTGACACAGCTGGTGGACGCCTGGCCCGGTCCGGACAGCCCGGCGCGACGCCTGGTCGCCGCGAAGCTCGCCCGCGGCATCATCTGCAATCCCGAGGACCTGCCGCGCGATCTCGTCATGATGAATACCCGTATCACCTACCGCCGCGATCCGCAGGGCGACGTCAGGTCATGCGTTCTTCTCTATCCGGATTGTGCAACGCCACCCGCCGGCAGCGTATCGATCACGACCAATTTCGGTGCGCTTCTGCTTGGACTCATGGTCGGCCACACGATCCGGCAGCAGGGTCCATATGGGCTGGCCTTCTTCCTCCAGATCGACGGAGTCGACCAATCGCCGTCCTCCGGCACGTGACGATGATCTTTCGGATCGCAAGGAAGAATACGAAGGAAACAACGAAGCATACGCCTTGCGGCAGGCGTGCGCGACGCCCGTTGCGATCCGCACCCTTCTATTCGACCTAGACATCGCCGCCGCATGGAGCGGCCCGTTCGGTCCGGTCCCGCTTGCGGTCGGGCGCATCCCCAAGCTCCGACAGCAACGCTGCAGGAACGACGAGACCGCGGATGGCCGGCGTGCCATCGGGCCTGCTAATCTGTCGATCATGGATGAAGCGAAGCTGCTGCGCCTCGCGACGTGGATCGCCGAGGCCGGTCTCGAGGGCGCCCGTGAGAAGGAGCTGCTCGACGCCTTCTGCGCGCGGGCCGTATCGGCCGGATTGCCGCTGAGCCGCGCCCTCGTCGCCGTCGATACCCTGCATCCGACGCTGGAAGGACGCGTCTATGAGTGGCGCCGCCTCTGGCGCGATGCGGTCGAAAAGGAATATGGACGCACCGATTCCCCCGACGACGACGGGAAATGGCGCCGGAGCCCGTTCTTTCGTCTGATCGAGACGGGCGCCGCCCGCCTGCGCCGGCGGCTCGACGGACCGGAGGCCGAACTGGCGGAGTTCCCGATCCTGGCCGACCTGCGTCAGATCGGGGCGACCGACTACGTCGCGATGGTCAATCGCTTCGGCGCCGGGGGCAGCATCGGACGGATGGATTGCGTCTATTCGTCATGGACGACCGATCGCCCCGGCGGATTCGCCGATCGCGAAATCGCCGCGCTCGAGGTGCTGGTGCCGCCGCTGGCGCTGGCGATCAAGAGCGCCGTCGTCGCCCGCATCGCCGAGACCATCGTCGAGACCTATCTGGGGCCCGATGCCGGGCGCCGCGTGCTGCGCGGCAACATCGAACGGGGCGTGACCGAACGCATCACGGCGGTGCTGTGGTTCAGCGACCTGCATGGCTTCACGCGCATTACCGATACGATGCCGCCGACACAGGTCATCCCGCTGCTCAACGATTATGCGGACGCGATCATTTCGGCGGTCGACGCCAGCCAGGGCGAAGTGCTGAAGCTGATCGGCGACGGCGTGCTGGCCATCTTCAACAAGGGCGACGGTGAGACGACGTGCCGTCAGGCGCTCGACGCCGTGGCGGATGCGCGCCGGCGCGTGGCCGCCGCCAACGCCCGGCGGCACACGCAAGGCCTGCCCGCCACGCGCTTCTATGTCGGTCTGCATTACGGCGAGGTGTTCTACGGCAATATCGGCAGCGCCGATCGCCTGGATTTCACGGTGGTCGGACCGGCCGTCAACGAGACGAGCCGGATCGCGGCCATGTGCCGCGCGGTCGGTCAGGATGCGCTGCTCTCCTCCGCCTTTGCGCAGGCCGCACCGGGCTGCCGCAACCGGCTCGTCTCGGTCGGCCGCTACGCCTTGCGCGGCGTCCGCCGGCCGCAGGAGCTGTTCACGATCGACCCGGAGGCGTGAACGACGTGGATCAGCCGACGCGGCGGTAGCGCTTGGGGTCGGTCAGTACGGAAACGGCCAGGCTCCGGATTTCGGTTGGATGATCGCGTCCGACCAGCCGGGCATGCTCGACGCCGCCGACGCTGAAGATGCCCTGAACCCGCCAGACCGGCATTTCCCGGCCGGAATACGGCGAAATCGGCTGGAACAACTGGCCGATCAACGACTCGGACGATTGCTTACGAAAACCGAACATTCGGGAACCGCATCGCTGGCGGCGCGACCGGCACCGCGCGGGGCGCCCAATATATGGGGCGGCGCGCCCGCGTCCAGAGCGATTGCGTAAACGAGTGAAAAATCAAGGCATCGGGGCCCGGCCGTTACCGGCCCCTGACCGACCCTGAAACGAAAAAAGCCCCGCCGATCGGCGGGGCTTCCGGTTTACATAACATATGGGAGGCCATTTGCGCCGACCCAAAGTTACTTAAGACATCGGTCGGCGATCCGCGGTCTTTAGAACCGCCGCGAGAGACCGACCGTGAAACTGACGGTCGGCTCTGCCGTGTCGCCAGTGCGGCCCGCCAGCTCCGCCGACAGCACCGTCCGGTTCGAAATCCGCCACGTCGCCGCAATGGCCCCCTCGGCCCAGTTCCGGTCTTCCGCCACCGGGCGCAGCGTCTGCGTCAGGCCGAGCGTGGTGGCGGTCAGCGCGCCGTCGTCGCCGCCGAGCCGGTGACCCCAGGCCAGCCGCGGCTGCACCCGCAGGGTCGACGTCAGGCGATGGTCGACCTGGAGCCCGACATGCGACGTGGTGCGCTCCGACTCCTGGTCGGAATACGTCGCCGGGAAGGCGCCGTCGGTCTCGGTGTAGCCGTCGAGCTCGGTCTTCGACCATCGCAGCTCCGCATACGGCATGACCGAGGTGTCCTGATCCACTGCGAACGCCCAGCCGCCGCGCACGGCCGCGCCATAGCCGATGCCATCCGTCTCGCCGTGCGAACCGTCGATGCCGGCGCCGTTGCGATAGTGACGGTCGGTGTCGACGGAAAGATGCGCCGCGAACGCCGTGCCGTAGAGCCGCAACCCCTCGGGCCGCTCATAGGCCGCGAGGACGGAGCCGCCGGCCGCGTACACGCGGCTGCTGCCGCCGAGATAGGTCTCGGTGTCGCCATAGCCGCCGATGATGCCGGCACCGAGGCGCAGGTCCTCCGAGACTTCGGCCATCAGCCCCACCGTGCCGTCCAGGCTCCAGTCGCCGCCGCCGTCGCTGGTGCCGATCGCCCCCACCGCATAAGCCGACCACAGCGACGGGATCGACAGCGACGCCCCGTCGTTTGGATCGGCGGCGGCGAACTGCGGCGCCGGTGCGATGGGAACGGTGTGGGCGGCGGCGAACAGCGACCGGCGCAGGGCATCCATCGCCACGCGCCGGCTCTGCCGGGAAGGTGCGGTGCCGGAATTCAGCGACACGGCCAGATCCTCCGGCGTGGTGAAGCCTGCCTCCGAATCATCGTCAGAGCTGGTGTTCAATTTTGCGATGTAGCTATTCGCTTTGCCGTTCTCGTCCAAACCAAAGCCAACGATGATCGAGCCATCGGCACTGACGCCGGTCGCATAACGCAACTCCCAGCTTCCCAGATCGACACCTTTTCCCCCAGGAACTCGGACAGTGCCTTTATTCCGGTTGCCTGTGTCCAGATAAACGCCCGGTATGCCGGGTAGTTGTCACGGTGGCCAAAGCCGCTTATGCCGACAATGACCGATCCGTCAGCATTCACGGCCAGGGCTTCGCTCCGTTCGTGCCCCGAAAGAATACCAAGGCCTTCCATTTTTCCGGTGGCTTCCGTCCAGCGGAATGCCTCTTCTCCTTTGCTGCTGGCGCTGTAGCCAACAACCACTTTGCCATCGGCGCTCACGGCGTTGGCAAAGCTGTGAAAGTCGCCACCATCGAGGTCACCGAGACCAACGGCCTTCCCTTCTCTCTCCGTCCAACGGAAGGCTTCTTGTTTTCCATCCTTATTGGTGCCGTAACCGACAATCACTTTGCCGTCGGCGCTCACCCCATAGGCACAATTCGCGAAGACATCATCGGGGTCGCTGAGGTCGACCATGCCGTCGGCTTCCGTCCAACGGAATGCTCTAATGGGAGCGGAAGGCGGGCCAAAGCTGTAACCGACGATGACCTTGCCGTCGGCACTGACGGCCCGCGCGATGCTGCCGTAGCTACCAGCAAACAAATCCTCGAGGCCTATCAGTTGCCCGTCAGACACCGTCCAGCGAAACGCTTCCGTCAAGGAAGAGCCGGTGGAACCGGCTTCACCCCAACGACAGAGCCGTCGGCGCTGACGCCCCAGGCACGAGACAATGGAAGTCCACTATGGAGAAAGCCGATCCCGGTGAGTTCTTGTGTTTGTGGACGGGTTGGTGAGATAAAGCCGAGAAACAGCGTAAGAAGCAGTGTTTGAACGAGCGAATGGCGGATCAAACCTAGCCTCCCGCGAGGACGACCGCGCCCACGCCTCCCCGTTGTGCCTGCGCGGTGGAAGTTATGATTAAATAAGCCCGTTCAGGTAGTGAGCCTGATAATGGGTGTCAAGAAAAATTCCGCCGTTACATGCGGAAAGACCGGCGAGCTTTCGCGCATTCAGGCGCAAAGATCGCGATCCAGTATCCTCCCGAAAAGAATCACGTCCAAAGCGAGCGACGAACGACCATCTATCGCCCGAGCATCTTCTGATCGCCCTCGAGGAGGGCGTTTTCCGTTTCACGAAGATGTTTCAGCGCACGTATTGCGGCTGGATATTCGCCAGTTCGGAGAGGCGCTACCCTCCTCCCTGTGCCAATGAAATTGAGCGGATCGAAATCACGCTGGTCATGGTGCGAATCGAGCGCGATCTCGTATTCGTTCCGGACGGTCGGGCGCCCATATTTCCGCCGCCGGCAGGTGGTCAGTACCGCTGTTTGTGCGCGCATTCACAAGACTTCTCTCGCCGCCCCAGCGCACACAATCTATGGCGGTGTTTTGGTGGCAGGACGAGGATCTTCGGGCACTATCAGCCGTAGCAACAACCAGCTCCGATGCCGCCGCCTCACCCGTACTCTTTCCCAATTCCGGAAGCGCTTGCCGGGCGGCACCACCTGTGCCGGGTTCTTGTTCACGCGTCGCCGCCCGGGGTTCATCTGCCCAATGTGCAGAAACGAAAACGCCACACTGCTGGAGGTCGGTGCGGCGACCTGCGCGTTCTTGGAGTGCGCCGACAGACCTCAATGACCGCGGACATTGCCATGCTTTGCTCGAAAGCATGGCTGCACGAATGGTTCTGAGCCGCACATCTCGCGGCAGCCCGCTCCCAGCTGCCTCCGGTCGCCCCGCTCTCGGACGTTATCGAGATGAACCGGACCGCGTCGCCGTTTCGAACGAAAGACAGTCCCTTCAACTCGACCAAACAAAGAGGATTCTCACCCTCAACGCAGCGGAGGTCATCGACCGCGGCGCCGGCAAGTCGCCCGGAAATGGCTCGATGTATCGGCCGCCCACCCGCGCGCCGGCTGCGTTCGCTTGGCGTCCATCCCAGGCGAACCGGCCCCATGCTGCAGGCATTTATCCGGAAGAACGTAGCACCCGAGCGCATAGTGATAACCGACAGCCACCCCGTTTTGTGGCAGGCCTCAAGGTTACATCCACGACCCACGAATTGCCCAGGATATGCGGCGCAACCGCACCTAAACGCTTTTACAGAGAAAGCTTTGAGCAACTCCGTTCGCCGACGCGGCTGAACCTCGCCGCGCCAAATGTCGATTAGCCGGGACAACGGGACAGGCCTTTGCGGCGACGCCGAAGCCGGGCCATCGGCGGTCCTGCCGCCGGCGGTCGTAGCCGGCCCCGGTTCCGCTTCAGGTCTCGAGACCGATGGTGCGGCGCCAGCCGGCGCCACGCTTGAGCGCCGGCAGGAAACTGACCAGGAAGAGCGCCGCTGCAACCGCCAGCATGCCGACGGCGATCGGGCGGTCGATGAAGATCGCATAACTGCCGGACGACATCGCGAGCGACTGGCGGAGCGCCGTTTCCAGCATCGGCGACAGGACGAGACCGAGCACGATCGGCGCGACCTCGAAGTCGAACTTGCGCAGCACGTAGCCGAGCGCCCCCATGACCGTCATGATCCACACGTCGATGACGCTGTTGTTAACCGAGTACACGCCCAGCACGCAGAAGACGAGGATCGCCGGGTAGAGATAGGCATAGGGAATGCGCAGCAGGTTCACGAACAGGCCGACGAGCGGCAGGTTGAGGATCAGCAGCACCAGATTGCCGACATACATGCTGGCAATGAAACCCCAGAACAGCTCCGGCTGCTGCTGCATCAGGAGCGGGCCCGGCGCGATACCGTGGACCATGAGCGCCGCCAGCATCACAGCGGGGATCGGACCCGACGGCACGCCGAGCGACAGCATCGGCACGAACGAGCCGCAGGCCGCGGCGTTGTTCGCCGACTCAGGCCCGGCGACGCCCTCGACCGCGCCCTTGCCGAAACGTTCCGGATGGCGCGACAGCCGCCGCTCCAGCGCGTAGGACACGAACGACGAGATGACGTGCGCCGAGCCCGGGACAATGCCGATGAGAAAGCCGAGCACGGTGCCGCGGCCGACCGGCCCCATTGCCGCGCGCAGCTCCTCGCGCGAGGGCGGCAGATCCCTGAGCTTCGGCTTCTGGACCTGCGGCGGCGTCTCCTGGCCCGCGGTCAGCAGAATCTCGGAAATGCCGAACAGACCGACGGCGACGGGCACGATGCCGATACCGTCGCCGAGTTCGATCAACCCGTACTGGAAGCGGAAGAATCCGCTCATCAGGTCGATGCCGATCGTGCCGAGGAACAGGCCCAGCGCCGCCATGGCCAGCGACTTGGGCATTGAGCCACCGGTAAGAAAAGCGAGGACGAGGAGCCCGAGCGTCAGCAGCGCGAAGTATTCCGGCGGCCCGAAACGAAGGGCGACGGCGGCGAGCGGCGGTGCCAACAGCATCAGGCCGACGACGCTGACCGTGCCCGCGATGAAGGAACCGATTGCCGCGATCGCCAGTGCGGGGCCGCCGCGGCCGCGCTGCGTCATCGCATAGCCGTCGATGCACGTCATCACCGATGCGGCCTCGCCCGGTATGCGCATCAGGATCGACGTCGTCGAGCCGCCGTACATCGCACCGTAATAGATGCCGGCGAGCAGCACGATCGCCGTGGTCGGGTTGAGGCCGAACGTGACCGGCAGCAGCAGACTGATGCCGGCGAGCGGCCCGACGCCGGGCAGCATGCCGACGAGTGTGCCGATGATGCACCCGACGACGGCGAAGAGCAGGACGTCGGGCGAAAGAGCGACCGTGAAGCCGAGAAAGAGATTGGAGAGCGTATCGGTCACACCGGAACTCCGCAGACAAGTAGAGGCGCCTGCACCGGGTCGTCGTTCAAGTCAGAAGCCCCACGGGCTACGCGGCAACGGCACGCGCAGGAGGTCGGAGAACAGGAAGAAGGAACCGAACGCAAGCGCCAGCGTGACGACGGCGACGGCCAAGGGATGCTTGCGCTCAAGGACACCGAGAAAGAAGACGAGCAGCGCGATGACGGTGAGCCGGTAGCCGATCCGCTCCAGCGCCAGCGCCGCGAACGCGCAGGCGGCAAGCAGCATCGCCGCATGCCGGCCCTCGGACCAGCTCATGTCGCGCAGCGCCGGCCCGCCGCCGCGCAGCGCCACGACGAGGCCCATCACGCCGAGGACGACCGCGGTGAGGAGCGGCATGTAGCCGGGACCGGGTTCGCGGAACGTGCCGAGCGGCAGGACCCGCGTCTCCCACGCAATGAAGGCCGCCAATGCGACCAGAACGAGGCCGGCGAACCGGTCGCGGGTCAGCCCCCCGGCCGGTCCCCGACCGCCAATCGGAACCGTCATCAGGTTACTGCTTCTTTTCCTCGATGCGACCGACGCGCTGCACGGCGGCCGCGAGCATTGCCGCGTCGCGGTCCCAGAACTTCTGGAACTCCGGCGCATCCATGTAGACGACCGGCGTCTGGAGCTTCTCCATCGCGCTCTTGAACTCCGGATCCTCGACCACCTGGCGCATGGCGTCGCGCAACACCTTCATGACGGGCTCCGGCGTGCCGGCCGGCACGAACACGCCCGACCAGATATAGAACTCGACGTCCTTGTAACCGAGTTCCTTGAACGTCGGCACGTCCGGCAGCGCATCGAGCCGCTTCTCACCCCAGCTCGCAAGCGCGCGCAGCTTCCCGGCCTTGATGTGCGGGATCACCGGCCCGGGGCCAGAGGCGAGCGCCTGAACGTGATTGCCGAGCAGCGCCGTCAGCGCCGGCCCGCCGCCGCTGAAGGGGACGTGCCGCAGCTTGATGTCCGCCGCGTGCGCGAACATTTCCATCGCCATGTGCAGCGTGCCGTACACGCCCGAGGACGAAAACGAGATCTCGCCGGGGCGCTTCTTCGCGTCCTCGACGAAGTCCTCCACTGTTTTCCATGGGCTGTCGGCGGACACGACCAGAACGGTCGGATCGGCCGTGACGAGCGCCACCGGCGCAAGCTGGCTCATCTGGTACGCCGGCTGGCGGCCGAACAGCTTGTCGGCTTCGGGAATGATGGAGATGCTCGAGAGCGCCATCAGGATCGTGTAGCCGTCGGGCTTGGCGTTGGCCGCAGCGGCCATGCCGACGGCCCCGCCCGCCCCGGGCCGGTTGGTCACGACCACCGGCTGCTTGAGAATCTTCTCGAGCGCGGCGGCGACCGGACGGCCGGACTGGTCGGCCACGCCGCCCGGCGGGAACGGCACGATCATCGTGATCGGGCGCGAGGGATAGGCATCCTGCGCCGGGGCAGCCGCCGGTACGAGCAACATCGATGCCGCCGCGACGGCCCACATGAACTTGCGGAAATGTGACATGGCGATCCTCCGTCTTGCTCGGTCCTTTGCTGAGCGTCTCCTCAATCGACCGGATTAACCAGCTCGCCGATCGGATCGATCGTAATCGATACCACGTCGCCCTTCTTCAGGTACTTAGGCGGCTTGAAGCCGATGCCCACGCCCGACGGCGTGCCGGTGGCGATGAGATCGCCCGGCTCGAGCGTAATGCCGGCGGAGATCGTCTCGATCAGCGTCGGGATGTCGAAAATCAGGTTGGCGACCTTCGCGTCCTGGCGTACCTCACCGTTGACCCGCGTCACTAGATGCATGGCCCCGACGTCCGGAACTTCGTCGGCGGTCAGCAGCACCGGTCCCATCGGACAGAATCCGTCGATGCTCTTGCCCAGGAACCACTGCTTGTGGCGGTGCTGGAGCGTGCGCGCCGTGACGTCATTGATGATCGTATAGCCATAGACGTGCTCGAATGCGCGCGATCGCGGAATGCCGCGGCCGCCCTTGCCGATGACGACGGTCAGCTCGCCTTCGTAATCCACCGAGTTGGTCGGGTCGAGATGTGCCGGAATCGGCGTGCCGGGTCCGATCACCGTCGACGGGGGCTTGGTGAAGATGATGGGAACGTCCGGCACGGCAGTCGCGCCGGCCGACGCGTCGAAGCCGCTCGAATGAAACTCGTGTGCATGCTCGTGGTAGTTCTTGCCCACGCAGAAAATGTTGCGCGCGGGCCGCGGAATGGGCGCAAGCAGCCGCACCGCGTCGGCCGCAAGTCGCGGCGCCGTCGCCGCGGCACGCTTCGTCCTTTCAAGGCCGTCCGCGCCCAACGCGATCAGCGCGATCATGTCGCGCGGCAGGTCGCCGACGCAGAGATCAATGATCGTTTTCGCCGACGCGTCGAGAATGCCGACGCGCGCTCCCTTGCCGTCGTCGAAAGTTACCAGTCGCACGGTTTCACCATTTTGAACCAATCTATGATTGGTCTATTATTGGTTGCCACGAGGCATTCGTGTTACCCATTCGTTGACGTGAATTCAACAAAGCTGTTTGAACCAATATCGGATTGGCATAAAAGACGGCCATGCGCACCGATGCGACCCTCACGCGCCTGCGTCAGATCGTGAAGGAAGCCAGCCGAGCCGGCGAACGCCTGCCGCCCGAGCGCGTGCTGGCGACGCGGCTCGGCGTCAGCCGCGGCACGCTGCGCCGCGCGCTCGAGGTGCTCGAGGCCGAGGGCAAGATCTGGCGACATGTCGGCCGCGGCACGTTCGCCGGCGCGCGACCGCCCGTGATCGAGGCTGGCGCCGCCGTGACGCGGTTCACCAATCCGGCCGAAGTCATGGAGGTCCGTCGCATCATCGAGCCGTCAATGGCGGCGCTCGCGGCGATACGCGCAAGCGCCAACGACATCTCGGTGATGGAGAACTGCCTCAGAAAGGGAGAGGCCGCGACAACGACGAGCGCGTTCGAGATGTGGGACGGCATGCTCCACCGAACCATCGCGACCGCGGCGCGCAACACGCTGCTGCTGTCCCTGTTCAATGCCGTCAATGCCGTCCGCGGCGAACAGGTCTGGGGGCAGCTCAAGGATGCGAGCCTGACCAGGCAGAGGAAGGACGTCTACGCGGACCAGCACCGCCGTCTCGTTGCCGCTATCAGGCAACGCGACGACGTCGGCGCCGAACGCATCATGCGCGATCACCTCGAGACGGTGACGCGCGACCTTTTGGGAACGGCGCGCCGCGAAGGCTGAGAAAGGGTCGAGGGCGCAGGACGCCGGCGTCCTCGAAAGACGCCCCGGCCGACGCGCGATCGGCGCGGGAACGTGTCCCGGCACCCCCTCACGCCGAAACCATCGGCGTGAGGGGCGTCCGGTACATGCTGGCTTTCGATCGGCTGCTTACCCGAGACGGATTTGGGCAAGGAACTCGTCGACGCCGACGCGCAGCCTCTCGGCCTGCTCCGACAGCGCGTTGGCGGCGTTCAGAACCTCCGCTGCCGCCGTGCCGGTCTGCACGGCCGCCTGCTTGACGCCGACGATGTTGCTCGAGACTTCGTTGGTGCCGCGGGCCGCCTGCTGCACGTTGCGTGCGATCTCGCGTGTTGCGGCGCCCTGTTCCTCCACCGCGGTCGCGATCGTCGTCGCGATCTCGCTGATGCGCCCGATCGTGCCGCCGATGCCCTTGATCGCCGCCACGGCATCGCCAGTCGCGCTCTGTATCGCGGCGATCTGCTGGGCGATCTCCTCGGTCGCCTTGGCGGTCTGGGTGGCGAGCGTCTTGACCTCGCTGGCGACCACCGCGAAGCCCTTGCCGGCCTCGCCGGCGCGCGCCGCCTCGATCGTCGCGTTCAAGGCCAGAAGATTGGTCTGGCTGGCGATGTCGTTGATCAGCTTCACCACGTCGCCGATCCGCTGCGCCGCATCGGCAAGGCCCTGAATCGTCCGGTTGGTGGCACCCGCCTCCTCGACCGCCTGAGAGGCGATCTTGGCCGATTCGGCAACTTGGCGCGCGATCTCCGCGATCGAGCTCGACAGTTCCTCGGCGGCCGCCGCCACGGTCTGGACGTTGTTGGTCGCATCCTGCGAGGCGGAAGCAACCGTCGCGCTCTGCTGCACGGCACCTTCGGCCGCCGACGCCATCGAGCGCGCGCTCGACTGAAGCTGGGTCGACGACGACGACACCGCGTCCACCACGCCACGCACCTGCGCCTCGAATTCGTCGGCAATCTTGAGGCGTTCGCGGCGCCGCTGGTTCTCGGCCTCCTCCCGCTCGCGCAGCGCGCGGGCATTGGCCTCGCGGACCTCGATCGCATTGTTGCGGAAGACCACCAGCGCGGAGGCCATCTCGCCGATCTCGTCATGACCGGCTTCCGGAATCTCGGTTTCGAGCTCCCCGCCCGCGATGCGGCGCATCGCTGCCGCGAGGACCTTGAGGCGGCCCGTGACCCGGCGACCGACATAGAGCCACGCGATCAGCACCGCGCTGACCACCACGAGAACCGCCGCCGCGATCAGGATGACAATGCGCGACGTGACGAGTTCGCGCGATTCCGTCGTCGCATTCCCGACCTGTTCCTTTTCGGCGGCGACCAGACGTTCGACCGAGCCCGACAGCAACCCGGTCAGCACGCGCGCGGCATCGACGGTGTTCTGCGCCTGGGTGGAGAGCGCGAGTTCCTCCATGCGCTGGGCGAGCAGCCCCTCCTCCTTGTCCAGCACCTTCTCGATCACGCTGAACTGCTCGAGCAGGAACTTCGACTGACGCTCGTCGAAGGTCGCGATCTTCTCTTTCATCATCGGCAGCGTCGTCGAAAGTCGCAGCGGAATGAGCTCGAGCCGCGCCGTGTCGGAGCCAATGGCACCCTCGACGATGCTGCTCACGCTCTCGGCGAGAGCCTGCTGGATCTCCCGCATGGGCTTCATACTGGTTTCGATCTGGACCAGTTTGGCGGCGGTCGCCTGTTTCTCCTCGACCGTGCCACCCTCGGCCGCGAGTTCGTCCAACGTCGTCGTCAGGTCCGACTCGGCGACGTTGAGCACGAGCGTGAGGAACTTCTGGATCTCGGCATCCGCCTTGAGCACGGCTTCGAGATCGGACTGAATGCGCGACCGCAGGATGAGCCGCTTCGTCACGTTCTTCTCGATCTCGTTGAACATCGTGACGAGCTCGCCGATCATGCTGCGGATTTCCTCGAAGGACTCCCGGCTGATGTCCATCTGCTCCATGCTCGCAAGCAGATCCTTGGTCTTCGCCGCCTCCTCGGCAAGCTGACCGGCACGGTTCGACAGTTCCTCCGTCGAGTTGGCGCCAGCCAAAGCCGGCCCCAGGCCAACGATCTTCTCCGTCGTCTGCGCCAGCTGCAGTGCGCTCATGATCGGCGGCAAGCGGTCGTTGGCGATGCGGTCAAGTGTGCCGCCCAACTGGGCAAACGAGGCGATCGCAACTATCGTGGTTCCGATCGCAAGCGCTGAGATAATGGCGAACGCTGCAAAAAGGCGTCCGCGCACGCCGAGCCGGTCGAACGCACCGACCTTCGCCCCAATCTTCGTCAACGCGCCAAGCTTGCCGAGCATTCGTGCGGTCATCGTGAATCCCTGCCAGAGCTGAGGCGACCGGAACCGTGGGATCCCGGCCAGTATCGATCGACCGCAAAAGCTAGGCCGTTACCTTTAAAAGGCAGTTAAGTCGGGCGTTGCAACCGGACGGTTGCAGCCGGAACCGTGCCGACCGCCCCTGAAAAACGAAGCGGGGCGGGATCAACTCCCGCCCCACCAAGATCCACCCTCAAAATCTCTGGATCTTCTAGTGCACGTCACGCCAGATCTTGCGCTTGGCGGCATAGAGCAGGCCGGCAAGCACGATCAGGAACAGGATCACCTGGATGCCAAGCCGCTTGCGCGCCTCGAGCTCCGGCTCGGCTGCCCAAGCCAGGAATGTGGTGACGTCGTAGGCCATCTGCGCCACGGTTGCCGTGGTACCGTCCGCATACGTCACCTGCCCGTCGCTGAGCGGCGGCGGCATGGCGATCTGATGACCCGGGAACCACTTGTTGTAGTTGAGGCCCGGCATCAGCTCCACGCCCGGCGGCGGCTCGGCATAGCCGGTGAGGATCGCATAGACGTAGTCGGCACCGCCGGCGCGCGCCTTGACGATGAGCGAAAGGTCAGGCGGCAGCGCACCGCCGTTCGCCGCGCGCGCGGCCTCCGGGTTGGGGAACGGCGCATGGAAGCGGTCGCTCGGCCGCGCCGGGCGCTGGAACATCTCGCCCTGGTCGTTGGGACCGTCGGTGACCTCGTACTCGGCCGCGATCGCCTTCACCTCGTCCTCGCTGAAGCCGAGGGCCGTCAGGTTACGATAGTAGATCTGCGACAGCGAATGGCAGCTGTTGCAGTTCTCCTTGAACACCTGGAAGCCGCGCTGCGCGGCGGCACGATCGAACGTGCCGAAGATTCCGCTGAAGCTCCAGTTCTGAGCCGGGACGGCTTCGGTCTCGGCGGCGTTTGCAACCGCACCGCCCAGCACGGCCGCAGACGCGGCGAGGGCCAGGACCAACTTGCGCATCAGGCCTTCTCCATCGACTTGGCCGCGGTTCCAGCGGCGACTCGTCCGCCGCCCAGGACCGGCTCGCTGATGCTGCGCGGCAGCGGCAGCGGCCGCTCGAACCAGCCGAGCAGCGGCAGGATCACGAGGAAGTGCAGGAAGTACCAGATCGTGCCGACGCGGCTGACGATCAGCGCCAGGCCCTCCGGCGGCTGCGAGCCGGCCCAGCCGAGCGCCAAGCACACGACGACAAAGATCCAGAAGAACCACTTGAACACCGGACGGAAGCGCCCGCTGCGCACGCGGCTGGTGTCAAGCCAAGGCAGCACGAACAGGATCAGGATCGAGCTGAACATGGCGATGACGCCGAGGAGCTTGTTCGGGATCGCGCGCAGAATCGCGTAGAAGGGCAGGAAGTACCATTCCGGCACGATGTGCGGCGGCGTCACCAGCGGGTCGGCCGGAATGTAGTTGTCGGGATGCCCCAGGTAATTGGGCGCGTAGAAGACGAAGATCGCGTACACGATGAAGAACACGGCAAAGCCGAACATGTCCTTGATCGTGTAGTACGGATGGAACGGGATCTTGTCCTGCGGGCCGTTGGCGTCGATGCCGAGCGGGTTGTTGGAGCCGAAGCGGTGCAGCGCCACGAGGTGCAGCATCACCGCGCCGACGATGACGAACGGCAGCAGATAGTGAAGCGCGAAAAAGCGGTTCAGCGTCGGATTGCCGACCGAGAACCCGCCCCACAGCCAGGTGACGATGCTCTCGCCGACCAGCGGGATCGCCGAGAAAAGGTTGGTGATCACCGTGGCGCCCCAGAAGCTCATCTGGCCCCACGGGAGCACGTAGCCCATGAAGGCCGTCGCCATCATCAGCAGCAGGATGATGACGCCGAGCCACCACAGCACCTCGCGCGGCGGCTTGTACGAGCCGTAATAGAGCCCGCGGAAGATGTGGATGTAGACGACGATGAAGAACATCGACGCCCCATTCGCATGGATGTAGCGGATCAGCCAGCCGTAGTTCACGTCGCGCATGATGCGCTCGACGGAATTGAAGGCGTGATCGACATGCGGTGTGTAGTGCATCGCCAGCACGATGCCGCTGACGATCATGATCACCAGCATGACGCCCGAGAGCGAACCGAAGTTCCACCAGTAGTTCAGGTTCTTCGGCGTCGGATATTCGTTCAGCTCGTGATTCATGAACGTGAATACCGGCAGCCGGTGGTCGATCCACTTGACGACCGGGTTGTTCATGAAAGACGAGCGCGGCGAGACGTGATTGGCCATTGGCGGGGCCCTCATCCGATGCGAATCGTCGTGTCGTTCAGGAACGTGTACTCGGGCACGGCGAGATTGAGCGGCGCCGGCCCCTTGCGAATGCGCCCCGACGTGTCGTAGTGCGAACCGTGGCACGGGCAGAACCAGCCGCCGAAATCGCCCCGGTTATCGGTCGCGCCTTGGCCCAGCGGCACGCACCCGAGATGGGTGCAGACGCCGATGAGGACCAGCCATTCGGGCTTCTTGACGCGCGCCTGATCGGGCTGCGGATCGGGGAGATCGGCCAGATTCACGTTGCGCGCCGCCTCGATCGCTTCAGGCGTGCGGTGATCGATGAACACGGGCTTGCCGCGCCACGAAACGGTGATGCGTTGCCCGGGCTGGATCGGCGACAGATCGACCTCGATCGACGCCAGCGCCAGAACGTCGGCGGAGGGATTCAGGGAGTGAATGAACGGCCACAGTGCGGCGGCCGCGCCGACCGCGGAGAACGCGCCGGCGGCGAGATAGAGGAAGTCGCGTCGCTTGACCTCACCGTGGGCGGCGATGTCGCTCGGCGCTGACTGGATCGGAGTCGCCATATCTCTTCCCTCGTCGTTCTGGACGGCTGCCGACAAGACGCTGGTAGGTCGTGCCGGCACTTTCGCGCGGGCGTTGCACGAAAGTGCGCCTTTTATAGACACCTGCGGACCAGAAAATCAGTTGCGCCGCGCGTTGATCGCGGGCCGTGCGACAACCTGCCGCAGTCCACGCGCACGCGGGTCCGCCGGCGTGGCCGGCTGACGGGCGATGGGTATAATGAAAGGGCACAGGCTTGCCAAGTACTTGGCGCACGATCCTTGCCGTCCCGGAGCCGGCACTTCCCGCCGGGCATAACGGCAGGATCTCCGCCCCCTCGAAGACCACGTCACACCACCACAATCACATGCGCCTCGCTCTGTTTCAGCCGGATATCGCCCAGAACACGGGCACGATGCTGCGCCTCGCCGCCTGTCTCGGCATCAGCGTCGACCTGATCGAGCCCTGCGGCTTCGTATGGTCCGAGGCGAAGCTGCGGCGCGCCGGCCTGGACTACCTGGACCACGTCGATCTTCGCCGCCACACCTCGTGGGCGGCGTTTCAGCGCGACCGCGATCCGACCCGCCTCGTCCTGCTGACGACGAAGGGCGACGTGGCGCTGCCACATTTCAAGTTCCGCGCCGATGATACGGTCATGGTCGGACGGGAGAGCGCGGGCGTACCCGACAAGGTTCATGAGGCGGCCGATGCACGCGTCGTCATCCCCATGCGGCCGGGCCTGCGCTCGCTGAACGTGGCGCTGGCGGCAGCGATCGCCGTCGCCGAAGCGCTGCGGCAGACGGGGCAATGGCCGCAACTCGTCGAACAACCCGTCGAACAGGAAGTTGAGGTCGCGCCATGACGCACGTCGCCGATACGCGGCGGGCCCGCGCACGTGAATGGTTCGAGTCGCTGCGCGACCGGATCTGTGCCGAGTTCGAACGGATCGAGGATGAACTGACCGGCACGCATGCCGATCTGCCGCCGGGGCGCTTCGTGCGCACGGCATGGCAACGCCCGGGCGGCGGCGGTGGCGTCATGTCGATCATGCGGGGCCGGGTGTTCGAGAAAGTCGGTGTCAACGTCTCGACGGTGTTCGGGGAGTTCTCGCCAGAGTTCCGCAGCCAGATTCCCGGCGCCGCCAAGGATCCGCGTTTCTGGGCGAGCGGCATCTCGCTGGTCGCGCATATGCGCTCGCCCCTCGTGCCGGCGGTCCATATGAACACGCGGTACATCGTCACGACGCACGCGTGGTTCGGCGGCGGCGCCGACCTGACGCCGATATACCCGGACGCACAGGACACGGCCGATTTCCACGCCGCGCTCAAGCGTGCCTGCGACGCGCACGACCCGACATATTATCCGCGCTTCAAGGCGTGGTGCGACGAGTACTTCTTCCTCAAGCACCGCAACGAGCCGCGCGGAGTCGGCGGCATCTTCTATGACAACCTCTCGAGCGGTGACTGGGAACGGGACTTCGCGTTCACGCAGGACGTCGGCAGCGCCTTCCTCGAGATCTATCCCGTCATTGTCCGCCGTCACATGAACAAGCCGTGGACGCCCGAGCAGCGTCGCTACCAGCTCATCCGCCGCGGCCGCTACGTGGAGTTCAACCTGCTCTACGATCGCGGCACCAAGTTCGGCCTGATGACGGGCGGCAACGTCGAGGCAATCCTGATGTCGCTGCCGCCCGAGGTGATGTGGCCCTGAGCGGGCCAGTGCTCACGTCGTCTCGCGGCCCGCGTCACCGGCCGGCGGACGCGCCAACTGCCGCAGTCGTTCCAGGCATTCCGCGCGGCCCGGGCGGTAGTCGTTGGCCTCCCACCATTGCTCGACGGCGGTGAGCAGCCGGCCGACCTCCGGTCCTGGCGGAATGCCGAGATCGAGCACATCCTGACCGCGCACCGGCAGCACCACGGGTGTCCACGCCGCCGCTTCCGCGAGCAGTTCGCGATGTCCCGTGGCATCGCCGGCGGTCTCCGCCCAGTCGAGCAGAACGAGATCGCGGAAGAGTGGCGCCCCGAGCCGCCGCAATGCCCGGCGCCGCTCGCGCGCATCGAGATCGGGGGTGACACGGACCGGCGGCCCGACCATGGCAGCCAGTCGTTCGGAGTCGGCGTTGGAAAGACGCAGCCGGCGCGCGACATCGCATGCCCGGTCGACTGCGCCGGTCGCGATCAGCGCCGCCATCCGGCGCAACGCATCGCGATCGCCGAGGTCGTCCTCGATGACGACGAGAAAGCGCAGCCGCGCAACCTCGGTGAATTCGGGCAGCACATGCGCCAGCACGCCGGTCTCGATCATCAGCTCGATCGTCGATGCCGGATCAGGCGCCAGCATGAGCCGCATGGTCTCGCCGGCGATGCGCTCGCCCGACAGCGTCGGCAGCAGGTCCGCGAGCCGCGCGCAGGCGTCGAGCGCGGCGGCATCCGGCGCCCCCCGGCCGTAATAGGCATGGAAGCGGAAGAACCGAAGGAGTCGGAGCACGTCTTCCCGGATGCGCGCCTCCGGCTCGCCCACGAACCGCACGCGCCCCGCGGCAAGATCGGCGAGGCCACCGAACGGATCGTGCAACGTGCCATCGGGGTCGGCCGAGAGCGCGTTGATCGTGAAGTCGCGCCGCGCCGCATCGGCATCCCAATCCGCCGTGAAGGCCACGCGGGCGCGGCGCCCGAAGCTTTCGACGTCCTTGCGGAGCGTCGTGATCTCGAAATGTTTCCCGCCGATCACTGCGGTGACGGTTCCGTGCTCGATTCCGGTCGGGATCGCGCGAATGCCGGCGGCCTCGAGCCGCTCGATGACGACTTCGGGCGGATCCGGCGTCGCGAGGTCGACGTCCTTGACCTCGCGTCCGAGCAGGGCATCGCGCACGCAGCCGCCGACGAACCGAACCTGGCCGCCGTCGCGCGTCAGCGCGGCCACGACCGCCTGCGTTTCCGGCGCGGTCATCCATGACTGCGCCGGCAGATGCTTGGGCAGCGTCGTCATGCCGGCCCGATCAGCGCGGCGCCGGCTCGAAATGGCCGGGAACGATCCGGCCGTCGATCAGGCGCGGCGGCACGTAGACGCCCTGCGTTCCGCTGACGGTGGTCAGTCGTATGACGATGCCGGCCACCACCGCGAGCACGATCCCGAGCAGCATCAGGGACAGCCACGACAAGTCCAGCCAGGGGCGTTTCCCGGTGCCGTCGGCCTGCGCAACGCGGCGGCGTTCGACCGCCAGCCACGCGAGATAGGCAAGCGTCGGCAGCAGGATCGGCAAAACGTAGAAGAGCAGGATTCGGCCCATGGCGGCACGTCGCTCAGCCGCGAAGCACTTCCGACAGATTCACGAGTATCCCTGCGGTCGCGCCCCAGATGTAATAGTCGCCGTAGGGCAGCACCCAGAACTCGCGTTCGACCCCGTAGGCGTCGCGACGACTGTGGCGCTGATGGTTGCCCGGATCGAGCACGAACCCGAGCGGCACCTCGAACACCTCGGCGACCTCGAACGTGTCGGGTTTCAAGGTGAACGGCGGCCGCACGATGCCGACCACGGGCACGATCTCGAATCCCGTGCGCGTTTGGTAGGTGTCGAGCCGGCCGACCACCTGCGTCCGGTCCGGCGGAATGCCGACCTCCTCCTCCGCTTCGCGAAGCGCGCACCCGACCGCATCCGCATCGCATTCCTCGACGCGTCCGCCGGGAAAGCTGATCTGACCGGCGTGCGCGTGAAGATGATCCGTGCGCCGCGTGAGAAGGACCGTCAGCCCGTTCGGACGGTCGATGATCGGTACCAGCACCGCGGCCGGCACAAGCGGCTTTCCCGCCGTCAACCCCGGATTGAGGTCGTGGTCGCCCCGCACCCGCACGCCCGCGCGACGCAGGCCGATATCCGAGGCCGCGGCCAGAAGGCGCTGTGCGACATGCTCGGCTGCCAGGGCGAGATTCGGCCGAGTCATGACAGGTTACCGAGCCGGAAGAATTGCCGGTTGCTCCACACGCCGAAAATATGCTGCCCCTCGAGCGTGGCGTCCACGCCCAGTTGAACGAGCTCGTAGAACACAGAGCGCAGGATGCGCGCCTCCAGCCCGTCGCGGACCCGAATATAGGGCGCCGGCTCGCCCGTCTCGGGATTCTCCGCGACCCGGATCGGATGGTCCGGTCCGACGACGACCTCGTCGTCGACGTTGGTGCGAAAGATCAGGCGCTGATCGCGACCCTCGCCCTCGACCCTGAGCTCGACCGCCGTGAATGGGACGTCTTCGACGTCGATGCGGCCGCGCTCGACCGGCGTTACGAGCCAGTAACTTCCGTCCGGCTCGCGCCGCAGGACCTTGGCAAACAGCTTCACCAGCGGTTTGCGGGTTATCGGCGAGCCGTGATAAAACCAAGTGCCATCGCGCGCGATGCGAATGCCGAAATGGCCGCACGCGGACGCGTCGGGATGAAGGGAGTCGGCGACGCTGGCGCCACCGGGGGCATCCAGATGCTGCGCGAGCTCGGCGGGATCGACGTCTGGTTCGCTGAACGGAGGTCTGATCATCGCCGGTGACGAACTCACTTACGTGAGAGAGGCTGCATTGAACGCTCCCGAGCCGACTTTCGCCCCCGTGCCGCCTGCGTCCGACGATCTCGTCTCTGCCGTCGAGGCGCTTGGCGAACGCCTGCGCCAGGTCCGTGAAAGAGTCGGACGCATCATTTTCGGGCAGACGCAAGTCATCGATAATTCTCTTATCACGCTGCTCGGAGGGGGTCACGCCCTGCTGATCGGCGTGCCCGGACTGGCCAAGACGCGCCTCGTCGAGACGCTCGGCACCGTGCTGGGGCTCGAGGCGAAGCGCGTGCAGTGCACACCGGACCTGATGCCGGCCGACATCCTGGGGTCCGAGGTGCTCGAGGAAACCGAGTCCGGGCGCCGCTCGTTTCGCTTCATACCCGGGCCGGTCTTCAGTCAGCTGTTGATGGCCGACGAAATCAACCGCGCCAGCCCGCGGACGCAGTCGGCGCTGCTGCAGGCGATGCAAGAACATCGCGTCTCCGTGGCCGGCGCGTATCACGAGCTGCCCACGCCGTTCCACGTGCTCGCGACACAGAACCCGCTGGAACAGGAAGGGACATATCCCCTGCCGGAGGCGCAACTCGACCGCTTCCTCATGCAGATCGACGTCACCTATCCGGACATCGAGGCGGAGCGGCGCATGCTGATCGCCACCACCGGCGTCGACGATGAAAAGCCGATCCCGACGATGACCGCGTCGGAACTGCGGGCGGCGCAGCATCTGATCCGGCGCGTGCCGGTCGGGGACAGCGTGGTCGATGCGATTTTGCGCCTTGTCCGTTCGGGCCGTCCCGAAACGTCGGATGTGCCCGAGGTCAAGCGCCACGTGGTATGGGGACCGGGCCCGCGCGCAAGCCAGGCGCTCATGCTTGCCGTGCGGGCACGGGCGGTGATGGACGGACGGCTTGCGCCGTCGGTCGACGACGTTCTTGCCCTGGCCCATCCGGTGCTCCGGCACCGCATGGCACTCAACTTCGCCGCGCGGGCCGACGGCATCACGATGGACAAGGTAATCGACCGCCTGTGTGAACCCCTGGCCTGACGGCCGGCGTCGCAACCGTGGCCAATCGCATGAAAGATGCGGTCGCGGCACAACAGCAGGCCGAAGAGCTTGCCAGCCGCCTGCCGCCCCTGTTGGTCGCCGCCGAGCGCGTCGCCGCCACTGTCGCCCAAGGCGTCCACGGCCGCCGACGCGTCGGCCAGGGCGAAGCATTCTGGCAATTCCGCCAGTACGAACCCGGCGATTCGCTGCAGCGCGTCGACTGGCGTCAGACCGGCAAGCGCGACCGTGTCTTCATTCGCGAGACCGAATGGGAAGCGGCCCAGACCGTCTGGATCTGGCGGGATAGTTCGGCGTCGATGCGCTACCGGTCGAGCCGCACCCTGCCCGAAAAGCAGGAGCGCGCCGACCTGCTCGCCCTCGGCCTCATGGCGCTGCTTATGCGCGGGGGCGAGCGCGTGGGCATGATCGGCAGCGGATTACCGCCCGGCTCCGGCCGCGCCGCGCTGTCCCGCTTTGCGCAGGCAATGCAGAACATCAAGGACGAAACCGGCCTGCCGTCGGCAATGCCGCTTCCGCGCCACGCCGACGTCGTGCTGGTGGGCGATTTCCTGTCGCCGCTATCGGACGTCGATCGGACCGTACGGGCCATAGCCGGCCATGGCGTCAAGGGACACATCGTGCAGGTCCTGGATCCGGCCGAAGAGGATCTTCCGTTCTCGGGCCGCGTTCGTTTCGAAGGGCTCGAGGCCGACGGCGTCGCCGTCATTCCGCGCGTCGAAAGCGTTCGGACCGATTACAGATCGCTTGTCGCCGCGCACGTGTCGGGCCTGCGCGACATCGCCCGCGCGGTCGGATGGAGCTTCATGACGCACCGGACGGATCGGCCCGCCCAAGCAGCACTCCTCGCCCTTTTCGTCGCCATGTCGCAGACGCGCGGAGTGTCGCGGTGAGTACGCTGTTTACCAGCTTCGCCTTCCTGCAACCCTGGTGGCTGGTCGCGCTCGCGGCACTGCCGATTCTCTACTGGCTGCTGCGCGTGACCCCGCCCGCGCCGCGCCGCACACGGTTTCCTGCGGTCCAGCTCCTGCTCGCGCTCCAACCCAAGGAAGAAACCCCGGCCCAGACGCCGCTCTGGCTGCTTCTGCTGCGCCTGCTGATCGCGGCCCTCGTGATCCTGGCGCTGGCCCATCCGCTCGCCAATCCCGGGGCGAGGCTTGCCGGGAACGGGCCGCTGGTGCTCGTCGTCGACGACGGTTGGGCTGCCGCGCGCAACTGGCCGGCCCGTCAGGCCGCGATCGCCGACCTTCTCGACCGCGCCGAGCGCGAGGAACGGCCCGTGGCGATCCTCACGACGGCCCCGACGATTACGGGCGAGCCGCCGCGCATGAGCCGCCTGATGCGGGCGTCGGAGGCGAAGGCGCTGGCGGCGGCCCTGGCGCCGAAGCCTTGGCCGGTCGACCGGAGCGCAGCGCTTGCCGCGCTGCGGGGCGTGTCGTTTCCGGCACAGGCTTCGATCGCGTACTTGAGCGACGGCATCGACGACGGACATGCATTCGCGTTCCTCGAACAGCTCCAGCATATCGGCGCAGTCCAGCTTGTCGCCGATGCACCCGAAGTGCTGCCGCGCCTTCTTCTGCCGCCCACCAACGACGCCGGCAGCCTCGTCGTGACCGCCGTCCGCGCGGTGCCCGGCGAGCCCGCCGTCGCGACATTGCGTGCGACGGCCGACGATGGCCGTCTGCTCGCGCGCGAAGAACTTCGCTGGGCCGCCGGTGAGGTGAACGCGACGGCACGCATCGTCCTGCCGACCGAATTGCGCAACCGCATCACCCGGCTCGACATCGAAGGCGAATCCTCGACCAGCACGGTCGTGCTGCTCGACGAGCGCTGGCGGCGCCGACCGGTCGGTCTCGTCTCAGGGGGATCGGTCGAAGCCTCGCAGCCGCTGCTCGCCGACACGTACTATCTCGAGCGCGCTTTGAACCCGTTCAGCGAGGTCCGCAGCGGGAACATCCAGGATCTTCTGAAACGGGAGCTTGCCGTCATCGTGCTGGCCGATGTCGGCAAACTCGCCGATGCCGACCGTGACGCGCTCGACCAGTGGGTCCGGCGCGGTGGCGTCGTCGTCCGCTTCGCCGGCGCGCGCATGGCGGAGGGCGCCGACGATTTCGTTCCCGTGCCGATCCGGGGCGGGGGCGGCCGCGCGTTCGGCGGCGCGATGACCTGGGCCCAGCCGGTCGCGCTGGCACCGTTCGAGCCCGGAAGTCCGTTCGCCGGCCTGCAAGTGCCGGACGATGTGCGGGTGACGCGGCAGGTGCTGGCCGAGCCGACGCTCGAGCTGTCCTCCCACACCTGGGCGCGGCTTGCCGACGGCACCCCACTGGTGACCGCAGCGAAGCGGGACGAAGGCTGGCTCGTCCTGGTCCACACGACGGCGAGTCCGTCGTGGTCGACGCTGGCGATGTCAGGTCTGTTCGTCGAGATGCTGCAGCGTCTCGTCGATCTCTCCCAGGGTGTCGCGGGCCAGGCACCAGATGCGATGTTGCCGCCGCTGACGACCCTGGACGGTTTCGGGCGCCTGCAGTCGCCGCCGCCCGCCGCGATCGCGTTGTCAGGCGCCGAGTTCGACCGGGCGACACCAAGCCCGCGAACGCCACCCGGCTATTACGGAACCGAAACGGCGCGGCGGGCGCTCAACCTCACCGGCACGGTCAGGAGTCTTCAGGTGCTCGCCGATCTTCCGACCGGCATCGAGCGCAGCGCCTATCGCGGGGCGCGCGAGGTCGATTTCCGGCCCTGGCTCCTGAGCCTCGGCCTCATCCTCGCCCTTGCCGATCTTCTCGTCAGTCTCGCGCTGCGCGGCGTGTGGTTGCGGCGCGCCGCCACCGGCGCCATCGTGGTCCTTGCCCTCTTTGGGGCACTGCCGGCCGGGGCACAGACGCCGGCAGCGCCGCCGACCGGCAACGCCGGCACGGACGACGCGGCCGCCCTGTTTGCGACCCTTACGACCCGGTTCGCCTATGTCCGCACGGGTGTTTCGGAGATCGACGACGTTTCGCGCCTCGGTCTCACCGGTCTCGGCAACGTGCTGTCGCGCCGCACCGCGGTCGACCCTGGGCCACCCGTCGAGATCGACCCCGAGCAGGACGAACTCGGGTTCTACCCGTTGATCTACTGGCCGATCGTGCCCCAGGCGCCGCAGCCGTCCGCGCAGGCGATCGGCCGCGTCGGCGAATACCTGCGCAACGGCGGCATGATCCTGTTCGACACGCGCGAGGGCGAAGCGGGGCCGAACATACGCGGGGCCGCGTCGGCCCGCCTCCGCGAGATCCTGCGTCAGATCAATCTGGCGCCGCTGGCCCCTGTCCCCGAGGACCATGTCCTGACCAAGGCGTTCTATCTGATCAGCGAGTTTCCCGGCCGGTGGACCGGTAGCCCGGTCTGGGTCGAGCTGGGCGACGGACGGGTCAATGACGGCGTGTCCTCGGTCGTCATCGGCGCGCACGATTGGGCGGCCGCATGGGCAATCGACGAGTCCGGCCGGCCCATCTTCGCCACCGTGCCCGGCGGTGAGGCACAGCGCGAAATGGCGATCCGGTTCGGCGTCAACCTCGTGATGTACGCGCTGACCGGCAACTACAAGGCCGATCAGGTACATGTCGAGGCAATTCTCGAGCGGCTGCAGCGATGACGTTCGGCGAACTCTCCATCAGCTTCGGCCCTCTCGTGCCATGGCCGGTCCTTGCCGGCCTCGCCGCGCTGGCGCTCGTCGTGCTCGTGATCACGTGGTGGATGCGGGCGCGCGGCGCGGTGTGGCGCACGGTTGCGGTGCTGGGATTCCTGCTCGCGCTTCTGAACCCGAACGCGGTGCTGGAGGAGCGGCAGCAGCTGTCGGACGTCGCGGTGATCGTGGTCGACGAATCCAAGAGCCAGTCCATCGGCGAGCGGCGTCGCCGGACCGAGGCCACGGTCGAGCACATGCGCACCCGTCTGTCGCAGTACAAGGACCTCGAAGTCCGGGTCGTGCGCGCCGGCGGCGGACTGGATGGCGACGGCACGCGTCTGTTCGCGGCGATGGAGCGTGCGCTCGCCGACGTGCCGCGCTCGCGCATTGCCGGCGCCGCGTTCATCACGGATGGGCAGATCCACGATGTTCCGGCCGAGATTTCGGATCAGGTCGTCGGCCCGGTGCATCTGCTGCTGACCGGCGAACGCGACGAGAAGGACCGCCGCCTCATCATCGAGAACGCGCCGAGCTACGGCATCGTCGGCAAGCCGATGCAGATGACGCTGAAGATCGACGACGGACAGGTGCCCGGCAGCATCGCCCGCGTCGACATCCGGCGGGACGGCGGCGAGCCGCAGACCCTGCGCATTCCTACCGGCATGCCCCACACGATCGACGTCACGCTCGAGCACGGCGGCCAAACGCTGTTCGAGATCGTAGTCGAACCCGGTCCGAACGAGCTGACGCTCGAGAACAACCGCGCCGTCGTCGCGATCAACGGCGTGCGCGACCGGCTGCGCGTACTGCTCGTCACCGGCGAGCCTCATCCCGGCGAACGCACCTGGCGGAACCTGCTCAAGTCCGATCCGGCCGTCGACCTGATCCACTTCACGATTCTGCGTCCGCCGGAGGCGCAGGATTTCACGCCGGTCAACGAGCTGTCGCTGATCGCCTTTCCGATCCGCGAACTGTTCGAGGTCAAGCTGAACGAGTTCGACCTCATCATCTTCGACCGCTATCGCCGCCGCGACGTGCTGGCGCAGATCTATCTCGACAACATCGTGCGCTACGTCCGCGGCGGCGGTGCGCTGCTGGTCGCGACCGGACCGAACCTGAGCGGGCCGGGCAACCTGTTCAATTCGCCGATCGGCCAGATCCTGCCGGGCGTGCCGACCGGCATGACATACGAGCAGGGATTCCGTCCGCACCTGAGCGACATCGGGCGCCGTCACCCCGTGACGGCCGATCTGCCGGGTGCGGAAGCACCGGAGCCCGGCTGGGGCCGCTGGTTCCGGCATGTCGATACCGAGCTGCGCCGCGGTCATGTGCTGATGTCGGGCGTCGGCGACCGGCCGCTGCTGATTCTCGATCGTGTCGGCGAAGGCCGCGTCGCACAGATCATGTCCGACCATATCTGGCTGTGGGCGCGTGGCTTCGAGGGCGGCGGACCGCATGACGAACTGCTGCGGCGGATCGCGCACTGGTTGATGAAGGAGCCGGAGCTCGAGGAGAACGACCTGAAGGCGACCGCCCGCGGCAACATCATCGAAATCCAGCGCCGCTCGCTCGAGCCGGGCGGCGGCACCGTCACCGTGACGACCCCGAGCGGCGAAACGCGCACGGTAAGCCTGACCGAAGGCCGCGGCGGCCGTTCGACGGGACGCCTCGAGGTGGAGGAGCCCGGCCTCTATCACGTTACCGATGGCGTCAAGATCGCGCTGGCGGCGGTGGGGGCGCTGAACCCGATCGAAATGGCGGACGTGCGGACGACCGAAGAAGTCGCCAAGCCGATCGTCGTCGCATCGGGAGGCCATATCCTGTG
Source organism: uncultured Rhodospirillales bacterium (assembly GCA_937926175.1). Taxonomy (GTDB): domain Bacteria; phylum Pseudomonadota; class Alphaproteobacteria; order CACIAM-22H2; family CACIAM-22H2; genus CALANV01. The sequence continues at coordinate 2,666 of CALANV010000016.1, read as the reverse complement.
GCTCAGCGACGGCCAGCCCGATATCCGGCGCGTGCGACCGGATCGGGATGCCGGCGGCCGCAGCCCGGTCGGAAGCGGCTGGATCGGCTTCCGTGCGAACGGCGACTATGTCGTCACGGGCGTCATGCAGGTGCCGTTGGTGCCGAGCCTGGCGCTGTTTGCACTGGCACTTGGCGCCCTCGTCCTCGCCTGGCGGCGCGAAGGCCGCTGACGACGACTTCACGACAGATTGCGTTCACTCTCGCCCGCAGCGCGGGTACTTGCGCTGAAGCACGACCTCAGATCGGACGATGCGTCCAGTCCCGACGCGTGCGGCCGTCGCGCGCGGGAAGCGCTTCCTCGAAGTCGAGGCGCAGGCTCAACACGCGCAGCATATCCTTGAGCGACACGATGCCGAGGAGGCGATGTCCCTCCATGACGAGCAGTCGGCCATTGCCGGTGCGTCGCATCGCATCCAGGGCGAATGCCGCATCGGCGGTGGGCGCGATCGTATTCTCTGCCGACAGCGGCGTCATGATCTCGACGATCCGGCGTTCGTGCCAGGCATCGCGCGGCACGGTTTTGGCCGCGCGCACGTCGACGATGCCGACCACGCGGCCGTCATCGACGACCGGTACGGCCTTGAGATAACGCCCCAGGAAGTAATCCTCGATCAACTCGGCGACGCGCGCCTCCGCAGGTGCTACAATGGGATCGCGCGACATGAAGTGCGAAACCGATGCGCCGCTGAGGACGTCACGCGCAACGAGCTGCTGGTACGAGTTGGCGGCCGCGGCGCGCAGAAACAGCCCGATCAGCGCCATCCACATACCGCCCACGACATTGCCCATGACGGCGTTCAGGACGCCGAGCACGATGAGACCGAGGCCGAAGCCGCCGCCGATCGTGGCGGCGATCCGCGTCGCCCAGCGGAGATCCTGGCGCCAGCCCCACAGGATGGCGCGCAGCACGCGTCCGCCGTCGAGCGGAAACGCGGGCATGAGATTGAAGAGCGCCAGGATGACGTTGATTCCGGCAAGATAGGAGATCACGGCGGTCAGCGCCTCGGGCGCCGCCATCGCTTCGAACCCAAGTCCGAGTCCATAGAACAGCGCCGCGACGACGAGGCTCGTCACCGGCCCGGCGATCGCCATCCAGAACTCGGCCGTCGGCGTCGGCGGCTCCTCCGCCATCTCGGCGGCCCCGCCGAAGGCGAACAGCGTGATGCCATGGATCCGCATGCCGAAGCGCCGGGCGATCACCGAATGCGCGAGTTCGTGCACGACGATCGAGACAACGAGACCGATCGCGCCGAGAACGCCCATCCAAAAGTATGTTCCCGCCGGAAGATCGCGGTAGCTCGCCGGGAAATAACCGGCGCTCAAGGACCACACGATCAGGGCCAGGAGAATCAGCCAAGTCAGATCGAAGCGGATTTCGAACCCGAGCAGTCGAACGAGCGGGAGACGTCGGCCGAACATCGGAACCTCCGCCGTTTGCGTGCCGCATCTTACCGGAAGCGCGGCAACGTTGCAGCGCTTGTACCTGACCGTGGCTAACGGAGGCGTTCCGGGGCCGTTCCCCCGGCGCCGTATGCGATGGGCCAGGGCAAAAAAACAGAAAGCCGGCGCCACCGGAGGGGAAGATGACGCCGGCCCTGTCACCACGGAGACAGGATGCAGTCACGACTGCCTGGAGGCGCGAAATGGCGCTGCCGCAACTGCCTCGCAAGCAACAGAACGACGAGCCGGTCCGGCGGTTCCGTTTCTCGGGAAGGCTATTCTTAATTGCTGCCAGCGCCTCCGCTCACTTCCGGGGAGCGGATCCCCGACCACCCGCGCAGGTGGTCCCTGCCCCAACGAATACGCGAACGGCCGGACCTCTCCGAAAGCGAGGACGCGCTGCAGCTACGGAAACTGAAACGGCTACGATGACGGCAACCCGCCGGCGAACTCGACCGCGGCTAGGCCGTGGACGCCGGGCTCGATCGCCAGAACGTGCCCGAGAACGGATCACGCGCAAGATCGACCGCCGAAAGACCGATACGCGCCGATGGATTCGCACAACGTCGCAAGTCGCAACTCGCGTTTCGCCGTTGGCGCGGTCGTGGCGAAACAGCCGCGGATTCCTGATATCGACCCAAACGACAGCTCGTCATGCCACGCATCTCAGGATGCGACTTCCGGATCCTGCCCGGCGGCGATTGCGCATGTCGGCTGCGACCGGTTGCACCTGTGCGACGATCCCCTGGACGTCATACGCGACGTCGCCCACGAGCCGGGGCACCGGCGTCGCATAAGTCGCATGAATTGCAAGGACGGAACGGGCCGCTGAATCCGCTTTCGGCGCCGAACTCACGACCGGCGCAACCGAATACCGGTCGTTACGTACCGGCAGATTCGGATGGCTGGGGCGCCTGGATTCGAACCAGGGATCGCGGTACCAAAAACCGCTGCCTTACCGCTTGGCCACGCCCCAGCACGTCGGGAATCGAGGCGGCGAACATAAGCGCTCGGACGGATCGTCGCAACCCGTGCGATGCGGGTCCCGGGACCGCCCCCGCCAATAATGCCCGGAACGGGTGCTGCGGCCGCCTTACGCGGCTTCGGCGACGTTCCGGACGTACCAGTCATAGGCCTGCTTGAGGCCTTCCTTGAGCGGAATCTTGGCTGTCCAGCCGAGCGCTG